>JANQQU010000036.1 GCA_028284905.1 Calditrichia bacterium
ATCTTCTATAAAATTCGTTATTTCCCAACCGCCAGGGGCGGTACTACTTTATTGTACAATGGGGGTACGACTTAACAACACATAACAACATTGGACATTTAACTCTTTTTAAATCGTTGCAATTTCTGCGTAATTCCCGCCCGCTCGGTCTCATTGAGCACCCAGCGCCAAAGCACAAAGAATGCCGCTAAAAGAAGAACGATTCGTAAAGGCACGACCGGATTCAAGAGGTAAAAGATGCTCATACAAGCAGCGAGCAATGCCGCAATCATCCCGATTCGCCTCCACTCTATTTGAATTGGGTAAATCCGGTTCGAGACCAGGTAAATCGTCAATGCCATTACAAAATAACTGATTAATGTCGCCCAGGCGGCGCCCCAGTAGCTGTTTAGCGTTGGTAACAGGTAAAAGTTAGCCGCGATATTCACTAACGCGCCGCTGCCGGTAAAAACAATCATGTATTTGCTTTGCTTCTCAATATAAAAGCCTGGTGTCAGTATCACATAAATACCATAAAAACTGTAGGACAATAATATAATAGGGATGATACCAATCCCATCCCAATACATCGGACCCAGCAGCGATCCCTTTCCGAAGAAATCGAATGTCAAGACATCCCGGATGAACAATGTTACTCCGAGAATAATCATTGCTGCACCGGCGAGAAAGTAAGTTAGCACCCGCGAATATATCTCCCGGGCATTTTCCTGGTGGGCGATCTTCAGGAAGAACGGTTGCCAGGCATTGCGGAAAGCACTGATCACCAACATTAGAATCGCCCCGAATTTGTAATTGGCGCCGTATACACCCAACGCAGCTTTACCAAGAAAGTTTGGTACCAGAAAACGGTCGATCATCTCGATCACGGTAAAAGCAATGCCATTTGGTAAAAAGGGCAATCCGAAGATGAACAATTCCTTCACTAACGAAAAATCGATTTTCGCCGTCAGGTAGCGAAAGATAATCGGGGTCATTACCAGAAAATTGATTAGCGAGGCGGCAAGACTGGTATATAGAATACCGGCAACTTCCAGCTTAAGCACAACAACAAAGATGACGTTGAAGATGAGCTCCAGGCTAAATCGCAATCCCCGGAACATGGTAAATTGCACAGACTTTTCCTCGGCACGCAGAATTAGGTAGGGCAAATTCCCCAGCGCATCGAAGATTAATATTAGACCGGTAATGCGAAAGAGATCCGTACCGGCGGGATTATCGAGCAATGTATCGGCAAGGAATGGACTAAAAAAGATGATCACCGCTGTGGTAATCAGACTGGTTACCAGCAAGATGTAAAAAGTGGATGAAAATACCGTTTTCCGGTCCCGCTCACCCAGAAAAAAATAGCGCATCATCGCCGAATCCATCCCATAATTATAGAAGAAATTCATAAAGGCGATGAAGGTAAATATCATCACATATTCCCCGTAATCGCTGCGGGAGGGAATATAGTCCATCCGGGTATAAATCGGCATCAGCAGAATCGCCGGCATTTTCTGCATGGCGGTGCTGATAGCATAAATCGCCGAATGATGGGCAAGGTTGGATATTTGTTTAAAAATACTCATTTACGACTGTATAACTTCCTTAATCCCGGGACAAATTAAAACGGAGTCCATCGTATGCCAGGTGAATATTTTCCGGCAAAGCAGCTTCCGCTTCTGCGTGCAGCACCTGGTGGGAAATATGAGTAAAATAGGTTTTACCGGCGGCAATTTTTTGTGCTTCCGCAACAGCCTCGTCAATAGAAAAGTGTGTTGGATGGGGACGATAGCGCAATGCATCCAGAATCAAAACATCAACATTTTTCAACAGATCATAGGAGGTTTCCGGAATAAAGCTGACATCCGTACAATAAGCGAAATTACCGATCCGGAAGCCAAGCACCGGCATTTTTCCGTGGAACAATGGAATGGGAATTACCGGCACATCAGCCACCTGAAACGGCTGATCATTAATAAGATTGATTTCCAGCATGGGAATACTGGACGCCTGTTTTTCATTGTTAAATGCATAGGTAAAGACCCGCCGGATATTCTCCATCGTCTCTGCCATGCCGTATAGCGGAATAGAGTGGCGGTTAAGCAAATTAAAGCTGCGCAGATCATCCATTCCGAGAATATGATCCACATGGTGATGGGTGTAAAGCACTGCATCCAAATCCCGGATGTTTTCCCGAAGCATTTGTTGACGGTAATCTGCAGAGGTGTCGATAAGGATGCGGGCATTGCCTGTGCGGATAAAAACAGATGTGCGCAAACGCTTGTCTTTCGGATCGCTCGATTGACAGACCCGGCAGTCGCAACCTGCCATGGGAACCCCCATTGACGTACCGCTGCCGAGAATGATAATTTCCATCCGTTTCATCTAACCCATTTGATTTTTGTGAAATGCCCTAACCGGTACAAGATTGAAAATTTACATTCGATTTAGCGCAATACCAAGTTTCTTTTCCGTTTAGAAGAATGAATTTTTCACTAGTGAACATATTTACAAGTGAACATATTTATATCTTTTTTCGAAAAAAAGCTTGACAAAACAATAATTTATCTTTATTATTTCCAGTGAACCAATGTATACTTAATAAAACAAGTATCTAAATTTGGGGAACACAGTTCAATTTTCTTAAGGAGCATTATATTATGAAAGGGCTCACCAAGCGCCAGGAAGATGTTCTGCAGTTTATCGCAGAATATATTTCAAATTATAGCTATCCGCCCACTTACCAGGAGATTGCCGATGCTTTTGGCATTGCCTCCAAACACGGTGTTGTTCGCCATCTGGAAGCGCTAAACCGCAAAGGATATATTGAAAAGGCTGACACCACTGCCCGCAGTATCCGTATCGTTGATAAACGCTATCAGCATCTACCCCCGGAAATGATTAACCTGCCGTTGATTGGCCGGGTTTCTGCCGGTTTTCCCATTCTCGCCGAAGAAAATATCGAAGATCATGTTGCTGTCCCCCGCCGCTTAATCAAATCTGAAGGACGCTATTTTACCCTGCGCGTTCAGGGGATGAGTATGATGAACGCCGGTATTATGGATGGCGATATGGTAATTGTTTTCTCCACAAAAGTTGCTGAACCGGGACAAATCGTTGTCGCGCTTATTCAGGATGAAGTGACCGTTAAACGTTTAATGGTGAATGACAGCAATAAATACCTGAAAGCGGAAAACCCGGACTATCCGGATATCCATCCTGATGGCGACTGGCAAATTCAGGGACGGGTTGTTGGTTTAATCCGTGATGTTATCAATTAATCTACTGAATATCGCTAATTTTAAACATTTAGCATTAGAGCTACACTATGGCCAAGCAAACAACGCTTCAATCAGAAAAAACATTCACCGGTGATGTCACCAGCGAAGAATTTTTACGCCTGCCGCGCCTGGAATATCTTTTGGAAAATGCGGAGACTCATTTGAAGAAAGGTGTAGAAAATATGGTAATGAATCTTAGTTTCGATTCAGTCAATCGTTTCAGTATGGCTGTTCCGGATAATCGCATGTCCGATGCCGGTCTCCGGAAAGGCGATCATGTTATCGTTGAAAAAAGACGCAGCTATCTGGAAGGGGATGTATTGGTTGTTCAGCTTGGTGAACGCATTTTCATTCGGCGTTATTTTCGCAGTGCTAATCGGATTCGCCTGGAATGCAACACCCCCGACCGGCAATCCATGATTCTCGACAAGAATACGCCCGGTTTTGCTATTCTCGGTAACGTTATTCAAGTCATCAGGGAATTGTAAATTTTTCTTTCCTTTTTTCAAAACAATGCGCTGGTAATCTGGGGAGATTAAACCTGTTCATTGTTAAGACTCTTCACTGCTCGTTGAATTCCATCAAACCTGAACATTTCTGCCGTGTAAACCGGTGAATTTCCGAATGTAGCACTTTGCTGCCTTTGGGAAGCTCCGGAAAACAATTCATTGTATAAGGGAATTTCTATAATGCAATTTTTACGATTACGGTAGACTAAACTATGAATCTATTTCTGGATCAGGGCAAGCTTCATCCTACGCCCCCTTTTGACTTTAACAAGACACTCAATTTTTTGAAAATTTTTACCCCGGCAAAAAACGAACAGTTTATTTCCGGACAGATGCTGACGAAAGCAATCTCCATTAACGGACAGGCATTTATTTTCCGGATAAAATCGACCGGCACTATCGACCGTCCGGAACTGGAATACGTCTTACTCTCCGACAATACAATTTCCGAGGATACAAAATACGCTGCACTGGACCGGGCAACGTTCTTTCTCAGTCTTTATGATAATCTGCAATCGTTTTATGAAAGAGCTGCTCATGACCAATACTTCAATCCGGTTATTCGCAAACTTTACGGCTATCACCAGGTAAAATTTTTAACACCATTCGAAAATGCCTGCTGGGCGATCCTCACCCAACGGATGTCTGTCGTGATGGCCTGGAAGATGAAACAGGCGCTCATCAGGGAATATGGCATTAGTATCAACACGCGTAAATCGACAATGCGCACCTTCCCGGAACCGGCACAGCTATCTTTCGAAAAGCGGCATTATCTCACCAAGCTCCTGGGACACCCGCAGAAAGCTGAGTACCTGCATGCTGTCGCACAAGCATTTACAGATGTCGACGAAACGTTCTTACGGCATGCGCCTTATGAGAAAGTGCTCGAATGGCTGGAAAATGTCAAAGGCATCGGTGGCTGGTCATCCAGATTTATTTTAATTCGCGGTTTGGGCCGAATGGAAAGAGTGCCGGCGACAGATAAACGATTACTAGTCGCTGCCACCCGGTTTTACGGGCAGAGTCTCGCGAATAACATTACTGAACTTGCAAACCAATACGGCGACTCCCAGGGCTATTGGGCCCATTACTTGCGGGTTGTCGCATAAGAAAGTAAATAAATAAAGGAGGCTGGCGGATGTTTCGAGTCGTTCATTTTGAGATTAGTGCTAACGATCCGGAGAAAATGGTCGCATTTTACAAGAATGTTTTTGGATGGGATATCAAGAAATGGGATGGCCCACAGGCTTACTGGATGGTCACGACTGGCAAAGACGGTGACGGCATTAATGGAGGTATTTTTCAACCGGGAGAAATTTTTAACGGCACTGTTAACACAATTGAGGTCCCGGATATTGATGAATATTGTGAAAAGGTAACATCCAATGGCGGGCAAATCGTTGTAGAAAAGATGGTTATCCAGAGCGTTGGCTATATGGCTTATTGTAAGGATATTGAAGGCACTATTTTTGGCATTTGCCAATTTGATTCTAATGTCGGTTAAAAATCAGGATTTTCGTAGCGTCACAAAATATTCTGTTATATATTGTGCGCCAAACTCTGAAGCAGTTCTCTAAATAACATATAGTAGGCAAGCAGCAGATAGGTGTTTCGACATTCTATCTGCTGTCTTTTTTCTGTGGGGCAAAATATGTCAAAAAGATGTGAATGGGTACCGGAAGGCAATGATCTATATGCAGATTATCATGATCAGGAATGGGGCGTCCCGATACATGATGAACGAGATCTCTTTGAATTTTTAATTCTCGAAGGCGCCCAGGCTGGTTTAAGTTGGATAACCATTCTTAAGAAACGAGAGAACTACCGAAAAGCTTACGATAATTTTGCCCCGGCCATTGTCGCGACCTATGATGATAAAAAGATTCTGGAATTATTGGACAATCCCGGTATCGTACGCAATCGCTTAAAAATCAATGCGTCAATTGGCAATGCAAAGGCGTTTCTGGCAGTACAGAAAGAATTTGGTAGTTTCGACAAATATATCTGGCAATTTGTTGGCGGTAAACCAATTGTCAATAAATGGCAATCTCTCCGGGAAGTACCGGCAAGTACTGCCGAGTCCGATGCGATGAGCAAGGATTTAAAGAAACGAGGATTTAAGTTTGTTGGCTCTACCATCTGTTATGCATTTATGCAGGCTGCAGGATTAGTAAACGACCATACAACGGATTGTTTTCGTTATCACCAAGTATAGGGGATTAATATGCTCCGTTCTTTTTTAGCTATCTGCTGCCGACAATTTCAACGGCAAGATTGTTCGTCTCAACACAAAGATAAAACCTATCAGGATAACACCGAAGATATTAACGGATCCTTCAACAAAATCGTAGAAGATATCGACCAGGCTATCGAGCATTTGGTTAACGAACAATCTTACTATGATGAACAAGCATACTCTGATCCGACGCCCATTATCTCCCCCGATGAAAAACCAGTAAAATCGTTTTAGTACTGATTTCAGCAAAAAACCCCAAGGCAATATTCAGCCTAAAAATTTCCCCTCCAATCACTGCACCAGGTCATTCGCAGAGACGTTCAACCGAGCTGTTGGAAGTCTATGGCAAGCATCTTTTTCAACTATAAATTTTCACCCGTTCGTTAGCTCAAAATGAATAATTATGTAAAAGAAAACGGGTTCAATCACACAAGACAATGCACTTATAGGGGTTTTATTTTTTTATATTCCCATTAATATCTTACCCTTATCCATATTTTTTTTTGCCCTAAATGCATTTTTTCGTTGACAATCGACGTAAAGTTTAAGTATAATACAATATTGCGTGCTTTACATTTACTCTAAGGCGCTTTTGGGATAGTTTTTTTATTCATGTTACCGAAAGGAGCCACAATGAAAAAAGTGGCTGAAACACCTCAATCAGAGAATGAATCGTTATCATCGACTGATAAGTATGATACAAAAGATATGCTCTTAAAACTTTTTGAATTATTACAAGGAGAGCGGGCACTTATCAAAATTTACAGTAAAAAGTTAAGAAGTGAAGTTTTTTTGGTTAATCCTGAATTGCAAAATCCGGACGATTTAAGTGTAGAATTTCCCGTCTATACTACCAACGAACTTGCTTTTATATTACCGATGAACGCGGAAGAGTTTACACAGTTTCATTATTTGAAAACTCGCCTGCCTAACCAATAAGCAGAATATAATTAGCAAGCCTCAACACTTTTTTTAGTATTGCTCAGTACGACCGAAGCAGAAAAAGTTGTAAATCATGCTTCGACATAATTTACGACTTTCCCCCATTTTCGACAATCCTGTCGATATTACAATTTCCACTAATTTCATAAATAACAGCTTTTTAGGGACGCATCCATTAACTGGCACGGTATTGGGTTATGAAGTATATATGCCAGATATCGTCATTGGCCAGCGTAATTAAAACACTATCGCAGATGCGAAAATATGGAGGAAACACAATGCAACCGTCAATCAATCTGAACGATCAGATTATCTGTAAGAAGATCCAACAGGGAGATGATATTGCTTATGATGCTTTTTTTAAGAAGTATTATCCTGCTTTGGTTCTTTTTTTAAGGAAAAGAGTTCAATGCATGGATACAGCGAAAGATTTAGCCCAGGAAGTATTTATTCGGCTATGGCATCATCGGGAAACTTTGAATCCAAACTATTCACTTAAATCATATATGTATAGAATCGCCGTGAATCTAACCATCGATGAACAACGCCAAAGATTTGCCAGAAGGAGATGTCAGGACAGTTACTCTGCGACGACACATGCATTTTCATCGCCCTCAATTACTCTGAACGAACTATATGAAGAAATTAATTCCACCCTTTCTGAGCTTCCGAAAAACTATCAGATGACGTTTATATTAAGCCGTTTTGAAAGCTTTCAGAACCAGGAAATTGCAGAATCTTTAGGCGTTTCGGTAAAAACAGTTGAAGGCAGAATTACCAAGGCATTGAAGCTATTACAGAAGAATTTAGAAATAACAGATCATTCTCGGGTGGCTTAGAAGGAACTGTCTCTTACCTCTTACGTATGAAAATAAGCGGAATAATAAATAGCACACATCCAGTTTCTAAATGTGCTATTATCCGCAGCCCGTCGGTTGTGTGCCCAACCGTCGGGTTTTTTATTTATATCACAGGAAAAAAATGAGGGGATTAGAGATAATATGTTGCAGCAAAATAACCGGTAACAATACCGGCAAAATCAGAGATTAAATCTTTCCAACTAAATCCCTGAATGACCGTGCTGCCCTTTTTCACCGGCACTAATCCATCTCGTATTTCCCAGCCAATGCCTAATAAAAAAACGACAGCTATTACCGCATAAGGGTAAAGCCCCATAGCGAATATGCCTGTAAAAGTTGCTATAAATGCAATGAGGTAATGTTCAAGTTTATCGTAGGGAAGCACACTTCCTTCCCGGGAAAGCCAAAAATCCTGGGACCAGGGTAAAAATTTCATTGTAATCCTTTACTTTATGCTATAAACATATTCTTCAATAGTTTTCACAGCGACATCCGTGCCGTTTTCCGCATCTAACAATTCGCTTAATTTTTGCACTCGTTCGTGCAACCGCTGATCCTTAAGCGCAGCTTTTATTTCTGTTGCCAAAACTCCCGCTTTTAACTTATCCGGGGAAAGGGGTTTACGGGAAACACCGAGCTCTTTTAACATTGATGCCCAATAACGTTGATCGACAATATGCGGCACTGTTACCGAAACAGCGCCAGCTTTACAGGCCGCGATGGTCGTACCAGAGCTACCAAGGTGAACGACAACTTTTGCTTGCCGGAATAAGTAATGGAATGGCAGTTTATAATCTACCATGATAACATTATCGGGTAAATCATCTTCTTTGCCGCCTTCCCAGCCCTTTTGGATAATTGCCCGAACGCCAGCTTTTTTTGCTGTTTCCAGAAACAATTGCTTTTTGTTCATCCCCTCACTAAGCCCCATCGAGCCAAATGTGAAAACCACGTCAGCTTTGTCATCCCTTACAAATTCCGCTAAGTGTGGTGGCGGATCATAATGACCTTCCGGCACCCACCATGGACCAGTAACTGTAAAATTTTCCGGGAGATCCGGGTAAGTTTTGCCAACATGCGCAGAGGCCGCAACCAAATTAACATCTTTAGAGAATGTACCGATAGTGTTAATTTTTCTCTCAATGCCATTCAATTCAAAAAGATACTTTTCGATCGTTTTTTCAACACCAGCCTTCATACGATTTAACATTTTCCAGGCGAGGCGATTGCCTACTTGTCCAAAGTTAAAATAATTCATTGGGGAATTGTATGCGGTGGGAATAATTCCCGGACAAATGACAACAGAGGCCCAGGGAATATTATTTTGAATCATGACATGCTGACCGATGAAATCCAGGCTATGACAAACGCCAAAGTGATATCCCCGGGATGCTTCAACCGAATCCTGGTAAAACTTTTCACCATCTTTTAAAAAGACTTCATCAACCAAATAATTCAGCTGGCTCAACGGAGACAACTTCTTCAGGCTATCCCGCACCTTCCCGACACGTTCGAGATCGATAGTGGGCCCTACTGCGGCAAAAGGAATATTAATTTTATCGAACTTGGCTTTGTATACATCATAGGAACAGACCTTAACGATATGGCCTGCTTTTTTCAGGTTTTCCGCCAGTGCGACAAAAGGAAGAATATCACCCGTACTTCCAACTGCAGTGAGAAGTATCTTCATTTACACCTTAGCATCAGTTAACGACATTATTACCTACAAGCATCTGGGACAGGGTATTAAACAAGCAGAAGTCCGGAATAACAACAATGCCACTCACAGCGCTCCCTCCGGAACAACTTTAATGATCAGCAGAGAGTATATCCCCTGCTGAGATATGATCCAAACCTTTTTTCAGGAAAAACAAAAGACGTTTATTTTTCCGACAACATTTTTTCAATGCCATATATCGGCTTTATATCAACCGGTATATCCGACAATTTCGCGAGAACAGTCGCCAACTCCGGAGAGACAACCCTGTATCTATTTACAAACTTAACGGCAGCGTCGTAATCGCCATTCGCCTGCAGCATCAATAGCTCATTAGCCAGCGTTGCGACTGCTTTGGTAATTTCCTCATCGTTAACACTAAAGCGTTCGCTTGCTGCGTCAAACAGAATGCCTCCTTTTTCCAGCAAATAATTCAACGAAATGACATTGGCGCCTCCATGGGCCTCGTTGATGCCAAAACGCACACTACGGAAAATCCCTCCAACAAAACTGGCAAAAACTTCGTTGCCAAGCTTTTCATCGAAAACCCCCTCGTTAACCATATAAGGAAAGAAATACAAGCCAACAACATCCGCTTTCGCTTCTTCCAAAACAGAATACAACTCCTTCAACTCTTTATTAACGGTGGTTTCTCGTCCATCTTTTACGATTTTTCCCGGTCCGATACCATGCACCATCTCATGCATGAGAACGTGATAGAAGAATGCATCGAAGGAAACTTTTGAGAGATCTTTTTCCGCCAGCACCCGCTTCATAATCGGCGTCGAAATTTTTTCGTATTTTGCCTGGGAAATATTTTTCAGCATTACTTTTTTGCTGCCTTTGGCTTCCCGCACGCGCTCATCATTTGGCAGATTAAAAGCGATGGTTTGAACACCGGCTACGGCATCGCCGGCAGTATAGACGACATTAACGACTTTCAGAGGAGATTCACTGCCCCGGTTTAAATTTTTATGTACTTCAGGAATTGGCAGTCGTTGCTCCAGAGTATTCAAATAACCGCCAATTTTGCTCAACTTCTGGCTGTCTTCCGGGTCCACCAGCGTAACAAACGATTCAAAAGCTGCTTTATAGTTAAAAAGTTCATCTTCGTATACTTCGTAAGGGCCGATAACAACTTCGATGCTATGGTCCTTCAAATCCATCCAATCCATATCGCTCTGATAATAATCATCGCTGAAGAATGCATCTGCCCGGCTGTTCAAATATGTCGCAAGTGAACTATTATCGGTCAGTTCTGCAGCTTCCTTTAGTAATTTTGCTGCCGGCGTTAAAAAAGTTTTGTAAGCTTCCGAGTAAGGAATCGCTACCAGGCGATCGCCATCGCGGCGAATGACGCTGAAATAGCCGGTAAAAGCGGGCTCATCCGTGGGGTTATCGGCAACCCACTTATTAAATTCTGCTTTACTCATATCTGCAGGATAATAGTTCGCACCGGCCGGTTTGGCAGAAACGCCGTCGAGGAAAGGTTTATTATGCTCAAGGCGATCAAAAGGTCCAAAATTAATTGTGAAGTACTCCTGGACAGCTTTCATTTCCGGGCCATCCATTCCGGCAATCTTTTCCTGTAAAGCGACATTTTCACTGTAGACCTGGTGAAGGAAAATATCATTCATCAGTCGCGATGCTTCGACAATTTTGATGAGCGCTTTTTGGTCCCCTTCACTTAGTGTAGACGCATCATAGGCAATCTCCACCGGGGTAAATTTCGCCAATTGCGTGGCAACATTATACTCGTGGTGATTCTGGTCTGCATGAGCATCATCCGATTGCTTGCTACATGCTACCAGCGCCAAAATTATGAAAGCTGAAAAAACCTGCTGAAAAAAAGCTTTACTCATGGAAATATTCTCCTGCAATTTTCTGGAGACCCAATATAGTGACAAGAACGCTCTGTTTCAAGGCGGGGAAAATAGAACGCCCGGCAAAAATTGCCGGGCGCTAGAATTATCAGAAAGGAGGGCGACTCATCAGTTAAACGAGTTCTTTCTCCATGTTAATCGCATACTTCTTGATGAGATCACGGGCAATCACCAGACGGAGTATTTCCGATGTGCCTTCACCTATTGTTCCCAATTTGGCATCCCGGTAAAACTTCTCGACCGGGTACTCTTTAATATAGCCGTAACCGCCAAAAATCTGCACAGCTTCATTTGCGATATCGACGGCGGCTTCGCTACTAAAAAGTTTCGCCATAGTCGCTTCCGTCAATGAGGGAAGGCCCTGGTCTTTCAGCGAAGCAGCGCGCAATGTCAACAAGCGGCCCGCTTCAATCTTTGTGGCCATATCTGCCAGTTTGAATTTAATCGCCTGGTACTGAGAAATCGACTTGCCAAAAGCGCTGCGCTCCTGGGCATAACGCATGGCATGGTCAAAAGCACCGCGGGCGATGCCTACACACATAGCGGAGATGCTAATCCGGCCACCGTCGAGGATTTTCAATGCATCGAAATATCCTTCGCCTTCGTTTCCGAGAAGGTTTTCCGCCGGCACTTCACAATCTTCCAGGAATAGCTCTGCAGTATCGCTGGCGCGCATTCCCAGCTTGTTCATGGGATTACCGACGGTATATCCCGGCATACCTTTTTCTACAATAAATGCAGAGATACCCGCTTTCCCTTTTTCCGGGTTGGTTCGTGCCATAACAACGGCGTAATCAGCATAATTTGGATTGGTTATAAACGTTTTTGAGCCGTTAAGAATCCACTTATCGCCCACCTTACGGGCCGTTGTTTTTAAGCCGAATGCGTCGCTGCCGCCACTTGGTTCGGTTAACGCCCAGGCGGCCATTGTCTCTCCACTGGTCAAGCGGGGAATAATTCGCTGACGCTGGGCTTCGCTGCCAAAAGTAAAAATATGGTTGGTACCCAAAGAATTATGTGCGGCAACGCTAAGACCGATGGATGGGTCCGCCGCGGAAATCTCTTCTAGTATTAATGCATAATCTGTATAACCCATTTCCGCGCCACCATACTCCTCCGGATAAAACACTCCTAGCAATCCTAACTCCCCCATTTTTTGGATCAGGTGCGCAGGAAATTCTTTTCGTTCATCATATTCCATCACATTCGGCACAATCTCTTCCTGGGCAAAATCGCGTATTGCCCGCTGGATAGAAACCTGGGCATCACTCAGTTGGAAATCCATTTACTACTCCTTACCTTAATTTTTCTGTATCACACTTTTCACATCGTCAATTTATCTGGATTCTAGCTCGAAATTTTTTCGCTACTAACTTTCCAATATCAATTTAGTAAAAAAATAATCTATGTAAACGATTCTCTTATTTTTCCGCAGTTGACATCGCCTCTCTGCTCCTGAAAAGCTTTTTGAAATGCAGATATTAATGAATATATTAAGCGCGCCGATTCGGTATTATTAAGTATGTTACAATTACCGGGTAAAATAAGAACAGATTGCGGCACTATATTTTCCAACGCCCATAAGGCGCTGAATGATCACGTTAACCAGAGGCTTTTATGGCTAAGTCACCGAAGAAATCTACCCGCCCATCTTCTAAAATTCCGACATCAAGAAAAGCCCCCCAGGATGGATTCATGCAACAGCTCGAAAATCCTCGCGCCAGCTGGATTGGCCTGGGTATTCTTTTCGCTATCGTATTATTTCTCTATAGCCCGATGGCATTCCAGGGAATGGATGTGCAGGGAAGCGACGTTGTATCCGGTATCGGAAACACCAAGCAGATAAAAACCTACGAAGCAGAAACCGGGATCAGGCCTTTATGGAATCCTTATATGTTTGCGGGTATGCCAATCTATCACCGTTATACCGCCATTACCTGGTCTGCCGATACCCTTTTATTTGCGCTTACAGATCTTCTCGATGTACGTATTTTATTTTTATTGCTTGGTGCTTTGGGAATGTTCCTGCTCATTCGCTATCTCCAACAAAGCACTATAATCGCGCTTATTTCCGCCGCTGCTTTTACTTTAATGCCACACTTTCAAGCCCTTATAGTTGTCGGCCATTTTTCGAAGCTTAGGGCAATCATGTGGCTGCCATATGTGATGCTTACCTTCCTGATCTTGCTCGAAAAACGTAATCTACTCAGTGGTCTGCTGTTTACCACTGCCTTTGCTTTAATGCTTCGTACTCAGCACTATCAAATCGTATTCTATGGCATGTTATTGCTGATTTTTATCGGCATTACACCTTATGTGAAATTAGCCCTGGAAAAAAAATGGGGCGATTTCCTGAGAGTGAACGGTTTGGTCGTCGCAGCTGTCGTCCTTGTTGCGATGATTGTTGCGCAACCATTGCTGCCAACCCGGGATTTTACCCCACACTCCACCCGTGGTGGTAATGCCGTTAACATCCAGGGCCCAGTATCCGAACAGGACAAAAAAGGTGTCGGTTATGATTATGCAACCAATTGGTCTTATTCTGCAGAGGAATTCTGGAACTTGATCGTCCCGCGCTTTCATGGCGGCACATCCACCGAAGTGTATACCGGAAATGCTGTTTCCCAATTTAAGAATCGGGAGATTCCTGCGTATTGGGGGGATTTACCGCTGACACAATCCCTGGAATATTTAAGTGTGATCCTCGCTTTTCTTGCGCTAATTGCGATTTTCTTTCAGTGGCATAATCCACTGGTTAAAGCCCTGACGGCACTTACCATATTTGCGATACTTTTATCTCTTGGCAGAAACTTTTCATCTCTATATAAAATATTTTTCTACTACCTTCCCTTTTTCGACAAATTCCGGGTACCGATGATGATCCTCACCCTGGTCTCGTTCAATACCTGTATTCTGGCAGCAATTGGTATCCAGGAAATGTTTACCAAGGGATTTGCGGATAAAGAACGACAGAAGCGCCTGTTTATACTCGGTGGTGTTTATCTGGCCATACTGGCACTACCATTACTATTGGGCAGTAGTTTCGCACTCTCTCCGGCCGGGGAGGTGCAGCGTTATACCGGTCAATATGGCCCGGAACAGGCCCGGCAGCTGGTGGAGTTGCTCAAAAAAGCCCGCCTGGATATTCTGCAAACATCCGCGATTCGAACCTTATTTTTTTTCCTGATGGTCGGCGGCCTCATCTTTATGCTTCTCAAGGATATTGGCAAGAAATCCTATTTATTAGTGGGCCTGCTCGTTCTGGTCACCCTGGACCTCGGTTTGGTTTCTGCTGGTTATCTGAAAGGCCAGTTTGTAGACCTCGATCGTATCGAGCAGCAAGTATACCGGGAAAATGCCGTGGATCAGATCATTAAAAATGATGCCAGGGATCAGGGTGAAGCCCTTTACCGGGTAGTTCCGCCAATTCGCAGTGTAGCGAGTGATTCCCGCTGGCAGTATCATCATCAATCTATTGGGGGATATTCTCCTGCTAAAACGCAGGTGATTCAGGATATCATCACCAACAATCTGATTACCCGTACCAATCCTTCCATGCCAATCAATCTAAACGTTCTTGGCCTGTTGAACGCTAAATATTTGGCCCTTAGTCAACGATTCCCTTCCATGCCGGAATTAACCTATCTCGGCAGCGATGAGAATGCCAATATTCACGCCTACCGAAATGAAAAGGCACTTCCCAGGGCTTTTATGGTTGGGGAAACCAAAGTGATCGAAGATGGCGTGGAACGGTTGAAGTTTATGAACTCAGCAGAATTCGATCCATCCCAAATCGCCTTGCTGGAAGCGCCGCTTGCTGCAGAGATAGCCGCACCAGACAGTAACAGCTACGCCAGAGTCACCGATTTTAAGCCAAACGAAATGACTTTGGAAGTATCGACCAATACGCAAACATTACTGGTGCTTTCTGAAGTATACTATCCGGAATGGACGGCAACCACTGAAGATGGTCAGACGCTGGAAATTTACAAAACCAACCATATCATTCGCTCGATGGTGGTCCCTGCCGGAAAACACACCATTCACTTGAACTTCTATCCAGTCAATTACTTTACCGGCGTAACGATTTCATGGATTGGTTGGCTAATTGTTTATGGCGGATTGTTATTTTTCGGATTTATGGCTTACCGGAAAAACAGTGAACAGTGAACAGTGAACAGTTGTCAGTGATCAGTTTACAGTGATCAGTTATCAGTGAACAATTTTCAAGACAACGTAATTCATGATAACTGTTTAATGATAACTGTTTACTGTTTACTGACAACTGATAACTGTCAAATTCTATTCAGCTTACGCAGGGCCCAGTATTTTGCCCAGTACATCCGTATTTTGCTACTCAAACGGTTGTATTTCATCCAGCGATCGGCAGTTTCCAGGAAATAATCATCGCCGGTAATTTTGTGTAGAATGCGTAACTGGGAATTAATCAGAATAAAGTAGCCGATTGATGCCGGATCGAGCTTCGGATAAAAATCTTCCCGGCAAAGGTTATAGCGAATCCAGTATCCTAAATCAAATGCCGGTAGTGTTTTTTTCAAGGCGGCAATACCTTCATCGAATAGTTTTTTTGCCTGCTCACTTTCCGGTACCGCCCGCACACAATCATATAATCCAAACAGTGAAAAGATTGCCCCATCGAGAACAACCGTCGGAAATTGCGCCGGGTATTCTTCATAGAGTGGCCCATTTTCTGAAAAGGTAGTCACCCCTCCTTCTTTCGCGGGAATCTCATAAATCTTTAGAGCATCAAGAGCAGCTTTCCGGTATTTGGGATCATCGGTTATTTGATGCGCCCGCAGCAAAATAGAAATACCCCGGCTTTGCGCAAAAGCGGATGGCCAGGGGTCGAACATACGATATTCCGGTTTGGGAACTTCCGACAACCAAAAAACACCGCGCGCCTCATCTTCAACACGGGCATTATAAAACCAATCGGCAATTGCCAGAAAGCGACTGCGATCTGCCGGCGAGCCGGTTTCCAGATAGGTATGAAAGATCGCCAGCCCATATTGCCCAATTGAAATGGGATAATAGATCAACTTTCTTTCTTCAACATCTATGTAAGTAGGAATCAGGGGAATGCCATTATCATCAAAATGAAAATTCTGGCTAATGCCGGCGAGCAGGGCGGATTCAAACATCAGGAAGTAGTATTCCCCTAACTGGGAAGAGTGAACATCTTCCGCCATGGGATAAAATTCTGCTCCCCGGCTGAGGTCTCGCTTCAGCTTCTTCAGCATGAAGGATATTTTTTCAAACTTACTCGCCATGTTTTCGCGTCTACTTGTTTAACTCCGGTGCCTTCAGCAAGTAAGCGTAAATAAAATCATTTATCTCGCCATCCATCACCCGTTGGATATCGCCAGTTTCATGCGTGGTGCGATGATCTTTGACCATATTATAAGGGTGAAATACGTAGGAACGAATCTGATTTCCCCAACCGATTTCAGTCTTGCTGTCTTCCATTTCCTGCCGCTTCGCTTTTTCTTCCTCCAGCTTCTTTTGATAAAGCTTTGCTTTAAGGATTTTCATCGCATTCGCTTTATTCTTATGCTGAGAGCGCTCGCTTTGGCAGGTGACGACAACGCCAGTCGGCTCATGGGTAATACGCACCGCGGAATCCGTACGGTTTACGTGCTGCCCCCCGGCGCCACTGGCGCGATAGGTATCGATGCGCAGATCGTTGGGGTTAATTTCTATTTCAATATCATCATCCATTTCCGGGAGAACGAAAATAGAAGCAAAAGAGGTATGGCGGCGTCCGTTCGAATCGAAGGGAGATATACGAACTAAACGATGAATGCCAACTTCCGAACGTAAGTAGCCAAAAACGTAATTCCCTTTGATTTCAATCGTTACGCTTTTGATTCCCGCTTCTTCGCCGTCGAGCTGGTCGAGAATATTGGTCTTAAAGTTACGCCGCTCTGCCCAGCGCAGGAACATGCGCATCAGCATTTGCGCCCAGTCCTGGCTTTCCGTTCCGCCAGCGCCGGGATGGATGGTGAGAATCGCACTTTTACTATCTTCCGGCTGCGAAAGTAGTCCACGAAGCTCGAGATCTTTTACGGATGAAATTAATTCGGCACTCTCGCTGTCCAGTGACTTAAGTTCATCCTGATCGTCCGCTTCCCGGGCCATTTCCAACATTAGTTCGATATCTTCCGTCTGCTGAAAATGCTTCTTCCAGTCCTCAAGTTTTTCTTTCTTCTGATTGAGGTGCTTCAAGGTCGATTGGGCTTTTTCCGGGGAATTCCAAAAATCGGGATGACTGGTTTTTTTCTCTAATTCAGCAACTTCTGTTTCCAGGGTATCTATATCAAAGATACCCCCGAAGGTTAGTCAGTACTTTTTTTGCTTCGTTAATGCGGCTGGTAATATCTTCAATCATCTTTAATAATTCCTTTTAAAATCTGTTCAGCAAGTGATTAGTCTTTGTAAATAGACTTAATATCACATGACTCAAAATAATGCTCGAGAATCTCTTTACTGTTTTTTCCTTCCATGGCCATTACCGCCGCGCCGGTTTTACACATACCAATGCCATGGCCCTGTCCGGCACCGACGAAAGTAAATGATATCGGTGTGCCGGTATCATCCAATTCACCTTCGACGATAAAACAGGAGCTGGGGAGGTAATCGTAAGCGAGTGCTTCGCGAATATTCAACTGACCGCGAATCCGGTAATTTTTCAGGCTACCAATCAGTTCAACTTCTTTCAAACGGCCGGAACGCCCCCGTTGCAGCGGAATCACCTCGAAAAGAATACCGATATCCTCACCGGTTTTTTTACGGATTAACTCTTCGAGCTCTTTGCGGGAATAATTCATCTCCCAGCGGAAATATTTCTTCACCCGTTCCAGTGATGGTGGCAGAGAACGGCCTTTCAAATTACTCCAGGTATCCGGGCGGCTATGAATCCATTTCCGCACCATCAGTTCATCTTGCAAGGTCGTAAAATCATCCGGCACGGTATGCCAGTCATATTTTCCTTTGAAGAGGACCTCTTCGCCTTTTTCACCCGGAACGGCAGAATCTTCTGTATGTCCGCCGCAAATCAGATGAAACGGTGTATCAAGGATAACATCCTTGGCAAAGAACACCTCACCGCGGGTTTCTTCCACCGCTTTATCAATCATTTCTTCGTCAAAATCGGCGCCGAAGTAACGCAGGGTTTTTCCGATGTTATCATAATCAAACGGATCGCCCAATTGCTCATGATTTACGCGAGCCATTGCTTCGCTGCGGGCGACAATTGCCAGGCTCTTATAATAATCCAGTGGCAAGCTGGGGCCCGCCTCGGAAAAAAGTACACGCTTCAAATAAGTTTCCAGCGGCACTTCGCTAATTGCCATTAAGCGTCCCTGGATATCGAAACGAAACTCCAGTACGCCATTATACACTAAGTCATCAAAATAATCTTTTTGTAAGATGTCATTAAAACTGCGAACGCCAAAGACTTTAATTTTCGTATTAATATCCTCCGGAACAATGCGCAAAACATTTGCCACTTCCGCAGACTTATCATACTCGGCATCAAAGGCTTCCAAAGACCCTTGTGGTTCCCGAAGTTGTTCTTTTTCGACGTAAGGAATAAATTCCGGTTGAAATTTTTTGAAGGCTTTCCGAGCGGCCATCTCGGTGCTGTATTTACCGGCCGTAATGATGTATTTCGTATTGGTGCTAATTTTTCGGTTCTGCACATAATTTTCCCCGCCAAGCACTTTCAGCTCCGCGCTGTCATCCAACGCCTTTACTTTTTTCAGCTGTTGCTCAGCGACCTCCTTGCTGAAGGAATCGAAGATAACCAGAAAAAACTGCTCTTTCCCCGGTTTACTATCTTTAATCTTCACTCGCCACTTTAAATCGGAGGAAATTTTCTTTACAAGATCCGCCCCCGTTTCATCCTGCAAGGAGAACTTCCCCATTACTTTGAAATCAACATGCTCCTGATTGCGAAACAGACCCACGCGAAAAACCGGCTCACCATTCACCTGTTTTAACTGATACTTAGCGGCGCTACCTTCCATACAACATCTCTTCACTTATTAAAGGGTTATAATTTTTGTGCATAGCTTCACAATTTACAGAAATATTTTTTTAAAATCAAGATTTTCGGCAATCCTCAAAAAAATCGCAACATATTCCCGTAATTTGTGAACCGAACAGTGAAATCAACGTTTTAAATTTGATTTTACATCTGTATAGTATTAAAATGGCTGCGAGTCTAACGGGGAATCATATTGCGATATCGACCGACATATTTTCTACTCTCTTTACTGCTTCTGTTTTTCTACAGCAGACTGCCCGGTCAGGTCCTTCAAAATAAACCGGATGTAACCATCAGCTATGGTGATCATCTGGTAATCGGCGTATTAAGTGATAAAAAATTTGATCTCAATCCTTTTGAAATAACTTCCCCGATCCACGAAGAAATCATTCAGATGATTTACGGATATGGACTAACCAAAATCCCTGACAAAGTTGTTAACCCTCCCGATTTGATTGCCCGTTATATCGAAACAGATGATGCGCGTATCTGGCGGATGGTATTGGAACGTAATATCAACTTCCAGAACGGCCGGCGCCTTTCCAATGATGACGTTGTTTTCACCTTTGAAGTGGTAAAAAAACACGGTGGATTTAACCTGAACCGCAAGCTGGATTTCAGTAATCTGAAGTCTGTTAGCATCAAGGGCGACCTGGAGATAATTTTCGAGCTTTATGAGCCGGACAAATCCTTTAATCTGAAAATTGCCGATATTCCGATCCTTTCCCGCGGTTACTATCAGGGTCTGTTAAAATTTGGTTACGAATATTTTAACGAGAGAAAACCGCTTGGCATGGGGCCGTTTGAATTTGAAACTCAGGCCGAGAACATGCTGACCTTAAAATCCTCGCCATTTTATTATTCCGGGCAACCGTTTCTTGATCGCATCAAGCTCCAGTTCTTTGATGACGAACAAGAATTGATTGATGCGCTGGTGAACGGCGATGTCGATTACATCGAGCTGCCGGACGAAAACAACGCCCGCAGTATTTACGATCTGATGGGCAGCCGTATCGTCGTATTTGGCATTCCGCGCACGGAAGTTCAGGTAACGGTCATGCTTTTCAACGTTAAAAGCTTCCCGCTTTCCCAATCGGAAGTGCGCCAGGCAATTTATGCAGCGGTTAACCGACGGCAGATTGTTGACCGTTTCATTAGCTCCACCGCAGAAGTCGCCAATACTCTTGTCCCCGCCTCTTCCCCCCATTACAAGAAATCACTTTTTAACCGCTATGGGAAAAATCTGGAGTATGATCCCGAGGTCGCTTTACGGATGCTGCGCCGGGCTGGCTGGCGTCCCAATCAGCAAAACCTGATGGCTCGCAATAACCGCCCACTCTCTTTTAAGCTGCTGTTCTCGCAAAACTCTGAACTGGAAGCGAATATCGCCCGTTCAATTACCATCGACCTCTCCGAGTTAAATATTCAGGTTCAGCCGACGCCGATATTGCCTTTCGAGAAAAAAGAGCGGCTGGAAAACAGCGACTACCAGGCGATGATTTATACCTACACCTATCACCCGGAATATCTTTCCGACGCAGTGGAAAAATTTTACTTTGAAGTGCTCGGTGCCCGGCAGCGAGTGCCCAACTATCAAAACGGTTATATGGATGGTTTTTTCAAGCTGGTAGAGGACAAAAAGAATTTCCGGGAAAACTCCTTTGATCGTTTACAAACATTCGCCCGGGATGAAATGCCCGCGGTATTTCTCTTTTTTCAAAAACAAATCCTCATCGGTTTAAGCAATCGTTTTTACGAGTTTCGTTCCACTTTTCAAAACGGCCCGGACTTCTTCTATCGGATGAACCCGATTGATACCTGGTTCGTGCCCAAAGAGAAGCAGAAATATAAATGAAACTGAATCTGAACACCAGGATGCGGCTGTTAAAGCGGCAGTTTGACCGCTTTCTGTCCCGTAAGATTAGTAATCGCCTGATCGTCTCCTACATGTCCCTCGGTGTATTACCGCTGGTCATCGTTAGTCTGGTGCTCATTTCCCTCACGCAAGATACGCTGCAAACCTACATTTACGAAAAAAACCGGGAAACCGCTTTACGGGCGAGCAACGAAATCCTCCTTTTTATCCGCGAGCCGCTCACTATTCTGCAAACAGCCACTTTAACCCGGGACGCGATCGGGATGGACGCGATTGAACAAATCAACCTGGTGAATCGCCTCAAGGAAGGATACCCGATTTTCCGAAAAGTATTCATTCTTAACGATAGCGGGCAGGTCAATGCGACCACGCGTTTCGGAGAAGAAAACCTCAATTTCCGGGACGATCCTTTCTTTCTCGATGGTATCCGGGGCAAGGAGTATTTCTCGGATGTCTATTTTACCCAATCACGTTTTCCCCTGATGTCTATCGCGGAGCCGATTGAACGATTCGGGCAGATTGTTGGGGTGATTGTTGCCGAGATTGAGCTTCGCAGTATCTGGGCGCTGGTTGATAATATTCCGGTGGGCGATACCGGATTTGTTTTCCTGCTCAGCCGGGAAGGTCGGGTAATTGCCCACAAAAATAAAGACAAGGTATTTGAGAAGGAAGATTACTCCCGCTTCGATTTCTTTTCTTCCCTGAAAACAGAAAAGGAATTAACCACCGCCTATCAACTGGGGGAAGATACCCATGTTCTTGTTTACGAAAGTGTGCCGGAGCTGAACTGGGGCGTTGTTGTTCAGCAATCGCACCGGGAAGCTTTTGCCCTGGCAACACAAATGCAGAAACGAGTACTCTATCTAACAGCGTTAACCATTCTCATCGCAGCAATTATTGGCTTACTGGGTGTGCAACGCTTTACCAAACCACTGCTTACCCTGGTAAAAGGTGTGCGGGAATACGGTGAAGGGAATTTGCAGCACAAGATCGAGATGCAAACCCGGGACGAACTGGCAGAACTAGCCCAGGAATTTAACTCCATGGCAAAATCGCTTCATAAAAACCAAATTCGTTTACGCCGTATGGAACGATTGGCGGCGCTCAGCCGCTTTGCCTCCCTGGTGAGCCACGAAATCCGCAATCCGCTCAATGCGATGAATATCAATATGCAAATCCTGAAGAAGACCATCCACAAGCCGGATGTCGCCCCGGAGCGGAAAACAAAGTATCTGGACATCATTTCATCGGAAATCACCCGTATGAATGAATTGGTTACCAATTTTTTAATTATTGCCCGTCCGCCGGAACTAAATATGATCCGAATTAATATACATGAATTATTGGAAGAAGTATTACTGCTGCACGAAGCGCAGGCGACGGAAAAGAACATTCGTATCGAACGATCGCTGACTACGGACAATCCTTGCGGCATGCTGGATTACAATCAATTGAAGCAAGTGCTGCATAATATTATCGTAAACGCTTTCGATGCCATGCCGGATGGCGGTAAACTCTCGGTGCGGACCACAATCATTGAACCCGGGAAGTCCAACAAGAATAACCGGCACTTTGTCAAGATGGAATTTCATGATAGTGGCGAGGGTATCCCGGAAGAAATTCTCCAGGAAGTATTCGAGTTCTATTACACCACCAAACGCGCTGGCAGCGGCCTTGGATTAGCAATTGCCAAACAAATTGTTCAGGGGCATCAGGGGGATGTATACATCGAAAGTAAAATCGGTGAAGGCACGGCGGTAATCATCGATCTGCCGATCGACCAAACCACGCCGGCCCTAAATGAGAACTAGTAATTTTTGCCGGAAAACCTTATATTAAAGTCAGTTAAATTAAGGGACAAAAGTTACCAGGCATTAAAAAAGCCACCAGCAGTTTTGCTCACTTTGCAAATTTGCAAATCTACAAGTGGCCTAACTAAATTGCTACAAACCATGTATCAGCAACTTATTTTGTCCCTGGATTTATTTATACGAAATATATCACCGTTCAAAATACGCATTCGGAACGCAGAAAAGCCGGACAAACGAATTTACAGGATTATATTTGATGAAAGAAAAGATACTGCTTGTCGAAGACGACATTAACACCTTGAACGGACTGGCAGAAATTCTCGAAGACGAGTCATTTGAAATTACCAAGGCAAAAAATGCCCGGCAGGCACTCGCTGCTATGGAAAAAGGCACTTTTGAAGTTGTCTTGATGGATTACCTTCTCCCCGACCAGGATGGCCTGGCCCTCTCTAAAATGGTGCTGGAAAAAAATCAGGACATTAAGATTATCATGATGACTGCGTTTGGCACCGTCAAAAATGCTGTGGATGCAATGAAGATGGGCATCTATGACTATCTCACCAAACCGATCAATCTCGATGAGCTACTGATTATTCTTCGCCGGGCACTGCAGGAGCATCGCCTGATTCGGGAAAATCAAAGCCTGAAATCCAAGCTGAACAATAAATACCGTTTTGACAATATTATCGGCGTCAGTGGCAAAATGCAGCAGGTCTTTCAGAAAGTTGCAAAGGTGGCACAATCTGATGCAACCGTTCTGATTCGTGGAGAAAGCGGCACCGGAAAAGAGCTGATCGCCCGCGCGATTCATTACCAAAGTAAGCAACAAGGCCAGTCATTAGTAGAAATTAACTGCGCGTCGATTCCCGAAAACCTGCTGGAAAGTGAATTGTTTGGGCACGAAAAAGGTGCCTTCACCGGTGCCTACAAAATGAAAAAAGGTAAATTTGAAGTTGCTCACAATGGCACTTTATTTCTTGATGAAATTGGCGAACTGCCACTTTCCCTGCAGGCAAAACTGCTGCGGGTGTTGCAGGAGAAACGCTTTAACCGGGTGGGCGGCGTCGACAACATAGAAGTGAACGTCCGTCTGATTGCAGCGACCAATGCCGATCTGGAACAAAAAATGACCTCCGGAGAATTCCGGGAAGATCTTTACTACCGGCTTAACGTTATTCCGATTATCATTCCCCCACTCCGGGAGCGCCTGGAAGATATTGGTCCGCTGACTGATCACTTCATCGATAAGTATGCAGATAAGGAAAGTCGCCTTTTGAAAGGCATTACCGATGACGCCCGGAAAACATTATTGGCCTACGAATGGCCGGGTAATGTGCGAGAGCTGGAAAATGCCATCGAAAACGCGGTGGTTATGTGCGAAGGTGACCATATCGAATCAGAAGACTTACCCGGTTATTTGAAAGGCAAAAAGAATACAGCCTCCTCTCCCCTGATGGACATCGTTATGGATGATAACGAACTGGGATACAAGGACAAGCTGGAAGCCTGCGAGCGGGAAATCATTCGGCAGGCATTGATTGAAAACGATAATAATAAAACCCGCGCTGCCAAAAACCTTGGCTTTACTTTGCGCACCTTAAGAAATAAAGTTAAAAAATATAACTTATGAGGTGTATTATGAAATTTTGCCTGTTACTGCTGCTTGGCATGTTAACTTCGCTAGCGTTTGCCCAGGAATCCCAGCGGCAAACTTTACCGAACTTATTCCCCACCGAGCCGCGCGACATAGAAGACACCCGGGTAACCTGGGACGATTTTTATCAGCAAAACGGTATGGCGCAATTTAACGTCGGTAACGAGTTTGCCGGTTCATCCATTGCCTATTATCGTGGTGGCAGCGGCCACTTGATTTATGGCTTTAACGTGGACATCCTCAGCGTGGGCACAACCCCGCCGCCGATCCAAAATTTTTATACACCGACGATCAACCAAACCGGCATGCTCATCCCATTTTGGTTCACGCTGAAAATGCGGCTTTCCCAAAATCCGAACAACACACTGTCACCATATTTGATTACCGGTGCAGGGCCGACGCTGGGCATGCGCATCAAGGACAACAGCAGCTTTGTAAACGCGCTATCCAGCATCGACAGCGAATTGGGCGCAGGTGGTTTTGTTGGTGCCGGTGTCGATTATCTTTGGGCGGGCAGCTGGGCAATTTCCATGGACGTGCGCTATAACGTTATTCGTTTTGCCAATGCAACCGGTTTAAGCGATGCATACGATGGCGTTTCGTTTTCAGTCGGATTTATTCGCGCTTTTGGGCTTTAGGATGTTTAGGGGATTAGGGGGTTAGGGATTTAGGCTGTTAGGGGATTAGGGATTCAAGCTTTTGTGTAAACAACAGAAGTAGGCAAAAAGCCCCTTATAGATGCATTTTTTGGATAACACCCCAATAACCTAACCCCCTAAAAACCTAGACCCCTAAACCCCTTCTTCACGACTTAGAACCTATTGTTGAGATGACCATGACGCAGCATATTAACGAGCAAGACACCCAGATTGATGCACTGGATCTGCCATCGGAAACCGCCCTGCGTATTCTGCAGTTATGTGCCGATGTAGAGACGCCGGTTTCCCGGATGGTAAACGTGCTTAGTGCCGATCAAAGTTTCTTTTCCCAGGTGTTGCGAATTGCGAATTCCAGTTATTTCAATTATCCCAAAGTGGTGCATAATATCGACCGGGCAATCATCGTGATGGGATTCAGCAATCTGAAGGAAGTAGCACTGAGTATTGCTTTCCGTCCATTTTTTCTGGAAGAAAACCCCAATGTAAAATTTAATTTTCGCTCGTTGTGGAACCACGCCACATTATCGGCAATTGTCGCGAAACATCTGGCCGATAAATACGATCCGGATTATGCCGACATGTATTATGTTGCCGGACTCGTCCATGATATTGGCAAAATAGCCGCCTCCCGAAATATCCCCAGGGATTTCTACTTCCTGGTAGAAAAAGCCGGTAAAAGCCGAAAGCGATTCCATCAGGCGGAAAGGGAATATCTGAACTTTCATCATGGCGATATCGGCAGCAAAGTATTGGATCGCTGGCAGCTACCTCCCGCATTGATCAATATGGTTCGCTATCATCATTATCCGGAAGAATTTTCCGGCGACGCTGAAGACGGCCGAAAAGTGCACCTGATGTTCCTCAGCAATCTGCTCGCCCATTTTATTCATCACGAATTGGACAATCTTGATGAATTGATCGCAATGGACCCAAAACTGGAAGACTACTTCACACTCAACTCCGCAGAGTTTAAAGAATTGATCCAGGAAGTAACCAGAACGGCAGAAAAACGCCATTCTTTTTTGGAAATTCATCAACTTTAGCGGATTCTCACTTGATATTTTCCCACGCTATCCGTAATATAATTCAGAAACTACATTAAGGTCGATGTAGTAGGCATGATGCGAATCGAAGTTGGTAGGGCAATGGACAGGCAAGCCAATATTACCCAGTATTTTGAGAAGATCCTGGCGTCTTTGACAGAAGTCGGTGAACAAGCGGAGTTTTTCTCCCGCCTGCAATCGATTGCGGCGGAGATAAAACATCTGGAATCGTTTACCCGGCAATCCCAGCAATCCCTCAATCAGCATATCGACGAGTACCGTCAGCAGATCAATCTCTTTTCTGATCTCATTACCTTTCAGGACGAAACGCTCCAGTTCCAATCCGCAGATCAGGTGCAGTCCGCTATCTTTGGCTATCTTAATGCCAATATGACCTTCGATCATATTCTTATCTGCCTGGAAGGCAACGACCATCATTTCCTGACTGATTCCCCGGATATGAAAGACCTTTACCAGGACTTTCTCCATGTCAATAATGGCCGCTCGGTACTGATGGAAGCAGCCCGGTTGATCGACCAGGCGGAAATACTATCCATGGAAGAAGTCTCCGCCCCAACCGCTGCACTATCCTGGGATTTACTGGACGCCGGCAGCGCGATTCTCTTCCCTTTGAAAATTCGTAATGATCTTTGGGGATTCGGTTTATTAACCCGGCAGCGACCGCTTTTCGAAACCACCCATAGCGCCTTTATCAACCTGGCGCTGAACTGGATATCATTATTGCTTTACGAACATTACCGCGAGGATACACCTTCCGGGGGAACAGCAAAACATCCGGATATTCTCGCCGACGTCAAGTATGCCGATTACTTCGAAAAAGGACCATTATATATCTACACGCTGGATCGTAACGGCGTTATACTTTATGCTAATTCATCCGGCGTGGACGACAATCCGGTAATCCCCAATGATGCGATCGGGGAAAAGTTCACCTCTTTCTTACCACCGGATCATCGCCCCGGACTGGAAAAAATTCTTCTCGATTTACAGGATGGCGAATTTCAATCCTACCAGTGCCCCCTGGTCGCCCAGAATGGCAATGTGCGCGTCTGGAAGCTGTTCATTAATTGTCAGCCATTAAAAGACAACTATTCCATGAAAACCGTTTTTGCGCTCGATACAACTGCCGAATATTACCAGGAATCACTGGCAGTGCGTAACGAGATTATGGATCAGGTATCGCAATTCTCCCGGGTGATGACTGCTTACCTGAATAATCTGTTAACAGTTATGGTTCCAAATGTCAGTCTGATGAAAAACCGCCTTCCCGACACCCATGAGTTGCAAAAGCATCTGCTCCCCATGGAAAAGGCGCTTGGGCAAACCGGCAGTCTGGTGAAAAAGTTTCTGAACTATAATCTTGCCGATGTTGATGAACAACAGCGGAAAATCGACTTAAACAAGTTAATCGACGGGCTGGTGACTCGTTTCCAGGTGAAGTATCCTACTAACTTCGAATTTCGGGTAGATACCGATCCGGCAATTCCGGCATTACCGGTATTTCCGAAGCGGATTACACAGCTCCTGAAAATATTGCTGCAAAACAGCTTGGAAGCATTAAAGGGCAAGTCGGATGGGGTCATCAGTTTCGCAACCCGCTTG
This sequence comes from Calditrichia bacterium, assembly GCA_028284905.1. GTDB lineage: Bacteria > Calditrichota > Calditrichia > RBG-13-44-9 > J075 > JACKAP01. The sequence goes on from JANQQU010000036.1 coordinate 28,145, forward strand.
GTGAATGTTGATAAAAACAACACTTTACTTCACGATCAGTTTGTGCTTTCCCGCGGGCATTATATCGAACTATTGGTAGAAGACAATGGCAGTGGGATTGCCACCGCTGCTCAGCCCCATGTTTTTAAACCTTTCTATTCCAACAAAATAAAGAATGAGGGTTTGGGCCTCGGATTATACGTTGCTTACAATATCGTCAAGGATATGCGCGGAGAAATATTCCTGAAAAGCGAAGTAGACACGTTTACCCGTTTCTATATCTACCTGCCGGTAAAAATGGCGGAGAAATCTAAGTCCACGAAATTGGCGCCCCCTCTGAAAAATGGTCATGCCAAAAAAGCGCAAGCGATATTGGTCATAGACGACGAGTATAGTATTCGCAGCGTTTTGCAAGAAGTTTTGGAAATGCAGGGATTTACGGTTTACAGTGCAGCGAATGGCCGGGAAGGCGTCGATCTTTTCCAGGCAAACAGCGGCCAGATCGATTTGGTTCTGCTCGACATGGTAATGCCGGAAATGGATGGCAAAACAGCGTTTAAGGCGATACGTGAGATCAAGCCCGAGCAAAAGTTTATTATTATGAGCGGTTACAGCAAACAGGAAGATATTCTGGAAATTAGCGGTAACGGCAACGCCCCACCCTTTATGGGCAAACCCTTCCAGATTAAGGAGATTTTGAAAGAGATTCAGGCTATTCTTCATTAGCAGCGAAATAGCATCCCCAACTAAAACTCACCTTTTACTTATCTTTCAAAGCGATTACCAATTTCTTGCCGTCAAAACGGCAATGATTGTTGGCCATAGGAAACGCCCGGCGGCACTTTGGGCAATACTGCTTTAGGCTATCGGTATCGAATGTCGATTTCTGCCCCAGCCAGTCCTTACGAAATTGCTTTATCTCCTCGCTAACTGCCAACCCGGTAAATTCATAAGTAACCAACTCCAACTGGGGATTTTTCCCGATTAGCAATTCTCCCGTTTTCTTCACCCCGTTTTTCTCGAAAGTAATTGCAATAGCGTCCCCTGGCTTATGCTTTTCCAGTTGCTTCCGGAAGGCTTTTTTACTTTTCAAGGAATCACCGCCAAACGTTAGCAGAACGTCATTTTTGTCCAACCCAGCTTCATACAATGGTGTGCCGACCAACGTGCGGCGATTCAGCGTTGCTTTTCCCTTTTTAAACGTTGCGTCGATACGCCCAATCCAGGGGGCATCTTTTTCTTTCAATCGCAACAACAGGCCGGCGGATTTTAATTGGGCCGCATAGTCCGGCAGTTCGCTGCCGTGGACATATTTTTGAAAAAAATCATCAGCGAATGCTGCATCGCCAGTGACCGTCCCCAGCAATTTCTGTAGATCATCGTTGGTGTACGGTTGCTCCGTTTTACCAAAACTTTCCCAGGTTGCTCTCATAAAATCGTCGAGGGATTTCCCGGGGAAACGGCGGCGCATTTCCAAATCGAGCGCCAGGCCAATCGCTGCGCCATAAGCATAGTAGGAAATGAAAGTATTGCTGAAGTTCTTTTCATCCACGGAGACAGCGGCATCGGAAAAAGGGGCGCGCTGACTCATTCCTGCCGGCCCAAAGTAGCGGTGCCCAGGAGAATTGATAATCCGGTTCAGTAGCTTCCCCGCTTCCCGGGCATATTTGTCAATATCGATGATTGCCGCCCGCTGCAGAATCAGGTAATCATAATAGCTGGTAAATCCTTCCGCAAACCACAATTCCGCAGACATGTTCGCCCGGCTAAAATCAAATGGTTCCAGCGATTTCGGACGAATGCGTTCCACATTCCAGACATGGAGAAATTCGTGAGCAACCGTCCAGAGGTGAATTTTCGAATGGGTGCTCAATGGATCGACATCGGTGAGAATCGTCGAATTACGATGTTCCATGCCATCGCCATCCGCGCCCGGCAGGTAATCGGCAATAAATGTATAAGTACCGGTTTCGAATACAGGCGCTTCCCCAAAAATCGCGATCGATTCCTCAACCACTGCTTTGGTCATTTCCGTATAAGTATCTAGCTCTTTTGCTGTTCCCTGATGATGTACTGCCAGTCGATAGCGTTGCTCCCGCTGCCCGTCATCATGCGTCCATTCCCGCAGCTGAAATGCGCTGATTTCCGTCGGGCTATCCATAAAATAGGCGAGGTTGGGGGCCGTAAAAACATCTGATTGTTCGGTCGGGAATAGCTGTGTGGCGATTTTCCAATACCTTACCGGTTTCTGAAAATGAATTTCGATCGGGCGATCTTTTAGCGCATCCGCCCACATAAACGTTGCCGGCATATTCATATGCGCATGGGTGTTATCGATGGCGAGATAAGTGCCATCACACTGATCCCCGAATATGGTATACTGAAGTTTTACGGTGCCGTCATGCCCCTTAATTTTCCATTGGTGCGGATTCGGGCGTTCCAGTGGTAATACAGCGCCAGTGCCGTTAAATGCCCGCACATTATAAACATTTTTGGCAAACTCATGTAATGCATAACGCCCCGGAGAAGAGCGGCTCATGGAAACTAATAACGGATCATCACTTAGCTCCGGAAATGTTATCGACACTTCTCCTTCATGATGGGCAGCGTTTTCGAAAGAGATGGTATATTTCACCGGCGATTGGGCCAGTATTAATGTGCTGGAGAATAACGAGAACATCAGGCGAAAAAAAGTCATCAGGCATCCTTATAGATTGGTTTTCTGCTGCCAATATATTCCACCATTTTCTGAAAACAAAAATTGAATGCGGAAAATTAAGAATTGGTGGCAGAGAGGCCCCGACAGCAAAAAGAATGCTCACCAGAAACCGTTACCGGGAATGTTTAAAACATTGAAAAGATTAAGCAGGTTTGCGACGAAGAGAGACGATTAAATCGATGATAGCAAAAATACAGGCCAACAACATGAGAACGAAACTAATGTAGATACCGGTCTTTGTAGAGATCAGTAATATCGGCTCAGGATAATCAAAGATCAGGTAATGCGCAAAACTGAGCAGCAGGACAATCAGAAAATTTCGAGCCGTAATCAACTTATCGAGAAATGTATCAATATTACGGTTCTTCAAAAAGTTCATAAACGCCGACCAATTGAGGAAAAACAGGTATATCGGCAAAATATTCGCGAAAGTAATATTCAGCATCAGCAAGTTGACAAAATGAAACAGTATGGCAATCAGGATAAAGAAACGGAATGTCGGCTTATGGAAAATTGCCGGCAAAAATAACAGCTCCCAAATAACTGCGCCGTAATCGAAAAATTCCCAGAAAAGCACGTTCTTAAACGTGACGAAAAACGGTAAGAGAAACATATCCCTGCCCACAGCATGATAATAGCGGTCAACATGCGCATAGACGGCCTGATACGATGGATCCAGATATCCGGAAAAAAGTTTGGGGACCGCGGCGGAAAAAAGAACGAATCCATAAATTACCGCCAGTAAAGTAATCGGCCAATAATGAATCTCATTGGAGGAATTATTTCCCTGTTTGCTATCCAGAGAGTAAACAGCACCCCAATTTGAAAAACTCATAATAATCGGGATAATCGTAAAAAAGAGGGTATCATGATTAATCTTGCCGAATGAATAAATAAAATTCAGATTGAGGATTAGTAACGGCGTAATCAGGATTGAGACCAGGCGGGTCCGGTATCCGAAAAGCAGGCAGGTATAAAGCAAGCAGATCATCGCACCGGAGATGGTAAAAAATGCAGCATTCGGGAATCCGGAAAAGAATACGCCGGCAATGCTGATTTCCGGAGGATCAAAGAAGTAATCCGGCACCTGGCTTATCCAGCCAAATCTTGGAAAACCGGTAATCAAGATCATGTATGCCGCATAAAAGATACGCAGCATTGCCAGGCTTTCCGGGCTGCTTCGAAAGGTATCAAATACCCAATTGTCAAATTTATCGATAAGTGTGCTATTCATAATCCGGTTACTGTAGATTTACTGCAAAACTTTTGTCATAACTGCGATTGATTTGATTATTCGCATCACGGACATAATCATACCATTTTACTTTAAAAGCATCGATATCCGTTCGGCCGGACATGCCGCTAATGCGTTCCTTCAAATATTCCTTTAACTGCGCTCTTTGCTGCTCGGTAAATTCTGAAAAAATAGCCTGTGTTTTCATCTTGTTACGAAGGATGCGCTCGTGGAGAAAAACCGGCATAGGGCGAAACAGTTCATTGATATCGACTGCGCTGGAATCGCCATCGGCGAAATACGCCCAGCATTCCGGCTTATCGAAGCGGAATTCAGCATCCGGTACTTTTGCAAAAGAAGGGAAAATAAAGGAAGGGTACGGTTCTGAGAATTTCTTCCCGATAAACAATTGCAAAAACAGGAATGGAAATATTAGCAAAAACAGCAACCTGACATGACTCTTTTTCACTATTGCAACTCCAGCCTATATCCACTTAATCCCCTACGACGGAAATCGAACAATTTGTTATATGCAATCCAATCTCAAAGGGATATTACCATCATCTATATTCACAGGTGTTTCTATTTTTTGCAATTGTTGTATTCAGATTAAGTAAAGATTATTTCATTGTCAAATCCTTTTTGACAGAGCGCTCTTCAGCAGAAAAGACGCAACGCTCCCACATCCCAGTGAAACTTATTTGTCTCAGATTCGAAGTCTTATTATTCCATCAATAACATCAGGGGTTTCTATTATGATCAGGAATAGTATCGTTACTGCCTTGCGAAGTATCTTCCGGCATAAAGGATTTGCGTTTATCAATATCGCCGGACTGAGTATCGGGATGGTATGTTTTCTTTTTATCGGTCTGTATGTATTGGATGAATTCAGCTACGACCGTTATCATGAAAATAGCGACCGTATTTACCGGGTCGTTCCGGATTTGCATACTTCTGCTGGCATACGGGAATTAGCGCAAAGCGGTCCACCGGTTGCGCCGGGTTTGCGCGATGAGTTTCCGGAAGTCAGTCATAGCGTTCGTTTTCTGCGGGGCAATGGCCTGTTTCTGGTTGGCGAGAAGAGATTTCAGGAAAACCAGGTACTTTATGCTGATGATAGCGTTTTCGATATTTTCACATTTCCTTTCATTCAGGGAGATCCTGCAACAGCATTAGAAGCACCAAACAGTGTGGTTATCTCCCGGGAAATCGCCACAAAATATTTTGGCAAGAAAAATCCCATGGCGCAAGTGATTACCCGGAATGATGGGACAGTTTTTGTTGTACGGGGCGTTATGGAAAACCTGCCTGCCAATTCTCACTTCCGGTTTGATATGCTCCTCTCCATGAATTATTTAGCGCAGGAAGCGGCGGACTTAATGCACAGTTGGGATGCTTTCATTTTTCCCAGCTATATTTTACTTGCAGAAAACAGTTCAGTGGCAGCCCTGACAGCAAAGCTGCCAGATTTCCTCGCCCGCCATCATGGCCCGGATTACGGCGTTTCCCTCCATCTTCAACCACTGAGCGATATTTACTTGCATTCCCAGCGCCGCGGGGAAAACGGAGTGCGTGGCAGTTACGGTTCGCTCCTGATTTTCATTGCAATCGCCCTGGCAATATTGATTCTCGCCTGTGTTAATTTTGTTAATCTTACCACCGCCCGCGCAGTGGATCGTGCCCGGGAGGTGAGCATTCGAAAAGTGATTGGTGCCTACCGCTATCAGCTTATCCGTCAATTTCTGATTGAATCGCTGCTGGTAAGTGTCTTTGCATTCTTACTGGCCGGTTTGCTCTACCTGGCGATTCAGCCGTTATTTGTGCAATTAGCGGGAAAAACAATCTCAATTACTACGGCAAGCGCAGCGCCATTACTTTACCTACTCCCCGCCCTTGTGTTGTTAATTGCAATTTTCGCTGGTGGATATCCGGCATTTCATCTCTCCGGATTTTTATCACTGGATGCCTTGAAAGGCGGGTTTCACGCCAGCAGCAAAGGCACCCGGCTGCGCAAGGGACTGGTGATTTTTCAGTTCAGCATCACCCTGATGTTATTAATCGGCACCCTAATCGTAAACAAGCAGCTGGATCATTTTCGCGGGCAGCACCTGGGTTTTGACAGCGAGGAGATGCTGGTCATCAATTTTCGCGGAAACCCGGCCGTCGTCGAAAATTATCCGGTCATTCGCCAGGCATTGCTTGCCCACCCGGCCGTTAAAGCAGTGAGTGCGTCCGATAGAACGCCGGGCGGCGGTGTAACCTCCACCGGCATTGGCATGGTTCAGGACGGCGATACACTGGGAGGAATCTTCGGGCGTTATGCAGTGGATGAAAATTTTATTGACAACTACAATATTCAATTATCCGCCGGCCGGGCCTTTTCACCTGCTTTTAGCACCGACAACAGCGAAGCTGTGATTATCAACGAAGCGGCAGTTGACTACTTCGGCTGGTCTTCTCCGGGAGAAAGCCTCGGGAAAACGTTGATTGGTATTCACGATACTGACAGCCGGATCGTCGGCGTCGTTAAAAATTTTAACTTCAACTCACTCCATTCCCGTATTGAACCGCTCTACATGATTTATGCGCCGGAGCGTTATCGCTCCCTTTCCCTGCGGCTCGAAACGGCAAATTTGAATCGCACCATCAACGATTTGCAGGCAATTTGGGATCGACAGGTGCAGGAGCAACCGTTTGATTATTTTTTCCTCAACCAGCAGTTGGCGCAGCAATACCGTGCCGAACAACAGTTTAGCAAAGTTGTCGCTGTCTTTTCGATTCTGGCGATTATAATCGCCTGCCTGGGCATACTCGGCCTGGCCACTTTTGAAGCACGGCAGCGTACCCGGGAAATTGGTATACGAAAAGTACTGGGCGCCTCTTTCACTCAGTTGCTGGCGTTGCTCTCGAAAGATTTCATAAAGCTGGTACTCTTTGCAAATATTATTGCCTGGCCAGTGATTTACTGGTTTTCCGCTCAATGGCTCCAATCATTTGCCTATCGGGCGGATATAAGTATCGGCATATTTGTACTAGCAGGTGCAGCGACGCTTTTGTTGGCAATAGCAACAATCAGTTATCTGACCTTTCGGACGGCCATGGCAAATCCAGTCCATGCACTACGGAATGAATAAGCAGAGGAATAACAGTAGCAGTTTAAACTCTGAACTCTGAACTTAACTTTGATTCTCCACAGCAATCGATTATCTTCATGACTGCAAACGAATATGGAGATGAACTATGGAGTATCGTCAATTAGGCCGAACCGGCTGGCAGGTGTCTTCGATCAGCTTTGGGGCCTGGGCAATTGGAGCGGACTGGGGTGCGGTGAGTGATGAAGATGCAATGAAAACACTGCATCACGCGCTGGACCTTGGTATTAACTTTTTCGACACCGCCGATGTTTATGGCGATGGCCGCAGTGAACGGCTGATTGCCAGATTACGCCAGGAACGTCCTTCTGAGAAATTTTATGTGGCAACAAAAGCAGGCCGCCGACTGAACCCGCATACCAGCGAAGGCTACAATCGCGAGAACCTCACTGCCTTTGTCGAGCGCAGCCTGAAAAATCTGCAAACAGAATCTCTTGATTTACTCCAACTCCATTGCCCGCCGACCGCTGTGTATTATCTACCTGCCGTTTTTGACGTTCTTGATGGCCTGGTTGCCGCCGGCAAACTGCAACATTATGGCGTTAGCGTGGAAAAGATAGAAGAAGCGCTGAAAGCGATTGAATACCCACAGGTAAAGACAGTACAGATCATTTTTAATATTTTTCGCCAGCGCCCGGCGACGCTTTTCTTCCGGGAAGCAAAAGCACGGCAGATCGGCATCCTTGCCCGGGTGCCGCTTTGCAGCGGATTGCTCACTGGTAAATTCAGTGCGGCTTCTTCCTTTGGCGCGGATGATCATCGCCAGTATAACCGCCATGGAGAAGCGTTTGATGTCGGGGAAACTTTCAGCGGTGTGCCTTATTCGCTTGGCCTGGAGGCAGTCGAACAGCTTCGGCCGCTCTTACCTCCCAAGGTCAGCATGGCCCAATTTGCCCTGCGCTGGATCTTAATGCACGATGCAGTCAGTTGCGCTATTCCCGGCGCGAAAAACCCAACACAGGTCGCCGATAACGCTGCGGCGGCGGACCTCCCTCCCCTATCCGAAGGAACGATGCAAAAATTGCAGGAAATTTACCAGGAGAAGATATTCGCCGCAGTACACCATCGCTGGTAATTTCCGTAGCGCATCCAAATCTTCTCCTCTCCCGAAAATATGGTTTTTGGAAATAAAATACTTGACTTAGTGTAAATTTTACAATATAATCCATTGTGGAAAAAAATGAAAAACCATATGCAGCAACCGACCTCGGTATTTTCCGATTCGCGGAGAACATGCTACAGGTCTACCTGGTTCGTCTGAAGATGTCTCCATTTCCCGGGAAATATTCCCTGCCCGGCGCCCTGCTCCAGTACGATGAAGATATGGCACAAGCTGCAGAGCGGGTATATCGGGAAGCAACCGGACAAGAAGCGGCGCTTTTCGAGCAGGTTTATACTTTCTCGGCGCCAAACCGGGATATCCGCCATCGCTCCATTTCCACCGCTTACATGGCCTTCCCCCAGGGAGATATTGACGACTTTCGTCCTTGCGATAAATACGACTTCGGCGGTTGGTTCAACGCCGCTGAAATGAGTGGACTGGCTTATGACCATGACGAAATTCTCGCGCTAACGCGGGATCGAATTGCTGCGAAACTGAACTATACAACGATTGCGCTGCTGCTGCTCCCGAAAGAATTTACCTTAACGGAGATGCAGCGCTTGTACGAACATTGCCTGGAACGCACCTTGGATAAACGCAATTTCCGTAAAAAGATCCTATCGATGGAAATTGTCACTCCAACCGGCAAAATGCTGCGCGGGCAAAAAGCCCGGCCGGCGATGCTATACCAGGCTGTCGACCGTAAAATGGAGATGATTCCCCTATTCAGATAAAACGGATATCACAGCTGATGACGCGTATAAACATATTTTTTTTGAAAACTAAGTGTAATTTTCACACTTTTAATCTTGCAGAACTTTTTGATTTCAACACGGAACGGAGTTTACCATGAATCAACATTATTTTTTCGAAAGAACCCGCAACGATCGTATCATTGAAGAAATTCATAACAGCGAGGCATTTGGCATCTTCCTCGAAACCGGCGCTGGATTGCCGGTAACGCAGGCGCTGAGCGCTCATCCCGGCGTCGAACAAACGATCTACTTCGCTGAGTCGCCAATAAATCATCGGTATTCCCGGCAGAAGTATGGCCCTTCCCCGAATCGGGCAGCTTCGCGAAGTGCTGTGCTCCAACTGCTTTCTCATCAAGTAAACACGCATTGCAGGGATAATGAAGAATGCAATCTGGTATTTGTATCCGGTTTTCAGCTGTTTACGGATGGGGAAAATGTTTCCCGTGGCTGGATCGCGGTTTACTTCCAGGGGGAAACCCGCCTGTTCTATCTGACTATTCCCGGGAACGATCGCAAAGAACTGATTGATGCTGTTGGGGAAGCCGGCGTTCAATTATTGAAATACGCGATAGACGACGAGCAACCGCAGTTCAACCGGGGCACCTGGGAACAGGTATCAGCATCAGCCAAACAACGCGCTGCCATCTGACGAAAGTGCAGGTAAAGCTGCTAACTCTCCTTAACGGTTTCGGCTGGAGATAAAAAGTTCATAACCAGCTGCTTGAGTGCTTCAATATCATTCACCTGGTTAATTGCCGCAGCACTGACAGCCACCTCCAACTCGCCGGCATTTTCCGAGAGAATTGCCGGCAGCGCAATGTCGTCTCGGCCATATTGAGCGATCAATTCATCCCGGTGAAGAAAATCCAGCGGTACTGCCAGCGTCTCCAAAAATTCTTTCCAGGATTTTCGCATCCCCAAATTGGAATGGGTAATTGCACAAAGATTGCAGGCGTAGGTTGCGGGAGAAAATATCTTATGGGCGATATCCGTCAGGGTGTTAAATAATCCGCTGTCTGCATTATATACGAAGATTAGTCTTTCCAATAACTCTCCCCTTTCGTTTTCATCCGATGCATAATATAAAACTGTATATTCCCGATACGACTAATTTGTATTACAATTTTGGGTAGTGTTAAAAAATTTATGCTACAATTTGTCATCGCGAGGAGTGCCCCAAAGGGATCCCTACGGGGCAACGACGTGGCGATCTCTTTGCGGATGCAACTCATGGGATTGCTTCGGCAAAAAGCGCCTCGCAATGACGAGGCAAATAGCATTAAATGTTTAACGCCACCCAATTTCTAAAATTTCCGAACTATTTCCTGCCCGGCTGGTTATTTAAAATAAGCGGCAGAGAAATAAACATAATCCGTTCATGGAAAAGTCCATTTATCAATATTGGCCAGTTCTTTCCCGGAAGCCGCTTCTGTAACTCACAAACATATAGATTTTTAAAAAACAATCTGATATATTGACTCCCTTTATGAAAATTATTTCGATTTTTAAAGTATATAATCATTCGACTCAATTTTTGCGGCATAAGTTCGATTCTACAAGATAAAAAGGATTCTCAAATGAGAAAACTGGCTATTCTGGCAAGTATTATACTAATCTTCTCTGCCTGCGTCAACGAACGCGAAGCAGCTTTTGAAGCGCTCCATACCATGGAATATTCCCGCAATATTCAATTAAAAGCCGTCAGCAAATGGCTGAATCACCAGGATCCGGAAATCCGACTGCGCACCGTCGAAACGATCGGTGCGATAAGCGCGATTCAGGGTGATGTCGGTCCACTGAAAACCAAAGTAGATTCCTTCCAAACCGCTCTTGCGAATCGGCTGCGAGATAAAGATTTTCGGGTGCGGAATGCAGCAGCCTTTGCTTTGGGTGAATTGTTTATTCCCTCAGTAGCCGACGATTTGAAAAGTGCATTGGAAAAAGAGCAGAATAAAGAAACGCGCCTGAAATTGATTCGTGCACTGGGGAAATCCGAAACCGCTGCAAGTCCGCAATGGTTACTAAATTCTCTTGAAAGTAATGATCCGGATCTTCAGAATACTGCTTCTCTTGCTGCTGGCGTTATGGCTTATCGCGGGCATTATCCCTTGCCAACAGTGCAGTCTATCGAGCGTGCGTTGGCATTGGCTGATAGTCGCCCGGAAGATACCTGGTATCATACCTACGCGCTTTACCGCATCGGCGCTTTGCAATCATTTCAAACCGTCATGCTGGCCATGGGCAGAGACAAATACCCGCCGGAAACCCGCTATTTCCTCTTAAAGGGCATGGAAAAAATGGCCGAGCTGGTGGAGTCTGAAGAGTTTCAGAAAAACCGTAGTAAGCAGGGATATCGGGAATTATACACCGCGTATCGTTCCGCAGAATTCCGGGAAACACTGAAAAAATATTTGAAAGCTCCTATCTGGTACGTACGCATTGCCGCGATTCGCACCATTAGTGCAATCAAGAATACCCCGTTGCTCAATGATTTGCTGGACTTACTGGAAGACCCGCACATGAATGTCCGCATCGAAGCGCTGCGCAGCCTGGAACTGCAAAATAAATGGCTGGCCAGGCGGGAAGCGCGCCGGATTTACAAGGATGCAACGGACTGGCACATTCAGGGGGAAGCTTTGATTCTCCTCGCTGGTATTCAACCGCAAGAGGCACTTGGGCATATTAAAACGGACTGGATGGAAAAAACATGGCCGGAAATTTCATACGCGATTCGCGCACTGGAAAACATCGAAGTAAGCGAAGCGCAGCGATTGCAGCGGGAAGCCGATGAAGCGACGCGCCACCTGATGACCCTGGCAGACAACGGCAATGTTGCGCAGGCAACAACCGCAGTAGAGGTTTTGGTAAATCGCTCCCGGCCGCCGGCAGTCGCTTATTTCCTGGATAAACTGAAAGCCGGCGATCTGGCCCAGTCTACCATTATTGCCAATTATCTTTCCGTGATGAATCCTCGCCCCAATGATGCGGTGGCACCTTTAATTGAAGCATACGGTCATTTCACCGCCCCGCGGGATCTGGAAGCGATGGAACCGATTATTTCTGCCCTGGATAGTATCGGCAGCAGCGATGCGGTTGAGTTTCTCCAATCTCAACTTAGCAATACCTATCCGTCGATTCGTGAGAAAGCCGCTAGTGCCCTGGAGAAAATTACCCAAAAGAAGATCGCCAGGCCAGAAGTGACAAACGAGTATGCAATGAAGTGGGATTTCCCCGCGCTCAGTGCAGACTCTACTTATAGCATCAATTTTCAAACCAGCCGGGGCAGTTTTATCATCGAACTGTACCAGGATGAAGCACCGGTAACCAGCGCTAATTTCGTGCAATTGGTTAAAGACAATTTCTACAATGGCATCTACTTTCATCGTGTGGTGCCCGGTTTTGTTGTGCAGGCAGGCGATCCCCGGGGAGATGGCTGGGGCGGCACAGATTATACCGTTCCCTGTGAGTATAACGATCTCAGTTACCGGCGCGGGATGGTGGGCACTGCTCATGCCGGGAAAGATTCCGGTAATAGCCAGTTCTTTGTTACTCATACCCCGCAGCCGCATCTTGATGGCAAGTATACCTTGTTCGGGGCAGTCACATCCGGCATGGACGTCATTGACAATTTGATGATCTACGATCAAATTCAGCAGGCGACACTCAGTGTAACTGCTAAACAGGTTCCTGTCGCTGCTGTTCAGTAATTTTTCAGCCACGGATACGCACTGATCTTCACGGATTTTTATAACTTCGATGATTTTATCCGTGAAAATCTGTGCACATCCGTAGCTAAATTTAATCAGCGCAGGCCTCAGCTTCTATTACTTGCATTTCCCGCCCGCTCCCCTTAATTTTATCTGATATCAATTTAAAAACTTACGCTGCCGGACATCCCGGATTAGTTTATTAACAGACAAACTCTCAAGCGACATTTCAGATCATCCTATAAATAGTATTCAAAAATGAGTACACTAAAATCCACCGCCCTTCTGCTAATTTTATCGTGTTTAGCACTCTTTCATGTGGCATTTGCGCAACCCTCGACTGCCCTTATCGATAATGAAGCCGGCCTGCCATTTATTCAAAATTTTGGCCCTAAAGATTATCGCAATGCGCATGCCCAGAACTGGGCCGTTCTCCAGGATGAGCGCGGTATTATGTACATTGGTAATGGTCTTGGCGTGTTGGAATATGATGGGGTTGACTGGCGGCTGATCCCGGTGACGAACAGAACACCAGCCCGAAAGCTGGCGATGGGATTGAATGGGCGCATTTATGTCGGCGCACGGAGAGAAATTGGTTATTTGGCAGCGGATTCCCTCTCACAGCTTCAGTACGTATCTCTTTTAGCACATATTCCCGAAGAATATCATAACTTTAGTAACACATTTCAGCTCGAAGTTACACCTGAGGGAATTTATTTCGCTTCAAGAAATCTCCTCTTTCGTTGGCAACCGGAGAAAACAGAACGTTTCGAAAACCTGGAAAAAAAGTCCGCAACAGAAGCACGTTTATTAAACACCCATGAATCCGGAACAATGGAGATATGGGAGCTCCCCCGCCTCCATCGCATATTTAGACTGAAGAATACACTTTATGCAATTGATCGGGAAATCGGGCTATTGGCAATGACAAAAGTTGCCGGCGCCGACACACTGTTAGCAGTGCCGGGCGGTGAACAGGTTGCCGGTCAATTCACGCATATTGTACTGCCATATTCCTCCACCGATACTCAATCACTTTCTCCGGAACAAACGGCTTCTTTGGAAAGGGTTATTATCGGTAACCGAAGCCGTGGTTTGTTCTCATTCGATGGAGAAAACTTTCGTCCATTTTCGAACAAATATGCTGCTGAATCTTCGGCATTCCTGAACGATGCCCGTCCCCGCGATGGCCTGATGTTTTCTGATGGTTCTTTCATAGTGCCAACGCTACGTAAAGGCGCGGTGCTTATTGACTGGCAAGGGCGCTTAAAACAGGTCATCAACAAAACTGCCGGACTGCGCGATGAAACGGTAAGATCTATTTACAGGGATCGGGAAGGGGCATTATGGCTGGCATTAAATAATGGGCTGGCGAGGATAGAAATCCCCGGCCCTTTTACCGCTTACAATCAAATTATAGGGCTTAACGGCAGCGTCAATTCTATCATAAAAACTGATAACGCCTTGTTCACCTCCGGGAGTAAGGGCGTCCACTCAGCCGCTTTTTCCGGAGGAACAGGTGATTATCCACAATTTAGCGGATTGCCCGGTACCCTTACCAGTGCCGCGGCTTTACTTTCTCTGGATGACAGAGTGCTTGTTGCCATGTCTTCTAACCTCTACCAGATAACAAAAAATCAGCTGGTCATGGTGGAAAATCTCCGGGCGAGATCACTTTATCAATCGAGATATTACCGGAATCTGGTATTTGTCGGGCTTCATGATGGTCTCGCTGTGCTGAAAAAAAACGGCGATCAATGGCAGCTGGTAAATCGAATTGCTGATTTCAAAATATATGTCCATTCAATTGTAGAGGAATCCCCGGGTGTGCTTTGGCTAGGTCTTTTTTATGATGGCTTCAGCCGGATTACAATTCCTGCTTTACAGGATACACTTAGCGGGGAGCCGTGGGCAGATACCGAAGCAACAGAAATTGCCGCAACTATCGAATATTTTGACAAATCTCATGGACTACCGAGGGGCACCGGCCGGGTATTTTATATTGACCAGCGACCGGTTTTTGCAACGAACAAAGGACTGCGGCGATTTGACCCCCTAAAAATAATGTTCACGCCGGACAGCACTTTTGGAATCCCCTTTGCCGACACAACTCGACTCATTTCCCGCATGGTAGAAGGTAATGAGGGGGTAGTGTGGACAAAGAGCACTTCCAAAGAAGGACGGCGGGAAACCTGGTTTGCGACGCCGGCGAGTAAATCTGGCGAAGCTGAGTCAACCACGATAAGAGCCCGCTATACGCCTAATAATATCCCATTTTCCCGTATTGCTGACTGGGGCAGTGTCTACGCGCTCTATCCTGATCCGGAACAATCGGGCATTCTCTGGATTGGTGGACCGGACGGTATGCTTCGTTATGATCGTTCTGTCCAAAAGGATTATGCGGTGGATTTTCCCGCCCTGGTGCGGCGGGTGGTCACCTTGAAGCAGGACTCCGTGATATTTGGAGGCGCTGTTTCTGAAAACACAGTAAATAGTGACATCTCAACTTTGGCATATGCTTTCAACGGACTCCGCTTCCAATATGCGGCACCCAGTCATGACGATCCCTCCCAGAACCGTTACCAGGTATATCTGGAAGGGTTTGACGAAGGCTGGTCTGCCTGGAATGCGGAAACCCAGAAAGATTACACCAACTTGCCGGAAGGCGATTATCGTTTCCGGGTGCGGGCAAAAAATATCTATCAACATGAGAGTAGTGAGGGCATTTACCAATTCACGATTTTGCCTCCCTGGCATCGCAGTTGGTGGGCTTATATGCTCTTTAGTATCCTGTTTATTGCCTTCTTTGCATTGTCCTTATATGGCTATAATAAACGCCGCACCCGGCAGTTGCGGGCGCAAACCAGAGCTTTAGAAGCGACCGTTAAAGAACGGACAACGGAAATCGTTGCCAAGAACGCCCAGTTGGCAGAACAAGCCGAACAATTGCAAGAACTCAACACAATGAAGTCGCGCTTTTTTGCAAACATCTCCCACGAGTTCCGGACGCCACTGACCCTGATCATGGGCCCAGTTGAACAGGCGATCGACCGAATAAACGATCCGGATCTGAAAAATAAAATGTCCGGCGTACAACGCAATGCCCAGCGCTTACTTCGTCTGATCAACGAATTGCTGGATCTGGCGAAGCTGGAAGCGGGCAAGCTGACTTTACAGGCCAGCCAGGGAAATATTGTCACGTTCTGCAAAGGTATGGTCGCCACCTTCGCCGCCGCTGCGGAAATTCGCAAGATCGATTTACAGCTCAATATTTCTCCTTCAACTATAGACGAACAGACTTTCCCGCCAATCTATTTCGATCATGACAAAATGGAAAAGGTGTTCGTGAACATCCTCAGCAATGCCTTGAAGTTCACCCCGGATAAAGGCAGAATAATTTTGGAATTGGGAATCCCCGAAGGGGCAGGTCGAATTTCCGAACTAAAAGATAAAAATACTCCCAAAATTCAGCTTCCGGATCCCGTCACTAAAAATTCCGAATTCCCAGTTCCGAATTCCGAATTCTCAAAACAGTGTGTCCAGATTCGGATCAGCGACAGCGGCGCAGGCATTCCCGCTGAGGACTTGCCGCATATCTTCGATCGTTTTTACCAGGCCCGGGACGAGTCCGGCAGTACCAATCAACTCGGCAGCGGTATTGGCATGGCCCTCGCAAAAGAGCTAGTAGAACTTCACCAGGGCAGTATCTCTGTGGAGAGCGAAATTGGCAAAGGCACCACTGTTACGATCCAACTCCCCTTTGGGAATTCCCGATTATCGAATTCGGAATTCCGAATTCCGAATTCCGAATTAAAAGACAAAGAGGGTCCTAAGATCCAGCTTTCAGACCCCATCACTGAAAATATAGGAATCGACAATTCCGAATTCCGACCTGCCCCTTCGGGGATTCCGAATTCCGAATTCGAAAATTCCGAAATCGTTCTGATAGTAGAAGATAATCCCGACATGCGCACCTACATCCGGGAGTCCCTGATACAAAAGCCAAGGGCGATATATGACATCCGGGAAGCAGCGAATGGCCGGGAAGGTTTTGAGCAAGCGACGGCGATAATGCCGGACCTGATCATCAGCGATGTAATGATGCCGGAAATGGACGGCTACCAGCTTTGCGAGAAATTGAAGACTGACGAACGCACTAGCCATGTGCCGGTCATTCTGCTCACCGCCCGGGCCGGCGAAGAGAGTAAGATCGCCGGACTGGAAACCGGCGCAGATGCTTACCTCACCAAACCGTTTAATTCCCGGGAACTGCTGGTGCGGGTGAAAAACCTGATTGCCCAACGGCGGAAACTGCGCCAGCAATTTTCCAATGAAGTTCATCTCAAACCGCGCGATATAGCGATCACTTCCGCAGATGAACAGTTTCTCCAAAAAGCAATCGACATCGTGGAAGCCAATATTGGCAATGAAAATTTTTCCATCGAAGACTTCGCTGCAGAGATTGGGTTGAGCCGCTCACAGCTTCATCGGAAAATACAGGCACTGACCGATCAGTCCCCCAGCGTATTTATCCGCTCCCTCCGTTTAAAGCGGGCCGTCGATTTAATCGAGCAAAAAGCCGCGACTATCAACGAAATTGCTTATCAAACCGGTTTTAGCTCCCCGGCATATTTCCGGAAATGTTTCCGGGAACAGTTTGGCGTTTCCCCGAAAGAATATCAGCGGCGGTCCTAAGCGCATCGGCTATCCATTTCTGACATTCGTTTCCCTACTTCTTTTTTGAAACACTCTGTAGTGATGGCTTTTATAAGTTAGCCACGGATCAACTCGGATTTACACGGATTCAAAGAAGATTTTATTAATATTCGAACAAGCCTTTAAAATCAGTGTACATCAGTGTAAATCTGTGGCTTAAATCCTCGCCCCCTCCCTCCGAAACCGCTAAAAGTCGCATAAAATCGGCGAAATGCGACATAAGGTTCGCTTTTTGCGACACTGTTGCTTAGTGCCTCCTTCCCCTTTTTCCTACTTTTTTTCAGCAATTGAATGATCCTTGACGATAAACTATCGGCAAGCGAAAACAAGAACAAGAATAATCAGATTGCCGGAAAACATGGAATTAAAAAAGCACCAGAATCACTCTGAAAACAGTTCGAATGTGGATGCAAAGAAGCAGGAAAAACTGCGGCAGGAATACCGGCATCTGATCGCCGAATTTCAAAAGCTGAATACACAAAATGCCTACGACGCCCTGCTGGAATACTTAATGAACGAACTGGCAAAAATTGAACGAAAAGAAACGACACTCTCAGATGATAACGCAACCCCTCAACCGAGCAAATAACCACGGCTGCTTTACAACCGTGAATCGATAGATGTTACACTTTTAACAGAAATCAAAGTAGAAGGAGAATATTTTGTCCAGATTAACCAATCATTTATTTATAGCATTTATCTGCCTGTTTACAGCCATAACACCGCTGATGGCAGATACCGTTGTCGTAAATACAGTTAATGATGTGGCAGACGGTGATGTTACTTCTATCGCGACCCTTACCACCTCCCCGGGAACGGATGGGGTAATCAGTTTGCGGGAAGCGATACTGGCTGCCAATAATACCGCGGGCGCGGATGTGATTGAATTTAACATCACGGGCGCGGGGCCACATACGATTGCAGTTTCATCCCAATTACCCTTCATTACGGAAACACTCACGATTGATGGCTATAGCCAATCTGGTGCAGTGCCGGCAACCACAACAAGTGCTGCAGTGATTCAAATTGAATTAAGTGGCGGTAATAGTGTTACGGAGGGATTAGTTATCAATCTGAATGTTTCTAACTGCCTGATTACGGGTCTGGCGATCGGAAATTTTCAAGATGGTATCTCTATTTTGGGCTCGGGAAATACCATCGCCGGTAATTATATTGGGAGCGATGCTTCCGGTACTGTTGCTGCTTCCAATTTTGTCGGAATAGATGTAGCGAATGCCGGGGCCTTTGGAAATACGATTGGCGGCGCTACTCCGGCGGAACGCAATATTATCTCCGGAAACGACTTACCCGGTATTGTATTTCGTGACGGGCCTGCCAATAACAAAATCACTGGAAATTATATTGGCACCAATCCCACCGGCACCGTCGCCCTTGGCAATTCCGGCATGGGAATAATATTTTTAAATGCTTCCCACAATCAAATTGGCGGTTTAAATCCCGGTGAAGGAAATGTCATATCAGCAAATGGTTTTGCCGGTCAGGAATTCGCGGGCGGAGGTATTGTAATTGCCATATCAGATAGCAACACCGTGCAGGGTAATTTAATTGGTACGGACGTTAGCGGCACCCAGGCACTACCAAATGCGAATATTGGTATTCATCTATCCGATCAGCCAGCCTCTAAAGGAAATGTTATCGAGAGCAACATTGTTGCGAACACTGCGGCGAGTAATGATGCTCCCGGCATTGGCATAAAGCTGGCATATGCGGACAGCACCTCAGTTATCGATAATGCAATTTATGGAAATGACGCAGAAGGTATCTTACATAACAGCGGTATTGGCAATACTTTTACCGGCAACAGCATTTATGCCAATGGCGCACTCGGCATCGACCTTGCCCCGGCAGGTGTGACGGCAAATGACGACCGCGATACGGACAACGGGCCGAACAATCTCCAGAACTTTCCGGAAATTATTGCTGCCAGCATCATCAACGGCAATCTGCAGGTATTGGCAGATTTTAACAGTCTGCCTAGTACGACTGGCTTTCGGATCGAATTTTTTGGCAATTCAAGCGCCGATCCTTCCGGCAACGGTGAAGGGGAAATTTACCTCGGATTTCTCGATCTTTATACCGACGATGAAGGTAATCCGGCAAACCGGATTGTCTTTACCAGTACTGCTGGATTGGTGAAAATCGGCGATTTTGTAACCGCTACCGCCACCGCGCCGGATGGCAGCACATCGGAGTTCTCCAATGCCTTCCAGGTTGTCGAAGGCGGCAACTGCTTTTTAGTCACCAATACTAATGACGACGGCGACGGCTCCCTCCGTGCTGCGATGGATCGGGCAAATTTTCAACCGAACATCGATGCCAGCACGCCGGACACAATTAAGTTTGACATTCCCGGCGCCGGACCGCATACCATCTCCGTGCTAACCAAACTGCCCTCAATTATCGAGGCGGTGGTTATTGATGGCACAACAGAACCGGATGCTGACTGTACTTCCTGGCCACCGACATTGGCAGTTGAAGTAAGGGGCGGCAGTAACAGCTTCTTTTTCAGCGGTTTCAGTTTTCGGAGCGGCACCGATGGTTCGACGATTCGCGGCCTGGTCATTAACAGTTTTCGTGGGTTCGGTATACGGATATACAATAGTGATGACAATACGATTGAGTGTAATTTTATCGGTACAGACGTCAGCGGTACCCAGGCGCTGCCGAACCTCGACGATGGTATCGAAATTTCCAACAGTTTTCGCAATACCGTTGGTGGGTTAGCAGAGAATCAGCGCAACCTTCTATCCGGTAATGGGCGCTGGGGAATCGGTCTCTTAGGAGGTGGCGAACACCAAGTGCTCGGTAATTATGTCGGTACAGATGTGAGCGGCGCTTCACCGTTGGGCAATGGCGCCGAAGGTATTATCCTCGGTGAGTCGAGTAATAATATAATTGGTGGCGTGGAAAGTGGGTCCGGCAATATTATCGCCTATAATGGGCAGGACGGCATCTATATTACTACTGAAGGCGGCATAGCCATAAATAATGCTTTACTGGGCAATTCGATTTTCAATAACGGCGGGTTGGGTATTAATCTGGAAGCAGAGGATGACCCGAGTCCGGGTGTTACACTCAACGATCCCGGCGACGGTGACAGCGGTCCCAATAACCACCAAAATTTCCCGCTCATCACCGAAGTAGCTGCCAACGGTAGTACGGTATCGATTAGCGGTTTCTTCTTCAGCACGTCTTACCGAAGTGATTATCGCCTGGAATTTTTTGCCAACAGTACTTGTAATGGGAATCAGAATGGCAATCCCCAGGAAGATACCGAGTATGGTGAAGGGGAAATTTTTCTCGGCGCGATATATGTTGATACCGATGGCAATGGCAATGCATACTTCTGCGCCTCTTTCAACGCACCTGTTGAACCGGGGGCATTCATTACGGCAACCGCAACGGCAGCAGACAATAATACTTCGGAATTTGCCCAATGTAAGATTGCAGAAGAGTTTCCGGTATTAAACAGCATCACTGTTACCACAGCAGATGACGTTCTCGATGGCGAAACTTCCTCCATCGAAAATCTCATCATGTTTCCCGGTAGCGACGGTTTGATTAGCCTACGCGAAGCGATTGCTGCTGCGAATAATAACCCGGGGCCGGACGAAATCCGTTTTGACAGCGGCCTGGATGGCGTGCCGATCGTGCTCGATATTGGCGCATCCGAAGAAGATCTTAATGGAGATGGCGATCTTGATATTAGAGACTGCACTGGCCTGACCATTATCGGAAACGGTGCTGACAATACGATTATCGATGGCAATGCCAGCGAGCGTGTGTTTGATCAGCTCGCCGGCGACCTGACGATTTCCGGCGTCAAGGTGCAGAACGGTAAAACTACAGTAGATTATTTCTTCGATGGCACCGGTGGTGGTCTGCGGAATTTAAATGGGGGAAACCTGACAATATCAAACTCAGAATTTAGCGGGAATGAGACCATCTTTGATGGCGGCGCACTTTTTGTCCGTAGTTCTGAAGGTTCAAATGTGCAACTGAATGCCAGCAGTTTTACCAATAATTTTTCAGCGACTGATGGTGGTGCATTTCACGATCAAACAAAAAATGGAATCGTTAAGATCGATAGCTGTATTTTCACCGGGAACTATGCAACCAGAGAAGGCGGCGGTTTCAAAGCGGATGCTTCACAGAGCAATACTGCCTACTTTATCCGCAACAGTATTTTCTCCGAAAACACCGGCATCAGCGGCGGCGGCGGTATTGAGTATGATGCATCAGGCAACGGCTCAATGCTGATCAGTAACAGCACCATCTCCGAAAACTACACAGCTGATGAAGGTGGCGGTGTCAACTTTAGCTCATCGAATTGTGTCCTTACAATCACCAATACAACCATCTCCGGCAACCGCGCCGATGACTCCGGTGGCGGCATTAATCATGGTCCAAGCAGTGTCGCGTTGAATCTCAATTTTGTCACGATTACCGATAATATTGCCGATGATGACAATAATGGCTCCGGTGAAGGCGGCGGCATTGACCTGAAAACGTCCGCAGCATTTACCAGCATTAAAAATTCCATTGTGTTCGGCAATATCGACAGAAGCACACCGGCGACCAATGATTGTGGCAACAGCCGTGGTGGCACTTATAACTCACAAGGCGGCAATGTCTTTGGCGTCGGTACTGGTTGCCCCACCGGATCAGGCGATATTGAGGCCGCCAATGCGCTACTTGGTCCCCTGCAAGACAACGGTGGATTTACACCAACCCATGCCTTGCTACAAGGTAGTCCGGCCATCAACTTTGCAAGCTGTGGCACCGTCACAAATGACCAGCGTGATGAACCGCGGAATGATGGTTTCTGCGATGCCGGTGCGTTTGAGCTGCCCGGCACGCCGGTAGAGCCCAATAACCCGCATGAGTATACGCTACTCGCGGCAGAAGATGTCGAAATCAGCACAGTAGCAGCCACTGGCAACATTCATGCGAACGATGATGTAAAATTATATCGCGGTGCACCAACTTCTCTTATTGGCAATATCAGCGCCGTTGATGACATAGAAATCCGCAGCAAAAACACTATCAACGGAGACGTATCTGCCGGTGATGATCTCGACAATGATGGCACTATCAATGGCACCGCCAGCGACAATGCTTCGGTAGACCTGGTGGCATTACCGGTCTTGAACGCCTACAGCGCCGGCGGCGACGATGTGACTGTAGAAGAAAATCAGGATATCGCCCTACCGCCCGCCAGCTATGCGGATGTTGAAGTGGAAAGCGATGGTACACTGCGCTTTGCCAGCGGAGAATACTTTCTCGATGCATTAACTTTCAACAGTGACGCCCGTTTTGTTGCTGATGTCAGCGCTGGTGAAGTGATCATTAATATTGTCAGTGATTTGGAATTCGGTCAGCGGATGACTGTGGAAGTAAATGGTGGCAGCAGCGACCTCCTCACCTTTAATAAGCTGCAAAGCCGGAGCATCGAACTCGGGCGGGAAGCGACAGTGCTTGGGAATATCATCGCCCCGAATGCTAATGTGCGGGCAAATAGCTATGTGCGTTTCCGCGGTGCAATATGTGCTAAGGATATCACTTTTAGCACCGGTGCGGTTATCTTCAGCCATGATACCAATCAGGCTTTTCCAAAACAGGTAATCGATGATGAAGCAATCGCAACACTGCCGGAAACATTCTCGTTGGATCAGAATTATCCTAATCCCTTTAATCCGACAACTACTATCCGTTTCGCACTGCCGGAAGCCAGCGATGTCCTTCTGGAGATCTATAATGTTACCGGGCAAAAAGTGCGCACCCTGCTGAACAGCAACATGACAGCGGGCGTCCACACCCTGCAGTGGGATGCCACTAATGAGCGTGGTGCGAAGGTTAGCTCGGGGATTTATATCTACAGAATTAACGCCGGGACGCATCAGGCGATGAAGAAGATGATTTTGCTGAAGTAAAGTAAGGAATTTTCATCTGTCATTGCCCCGAAGGGGTCCCTTCGGGGCGAGGCTTATCTTGCCGAAGCAATCTCAAATGGTGCATCTACAAAGAGATCGCTTCGTCGCTGAACTCCTCGCGATGACAGATAAAACGACATTCAGCACTATTTCTTTAAAACTACCGAATAAACTTTTACAAACGATCAACATAATGCTCAAACTGCCTTAAAGCCTCCGGAAAGTTCTCCCGCCCCAAACCAATTCGGAAATGATTTTCCTCATGATCCATTACGCTGCCGGGCAATACCATTACATTTTGCTGTTGAACTACATCTTCGCAGAAATCCAGCACGGGCATATCCAGCAATAATTTCGGAAAAGCGACCGAGCCTCCCTGCGGCGGCAGCCATTGAAATTTTTCCGGATACTTTTGAAAGAAGGATGCTGCCAGGGACAAATTTGCAGCGATCGTCCGGCGGTTTCTTTCCAGAATTTTTTCTTTCGCCCGCAATGCCATAATTGCGAGGATCTCTCCCGGTGCTGTACTGCAAATCGTGGTGTAATCCTTCATTTGCAGCAAATTCCGAATGATGCCTTTGTGCTTGCTCGCCAGCCAGCCGATGCGCAATCCCGGCAGAGAAAAGGCCTTTGAGAGTCCGCCAAGCGATACCCCACCTTCATAAACATCACATATTGCCGGCAAACGCTTCGCCGGATCATGCTCAAGGAAGCGATACATCTCATCTGAGAAGATAAATAAATTATGCTGACGGGCGATCTCGATAATCTTTTCAAAATCTTCCCGATCGGGAATAAAACCGGTAGGGTTGTGGGGAAAGTTAAGCACAAGCGCCCGGGTGCGACGGGTGATCATCTCGCTCAATGCATCGATATCCAAATGCCAGCGGCCATCACGCACCTGCAGCGGCCAGGGAAATGGCCTGCAGCCGGAACTGCGGGCAACCTCGTAAAGGGATTGATAGGCGGGAAAAAGGTGAATGATATTATCACTTTTACGGAGGAGAATATGCATGGCCAGGTAAATGCATTCGGAGGGAACGGCAACAACCAGATCGTCCGCTGAAACAGTATCATAGAGCCGGGCAATCTCCTCTCGCAATAATGGATGTCCCTGGGACTCGCTATAACCAAGTGTCAGGGAATCCCACATCTTGCGGGAATCCTCATCCGCCATTGCCAATAAATCATTCAGGGCAAGGCTTTCACAGTCGGACGCACTAAGCAGATAACGAGCGGTGAACTCGTACTTCGCAAAATATCTTTCCAGTTCGAAAACGCGCATGTTTCGTTATCCGTTCTTCGTTGCTCGTTGTTCGTTGACAACTACAAGTGCAGAGGAACTTACTGGCTTTTGCACTTATTTACTGTACTACCTACTGCCTCTGTTCCCTACCGCTCTACCCGTCCGGAACCGCTGCCCTTCGCCAGTTTGTCTACTTCTTCCACGGAAACCAGATTGAAGTCGCCGGGAATAGTTTGTTTCAGACAGGAGGCCGCTACGGCAAATTCTAATGCTTCCTTTGTGTTCGGTTTGCTGAGTAATCCGTAAATCAGTCCACTGGCGAAAGAATCACCACCGCCAACACGGTCTACCAGGCGAATCTCATAGCGCTTTGAGCGATAGCCGTCGCTGCAGTCTTTTTCGTCCAGCAGCATGGCACTCCAGCCATTGTCCGAGGCGGAAAAACTCTCCCGTAAAGTAATCGCTACGGTATTAAAATCATACTTTTTCTTCAGCTCTTTGGCAACCTGGTAGTAGGCAGCTTCATCCAGTTCCGCAGCGTCGACGTCCGTGGTGCCTGCCTTCAAGCCCAAACTTTTTTCGGCATCTTCTTCGTTGGCGATACAAACATCGACGTATTCCATCAACGGCTGCATGGTTGCTTGCGCTTCTGCTTCCGTCCAAAGTTTCTTCCGGAAATTGAGATCACAACTGATGGTCGCGCCGGCAGCCTTTGCTGCTTTGCAGGCGGCGATTACTGCCAGACGAGGCTTCTCACCAATCGCCGGGGTAATGCCGGTCCAATGAAACCAGGCGGCGTTGGCAAAAACCGCATCCCAGTCGACAGCATTCGCCTCCATTTGCGAGACGGCCGAATTAGCGCGATCATAGATTACTTTTGACGCCCGCTGACTGGCACCGGTTTCCAGAAAGTAGATACCAACCCGGTCGCCATCACGAACAATAAAATCGTCCTTCACTCCGTAACGACGGAGATGATTCACCGCTGATTGCCCAATCTCGTGCTTCGGCAGGCGGCTGACAAAATAACTCTCCAAACCATAATTTGAGAGAGCCACAGCGACATTTGCTTCCCCGCCACCATACGTGGCATCAAATTGCTGTGCCTGCACAAAACGGGTAAATCCCGGTGAGGTTAACCGTAACATGATTTCTCCGAAAGTAACTACCTTTTTCATCATCTTTCTCCTGTTTGAATTCTTTTTAATATTGGCCACGGATGATCACTGATTACACGGATTTTTTTCAACCACTTATCCATTTAAAGATTTAAACCGACCACCCATACCCATTCAACCCGAGTTTGTTGAAGGATAAATTTCCGAAAAAACGATTTGTTTTAATTGATCTCTTTATCTGTGTAAATCAGTGTTCATCAGTGGCCTAAAAAAATAATACAGATAAATAACACCTAAGAGGATTTACCGGCCAAAATACTTTCCCGCAGCAAACGGGCATTTTCGGTTAACTTGGTAAAATTGCTATCGGCAATCGCTTTTTTATCCAATAAGGCACTGCCAACCCCTACTGCACAGGCGCCCGCCTTAATCCAGTCACCAGCATTGGTTAGGGATACGCCGCCGGTGGGCATTAAATTCAAGTGCGGCATCGGCGCTTTGACGCCTTTAAAGAAAGGCATTCCGAGGACATCCGCCGGAAAAACTTTCACAATATCCGCCCCCTGTTCATGGGCTTCCAGGATTTCCGTCGGGGTAAAACATCCCGGCATTACCGGCAGGTTATAGCGATGGGTCGTCTGCACAACTTCTGCCTTATAAACGGGGCTTACAACATATTTTGCCCCGGCATTAATGGCCATACGGGCGGTCTCGCTATCCAGCACCGATCCGACCCCAACCAAAACATTTTCCATCTCTTTGGCTACTGTTTCGATAACTTGCAAGGCATTTGGGGTTGTCATGGTAATTTCGATCGACGAGATGCCGCCTTCCAGCAGTGCTTCCGTCACCCGGAGCAGTTTTTGGGAATCGGCCATGCGGATCACTGCCACTGCGCCTTCGTCAATTATTTTCTGGACAATCTCTGAGCGAGTCATTATTTCCTCGTGTAGGTTTAATATTCGTATTTCAAAGCGGCTATTTTATATTTCCGGGAATATTACAGAAATTTAAAATAGTATAAAATATAAATTAGAAGATTCTTTTCAATTCCTCATTCGCTTAGCTGAGGAGAAAAGAATATTTTAAGGTATAATCACTTCATTAAGACCATTTTTCCGGTAATCAAGGATTTAGCAGTACTAAGGCGGTAGAAATATACGCCGGAAGCATTTGCCGATGCGTCCCAGGTGACTTCATGTAATCCGACTGCAAGTCTTTCCTTTAACAGACTTGTGATTCTCTGACCGCTAATGTCGAAGATTTCCAGGGTAACAACGCCGGTGGTGTTCAGGCGAAAACGAATCGTTGTCTGCGGATTAAACGGATTGGGATAGTTCGGCAACAATTGCAAATCACGAATGATTTTTTCCTGCCCTAACGGATTGATACCGACCGGAATTTCCGGTGCACCTGGCCCAACATCCGCCGCGGTTAACGGGCGCCTGAGCGGTGTTGCATTACTATACTCATCAGCGCCGACGTCCGGATTGGCATCACGAGGCTGCCCCTGCATATCAGTTGCTACATAGGGATAATCGTTGATTGCCATGCCGATTGCAGCGCTATTATCCGTAAGTTGCCAGAGACTGTCGCTATACTGCATTAACGGATCGGCCACGGTTATTTGTCCTGCTGTTGCCGTTCTTCCCAGCGTGGCAATGCTGTCGGGATACATCAGGTTAGATGACCAGGTCATATTCACCGGTGCGGTCATTTCCTTAATCAGCTCGTTGGTTTTCCCCCAAACGAGGTTATTCGCCATTACGACATCCCGTGGCGGTTTGCTGTAGGAACCGTTATTGTTAAAGCCGATTTCAATATTGTGAGTATTATTGACCAGCGTGTTATAAGTAATAATTGCCCGATTGATACGGAAGTGTTTCGACAGTGAACTGCCACCGTCATAATCCCCATTGGTCAGGGTAATCGGGGCATCCCAGCGGGTGCCGGTCAGTTCGCTGAAATAGTTGTTAAAGATGATATGATCATCACCATACACCCGAATGCCGCCGGTGCCGGCTTTGCCTTCTCCCAGAAAGAAATTCCCCTCAACTGTGGTGCGGTTGCCATGGCGCAGGGAGAGTGTTCCCTGTGAGCTTCGAAAAGTATTATATTGAATTAGATTGTCGGATGTTTTCACCGAAACGATTTCCGGATCGCCATCGCAATTTTCAAACAAATTATAACGGAGCGTGGTATGCCCGCTGGACATCGACAGTTCGCTCCAGCCAATCCGCACCGCCTCCATTTCGTTCTCGACCCGCGGGCCGATATTCCGAAAATGATTGTATTCGATGATATCATATTGCGAAGATTGATAAACCGGATCGCCGCTGCCATCTACCGTCAAAAAATTACCGGGCATGTGCTTCTCTTCAAACAAATTATGATCGATGCGATTATGATGGCTTTGCGCATTGGGGTCGTTCCAGATGCCCTGAATAATCACCCATTTTCGCGAGGTGGTTTCATTCAACCGAAAGACATTTCGCGTCACCCGAATGTTATTGCAGGCTTCCAGTTTCACAACTGTTTTATCTGTACTGGTAAAGAGAAATCCTTCGATAACCACGTAGGCACATTGCCGCAAATTGAAATAAGTATCGCCGGTCAGCTCGGCCATCTGGCGCTCTTTGGCGCGAATAACAATCGGTGCCTCCGCGGTGCCACTGTTATACATGGTCATCGATCCATCGGTATTGTAAACGCCATTAAGTACTTCAACCGTATCGCCGGCCTGGGCATTTTCGACGGCATCTTCAAGCTGATCGGCATTGGATACGATAATCTTCCCGGCAAATAATGGATGCCCAAGTAAAAACAGGCAAGTCAACATAAAAGCGGAACGCATAAAGGTATTCAGGAAAGTTTTCATGATAGCTACTTCACCAATAACATTTTTCGTGAATGGATTTTCCCAGCGTTCACCAGGCGGTAGTAATAAATACCGCTGGCGAGATCAGTCGCATGCCAAACAATGGTATACTGCCCCTGCGGTTTTACTTCATTGATCAGGGTTTCCGCTAACTGGCCGGCCGCGTCGAAGATTTGTAACTGCACGTGACCTGCTTTCGGGATTTGAAAAGCAATCGTTGTTGCAGGATTGAAGGGATTAGGATAGTTCTGCAACAGCTCAATCTTCTCTGGCACTGTGGTTGGCGAATCACCAATGCTGGTGGTAACTCCGGTGGTTGCCGAATCGATATTAGAGAAGGCCGAAGCTGCCTCCCAATTTTCCGCACGGACCCGGTAGTAAAAAGTCGTATTTAATGGCAAGAACGGATCGTTGAAAGTTGTTATCCCGGACTCAATCATCTCATAGTCTTCCCAAGTCATCCCATCCATTGAGCGTTGGATCAAGAAATTGGTTTCATCAGCCGATTGATCCTGCCAGGTTACTTCGATTTGGTAGGCGTTAACAGCAACGGCGTTCAATCCGGTGGGTGGATTGGGTGTGGCGCTTGCCTGCGGCTCTTCGATAGAGACGTCAGCAAAATATACCTGCTCATCCCGTAAGTAAGAAGCATTGAGCAAACTGCGATAAATTCCCCATTTCGGCCGGTTAAAATCGGCGTTGAGGCGCCACATATCCAGATCATAGTTTTGGTAAGCCAGCACAGTATCACCAGCCAACGTCTCTATCAGAAATTCCAGTTTTCCGGCATTCTGGTTTAACGTCCGGCAATAAACCTCCAGCCATTGTCCCTTAAGCGGTTCCAGATTTACGAAGGCGACCGTCGAGGCGTTCATATTAGAAGCGGCATGACGCAGCTGCAGACGATCTGGATTGCCATCCCGCATGGTAATGGTGAGAATCGGCATACTATCATCAGGACCACCGCGCGGTTTGATCTGGAACATGTGACTGAAGTTAGGCGATGTCTGAAAAGCGCTGTCCACTTTGAATTTCCAGCGATAGATATGGGTTTCTCCAGCGGTTGCCAACAAATTGCCCGGAGACTGGTCGTAAGTTTTTATTTCATTTCGCTGACGATCGAAGTTGATACAACGGTCATTGTCCTCGTCGGTATGAATGTGAAAAACAAAGATATAACTTTGCAGTTCATCACTCCACACTTCCTCAATATGACGGCCGAAATCATTATGGGCACAATCCGGCACTTCATACGACGTACCGCCGAATACGTTGGAAATTAACTCATATGTATCGCCAGGCCCATCGGCTTCCAGCACTACCGGTTGAGCGAAAACAGATGTGATAGAAAAAATTAGCAGATATAAACAGTAAAATAGTCGCATGATTTTTAACGATCTTTTATTGTTAAGATTTAGCATTAATTTTTCATCAGGATAGCAATAAAGGAGCATTGCTATTAATGTCCAATACTCAATTTCCAATTTTGAAGGTAAAAACTAAAGAATCAGGATTTGCGATGAACTATACTTCGATATTGGATATTCGATATTGTGTATTCACATTTTGCTTGATCAATATTTCTTAACAGCGGGAGACTGTTTGTTAACACTTATTGACAGGAATAAATTCCGCCTGGTAATATTGCCGCATCGCAGATGCCCTGAAGGTTTTCTCAGATAGAAACATTTGCCTGGCACTATCTAAGTGTATGAACAAAAAATGCTTCATCTCCTCCCGACAAACTTGACAACATTTATTGATTAAGGCGTTGCTTTAACTGATATTCATACAATGATGGTACTTCAATCGCGGGCTGATTCATCCCTTCGAAATAAGCATTCGGTCCATACTCAAATTTCAGGGGATAATTACCGTTGAACCCAATTAATCTGGCATCAGGGCCGTCATTAATGCCTTTAATAATGACCGTATCTCCTGCTTGCTCAGAGAAAGTAAAATTGAGATCAATATTCCAGAAAGTATTGTAGCGACCATGCGTCGGCTTCCAGTATCCGGCACCACCATGCTTAAACAAATCCGGCTGTTTATCCTCCACGACAATACGGATGTTGTCAAATAAGTTCTGATGATTCGTGCCGCAGTGCTGATCGAGGGTTGGTGTTTGCAAGATATCGATATTACTATACACACTGGCTTTACAAAAAGAGTTAAAGCTCAGGGCATGCTCGGAAGGGCAATCGACAACGCTGTTTTTTACTAGCGCATGGTTCACTTTTCCAAGATGGGTAGTGTAGTGAGCAGTGCGGCCGCTAAAGGTAACATTCTCAATGGTAATGTTGGCGCAGTCATCGCTTAAAATTCCGTTATCGCTATTAACAAAATGGATATCCCGTACCCAGGCATGGGCCACGCTGGTCAGGTAAATGGCGTTATAGCCATGTTCGAGGTGATGGCCACCATAGGATACTTCCGGAAATTCGATGCGCAGATGTTCGATACCAATTTCCGTCAGCACCTCCGCCGGCGAGAGCACAGTCTGCCATTCCGCTTTTACATCGTGCAGTAAGGGCGTTTTGATTGAAACGAGATCATCCTTGACGCCGGTAATCGTAACAATTTGCTGAACCAGCGGTCGTTGCGGATTTTCCCAATGGCGGGCGCCGATCTTAAACTCGCCATCTCCATACAGATGTTTTAAAAAAGATCCCTGGGCACCATCATGATTATACCAGAGGATCTTAACCAAATCACCACTGTTTAGTCCGGCGGTGTTTTTGGCGGTAAACTGATATTCTCCGCGTTTCCCACTGTTAATTTCCGTAAGCACCATCGCCGGTTTATCCAGTTCCGGAAGATAGGGATAAATTCGCTTCCCTTTCACCCGCGGCCAGATAATCCCGCCCGTCCAGGAAAACGGAGAGAACATTTCTCCGGACTTCACTCGTTTATCATTTTTGACCAAATATTCATTGAGCTCGATCATCCCTTCCGGCAAAGGCATATCCTTCATCGGCACCGGCATATAGAGTGTAGTACCGGTTTCGCCACTGCCCGCCCCCTGCAGCACAAAATTGCTTCGTTCGATAAAAAGATGTTTTTTTAGAATGAATTTTCCCGGGGGGAAAGTCAATACTGCAGTATTCGGCAAAACATTTGCTGCCGCCAGCGCTTTGAGTATGGCATCACTATCATCTTTACCATCATCGGGAATTGCCCCAAAATCACGAACATTGATATTTCCTTCGTAACTTGGCAGACGATCTTCCCCCCAATGATAACCGGCATAAGAAAAATCAGGAAGATAAACGCCTCTATTGTTTTCCGCTGTTAATATTTGCGGCATCCATGAACTATCGTCTTGTGGTTTTTGACAATGCATTAAACCGGCAGCGCAAACACCAACCAATACCCATTTCAAGATACAATTTTTCATAGCAGCTCTCGATTTTCTGTAATGAATTTTGCTTAACGCAGTAGCACCATCTTTTTTACAACCTGGTTTTCCCCGGCCTGGATCTGATAAAAATAGATGCCGGATGTCGCGGCTCCCCCATGCCACTCAACCGAGTGCGCCCCGGCTGGACGGCTTTCGTCCAGCAATGTGTCGATTTTTTCCCCAAGCGTATTGTAGATCGTTAAGAGTACATGGGCATTTTTTTCTAAATCGAAGCGGATAACCGTTGCCGGGTTAAAAGGATTGGGATAATTCTGATAGAGTGTCACCGACTGCGGGATAACACTCGTTTCTCTCTCGCCTTTTATCCCGACTACCGGCCCACCGCGATCGGCCAGTTGTGCGAGGAAAAGTGAGCGGGGATTCAGTCCGGGCATATTTGTACCTTCAATATATCCTTCCGGGACATCAAAAGAGCAGGGCGGTCTTTGGCCAGTAACATATCCGGCACAACCTATCGCGTAGTTTTGTGCAGTAGGCGGCTGCTGAACATGAATTTCCGAGCCATGAACATCGCAATTCCAGGCAATAGAGTGTGCCGCCGACCAGCCGTGACTGGTGCCAAAATAGCCACGATTGTATAAACCAATTCGCCGGGGATTGTAGCCGGATCGCGGTCCATCGAGCTCGCGGTGATTATCATAAAGAAGTCCCTGGCTCCAGCGGCGGTGTCCTTCGCTGCCAGCATAAGAGCCCTGGGCAGTGCAATCGAGAAAAACGATCCCGGAAGTATTACTGGTTCCGTTGGAAGTATAACTGTGTCGTCCGTTATTGGCGTGGCAATCCTTAAAAAGAATTAATTGCGAGGCATGATAAGCATTGAAGTTATAACGCCGGCCGCCGTCGATCAGGGAAACCGGTTCGATCGCCCGGCAGTTTTCCACGGTAACCCGCGTGGCGGTATTGGTATAAACACCCGATAATCCGAAATGGAGAAAGGTGCAGTTGCGCACCCAGGCATCTTCCACGGTGTGCAGATAAACTGCATTCCAGGCATGGTTTTCATCAGTGCCCCCGGCAGTCTCGATATCAATCCGCAGATTTTCGATACCGATATGGGTTCTCAGAAAATTGCGTTTGTATTTATAGATATAAGATTGTGCCAAATCTCGAACCAAATGATTAAAAACAGGTGCGTCGATAGTAATCGTATTTCCTTGAATGTTGGTAATATAACGGTTGTAAACAATCGGCTGACTGCCCACTTCCCAGGGAACATCTACCGGATCCGCACCGGGTTCACCGGAAAAAGTGCCGCCATAGTCAATCGCATTCAGCCAGGCGTCGGTGCAGGGATGATAGATAACAATGTTATCGCCAATCGCGAATGGACTGGCATCATCCACCTGAAATTCCCGCTCTCCGACAAAAACTGTATCGCTAACGATATTGCGACGGGTTCCGAGAATAGAGTCTGCCCATAAAGTCGATGATCCCCCGCCGGCAATAAGCACATCCCGTTTTCCAGGTAGATTCCCGGTGGCGAAGAGAATCGTGTTATTGACGGGATCTTCACCATCGCCAGCACCGCGCAGCACTACACCATCGAGATTTAAACGCAGGTTAAAACGAATTTCATATGTACCTGCCTCCAGAAACAATGCGCCACGAAAACCGCTTGAATCCAACGGGAAACCGGCCATCGCATCAATCGCCGACTGAATATGTGCAGTGTTATCTCCGGCGATCGGGGAAATTGTACTGACTACCGGTATATCAGGGATTGCCTGATTACTGTTTTTGTAGCCGGCGTAACTAAAGTCCGGAATACGATTTCCCAGTGAATCGCTGGCATAGACCAGTTTTCCATCGTTATCATAATAGACTAATTGTGATTGCCAGCTTTGGCCGAAAGTGATCGTGGTGAAGGCAATTAAAAGGATAAGGAAGTGTTTTGCTTGTTGGAACATTCTTTCGAAACTCCCATTCATAATGATGACATTTCACTTAAATCCGTAAACTTAGAATGTATTGACAATTATTTTTTGTCAAACTAATCACCCTTCGACAATCTCAGGATGATAGCAGCAATTACGCTAAGTTTGTCGAAACGTATAGACAGAATACGCCAAATCGCAAGTGACAGACTACTAACTTTTACTTTCGTTTATTTAAGCAACAACATTTTTCGAACCTGGCTTTGATCAGCAACCTTCAATTCATAAAAATAGACACCGGAAGCCTGCTCACTGGCATCCCATTGCAGGTAATAGCTACCCGCCTGACGGGACTCATTTAATAAAGTAACCACCGAAGCACCAAGCGAATCGTAAATATTCACCTGCACATTCGCTGCCCTGCTCAATTCAAATTGAATTGTCGTTGTTGGGTTAAAAGGATTGGGGAAATTCGGATGCAGGATAAATCCCTCCACCACTGCAGGTGATCCGAAATCATCGGAAATTGCCACTAATCCGGACACCCAGCGTAAATCCCCCAGTGCTTCGCCATCGTCTGCCAGGCCGAGCACCGGCGAATTCCCCGCCAGGGTAAAATTACCGTCCAAGCGATTTTCATATAACGGGTCCAGATTTACCATGCCATTTCCGGTCCCGGCATCCCGATTGGTTACCAGCGGACCGACATTGAAGGTATCGCAATAGGAAATGGTCGAGAGAAGGCCTTCAATAATCAACGATTCACTATTCCCCGGACTATTACTAAAAATGCTATTTTTAATAGAAGAAGCATCGCAATCCCGCAAATAAATGATGCGCGAATTATTGTTGCCGCAATTATCAAAGGTTGAGTGATTAATACGCACTCGGGGTTGGGGTGTAAAGGGAACGGTATCGCCGCCATAAACAAAGATCGCTTCTTTTCCCGTTTCCCAGAAAGTGCAGTTACTGATTTCGAGCCAGTCGGCATTATGCTCGCCACTACCTTCAACTTCCTCATTCAGGCGCAAACCGATACCCGTGCTATTTTCGAACAGGCAATTGGCAAACACCAGCGAATCTGCATAGCTACCGGCATGTGCCCGGAAAAAATTACCATCAGTATCGTCGCCGACATCGCGTAGATAACAATCATTCAGATTCAATACAAAAGAGGTGTTTAGCGATTGATCATCGGTTCGAATGATGTATCTTGCCGGAGTTGCACTGCCTGCCATGCCATCCAACTCAATGCTGTCGAGACGCAATGATCCGCCTTGCTGAATGACAAAAATACTGCGTGGCTCAGCAGTGCTGTTATTATTGCGAATCACCGGACGATCTTCGGCATTGGCAGCTTTTCGAATCACTAAAGGCACATTGATGATGATATCCTGGTCATTCAAATATTCCCCGGATTGCAACTCGAGAATATCGCCGGGTAAAGCGTTATCTACTGCCTGCATCAGGGCATTCTGTGCCGGCGCTACCTGCTGAATATTCGACGGCAACGGCCACCAATGCGGGCCGGTATTTTCGCTGTTGACCGGATGAATTGTCACCGGAGCGGTAGAATACTGATCGGCCCCGACATCTTTGCTGCTTCCCCGGGAATGTCCGTCCATATCGATGGTCACATCGGGATAGTCTCCGCTTGCCGCCCCAATGACCGGACTGTTCACATTATCTGGCCTCCATAGGCTATCGCTCCCCAATTGCAACAGTGGATCCAGTTCGTCAATGCCGCCGGGCGACGTGATCCCCAGCGGAGAGCCAAACATAATATTCCCTTCATATTGCATATTTTGTGGCGTGTCTTCATAGTCAATCAATTGCGCGCTATTGGTTGTATAAGCGACATTGTTGGCAATAACACAATCGAGCGGCGGCAAGGTGCGTTCGTCATCATTTCCGGCACCAATCAGAAACGGATTACGGCAGTTAACGAAAGTATTAAACATCACCGTTGCCCGCTTCACCTGAAAGTAACGGTTCAGGGGAGAATTGGGCACCCCATTCATAATCGTCAGCGGGCTGCGAAAACTACTGCCGTACAAATCCTGAAAATAGTTATTGTAAACTTTATGATCCTCCCCGATAATGCGAACCCCACCGGCACTGGTATTACCGTTACCAAAGAAAAAATTGCCATATACTTCCGCAAAGTTGCCATGCCGCAGGGTTAAGGTCCCCTTGCAATTATAGAAAGTGTTGTAACGAAAAGTATTGTGACCGGATTTGTTGGAAATAATTTCGATTTCCCCATCACAGCGCTCAAAGTAATTCCACTCTACCAAAGTATAAGAATCACTCATCGACCAGTCGCTGGTGCCGATGCGAATCGTTTCGCCTCCGTTAAACCCTAAATCCGGACGAAAGGCAAAATAGTTATGATCAATACGATGATAGTTCGCCTGACCATTCAGCCAAACGACCAGCGTGGTGCCGGAATGTTTTTTGTTGCGCATCAGGCAATGATCTACCCGGTTGTATTGCCCGTAAATGGAGACCCATTTATAGTCGGTGTTAATACTGCTGGGATTATAGTCGACAATAACCGTATTGGTTAAACGGCTATGATTCGCCAGATTACCGCTGTTTTCCCGGAATTCGATTACCGCCCCGGAGCTGGGCCTTCCCCCTTTAAAATAGAGCCCATCTACTTTTAGATAATCGCCGGCAATTCGCAGGCGGGAAGATCCGTTCAGGAGCACCCGTCCGGGAGTTTCAGCGCGTAAGAGAATCGTATCGCCGGGAGTACCATCAGCTTTAAAAAGGATATTCGCATCGCTCCAAATACCATTTAGCATGGTAATCGTATCGCCGGGCTGCACGTTATTTAAGGCACTGTTTATCTCGCCCGCGGTTGCGGCAAAATATTCCTCGCCATGAGCAGTATTAAAGTGCGCTCCAGCGAGCTGCAGGACAATTATTAACCAAAAGTAAATTCTTGTAATTCTCATAAAATCCTACCGGGCAAAGTAATGGCAGCGAAAGGGGTAAAAATCGCTGCCATTATCAAGATTATTAATAAATCAGGCTATCAGACATGTTCTGTGATTAAGTATAATCCGAAGCAACTTTTGTGAAACCCCTTCGGGGTAAAGATTCTTTGCCGCTTTAACCCGGGGCTGAAAAAACACTCCCGGGTTACGTCAAGTAACCGCTTTGCGGTAAAAATACGCCGAAGGCGTTACAGGCCTCAACCCGGGGTCGCTGCTTTTTTGCGCCCCCGGGTTGAGGCAATCCACTTAAAAAACCCTGAAGGGGTTACAGAGATAACTTTTCCATAAATTACTAATCAAACTATTTTCACAAAATATATCTGAGAACCACAAATTATCTAACTGCTATACAGACGATTATTTCAACAGAATCATCTTCCGGGTTTCTGCCTTATCACCACCTACTTTCAGGGTATACATATAAACACCAGCGGCATATCCTTCCGCATTCCAGGTAAACTGGTGCTCACCAGCTGCCTGAACCGAATTGACAATCGTTTCAACCAACGATCCGCGGACATCATAAATGCGCAGGCTGACATCAGCAGATTTCGGGAGGAAATAGCTGATAATCGTCGATGGATTAAACGGGTTGGGATAATTCTGACGGAGATAAAAATCATTAATATACGGACGCGGCTCTTCGATGCCAACCGGCGGACAGTCGCCGCCCCAACGACGATCACCTAATGGGCCGCCATCGTGGCCAAGATTACAAACCGGTGATGTCGAAGATAAGGTATAATCCATAAGCGCTGCGTTAGCGTATTCCGGATCAAAGCCGTAAACCGTGGTGGTATCCACTGTCGCGCCCTTGGTCCCGCTTACCCGGCCGGATGCCGTAGGAGGACTGGTAAAGGAATTGACATTGAATGTATCCACATGGCTAATATGTGATCCGTTTTGCTGAATTTGCATCACATAATCATCGCGGCCATGGCCGGATTGACGGCTGTTGGTGACTATAATATTTCGGGCAATAGTATTCTGATTATTCTTGACAAACATCATCCGGGTGGCGCTGCCATTAACCGTCAGGTTTTCAAATAAGGCATAGGCATCTTCAGTGGCAGTGTCCAGGTCAGCGTAAAAACGAATGGCTTCCGCATCAATATTGGTAAAAGTAGTATTACGGACAATCAAAGTATCTACCACTCGATCAATCACATATTTTTCAGTTTCCGACATACGGATCGCTTCGTAACCGGTATTGGCAAAAGTGCAATCCTCAATCCGGACGGTACCGGCATCAACATCTTTTAAGAAATAGAAGCCATGGCCATCACTGGCAAGATCTTTATTCTGATACAAATTAACAAAATCGCAATCCCGGATAGTAACATTCAAACCTACTTTCGGTAATGGAAATCCATCTGGACCGGGACCAACACGCATTGCATACTTCATCCCATGAGACACAGGGTGCCCACCGTCAAAGATGACACCTTCAACGGTAAAATCGTCGTGAATACGGATCATTTCCAAGTTTGTCCCATTTGCATCGCTGTTGGTAATAATCGGCTTTTGCGCCAATCCTGGAGCAGCGATAATAGTCATCGGGTGCCGCACCTGCAGATATACTGTATCAGTGGTAGTATAGACACCACCGCTGGTTATCAGAACTAATGTGTCGATATTATTGCTGAATGCAAAATCGAATGCCAGTTTAAAGTCAAATGAGTCATCGACTTCAATTTTACTGGCAAAAGCAGAATTAAAGAGAACAAACACGGCTAATAAAGTGGCCCAAATTACTTTAGCATAATTCATATATGCCTCCAATGTGTTGGTTAAAAGGGTTGATTAAAAACTATAAAGATAGCCTAAATAAAAGTTGTTTAGCGATTCCCGGGCGTAGTTCGTATTGCTGTAATAGCTGTCATAATACTCCAGGTTACGGATTTCGTAAGCTGCGTCGATCCGCCCTAATTTTCCGACGGCCAGTGTGGCACCGAAAGTATAACTATTAGCCGCAGGACCACGATCTTTAAAAGCCGCGCCATCCGGAACGAATGTCGCCGGCAGGTTGCGATATCCGGCTAATAATGAGAGGTAATTGGTTGCACGATACTCTATGCCAAAGCGCATCGCCTGATAATCCGCCCATCCCTGGAAAAGGGAATCCAACGGTTGACTGGTAAGATTATAATCGGCTTTACTATACTGGGCGTAATCCAATGCCAGGGAAAAGGTAAATTTATCCATCGGTGTAACGCTGATGCCGAATTGATAAGTTGCCGGCAGTTCAATTTCATCTGTGCCGGAAGCACTCTCCGAGCTGCTGCTGGTAATGCCACTATCGATTGCGGTAACAGTTGTTGTTGTGTTCCAGTCCCGGCTAAGCGTGTGCGGCAGGGCGAGTTTCACACCAATATTCAAACGCTCCAACTTTAATACCGCTCCGATATCGAAGGCACTTGAGCTAAACTCCGACGCACCAACAGTACTGGTGGATAGGGTGTCATAGGAAAAGCGGAATTTATTATTGCCAACCAGGTCGAAATAACCAACGCGATCAAGTGTTTGCAGATCGTCTGTATCCGCGGAGCGAATTTTTACACCGGCGCCAAGCATTAAATTATCATTTAGTTGAAAAGCAACCGCACCATTCAGGTTCGTCACATCTCCATCGCGCTGGCGCAAGTAACGGGACCAGTTAACGGTGACCGTATCTACAGTTGTTGCCCGGGAAGGATTCCCATAAAGATTATAGCCGATATGTGGATCGAGAAATGTATCATTCCGATCGAAATCAGCGGTCAGTACATTCCGGGAATACGCCGCGGCAACCACTACCGGACGCTTCATAAAGGTAAAAGGAATCGCTGCCGTAAAATTAGTAAAAGCGGAGCCGCTTAAATCCCGTTGCCAATCTGCTGCTTCATCACTATAGGGATCCAGACCCGTCTCCGGTGCCCGTACCTCGTAGTCGATCGAGTCCAGGCCAGGCGTTCCGGCCAGCTCGTAATCCCAAATGCCATTATAGGCAGGATTCGGTGTGTACAACCCCTCAAGATAGAAAGGCAGCGTCACGTAAATGCGGTTCGGACGATAACGTTGATTTTCCTGCCAGGAACGGTTATAGGAAACACCACTAAAAGAGAACTGTATTTCGGACACTCCCACTAATCCGGCAGGATTGTGGAACAATGCATTAATGTCCCCGCTAATTGCCGTGGCAGCATTTCCCATCGCCAGCAGTTTTACCCCGGCATCGTCCGGGGTGGAAAGCCCCTGGAAAGAGAGATTGTCGCCTCGCCGTTGGGCAGAAAGCCCCAAGGAAAAGATAAGGACAACCCAAAACGCTTTCTGAATTATTGACTTTGTATAAGTTTTCATTTTATATCCCAATGCTTTATTCTCACTGGTTTAATTTTTTAGCGGATTAATCGAAGTTAAGCCCTAACGTGAAACGGTGGACGCCATCTAAAAATTCCCCATAGTCGTTAAAGGAATAATCGAAACGGTAATTTTGCAGATGGATGCCCATGCCCAACGCCAGGCCTTCTTCATCATAATTGATTTTGTAACCGCCACGCAGAAAAACCATATCATTGAAACCGTATTCCATACCAACATTATATTGCTGGTCAAAATCACGAGGCTGGACCATATCAAAAGCTACCAGCAGCTTATGATTTTCCGAAGTTCGAAACATGTTCTGATTCGGCGACATTAGATAAGCGGAAACACCAATATTAAATGTTTGCGGCAAGGGGAATTTTTCCTCAACGAATTTTACTTCCGGACCAAACTGGCGCACGGTTGCGGAAATTTTCACTGAGCGGTAACCGGTGTCATAGACCAGACCACCGTCAAAAACCAGTGAAGAAGCGCTTTCTGCGACAAGATCTTCCCGGACAAACTTAGTGGTGAGCCCAAAGGAAAACTGATCGGTAACTGCCCGCGCCCAACTGACGCCGACCACAAAAGCACCGGGAGAAAAAGTATTGCCTGTCAAGCCGGGATTGTAAGTGCCATCGGCATTAAAGCCCAGCGCACTGACAGTCGTCTCTTCAATTTCACCGACATCCGTTAGCAGCACCTGTACGCCGAGAGTGCCCCAATGACCAGCGGAATAAGCAGCGGCAAAGGAAGAATGGCGAATATCAAAGAAATAATCCACGTAGCTAAATTCCGCATCAAAACGCTGCACGGTGGGCAATAGTCCAGGATTCCAAAACACTGCATCTGCACCATAGGCGAGTGAGCTGTACGCCCCTCCCATCGCGGTAGAACGGGCACTCATCATCACTTTCAGAAATTGAAAAGATGTGGTGCCAACTTTCTCAAAACCATAACTGACGGTAGAGAGAATAAGCAGTAATATCAGGGTAATTTTTTTAATGCTGGCGACCATAATGATCTCCTTTAAAAAACCATCAAATGTTTTTCGTTATTTTATGACCACAAATTTTCCTGTGGTTTGTTCTCCTTCCGGAGTTGTAACCACATAAAAGTAGATACCAGAAGCAATTTCCTGGCGATTTCGGGTTACCTGGAACCATGCCACGGAATAAATCGGTTGATCATGCTCTATGGTTTCCACCAATTGCCCGGCATAAGAAAAGATGCGAATAGTGCAACGGCTGGGCAGTCCGTAAAAACCGATCTGGCCGGTCGTTTCTCCGCCACCTTCAAAACCGGAATTTACCCGGAAAGGATTAGGCACGGCGTGTATAGCGCCAAAAGTTTCCACCGAACCGATATTCTTCTGAAACTCAATGATATTGGTTCGTCCGCTTTGATTGCCATTCACATCTACGGAAGTAACGGAGTAATAGCGGCGCTCACCCACTTTAAAATCCGGGTCATCATCCAGAAACTCATAGACATTATCCCCATTCACCTCGCCTTTTGAGAGAGTGCCGATTTGCGTCCAGGGCCCCATACCCGCCAGGCTGCGATAGATCCGAAATTCGCTCAATTCTCCCATTAAACGCGGGTGGGTAAACTCTTCCAAATCCCGGGGCCAGATGAGGCGTACTTCTGCTTTCTCGGTGTTATCGATTTGATATTCCGGCGCCGGAAAGGGCACGGGAATTTTATAGCTGCCATCTCTCGGATTATCTTCCGGCCAAACCGGCAAGGTCGGTTCCTCACCCAGATAGGCCTGGAATGCCTTATGGGCCACTTGCTGCACGTTGACCACATCGGAATTGACATAATCCGGATAGCCGTAATCGGTTAGATAGTTCTCGGTCATTACTTCCCCATCCAGCACAATCCGTCGATCCAGGCTCGGTATATTCGACCATTGCGTTAAGGTCTGGCCGCCTTCAACCCGCTTGTTCGCCTGGCCACCGTATCCGACAACTTCGGCCAGGGCATATTCCAGTTTATCACCGTGCTCCAGGGTATAAGGACCAAAGACAATATGCTTCTGCCCGGCGTCGACACTCTGGCGATAATTGTAGGAGGCGCGCCCCAACCAGCGGGCGGACGGCGGCTCCGGCCAGGTGGTGCTATTGGGAGCATAACGGCCACTCCAGCGCTTGTCCGGGTTAATCGATTCCACAGTCATTTTTGAACTACGCGTGTTACCGGTACTGACCTTATTAGACCAGGGCTGGAGAATATGAGAATTTTCGTCTATTTCATAAAACTCATCATTAAAGGTTCTGAGAATATCGGCAGCCTCGGATTCATTCCGGCTCGGATCGTCTGGATCAACAATTGCCAGATGATTCACATCATAATGCAGCATTGCGTAGCCGGGCGCCTGCGGGCTACATAAACCGCCGCCGTTTATGCCGGTTTCGGAAAAGAGGCGAAATAATTCTTTATTCGGCTCCGGTTTCCCCATCAATCCGCCATCACCGGAAGTACGGCGATCCATATTAAAGGTCAGCCAGTAATCGGCATCCCAAAAACCATTCTGATCGCCGCGATAAATACCACCGTCATATTTCCATTCCTGGTAATGCCGTTGATACCCGTACATCGAGGGGGCATGCCCATAGATAAACAAGGCCATAAAATCCCGGTATTGCGCCGTCTGCTCAATCGTTGACGGATCGCCGTCGGTATCGCCGGTATACTCCAGGGTGTATTCGTAAATAATCAGATCATCATAATCGGGATAGCTCCAGGCCCGGGAAACCCGGGTTATAGTGATGCCTAACGGTGTGGCCCATTTGGCAGTAATAATTTCTTCCGCTTCATCGGGATTGTAATCGGGGTTCAAACTACCATCCGGCAGCAAGGGGAAATTTTCCACTTCTTCGATAGAAATCGGAAAGCTCCAGAGACCGTTGGCCACTTCCGGATCACTGGCACCAACGCCACCACAGAGGGCATACAGGCGATTGCTTTTCCCGGGATTACCGGCAACATTCGCGGCAATATACATACCGGCGCCGAGCATATTGTGCTGCCCGCTGTACTGCAATCCTTCAACGACGGTGGCCGAACGCGAAGGCCATTCGAATACTGGTACGCTGGTGGCGTTTCCCTGCTGCCCGGTCTGCCAGGCACGGCCAATTTCGCCGGTATTAAACACTGTTTCATGTAACATTCCCCGATCGTGAATCCGAAAATCCCGAAAGGTCTGCGGAAAAGCCAGAGAGGAATAAACAAGAACGCTAACAGCTATTATTTTGTAAAGTTTCGAGACTACACTCATTGGATATTCTCCAACTATTTGTTTTCAGTCTTTTTAGCCGACAAATCTTCTCATCCGCTTAAAATTTCAAATACATACCCAACCGGTAATGGCGCGGTTGATTGTTCAGGAGATATACTTCCTGGCTGGTTACATAAGGTTCACGCAGGTTATAGGTGAGGATATTTTCCCGGTCATTATTCCAACGAACGGTATTGCGCTCATCATCGAATGTACGGGAGTAGTGAAACACCTGATTATTCAGCAAATTAAAGGCTTCTGCATAGAAATTAACTCGCTGACCATTCCATATAAATCCTTTTTCCAGACGCATTTTCCAGTCTTTTTCAAAGGGGGTACGCTGATTGAATTGCAACCCTTGACCGGTATCATCAAAAGTATAGGGGCGGCCGCTCATGAGGCGTAACGTTGTGCTGAAATTGAGATTCGCCAGCGGACGAAATCCCATTAAATCAAATCCGTTATCGCGTGCGGTACGAAAGCGCAAATTGAACACAGTTTTATGGGTACGGTCAAAATTGAGGAAAACATCGCCAGGT
The DNA here is from genome assembly GCA_028284905.1 of Calditrichia bacterium. Classification (GTDB taxonomy): domain Bacteria; phylum Calditrichota; class Calditrichia; order RBG-13-44-9; family J075; genus JACKAP01. The sequence continues at coordinate 72,169 of JANQQU010000036.1, forward strand.
GCCGGCAGTTGAAAAACCGGGTCACCATCACGTGTTTCGCTGAATTTCACCGGCACATCAAGGTCTGCCGGACGGTTGGCCGTGGCAGATTCATAGTTATAGCGAATGTAACCACGGAAAAAACCGTTTTGCTTTTCCAGACTGATATGAAATCCCTTAATATCCGCATATTCCCGGTTGACATAAGTCTGATACACATTCTGCTGGAAATCTTCAAAGAAGGCGTCCTGAATCAAATTGGAAACATCTTTATAATAGGCACTGACATCCAACCGAACATCGTCCGTAATACCCTGAACAACACCAAGGTCGTAAGCATTGGTTTTTTCTGCTTCCAGTTGCGGATTCCCGAGGAAATCAATGTTTTCGCGAATATCAACCCGGTCAAAAAATATCTGGTTAAAACTGGGTCGCTGCATAAACGTCCCGTAATTCAGACGAAAAACTGATTTTTCAGAAATCGGAAAAGAAATACCGACTCTCGGTTGGAAGATATATTCTATTTCCCGGTCTTGGACCGCATCCGGGTCACGTAATGGTGCGTATTGATTGGTGAAATATTCGGTATTGAGATCATAAAAATCCATGCGCATACCGATATTGGCAATCATACCGGAAAATTCCATTTTATCCTGTATATAAAAAGCGCCCTCATATGGGAAGTTCCGGAATTTCACTTTCCGAAAGTTTCCAGCAGTGGAAAGCCCATTGTTCATGTCTACATTCAAATCATAATAATTATACTGCAATCCGGCCTTGAGTAAATTAAAGCGATTTAGCTGACTGCTAAGGCTAATATCCGCACTAAAGCTGCTCACCCGCTCGTCCCCCCAATCATCTTCCGGGCGTCCGATGCGATGTTCGGAAGGGCTGGTGTAGTCTGTCCAGTTGGTTGCATTGGAATAAGTTTCCACATATTCCCCTTCTTCCAACAACTCTACCCGCTGCTCGGTTAAGAGATCGAGCATTTTTAAACGAACATCCATAAAGGTTGACGGGCTGAACACATGGTTCCAACTAACGCCGTATTGTAACGAGGTGGTATTAATTTTGGCAACACTAAGGGTTTGGTCAAACATCCAGCGGAGCCATTGGCTACCAATATCATTTTCGTAGCCATTATCATACAAAAAGTCGAATTTGAATTTATTGGAAGCATTCATTCGATAGACAACATTACTGACAAACTGCCGTTCCAAATCCGGCTGTGGTGTGGGAATTACCGGTTGAATAGTGCTTTGCCGGGTAGCGAAGAAAAGTGTGGCTTTTTTCGAAATCGGTCCACCGGTGGAAAAGTCCAGGCGGGTATCGATACTCTTGTCATAATCCCGGCCAACATCGCGGATAGCCTGCTGCCAGAGTAATTGTCCCAGGCGGGCCACTTGCAAAGAATCAGCGCGCGTCAAGGGATTTGGCGGCCAAACATTTCGCGGCGGCAAGTAGGTGGGGCCAAAGCTGAAGCTAACATCGAACAACGGTTTACCCGGGTCAACCGGATTTTCCTTCAGCCACTCATCTACAGAGCTCAGCAAGCCGAAATAGTCCAAATTTTCCGGATCGTAAACGCTGCCTTCCCAGGTTTTGTAATAGGGCAATGTACTACTCACTTCCAATCGGCTGGTCCAGGCCTGGCCTCCCTCACGGGTAACCATATTTACCACGCCGGACTGGGCATTGCCATATTCTGCGCTAAAACCACTGGTATATACCTCGATTTCCTGCAGTGCTGTGGTAATGGGTCGAAATGCCCGGCTTCTCGTTAGCGGGTTAACAATACTACTCCCCCCAACCAGATAAAGCGCTTCACCGGCACGGCCGCCGCGGAAATTTTCCCCAACGACATCGGCTTGCAAGGAGAGAATATCGCTAACATCACTAACACCCGCGATACTTTCGATGTCATCCAGTGAATAGCTTTGCTTGGTTGCCGTAACATCTTTCTCAACCCCCAACGGGGCGTAGGCAGTTACTTCTACAGCGTCGGACTCAATCGTTTCCGAGGTCATTGCATAGTCTACCCGTGTGGTTCTATCAACAACGACGCGTACTTTCTGGCGAACTTCCTCGCGAAAGCCGACATAGATTACCCGAACATCATAGAGACCGGGGCGTAGATTCAGAATGAAGTAAGTGCCATCGATATCGGTTGCTGCACCGGTAGGTGTTTCGAACTTTATTAGTCTATCGCCGCTCCACATTCCTTCCACAACGACATTAACGCCAACCAGCGCCTCTCCGGTAGCTTTATCAGTTACCTGCCCGGAAAGCTTGCCGGTTTCTCCGGCATAGATCATAAATACCGGCAACAAACTAAAAAATAGGATTCGCATAAATTTCTTCATCATGCGATAACCTCCTGATTTTCAAAAAAGATCATTGAATTGACAACCTGATTCTCCCCTGTATTATTACCAGGTGAACCCTTATGAAGCCTTGTCATCATTACACTATCTTTCAATTTAATTCTCCAAAATTACAATGTAAGCGCTTTAGCGCGCCATCCATCCGCCATCGACGGTTAACAAATGGCCGTTCACATAATCCGATGCGGGCGAGGCCAGAAAAACCACCGCCCCCTTCATGTCTTCAGGGTTTCCCCAACGATTAGCCGGAATACGGGCAGTAATCGCCTGATTGCGTTCCGGATTTTCCCGTAATGCCTGGGTGTTATCGGTAACCATATAGCCCGGGGCAATTGCATTTACACAAATGCCATGCTGCGCCCATTCGTTAGCCAGCGCTTTCGTGGTTTGCGCAACAGCCCCCTTACTGGCGGCATAAGAGGGCACGGTAATGCCGCCGGAAAAACTAAGCAGAGAAGCAATATTCACAATTTTACCATACCCGCGTTTTAACATATCCCGCGCAACTGCCTGGGAGAGGAAAAAGACCGCTTTACTGTTTAAATCCATCACCGCGTCCCAGTCCGTTTCGGAGAAATCGATCGCCGGCGTGCGGCGAATGATCCCGGCATTATTGACCAGAATATCGACTTTACCAAAATGCGTCAGCGTCTCCTCGACAAACTGATTAATAGTCTCTAGCTTGGAAAGATCGCCATGCAGGGAAAGTGCTTTTCTGCCCAGGTCTCGTATTTGGTCCGCAACCGCTGTCCGTTCCCGATGATCAACCAGCACAATATCCGCGCCGGCTTCCGCCAATCCAAGACTCATCGCTGCCCCCAACCCGGTACTAGCGCCGGTGACCATTGCAACTTTTCCTGATAGGTCGAACATTTTTGTCATTGTCATTACTTCTCTTTTATAAAGGTGTCAACTTACTTGCAACAGTTAAATCTCGAGGATGTTCTGCTGCCGGTACTCCGGCAACAGAACGCCTCATCCAACTTACTTCATCAAAATCATTTTTTGGGTCTTGGTATACTCACTCGCTTCAAAACGGTAGATATAAATACCGGTAGCAACCGCTTTACCGAGATCGTTCCGACCATCCCAAACGGCTTTGTAGTATCCCGGCTCGAAGCTGCCATTAATTAGTGTGCGCACTTTTTGGCCGAGAACGTTGTAGATAACCAAGGTTGCTTCACTCAGGCGCGGAATCTGGAAATTCACCGTTGTGGTCGGGTTAAAAGGATTCGGATAATTTCGGCTAATATCAAAGACCTTCGGTAACAGACCGCCATCCTCGATACCGGTGGCGAGCTTGAATACCGCGGTAACTGCCAGATCGCTATCCATTGTTAAGGTTTCCGGATTGGTATTCCCAGTCAGGGCGCCTTGCCATTCATAGAACATCCATCCGTCAACCGGTGTTGCTGTTAGGGTGACCACTGTGCCAGGGTCATAGGTTAATCCTACCGGAGGGGGATCCAGAAATACTGAACCGGAGTCGACAACCGTAACTGCCAGGGAAACGTGGGTCGGGGTATTCGTAGCCCAATTCAGGTCACCAATCGCTTCACCATCGGAACCCAGCTCATACAGATGAGAGGCAGGTAACAATGTGTAATTCAGGCTGTCCGGCGCTTCATATCGGGGATCGATACCATATACAAATTCCTCAACAACCGTGCCGCCCTTTGTTGCTTTAATATCAACAGCTTTAACATTAAAGGTGTCCACATGAGTAACAACGGTACCACTGCCCTGGGCATCCATAAGGTCGCCATCACGGCCATGGCCGGAAGTGCGGCTGTTCGAAATAATAATATCCCGCACGACAGCCCCGCCGCTATTTTTCAGGAACATTACCCGGGTGGCGGAATTGTTAATCGTCAGATGCTCAACGAATACCGGTGCATCTGCGGTAGCGGTATCCAGGTCGGAGTAATAGCGAATACATTCCGCGTCGATATTGGTGAAAGTGCTGTTGCGTACAATGAGTGTATCCAGTGCACGGTCGGTGTCAAACTTCTCGGTCTCGGAAATGCGGATGGCTTCGTATCCGAAATTGGTAAAAGTACAGTTTTCGATATGCACGGTTCCCGCAACAAAATCCTTGTCAAATCTCAGTCCATGACCGTCTGCCAGCGGATTCTTTCCTTCATAAAAGTCTTTGAAATCGGTATCGAGAATGGTGATATTCGTACCGTTTTTCACGGAATCCGAGCCGGTGTAATGGCGTAAGCGAATGCCATATTTCATGCCCTGGCTTTCCGGATGACCACCATCCATCACTACGCCGCGTAAGTAGAAATCATCGAAGACCCGGAAGATGTCCAGGTTTGATCCTTCCACATCGCTGTTGGTAATAATCGGTTTTTCTGCCAGGCCATTTGCAGCAACGATTGCTATCGGCCGGAGAACGGTGACATCGGAAGGATTCGTGGAAGTATAAAGCCCACCGCTGGTCATCAGACGAATGGTATCGACCATAGTATTGTTATTGGCAAACTGCAGGGCATCGCGCAAGTCCCAGCTATCATCAATTTCCAGGACATTATTCGGTACTGAAATTTCCTGGAAAACCGCGGTGACATTTACATCACTGTTCATCGTTACCGAGGCCGGATTCGTGTTACCGGTTAAATCGCCCTGCCACTCGAGGAATTCCCAACCAAGATCAGCTTCCGCGGTTAACATCACCACCGCGCTACTGTCGTAGGTGCCTAAAATTGGTTCCGGATCGAGCGCCACGCCGCCGCTACCGACGGTATCAACATCCAGCGTGAACTGGGTGAAAACACTTGCGAAAGAAGCAGTGACATTCATATTGGAATCTACTGCAACCGTGGTTGGATTGTCGGTGCCGGTCACATCACCCAGCCATTCGACAAATTCCCAGTCCGGGCGGGGATTGGCAGTCATCGTTACCATGGTGCCCTGGTCGTAGGTGCCGTTGAACGGTTCCGGATCGAGGGTCACAAATCCCAATCCCAGTGTATCCACGGTTAAGGTGACCTGCGGAGAAGCACTGACAAAAAGGGCAGTGATGGTTTCATCGGAATTCATAGTAATCGTAATCGGATTCGCACTGGGCGGGAAGACATTACCAACCCACTCATCGAAAAGCCAGCCGGGATCCGGCACGGCGGTAAGCTCTACTTGAGTACCGGGTTCATAGATGCCACCAGGAGGATCTAAAGTAACCAGGCCGTTACCGGTGGTAAGCACCGTCAGATAATAAGATGAGGGTAGTGCTTCCCAGCGTAAGTCGCCCATTGCTCTGCCATCGTCCGCTGCACCGCGGACCGGGGAAGTCGCGCTGAGGCGATAGTCATCGTTGGCCGGATTGTTATATTCCGGATCAACGCCAAGCATGCCCGCACCAACGGCTGCGGAACCATTCAGGCTAAAGTTGCCGATACTGAATGTATCGGTATAAGAAATTGTCGAGGTGCCATAAAGGGCAACTGCGGTACTTTGGGTGCCGCCCTGATTGGTAATAATGCTATTCTTGATCTCAACATCAGTAACATCTCGGGGATAGATCACCCGCTTGTTTTCCGCATAACTGATCGAATCGAACGTACAGTGATTGATCCGCACTACCGGGTTTGTAAACTCAATATAAAGCGCTTCCCGGCCAATTTTCGTAAAAGTACAGTTGGTCAATTCCAACGAACCGATTTCCGGGCCACCGGCGGAAGAGCTTTCCCGTAATAGCACACCTTCTTTGGCGGACTCGTCCAAAATACAATTGCGAAGAATTACCGAATCTGCCTTGGTATTGGCATGCGCTTTTACAATCGCTTCCGTGAAGTAGCGCATATCGCAGTCTTCGATCTTCAATTGAAAACGAATAGAATCTGCCACCACGTTAATATCCTGAGAGCGAACGGCATTTTTCGCATGGGCGCCGCCGCCGTCTTCCATGCGGCCATCAAGATACAACCCTTTTAGGTACAGTTCGCCGCCAGCCTGAATTTCGAAGAGGCGGGCACTGCTGGTGCCGGGATTGGTATTCCGAATCACCGGCTTTTGTGCCAATCCGTCCCGGGCGCGAATGGTTAATTTTTTATTAATGATGGTTTTGTCTGTGCTGGACACCGTATAGTGACCACCGCTTGTTACCAGCTCAAGAATGTCGCCATCAGCAGCAGCATCGGCAGCAGCTTGTAAAACACCATCGCCAGCTTCTACCGGGTGAACCACCGGATCGTTAATGGTTGGATCCCAGCGTAAATCGCCCATTGCTTTCCCATCATCCGCCGCGCCGATTACCTGAGAAGCGAGATCCAGAGTGTAATCGTCATTGGCCGGATCGATATAGAGCGGATCTACACCTAGCATGCCCGCACCTACTGAGGCAGAGCCATTCAGACTAAAGCCGGCAATGTTCAATGTATCGGTGTAAGAAATAGTCGAGGTACCATAAAGGGCAACGGCTGTGCTTTGGGTACCACCTTGATTGGTAATAATACTGTTTTTGATCTCAACATCCGTAACATCTTTCGGGTAGATCGCCCGCTTGTTTTCCGCATAGCTGATCGAGTCGAAAGTACAGTGATTAATCCGTACCACTGGATCGCTAAATTCAATATAAAGCGCTTCCCGGCCGATTTTCGTAAAAGTACAGTTGGTCATTTCCAGGGAACCGATTACCGGACCACCGGCGGAAGAGCTTTCCCGCAGCAATACGCCTTCGCGCGGAGTTTCGTCCAAAATACAATTACGGAGAATCACCGAATCTGCTTTGGTATTGGCGTGCGCCTTTACAATTGCTTCGGTAAAGTAGCGCATTTCGCAGTCTTCGATTTTCAACTGAAAACGAATTGAATCCGCTACCACATTGATATCGCGGGAACGAACAGCGTTTTTTGCATGGGCAGCGCCGCCGTCTGTCATACGGCCATCGAGAAACAAACCCTGCAACACCAGTTCACCACCGGCCTGTATTTCAAACAGACGAGCACTGCTGGTGCCGGGGTTAGTATTACGAATAATCGGCGCTTCCGCTAAACCGTCCTGAGCACGAATGGTAATTTTCTTCGTTATCGCAATTTTATCCGTTGTAGAAACTTCATAAATCCCACCGCTATCGACGAGCTCCAGAATATCTCCGTCAACTGCGGCATCGTGTGCCGCCTGGATGGTGCCATCGCCGGCGTTTACCGCGATCACGGTCTGCGCCTGCGCGATATTAAATATTGATACGCAGCAAAAAATCAGCGCGATCAAAAATCGATTGATCGTAGCCGGATTTGTCATTGGTAATTCCTCCTGGTTTTATCAAAACTGCATTTATTTAGTAAAACGATTTCGTATTTAAGCGCCCTTTAGAAACCAAACCAGCGCGGCGCCATCAAGGTGATTTCCGGGAAATAAGTAATTAGAAATAGTGCGACCAGCATCGCGACATACATCGGCAGTAAAGGCTTGACGATTTCCGTCAGAGATACCTTTGCGACACCGCACCCCACAAACAAAACAGTACCGACCGGTGGAGTGCACAGGCCGATGCACAAGTTGAGGACCATCATAATGCCAAAGTGCAAGGGATCGACACCTAATGAGGCTGCTACCGGCAAGAAAACCGGGGTAAAGATGAGAATCGCCGGGGTCATATCCATAAATGTGCCGACCATTAACAGCACCAAATTCATAATCAGCAGGATGACGATTTTATTCTCGCTAAAAGCCAGCAATGAGGCGGTAATATTCTGGGGAATATTTTCGAATGAAAGCACCCAGGAGAGCGCCATTGAAGTGCCGATCAGCAGCATCACTACAGCGGTTGTAGTGGCGGAATCGAGGAGAATCTTCTTCAAATCCCCGACTTTCACTTCACGATAAACCAGCATCGAGAGAATCAAGGCATAAACGACAGCAATCGCTGCTGCTTCCGTCGCGGTAAAAATACCGGCGACAATCCCGCCGATGACGATAAATATTAAAGAAAGGCTGAGCAGTGCGTCAAAGAATCGTTTTCCTGCTTCAACAAGGGTAACCCGTTCAGTACTGCCATAACCGGATCTTTTCGCAACAATCCCGGCCACCGCCATCAGAGATAAGCCGACGAGAATGCCCGGCAGGTATCCGGCGACAAACAACGCACCAATCGACACGCCGCCGCTCGCCAGAGAATAAATAATCAGGACATTACTGGGGGGAATGATCAATCCGGTCGTTGCGGAAGAGACATTTACCGCAGCACTGAAAGCCGGATCGTAGCCATTTTCCACCATACGGGGATGCATAAAAGAACCGATCGCTGCTGCCGACGCAATCGCCGAACCGGAGATCGCCCCAAAAAGCATTGCGGAAATAATGTTCACGAAAGCCAATCCGCCGGGCAAGGCGCCAACGACCGCTTTTGCAAATTCGATTAACCTTCGCGCCAATCCTCCCCGCGCCATCAGGTTCCCGGAAAGAATAAAGAATGGGATGGCCAGCAGAGTAAAAGAATCCAATCCGGTTGCGACTCGCTGCGCCACAGTACTGGCTGCCGGGGCAAAATCCATATTCACCAGCATGGTTAAGGCCGTTGCCAGACCGATACAGTAACCGATCGGCACATTCAGAAATAGTAATACCACAAAGCTGATTAATAATACCGAAACATCTAGCGCCATAAATTCTCCTTATTCCCCTGTTGCGGTATGTGAATAGTTGTCAGTTTGAAGTTCATCCTTGGGATGAAGCAGGGCATAAATGGAATAGTAGACCATCAACAATCCGCTCAGCGGAATAACCAGGTAGACGTACCCCACCGGCACTTTGAACGCCGCGGACAGCTGCTCCAGGTAAAGCGTAACATAAACCAACCGGATGCCTCCGTAGATAAAGACAATGACCGAAAAAGCGATGATCGCGAAATGAATGATCATTTGAGATGTCCGTTCCGCTCCGCCGGTAAGGTTGCGGGTCAGGACGTCGATACCGAGGTGCGCTTTCAAGCGCAAGGCATAAGCCGCCCCGAGCAGACTAATCCAGATCAGCAGATAGGTGGCCAACTCCTCGGTGTAAGAACTGGGACTGTTCAAGAGGTAGCGAGTAGTGACTTGCCAGGTAACGACAACGACCATAACTGCCATCAGCCATACCAGAGATTGCACTAACATTTTGTCAATCAACGCGGTAATTTTTTTCATTGAACATCTCCTCCGCTTTCAAGGGAATCCGGAACGGTCGTTTCCGGCGGTAAATTTCGAATACGCGCCGCCAATTCACCCAGGCTACTGCCCTCTAGATCATCATAGATCGGTTGTACGCTCTCAAAGAAAGGCGCTTTTTCCGGGCGAATCACTGTTACACCGGCCTCTTCCACGGCAGCAATAGATTTGGCAGTCATTTCTTCCCATAATTGCCGTTGAAATACCACTGACCTCGCAACCGCTTCACTCACCCACTCTTTCTCGGTGTCGCTCAACTTATTCCAGGAATGACTGCTCATTACCAGCACATCCGGCGGGGCGGAGTGTTCATCCAATACCAGGTAGTCGCAGAGTTCGTAAAATTTATTCTGGTAAAAATTGGGGGGATTATTTTCCGCGCCGTCCACCACGCCTTGCTGCAGGGCGGAGTATAACTCTCCCCAGGCCAGCGGAGTAGCGTTGCCACCGAGCAAATTGATTGTGCGGATCTGCAGATTACTGCGCATTACCCGGATTTTCAGACCATTCAAATCCTCCGGGACATTCACTTCATTCTTTCGTAAGAAAAAACTGCGGAAACCGGCATCGTAGTAACAAAGGCCATGCAGCCAGTATTTTTCACCCTTCAACAGCAGCTCTTTACCAATTTCACCGTTAAATACCTGCCAGTAATGATCGGCATCGCGAAAGAGATAGGGTAAACTGAACACACCCATTTCCGGCACAAAATTTTCGACAACCGCGGAAGAGACTTTCGCAATATCCAGGGAGCCCAACTGAAGCAATTCGAGCGATTCCCGCTCGTTACCCAATTGACCGCCGGAGTAAATTTCCACTTTCATCTTTCCGCCGGAAAGCGCCACCAGCTGCTCACGAAAATGTTCCATCCCTTTGTGTACCGGTGAGTTGGTATCCAGGACATGGGCCAGCCGCAGCGTATGAGAGTTGCTACTTTGTTCGCATCCCGCCAGCATCCCAATCAAAATGAGACAAATAATAATGCCGCTACATTTTTGCAATTGATCACCTGAAAGTTGAGTCATAAATTTCATTATTTATTCAACAAAGTCACTACGAATCGGGGTAAATACATCGATGAGCACCCCATCTTCCAGCGCAGTACAGCCATGCACTTTTTCCGCCGGCACAAAGAAGCTGTCGCCGGCTTCTAACACCTGTTTCCGCCCATCGATATGCACTTCGAATTTCCCGCTTTCCACGTAGGTTACCTGGCGGTGCGGATGGCTGTGTGCTTCGCCGACAGCGCCGCTTTTAAAGAAAACCCGTACCATCATCAAGTCCGGATTGTAACCGAGAATTTTCCGGGATAATCCTTCTCCAACCTGTTCTAATTCCACATCTTCACTTTTGATAAACACATCAGACGATGCCATGTTAAACGCCTCCGACTTGGTAAAAATTATTTGATCTTTATTTCAGCTTTGCCGCTCGTATTTGCTGATACTAAATGAAGTACAATCCACTGTTAATTTCTATCGATTCGCCGTTGATGTAATCGGAATGATCACTGGCCAAAAACAGTATGGTATTGGCAACATCTTCCGGAGTGCCTTCCCGTTCGGAGAGGGTAACCGCGGCTGTATTCTTCCGTGCCTGATCCGGGGTAAACGTATCATGAAAAGTTGTATTGATCAGTCCGGGTGAGACGCAATTCACTCGTATCTTTCTTCCCTTCAGCTCCTTCGCTAATCCCCGGGAAAAAGTTAGCACACCGCCCTTCGCAGTCGCATAAGCAACGGCGCCCCCGCCCCCACCATTGCGGGCTGCCAGGGATGACAGATTAACAATCGCCCCACCATCGGCCATGTGTGGGATAAAAGCCTTACTGACCAGCATAACACTGGTAAGATTCAGGCGGATGACTTTTTCCCAAAAGGATTCTTCCATTTCGATAATGTTCTTTCTGGCAACCAGGCCTCCGGCATTATTAACCAATACATGAACGCTTTCTCCGAATGCCTTATTGGTATCTGCAACCAGGCGATCAATATCGTCCGTTTTGGTAACATCTGCCTGGATAGCGACGCCTCGCCCACCAGCGGCTTCTATCATGGAAACCGTTTCCTGCGCAGAATCGCTACTGGCGAGATAGTTTACAACCACTTTCATCCCGTACTCAGCGAGTTTCAGGCAAGTGGCCCGCCCGATATCACGCCCGCCGCCGGTTACAACGGCTACTTTTCCTTGCAAATTTTTCATCTTAGCACCTCGCGCTATTTTCTATGGTTTGTGGTTCAATTCAATTTTTCAATCGCGTAATTGCCTTGCCAGCGGTAGGTTTTTCCTTCGAAACTAACTGTTTTCTCGCCGCTGGTTGGCGCCCCGTTGTTGACCATAATGCGCCAATGCAATCCACGCTTGCCGCGAATATCAACGACACTGCCTTCATCATCATGCCCGATCACTTCTACGGAGGTAATCACACTGCGGGCATCGCGGGACATTTCCCGGGCCTCGCTAAAAAAGCCATGAGGTTCGATCACCGAAGCGAAAAGATGATCGGCAGCGCGAAGCCGCAACATCATCATAGGCCCCGAGCGCAAATTGAAATCCGGGTCGTTCGCGCCAATCCGTCCCAAAAGCATTTCCGTTCCCGCTGTGCCGGCGCTAATCAGGCTGTAATATCTGCCGCCATCTACCCAGGTAAAAATGATTGTGCTGTCGCTTTTCCCGGCAGCGGTTTTCCAGAGATGCTCGTAACCGGCTTTTTCCCCCATTGGGCGCAAGCTGTTCCCGGCGACATCAAAAGCAACATTACTGACAACAAACTGACCGTTGTAATAGATCGGGTAATCGTATTGATGCTCGCTATCGCTCTGCAAACGGTAGAGGTCGATCACTGCCGGGTGCTCCAGCTTCTCATCCCTTATCAAAAACATGGTTCGCTGCATCGCCACGCCTTCATATTGCTGATTGGCGCGAGCGCTCATCACCTGGATGTCGCTACCATTGCCATCAAAGAAGTGGCGTTCCGCCCAGTGGGCATCGCCTTTTTTCCGATTGGCGTTGTTTTGGGAAGTTTCGTCTACAACAACAACATTGTGGGCAACGGTTTGCTTGGCAAAACTGTTATTTTCCCGGGTGTAACGGCCGCCGTGCTTCGGCTCCATATTGATCCAGCGGGCAAAACCGTAATCGGGAATCACTTCATGATATTGATCGTAGAAAATGAATTGCAGTTTATCGAAGTGGCCGTGCCCTTTTCCATGCACGCCATATTTCATCAGAAGCATCGTTTGTGATTTGCCGCTGCCGGTGCGTAAAATTCCCAGGCCGCCCCGCTCTCCGTCATAACCATCGGAGAATTCCACGCTGCCCCAGTTCAATTCCGCTACTGTGCTGCCATCTCCGAAATCGTTTGCGATCGTTAAGCCGGCCTGGTTGAGCATAACTCTATCCTGCAGCCGGGCGATCGCCAGCAGGTTCTCGTTCTTCCCATATCGCTGATAGGTGAGGTTATTGGCAATCATCGGGCCGATATCGGCGATATCCATTGTTTTCGAAGCATCATTAATCGGGGGAAAAATACCATCGGGAAAAATCGTTTGCGCCACAGAGTAATAGGCTTTTCTCAGGATTTCATCCCGATACTGATAAATCTTCCGCTCCGGTTCATTTCGCTCAATGGCATCAGCAAAAAGGAAAAACGGACGTAACGCATAACGGATATAATATGGCCCTTCCATATAAAAACCATCGGGGGAAAAGAGCTGTTCCATCTGCTTTAAGAATCCACCTTTTCCATCTAAATTGGTGCCATAAAGCGCTCTTTCGACCAACTCTGGTTCATCCAATACATAGGCCATCATACCCACAGCAGCAGTCGACCAGGTGCCATGATTATGAATCAGGTTAAACATTTCCGCATGTTCCACGGAAAAGAGGTGAATCATCGGTCTGAAAATACTTTCTTCGTAGCGCTGGCGATCTTCCGCGTTCAACCAATTATAGATGCAATCATACGCGATGGAAACGTGCACCAGCCAAACCGCTTCATTCAAAGTTTGATGAAACAGCCTTCCCGGTTTTTGTTTGAAAGAACGTGGGTGCGGGCCCAGAGTGGGATACATCTTTGCGTATTCGTCCAGCATGGCTTTAATAAACGCAGCGTATATTTCCTCGCCATTAATGGCGAAGAGGATACCGGCCTGGTGCATTTCCCGGTAATTTTGCTTGTGTTTTTCATGCGCGTATCCGCCGGCCTCTCCCGGTGGCGGTACTTCGATTACCCGTTGCAGGGCAGCATTCACGAATGTTTCATAGGCGGCATAAGACTTATCCAGTAAGGGATATTTTCCTAACGCCTCGCGAATAGCCCTTGCTTCAGATTTATTGATGGCAATCGTCGGATGCTCTTTGGCAAACGTCGCCGTCAAGAGAACGCTTAATAAAAGAATCAGAATTTTCTGAAAAACATTCACGGAATAACCCACGCATTTTAAAACTGTTAACGTTTAACGTAATTCGTCCATTGTAACGGCATCCATGTCGGTATAATCCTGATTTTCCCCGCCCATCGCCCAGATGAAGCTGTAATTCCGGGTACCGCTGCCGGCATGGATTGACCATCCCGGGGAAAAGGCAGCCTGCTGATTGCGAATCACCAGGTGGCGCGTCTCGTCCGGTTTTCCCATCAAATGAAAAACGACAGCGTTTTCGGGCAGATTGAAATAAAGGTAGACTTCTGTGCGGCGCATATGTTTATGGGCCGGCATAGTGTTCCAGACATTTCCTGGCGCCATTTCGGTAAATCCCATCACTAACTGACAGCTTTCGATCCCGCCCATGTAAACGTATTTGTAGATGGTGCGCTTGTTACATTCTTCATCACTGCCGAGGTGTAAGGGATCGGCATCTTCGACTTTCGCATGGCGGGTCGGATAGGCAGTGTGTGCCGGATAGCTGATCAGATAATACTGCGCCGGATTATCGGCATCCTTACTGGCGAAGGTTACTTTTTCGCTACCTCTGCCGATATAAAGCGCATCACGATTAGCCATTTGATATTCCTTGCCATCGACAGTTATTACACCATCCGCGCCAACATTCATAATTCCAATTTCTCGTCGCTCGGTGAAATACGCTGCTCGCAATTCCTCCGGACATCCCAGCGTCAAGGGTGCACTTGTGGGCATGGCACCGCCGAGTACTGTCCGCTCCAGATCGACATATGTCAGGGAAATCTTCCCGGGCCGGAAAAGGTTATCAAACAGGTAATTATCACGTAACTCCGCGCTGTTCATCCGTTCGGCGCGATGCACATCGGGTATTTCTCGAAAGGTTATATCCATTTCAGCCTCCTGATATTATCATTCAATAAGACGTAAGATATAAGATGTCATACAAATTTTGACACAAAAAAATGTTCTATCAAACCGCTATAAAAACTAGATAACTATATATTTTTTATAACTCTTCGTTATTCAAAGATTCGATTAAGGCCATCGTATCTTTTTCAGCAATCGTTAAATGCTCTTTCATCATCTGGGCGGCACCATCTTCGTCACGGGCCTTAATGCATTCAAAAATTCGTTGATGATATTCCAACGGTACTTCGATGATGTTATGCTTTACCCGGTCAACAATGAGTGCTTTTATTTTCGGCATCAGGTTGAAAAGAGGGTTCATTATGAGGCTGATTAGCGGATTACCGGTTGCTTCGGCAATTGTTTTGTGAAATTCCAGATCGAGAATTGCATGACGCTGACTGTCAATAGTAGCATCACTATATTCCAATAAGTTCGCTTCGAAAGCTTCGATATGGGTATCTGTGCGATTACGGGCAGCCAGGCGGGCGTTCTCCGGTTCCATTGTCTGGCGAATATGTACCAGATGCAAGGCGTAATCTTTATCAAAGTTTAATTCCAGGTAGAGCTTCATGTTTTCACTGGCGTCCAGATCAGAAAAATCATTGACATAAATACCACTGCCTTTTCTGATTGTCACCAGTCCCCTGGCACTTAACATTTGCATAGCTTCGCGCAGCGCAGTCCGGCTAACGCCAAATAGCTCGCACAGTTCTTTTTCGGTAGGTAATTTTTGCCCTGGCTGTAGTCGTTTATTGAGAATATTCTCCTCAATTGTCTTGACGATTTCCTGCCCAAGGGTTAATGGGCTTCCAATAGGTTTAAAAATTGCGTTCAATTATTGCCCCTTAAATTTGTATGACATATTACAATATGCATTCAATTTTGTCAAGAAATATTTTCAGCAAAATCTAATACTCAACGATTAAACCATTGAAAAAACAACGATTACGCAAACAATAATTTATATGCTTATATCCAGTTTCAAGGTTATGGAAATAAATATCTCAAACCTGGAAAACCAAACCAAAGACATTTTTTGCGTCTGTTTATGATGTAAAGGATAAAACAATTTGGGATTGATTACAATAGTGCGATCTCAAGAATCCATCTTCTGTTCTTTTTCCAGCCAGGCCTGGTATTCTTCCTCTGCCTCTAATGCAGCCTTTTCCCGACCGCGTTCGACACCGCGAACAATGTAGACGGAAAGTTCATAGAGGAGAATTAGCGGGATGCCCAAAAACACCTGTGTGATTGGGTCCGGCGGGGTGAGCATTGCCGCTACAACAAAAATGAGCACGATGCCATGGCGGCGATAAGTGCGCATAATGGTGGATCGCAATATCCCTACTTTCGCGAGGGTAAAGCTGAGCATCGGCAGCTCAAAAATGATTCCGAAGAGAAACATCAGGCGTATGGCGAATCCGATATATTCATCGATAGCAATGTCTGCGCGAATCCCTTCCGGGGCGAGATTCACGAAGAAGTCCAATGCGAGCGGAAGAATAATGTAGTAGGCAAAAGAAATTCCAACCAGGAAAAGAAAGGTAGAGGCGCCGACCATCGGCACAAAGTATTTCTTCTCTTTCGAATGCAGGCCGGGTGCTACAAAAGACCAAAGCTGGTAGATAATGAAAGGGAGTGCCAGGGTTATTCCACCAAAAAAGCCAATTTCAATGTAGACGACAAAAATCGCCTGCACTCTCAGGAATTGAAATATTAACGGTGGGTCCAGGCGGGTTGCCGGGTATTTAAGAAATTCCAGAATGTACTGCGCGACAATGAAACAAATAATAACACCAACAATCAAGGCGATCACCGACTTGATCAGTTTTCCCCGGAGTTCCTCGAGATGATCCAGAAAAGGCATTTCATGATTTTCTTGGCGCGACATATTAAATCCGTATTCTCAGTAAATCGATAATGCAACTAATGTAATCCTCTAATTTAATAGTGTTTGCCTTGAAAAAGAAATGCTAGTTTAAAAATACTTTCTATCATCACAATATTTTTTAAAAAGCACTTCATTATGCAGACGCTTTGCAGTTATTTATGCTGCGATTTCGCTTAGCAAATTGAAATGCCCTTTAACTGTCATCACGAGGAGTGCAGCGACGAAGTGATCTCTCAGTATACTCTGAGATTGCTTCGGCCAAAAAGATGCCTCGCAATGACATACTAGCAACAAGATTTACGAGTTCTACCTGAAAACAGAAAGTAAGCATTTATGGGAAAGACCTATTTTTTTTCCGATGTGCATCTCGGTATGAATGATGACAAAGCGCAGCAGGAGCGCGAGGCAAAGCTGTTGGATTTTCTCGCCCATGTCGGGGAAAACGGCGATCGGCTGTTTATTGTTGGGGACCTTTTTGACTTCTGGTTCGAGTACAAAACGGTGATCCCCCGAGGCTACACCCGGGTGATCGGCGCGCTCAGCAAGCTGAAGGAGCTCGGTAAAGAAGTCCATTACATCGCTGGTAACCATGATTTTTGGCTGGGCGATTATCTTACCGATGAGCTGAATATTCAGCTGCATTTCGATGAATTGATTTATGAAATTAACGGGAAAAAATTCTTCCTGCATCATGGCGACGGCATTGCTAAAGACGATAAAGGCTATCGCCTCTTGAAGCGGGTATTGCGCAATAAAACCAACATTTTCCTCTACCGACTACTGCATCCGGATCTTGGCATTCCCCTGGCGAAGTGGGTTTCCAGCTACAGTCGTAACCATAACAAATTTGATGTGCTGGACGACAGCGATTATCGCGAAGAAGCGCAGCTGCGTTTCGGTGAAGGTTGTGACTATGCCATTTTCGGGCACCTCCATTCTCCGATGATGGACGAATACGACGGCAAATACTACGTGAACCTCGGCGACTGGATCGAGCATTTCACTTATGCCGTTTTCGATGGCGAAAAGCTGGAACTGTTGAAATGGAAGTAAACAGTGATCAGTTATCAGTGATCAGTTATCAATGTGCAATTTTGGTGATCACTGTTAAATGATAACCGATTACTGTTCAATGATAACTGATTACTGACAACTGTTCACTGATAACTGTTCACTGATAACTGTTTACCGCCTACCGATTTTTAAAAAGCCATACCCTTCCTTCTATAGAGCATTTATATTGCAGATGTTTGCCTGAGAGCAATTACAAGCTATTCAGATAAACAACGATATCAACGATACAAATCCATTATTAGCAATATCTTATCAACTTTAACTGCCCAGGAGGAATCATGACTACGCCGCGTAAATTCGACAATCTTAAATTCTCCCTCTATGAAAACGCCCATGAAACAAAAATGTATGAGAGTTATTATCGCAATGGCGCCTGGGATGCCGGCAAAATTAGCAACTTTCATAATCTGGAACTCTCCCCGGCGGCAAACATCCTGAATTACGGACAGGGTATTTTTGAAGGCATGAAAGCCTACCGCAGCGTCAAAGGCAATATCGTAATGTTCCGACCGATGGAAAATGCCCGTCGTTTTGTACGCAGCTGTCAGCGCATGGCGATTCCCACGGTAAGCGTAGAAAAATATATGGACGCAGTAAAACAAATGGTGTTGGGGAATGCAGAATTCATACCGGAAACAGAAGATGGCAGCCATAGCTTGTATCTTCGTCCGGTAATTATCGGCACGGAGGCACAGCTTGGCGTAAAAGCGGCCAGTGAATACTTGTTCTACATTTATGCCAGTCCGGTTGGCCCCTATTTTGACAAGGTGGGCATTATCTCCCTTTGGGTGACGGACATTCATCGTGCGGCCGCCCATGGCACTGGCGATGCCAAGGCTGCCGCGAATTATCCCGGCACCATGAAGCCCCGGCAGGATGCAATGGACCATGGCTATAATGGCGCTTTATTCCTCGATACGGTTCACAACCGCTATATCGAAGAGGCCGGCGCGGCGAACTTCTTTGCCTTAATGGATAATGGCACCCTGCGCACACCACAGCTCGGTTCGATTCTGCCTGGCATTACCCGGGACGCCATTATTCGCTTCTCCCGGGAAAGATTGGGACTTAAAGTAGAAGAAGGATTGCTGGATGTAGAAGATATCTGCAATAATGCCCGGGAATGTTTTGTTTGCGGCACCGGTGCCATCGTTACTTCCGTCAGTAAAATTTCCTGGGAAGGGAAAGAATACAATGTCAACAAGAACGATTATCAGTTGGCGCATAAAGTATATAACCAGCTAATTGGCATTCAGCTGCAAAAAGAAGAAGATCCGTACGAATGGGTGATGGAAATCCGTTAAACGGCCAATTGACCTGCGGCACTTATTTAAGACCTGAGATTCCTATTTTTAATCTCTAAATTATCAAACACTTATTAAAGGAAACTCTATTTCAGCATAAGCGTTTGTTAATTAAAAAGGGGTCGGGGTAAAATTTACATTGCGCTGCGGGAATTATCACAATATAATTTACCCGTAAGGCAAATGCTGATTTGATTTTATCCCACTGATTGTCTATATTTGCACTAAATTTATTGCTGGAGACTACATGAAAATGAACCGCTCTCTTTTGATTTTACTTATCGCTTTCTTTATGCTGCCAATTGTTGAAGAAGTACAGGCACAACAAAGTCGTCCGTTTGCCGAGTTTAAATTCGGTACCCGGAATCCGGAAGACACCGGCACCGGCAACTTTTTCGGTGTTAGCACCGGACGCCGTTTGGACGATCGCCTCTACTGGGGCATCGAGTTCGATTATTTTAAGTCATCCTATCTGAAAGAAACAACCATTGCAACAGATACAACCGGTGGCATTACTGTAAATACCAGGGTATTGGAGCTGGAATTTGCGACCCGCATTGCTTCTTTACAGATGCAAATCTATTATGAGTTGAAACTTGGCAAACAAAGCCCGTTTTATTACCGCGCGTCGGTTGGTGCCGGGGGAGAATTTATCTGGAACAATGAGAATAACTTTGTCCAGGATATCGAACGCACCCGTTTCTTCAGCGGCTTTGGCTGGAAGGCGGCAACTGGCATTGCCCTAAAGGTCAGCCGTTCCGGGGTAATTTTCTGGGATATCGCCTACAACAATGCCACCGCCCGGAAAAATCGTGAACGAAATGAAGAAGGCCTGCCAATCTTCCAGGAAATAGACGTCTCCGGTTTTGGTTTTCAGGTCGGCATCAATATTATCGGTCTCGGTTTCTAAAATCGTTCCGATAATCACGACTGTTGATATACAGTGCACAGCGGCTGAGGAAATTTTTCCACATATTTCTCAGCCGTTTATCCTGAAAATTCACAGGGAGATAAGACCCGATAAAATTAAATAATTTCCTTGCACCCGCCTCATAAATAAAAAATATTACAGACTTTACGAAACAGCTCTCAAGTCCACTGACGAAGGTAAGGACAGCAACTCTATGAAATTAATCTCCGAGATTACCTCCCTCTCCAAATCTTTTTCCTGGCGCTGGTTGCTCTTTAGCTTTTTAACCATGCTATTTTTGATGCAATGTTCGCCCAAAACGGCTTCGCAGCAAGCCCAGGCTTTGTCTGTCCGGGAACCGGATATTCGGGTTTGTATCGCAGAAAATCCCCGGGAAGCAACGCTGGCTTTTCAGGGTATTTATACCGCAGAACTGGAAGAGGCCCGTTACATTTTTGATGATGGCGTTGGCAGAATGTCCGTAAACCTGCAAGATGGACGGCTGGTTCTATCCAACGAAAATCGCTTTTTTGAACTTCTCCCGCCCCAGGTGGTCATCTTTAAACCACAAATGCCCAAGGATCAGTTTATTCTTAACGATATCCCCTACCAGGGAGAACTGACCATTCATTTTCTTGATGGCGAAGTTACCTTGATCAACACCATTGCGATGGAAGGTTATCTGAAAGGCGTGCTTCCCTACGAAATCCCGACAGCGCGGGAAGATTACAAGGAAGCAGTGATGGCCCAGGCAATTGCCGCGCGCAGCTATGCCCATTACCGCCTGGAAAACCCGGTAAATGATCTCTACGATACCTGGGCAGACGAACGTGACCAGGTTTATAAAGGCACCGATAAAACCACACCACTGGCGGAACGGGCGATTTCGGAGACCCACGGTATTGTGCTGGCAGATGAAACCGGCCCGATGATCACCCAGTTTCATTCCACCTGCGGAGGCGTGCTGGAAGAATACATTGGCAGCGATCCATCCGGATTTGCCTTCGATTTAACCGATAATGAGTATAATTGCAAAGTTTCCCCGCATTATCGCTGGGTGGAATTCCGCGAAGTGGAAACGGTACTCTGGAATCTCTCCCGGGAATTTGACATTGATTCCTCGCAGGTGAATAGCTGGATCGAAGCAGGATACGAGCTTGTTACCGAGGTGACCAGCCGGAAATCGAGCGGCCGGGTATCAGAAATACTGCTGAATATTCAGGGCGCTGAATACCGGGTAGATGACTTCCGGATTCGACGGGTACTCGCAGACAAATCCGGCAAGATACTGAAAAGTAATTTCTTCTTTTTCCGTACTTCTCCGGCCAATCCGGAGAAATTCTACATTATTGGGGCCGGGGCCGGGCATGGCAGCGGTATGTGTCAATGGGGCGCCATCGGTATGGCACTGAAAGGCTATTCCCATAATAATATTCTCGGACTGTATTACCCGCAGTTATCGATTAAAAAAGTATACTAGTAGCCCGTATAAAGAGAGACCAATATGCGCATGAAAAACTTTCTGCATATTTTTATCATTGCTTTTTTTCTGATAAACAGTAGCAGTGTATTTGCCCAAACGGAAATGTCCAGTGAGCTGAAAACATTGCTGGAATCCCGCAGTTTTCCGGATCTCATCAGCCAGTACAAGCAGGACCGGATAACTTTATACAACAAAGGCACCCGGTTGAAGCATATTGAATCCCGCTCATACAATATCGGCCAGGGATTCCGCTGCCAGATATTCGCCGGTTACGAAGAGCAGAATGCCCTGGAGATGGCCGATCAGGCCCGGGCGTTAAACATCGATTCTGTCTATGTCCTGCGCACCGATGCGAATCTTTTTAAGGTTCAGGTTGGTAATTTTGGCAATAAAGATGATGCCTACAAACTGATGCGACGCCTCATTGACGCCGGCATTAATGGTGCCTGGGTGGTGGAAACCAATATTCATGAGGAAAAATCCCAGGAAGAAATGAACGCCTATGAAGCGCAGGTAAGACTACAACAGCAGCAGGAAATGTCGGAAATATCCGGCGTTTATTTCGCCATCCAGGTATTTGCTACCAATGATGCGTTTAAAGCAAATCAGCTAAAAGATGCCTTAAGCAATCAGCTCAATCAGCCGGTGAAGGTTATACAGCAGGCCAGTATCTGGAAAGTTGTGGTTGGTCAGTTTAATGATCGGCAGGACGCCGAGGATTTTCTGGGTATTCTCCGCGCCCGTAATTATCCCGACGCCTGGATTACTCAAATTACTTCATAAAAAAAGCCCTGCAAAAAATTGCAAGGCTTTCAAGTTATTCTTTAGGTTTAGTTATCACCTTGTGATTTCTTTACCTTCATTTTCACTTTGATTTTGATTTTCATCGTCGATCCTCCTGATTGACAAGTCCCAATTACTACTTACACCACATCATTGCTTCTATAACGCGCCGCAAGTCAATCCTTTTGATGTTCATATATATTATAAGACATTTAACAAAGGAAAATTCTCTTCCGAGTCACATACCCCTCAAAAAAAACGGGTAAAAATGGCATTTTCTTAAAACGATTCAAACGTTTGTTTATTTTAAATTTACAAAAAAATTGAATTTTGCAAAAATGACCAGAATCATAAAAATGCCGATTTCTACTTTAGAAAGGTGGTTTTTGCCCCTTTTTAAACAGGGACAAAATAGCGCTTTGATTCCGTTAAGATTCTATTTTTATTGGATGAAGCCGGTAGATTTTTAACCAACTCAGTCAGCTAATTGGCACATTACCGATATTACACGCACACAAGTACGACTTTAACGAGAGAACGGTTGTAAAGATTATATTTGCCCGCCCCGAAGGGACTCCTTTGGAGCGAAATACGCGAAACATACGAAAGTACACTGGCATATTTTGCCAAAATGTATTTAGTGCGATTCTTAAGATAAAAAAAGTCTGTAACCCCTTCAGGGTTTCTAAAAAGTTGCCTCAACCGGGGGCGCGAAAATACAACGCCCCCGGTTGAGATCTGTAACGCCTTCGGCGTATTGATACCGCAAAGCGGTTACAGATTTTAACCCTGGGCTGACGCTCTTTTCAGCCCAGGGTTAAAATCCTAAAAAAACTTTACCCTGAAAGGGTTACATAAAAGATGTTCCAAATAATACTTAATCACAAAATATGTCAGTGAACTAAAGTTCTTTGCTGTTTTTCATGATATATGCGAGCTTGATACGAGCGCGCAACCAAGTCTTCTTTCAGCCAGGGCTTGATAATTTTCGTGTAATTTGCGTATTTCGAGGGCAAAAAACAGCCATCATTTTGTCATATTAGCAGGATTTCCAATTGAGCAAACAACCGCAGTTTGAGTTACTCACCGGGCCATCCGGCGATTATTATTATTTCCAGGAAGAAATCACCGAACGGATTGGAAAACAGGCGCCGTTTCAGTATGATTTCATTTGTTTTCTGCCGGTAAAACGAGCGGTTCGCTACTTCAAAGAAAAGCTGGTAGATACAGCCCGCGGTCAGGTGCTAGCTCACCCTCCCATTTTCACTTTTTACGAATTCATGATCGATTGCTACCGGAAGATTCCCGGGGCAAAAAAAATCATCTCACCGGCGATGCGGCTTTTTCTGGTAGAAGCAGCTTTGAAGGAAAATATCGGCCAATTCCGTTTTTTCTCCGATAGCAGTGCCCGGCGGCGCGGATTGGTACGCAAAGTCGATACGTTACTAACGGAACTTCGGGAATATGGATATTCCCCGGAATTATTACAGCAGCAGATGGAAGCGGAAGACGACCGTATTCACGATTTTGCCCTTTGTATCGATGCCTTTGAAAAGCTGCTCGGCGATCGCCTGGTCGACGAAGCCGGTGCTATCCAGGCCGTCATCGATTATCTCGATACAAACAGCTCATTCTGGAGAACACACTTTCCCACTGTCAATACGATTTATATGAGCGGCTATGGCCTCTTTAGCCGACCGATGATCCGTTTTTTTGAAGTGATGCGCCATCATTGCGATATTAAAATCAAGCTGGATTATATTCCCGAATACCCGCAGCTTTTTTCCCATGTGGATCCGGCTTTTGAAGCATTATGCGATTTATCGCCAACGGTCATTCAGGATACATCGCCGGCCGCCTGGGAAACCCAGCTTTTTCGCCGCCACAATACTGGCGACACATCGCTCCCCCTCGGGAAAACAGTGCTGGTGCAGCCGGCAAATAGCCGCAGCGAAGAGATTGCTTTTATTGCCAATTATGTAAAAAGGCTTCATTATCATCAGAAAATTCCCTTACATCGTATTGGCCTGACCTTCCCTTCTCTGGAAGAATATGCCCCGCTAATCCATGATCTTTTTCCACGCTATGGTGTGCCCTACAATCTCTCGACCGGCTATCAGCTTAGCCAGTCGCCGCTCATTCGTAGCTTTTTGCTGGTATTGGAAGTACCGATGCTGCGTTACGACATCAAAAAGCTGGTGCAGCTACTCAGCTCGCCGTTTTTTCTGCGCAACAATGAGAATCATCCGAATATATCCGCGATTAAGAATATCGCACGGGAGCTTCGCCTTACACATTTTTCCGGCAACTGGCAGCAATCGTTAAACAAACATATTGCTCACCTGCAGGGGCAAGTGGATGAACATCTCTTCGAGGACGAATATGAGATGGGTCAATTGCAGAAAACCATCGGGCAATTCGAAGAAACACTTTCCCGTCTCGATGCAATTCTCCCCAACTTCCAGGCCCTGGAAGCCCGTCAACCGGTACAGCAGTTCCGGGAAAAGTTCCTGCAGGCGCTGGAAGCATTCGGCTTCCTCGATTGGTATAAAGAAGGAAATCCGGAGCTATCTCCGCCGGAGCAGGAGCGGGAATTTCGCGCCTTCAACCGCTTTAGTAAACTGCTCGATCAATTTAGCTGGATCGTCACGAATCTGCATGGGGAGCAAAAACTGACCCTGAAGGAATATCACCAGTACCTCAGTTTGCTGGTATCCCAGGCGACCTATAATTTGCGGGAATGGGCAGACTATGGCGTGCAAATTATGCCGCGCCTCGAAGTGCTTTCTGCCGAGCCGGAAATTCTCATTTTCGGCGGGATGGTCGAAGGTGAATTTCCCCGCCCATATACGCAGGATGTATTTTTCCATGACGATGAACGGGAAGTGCTCGGTCTCTCCGCCACAGAAGATCTGCTGGCGCAGGACCGCTACCTTTTTTACCAATTGCTCAGCGCTCCCGCGAATAAACTGGTATTCACCTATCCTCGCTTCAAAAAAGAAGCTGCGCGGGTGCCCTCGAACTTCCTCAATGTGCTTGCGGATCAAATTGAAATCAATTGGCGGAAGCAGAGTTTATCGCCACGTTTTCTGCAAAACACCCAGTCGTTGCTGACCCGTGTTGCCCTGCAAATCCCTGCCGGGATTACTTCTGCGGAAACGCAGCAATTACAGAAATGGCTGCGTTTGCGGGAAAGTGACAACAGGCGATTTCAAATGGCCGACTTCTGGCTGCGCCGGATCGCCAACATCTATAGCACTCGAAAAACCGGTCAATTCGGCGAGTATGAAGGCGTGCTTGAAAATTACCCCGATATCATAGACTTGCTGCAGCAACGATTTGGTAACAGTGCATTCTCAATTACCCGCCTGGAGACTTTTGCCTTTTGCCCGATTCAGTTCAATTTCCGCTATCTCGCCGGTTTGTCGGAAGAAGAAGAGGTGGAGCAAGGACTGACCGCCCTGGAGCGGGGACAAATGGTGCATCAAACGCTATTCCGGTTCTATCAGGCACTAAAAAAAGAAAACCGCCAGGAAAAACCCTGGCTGGCCGCCGATCTGCTGAAAGAGATTGCCCGGGAGGAGTTCGACAATCTACCCTTTTCCGGTATGCTTTTCGAGTTGGAACGGGAACGTTATTTTGGTAATGAAGTCATTCCCGGACTTTGGGATATCTTTTTAGAGCAGGAAGAACATCAGATTGGCGCGCTGCAATTCTTCCCGGCCTTTTTTGAAATAGCTTTTGGCCGGGCGGGCAGGAAGAGCGATCAGGATGAAATCTCTTCGCCGCAGCCAATAGAACTCACCCGTGGTGAAGAGCTGGTAAAACTGATTGGCAAGGTGGACCGAATCGATCTCGACAAAAATGGCAACGCGATTTTACTGGACTATAAAACCGGCAGCAGCGCGAGCCATTCCCGGGATGTGCTGAATGGCATCTCCCTGCAGATGCCGGTATATGCGGCAATTCTTACGCAATTACTGGAACGGAGCGGCCAGGCAGCAACGCCGGTGATGACCGCAACCTACCAGGTAAAAGATGCCGAGAACTGTGGCCGAATTCCGGAAATCTTCGATAAAAATGCCGGCGTCAATATTAGCGCCCGGAATAGCCCGGCGGCTTTACCGGGCAAACTGAAAGACGGCGATGGGCACGCGCTCACCTTCCCGGAAGTGCTTGACATTGTGGAAGGATATATATTCCAATACGTTGCCAACATCCGCAACGGCGCCTTTCGACATACCCGCTACCCGGATTCTCCCGGCTGCGAGAATTACTGCGAATTTCGGCGTATTTGCCGCAAGGATGTCCGCAAGCTTTTGGAAGAACGGGCTGGGTAGATTGCAAATTTACAAATGGGCAAATGGGCAATTATGCAGATTTGCTGCGATCATTATAAAAAAATAGGCGAGTATTTTTTATTTCCATTCATCCTGAGCCTGTCGAAGGGTGAATCATTGGCACCAACCTTTTATAGACAAATACTATAAGTCGCTTCTACCGGTTATTTATTCTGCCAGTACGAAATCACTTTTCATCCTTCGGCCGGCTCAGGATGAATGGAGGTTAAGAGCTCTGGTTTAGTTTCCTGATCTTTAAGACTGGAAAGAAATTCAATAATTTGTCATTTTAGTCATTGAATATTTTCCGAAAGAGCGCTAACTTGCTTCTGCTTCACCGTCTTAAGGCCGGATTTTTATCCGTCTGCCGGTTCTTTTCATGTTGAATTACCCCGCAAATGTTTAATTTACGATTTAGCCAGGAGTCTTGTTGTGAACAAAGTACAAGAGAGCAAGAAAATCCCGCTTCAGCCGATGCCGACCTTTACTGCGACCGGCAATCGCTCCCGCGAAAGGGAAGTGCTCAGCGCGATCGATGGTTTGAACTCCCGCATGCCGGAACTTACCCCGGGAAAATCATTTACTGATGAATATCTTGATATGATTAGCAAAGCCGCCACTGCTGCCAAAGGGAAGAATTGGCTGGAAGCTTATCGGAACGTCTGGGATGCCACATTTTTAATCAACCGCGGTATCGAAAGTCAAAATAACCGCCGGCTGGCCGTTCAGTTATCTTTTGCCCCTTTTGCCACTTTCGCGCTTCTGGCGATCATCAACCTGATCTCCGGCTGGGATGCACTACCACTGTCCGTGCAAGGCATCCTCGGCAGTGAATACATCCAATTCTTATGGACCGGTGCCGTTGGTGGAACAACCATCGCCTGGTGGGGCATCGTCAAGCACATGATCGCCATGGACTTTGACGATCAATTCAAATCCTGGTATTGGTTCAAGCCGGTATTGGGATCGGTTTTTGGTGTTATTTCAGTCATTATTATTCAGGGAGGGATGTTTACTCTTGCTGATCAGTCTACCAGCGAAGCGATTAAGAACCCGGAGATTTTGCATGTGATTGCCTTTCTCGCCGGTTTTAGCGAGCGCTTCTTTGTTCGTATGATCGACCGGGTAATGAATGCGCTCTTCGGCGCGGACGGAGATAATCCGAAAACCCAGGTTGTTACAGTACCGACATTACCTGTTAACCAAACAAATGATGTTGTTGATGATGATCCCGATGTGGACGATGACGACGACAATCCGGATGCAGCTGATAAATCCGAAACCGAGCATCCCGGACTGCCCTAAGCGTTCCACTTCAACCAGGAGATAATAATGCGCACTTATGTCATTCGCCCCGGCGACACATTGACTTCAATCGCCAAACATTTTTATAATGACTTTACGAAATATACCGTCATCGCCGACGCCAATAATATAACCAACCCCAACGCGATTCGGGTCGGTCAAACCTTGAAGATACCGGATCTGTCTATCGATCCGAGCATTGCCGATATTGATATTGACTCCGCAACGTTTCAGTTACCGCCCCGCGAGTATTTCCACGAAGTGCATCCGAAACAGATGATCGTTTTGCACTTCACCGCCGGTAGTAGCGCCTCCAGTGCTTTCAGTACTTTTAAGAATAATCGTTCCCGGGTCGGCACGCCGTTTATTCTCGATCGTGACGGACGTATTTACGAAATATTCCCGCCCCGTTATTGGGCCATTCATCTCTTCCGCCATCGTCGTGGGGAATTCCCAATCTTTTATCGTTTGGAAAAGCGAACGATTCCTATTGAGATCGTCAATGTGGGGCCATTAAAACCAGACACCCGGGATCGGGATCGCCTGAACTGGTGGCCGCCTTCCCACGCTATTACCGGCCGGGAAACCTATGGCACTCGCTGGGCAACCAAGGATGCAAAAGAGAAATATGAAAAGAAGTCGTTTCGCGGCATTGATTACTTTGCGTCTTTCACAGATGCGCAATATACATCATTGGGCAAATTGATTGATTACCTTTGCCTGCACTTCAACATTCCCAAGGAGCCGCCGCCAGACAAGCTGGAGACAAACCTGGAAGATATGATTAATTTCCGGGGTATTGCCTCCCATCTCAATTTCCGGAGCGATAAGTATGATATTGGTCCGGCATTCGACTGGAGCAAAATAGGGCTGTAAAGAATGACAAAAGACAGTAAATCCCTGCAGGATGCCGGTGAAATCGTTCTGCAGGTGCTGGCGAAATATCTGAGTGAAAGCCAGGAGGGTGAACAACCGGTACTGTCGCTACGGTCCATTCGGGAAATCGCCGATACACTGCAGTTGGAATCCTGGATACGGAACGGCGGCCTGAATGCTCCGCAGGTAGCAAATTTTCTCCATACTTACCTTGATAATACCATTCGCATGCATCATCCCGGCTATATCGGCCATCAGGTCTCCATACCGCATATCAACAGCGCTTTGGCAGAGCTGATTCATGGCGTCTCTAATAATCCCATGGCGATTTACGAAATGGGCCCGGCAGCAGCTGTTATGGAGCTGGTAGTTGTTAACTGGATGCTGGAAAAGGCCGGCTGGGGACAAACCGATTCTCTCCACGATGCCACGACTGCCAGCGGCGCAGGCGTATTAACCCACGG
Source organism: Calditrichia bacterium (assembly GCA_028284905.1). Lineage (GTDB taxonomy): Bacteria > Calditrichota > Calditrichia > RBG-13-44-9 > J075 > JACKAP01. The sequence goes on from JANQQU010000036.1 coordinate 101,425, forward strand.
TGGCTCCCTGGCAAACCTCACCGCCCTGCTCGGTGCCCGCGCGGCTATTGCCCCGGAAGCCTGGGAGCAAGGCAATCCGCAAGACCTGGTCATTCTCGCGCCAGCCAGTGCACATTATTCTGTTTCCCGGGCTGCAGCGATTATCGGTCTGGGTACCCAATCGATCATTCCGTTGCCGGTGGATAAGCGGGAAGTTGTCATCCCCGATGAAATCCCCGCTATCCATAAAAGCGTTATCGAGAACGGTCAACGTGTGATGGCCCTGGTTGCCAATGGCTGTGCGACTTCTACCGGCCTCTATGATCCGCTGGCAGAGATCGGCGCATATTGCCAGTCCGCAAACATTTGGCTCCATGTGGACAGTCCTCATGGTGCAGCTGCCCTGGTTTCCGATAAGGAACGGCATCTCATGAAAGGGATTGAACTGGCGGACTCCTTCACCTGGGATGCCCACAAAATGCTCCGCACCTCCACACTTTGCACTGCGGTGCTTTTCCGCGAGCGCCAGGCGTTTCAGCAGGTATTTCGTCAGAAAGCCAGCTACATCTTTTATGAGAAAGAGATATTCGGGATTGACTTTATCGAGCATACCGTCGAGTGCACCAAAGCCGGTTTGGGCATGAAACTATTCTGGGTAATTGCAGCAGAAGGCGAAGCCGGCCTGGCCACATATGTAGATGCACAGTTTGCAAAAACCCGCCGTTTTTATGAAATCGTCAATCAACGCTCCGGTTTTCACTCCCCGATTATTCCGCAATCAAATATCCTCTGCTTTCGCTATGGCACTGATGATCAAATGCAAGTAACCATCCGCGACCAACTGCTGCGCAACGGGAATTTCCACATTTCTTCCACGGAAATTCATGGTGAGCGTTTTCTCAGACTTTCGGTGATGAATCCGATGACAGATGAAGTAACCATCGGAAAGCTGTTGGATGAGATTGAAAGTATTGCAGTAGAGATTGGTTAGTGAAGGGTTGGGGGATCCGCAAAAATTTCAGGTGTATTTTTCTAGTTATGCTTCCGCAGGCAATTGGGTGCAATATGGTTCCGCTCCCTGTCGGTCGCTAATTGTTCCGTTCCCTGCGGTCACTGATGGCTCCGCTCCTTCGTCGCTAATGGTTGATAGGTTAAGCATCTTCAGTCACTTTAACCATCAGCGACGAAGGAGCGCAACCATTAGCGAAGCCCCACAGGGGCAAGCGGAACAATTAGCGACCAGCGGGAGCGGAACCATGCTTCTCAGATATCGTCAACAATCTACATATTCAAATGAACCACTAAAACATTCGTCGACAATTCCCCAATCTTTTCCTATCTAACCAACTGCATTTTCTTGTTCAACTGAAAGCTGTTCTCTCCGCTCACTGTCAAGCGATAGAAATAAGTGCCGCTGGGAACACTTTCACCAGTCCGGTTAGTGCCATCCCAACTTACCTGATATTGCCCGCTCGCCTGGCGGATATCTACCAGGGTCTTCACCCGCTTTCCGAGTATATTGTAAACGGTTAGATTTACCTGGCTGCTTGCCCCAATTTTGTAAGCAATCGTTGTGCTTGGGTTAAACGGATTGGGAAAATTTTGCGCCAATTCAAAGTCTCCAGGAACTGCTTGATTCTGATCGTCTGCGATTCCGGTAATCAGTTGGTCCAGATTGAGCTTATAGATAGAACGGGCGTGAGTACCGAGGGCAAGGTAATTTCCTATCGGATGAATCTTCATATCATAGACGGAAACCATGGGGAAATCGCTGCTGATGTATTCCCAATTGGCGCCATTATCCACACTGAAATAAGCACCGAGATCGCTACCGACAAACAGCTGCTCATTATCAGCCGGATTGACCGCAAAGGCATTGACCGGCGCATCGGGCAAATTGCTACTGATGTTTTCCCACTTCGCGCCTAAATCGACGGTACGATAAACGCGGGGTTCCGGGTCTACCCATCTCAATCCATTGAATGTAACGTAAGCGATATTGGGATCCTGCGGGTCCGCAACAACCCGGGTCACCCAGCGAAAAGGCAGCGTGGCGGAGACGTCTGTCCAGTTATTACCACCATCCGTCGTTACCCACACATGACTATCATCCGTACCGACCCAGATGATGTCGCTATCAAGTGGGGAAACGTCAATCGTAGTCAATGTGCCCAATCGAGAATTTCCCGGGGCGGTGGTAAGATTCGGACTAATTGCGGTCCAGGATGCAGCGCCATTCGTGGTGCGATATAGCCGATTGGTGCCATAATAAAGCACATTGTTATTATTCGGATCCATCACTACCGGCGTGGACCAGTTTGTCGGCTGATTGCTATTAATGCCGTTTAGCACGATATCAAAATCATTGCCGCCATCGGTGGACTTACCGAGCACGCCAAACTGGGATTCTGCATAGATGACGTTCGGATTAGTATGATCGACAATCGTATAAAAACCATCGCCGCCAAAAATCCGCTCCCAATCATTGGTTGCCCCGGTCAGGGTGCGCAGTGTGCCATTGTCCTGGGTACCGCCGTAGATGCGCTCCGGATTGTTGAAATCCAAACCAATCTCATAGAATTGATTGACCGGCAAATCCGCTACTTTTGAAAAAGAAACACCAGCGTCAGTGGAAATATTCAATCCGCCATCATTACCGTTAATGATGTAATTGGGATCGTCGGGGTGAAATGCCAGGGCATGATGATCGACATGCAAATTGGGTGGCCCGCCATTATAACCATAAATGATTGGCCATGTGGTGCCGCCATTGGTGGAACGCATAAAATCCGCATCCATAACATAGACAATATCCGGGTTGGCCGGATGCACCCGCACCTGCCCGAAATACCAGCTAAAGCCGGCAACTCCGGTTTCAATTTCTCGATCAGGATCGACGTTTGTCCAGGTATCTCCGAAGTTTGTCGTCAGGTAGAGCCCCCGATAGCCACTGCCGGTAGTAATCAGCGCATAAACAGAGTCGGGATTGTTCGGATATAATGCCAGCCCGATACGACCAATCTGGTTGCCAATGGGAAGTCCCGTTGTGCTGCCCAGCCGCTCCCAGTTATCGCCACCATCTGTGGAACGATATATGCCGCTGGTTGGTCCATTCAGATGCGTTAACCCGGTGTGTGGACGGCGAGCACGCTCCCAGGTCGTCGCCAAAATGCGATTGGGATTAACGGGGTCGATAACGATATCACTGGCGCCGGTTGAGTCCGTCACAAAAAGTACCCGCTCCCAGTCTGTGCCACCGTTGGAGCTGCGATAAACGCCCCGCTCCGGGTTCGGTAAAAAGTAAGACCCTTGCGCCGCGACAAATACCCGCTGGGGAATAACCGGATCAACAACAACCCGTCCGATCGAAACCGTATTTTCCAGACCGATCAGCGCCCAGCTGTTCCCGGCATCCGTCGATTTATAAATGCCCTCTCCGGGGAAATTATTATGTCCCCCATTGCCTTCCCCGGTACCGACGTAGACCACATCCGGGTTGAGCGGATTGATGGCAATATCCCCGATATTCAGGTTGGCGGCATCATCAAAAACCGGTGCCCAGGTAACGCCTTTATCTGTGGATTTAAACACACCGCCGGTAGCAGCGCCGGCATAAACGATGTCTCCGTTTTGCGGATTAAATTCGATATCGGAGATTCGGCCACCGATATTGCTTGGTCCGGCAAAGGTAACGGTTTCCAGCGGTCGCGCCACCGCTTGTTCCTTCATTGCCCGGGCATCTTTGGCAGCATTGCGATATGCCTGCTGGTCATATGTATAATGGGGAAATGTGCGGCGTTGCCAGGCCCAATCGGATGGGCGCGCATCCGGCCCCGGCGCGGATTTTTTCATTCGTTCCTGAATAATATTTTCAGTATTATCAACGGGTGTGAGAGTGAGATAGAAAAGCAGACCTGCGAAAAGCAGAAGACCACCAGCAATCCCGATTTTCTTTATGCCATTATTACTCATGAGTTCTCCTAAAAAATGTATAATTCAATACGACATCCTGGCCAAAAACCATCCCGGCCCTTTGATATCAAAACATTATTAGATATACATTTCAGGAGAGTACTTCCCTACTAAATGAGATCCCCGATTGAACCAAACCCGGGATCGAAGAGGCGTTTGTAGGTACGAATCGCAAAACGGTCGGTCATACCGGCAATATGATCACAAATGGTGCGGATACGCTGCGCTTCATCAGAAATATCCAGCACACGGCGATGGGTCACTTCCGGAAGCAGTTTCAGGCAATGCGGATCGTGCGGCCAGTAGTTTTCATAAAAGGATGCAAATAGCCGCTGGAGAATATGATTCCATTTATAAATCAGCTGCTGCTGCTGGGCAGAGCTGAAAACGATATCCGCGGCGATACGCTTGTAAAGATTCGCCTCTTCCAAAACGTCTGCATCAATCACCAACTGATAGCCATACCGATGTGTGCGGCTACTCATAAAGTTTTCCCGCTTCTCCAAATGGGACGCAGTAATAAAATCACCGATCCGCCGGGAAAAAGTACGGCCGACTTTTCCTTCGGAAACCGTCCGGATCATCGCTTCCAGCTTGTTGCTTTCCAACTTGCTGAGTTGCTGTGCTTTTCCCCAGTTCTCCAGTCGCTCCCGATTGATAAAACGGGCCTGCACACAATCGATAATGTCGTTGAGAGAATAAGCGGTGTCATCCGCCCAATCCATAATCTGGCATTCGACACTGCGGAATTTATTCAAGGATTTTCCGGGCTTTAAGCTAGCGGGAAACGGTTGACCGTCGAAGACAAAATCCAGGTATTGCTTTTGATCGTCATAGAGAAAATAACGTTCGGGATTTTCCAGCTGCCCGATCAGGGTTTTATATTTGAGGACACCATCCATCAGGGCACGGGTCGGTTTCATGCCCATCCGATGAACGCCATTCGGGTAGATAATTTCCGTGAGCACCCGCAATGTTTGTGCATTCCCCTCAAAGCCGCCATACGGCAACATTACTTGATGCAGGGTGTGCTCCCCGGCATGCCCAAAAGGCGGATGACCGAGATCGTGTGCCAGGCAAATAGCCTCTACCAAATCCGGATCAATGAAAAAATCGTCGCTGAGATCATCACTGGCATGAAGAAGATGATTGCAAATTGAGCGGCCGATTTGCGCCACTTCGATGGAATGGGTCAGGCGGGTGCGGTAAAAATCATATTCCCCGGATAAAAACACCTGGGTTTTTGCCTGCAGCCGTCGCAGGGCAGAGCTGTGGATAATTCGGTCACGGTCCCGCTGGAAAAAAGTCCGATAATCACTCCCCTGGCGCTCTTCCAGGAACTCCCGGTCAAATGGTTGATAAAAATTATTTTCCATCGATCCCATCCAACGGCAAGGATTGTTCGGTCATAATTTTTCCTACCGGATAAAGGTTAGTCCGGCTTTCCCAATAAGGCGTGCGGGCATAAAAGAAATAAAGGCGCGCCCAACGGTTTTGCGCGGCACCGGGATTATCCGCCAGGTATTGATCGAACTCTTTCTGCAGCTCAGGATTTTCGGCAAGCATTTCCCGGGCGATGGTTTCCAACACATAATCTTCTCCATATTCTTTCCGCTCAAAAATAGTATTCCAGTAACCCCACTTCACGTAAGAATCCGGCGCATGTGGTTCGAGCAAATGGGCGATCACCCGGTTGGTGCGCTGATTCATAATAATCACCGCGCTGCCGGCCGGATACATTCGGGTTTCCGTCAATGGCGCAACGCTGAATTCCGCCAGCAATTGTCCTTCAAAAGATTGCCGCCGCCAGGAGACGTTGTTGAAACGATAGCTCTCGACCTCCAACGAAACCGCTTCGCTCAGGCGATGAATTTTCACATCATGCCAACCGAGCCTTTCAATCTGCAGCGCCCATTGCGGCGGAATGATGTAGGCATAAGGTATTTTAGCGGAATCCGTTACGACGCTCTTCTTGAAATAGGGAATCTCCATCGTCACCGGTTTACCATTGTAAACCACACGTTCGCTATTGGATATTTCGCTGAAGGTTTCCTCATATTCAATACCGGCGAAAGGTGCCATGGTTGTGTCGGTCATATCCATAGTGAGGTCCAGCGGCAGATAGCTGCCCGGCAGTTCCCGGGTAAGTGCATCGGAGGTTCGATTGGCACTCAAAAGGCTTTTCCGCTCTTTATTTAAGAGCGCCAGCATATGTTTCATCAGGAGATAGTTGGCGGTGACCCGGGTTTTGTAATCTTTCAACGCGTGGGTTTCCACCAGGTAGAAGATGCGATTTTGTACCGCGCCATAACCGGTAGAATAGCGGGGACTGTACGGTTCGATTTTCACGCCATTACCAATCGCCGGACGGCGATTCATGGAAAAATACGGCGCCGTTAACTGATTATCTTTGCTCATCGCCTCCACCAGAAATGGCTCCATGACATCTGTTGTCCATTCCCGCAACGGTGCAGCGACATTGACGTTGGTTTCAATGCCATAGGTCATCACATATTGATGATCGGCGCCATTGGTGACGTGATTATCCGCGAGAAAATCCGGCAGCCAACGATTGTAAAGCTTCAACCAAGCCTGCATCTCCGGAGATTCCGCCTTGAGGAAATCCCGGTTGAGGTTGTAATTCTGGGCGGTGGCGCGAAAACCCATTTCCTTAGGGCCATTCTGATTGAGGCGATTATAAGGCCCGAACATCTCATGGCCATCCACATTGAAGATAGGGATAAACAATATCGTTACATGATCGAGCAAATCAGCGAGATCCCGGGTAATGACCAGCTCGCGCATTAGCATTAAAGAGGCGTCTTTCCCGTCCGATTCTCCGGAATGAATGCAGCTTTGTGCCAGCATAATTACATTACCGGATTTGCGCACGGCTTCCGGGGTAAAGTTGCCGTTTTTATCGACGATTACCAGGGGCAGATCTCTCCCCTGCGGGCTTTTTCCGAATGACTGATATTGTACCCAATCGGACGCTGCATCCAGCCGTTGGCAATAGTCAATCGTTGCCGAATAACGAGGTGTTTCCAGATGACCGGATTTTTCATAATGGGTTTGCCAATCCCCTTGCGTTTGCGCACAAAGTGAGGCGGTAATACCGAAAAAAAACACAGAAAAGATGAAAAAAATAAGATTTCGCAGCAAAATCATGCATGCCTCCGCGGTTAAAGATTCGAAGGTAAGGATTGAGAAGGACAATTTCAACAGTGATTTGGGGAGGGGAAGGATATTCTAGTTTGTGTGAAAATGCTGCTTTTTGGTAGAACATAGTTAGTTGCGCTTTCACAGTTCTGTGTAATATGGTTCCGCTCCCTGCGGTCGCTAATTGTTCCGCTTCCTGCGGTCGCTAATGGTTGCGCTCCTTCGTCGCTGATGGTTAAATGATTTCCGAGTCAGAAGTATTATAACCATTAGCGACCAGCGGGAGCGGAGCCTTAGCGACCGCAGGGAGCGGAACCATATTGCACAGAGCGCCTTTACAGCAATGACTATAATACATGCAAACCAATCCGTTCACACGCCACAAGCAATCAACATTAGCCAAAAAGCAAGCTTCAAAAATTTAACCAAAAATCGTCTCTATCAGGAAGTCTTAAAAAGGAAAGTGTGGGAGAACACTGCGGGAAATCAATAGGCGTCAGCAAGCTGGAACGCCTTTCCCGCATAGTTCTCTTTTTTCTATATTATATATGTTGGGGGTCAGGTATTCTTTCGGCCCTTGTTTCATTTAAGAGCATGAGTAATATATACCAGCTCCATGGAGTGGTTGTGTTTGAAATCATGCATTTTCGAATTCAGAAGATAAAGGGATTAGCAGATGGGCAAATAAACAGAGATGCTCATTTGCTCATCTGCTCATTTAAATATCTTGTTATTATAATTTTTCTTTGAACCAGGTTGCTAAATCCTGCTTCAGTTGTGACTGAGACGCCAGTAGCGCCGTTGCATGGCCGCCTGTCTCAAAGATAGTGGTTTCAGCATATGCCCGGGCCTGGACGAGCTTCATTATTGAGAGCGGGAAGAGATTATCATCTTTAGCTACAATGTGACGCCAGGCTGCGTTGCTTTTTTCCATACGAACAATCGACTCCGGGCTGAATAGTCCCGAAGAAAGAATGACATATGCTTTGCCGAACTGATAATTCCGCCCGGCTTTCGCGACTAATTCCCCACTGTAACTGGCACCAATAAAACCGACACGATTGCTATCGATGCCCGCTACCGTTTTTAAATGCCGATGAGCAGCAACGATGTCCGGCCAGGCCCCGAAAACAAAATCCGGATTTAAATCCCGGCGGGCCAGTTTGCCCAGATTGATGCTCTCGCCATGCCCCCGTAAATCGATACGCAGGGAAGCGATGCCATTATCCGCAAATACTTTTGCCAATGAGTCGTATTCAGATCGGTTGCCGCCCCAGAGGGTATGGCAAAAAATAACAACCGGCAGGGGATTTTCCGCTGCCGGCATATTCAGTGTACCAATAATTTTCCAACCATCGCTGTCGATTTCAATTTTTTCTTCTCCACCCAGCACAGCAGCTGTCAGTGCAGCGAGAAGTATCATCAATAATAGCAGGGTCGTCGTAATTTTCATAAATCCATCCTTCTTCGTAAAAACCATTGATCGCGCTCAAACCAAGCTACGACGCTCCCGAAAGGATGTTTGGCATTATTGCAACAATTTTCTCCCATCAATATCGGCCGGTGGTGCAATGCCGAAAAACGCGGCAATCGTCGGGGCAATATCGATGGTGCGCACCCGCTGGTCGTAGTTTGCCGGCGTAATGTTCATACCAGCAAAAACAATCGGCACGTGGGTGTCATAGTGATACGGTGATCCATGCGAGGTGCCGGCCATCCCGCCTATCAACACGTATTCCTTTACCCGAAAGATGAGATCCGCGGATCGTTCCGGGTGATAGTGCTGGCGAAAAAGGCGAATATATTCATCTTTATCGCTGAAAGCGAAAAGGTCATCTTTATCATAAACATCGTCAATCTCTTCCAGCTTGATGAAGGCTGCCTTCAAACGATTGTTAAGTGTCTCTTTATCTACCCCGAATTGTGCAGCGATATCATAATCCAGCACAACGCCAAATCCACTTTTTGCTTTAAAATAGTTGGCCTTAATACCCAGTTCCTTCCCCACTGCAGCCATCACCGCTCTCAGGTTTTGATTGGTTTTCCTGGAGAGAATTCGCTTTGCCGGATAACCGCGACGCTGCAACTCTTCCGGCAGAGGCAAAACGCCATGATCGCTAGTGAGCACTTTCAGATAATTTCCTTCACCAACTTTCTCATCGAGAAACTCAAACAGCTCGCCGAGGTATTGATCGAGATAGAGAAAATAGTCCATGCTTTCCTGGCTGAGCGGGCCATAATCATGGCCAATCGCATCGGCAGCGGAACAGCCGATAAAGAGAACATCCGGCACATCATCCTGACCGAGCTTTTCCTGAAGCAATGCCTCTTTGGCAAAATCGATCACCAGTTTATCTCCAAAGGGCGTGGTTTCCAGCGCTTTGTAATAGCCTTCGTCCGGCTTCCCGGATTCCGTTTTCAGCGAATGCGGAAAGATGGCGAGTTCCGGAATTTTTTCTGCATGAAAACTATCTTCCCGGGCAAGAAAATAGATCGACTCGTCATCGTAAAACTTCTGCCAACCGTCTTCATAGTAACGATCCACCTGGCGGGAATTATTGAATGCTTTTACCCAATCGGGTAAATCGTCGCCGTAATAGCGAGAGGTTTGTAAGTTGCCGGTTTTCGAATCATACCAGTATGCGCCATCCGGTTTATGACCGCCCATCAGCACTGCCCCGCGATCTTTCCGCGCCACGCTAATCACCTTACTCGCGGGATTTGCCGCCTTCATCCAATCGCCCAGCGTCGGTACCTGCAACGTTATCGGGGAACGTCCCTTTTCCGGTTTCAGATCAGGATAATCCAGCAACGGCGCGGTAGTATCCTCTACGCAGTATATATCCCGCCCAATGGATCGCTCATACCAATTATTGCCGACGACGCCATTCTTCGCCGGGAAACAACCGCTGGAGATGGTTGCATGGCCGGCACCAGTAACCGTATAGGAATGATCCTGATGCGCGTCAGTAAAAACAATCCCTTCGCTTTGCAGACTTGCCAACCCATGCTTGTATACGCCGGCAAAACGGGTTAGATGATCGCCACGCATTTGGTCCACAACGATGACCACTGCCAGCTTCGGCGGGGCGCCCGGTGGAATTTTCGCAATTGGTTTCTTTTCCTGACAGTTGCTGCCAAAAAGTAAGAAAAGAACGATAAGAAAAATTGGAAGAGGTTTGAAAGAAAAATGCATTTGATTCTCCATCATCTTTAAATAAGGGCGCAAGTTAGCAAATTGTACTTTTTTTCGCAAAAAGGAAAACTTTTTAACAAATAGATGATGCACTTCGCAGAAATCATTTCCGAAAGCGGTATTTTCGTTTTATTATTTGGGATACTATCTCACAAGCGACAGCGAGAACAAACAGTGGCAGTAACAGACTGCCGGCGTAATATCGGAGCGAATCAGTGAGTTTCTTTAAGGATATCAGCAACCAAACAAATCGTTTTTTTACAGAGCAACCGGAAGACACCGGGAGAAAATTCGGCACATTCGGCGGGGTTTTTGTTCCCGATGTGCTGACGATCCTCGGCGTCATTATGTATCTCCGCCTGGGATGGGTGGTTGGCAATGCGGGATTTATCGGGGCAGTGGCGATTATTCTACTCGCAAAGATCATTACCATCTGCACCGGCCTTTCCATGGCTTCCATTACCACGAATATCAAAATCGGTGCTGGCGGTGCCTATTCAATTATTTCCAAATCGCTGGGGCTGGAAGCCGGAGGCAGCATCGGGATTCCATTCTATATCTCCCAAACCCTCTCCGCCTCGCTGTATATTATCGGCTTTACCGAAGGCTGGCTGCGTATTTTCCCCGAACACGATCCTACTGTCGTTTCCCTGATTACCTGGATGCTTCTGTTAACAATCTCTTACATCAGCGCTCATTTTGCTATCAAGATTCAGTATATCATTATGGTCATCATCGGGTTGTCGATAGTGTCGATTATTTTCTCGCCGTCAACACCGCAGCCGAGCATTAATTATGTCGGTCAGTTCGAAGATGCGGATTTCTGGCATGTATTCGCGATCTTCTTTCCGGCGGTAACCGGGATTATGGCCGGGGCGAATATGTCCGGGGATTTACGAGACCCCCGTCGGGCGATTCCGGTTGGCACCCTTAGCTCCATTGGCGTGACGCTGGTTATCTATATCGGACTGGCGTATCTCGCGGCTTACTATATTTCCCCGGAAGAACTACGGCAAAACCAAATGGCGCTGGTTGATAATTCTGCGATACACAGCCTGGTAATCATGGGTATACTCGCCGCCACCTTCTCCTCCGCACTGGGCAGCATGGTTGGCGCACCGCGGGTGCTGCAAGCGCTGGCGGAGCAGAAAACCGTGCCGCTACATAAAACCTTTGCCGTCAAGTCCGCAAACAATGAGCCGCGCAATGCGACATTCTTTACCGGTATTATTATCATGCTGGCAATTATCCCCGGCAATCTCAATGCACTCGCCTCGCTGATTACCATGTTTTTCCTGATCACCTATGGCACACTCAACCTGGTGGTATTTATCCAGCAAAGCATGAAAATTATCAGCTTTCGTCCCACTTTTAAGGTGCCAAGATTTGTGGCATTCTTTGGTGCGGCAAGCTGCCTTTTTATGATGTTTTTTATTAACACCATTTTCAGCGTTTTTGCTTTAATTACGATTGTCCTCCTTTACATCTGGCTCACCCGTAAAGGGCTGGAGTCCGAATGGGGAGACATTCGCGGCGGCATGTTTCTGGTGCTGGCGGAGCGCGCCTCCCGGCTGGCGGCCAAATTTCCCCGCCATCAAATCTCCTGGAAACCGGATTTGCTCATTCCCATCAACGATCCCTCGGTTTGGGGAGGCTCTTTATTACTTATCCGCAGCATTACTGCCCCCTCCGGCAGCATTTTCGCCTTCTCGGTGATGGATAAAAATATCGAAGAAAATGAAAAGACTTTGCGGGAGTTGCTCGATCCCCTGAATGATCAAAATATTCTCGTTCACTCCACTGTCATTGAAGAGCATGAATTTATTCGCGGTACCAAACTGGTGATTCAAACACTGAAAAATGCCACTTTACGTCCGAATGCCCTCTTTCTGAAAATGGAGGAGCGCGGTAAAAATGACCGGATGCTGGAGCAGCTTACCCAGCACGCCATGCGCTACCAGATGGGCTTGATAATCCTCTATCAGCATCCCCGCGTGGCATTTGGTATTCAGAAAGACGTCAACCTTTGGTTACGGGATGGCAGTCCGAACTGGCACCTCGCCATGCTGATTGCCCTGCAGATTCAGTCGAACTGGGAAGGGAAACTCAATCTCATTACTGTTGCGAAAGACGAATCGGAAGAAAAGCATCTACTGAAGTTTCTCGAACATCTCAGCGACCAGGCCCGCCTGCCTTCAGTAACCGAATTTCACGTGCTTACCGGCGACTTTTTCACTGCCCTGGGCAAGGCACCCCGCGCGGACATTAACATCTTCGGTTTAGCCAATACTCCCACTTTCCGCAACATGCGCAAAATGCCGGAACATACCGGCTCTTCCTGCCTGTTTATTGGCGACTCCGGTCAGGAAAGTGCGTTGGTCTAAAAAACAATGGCAGTTGGCAGTAGCACCAGGCAGTGATAGGCTTTTGCTGCCACTGCGACTGCCTGCTGCCACTATCATTTGCATCTCGCAAGACTATATTGCCCTTCACAAGTATATTATCCTAATTGGTTAACTTTTCAATTTCTTTCCGGTATACTACAACAACAATTTTAACGGAGGTAAGTGATATGAATGGTTTTGTTCTCAAACTGCTCTTAATGACAGTCTTTTTCGGCAGTTTGGCAATCGGGAAGGAAAGTGCTGTACCGGTAATTCCCATGGAAGATTTCTTCAAGAATCCCCAGCAGGCTTCCTTTCAACTCTCACCGAATGGTGAATATCTTGCTTTTATGCAACCCTGGCAAAAACGGATGAATATTTTTGTTCAGAAAATCGGGCAGGATCAAATTACCCAGGTAACCCAGGCGACCGAGCGGGATATTCCCGGCTATCTCTGGGCAAACAACGGTCGCATCGCTTTTGTGCAGGACAAAGGCGGCGATGAAAATTTTAAACTGTACGCAGTTGATATCGACGGTAGCAATTTGAGGGAATTGACGCCGTTTGATGAAGTGCGCGTGCAATTGGTCGACCAGCTGGAAGGTGATGATGCCCACATGCTCATTGGCCTCAACAAACGCAATAAGCAGATTTTTGACGTCTATCGCATCAATATCGATTCCGGTGAGATGGAAATGGTCGGGGAAAATCCCGGAAATATTTCTGGTTGGGTCACCGATAACGACGGAAAAATTCGCATCGCCACAACCACTGACGGCGTTAGCACCAGCATGCTCTATCGTGAAAGCGAAGATCAGCCTTTTAAGTCGGTTTTAACGGTAAATTTCAAGGAAACACTCGCCCCGCTCTTCTTCGATTTTGACAACAAAAACATTTATGCTGCTTCCAACCTCGGCCGGGATAAAACCGCGATTGTAAAGTACGATCCCGCCAATGCCAAAGAATTGGAAAAGATTTTTGAACATCCGGAAGTGGATGTTACCAACCTGCTTCGTTCCAAAAAGCGTCAAAAACTGACCGGCGTTACCTTTTTTACTGCCAAGCGCGGCTACCACTTTTTTGATGATGATCGCAAGCAGCTGCAGGCCGAGCTGGAAAAAGAGCTGCCCGGTTACGAAGTGGCCGTATCCAGCATGTCCAAAGATGAGAGTAAAGTGCTGGTGAGAACTTTCAGCGATAAATCCCGCGGCGCTTACTATTTTTACGATCGTTCCGCCAAGAAGCTGGAAAAGCTGGTTGAAATTAGCCCCTGGCTGAACGAAGCGGATCTTGCAGATATGAAGCCGATCAGCTACAAATCCCGCGATGGACTGACCATTAATGGTTATCTCACGCTGCCGAAAGGTGTGGAAGCGAAGAACCTTCCGGTGGTTATTAATCCGCACGGCGGACCCTGGGCGCGCGACTATTGGGGATTCAACTCCGAGGTGCAGTTCCTCGCCAATCGTGGGTACGCGGTATTGCAAATGAATTTTCGTGGCTCCACCGGATACGGCCGGGAATTCTGGGAAATCAGCTTCAAGCAGTGGGGCAAAAAGATGCAGGACGACGTAAGCGACGGTGTGAAGTGGCTGATCGCAGAAGGCATCGCCGATCCGGAGAAAGTCGGCATTTACGGCGGCTCATACGGTGGTTATGCTACCCTGGCGGGGATGACCTTTACCCCGGAACTCTACGCCTGCGGTATCGATTATGTCGGTGTTTCCAACATCTTCACCTGGATGAACGCGATTCCTCCTTACTGGGAGCCTTATCGGGAAATGGTTTATGAAATGGTCGGACATCCGGAAAAAGAGAAAGAGTTGCTGGAATCCGCTTCTCCAATTTTCCATGTCGATAATATCAACGCACCGCTGTTGATCGCCCAGGGCGCAAACGACCCGCGAGTAACGAAGGAAGAATCTGACCAGATCGTAGAAGCGTTAAAGAAGCGCAATATCGACGTGCCGTACATCCTCAAGGAAAATGAAGGGCACGGCTTCCGTAACGAAGAGAACCGTTTTGAATTCTACCGGGCGATGGAAACATTTTTCTCCCGTCACCTTGGTGGTAAAACCGAAAACGTTCTGGCGAATTAAGAGAATTTTCTCCCTTCGTTGTATCGGTTAATTCGGTTTTCTGATTTTAATAATTAATCAACCTGTCATTGCGAGGAGTGGAGCGACGAAGCAATCTCCATTTGTAAACTTTGGGATTGCTTCGGCAAAATGCGCCTCGCAATGACAGGAAGAATAAAATCATCAACCACAACAGGGGGAATAATATGTTCCGCGTATTTTATCTGCTACTTTTTTTACTGCCAGGTATCCTCTTCGCACAACCAACCCGCAATGATGCGCTGCATGAACTCTTCGACAATTACTTCGAAGCATATCTGCAGTTGAATCCCATCTATGCGACCTCAATCGGGGACTATCGTTTCAACGACCAAATGACCATTGAGATTAGCGAATCGCATCAGGCAAAGATGGCCGATTTATATCGGGAATATCTCGCCGCGCTGAACAAATTCGATAGTAAAACGCTTTCCGGTGAAGACCGCTTCAGCTACGAATTACTCAATGATCAGCTTTCTCAAAACCTGGTTTCGATGAAATATCCAAGCCACCTGATGCCGATTACCTCCATGAACGACACCCCGGGTCTGCTCATCCGCCTCGGTAGCGGCAAAAGCCTACAGCCATTTCGCAATGTAAAGGATTATGAAGATTTCCGGCAACGCCTGACGCACTTCCCCGCCTGGGTAGATACCGCAATTGCTAATATGAATCGCGGTATCGAGATGAAGATCGTGCAGGCAGCGCCTTTAATTCGTCAGGGACTGAACACCTGGCGGAACCAAATTGTTGATGATCCCACAAAAAGTAGTTTCTATGCCCCGCTGCGCAACTTTCCCAAGGAAATTAGCTGGGATGATAAAATGCGCCTAATCAAAGAATACAAAGCAACAATCATGACTGCTGTGGTGCCTGCTTACCGGAAACTATATCAGTATTTATCCAACGACTATCTTCCCCATGCCCGGGAAACCCTTTCAATTCGCGCCTTGCCGGATGGCGAGGAATGGTACCGCTATCTGGTGCGTTATTACACTACGACCGACCTCTCTCCGGATAAAATTTTCGATATTGGTATGAAAGAATTGCAGAAAATCGAAAAGGAAATGCAGCAAACTTTACAGCAGTTGGGGCATAGAGGCAGCATTTCCGATTACCTCTTTCGGATGCGTAGCGATCCATCTTTCCTGATTCGGGGTGGCGAGAATATGATATTCCAGGAATTCCAGCGTATCGAAAATATTGTCGCGGAAAATCTAACTACGATTTTTGATATTGCCCCAAAGGCAGCTTTTGAGATTCGGGCAGTCGACCGCAGCCTGGCAGCGGTTTCCCCGGCTGCTTTTTATATGAATCCGACCGCGGATGGGAGTCGCCCCGGTGTTTTTTATATCAACTCCGGTCGCGCTGCTTACCCGCGTACACAAATGGAAAGCCTCTTTCTCCATGAAGCATTGCCGGGACATCACTTTCAAATCGCCCTGGCACAGGAGCAGCAGAACCTCCCCAAATTCCGGCGGTTTGGCTACTATGGTGCTTTTATAGAAGGTTGGGGACTTTACGCAGAAACACTGGGTGAAGATCTCGGGCTGTACACGGATCCCCATCAATACTTTGGCATGCTCACATATCAGCTCCTGCGCGCCGCTCGCCTCATTGCCGATACCGGCCTGCATTATAAGGGCTGGGACCGGCAGGAAACCAGCAGCGCGCTCTCTCAACATGCTTTTGGCTATGCCGCTTTCGAAATCAACCGCTATACTGCCATGCCCGGGCAGGCGCTTTCCTACAAAATCGGACAGCTGCAAATTTCCGAACTGCGCGAGAAAGCCGAAAAAAAATTGAAAGATCGTTTCGATGCAAAAGAATTTCATCGCCTGATTCTCCAGTCCGGCGCTATTCCGCTGAGTATGCTTGCGGATAAAGTAGAAGATTATATTTCTGAGAAAGGGAAATGATTTTTAGCTAAGCCTAATTCTAATTGCGTTAAGGTATTTTCTAATCCCAGGTATTACTTTTTCATTCTTCGACAAGCTCAGAATGAATGGAGGTTTTGATTTTCGGTTTAGTTATACTATGCACGCTCAATCCAAAGGCACAATCGCTTAATTATCGAAAACTAAAGCCTAAAATCTCCATTCATCCTGAGCCTGTCAAAGGGTGAATCCCCATCCTCAAACTTCATAAACAAATTCCATTTAATCTGAGAATTAAAAGCTCACTAACCACTCTTATTCAGCGTAAACATTAAGAGAGGTTATCCCCATGGATCAATTAACAAGAATTTCTTTAATCGCCTTTACCATGCTGATATGGTTCACTTATCTCGGCTTTGGTATTTAATATCGCTTTTTTATAATGGTAGAAAGCACTGCTATCTGCCTGCCCAGAAAAGGGTATCCTGCTAAATAAAATTCGGATATTTTTTCAGAAAAAATACCCTGCATAGGGGATGTTTTTCCGGGTTTACGATGATTATTTTACTTGTGAATGTTGATTGAACAGAAATAGTCAGGAGTATACTGAACAAAATCGTTACAAAGTTCAGCAGTAAATTTATCATCATCAGTAAGGATATTCCTATGTTCAAGAAACAACATTCATATGCAGGGCAAATTTGTCCTAGACTATTTCTGTTCATCACATTTATCTGCTTTTTAACTGCTACTCTTTACTCGCAGGAAGCCATGGTCAGCACTGTTTCCGCTGATCCGGCACTGCAGAAAGCCCTGGCATATAATCCCGGTAATAACACTTTCCAGCCCGGCAGTACCGATCCGGCAGGAAATCGCTATGTCGCCCCATTTAATGATGGCCGCATTTACAAAATAACCCCGCAGGGCAGTATGCTCTTGCTAATGTTCATGCCCGGCGTGCGCATCGGGCAGTTAGCCTGGGCGGCGGGCAGCATTTACTTTACCGCCGTTAACAAACATCGGGTGTATGAGTTAAAGAAAGATGGCAATGTGCGTCTGCTTGCCGGTAGCGGTAGTCAGGGGAGTACCGATGGCGGCGCGGAGCGATCCCGCTTCGACCGGCCAAAAGGCATTGCCGCAACAGTCTCCGGAGACACATTGTATATCGCCGAGAAGAATGCTTCCGACCATTTTCGGCGGATTATCAGAAAGCGCCCAAGTTTGCAGCTCATCACGGCGGAAACGCCGCCCCATTTTGGATTTAGTAACGGCTCTCCTTTGATCCGCAATGATAGTGTAGAAATTACCTACAGCGTCCCGGTATCAGAATTCGTTACTCTCAAATTATATCATGTTTCCGGCAGAGAGATCGCTACACTACATGAATCCCGAATGATTTCCGGGACTTATCAACTGCAGTTCGAGACGAAGCATTTTGCCCCGGGGATTTACTATTGCCGACTGCAGGCAGGAAGCTTTGAGCAAACAATTGCTGTTAAAATTGAATGAGTAAATGGGCAAATCTGCAAATGGGCAAAAAAACTAGTCTGTTCATTTGCCCATTTGCCCATTTGCCCATTTGTATATTTGCATATTTTCAACCACGTATTTTCTTCAAAGATTTTCGAAAAACCGCTTTCATCTCATTCGGTTCGATGTTCTCTAATTCCACCTGCTCGCAGCCGCAAAACGCTGCAAATTCCCAGACTGACTTCGCAAATTGCCGGAGTAAGTTTTCCGAGAAGTGGGTATCAGGTTCGATTACCAGGTTTCGAATGCGTAATTTCTTTTCCTTCCGTTCTGCCTTGCAGTCCATTCGACCGACAAATTTATCCCCCCAAAGCAGCGGCAGCACAAAGTAGCCGTATTTTCGTTTTGGCCCCGGCACATAACACTCTAACTGGTAGTCGAAGTCAAACAGTTTGGTAGTGCGGGCACGGCGAATAATCAAATTATCAAATGGGGATAAAATATGTAATTTCCGGCTTCCGGCTTTCCCGATATCTGCTGCAATAATTTCCGGCAGGGTATAATAATTATCCGTCACTCCTTCTACCTGCAGCGGGATTATTTCTCCTGCTTCCTGCATTTCCGGCAGCGCTTTCTTCACAAATGGCTTGATGCGCTTGCGCAGATAAGTGATTTCCGTTTCAGTGCAAAATCCCAAGGCATGGATCGTCTGGCGAATCAGATGGCG
This sequence comes from Calditrichia bacterium, assembly GCA_028284905.1. Taxonomy (GTDB): domain Bacteria; phylum Calditrichota; class Calditrichia; order RBG-13-44-9; family J075; genus JACKAP01. The sequence goes on from JANQQU010000036.1 coordinate 120,306, forward strand.
GGCGGTTTCTTCGATGGTCGGAATACTCAGATCGATATCCGGCGGCAATACCCGTTCGGTGAGGTCATATAATTTCTGAAATTTTTCCCGGCGGACCACCATCAGGCGGCCTTCCATGAACTGCTGCTCCAGGGCTTTTTTCGCCGGTTTCCAGTTCCACCAGGTGCCGCCTTTATGATCCGGCGGTGCAGCAAAATCTTTCGCCTTCAGCGGGCCCTCAGCGCGTATCAGATCCAGGACAAACGCCATTATCTTTGGCTCCCGTGCAAACCAGTGGAAGCCATCCTCACGCAGATGATGCATGCGCGGCAGGCTGTAACGGAAATCATCAATCGATAAATAGGCAGCGGCATGACTCCAATATTCAAAAACCCGGCGGTTCTTCACCTGCAGGTCGTCCAGCATGGATGCCTGATAATTAGCCACCCGGCTGCGAATGATATGATGATGGGCGCGTTCGATAACAGAAATCGAATCGATCTGTACGTAGCTCAGGCGCTGCAGCATCTTATCGACGCCGCTTGCACCGCGGCCAAAGGGTGACTTTCCCCAGAGCCCCTGGGATGCCAAAGCGAGTCGGCGGGCTTCTTTTTTTGAGAGATTTTCCATAAATCTCAATAAGCAAATTTATTGGGAGAAATACAAGCGCCCAGTGGCGGTTGCAGTAGCAGTTCGCAGTATAACAATAATTGTATACTGCTGCTTAGAAAGGCCGGTTGCCATTGGATGTTTTCGTCAATTTCAGATCGCGGAGGAGACTTTCCTTCACGCGGATTTCCAGACGAAAGTAACTGAAGTTCGGATTCGGCGACCAACTGAAGTTCATCTGCCAGCAGTGCAGTTCCCGGGAAATATTAAAGTTCTGATTAACAATTTCCCGGTCACGCAAATTAACATTCGCCCGATAGGCGACATTCCAGTTTTCCGTCAACTTTACGCGTGCGTTTATAGTGCTGCTGAAAGTCCGCGAGATGAATCCCTGACTATCGCTATAGCGAAAATTAAAGCCCATATCCACATTCCATGGCACATTGAAACTATCAAAATCTTCGTATTCGTCTTCCTCATCCCGGAAAGAACGGTTTTGATTATTGTTGAAGTCGACGGCGTCAACAATATCCTGGGCAACGGAATCTTCCGCGGCGGCTTTGTCATCTTTCTTCTTCTTTTCCGGCGGCTTCAGGCTAACGTTATAGTTCATGTTAAATGTCCAGTTGAGCAGGTTGGGCAGCTCAAAACCATCATCCCAGACCAGTTTATTTCGCCGGCCATTATTCTCATAGAAAGTATGGGTGGAATTAAAAGTGAGATTCAAGTTTTGATGCAAGCGAGATTGCAAGGAAGTGGTAAGATTGTTCCAGCGCAGACTATCCTTGGCAAAGTTGTGAGATGTATTAAAGTTCACCCGAAAGAGGTCAATTTTTTTCTCTTCCCCATCGCTGATAATTTTCCCTTGAAAAAGGTTGTTTACCCGAATATTCATATTGCGCTGCTCCCCCTGCGGCGTCCTGCTGAAAACGGTATTGGCAAAGCGATCAGCGTAGATCGGTTCACCACCACCCGGACGGTCGATCCGTTGATAGTAGCCAAAACTTTCGTCCGAATAATCGGGCTGATAGCTAAAGCCAATGCTGGGATCCATTTTATGGCGCACCACTTTCATCGGGGAAAACGGAATTTCGAACAAGCCGTAGAGCGTAGTCTTCACACCAATTCCCATATTCCGAAAAAGATGGCGGGAACGGAACTCTCCCACGGTGTCGACGGCAACGGCCCTGTCCAGCGAATCGTCATATTCATACTGCACATAATCCGGTGACCAAAGCTCCTCGAAACTCATTGAAGGCGTCACGGAAAAGTATTTAAAAATTTTGGTAGAAAAGCTCGGGACGATATCATGTTTCCAGCCGCTACGAAACGTACGGTCGAACGACGTTACCGCGCCGGTGCTGTCGTCAAAATTAGCGATGCGGCTACCGCGTCCGAGCATTTTCGAATTGTAGCTGTAGCGAATCTGGTGATACCAGCGAGTGCGTCCTCCCGCTTTCTTCTTAAAAATACTCCGCGAGGGCTGGGAGAAAGAGAGGTCGGGAAAAGTAAAGTCGATCCGATCAGTTTGTAGATTTTCTTCCCGGGTAAAATTCAATGACAAAGAGCGAGATCCCGGCAGGGTTTTCTTGATTGATGCAGAAGTACGCACCACCTGGCGGGTACGCAGGTCGTAATTCGTAGAATAATCCTGGTAAAAGCTGTTATCGCTAACGAAACTGCCGCTCCCGGTAATCGTAGTGGTCTGCCCGATTTTCTGAAAGTGATTGAAACGCACTTCCCAGCGGGCGCCGTCGGAACTGGCGTTTGTGACATTGTCCGGAGAATAATTTCCACTGATAGATCCATTGAAAGCATACCGTTTCTTGTAGCGTAAATCGCCACTGAAGAGGAATCCGGTGCGTTCGTAAAAGTCCGATTTAAAGGTAGCATCCCAGTAATCACTCGCTGCCCAATAGTAACCAAACCGTTTCAGATAACGACCGCCAACGCTGTTTTGCCCGTAGGTCGGGAGAATAATTCCCGAACGCCGCCCCCGCCGCAAAGAGAAGACCGCATAGGGAACGGTAATGATTGGCACATCGGCGATGTAGAGCGTCACTGGTTTGGCGACCGCCTGTTTCTTCAGCTGAACACGCATCTTTGAGCTGCGGAAATAGAAGTGAGGATGATCCTCATTATCACAGGTGGTAAAGTAGCCATCACGGATAAAGAGGGTCTCCTGGCCGATTTTCCGAATATCCTTCCCACGATAATATCCGGGCGACATTTCGGTGCGGCCTTCCAGCACTTTACCGCGATTATTTTTGAAGTTGTATTCCAGTTGAAAGCCGTTGATCGGGTCAGTGCCCTGCTCGGTTAAAACCGGCAGGTCTTCATATACGGCATGACCGAGCGAATCGGTAGAGTCGCTCACGCCGGTGGCAATCAAACGATTTTCATCCCAGTAGAGATCAATCTTTCCGGCGGTAAGGGTAACGCTCCCATACACAATCTTCGCTTTTCCTTCCAGATGGGTGATTCGTTCCTTCACGGAAAAAGAGATTTGCTCCGCCCAATATTTGATCGGGTCGGAAATATCGCTGTTCGGGGGTGGAGTTAGCACTTGCAGAGTATCGATATCGGTGCTGCTGAATGCGTTAAGGCTATCCGCCGGGGCAACAGCAGTGCTGTCGCTTTCCTGTGCAAGCAAGGAGGACGAAAACAGAAGTATTCCCAAAAACGGTAAATAAATACAAAAATGTAAATGATGAATTTTCAAGCGGTTCAGCAATTCGTTCAACAGGCGATTTTCCTCATTAGTTACAGCGCCTAAAAGTAATCATAAAAACCCCGCTTTTACAAATAATGTTTTTCGAGTGGATTTAGTTCCCGTTATCAGTTGTCAGTGATCAGTTATCAGTTGTCAGTGAACAGTTGTCAGTTATCAGGTTACGTTAAAATTGTTCGCTTGATATCGACTAAAAATTAGGAGTATTCCTCGATGATTTAATCGCTGTAAACTGATCCCTGTTCACTGTAAACTGATAACTGTAAACTGTGAATATTTGCTTGACATCCAAAAAAGGGGATATTATATTTGTTTCGCTTTATTAAATAAGCCTAATGCGAGAGTAGCTCAGCTGGTAGAGCACAACCTTGCCAAGGTTGGGGTCGCGGGTTCGAATCCCGTCTCCCGCTCAAAGAAAAGTACTTGTTAACCACAAGTACTTTTTTTATTTCTGCCGTTTTAAACTCTGCTGCCCGGGTGGCGGAATTGGCAGACGCAAGGGACTTAAAATCCCTCGGTGATTATCACCGTGCCGGTTCGAGTCCGGCCCCGGGTACTCAATAAACTAAACGACTTAAGGCTGATTAGCACAAACACTGATCAGCCTTATTTTTTTGTTTTTCATAGTGACTTAGTACTGATTGCCGACACTTTTTCCTTCAGGTGCAGCTTCCAGGTTTCTATTCATCATATATCTTCAATTTTCTTTCACAACCGCTATCCCAACAACGAAGCTCTAATTGATAAAGACATAACTGATTACGCTTTCCCGGAATCCGGACACTATGCTGTTCCTTTATTTCTCCATAATTTGAGGGGATTCATTTTGCGCAATAACTTGCTGATATCTTTACTGATCATGTAAAGGCTAGGCACCAGCATCAGCGTTAGTGGAGTGGCGGTTAGCAATCCCCATCCCAAGGCCAGAGCCATCGGCGCGTTGTAGGGATCAGAACCCCCGATACCATAAGCCAAAGGCAGTAAACCGGCTGCTGTCGTAATAGTGGTCAATAAAATAGCGCGGAGACGATCAGCCGTTCCCCGGGCTATAAGTTCAATTAGAGGCTTCTCGGGGTTTTCGCGACAGAGCGTATTTAGACGATCGACCAGCACTAATGAATCATTGACGACGACACCGCTAAGGCCGATGATTCCCAACATCCCCATGAAACTGAGAGGTTCGTTATGCATTCCGAAAATCAACACTATGCCGGAGAATCCGAAGGGAATAGCCAGCATGACCAACAAAGGCTGCGTAATAGAGTTAAAGAGGATCATCAACAAAAAGTAAATACCAATTATTGCGATCATAAAAGCGCGCAGACTATTGTTCAAGGTCGTATCGGTTCTTTCCGCCGCGCCTTCGGACAGCAAATACATTCCCGGATAGTTTTCACTAACGTTAAAATGACTTAAAATTTGCTGTGTGGCAATTTTCGGTGTCGTTTTTCCGGGAATCAATTCCGCGCTGATGGTGGTTACCCGTTCGCCGTTATGGTGCCGGTAATCCGTGGCGCCCGGCATAGAGCGGAACCGGGCCACTTCTCTTAAGGGAATCAGGCGGTTTTGCATATTTGGGATTGCCAGCTCCCGCAGGTATTTCATCTTGCCACGGGCCTTCTTATTCAATACCACCCGAAATTCGACATCTTCCTCACCATAGCGCACTTTGGTCACGATTTCACCGTCGTAGGCGATCCGCACGTTCTGAGCAACATCGGCAACCGTCAATCCCAGGCGCGCCAACTTTTCATAGTTGAGCTTGATTTCGATTTGGGACTTCTCGGATTTATCATTACGGCGGATATCCTGCAGCGTGCCCATCGATGCCATATAATCCATGACATCAGTTGCCAGTTTGTTTCGCATATTGTCCTCACTACCGATCAGGTTAAGGATGACCGGCTGTTGAGCCGCAGGCCCTGACTCCTCAATGTCGATGTAGATTTCCTTAAAATCCGCTAATCCGGCGTATTTATCGCGGACTTCCTGGGCAATCTCTTCCGCATTGCGATTCCGGGTAGAATACGGGGTCAGGATTGCCGCGATAACTGCGCTATTTTTGCTGAAGGTACCGTCACCATAGGTCCCGACACGGGTCACGTATGATTCAATTTCTTCCTTTGGCAGCTCATCAAGAATCTGTTCTAACTCTGCAACCTTTAGGGATGTTTTTTCCAGCGTATACCCTACCGGCAGTTCGCAAAAAATGGTAAATTCTTCGGCGCCGGTATTCGGAAAAACAATCACTTCCATTTTATTCGCAGCGTACCATATCGAAGAGAACAGGGCGAACACGAACACTAATACCAGGACATACCGTAATTTTAGCACCCATTTCATGAGGCGTTGATATCCGTTACGAATGGGGTCAAACCAATTTCTGACTGTATCTTTTTTACGCTTTCGCCGGGATCCACCGTGGGCGACATGGGCCGGTAGCGCAAAGACGCCTTCGACGAGAGATATCAACAGCGTTAAGGTAATCACCAACGGAATCGGAAAAACAAATTTTCCTTCCTCTCCGGGGATAAAAAACATCGGCGAAAATGCCAGCAGAGTCGTAATAATTGTGGTCACCACCGGGCCGAACACTTCACTCAAACCGTTCACTGCTGCGTCGACCGGTGAATCACCCAATTCCCGCCGGCGGCTGATGTTCTCGGAGATGATAATTGCATCATCAACCAGAATCCCCAGCACCAGAATCATGGCCGATAAAGTGATAACATCCAGCGCTACGTCGAAATAGGGCAACAGGGCAATAGCGCCCAGTATACTGACCGGAATGCCCAACGCTACCCAGAATGCGGTTCTGGCGTTAAGAAATACGGCCAGCACGACCAAAACCAGCAAAATGCCCATTATAGCATTATTTTTCACCACGTCATAACTGGCTTCCACATAGCGGGAAGTGTCCATCGAGTAGAGAATTTCCAGATCTTCGGGAAGAAGCTTTTTTTCTGCTGCCAATCTATTCTTTAGCCGTTCGACGGTGCGCATGATGTCCGCTTTTTCGGTTTTATAAACCGTAAAAGAGATCGCCGGTTTCCCGTTGATGCGCGCGATCGTTTTCTTTTCCTCAAAATCATCTTTGATGATCGCCAGGTCTTTCACCTTAATCTGCGGCCCTTCAAATGTGCTGCGAACGATCACGTCGCCCACCTCCTGCGGTTTTCGGAATTGGGCCAAAGTCATGATATCCTTTTCAGCGACGTACGATTCCAGCGTACCGCCGGTGCCGCGAATATTGCGCGCTTGAATTGCCAGGATAATCTCGCGCATGGAAATCTGATATTTATTCAAGGCTGCAGGAGATAATTCAATACTCACTTCACGTGCGCGATAACCGGTGCGGTCCAGCTTGGAAACGCCGGCTACATTTTTAATCTTTTTTTCCAGGATACGCGCATGTTCCCGCAATTGACGATAGGACATGTTCTCTGCCGATAAACCCACCTCGATAACCGGAATTTCGCTGGTACGCAGCCGGTCGACTGTTGGCGCTTCCAGAACATCCTTTGGGAAATCCTTTACCCGGGCAACAGCGTTTCGTATTTCCTGCACAACTTCATCGACCTGTTTCTCACTTAAATCCGGCGAGATATGCACTGAGATTAGTGACATATTTTCCATTGAATAGGACGTATATTTTTTGATGCCACTGACCGGCTTCAAAAATGTTTCTATTTTATTAGTAACCGATAATTCCACATCTTCCGGTGAAGCACCGGGGTAGAAGGTTGTGATAATGACTTCATTGAGAGCGACTTTAGGAAAAAGATCCCGCTTAATAGTGAGAATGGCATTAATACCGAACAGCAGCACCATAATCGTAATCAGACTGGCGAGCAAATGACGTTCGGCAAAAAAGTGAAAGAAAGATTTCATAGCAGACCTCTTTTCGAAAGCAATTCATCGAGTAATGCCCGGTATTGCAGCAGCAATGTGTGATAGGCGACGGCATTTTGGGCATGGGTGAGGCGGGCGTTCAGCTCATTGGAGCGGCTGAGTAACACAAAATTAAATACACCGCGCCCCTGGTTATAGAGCTTTTCTTCTTCCGCGGTTTTTTGCTGGGCAGAAACAATTTGTTCGCGATTCAAGAGCAGCACTTTTTCAATGGATCGCATTTCGATGAGTAGCTGCTGCAGTTGCGCTTCCAGTTCAACTTTTGTGGTACGAATAGTGGCATCCAGCTGTTTGAACTGTATTTCGGATTGTGCAATTCTCGATTTGACCGCCCTATTTTTCATCGGGAAGAAAAAATTCACCCCTACCGAAAAATTCGGTTTGTTCGGCAAAATAGCTTTGTCGATTTTGGAATCGTTTTTTTGAATGCCAGCTCCCACGATCAAATCCAGCTGCGGGCGCTGGGAATCCCGTAAACCGCCCTGCAGATGTTTCAACTGCTCGCGCTGTTGGGCAATTACCTGCAACAGCCGTGATTTGCTTGAAAGTTGTTCAACTAATAAATGGATATCGGGCAGTGCTGCTACACCGTAAATATCGTAGTTCGGTTGCAGGTTCAGCAGCGCATCGGTTCTGGCGACAGTTGCCAGAAAAGCCTGTGCTGCCTGCCATTGCCCTTCCAGCAGCATCATGTTTTGACGAGCCAGGCGCAGCGCATCTTCCGCTCCGAGAATATCTGCTTTATTGACCAGATTCGCCTGAAATTTTCATGTGTTTGGGCAAGCTGTTCTTCATTGATTTTCACTTCGCGCCGGGCAATCGCCAACTGTTCATCGACCGCAACCCACTGTACAAAACTCAGGCCCGCCTGCAGCAAAAAGTTTTCATGATTCTCCAGCATTTGTATTTCCGCCAAATCAATTTCGTAGGCCTTCAACTCATATTGCAGGCGGTCTAGCTTGCCATGGGCGTTTTGCAGGAGCGGATGGATGTATCTGACCGAGAAGGCTTGTTGAAAATTATTTTTAGGTATTCCAAATGCAATAGCTTCCTCCCCCAACTCTTGACGAAGGAAATTATACTGCCATGCCAAGCTTAATCGGCCGCCGCTTGACCAGAAGCTTCTTTCCAAACCGGCATCGAGAATACCGTTAGTCAGCGATTTTCCGGAAAAGGGGTCTATACTTGCAGTTTTCTCATAGTTTAGTGACGGTGTGATCCGGATTGCCCAATCCTGATCGCCAAGTAGTTCATTCTGTGCTTCCCGAAGCAGCTCCGGGGTATAGGCTTGCTGTTCAAAAAAGGGATGGTTTTCTCTTACAAGTTGCAGATAGTCAGGCAATTCAATGGTCTGTCCGGAAACCGGAAAAAAGAAGAGCACCAGCACCAGCAGGAACCGCGGAATAAGGGATTTCATTTCGTCTCCTCATTTCAAGAATAGCATTTATTGTAGTCATACATCATCTCTGATGAATCTTTTCAACTCTAATTCCGGAGGCATATTAATGGAAGGATCGTTCCCTGAAGATTATTTTCAACGAACGGCAGCTAGCGGGATACCGACCGACTGAATTTTGCTATGATCGGCAATCCTGATCCAGGTAACATAGTAAGCGAATAGACACACTACCAATTGACTAAAAACGGTAGCATTCACCCACTTTAACAAAGTGGTTTCCAGGGGGACTGGGTTGGGAAGTATACGATAAGAGTTGCAAAATACTTTAAATGGAAAAGTCAGCACAGTGTTTTAAATAACAAGTTTTGACAAGCGGCAAATAGATATGATTTGTTGACTGCATCCGGTAGCATACTGCAGGAATTCTTTAAAACACTTGCTATTGATCGTTAAAGAAATATTATATTTTTAGACTCTAATGAAAGCGTAATTTTACAGCAAATTGAAATGAAAAAGTTAATCTACTGCCTCTTGTTTTTCCCCTTACTCCTTTCGGCTGAAACGAATGAAAGTGATTCCCTTAAAATCAAAGCAAACCTTTCATTAACGGGATTTTGGCAAAGTGGGAATGTGGAAACTTTGATTTTTAGAGCAAAATCAGACGTCAGTGCCAGGCCCGGGAAGAAATGGATTTTCCAAACTAAAAATTCCTATGTTTATCAGGAGTTTGGAAAGCAAAAAGCTGATGAAGATATACTAAGCCTCAACTTTGTATACTTTAATCCCGAGCAAAAAATACATCCGTTTATCCTCGGTTTTCTCAGCACCAATTTTCGCCGGGAAATAGATCTACGTTATTTGCTGGGTGCAGGCGCTACTTTCCAACTGCTGAATAAAAAAAGTCACTCGCTTAAATTTTCGATTTCAAGTGAATATGAAAAGACGGAATTTTCCAAAACGAACTTTAACCGCTCAGAATATGATGGCAACCGATCTCTCTCGACTTTTCGCGGCACATTCTGGGTAAATGGCAAATACTACTTACAGAAGAAAAAAATAATTCTCAGTCATGAAATTTATTTTCAGCCCTCTTTGGAGAAAAGCAACAATTATCGCTGGCAAGCGGATTTAGCCTTAGAGCTACCCGTTTGGGAGTTTTTAAATTTTAAAATAAATTATTTGAATACATTTGAAAGCATTGTAATAGAAAAGCAAAAGCAGGAAGACAAGTTCTTGACCGTTGGTTTTACCCTGAAAAACGGCTAAACACTTTTACGAAACACCCTTGAAAAGATTTAAAGGACTTTGTCTAGCTTGCAAGGAGCAAACACTTGAAACTAAAATTTTTAGTAATTATGATAATGATACAATCACTGCTGAGTTATCCGATGAACGAAACACCTGCAAAAATACTATTCGATTTTTCTACTAATGAGGAACTGCGCGATTGGAATATCGTCAATGACGGTGTTATGGGCGGCATTTCCCGAAGCAATTTACAGAGAAACAGCGAAGACAGCACCGGCATATTTAGTGGTGTAGTTTCTCTGGAAAACAATGGCGGATTTGCCTCGGTTCGAACGACCCCGCGTAATTTTCAATTGGGAGATTACGATGGACTGCTTATCCGCGTAAAGGGGGATGGCAATATCTACAGCTTCCGGCTGCGCACCAATGCTCGCTTTGATGGTGTTTCCTACCAGGCAAAATTCAAGACCGAGAAAGATAACTGGATCGAAGTATACTTACCTTTTGAAGAATTTTCCCCTACTTTCCGTGGACGCAAATTGAGAAATGTAGCGCCTCTGGCAGCGGATAAGATTCAACAATTAGGCATCTTGATTTCTGATAAGCAAACCGGGAAATTTACCCTGGTGATCGACTGGATAAAAGCCGTCGATGCCCGAAACGCTGACGGTAATTTGTAAACTCAGCCCTTCAAGCTGCTAGGCTGATTTGTCTGCAATTACAAGTTCTGCTGCGTGACGTCCGGAGAGCATGGCACCGTGAATGGAACCATTGAAGAGATAGTCTCCACAAATATAAAGGCCCGCTTCTGTTTTAATCGCCTGCTGCTCCGGAACGGTCATTGGTAGTCGTTGATTCGGCAGTGCATGTTCGATATGATAAATCCGTAACATCTTCCAGGCTTCTATTGCAGTCTCTCCAAACCAGCCGGAGAGTTCTGAACGGACCTGTGCGTCAAACGCCTCATCACTCATTGCCGGTTTACCCAGCACAGTGACCGAGATAAGGTTAGCGCCCGGCGGCGCATAGCCGGGAGCGACAAGATTTGGCACGCAAAGGTTGTTCACCATTCCTTCACCTTCTCCATTAAGTAGCAATATGGGCTCAGTGATTGGGGCTTCCTCGGCGGCATAGTAGAGATAAGAAGCACTTCGTGAAGCTGGTACTGGCAAGGTGTTGTCGAATGCGCTGAGCGCCGGCCAGTCTGTGGCGAGAACGACGTTTCGACCTTCCAGCATTTCACCCGTTGCTAAGGTTATTTTTTCACCGACTACTTTCGTGACGCGTGCGCCGGTACGAATGCTATCTGTTGGCAAACCAGCTGCAATCTGGCGGGGAATCGCTTCCATACCTGCCGCGGGCAACGCAGTATCTCCAAGGGAAAACATGCGGAAAATAAATTCGAACATACGGCTGGAAGAGGTTAACTCATTTTCCAGATAAACACCGCCAAAAAACGGGCGGAAGAATCGTTCGATCATCTTTTCCGAAAAACCGAAATCCTGCAAATATTCCCGGGTCGTTTTTTCTGGCCGCCGAAAAATATCTTCTACTGACCCCTTTAGCACTTTCTGCCGCAATCTGGCAATCTGCAGTTTATCGCCAAGACTGCCGATATCAGCAAACAACGTTTTAAGTCCATCGATTGGATGACGAAAAGGATCTGCCACTTTAAGTGAACGCCCACCGGATCGAATCATTGATCCGGGATAGAAAGGATGTAAATCCAGATGGTCATAATCCAGCACCGCCTGCGCTTCCGGATACCCTGAAAGAAAAACCTGAAAACCGCGATCCAGTAAAAAGCCCTCGACTTTATCTGTTTTTACCCGGCCACCGACACGCTCACTGGCCTCCAAAATTTGAAAGGACAACCCATTATCCTGCAACACTTTCGCGCAGCACAATCCGGCCAGCCCTGCACCGATTATAACAACATCCGGTTTAGACATCATAAGCTCCATTTTCTTATTTAAGCTTTATTCAACGTTTTTGCGGGAGATTTTAGGAAACTAATTGCGCGGCAACATTTCCTGGGCCTGCACTGTTTGAAGCTGGCCTTCAGTACTTGCAGCCAGATGGAGAAGCAACGGCATCGCAACTCCCCAAACAAGCGCCAGCACAAGAACTGTTTGCAGCCACTCCTGGCCAAATGCGATTGCTTCCAGACGAACACCAGCGATGTAACTTAATGGACCGAAAACAGCCCCGAGAATCACCGCAATCACCGGTCGCCCTTTCAACCAACTTAATGAGCTATTGAAGGTGCTGGAAAAGAGCATCCACATCGCGGTTATCCAAACCGGCGCCAGCCAGGTAACAGTGGGTATCGCGCTTTCGTAGATGAGTAAGCCGCTAAAGCGCATCAATCCATCGATTAGCGTGCCAATCAGGCCCACCAGCAGAATTAGCCGCAGTTCCTGGTGGCGATCCTCAACCAGATATAAGTGTACAAGCAAATAAATAGTAACAACAATCGGACCAGCCCAGGGCAGATTGTTAGCGGCTCCCAGTGCACAGGCAAACCAGCCAATTTGCAATCCGGCGATGTTAAAAATTGTTTTCAGCATTTTGCCCCTCATAAAATTTATCAGAATATTTAGTTTTCGGTTTGCCCCAGTTCTTCGCAAATTTTCAAAAATTGTTCAATTTCATCAGGTGTATTGCGCGGACTAATAATTTTGTGGACCGGGCGGATCTGACGATCGAACCAAAACTGTCCGTTTGGGTAATTTGCGATATCCGGTGTAACCGCCAGCCAGGTGGCAGTATCCGCTCCCTGTTCCGGCGTCCGTAAAAAAGGCTGCATCAATTTGCGAAAATTAGGTAGTGAGGTTTGCACGCCCGGTGTATCCGCCCAACCAGGATGCATGGCGTGAACAAACACTCCGGCATCGCTCAACTGTTTCGCCCAATACTCCGTTAAAATTACTTCGGCCCGCTTGGACTCAGCATAGGCCTGCACGCCATCAAAAGGGCGTTTTTCAAATTGTAAATCATCAGGATTCAGCCGGGCAAGATACATGCCTCCGGAAGAGACGTTAATTACCCGCGAAGGCGCAGCATTCTTCAATAGCGGCATCAGCAGGTTTGTTAGCGAGAAATATCCGAGCACGTTTGTCGCAAAGGTCATTTCAACGCCATCTGCCGAGAGCATACGCTCATCGAGCAAAACGCCAGCGTTGTTAATTAGCACATCCAGCCGCTGATTTTTTTGCTGAAATCGGGTTGCAAATTCCTTGATCGATGATTGACTGCTGAGGTCAACAATTTCCAGATGGACATTTTCGTTAGCAGTATCATCAATTATTTCCCGGCGGGCGGCCTCTCCTCTCTTCAAATTCCGGCATAACAAATAAACCGTCGCCCCCAAAGAAGCCAGCTGCTTGCTTACTATTTTCCCCAGGCCGGCATTAGCGCCGGTGACAATGCAGATTTTACCCTGCAGGGCAGTGGCATCACTAATATGATCATCCCACCACAATTTTCGCAGATAATACCCTGGCCAGGTGTAGCTGCCGATAACGGTTTTATCCAGCAGCTCGTCCCCGATGTACCTTGCTTTATCTAAAATATTAGTTACTGTCTGCATCTTCATCCTGCGATTATTGATGTTGTATCCGGATTAGAATCTCGTTCCGCTTTAAAAAAGATGGCGTGAGCGGAGGATCATAACTAGCGACAATTGGATCATCCAGCGGTATAAAATTGTTTTCGGAGATCCATTGATACAGCTTGCGTTTTGCATCGCTAAACAATTCTGCATCCCGGTTTCCGGCAAACCGATAGGTGGCGAATTTCCCGGCGGCCATGGTCTCTATTTCTACCGCTTCTCCCCGGGCTTGCGGCGCGCCATTGTCTGCAACCTCTTTGGGAATTACAAAACTCATCTGACGGTCATCGCCGTTTTCCGCCATAAGCACAGGAGTGGTCATGGCTATTTTTTGTCCGGTTTCGTTACTGCCAGAGATGTAACGAAATAGCCGCATAAAGCCATTATCTTCGCCTGGATTAGCCATTGACGTAGAGGCAATTACCATTGAGGGATAGCTGCGAATTTCAAATGCACCGTTTTTCTTCAGCACTTGATATTCCGGTGATTCCACGCCAAATCGGGTAAATTGGGATCCCCAAACGAGAATAATTGCCAGGGCTACACCGGATATAATAAGTATTGTTTTCATATTATGTTCCTTTCTTATTTCTACTGCTAAAAATCTTCCCCATTTCCATTATTGCACCAAACGATAAAAAACAACCGGGTGGTAAACACCCGGCTGTTTAACTTGCTGAAGGAATCGCAAGAGACAGGTAGTCATCGTATGGGTTCTTATGGGTAGTTTCTTCATTTTTTCCTTCTATGCTCAACAAGAAAAATGAGCGTTTTAAGCGATTTGATTTCAGTCAATTATACGTATTTTTGGCGAAAGTGTCAAGAACAAAATCGCTCAAAACGCTCATTTTTCTTGTTTAACGAATCTTTCCGTAGTAACTTCTTTCGATAAACGAGTTTTTTTTCAAAGTAAAGAAAAGGTATTTACATATGTCTAAAGTTCAAATTAACCTTCCCGCACCGGATTTTACCCTGGATGATGTCTATGGGAATCCCGTACAACTATCCAATTTCAAATCTCAGAAAAACATTATTTTGGTTTTTAACCGGGGTTTTATGTGAGCGTTTTGCCGGGTGCACCTCGTGCAGTTGCGCGATGATTATGAAAGTTTTCTGGAAAGTGATACCGAAATAATATCCATCGGGCCGGATGGCAGGGAGACATTTCGGGATTTTTGGGAACGCAGGGAAATTAAGTTTATTGGACTCCCCGACCCGGAGTTGCAGGTATTAAATCAGTATGGTCAGGAAGTAAAGCTGTTAAAAATGGGGCGGCTGCCGGCAATGGTTCTAGTAGACAAAGCCGGTATGATCAGATGGACACATTATGGTAATTCGATGTCCGACATTCCCAGCACGAATGAAATGCTGAAAATAATAAAACAAATAACGGTTCATTGAACTTTTATAGGAAAGGAAAAAATAAAATGCAATTAGTAATCAATATTATTCAAGTTATCATCGCTCTTGGTATTTTTAATGTTTGGTTGTTGCGTAGAGATAAGTCAACGAATTGGCGTGGCGGGAATGCAACTACGATGAAAGAAGAGTTTGCTGTCTATGGTCTTCCAGGCTGGTCCGTAAATGTAATAGGCGGCCTTAAACTTCTTTTCGCCGCCTTGTTGATTGCTGGCATCTGGTATCCGGGTTTAACGCAACCCGCGGCGGCAGGGGTCGCCATATTGATGCTCGGTGCTATTGCAATGCATATCAAAGTAAAGGATCCATTGCAGAAATCTTTGCCTGCTTTTACGATGATGGCTCTCTCTTTGGTAATATTGCTGGCCTGATATCGTTCCAGCACTGACTGCGATATCTTTTCGCGTAAAAGTAGCTCGATGCATGACCACGAAAGAGAGCAAATATTTAAAAAGCCGTTTCCGGGAAAGAAACGGTTTTTTGTTTTTTTAAACCATAGAAATCAAACACTTAAATCATCATACAAAAACAAAACTGCTGATGAGTAAGCGCTATAGAATCGACAAAATCATCTATGCGCCGTTTGCAGTTTTTTCCTTCAAAGAACAGACAGCGCAAATTTTCATGCTCCAGCTGGCTTTCACTATTAGATATTTTTATAACTTGGGCAAAAAAACAAAGCATGAAAGCACAGTTGGTTTATTAAAAACAGTAAACCTTTATGCGCTAAAGCACTATTGGCAAAAAAGTAATAGGTATGTTAAAAATAATCCGTATTACGGGTTTTATAATTCTTTGAGGAATTCAGCTGTAATTTAAAAAATCAGAATCTCTGACATATTTTGTGAACATGAATTTACTGGCAATCTTTAAGATAAAAGATTCTGTAACCCCTTCAGGGTTATTAAAAAAAGTTGTTTCAACCGGGGGGCAATGGGACCGCCCCCCGGTTAAGGTCTGTAACGCCTTCGGCGTATTATTACCGCAAAGCCCCAAAGGGAGAACCGGTTACAGATTTTAACCCAGGGCTGACGGTCTTTTCAGCCCTGGGTTAAAATCCCAAATACCTTTCCCCTGAAAGGGTTATATAAAAGATGTTGTCAAAAACGCTTAATCATAAAATATGTCAGAGACCCAAAAATCAATATCTTACACAGCTTTATCTTGCAATCTAAAGCCACCAAAGATTTGTTCATAATTCACTTATGATAAACTTAATTAGTTGGGAATCGCAAGGTTTTACTGCTTTCTGTAAAGACTTACGGTTTCAGTTTTCATCTCAATTTCAAGTAGTCGCGGAAGTTATGAAAACATTTAATCCATTCACTTTAAATGATTTGGGTCTGCTTACTGTTTTCTTAGTTTTCCCGAGGCGATTATTTATAGATTATACTGCCATAATTAAATCTATACTAAACAAAGGATAAAGTGGCTAACCGTTGAAAGCGATTACAGATTGCTTGCTATTTTTTTGAACGGCAGATTGAAATGAAACACAAAGGAATTAAAAACAAGCTAAGTCAATTAATATATTCACCGAGTGAATGGAGAATATTTAAAAAATTATTAGTTCACTTAAAAAATTATAGTACGGCGACAATTGGTATTATAATCCTGGGATGCCTGGCTGCTTTTTCTGAAGGGATTGGTATCAGCCTCTTTATTCCGCTGATGTATAGCATTGATGCCAAAGAGTTTAGTCCGGAGAGTGATGATTGGCTGGGACTTCAGTTGAATGCACTATTTGAAGGCTTCCCTGCATCGGAGCGGCTCCTCTGGATTTCTGTAGTTATTTTAATACTAATATTTTTCAAAGTGACACTGACTTATTTCAACGGGTTGATATATGCCTGGTTGGATGCAAAATTATGTCATAACATTTGCAGTCGATCGTTCTCCCAAATTTTATACTCAAATAAATTTAGTAAACATCGGGAATCCTCCGGTACGTTGGTCAATTTACTGGAGAATGAATCCTACACTGTTGGAGAAGCGGTTGGATTAACGATACTGATCTTGACGAAGCTACTTATGATTCTGATCATGATTGGGTTTCTCTTGGTTATTTCCTGGAAGCTAACACTGGTTTCTCTCATTTTTTTCGCAAGTATTTCCTTTTTTACACGATTAATAACAAAAAAAGTGGAGAAAATTTCAGGCGAGAACCTGCGAGCAAACGAATCTTTTACGCAACGGGTGTTAGACCTTTCGCAGGGAATGTTTACAATTAAGATTTATGGTCGGGAAAAAGATGTACAGAAACGATTCGAATCGGTCACCTGGCGGTTGGGTAAATTAAGTATTAAGATCGAGGCAATATCCGGAATTGTGGACCCGCTCTCGGAAATCGTCATATCCATTCTCATTATTGGAATGCTCTTTTTTGCACTGAATACATCAGCAAGCGTTTCCACTGTATTGGTCTTTGTTTTTATATTGTATCGCCTGCGCCCGCATATCGCCGAGCTCGATGAAATGCGAGCAATGGTATTGTCCGCCTCAGCTTCGGTTTCTGCAATAACGAATTTGTTAGAACTGCCGCCCGCTTCCAAAGAGATGGCTGGTGCTCAATCGTTCAAAAAACTGAAAGAAAGCATTCGTTTTAAAGATGTCAGTTTCCGGTACAATGATGAGGATTCATATGCGATTCAAAAATTAGCCCTAACCATCCCTCGTGGTATTACCACTGCGATCGTTGGTACATCCGGTTCTGGGAAAACAACGCTGTTAAAAATATTGATCCGCTATTTTGATCCGCATACGGGTCAGGTAATGATTGATGGCGTGCCTTTGGCGCAAATTGAGCTTCACTCCTGGCGAAAAAAAATCGCCTTTGCCGGGCAGGAAGACTTCATTTTCTACGGGAGTATTTTCGAAAATATCAGCTACGGTCACGCCGATGCCAGCGAAGTGCAAGTTCAGGAAGCCGCCAAACAGGCACAGGCAGATGATTTTATTCGTGAGCTTCCCGAGGGATATCAAACGATTATTGGCAACCAGGGTATGCGTTTATCCGCCGGGCAGCGCCAGCGAATCACTTTGGCACGCGCCCTTTTAAGGCAGCCGGAAATTCTAATTTTAGATGAAGCCACAAATGCGCTGGATAGCATTGCAGAAGCACAAATATTAGGTAATCTTCGAAAATTTCTACCTGCTTGCACCATCATAAATGTGGCACACCGCCTCTCATCTTTTAAACATGCGGATCACATTGTTGTAATGGATAATGGTAAAGTTGTAGAAGAAGGAATACTCGATAATCTGATAGAGCGCAAGGCTTTGTTCACGCAATTATATAATCTGCAATTAAGTAAGGTTGAATAAAATAATATGCTTCTTTGACAAATTTTGTGAAGATGTATTTAATGGCAATTCTTAAGGTACAAAATCTGTAACCCCTTCAGGGTTTCTAAAAAAGTTGTCTCAACCGGGGGCGCGAAAATACAACGCCCCCGGTTGAGATCTGTAACGCCTTCGGCGTAT
>JANQQU010000060.1 GCA_028284905.1 Calditrichia bacterium
AATTTGATCACATTGTCTCTTTATAATAATCAGCTAAGCAGAATGCCGGAGAGTATCGGTAATTTAACTAATTTGATCACATTGTCTCTTTATAGTAACCAGTTAAGCAGAATGCCGGAGAGTATCGGTAATTTAACTAATCTGGTTAGATTGTCTCTTTCTAGTAACCAATCAAGCAGTGTGCCGGAGAGTATCGGCAATTTAACGAACCTTACAGAATTAAACCTTTCTAATAATCAGCTAAGCAGAATGCCGGAGAGTATCGGTAATTTAACGAACCTTACAGAATTAAACCTTTCTAATAATCAGTTAAGCAGTGTGCCGGAAGCATTAGGCAATTTGACAAATCTCACGAAATTGCATCTTTCTAACAACCAGTTAAGCAGTATGCCGGAAGCATTAGGCAATTTGGCAAAACTCATGGAGTTGTTTCTTTCTAGTAACCAGTTAAGCAGTGTGTCGGAGAGTATCAGTAATTTAACTAACCTTACAGAATTAAACCTTTCTAGAAATCAGTTAAGCAGTTTGCCGGAAGCATTAGGCAATTTGACCAACCTCACGACATTAAATATTTCCAGGAACCAGTTAAGCAGTTTGCCGGAAGCATTAGGCAATTTGACAAATCTCACGAAATTGTATCTTTCTAATAACCAGTTAAGCAGTGTGCCGGAAGCATTAGGCAATTTGGCAAAACTCATGACATTGTATCTTTCTAGTAACCAGTTAAGTAGTGTACCAGATAGTATCGGCAATTTGACCAGCCTGAACACATTGCATCTCTCTAATACCCAGCTAATCAGTATTCCGGAGAGTATTTGCAATTTGAAGAACCTGACTCAACTGTATCTTTCTAGTAACCAGTTAAGTAGTGTACCAGATAGTATCGGCAATTTGACCAACCTGAACACATTGCATCTCTCTTCCAATCAGTTAAGCAGTGTGCCGGAGATCATCGGTAATTTGACAAACCTTGTGACATTACATCTTTCTAATAATCAGTTAAGTAGCATGCCGGAGAGTATCGGCAATTTGACAAACCTGGCAACATTGAATCTTTCTAACAACCAGTTAAACAGTGTGCCGGAGATCATCGGCAATTTGACCAACCTGAACACATTGCATCTTTATAGTAATAAGTTAAGCAATGTACCAGAGGGTATCGGCAAATTGGAACATACCTGCCGATTGGAAATTCAAGGTAATCCCCTAAAACATCCTCCTCTCGAAATTGCGAATGATGGCATCAATGCAATAAGAAATTATTTTAAAGCTAGTGAAGCAGGTATCGAGACACTTGTGGAAACAAGGATTCTCATTGTTGGGGAAGGAGCGGCTGGAAAAACTTCTTTGGCAAAACAATTTCTTGGAAAGGCTTTTAATGAAAAAGAATCACAGACTCATGGTATTAATATTTGGCGCTGGGAACTTAACCTGGATGGTGTTCCAAATTTTAAACAACTAACCGTTCGCATGTGGGATTTTGGTGGGCAGGAAATCATGCACTCTACTCATCAATTTTTCCTCAGCAAACGCTCACTTTATATTCTGGTCGTAGATAGTCGTAGAGATGAAAAAACCGAATACTGGTTAAAACATATCGTAAGCTTTGGTGGGAACTCTCCTATTCTGGTTGTAATAAACAAATATGATCAGCACCCTGGTTTTGATCTTGACCGAAAATACTTACAAAAGAAATATCCAAGAATTATTGACTTTGTTAACACTTCATGTGCGACTGGTCATGGCATTGAAGAACTTAAGGATAAGGTTAAAGAAGAACTTGTCAAAACACCTTTGTTTGGCACCGTATGGCCGAGTAGATGGTATAGTGTGAAAGCCCATCTTGATGAATTGGAACAGCCATATATCAATCATAGTGACTATCAAGAGCTCTGCCGCGATCAAGGAATCGAGGATAAAGGGATACAGGATACCCTTCTGGATTTCCTAAACGACTTAGGGGTAATTCTTTATTTTCGGGAGTTCGCTTTGAGCGGTACACCGGTACTGGAGCCGAGTTGGGCAACTCGTGGGGTATATAAATTAATCAATGCTAAACAACTTGCATTTAACAAGGGCGAAATTACTTTGGAAACCGCAGCAGATATCCTCAGTCAAGACGATGACAGCGGATCTGCCTATCCCCGAGAAAAATATGGATACATTGTGCGTTTAATGCGCAAGTTCGAACTCTGTTATGACCTCCCAGGTGACCGCATTCTTATACCAGATCTCCTCCCGGTTGGCGAACCCGATTTTGATTTTGATGATGAAAGCGCTTTACGTTTTGTGGTAGAATATGACTTCTTCCCGCTTTCCATTATACCGCGATTTATTGTGAAAATGCACCGGGATATTTGCAAGCAAACAGTATGGCGCAGCGGCGTGCTGTTGGAGGACAATGGTTCCTTTCAAACTCGTGCTCTGATTCGAGCCGACAATGAAGACAAAAAGATACATTTGTATGTAACCGGAAAAGACCGCCGGGGATATTTGTCAATTCTGCGGTATTATCTTAATGAAATTCATTCTGGCTTTGAAAAACTAGAATACCAGGAACGGGTGCCTCTTCCGGATAATCCGAAGATATCCATTGGCTACGAGGATCTTCTGCTACGCATCGAGGATGGCGAAAAAAGCTTTCGCCCGGAAGGTGCGAAAAAGAAATATGATTTATTGGAGCTCTATGGCACTATTAACGCTGCAACCACTGCAGAGGCATATTTGGCGGAGCTGAAAACTATCCTCATGAAAGTGGAAGCAGACATTCAAAACAAGGAAGATCTTGCTGAGCATGTAAATAAGATCGTTAGGATAAAACCGAAAGTGTTCGGGGTTGAGATTGATGTAAATGAGCTTGTCGAAAGATTAGCGGGCTGGTGGCAGAGTCGACAATAAGGCTAAAACTTAATCTTTTGGGGGAAAGAGATGCAGGAAGTTATTATCACCTACGTCGGGCTGCGCCAGGCGGATCAGAAACGGCGCAATCCCTGCCTGGTTTACCATCTCAGCAACGAAAGCCGTAAATACGTTACAATTGCCTGCTCCAATGCTACTGCACAGGATATACTCCGCACCAAACGGGATGAGATTGCCAAAGGCAAAAATCGTCCGGAGCTGCACATTCCCGGCTATGGCCAATATCGGGAAACATTGTTGGCGTTTTGCGAGCGCTATCTTTCTACCTTGACAGAGCGAATTGGGGATCCGCTCGACCCTATTTCTCCAAAGACCTACCGGATCCGTGAGCAGAGTCTGAAAAAGTTCTATAAATTTCTCGGCAACAAGGAAGTAGCCAGGGTTGGTAAAAAGGAAGTTTTCGCCTTCAAAAAGCACCTTGCAAAAACACACTCAACCGGTTCAATCAACACTTATATCCGTCACTGCTCGGCTGCTTTCAGCTTTCTGGTTGAAGATGAGAACAACAACATTACCCGCAACCCATTCCTGGGACAGCAAGTGCCCGGCCCCTCCGGGAAATTCGCCGGCGCCCGATACTACACGGATGAAGAGCAACGACGGATAGATCAGCACCTTGCCGCCTGGCCGGTCTCCTGGCATTACTTCTCTGTAATGTTTTCCCTGCTAAGTGGTGCGCGGGTTGGAGGAGTGCTTAATGCCAATCATAAGCGGATGTATCAGGATGGCGGCATCTGGATGATCGAGATTCAGGAAAAAGGCAGCAAAACCCGCGATGTGCCGATTCCCCAGTATCTAATGGGCATGATTGAACAACGCATCGAAAAAATGCACTCACCAGAGCTACCGGACATAATCGGTAAAGTGATAAGCAACCGGGACATTGCCCCCTACCTGCAGCGTGCAGCGGAGGGATTCCTGGTTTGGGAGGTCATGAGCGAGGAGAATGGCGACAGCGTCACCCGCATGTTTGCTCGCCACTTAAAACGCTTGCATCTGCATGGCTCCTTTCATTGGTTGCGCCACAGCTATGCCAAGAACTACCTCGACGCCGGCGGGGACATGGCCACCCTTTCCGAATTGCTTGGCCATTCCGATATTCGGATCACCTACAAACATTACGGGCACATTACCAATCGCCGGAAAATTATTGGCATCAACGACAAGGTGTATCGCCCAATGGGATCGGATTAGAATTACATGAGAGGTAGTGCAGATCACTTCGGCTGATCTGTATTGCTCCAGGCATAGAAATTCAGTCAAATAGCAGTCAAAGAGATTTTTTGCATGATCAACCCTTTGTTTGCAGGCTTTCAGGCACATGATTGCTTTTCTCGTAATGATCAGGTCAGCGGTTCGATTCCGCTCAGTGGCTCCACAGGAAAGCCCTTACTCTATTACTAGAATAAGGGCTTTTTCTTTTTTTATGAACGACTAGCTAATTGAACCAAACAAAAACGTTCGGATTATTCTGCCAATTCTACGACAACATCATTTTCAACAGGCTTCAACACCCGGCCGGGAAATACAATCGGCGGAAGCGGGAAGAGCACCAAAGGCGCACGCTTCGCAATCGCAGGCTTCAATTGCTGGCCGGATGAAACGCGATTGACCTTGATCGGGGCAAACAGCTCGCTGCCTTCCGCAGTAAATCCACGGGCATAGATTTCGTAAAATCCGTTTTGGTCTTTGTCATCTTCCCAAACGACCACAAAATCCCGGCCGCGACCAATCGCGACTTTTGGTTTTAATTGCTGACCGGAGGCGACGGTATTCACGGTAAAGTCGGAGAAGCGCTCCGCACCACTGGCGCTGAATCCACGAGCATAAATCTGATAGTAGCCATTGCCATCTTTATCATCCTGCCAGACAACGACAAAACTGCCATCCGAGGCCACGGCGATATCCGGTTTCAACTGCTGGCCAGCGGCCACTGAATTCACCGTAAAATCGGCGAAACGTTCAGTGCCATTGGCATTGAATCCACGAGCATAAATCTGATAGTAACCATTGTTGTCTTTATCATCTTCCCAGACGACCACAAAGTTGCCATTGGCCGCCATACCGACTTGCGGCTTCAACTGTTGGCCGGATCCTGCTGAGTTTACGGTAATATCTGAAAACAGCTCGGATCCATCGGCATTAAATCCGCGGGCGTAGATCTGGTAGTAACCATTGCCATCTTTGTCATCTTCCCAAACCACCACAAAACTACCGTTGGCCGCCATAGCAATTTGCGGTTTCAGCTGCTGACCAGCAGCAACGGAGTTGATAGTAAAGTCGGAAAAACGCTCGGAACCATCAGCATTAAATCCGCGGGCATAGATCTGATAGTAGCCGTTACGATCTTTGTCATCTTCCCAAACAACAACGAAATTCCCAAATGGGGAAATGGCGATTTGCGGTTTTAATTGCTGTCCGGCAGCGGCGGAATTGACGGTAAAGTCGGAAAAACGCTCGGTGCCATCGGCGTTAAATCCGCGGGCATAGATCTGGTAGTAGCCGTTACGATCCTTATCATCTTCCCAAACGACCACAGTACCGCCAAAAATGTCTAGACCAATCTGCGGTTTGAACTGCTGGCCCGCAGCAACGCTGTTTACAGTGATGTCACCACTGCAGCGCCGCCCGGTGCGATTAAAACTGGCCATTTTAATTTGGTAGAAATTGTTGCGGTCTTTGTCGTCTTCCCAGACGATGGCAAAATCCGAGTTGCCATATAGCTGGCAAATACCCCAGACGTCCCCACCACTCAGTTTGTCCCGCTGGCCAATACTGACTCCGGCAGGTGGTGTAATAGTATCGATTGCAGCATTCTTCGCAAATGCCCGACGTGGATAATGCATAATTGAGCCATAATCATATTCGCCCAGCATCAGACCGCTTTCACGAATATCAAAATTATGCTCCTTGCCTTCCTGAATATTGTCTGTGTTAACGGTGATGAAATCATCGCGATCGGGGCGTTGCTGCTCGTGGTAAAGCCCGGCGGCATGACCGATTTCGTGAATAACGCTGCCGGTGTCAAAGCTGCTGCTGGCGACATCACAACGTACCTCCTGACGACCGCCGAGGCGACCGACAAAAGAACTGCAGGATGCACTGGCGGCAACGAAGACGACATAGTCCGTTTCCGCCACTCTTGGCACTAATGTCATTACAGTGTAAGTATTCCAGTGGGCGATGGCCTTCAAGATGCTGTTATGATCATCCGATCCCGGGGGGAACGCACTCTCATCAATCTCATAAGGCATCCGGCCATCCGGCCAGCGCCTGGTGGTGCTGTCAATTGCGAATCCCATGATTCGACTCCTTTCTGAACAGGTTGATAAAAAACATTCGACTTCCGCTTTAGAAGAGCGAAAAAATGTTTTTTATTCTCATTAAGTTTTTCAGAAAGTGATTTTAATGATATTGGCTGGAGGAAATAACCGGGGCCCTGCCAACAGCCCCGGTCCAGTAAATCTTGTTACTAGTCGCTGGTTGCTGGTTTGTCTTTACCAATAACCAGCAACTTTAAATTCAGAGAACTTATTTGACAGTCTGGTAAACGCTACCCTTACTGCAAAATTTTCATTCGCTTACCGATAAATTCATTGCCGTGCATATGGCCAAACAGTTCGACAACTTTCGCATTGATCAACGCTTCACTCGCCGGAATTTCCAGGCCAACCCTTGCCAAAGCATTGCTTCTATCCCGGATGTAAAAGGAGATAATCTGACCCTGCTGGTTTCTGGCAAACCCCTTTTCGCTGGCGACCAGGAAGATGGCACTCTGATTAATCTCTCCACTCGCCCGAACAGTACCGAAAGAACCAAGTTTGTTACTCGGCATTAAGAGTAAAGCAAGAAAAAGAACAAGTACAGTAAAGACAGGAATAAGCACTTTCGCTTTTTTGCTGAGTTTCATTTCGCGCTCTTTGTTTTATTATTCAACATACATCCAGCAATTTCTACAGAAAAACAGCAGACTTCTCTCTTTTTGACTGTTTTCTGATTCGATTATAAAAAGACTCTCTGTAATAAAAAAGTAAAATTTTATACGCCTGTGAAGCAAAAACCTTGTTCCGAATTCCGGAAAATATTGTTATTTTTCAGGGTGACTTTCCCAATGAATTTTAGAATTTCTTTTTTACTATTTGGAGGTGTCTTATGCAAAAGAAAGATACTCAAGACCTCGCTTTAAAGGATGTCCTCACCGCTTCCCGCTTGATGGTTTCTCATCTTACCCTGCGGCGCATTATCGGCATTATGGGATTTGTCCTCCCCCCTGCCCTGGTGCTGGGCTGCTTGCTTTTCGGCGATTGCCCGGGCATTCTGGAGACGCTCAGCGATTATTATGAAACGATCATGCGCGATATTTTTGTCGGCATCCTCTTCACCATGGCGTTGTTCTTTTTTTCCTACCGCGGCTACGACAAGCGGGACGATCGCGCCGGGGATCTTGCCTGTCTTTTCGCTCTCGGCGTAGCGCTCTGCCCGACCAATAGTGATATTTGGCTGGTTGCCGTCCTCCACTATGTTTCCGCGGTGCTGCTCTTTGGCACCCTCGCCTATTTTTCCATTCGTTTGTTTACCGAGACAGGTAACCCGGCGACAATGACAGCGGAGAAACATCAGCGAAACCGGATTTACCGCTGGTGCGGCTATACCATTATTTTCTGCATGCTCTCCGTCGGCATCTGCACCTTCTTTCTACCAAAGGAGCACTGGATCGCCAGCCTGATGCCGGTATTTTGGCTGGAGTGGCTAATGCTCTGGGCCTTTGGTTACTCCTGGCTGGTAAAAGGCAACACCTACTGGAAGGATGTCGTTCCTGAGAATACCAAATAGCTCCCGAAAAGAATTCAAAGATGCTACTTTGCGATTCCTTTTCAAGGTATATTGAATTAGTTAGATAATGATATTTGGTATACGGAAAGGAGCGATTCATGAACGCCTGGATGCTTATAATGGTTATCACTGGTGTGCTACTGTTGGTATTAGCCTTCTTTGGTTTTAAACAGTCGAAAAAGATGGCGGCTATTCGCGAGAAGCACCCTGGTTATCCGAAAGGCCACTGGCAGGAAAAAGGCATGGGAGTTGGCGTCGCTATCGGTACCGGCATTGGCGTCGCAATGGGCAAAATCGCCATTGGTGTTGCGATTGGCGTGGCCATCGGTGCGGCTATCGGTGCAGCCTGGGAAAAGAAACATAAAGATGAAATCCGCCCTATTACCGATGAAGAACGCGCAATCAAAAAAGAGTCCATGATCTACACCATTGCAATTCTTTTCGTGGGTTTTCTGGCATTTTTTCTAACCTACTTTTTGAATCGCTAATCGCTTAGCAAAGGCGCAGTTCTCCCCAACGGGTGGTATAACGTGGCGAGAGACTCCCCTGCCGCATTCCCCAGGGTTTTGCAATGCCTTCGGCGGCAAAGTGGGCCATGCTGCGTCCAAAGCGTTGATTAAGATCGTCCACTGCTTGCATCAGGCGGCTATCACGTTTTTCGTCATGCTCGTAAAAGAGATCTCCCTGCACTTGCTGGCTTGGCACAATGTTGGTGATCATTACACCGGCTTTTTTATAGCGATGGCCGGGGCGATAGATCATCCCCAATGCCGTTAAGGCGTAGCGGATCAGGGCCGCGGTAGAGCTAGTAGCGACCGGCAGGGTGATCGTGCGGTGATTGCAGTATTGCGCTTCATCCTGGCGGAAATAGTTGGTGTGGATAAACACCGATACCATATTGGTACAACACTTCTGTTTACGCAATTTCAAGGCACAATTCGCGGCAAAACTGGCCACGGCCTCGGAAAGCGCTTCCTCTCTTTCAATGGATTGTCCAAAAGTTCGTGCTGTGCAAATACCTTTGCGGGGTGGGGCCTCAATTTCCAAATCAATACAGGGCGTGCCGCGCAGCTCGTGCGCCATGCGCGCCCCAACAACAGTAAGATGCTTGCGCAACCAACTTTCTGGCTGACGACGTAACTGCAAGGCCGTTTCAACACCATTACCCAGCAAGAACTTTTTATACTGACGGCCAATCCCCCAAATTTTCCCCACCGGAAAATCGCCGAGCACCCGGTCGGCATCCCACATATCCTTCAACACACAAATGCCCTGGTAGCCCGGCCAGCGTTTGGCAATATGGTTCGCTACTTTTGCTAACGTTTTTGTTGGTCCCATACCGACGGAAACCGGAATACCGGTCCACTGCCGCACCTGGCGATGAATATTGGCGGCGATGCGATGAGCATCATCGGCTTTCGGGAAATAGAGGAAAGCTTCATCAATGGAATAGACTTCCACATCGGGCGTAAAATGGCGCAGCGTGTTCATCACCCGCTCGGACATGTCGCCGTAAAGCGGATAGTTAGAGGAGAAAATTGCCACTTTTCTTTCTTTGAGAAAATTGGCGATTTTAAACACCGGCTCCCCCATGGGCACGCCAAGTTTTTTTGCTTCCGCAGAACGGGCAACAATGCAGCCGTCGTTGTTGCTGAGCACAACGACAGGCCTGCCCCTTAAATCAGGCCGAAACACCTGTTCACAGGAAGCGTAAAAGCTGTTGCAATCGACGAGCGCGAACATCAGTTCTTGTGGATGGTGTAGGTAACCACGCCCCAGACTTCGAAATCCATTTCCCGGCCGACCAGAATGGATTCATACGCAGGGTTATCGGAAACCAGTTGAATCTGCTTGCCGTCCTTGATAAAACGGCGAACGCAAAATTCGCCATTTAAGACGCAGACAACAATATCGCCACTCCTGGCGGTGCGTGCCCGGTCGACAACGAGGATATCGTCTTCGAAGATATTGGCGTCTTCCATCGAGTCGCCCTTGACCCGCAGAAAAAAAGTAGCGCTGGGATGACGAATGATCAGCTCGTTCAGGTCCAGACGTTTGTCGATATGATCATCTGCAGGTGATGGGAATCCTGCGGAAATACGAGATGCAAATAGGGGGATTTTTAACGCTTCGTTAATATCCACCTGGTAAAAAACCAACCCTCCACGTCCCTTATGCCGGTTCATGACAAGTCCTTTCATCACACTCCTTTTAGCAGGTGTTGCGTGAACAAATTTTCACCAAAAATATGTTTTTCGGACCTTTTCCGCAAGGATAAAATTTAAAATATTTCGAGAAAATTTACGGAGAATTCTTGCGAATATTCAGCCCTGTTTTTCTGATTTTTTTCTTCCGTCGGGCAGTTTTTCTAAGACGTTTCGAAGCGTGTAAAATCTTCTTAGATTTGAGATAAAGATTTTCCGGTGATACTACTAAAAAGTCGTAATAAAGATAGTTATCATAAAACAATATATTTTGAGCACTTTCAACTCGAAGTGATCACTTGACAGAGGGATAAGCATATGACAGCCCAGGTTCATGAAAAGCTTCTCTACAACGGAGAAGAATCATCAATGGCTTTTTGCCCGCCATTGCCGGAAAATCATCCGCGCATCATCGAACTTGAAGATGATGAAATAGAGCGAACTGACGCGATTATCTTCTCCACGGCATGTTGGCGTCAGTATATTGGCGAATGGGAAATTAAGGACGGGAAATTCTATCTTGTGAATATTCTCGGCAGATACAAGATGGTTGGCAACACGCCGATTTTCGCGGATTGGTTTAGCGGGGTGATTGTAATTCCCCGGGGCAAAATGCTCCGTTACGTTCATATGGGATTTGCATCGGTTTTTGAAGAAGAAATCCATGTCGAAATCAAGCAAGGAATCGTAATAAAAACTGATAAGCGCGTCAACCAGGAGGAGAAACCGCCAGCAAGCAACTTTGACTGGTTGAAGTTTCCCTGGCGCAAAAACAAGCCGGATAAAGAATAGCCGCTGCCGAAAAAAGCACAGCGGCTGCAAACTTCTAATGTTTAAAACCTGGGGAGAGCAGTACTTAATGCAGCGCTACGCCGAACAAGCGACATTCTCTACTTTTCCCACTGCACGGATTTACTTTGCACCGCCGCCGAGTGAGTGCCAATCATGATTTCAAACTCGCCCGCCTCCCAGTCATATTCCAAATCGTAGTTGTAAAACTTCAGCAGCTCCGTATCAATCTCAAAAGTGACGTCTTGCTTCTCCCCGGCTTTCAGGAACACTTTTTGAAATCCCTTCAGCTCTTTCACCGGACGGGTAACGCTGCCGACCTTATCGCGAATGTAAAGCTGCACTACTTCGGCACCATCATATTTGCCGGTATTGCTTAGCGTAACGGTCGCCTGCAGGGTCTCGTCGCCCTTCAATTGACTGGCGCTGAGGCGGATATCAGAGTATTCAAAGGAAGTATAGCTGAGGCCATAGCCAAAGGGATACAATGGCTCGTTCCACTCATCGAGATAGTTGGAACGGAATTTTTCGAATCGGCCTTCCTTGTTGTATTGCGGTCGCCCGGTATTTTTGTGGTTGTAGTAAAGGGGGATTTGTCCGACACTGCGCGGGAAGGTCATGGTCAGCTTGCCGGATGGGTTTACATCGCCAAACAAAACATCGGCGATGGCATGGCCAGCCTCGCTACCGGCGAACCAGACATTTAGTATCGTCTGCACTTTTTCTTTTTCCTCGCCCAAAACCAGCGGTCGCCCGGTGAACAGAACCAGCACTACTGGTTTTCCGGTTTTTAGCAAACCATCCAGTAATGCCTTCTGCACTTCTGGTATTTCAATGTTTGTGCGACTGCTCGATTCACCGCTCATCTCACTTGCTTCCCCCAATGCGGCGACAATAACATCCGCTTTGTTGGCAACATTCAAGGCCTCTTCGAGCATTTCTGCGTCCGTGCGATCATCTCTGCCCAATGATCGGCCGAACATTGTCGAATTGTTTTCCAGGTCTACATCATAGGTTAAATTTGAGCCTTTTGCATAAAGTACCTCAACACCTTCCAGGGATGAGAGTCCATCCCTTAAGGAAACCGCATTGGCATGTACTGCCGCCACGCTCCAGGTGCCGGGCATATTTTCCCGCGTATCGGCCAGCGGACCAACGAGGGCAATTTTGCCGGATTTCTTCAATGGTAAGATACCGGCAGAATTTTCCATCAACACCATACTCTCGGCAGCGACTTTACGGGCAACGGCCCGGTTTTCCGGAGAGAACACCGTTTTGCGGGATCTCTCTTCATCAAGATAGCGGTATGGATCAGCAAAAAGCCCCAACTGATACTTCGTTTGCAAAATCAGCTTCACGGCACGATCAATGTCTGCTAGGGAGGCTTTCCCTTCATCGAGGGATTTCCTCAGCGTGGTAAGCATCCCTTCTCCGGCCATGTCCATATCTGCCCCGGCTTTTAAGGCCATTGCGCTAACGGCCTGGAAGTCCCCCATGCCATGGTCGACCATCTCGTCGATTGAAGTATAATCCGTCACAATAAACCCTGAAAAGCCCCACTGGTTGCGCAACACCTCCGTCAGCAGCCATTTATTGCCGGTGGCCGGAATGCCGTCGACTTCATTGAATGCGGTCATTACACTACCGGCGCCGGCATCGACGCCGGCTTTGTACGGGGGGAAATACTCGTTATACATCCGGATGCGGCTCATATCGACAGTGTTATAGTCTCGTCCGCCCTCCGGAGCGCCATAAAGCGCAAAATGTTTCACCGTTGCCAACAAGGTATTTTTTCGGGAAAGATCATTACCCTGATATCCTTTCACCATCGCCCGGGCAATGGCACTGCCAAGGAACGGATCTTCTCCCGACCCTTCGGAGACTCTGCCCCAACGGGGATCGCGGGAAATGTCCGTCATTGGGGAGAATGTCCAGTTGATGCCATCAGCGGAGGCTTCTTCCGCAGCAATTCGTGCAGACTTTTCAATCAACTCGAGATCCCAGGATGCGGACAACCCCAGCGGGATCGGGAAAACGCTTTCGTAACCATGAATAACATCCATGCCAAAAATGATGGGAATACCCAGGCGACTTTCTTCGACAGCAATTTTTTGCAGCGCCTTAATTTTCGCGACCGACTTAACATTGAACAAGCCTCCCACTTTGCCGGCAACAATCTTTCCGGCGATATCGGATTTTCGCGGTTCACCGGTGACGATGTCTCCTGCAGTCGGCAAATTCAACTGGCCAAGTTTCTCTTCCAGGGTCATTTTGTTCATTAACTCATCTATAAATTGATTCATTTTGGTATTGTCAGACTGGGAAAAACCCCCGGCAGGAATAATGAGTAGCAACAAGAGAAATCGGAACCAGCGAGCAAATTTCATAATCTTTCCTTAAATAATTGTTTGTGATCGCGCCATACCATAGTTACCAGCAAGTGCGCAATCTACTAAATTTTGGAGGTAAATGTCAAAAATGTTCTGGAAGATAGTTAGTGGCAGTAGCAGTTGGCAGTGGCAGTCGACAAAAAAATTTTGTGAAGAGTCACTGAAAAGGCAAAAAGTGGCAGTGGGCAGTAGCAATAAGCAGATAATGTTTTTACTGCCGACTGCCACTGCTACTGCCACTTGTTATAAACTTGCTATAAACACCTCTCGCGACTATTTACCGGCAACGCCAGCGACATCAGTTAGGTAGGCCTCCCCAAAATCAATGGCCAGTTCCAGCCACATCGGCAGGTGGTCGGACATCTGGAAGGTGCGCCATTGCTTATAATGCCTGGTTTTTTGCGCGGCGGTACGGACCTTCCCCGAGCTATTTTTCAAATAAGCCGCCCCAATCGTTTTCGCGTATTCTTTTTCCTCGTTCTCGCGATAAACCGCATCGAAGAAATTGATGACGCCGGCGCGGCTGTTCCGCAAGCGTGCCTGCATGGTCTTCTTCTCGTATTCGGAGCTAATAAAAGCCATCTGGTCGTAGTGTTTATTCTGAATAGCATTTGAGGGCAGCTTTTGTAATTGCTCCGGAATAAAAAATCCGGCCTTGGTGATTGCCTTGAAAGTAGCATCCTCGGGACTGAAAATGTTAAAGTCTCCCATCAGGACCAGATTCTTCGACCAGGTGGTCGGTTTTTTTACCCGGCTGGCGAGGAATTTGGAAAGGATTTCTATTTCTTTCACCCGGATGGGGTCTTCGGCTTTTGCTTTTCCGTAGTAGATATGCACGGTGCTCAGCATAAACTTCAGCCAGCCAGCCTGAAAGCCACACACCATTGGGGTGCGAGCCAGCTGCCGCGCCGGCTCATAGGTTCTCCCGGAAACCCTTTGCGGCGGGATGACGATTTCCCCGGAGAGTCCTCCGAATTTCACCTTGCGGGTATCGTAGATAAAGGCCATCCGCTCGTTGTTTCCGCCGGTGCCGGCCGTAACATCAGTAATCAGGAAACGCCACCATTGGCCAAGAATCTTTTGCACTTCATTCAAAGCGACCAGGTTGGCATTCACTTCCTGGATGGCAACAATGTCGAAACGGGAAATAATTTCCGCGATGTAGTAGAGCGATTCACGGGTACGATTACCATACTTATTCGAGTCGAACTCGCGGATATTCCAGGTAGCAACAATCAGGCGGTCGGAAACACTGCGGTCCGGCACTTCCTCTAATAACTCCCGCAGGCGCAACAAGCCCTGGGCAGTGCGTTTATCTTCTTTGGTGGGGGGATCATTAAACTGATAGTAGAATGGCATAGTGAGAACCTCCGTTAGACGCTGATGGGCAAAGATACCCAACGCAGCTGATGATTGTTTAGAATATCGCTCTTTCGTATATAAGTCATAGTCATTAAAAATCAAAGAAACCGGCTATTTATTCTTTCAGCATAGCCAATGAAAGTTGAGTTTACTGTCATCGCGAGGCGCTTTTTGCCGAAGCGATCTTCTGGTTGCATGCACCGTTGAGATTGCTTCGTCGTTGCACTCCTCGCAATGGGCATATTAGTTACAGATGTGTGCTAAACATTTTTATTTAGTTTTTAAATAGAAATACCACTTAAAGTAATTTTTTCTTTTCATGACGCTCAATCCTCTGTGGTTTCTGTATTGAGTTTTGAGCCGTGAAAAATATCCTTCAACCCCATTAGTTGTTCGTGGGATATTAGGGTTTTGTAAATAATAGAACATATCAGGCAGCGCTTTGAGGAGCATGCTTCGCGCACGCTTTATATCACTAAATACACGACCTTTTTCGGGCTGCTTTGATATTTTGAATCCATAATTTTGTTCCCAAGACTCAACAAGCTCAAGGAAATACACTTTGTCAGTTTCATTACGAATACTGCATACCTTCAGGAAGATTTCCCTTAATTTCTTTGCATCCGTACGTTTTGGGTTGCTCCGACACCATCTAAGGCCTTGTCTTTGAATATGAACCAGGCATCTCTGTATAAGTATGTCTGGCCAAACGGCCCTAAGCGTTCTGATTACCTGAGGGTTACCATCAACAGTGCAACTATGCGGAGATAGTCCTCTGTTCCTTTGTGGCTCAAAAAACGACAACAATTGTGAATCAGAGTTCTCATGAATATCATATTCTCCGGCAATAATCCTCATCGATTCGCCATCCATTAAAGCGACTATGCTTGTTGGACGATGGAGAAAAGTGCCGTCAAAAATGACATAGCTATGACTGCTCAACGAAGATTCATTGATTGATGGAGGATGCTTCAGCCAATAATTGATAATTCCATAAAGCTTAAAGGAGCTGTATCCACTTTGATGAGACAGTTGTCGTACTGAGTAACCTTCGATAACCCATCGCTCAAACCAGATCCGTTCTCGGTAATGTTTGTTAAGAACGTTTTTCCAGGAATATGATTTCCTGCAAAATAGACAATAATACCTTTGCCGACCATTTGAGTAAAACCCATTGCGTTTTACTTTAGAAGTGCCGCAAAAAGGGCACTTTTTTAGCCATCAAGCACCATATAATTGAAATGTTTTAATAATTATTGCCAGAATAACAATAAGATTAATTACTTAAACAAGTTTTTAGCACACATCTGTAACTAATATGCCCGCAATGACAGAGTCAATTCGCATTGTTGTTTAACACTATTTTATTCCCTATATCCTCTATCGCTTTGATGATTGCCGGGTGTTGCACACTGTTTTTCAAGGAATCGCGCAGGGCCGGGTGGTAATTGAAGGCCTGAACCAATATTTCTTCCAGGGAGTTATTCGGTCTCAAAGCCAACTGACAATGCGCTTGTTTCAGGTAAGTTTTTGCGATCATCAAGCTATCACCAACATATGGGACCGTTAAAATTCCAAGTGCCTTATCCCAATCGCTACATGCCTGAACGAAATTTTTGTCAGCAAATCCTGTTTCCCCTTCTTTTAAGTGGTGTTCAGCCAGTGCTATCGACCTTTCTCGTTTATTTATTAAATAACCAGCATCCCAAGCTGACATGCGCACCCAGGGCTTTCCATTGTTCTTCAATTCGGAAATTTTCTCAAGCACTTCTTTTTGAGCATATGCTTTCCGCGCTAAAAGTATTGCAGCGATATACCTGTAGCCAGAATCGTATTCCTGAAGCATTTCCAACAATTCATCTACTGATTTTTTCTGGAAAACCTCAACCAACGAGTTCACAGCTGTTAAAGCAACATACTCTTTTGTATTTATCAAATTTGCAAATGTCTGGGAAACAACAGTGTTCACTGCTCCATCACGATCCTTTACCATAGAAAACAAAACATTTGTTGCAACATCATTGTTACTAGCAATTTTTCCTAAAGCAGATACTGCATCTCTGCGAACTTCCCAATTCTCATCATCGAGCAAATCAATCCAGGCTTCAATTTCAGCATCGCTGCCAGTGCCAATCTTTTTCAATGATCTTATAGCGACATTTTTATTTTCCTTTTTAAGCGCTTTAATTAAGATATCCACAACTTCAGGGCTGCCAATGCCAATTTCACCCAGTGCAGTGATTGCACTAAATCTCACATCATTTTCTTCTTCGCCAGAAACAGCAATCACTGCTTTTAACACTTTCTCATTGCCGACACCGACTTTTCCAAGCGCGCGCAATGCTGCTTTACGTACATTTATATCCTCATCATCAAGCGCCGCTATAAGAGAATTTAAAACGTCAACATTACCGGGCTTCATTTCTGACAATATATTTACAGCACTTATACGCACCGATGATTTTTCATCTTTGAGTTTAGTGACTACAACATCTACCGGAAAGCTATCTACATCGGCAACTGATGTAAACGCTTTAAAAACCTGACTTATATCGACAGTTAAGGTTTTGCGATCCAGCATATTGACCAATGCCATCTTTGCCGCGGTATTTTCTTTGCCCATCGCGCCCAGGCTTAACACTGCAGATGTTCGTACATCTTTATTGTTATCATCAAGCGTATTAATCAATGCATTAACAACAGCATTGTTTCCTGCACCAATTTTACCTAACGCAATTACAGCTTCTTGACAAACAGCTTTATTATTATCATCAAGCATATTAATCAATGCATTAACAGCAGCAGCATTTCCTGCGCCAATATCCCCGAGATCACTTGCAAATTTTTTGCGAACATATTCATCTGAATCATTTATTATATTGAGCGGCGCATCTATAGCATCAGGGTTTTCCAAAAACAAATGCCCGAAGGCCCTTGTTGCATTTTTACGAATATTTTGATTTTCATTTTTCAGATTTAAAATTAAAACATCTGTTAAGCCAGAGGTGTCATCACTCTGATTTTTGATCATGTGTAGCAGTGTATCCCAGGCTGCAACAGAATTGGAATAATCTTCCTCATTAAGCTTTTTGATCAACGCATTTATATTGCTAGACCTTTTTACCGCAACTAAGGCGACCCCATTCTCGTTTTGGATACCCCCCAAAGCACTTTTTGCAGATGCTCGTACGTATTCATTTTTATCCTTGGTTGCCCCAATTAGTGCATCAATAGCTGCCGTACTATTACGACCGATAATGCCCAAGGCTTTTACTGCGGCTTCTCTTACATATGCAGCTTCACCTTCATCTTTTGTTACTACGATAACTGCTTCAATTGCGTCGGTGTTATCATGGGCAATAACGCCTAAGACTTCTACTGCAGCTTCTCTTACATATGCATCTTCATCTCTAGTTGCCACAATTACTGCGTCAATTGATTCCGTGCTTTCCGTATTTACATACCTCATTGCACTTATTGCAAGCATCCGGATTTCAGAATCTTTATCTTGGGTTGCCCCAATTAGTACATCGATAGCTGCCGTATTGCTGCCGCCGATTACTCCCAAGACTTTTATTGCAGTTCGCCGAATCATCAGATTCTCATCTTTGGCCGCATCGACAACTAAATTTAGTTCTTTCTCAGTACCGACAGCTGCCTCGCCAATAATTTCCAATATACACGAACTTTTTGTTGAGTCATTTTTGTCAAACATCTCTAACAGGCTTTTTACGAACTCAGTATTTTGTTTTCTAATCTCAACCAATATTTCTAATCGAAAACTATCAACCTCCGAGTCTTGATTTTCTAAATTAGCAAGCATGCGTTTGGCGATATCTAAATCATTACTTCCTGCTTCGGCCAACACACTTTTTAATGCAGTGCTGTCTTCTCTATTCATATCTTGCAAACTGAGCAACAATGAATCTACACCAGCTTGCGTGTTGCCTGTTTTTACCAAGAAAAAACCAACAGCTTCTAGTTTTAAATAATCGACTAACGGCGACCAATTGGTTCGTTCACCAAAGCCTATATTTATTGAAGCTTCAGCATCACTACGTTTTTTCTGAGAACGAATGTCATCTGTAAAAAACCCGGTGGTTACAGCCCTTTTAAATGGTTCGCCTCTAAAAAAATGAATTTCCTCCCGGGTCCACTCATATTCAGGTTTAGCCATTCCCAGATACGCACTGTTATATTGAAAAATTAACCAGGCAAAAGCGGCGATGAGCATCGGCCCTACTGCCGCGGCAGCAATGCGGCGCTGCAACTGACGGCGTCGCTGCAACTGGGCTTTTTCACTGGCAGCAAGCATTCGTTCTTCGTCTGTATTTAAATCACGCCTGCCTTCTGCTCCTGCGGCTAAAACAGTCATATCCTGTCGATCAAGCAACTCTCCGGTGTTCCCATCTTTCCAGCCATGGCTGCGATTGGCCAATACGCGCATCGCTTTCTGCCCCGGGCGGTCAGAGATGTTAAATTCACGGATCACCACTGGCGCAAGAATATCGTGGGCGAGCACGGTGTTGTTTTTATCGATGCGCAATATCAGCGAATATTCGATGCATTTATCGATCAACTTCTTGATGGTCGGCAGACGCTTTGAATAGTAAGTCTCCAGCTGGGCCTGACTGCAGCGTCCAGCGGTACCTAGATCGGTAGTATGATGTTTCAGGAGATCAAGGGCGAGGCCGGAGGCCACTGCTTTCGGCATATCCGCCTCCAGCAAGGCCATCTGTTGTTCAAAGAACTCCCCCATGGAAATGCCGTCTTTTTTTAACTGCTGGTATTGCTCGCTGGTAAAGCGCGGAGCATCTTCATTTTTCTCGTTGGCGCTTTCCCAGAGTTTTTTCAGGATAATTTGCAGCACCGGTGCAATCGGCGATTCCTGATCAGCCAGCAGATCTTCCGCGAGGGTCTCCGGTAAACTACCGGCGGAATTGGGAGAAATTTCCAGGCGGTATTTCGCTTGAATATTGGCATCTTTGGTAACGCCGGTGATCGCTTCTACCACCCCTTCCCGGTCGAGGCGCTTCAGGAAGACCTCGGCATAGGGCAGCTTTTTATCCTGAAAAGTATCGCGAATTTCCGGGTGATACTCCTTGCGATAACTAAGGATCAGTTTCCCCTGGATAGCACCGGCAGCGCTGCCAAAGAGTGGTTGAATCGCGTCGAGAAACTCACCGAGCTCATCGATGCCTTCACCCTCATCCATCGGACGGGTGTAGTGCTCCTCTACCTGGTCGAGGATGACGATCAAGGGCTTCCCCTCCCCTGCTTCAATCGCCTGCCATTGTTTCAGGATCTCCGGTAAACCATCCACTGCCGCTATTGGTTGGGTGCTGGGAGCATCCTTGAGCTGGCCAAGCATTTTCTCTACCTGCTCAGCAATTACTTTATCCGGCAGTTGTGTTTTCCATTCGCCGAGCAAGCGCAGGGATTCCTGGCGTTGGTCAATCTTTTCGGAGATTTTCTCTTCATTCGGCACGTCCGCTCCCAATTCTTTCTTCAGCGTGCCAAGCAGACCCAATTCCTGGTTGCGCCGGCAGTAAATAACATTGAACTGGTCTTTAATGCGCGGGAGCAGTCCGGCATAAAGCAGGGAAGATTTCCCCACCCCGGATTTTCCGTAAAAGAGGATAATCGGATGCACACCATCGATATGGCTGTGCAGGGCGCGGATTTGCGCGCCGCGTCCGAAAAACAAGGCTGCGTCATCTTCCTGAAAATAGTTCAGTCCAAGGAACGGCGCCGGAGGCAGATTGGCATAATACTTTTTCGGCAGCGGCAGGCCAAAGAGCGGATTCTTCGAGGCACGGGGGAGGTTCCAGTCCTCAACTTTCTCCGCACCGGGGCAAATGTAGAGCTCCCAGGGGAAGCTGATCCGCCCTTCGTTTTTCTTGGCATGACCCGGCCAAACCGCGCGGTAACCGACCGCTGCATCGGTACGGGTTTTCACCTTCGCTTCCGCCGCTTGCCAGGATTGGGCGATGGTGCGACCGGCCGCGAGACTTTCGTAGAACTGGGTAGATAGGATTGTGGCAGCGGCATCGTCAATCGGTTGTGCGGTGCCGACGACTGCCGGTACGCCAAGATTGCGTAATTTCTCCGCCTGTTGCTTCGAGCAGCAGCCGTTGATGAAGACCAACTGCAAGCCTTTCTGCGCGGCGAGAAAAGCAGTAAGACCATCGCTATTAGCATATTGGCGGCTGCCGTCCGCTGCTTTCAGGAGGAGCGTATAATCTTCGGCATGACCGCCATAGTGGAAGACGGCGATGCGGTCCTGGTATTTGTCGAAGACCCGGAAAATTTTGTCAACGTCGGTGTCGGTTTCGTAAACGACCTCGCAGAGGCCTTCCCGTTCGGCATTCTCCAGGGCGGTGCGAATGCCGTCCTGTTCTTCGGTGAGTTTGTAGAGATAGGACTGGTGGTCGTTGGCGAAGGCGAGGAAGATGACCGGTTTTCCGTTTTGGTTTTTCATCTGTTGCGCAGTCCTTTCAATGACGATTTACTGTATGCTGTCTTTTTGCGAAGCTGGCGTTTCGCATATAATTGCGTTCCCCCATAAAGTGATGGCTTTGCCAAAAGAGACTTTGGGAACGAGGTTGCAAACGGGTTTAGAGCCATGCTTCTATGTCGCCCCGCTGGGGCTAAAAAAGAAAATTCCTTAAGAGCTATAAACATTTCGCTCCTGACGGAGCTTTTGCTTTCTTGTTATGATTGTTCTCGAACCCAGCCCCAGCGGGGTGATATATTTATAGCTTACGAACACAATCAACGACGAAGCTCCAGCGGAGCGAAATATTAAAATTGCCAATACCTAACTAATCTTGTTCAAAATATCCTTCGCGGCACGGGCACCGATTTCCGGATGTAGTTCCAAATCCCTCTCGTAAAGCAGGGTATAATTCGCTGCATGAATATCGCCAGAAAAAGCGGCTACCAGATCGGCCATTACGGTGTAGGCCCCCTTGGTCATGTAGTGCCCATTTTGGTATTTGCCCAGGCTGGGATAAAAAGTCGCGGCAAAATCCGAACAATCAATCTTATCTCCTTTATGATTGATGTAGCCGCTACCGCAAATCACCTGGCAGCCCTGCGACCAATTACTGGCCCCTTTCCCACCCCAATGGATGTTGATGGAATTATTGCGCTCCGGGCGGCGATTGAGCACATCGCTTTCCGCGAGATTTGGATTCTGTCTTTCCCCGCTGCGAATCACCAAAACGCCGGTAGTCATTGGCTTCAAAGCCAGATAGGACCTCTCTACACCGAACTTACTGTCAAACACTTTATGCCACCCAAAACGATATTTATGCTGGCCCTGCATCAGGAATGGCGCACCGGCATCATTGCTGGATTTACCGGGATCGGTGGTGCCATAAAATTTGAAGACCAGGCCATTAATCAGTAACAAAAAGACATCATCATTCATTCTGGCACCGGGCTTCGCTTCATCGCGGCGCACACCGACTATCTGCACCCGGTCCGGGCGTAAATCCCAGTCGCGCACTTTAACGGTATCGCAAGGTTGTGAATACTCATTGATCATCCGGAGCATGGTGCTGGGGGTACTGATGTTTTTGTCCCGCACCCGCTGCAGCAGATTCATCCAACGCGTATACTCCGGGTCGGGATTGTTAGCAGTAACATTCACCCAATCCGCCTTAACGTCATCGCGCTGCCAGCGGCGAATTTGATCATATGTTTTCTTGCCAAAAACTGCATCGGCCGGGCCAATCGATGTTTGCCCTTCAATGGTATGCACATACTCCTGGAAAAGCCGCATCGAGGCTACCAGACGATACCCACAGACACCATCAATTTTCCCAAAGGGAAAGAATCCGACATCTTTCAAAAATTGCTGTACTTGTTTGATCGTCATTGGCTGATTGCGTACTTCTGAAAATGGCACCCAGTTTTTTTCCGGCTCACCCCGCAGCTTGATACCTTTTTTCTTGATCATTTGGTCTTCATGGTTGGTATGGATGTAGTTTTCCAGATCAGATTTGTTTACACCCGGATCAATTGCGCCTAACTTAATCATGGCCATCTCCTTTACTTATCAGGTGAATTACACCCAGCCGGGCAGATGCAGGTAGCACATCGTCCAGGCAAGATTGTTCTCGATTTTTGTTAAGAATTATTTTCTGATTACTATCATTCTTGTTTTTCTGTGGCTGCATCGATGGTCGATGCGATTCTGCTAATGCGATATTCCAGTGCTGCGACTTCTTTTTCCAACGCGTCCGCGGCATCCTTATCAGCATCTTTTAGCTGAATCTTTAATTCCTCAACTTCTTTTTCCAGCGCGTCTTGTTTATCGCGAAAGTCCTGAATTTTACCAATACGTTGCGACTTTGTTTGGGAGACATCCTCCAAATCCTTTTCTTCGTCTCCCGTTGCTTTAACATTGTGTTTGGGTGGTATAAATTGCTTTTGCTGAGAAACATCCCGGCTGTACGAAAACGACGGAGAAACAATTTCAATTTTAGCGGCATGTAATTCATCAACGATATAGCAGCGCAGGAGCGAGCGAACGGTTATCAGTTTGTTGACATTTTTCAGCATTGCACTCACCCGGTAAGTGATTGCATAATCACCCAATTCCAGTATATGCACTACCGAATTCTCCAGCTCAACATCTTCCTTGCTGTCAGACAGCTTTCGTACTGCTAATTTCAGCACTTCTTCTATTTTTGTCCGGGGAATGTCATATCCCAGGGATAGCGTGATCGAGATAATCGTTTCCGCTTTTTTAATCACCTTCACCGGACGGGTAACCAGGTAAAGATTCGGGAGAGTGATTAATGCGCTTTCTTCGGTTTCGATTTCCACATGAAAGAGTCCCCGCTCGGTTACCCGGCCGAATTTGTCCTCGACTTCTATCCAGTCCAGCTTATCGAAATTGCGCACCAGGCGCAGCATAAAACCGCTCATCAGGTTTGCGACAAAGGAAGTGGAGGCCAGGGCAACGACCGCGGAAATAATCAACCCTAAAATTTTCAAAGCTTCCGCCTGCGCCGTTTCACCTTGCTCGTATGGATAGAAAATTACCACAGCGAGAACGACGATCAATGGCAACAGAAAGAGCGTCAGCTGCCGTTTGAAACGGTTGAATGCGAATATCTCTCTTATTGCTTTGAATGTCTTCATAGTTTATCAAGTTTAGCTTTGATATAATATTTTGAGACAAAAATTGCCTTCGTCTACAAAACTAGCAAAACAATTTCCATTCATTCTGAGCCCGTCGAAGAATGATTCGTTGGCAAAGGGCTCGTTTAGTCCCGGGATACATTAGCTCGCTTTAGAGCAAGTCCTTTTTCACCCTTCGACAGGCTCAGGGTGAATGGAGATTGCTGGTTTAGTGCATCCAGGAAACCCCTCACGCTTCCAGGAATTTCTTAATATGCGTGGAGACTTCCGGACAGCGCAGATAGCCGTAGGACTTGTGTTGATTGCGCTTCCCGTCTTTCGGACGCTGATAAGTGTTCCGCACGAGGTCATCGATCACACGAACATTGTGCTTGTTGCCACGGTAATCATCGCGTAAATGGGTGTCGGCGGATACCGGATCTTTCCGGTCGGCAAAATTCATCCAGCTTTTAGTAACGATGGTTGGCGTGCGCACCCGCGGATCATATTTCCGTTGATCAATGATCTTTCCTTTTACCAGCGGCAAACCCAATGGCGAACCGATGGTCACAAAGTAGGGCACTGCTACATCGGGCGCCTCCTGACCGACATCTCTAAGCACGTCATAAGAAATAATTGTCCCCATCGAATGGGAGATTAACATAATCTCCTTATCCTTTTCGGCGAGGATCGTTTCTTTTAATTCATCCTTCAGCACTTGCTGGGCAATCATTTTCACACTCTGGCGATTAAAGACTTCCCGGTCATTGTCATAGTAAAATGCCAGATCCCGCACTACTTTACCCAACAACGGTCCAGTGAGAACATCAAAGTTGATGTTCTCTTTTAGGAAGTCAATAGCATCACCGACCACACCGCGCGCTGAGGCAAGCAGTTCATCCATCCGGCTATCATTGTGGGTTTGCAACATACCGGGTTCAGCAGGCACATACGGTTCCTCATTGAAAAGTTTATCAAAGAAGAACATGGCGTCATCATGCAATGGAGATTTGTAAAAGAGGTCTGCCCAATAGACCATCCGGAATTCAAACTCGGGATCGGACATTGCACAATTGCCCTCCAGTCCTTCCCGGATTGCTAAATTCCACCACTCCGCCAGCGTATCTCGTGGCGGCTTGTTTGCCAGTCCATGAATACCAATTATCATCTTTTTCATAATGTCACCCTCTCTTTATTTCACCAGAAGCATCTTTTTAACTGCCTGGAATTTTTCCGCGCCATCAATAATAATTCGATAGAAGTAAAGTCCCGATGCAAAATCACTGAAATCTACCACAGACTCGTAAAAGCCCGCCTCGCGGCTGCGCTGATTTTCGACGGTGTAAACTTCTCTACCCAGCGTATCATAGATTTTTAAAGTTACTTTACCGGATTGTGGCAATGCATAACGAATGGTTGTCGCCGGGTTAAACGGATTAGGATAATTCTGATGCAACGCGAAAGTTGCCGGTACCAGTGCGATTCCATCAGTTTCCTGGTTGATGTAGAACTCATCTCCCACCAGTAAAGTTAACAATTTTTCGTTGGCATCCTTCGGGATGCGCACATCGACCAATGGCTGAATGCGCAAGTCCCGAACGATTCCGGTCGCTTCATCCAGCAGGACAACCTTAAACCTGTTCGGCACGGTTTCCAGCTCGGAGAAGTTTAACTGAACTGCTTTTTTCGCGCTGGTCACCTTCACCTGCCAGCGATAGCCGGATTGCGCCAGCGGCCGAATGTCGGCTGTTAATTCCGCGGGTGTTTCCCATTCCGGATGTGAGAAGAAAAGCGACACAGCGCCGGGCAGCAGTGGCAATTCATGTAAAT
Source organism: Calditrichia bacterium (assembly GCA_028284905.1). Lineage (GTDB taxonomy): Bacteria > Calditrichota > Calditrichia > RBG-13-44-9 > J075 > JACKAP01. The sequence goes on from JANQQU010000060.1 coordinate 25,463, forward strand.
CCAGCTTGTCCAATTCATCTTTGGCATCTTCTTTAACACCGGCATAATTATATGTATCGCGGTAGCCATCTGCATCGGCAGTAATTTGCATCCGCCATTCATCATCGGTCAATTTTCCGTAGATTCCTTTGGATACTGGATTCTTACTGACAATCGCATCCGCATTATACGGATCTTTCGGATTGGCAAAAACAATACGGTCCGCCTCGGAAGAACGGACAAACAATCCGGACCAGCGCTTCAGAGAAATATCGTTCTGCGTCCACTGCCCACCACGATAAGCCCAAACCTGCAGATTCTCATCCTGGTTGCTGAGAAGCGTGCCCCGGGTTTGCAGCTTCAGCAGCTTCAGGTCGATGTCGAAATTGTAGGGATTGCCGATCAGCGTCCAGTCGTTTGCAGCGAGTTCCCAGCCGGGAATCGTCCCCATCACACCATCGGTTGTTGGGGTAGAAGTGCCGGTCACCTGATTGGTTAAACCGCGGCTATTGCGCAGGATGATGAAGTGGGCGCTACCATTGCTAACGCTGAGATTTTCACCTTCCTGCCAGTTATTGCCGCCGTTGTAGCTGTAGAAGCGCCAATCGCCGCTGGCGCCGTATTTTCCGAGATCGCCAAGTACCGACTTCACCGAGGTGGCACTGCCAAGCTTCATTGGGAGAGAAACGATTGCAAACGCGCTTCCTTCGAATCCACCGGACAAATTCTCGGAACGACCGGCCTCGCCGGCATTAAGATTCGTGGGCAGAGAGAAGAAATCCAGCACGGTGCCATCGGGCAGTGTTGCACCACGCAATGTATCGGTGTTCTGGGCCAGATCGTCTGCGATGATGCGATAGTCCAGGCCGCGATTGGAGACAAATCCGGCATCAATCATCGCACGATTATTCTCGAAGAATGAAAAGTTGTTGCGGGAGAACTTATCCCCGACCCGGCGATAAAAAAGGCGCATATCATCGAGATTCGGTTCGTTCACAGCTTGACTGATCTCGACGAAGTTCTGCTGGGTAACCGTTGGCAAAGTCGCCGGAGGTTGATGGGCGACTTCAAACTGCGGTTTGGTTTGGTCGAGTGTAATTTGTGATTTTACGAAACCGGAAACATTCCAGGATTGATCGCGAAAGCGCCCATAGACTGTTTTCGAGCCGTCCGTTGTACTCAAACCATATCCGCTAACGCGGGTATCAAACGCCATCCATTCGCTATTCGCAAAAGTGGAATCTTCGGATATTTGCATAAAATCTGCCAGATCGGCATCGAGGTCAACAATGACGCTATTCGTCTTGGTGTATTGATCTCCGGTATTAATGTCCAGGAACGAAGGTGTTGGCTTATTAAAATCCAGCAGCTGCAGAAAAAGGCCATTATCCGTTGCGGCAAACAGCCGAGTCGCTTCACCCTCGAATTCAAATGTAGTAAAACCGCGCACTTCCAGCACCGAGGTCAATCCAAATGTGAGCGGCGTCCAGGAAAGACCGTTGTCAATGCTGCGATAGAGACCATTGGTTTCCTGCGAACCGGCATACCAAACATTCTCCTGCTTGGAAAGGCTGGTTAAAGTTTTAATATTTTTGCCGTTCAAAAAAGGATCCGCCGGAGACCAGCTTTGACCGTCATCTCCAGTAATGTAAACACCATTATTACTACCGGCCAATGTCGTCGAGAATGTCGGCATAATCACATTAACCGTATAATTATTGATTTCGCCGGTACTTTGCGCCCAGGTGGCCCCGGCGTCCAGACTGTAGTAAACACCGCTACTTTCCACCCCGGCATATTGCACGCTGTTGCGCCCGGCCTGGTTTTGATCGATCAGGATTTCAATGCTTTGATTTTCAATATTGTCCCCGGTCGCCTGGGTCCAGTTTACCCCAAAATCATCGCTGTAAAAGATGCCATTGTCTTCATTGTCTGCCAGCAATCGTAGATTTTGCCCAACGAGTACGATCACGGTTGCGACATTACCGGTGTTCATCGGGGCATTGGCCGAAGTCCAGTCCCGCCCACTATTGGTGCTATAAAAAATGCCATCGCTCTCCGTGGTCGCGATCGCCCGCCCTCCGAAGAACACTAACAGGCTCCGCACATTTTTATCATCAATTGGAGCATTGGCCTGGGTCCAGGTTCTGCCACCATCGCCGCTAACGAAAACTCCCTGTCCGTCTGTACCGGCATAGAGCGTATCCAGGATGAAGTTGTCTTCTGTTGCCATAATATTTACATCCTGCTTCAAACTACGCTGCCAGCTAATGCCGCCATCTTCAGATTTAAACACACCCTCTTCTGAGTATCCGAAAAGTACCTGCTCATCCGCGGTAACCAGAACCCCGAAATAGTTCGGCTGCACTGTAATCTCCCCGCCGGACTTGAACCAGTCATTGCCAACATTGCGGAAAATGCCGTTTTCCTGGGTGCCGGCAAATATTCGATCTGACCCAAAAGCAGTTTGGTTTTGCATATAGGCGAGGCTGATCACCCGAAACGTATCCATCGGGGCACTGGCTTGCTGCCAGTTGATGCCATCACTGCTGGTAAACACTCCGGATTCCGGGGTCCCGGCCATGGCAAAGTCTATGGTTTCCGGTGCATCCAGCACAAGCACTTCGGTCGCATTCAGGCTGCTATGGATCCAGGAGGTCCCATTGTCATCGCTGTAATAGATGCCTTCCAATCCTCTGTCCGCCAGCAGTCTGCCACTGGCCATTCTGGTGATATTGGAAACAACACCATCATCCATCGGAGATGCAGCGTTGGCCCAATTGACACCATCAGTGCGAGCGCTGTAATAGATACCACTGCCATTGCTACCGGCAAAAAGTCGGTCGCCGTATGTTTTCAGAGTACTAATGCCGTCATCAGTGACGGTAGTTGCCTGCCAGTTCACACCGCCATCTTCACTAAAGTAGATACCGACTTCAACGGTACCTACATAAATACGGCCATCGCTGTAGAGCAATCTGCTAGCGTCGACATCACCAAAATTGTCAGACTTTGTCCAGTTCAGACCATCATCATCACTAAAAAAGACGCCGGTGGTCGTGCCGATAAAGATGCGGCCATTGCCAATCTGTATGTCCCTGATGGTGATTTCGCCATTGAGTGGGGCATTTGCAGATGTCCAGGAGCGTCCATCCCGGCTGCGGAAGAAGCCGAATTGAGTGCCAGCCAAATACCAGCCATTGTTGTAGAGCAGACTGGTTGTTGCTTTACCTGCGATCGGTTCCGTCGGCTTGTTCCAGCCAACGCCCTGATCCGCGCTCCAGTAAACCCCACGAGAAGTGGCAGCGAACAGACGGCTTAAAGTTGTATCGGTTGGGTCGGCAATAATCTTCATAATATCCGGCGATGTATTCGGATCACGGGTAATCCACTCGCCGGGTGTTAAATCCTGGGCATACAATAGTGAGGAATTTATCAGTGCAAGAAAGCACCAGAGAAAGAAAGCTCGTATCTTATGATTTGTTCTCATCATATCTCTCCTGTAATGCGTTTAGAAGAACATACCTTACGCTTTATTACATTAATCATTCACTAACTGTATCCATCTCAGTTGCCGATGGATGGAAAGCCGATAGCATCAATACCGGAGAGATCCGGCGGTGGCGTCTGGCCTCCTGTAGCGATAAAGACTCCCGCACCGACCGCGGATGCGGCGGTGACCGGGATAATCCAGGAGCGATTTTTCTTCCAGAAAGTGGGTTTTTCGAGGAACTGCCACTTTTCCGTGAAATCTATAGATTTTGTGTTTTTGTCGAGATATTCCAATAAAGTACGAACATTGCTGGCGATTGAGAGCGAGTCCGCACTTTCTTCCGAAAGCTCTGTTTTCAGATTGATGCCGACGATTTCCGCGTTCTCGTTAAACAACGGCCCGCCGCTGTCGCCACTTTGCAGGGGGAGGTCGGTTTCGATGGTTTTATCAGTCACCTTCGTCATTGAGCCGTATTTATACTGAAAGAAATTGTTCTCTTCATCATATTCGGCGGAATAACCAACATTTGCAACGGTTTGCGGCGCGAATACTTTCTCCAGTCGCTTAAGATCGGCAACTGTCCAGAAGGTTACCGGGCGCACCGGCGGACTGTTTTCCACTTTCACAATTGCCAAATCGAGATCGACGTTTTGGGTTTCTCCCATTACTTTCCCGAGAATATCTTCCTGAAGATGGTCGGAGAAAGAAATGCTGAAAAATTCCGGGTCCGATTCCACCACGTGATTAGCGGTCAGGATGTAACCGGATTCGTTTTTGTCCCGCCCGATAAAAAATCCGGCACCGGGTTTTTCAGTATCCAGCAGGGCTGTGCTGGCCCGAACTTTTTCAATGGCAAATTGAGTGGGATAAACTTCCCGCCAGATCGGATACAAATCCAGACCGGCAAAAGCGCTGACAGCCAGATCGATTATTGGCGTGATGGCCACTGCCTGGTAACTACCATCATCATTTTTAGCGGCAATAACACCGAGCACCATGCCGGCATTGTCAAAAATCGCTTTACCGGCATAGTCACTATCCAGCTCAGCATTAACTGTGAAATATTTCTTGTCGGCGGAAAGCGCCCCACCCTGTACGCTAATCAAGGCACCGCGAGCACTTGACGATCCAATCGTCCATAAATCTGATTGAAGACCTTCTTCGATATTGGGATGGCGTGTGATCGGCTGCAGATTTTTCGTCGAGGCCTTCACCTTATAGATTGCGACGCCAAGTCCTTCGTCAGCACCGAACTCTTCTGCTTCCGCCTCCTTGCTTTTGCCCTCAAGGTTGGTATACTGCATTTTCGTTTCGATGCCGACTGCCAGCGTGTTCAACCCCAGTAAGTAGATAAACTTTTTGCTTTTTGCCCCGGCCAGGTAGATGCCGAAGCTTTCGTTACGACCATCGTTCAGTTGAAAAAAGCTACTTTCCACCCGCTGGAAAATTTCTACGGGAGAATTGCCGGTGTTCGTGCCGTCCTGCCCGGTCAATGGTAGAGAAAGACAGATAGCTAGAAGTAATATTGCTCTCATCAAGAAAAAACGTTTCATTTACCGCTCCTTGCTGGCTTATGGTGGTGGTAAAAAAGGCCGTCCTGGATATCACGACCAAGCCTGAGATCATTTCAGAAACAGCTAGTTCTTAAACATTGCGATATGGAAAGTATGCTTACGGATAACGTCGAACGATGTCCCGGATTTCGACTTTTCCGTGGCGATTATTGAGTAGTCAGAGACTTTTCCGGAAAGCACTTCTTTCGGTAGATCAATGATATGCGGCGCATCGGACTTCACAGCAAGATCGCTCCAGGTTTTGATTGCCTTGCCGGATTTCTGGGAAACGAGAACGACATCCAGGACCATATCCTTGTCTGGCACCAGGGTGATTTGCGCGGTTGCCTTCTTTGATGCTTCCGACGGTTTTTGAAAACTGATCGGCGCCCAAACTTTGCTATTCCCTTTTTTAGCTTCGACTACCCCATTAAGCTTGCTTAAGGGAATTTCCACTTCGTTGAGAATCGCTGCAGACCAGGAGAAGGCGTTCCATCCCTTTTTAAACTGCTCCGCTTTTGGATTCATGAAGTACTTAATCTTCCGGTAATAAATTGAAGGCTTTATGCTTCCGGCAACGGGCGAATAAAAATGGATAGTGATCGAATCACTTTGGGCAGCATCATTGGCAGCCAGCCAGTTCTTGTCCACGATCATAAAAGAGCTAAGCTCCAAAGTGCCTGATACCGGCTTCCACTTTTTGGTTTTGATGCCTTCAAAACGGTTGTTGTCGCGGAATTTGTAAAGATGTTTGCGCTTGATTTGCCCCTGAAGCGCTGCGCTTAAGCCAAATAAAAAAATCAGGAAAAAAATTAAAATAGAAGTTACCCGCTGCTTCTCACGATTTTCCTTAATCATAGTGCTCTCTCCACACTTTGTTTTGGTTGAATGCATTGCTGAAAGAAACTACTGTTTATATCAACCAACCCTCCATTGTTGCTATATAAAAATCAATGATAATCAATATTAAAACGTTGAAGGCATGCCTAACGACATTCTACCTGTCCGCCCCTGTAATTATTGAATTTACCAAAGAAACTCTTAACTTCAAAGCTATATAGGTATAAAAGCATTTTCTCTCCAACATTACTTTCCCGGCTCAATTTTATACCAGAATTATCCCAAGCTATTGAAAAAGTTGGTCATTAAGCGCGGAAAAGCAGCAGTTTTAGAAATTATACTGTTGTCGATCTTGTTCGGAAAGCTTGTAAACTGGCGTATTCTGAAGCCATTGAAAGATGCCTTCGGAGGTTTTCCAGAGACGCACAGTACCATCGGAAGCGGCGGTTAATATTTGTAATCCATCCAGGGTAAACCCACCTGCTGTTACACCGCCAGAATGAGCAAACAGGGCCAATTCATCACCATCCAAAGACCAAAGCTTTGCGGTATTGTCGTCGGAAATTGTTAGCAACTGTCCGCCGTCCGGAGAAAAGGCAGCATTCACTACCCAGTCATCGTGCATCATTGTCACCAGCAACTTTCCTTCTCTTTCCCAGAGGCGGGCAGAGTTATCCCAGGAGGTCGTCAATACATAATTGCCATCCGGAGAAAAGACTGCCCGGGAAACAGTGCCATTATGGCGATAAGTTGCCAGGGAATCGCCATTTGTTCCCCAGAGCCGGGCAGTTCTGTCCCAGGAGGTAGTTAGCACTGATTCGCCGTCCGGGGAAAATACTGCCGAGAAGAGTGAGCTGTCGTGACGGAATGTTGTTAGAACATCACCACCGATAGTCCACAGCCGGGCAGTTGAGTCGCCGGAAGCGGTAAGTACATTTGCGCCATCCGGAGAAAAATCAGCGGATATCACCCACCCATCATGGGCGTAATTTTGCAGGAGTTCTCCCTGCTTAGACCAAAGCCGCGCTGCCCCATCCAGGGAAGCTGTTAGTATTTTTTCGCCATCCGGGGAGAACTTGGCAGCGTATACAGTACTATCATGCGGCAGACTTACGATCATCGCCCCATGAATCGACCACAGGCGGGCGCTCTTATCCCGGGAAGCGGTTAGGATCTGGCTTTCATCCGGAGAAATCGTCGTCATTAGCACCGCGTCGGTATGATTCATTTTTGCTTTTTGTTCGCCCTCGCCGGACCAGATATAAACATCCCCGCTTTCCGTGCCACTGGCAATATGCGCGCTGCTGTTGGCGATATCCGCAGATGTTACTCCGACATATCCCGGATGTTCGATAGATATGCCTGCTGTTGCAGCAGCTTGCCAAATACGAACACTCCTATCCCGACTGGCAGTAATCAGCAGTTGACCATTCCGGGTAGCAGTTGCCCAATTGACAATATCCGGATGTCGGCAAACAACAATATCATCACTATCTTCATTCCAGATTCTGGCAGTATTATCTTCAAAGGCGCTAAGTATGTTCAGGCCTTGTCCGAAGAATTCCGCATGAGTAAATGTTTTATGAACCCTGCCACCGATGATGATACCGTAGTCTTCACCAATCTCATAAATTTTACCGAGACCTTGCCCTTCTATTACAAAGATATGGCTGCCATCCGGGGAAAATTGTGGTGGCACTTTATAAGTATAATGCCGGTAGCTGGCAAGCGTATCTCCGGATGCCGTCCATAATCGCGCGTAGTCATCATATGCTGCTGTCAGGACCATGCTGCCATCCGGGGAAAAGCGGGCACTATATGCCGGATCATTATGCGGGAGCACCACAGATGCCCGCAAAGAATCCTGCATGGCATCTTCACTGATATCCCAAACTCTCACCGTGCCGTCTCTTCCTGCTGTAAGCACTTTATTGCCATCCGGGGAAAATGCAGCATCGTTAATCCCGACAAAAATCCCATGCCGAAAACTGGCAACTTTTTTCCCATCCAGTAACCAAAGCGCTGCTTCCCCATCATCCGAGGCCGTAAGCACTTTTTCACCTTTCGGAGAAAACACCGCACTGTAAACATTGCTGATATGTTTAAAGACTTGCAACGAATCCCCTCCGCCGGACCATAAACGAGCGGTGGCATCTTCCGATGCACTCAGGATGTAATCTCCATTCCGGGAAAAGGTTGCCGAGTAAACGGTTGTGTCGTGACCGAATGTGTTGATCAGATTGCCTTCTATCGTCCAGAGTCGAATTTTATGATCTTCTGCGACCGTTAGCAGCTTGCTTTCATCCGGTGAGAGCGTTACCTGTTTTACTTCTGCAGGATGGGACAGATAGTGTTTGTAAAACCATTCCCGTTCTTCTTTCGCATTATAAAATGTACTGAGCAGTGATTTTTGAGCTGCAACTGTTTTATCGTGCGCATAGGCAGATTCTGCCAGTCGCAAGGCAATGGTATGGTCATTACTGCGGCTTTCGCTGGAGTGCATGGCAAACAGGTTGCTCTTCGCTCTTTTCGCGGCTTGCTCTGCTTCCTGCTTGGCAACAAATGCTGAAATAGACAAGACAATAATCGCTGCCACCATTAGCAGACCGCCAATAAAGAGGCGTTTCCGTAGTTGCTCTCGTTCGGCTTTTTTCTGCCGACTTATCTCCAAAAGTTCTTTCTCTTTATCGGAAAGTTGACGCATACCCAGCGCACCGGCTTCAACGATTTCCAGATCGGCATCATCCAGCCAAACCGATTTTTCATCGCGCCAGAAATCGGGCATTTTATTGCCCAACACGCGTGCAGCGCGCTGTCCCGGTTTGTCGGAGCGATGATATTCCTGAATAACCACCGGGGCGAGTGTGTCATGGGACAAGCTGGTATACTCGGCACTACGCTGGGACTCCGAGAGCAGGTAGAGCGTTTTGCAGCGATTGAGTAAATCGTTAAGAATGTCCGGCCGATGGGCATAAGTGTTTTTCAGTTCTTCGGCACCGCGAACGCCGGATGTGCCCAGCTCGGTGGTATGATGATGCAAGACATCCATTGCCAGCCCGGAATCGACCACCTCCGGCCGCCATTGTTGTAAGTGCGACATTTGTTTCGCAAAAAACTCGCCCATCGCCAACCCTTCTTTGCGAATGTGCTGGTATAGTGCGACAGAAAAACGCGGGGCAGCAGGATTCTCTTCATAAGCGCCATTCCACATCTTTGTCAACAGAATTTGCAACACCGGGGCAACCGGGGAATCTTTGTCTTCCAGCAAGTCATCGGCGATCATTACCGGTAATTCATCTTCAACAGTGAGATGATAGCGTTTCGCCAGAGCAGGCGTTTCCGTTAGTCCACGAAAGATATCGAGGATGTCTTTCCGCTGGAGATGTTCCATAAACATCGTGGAGCGTGGGAGATGCCGTTGTTTTAGTTGCTCTTCAAATTCCGGATGAAACTCTTTCCGATATCCCAGCACCAGCTTGCCTTTGGGGCGATCTGCCGGGCGACCGAATATGCCACTAAGCATATCGCAAAAGCGCTGCAGTTCATCCGGCTGCTCAACATTTGGTCGGGTGAAAATTTCTTCTACCTGATCGAGTATAATCACGACCGGTTTACCAATCCGTGCTTCCAGGGCAAGCCATAATTGTCCCGGGGTCATCTTCTCCGGATCAATTGCTATAGATTCAGGCTTATTGCTGCCAGCGGATACTTCGTCCTCTGAATTGTCGGGTTGTATTATTTTTCGCTCCTGCTCACCTTTCAAACGTTCAACAAGAGCTTCTACTTCCGATCTGATTGACTCGTCTGCACTTGCTGCCAGCGCTTCCAACTGTTCCAGAGCATTGTCATATTTTACTTGAGAATTATTTTCCGGAGGAGCATCATCGATTTTTGCCGGGGTGTCCCCAGGCATCTTCGGAAGTGTTTCCACCAGCTCTTTCAGCGCGACAGACAGCGTCCCGGCTGCGCCCTTGCCACGTATGCGTCGGATATAAGTAACTTGATACCCGGATTCCAGGCGAGGGTTTAGCCCGGCATCAAACAGGGAGGATTTACCAGCGCCGGATTGGCCATACAGCAAGACAATTGGTGGGGAGTTTTTATCATGAATCCGATGATAGAGATCGCGAATGTAGTAAGAACGGCCAAAGAATATCTCGGCATGAGTGCGTTTGTAAGGTTGCAGAAAAAGGCAAGGCATTTCCGGAAGATCATGTTTGGGCGGTATCTCCGGCAATCCGAAAAGCGGATTCTCCGCCGCTTCCGGCAAACTCCATTTTTTCACTATTTCCGCGCCATCACGATAATAGATCGACCAGGGGAAGGCACTAACAGTCTTAAACTTTCCGTGAGGATAAACGGCGCGAAACTCGGATTTTCCTTTTTTGATTTTTACCTGGTCTACGGCTTCTTTCCAGGCGCGCTCCAGTGTGATGCCACTGGCGAGACCGCGATAAAATCTTTCCGACAAATCCGTCGCGACAGCGTCATCGATCGGCTGCGCAGTACCAACGACAGCCGGCACACCGGCAGCAACCAGGTCTTCCGCTTGTTGCCGGGAAGAGCAACCATTGATGAAGACAAACTTCAGTCCTCTTTGCCGGGCCAAAAAGGAAACCAAGCCTTCGCTATGTGCCAGAGAACGTTCGCCTTCCGCAGTTTCCAGCAAGAGCAGATAATCCGAAGCATGCCCGCCATAATGGAACACCGCGATTCTGTCCTGGTATTGCTGGAAAACATCAAGGATGTCGTTGATGGAGGTGTTGGTTTCATAGACCACCTCACAAAGCCCCGCTTGCTCAGCTTTCTGCAGGGCAGTACGAATCCGCCGTTGCTCCACCTTGAGATTGTGAAGGTAATCCTGCTGGTCATTGGCAAAGGCGAGGAAGATGACCGGTTTGCCGTTGTTTTTAGTCATTTGGTTTTCCCTGTAAATGATTTTTCGTTGCTCGTTCTTCGTTGCTCGTCGATCGTTGTTTGTTAGTACTTCCCACAGAACAGTGGACTATAATTCAAGCTACATGTTTGATCTGTTCGAATTGATACACTTTCTAAAACATCAAGGAAGCTAAAGTTGGAAACGAAGAACGATCAACGATCAATGAACAACGGCTATTCTCCCCTCACGATAAATTGCCGAGTTCTTTTTCTAACGTTTCATATTCATCCCGCCGCTTTTCCCATTCGCCAGCAGGTATTAATTGTAAAATCCCGTGGTCATCCATAGTCGTACCGGTGGACGCTTCAACCAACCTTGGCAGATGCTCTCCGGGGAAATCCAAATCTGCACGAATATTCAGTGTTTGCAGATTTTCTTCAGTGCTCCAAACATAGATTCTGGATTGCTCCCGATTAAAAACCGCCCCGGCGATTTTTGTATTCATGCGATCATACTTAAACGGGGCGGCCGCCGGCGTACCGTCTTTGGTATGCCAGAGGTTAACTGCGTAATCATCGGTCCAGGAGAGGATCAGTTTATTGTCAGGGCTTAGCAGTGCACCCCGTATATTCGCGGTATGCTTCATTGGCGGGGCTGCGGGGGCACCATCGCTCGATTGCCATAATCGTAGCCGGTCACCGCTCCAGCCAAGTATGAGCGTATCATCGTTGCTAAAAAGCATATCGTTCCGACCCCCGCCACTCATCAGCAGGGCACATGGCGCCCCGCCAGCTTTAAAATCTTCTGTTCGACATAGATTACCATTAAAAACGAAACAGGTCCCATCGTTGCTCATTATCGGAGCGGTATGCTCCGCTTCAGCTCGTTGAAAACATTCCGTTTTACCGTTCACTTGCATCCATAAATAAAGCATTTTTTTATGCTCAGAGTGGGAAAGGATCACAGATGCGTCGTGATTGAATACAGGGTCTGAATAATCTCCACTCAGTCTGTGCTTTTCAATTTGCGCACCTTCAGCCACAGACCACACCCGTAAAGTGGTGCCGCCCCAGCTGACAATCCGCTCGCCATCCGCCGTAAATTTCGCCCCGGCCAGATTAGAATGTTTCAGAGTGGCGATCCGTTTCCCGCCACACGCATCCCAGAGTCGTATGCTACCATTTCCCCCTTCCGTTCCCGTCAGGACAATTGTCCCTTGCGCGTTAAAAGCTGGGCCGATCTCTACAAAGACATCCCGCTTTAAATAGGAAACAGCCGGTTGAAAAAAGACAACGCCTGGATTACGATGGGATTGCTTAAGCGTATGCCGGGTTTCCAGGAGCAATCGTCCATCCGCTGCATCCCACAAATGCGCGAGCGCCTGCCTGTCACTCCATGTCAGTATTCGCGAGCAGTCTCTGTTATAAACTGAACCATTCACAGCGAGATCTTCGATGCCATAACTCCGCATATGATCATTACTGCGATCTACCGCCTCATTTAGCGCTTCGATTTGCGGGTTTTCATTCAACGCCAGCGTTTTCGCCTGGTGTTTTCCGTTTGCGACCTTTAATTCGGTTAAGGCGCCAGTGCTCTTTGCCAGCAATAATCGAGAATGTTCACTGCTCGCACTAAGGCTCCCGCTATGGGGCAAATAGACCGGATCGGAAGGCCGCATTTCCCACAAACGCAAAGTGCCGTCATTATGTTTACTAAGAATAGCCGTTTGGGCAGGCAGAAAACGAACACTTTTCGTATCCACTATCATCCCACACTGATTTCCGGTTTTCGCATCCCACACTCGCGCGACTTCATCGGCCAGGGTAAGTATCCTTACGCATTCATTGTCCTCAAAAAATTTCCCACTCCAGTAAGTGTCGGGATTGGCCCGAGCTTCCGAAGTTTCGTCCGTCTGCTGGTAAAATTGTGCCTCGGTAACCTCAGCCGAATGATGCAACCGCGCGACAATCTTACCCCATCTATCCCACAGAATCGCTGTGTTGGCGCCGCAGGAAAGTATCAGGGAATCATAGTCATCGCGGCAAAAAAAGGCCTGTTCTACATTGCCCGGTTTTTCCCACACGCCCCGGCCGTCTGCGGTGACCATTTCTTTGGAGCGCACTTCATTATAGAGATGCTGCACCGAAGCCACTTCCCCACCTGTCTGAAAGTCCCAAAGGCGCACAATGCCATTATCATAACCGATTAATAGCAGAGACCCGTCATAATTAAACTCAGTCACTAATACATGCAGCATATCTCCCGGCGGCTGAATGATTTTCGAGTTTTTAGGCTGTGTACTGTCCCATATTCCCACCAGGCCATTATCCGTCGAGGTTACCAGTCGTTTACCATCTTTACTGAATCGATGGTTCATAGACTTGATTTCACCTTCATGGTCCAGTTCGGCGAGTAATTTGCCGTTTTTAGTTTGCCTTAATTGCATCTTGCCTGCCGCTTTAAACCAACTAAGCACCAGCGAACCATCGTCGTTGAAGCAGGCGTCACCTTGTAAATCCATCAATTTCCAATGAGCGAGTAGTTTTTTCTTCTCAAAATTCCAGAGTTGGAAATGGATCATATAGCGACCTTCATAGCCATCTACGTTAGGTATAAAATCACCTCTCATACAGCTAATCAATACCCCGGCGCGGCGGCGGATCGTCAAGCTTCGGATATCCCCTCCATCTTCACCGATCGCTTCATGAACGATCTCTGTTGTCTCCCCGCTTAGCGCATCCCATAAGCGGACTGTTAAGCCGTCCGTTTCGCGATAAATGTCTTCATTTAGAACAAAGTAGCCCTCGCCTTCCTGTTTCGAATAAACCACATCCCCGCTCTTTACATCCCAGGCGTAAATGTTTACTTCCCAACCGGACTCACCATCGCCCGATGCCCTCAGTTTCAGCACTGCACCATCCCCACTGAAATCAAGATTTAGATGTTCGCCCTTATATCTCATCTGCTTGCCAATCGGTTTTCCGTCTTCCGCACGCCAAAGGCGTAAATGCTGACTGTCGCGAGTAAGGACAAAGGTATCATTGCAGACGAAGTATGCCTCCTTCAGATTACGGTGTTTCAAAATTGCCAGCGGTTTATTCTCAGAAATCTGCCATAAGTATACGGTGTTTTTACCAACGCTGAGCATCCGGCTACTGTCCGCATTGAGTTGAAATTCACCACTGTCTTCGTGATTCAGGATGTTGGTCAATTGTAAATTCAGATGAGGGAAATTGTGGAGATTAAAATTCTGTTGAAAGGCCGTTTTTCCGATTTGCGCCATTACTTCCCCGGAGCGGGACAGGTAGTGTGCCGATTGGAGCAGATTGCCTTTCTCACGGGCGGTTTGTGCATTAATGATGTAATTACGAGATAAACGGGTGGCCAACTCCTCGCGTTCCTTTTCGATGCGGGCAATAATATCTGCCCGCCGTGCCAGGCTTGCCTCTACAAAATCGGTCTCCCGTTTGTTCAACCAATTACTTTCTGATTCAAGCACATTTTTCAACTGATCCAGCCGGGGATCGTTTTCCCACAGCAGGGATTCTCCGGTGCGAGGATCAACCCCATCTCCGGCACTTTCCCCTTCATGCTTTTGTCGGTGGGCCAGGTAATCGATCACTCTTTGATTGAGTCGTCGTTGTAAATGAATGGTGTCATTACCAAACGTATTCATCCATTCATACAGCGTTCCCCAGGCACGCATCAGGGCATCGTGGGCCGGCTCGATATATTTTTCGCTGCTTTCTTCGGAAGTACCGCTAACAATCAGCCGGCTATCTACCAAATCGGCAATCGCCTTTTCTACCCGCTTATTCTCTGCCGCATCAGCATAAACCAGTTCATCAACCATCACCCGGCGGCTGGTCACTTCTCCGCCCTCAATGGATACCATCCGCAGGAAAAGATTGCGCAGAGTTATTTTCAAAGCATCATCAAATTGCTCGTAAAGGCGATCAGCCTTGCTGCGTAATGCACCGCGCACACCGCCCAGCTTCTGGTAATCTTTCTCATTGAAATTGCGGAACTTGCTGCCACCACTGCGTTGTACATAAGTTTCGTAAAGTTCACTCATTGTATATGACAACAAGGGCAACGCTCCCGGCGCTTGTAGCACTTCTTCAACAATTTTATCGACAAGTTGCGGCGGCTCAAAAACAAAGGAGGCCTGGATCGCCGGCATTGCTACGACCTCTTTTAAATCCTCTGCACTAAACGGCGGCACATTGAAGCGCCCGGATTGCCAGTATTCGCCTAAATATCCTTTATCCAGCTGTGGCTCAAAATCGGAGCGCAGCGTGAGGATGATTTTCAGGTCGTCTTCACCGGTTTTGTCGAGTAATTCTCTTAACGCCGCAACATACTGATCCCGCTCATCCTTATCGGCGCAGCGGGTGATCAGCTCTTCATATTGATCGATCAAGAGAACGGTTGGTTTTTCTGAAAAGGCTTTTAATAAATCTGCTCTAATTCCTTTATCCAGAGATTTCGGCGCTTGGGTGACCCCGGATTGCAAAAGCACTTCTTCAAGAGTTTCTATCGGCGCATTTCCCGGACGAACAACTGGAAGGATTCGAAAACCGTCATCGCGCAGTCGTGGTAAAAGGCCGGCCTTAATCACCGAAGATTTGCCGCTGCCGGAAGGCCCGGTAATAACCATCAGGCGATTGCCGGGAATCTTTGCCTGCAAATCCTTAACAACCTGGTCCCGACCGTAAAACAACTCCCGGTCGGATTCATTATAGGATTTCAATCCTTTATAGGGATTCTGATCCGGCACCGGGGGAAGATTGAGGCGATGGGTGGGATGAAGAAAAACGAACTCTCCCTTGTCATGTTTGCCTAAAGGGAAAAAACCGGGTGTTTGCCGCTTCTTCTCACTGGCCTTGATGGTGGCCGGTTCCACCCGGTCGCGGATATAGGAGTACAATTCTGTTGCGGTAATTACGCCATCACCTTCTTCACCATCCTTGACATCCGCCTTTCCGGCAAGACCATCCATTAAGGCGAGGGCGAAGGGAGAATGCTCTCGATTGCGATCATCCACGCCGCGGTCGCCCGGTTTACCGAGCAGCATGTCGAGCGCCTTCTGGTCGTAGGAAGCAGAGGTAATCACCTGCCAGGCCGGATCGGTAATAAATCGATCGAAGCGTTCCTTGTAGAGTTTCTTCGGACGGAAAACACCACCGGCGCGGGTGCCGTCAGACCATTTGAATGCGCCGGAAAAGCAACAATCCAACACCAGCAGCACATGTCTGCACTCCAGACGGGTGATGGCTTTGTGGAATATTTCCATCGGGATAAAAGTCTTTTTATTTGCAGGATCCGCATCCACCGGCAGAATATAGCCGGCCGGACCTTCGTCGCTATCGTCGGCAATACCATGTCCTGCATAGTAGAAGAACACCCGGTCTTTCGGGCCCACTTTTTCCTGCAGGGTTTTCTCCAACAGATTACTCAGTTCATCCCCATTGGCATTCAGCAGGGGAGGATATACTTTAAAGTGTTGTTGCTGTGCCAACACCTCGGCCACTTTCCGGGCATCGCTTACAGCCGTTTGCAACGCGGCGAGGTGCTGATAATCATCGATGCCCACCAGAAA
The DNA here is from genome assembly GCA_028284905.1 of Calditrichia bacterium. Lineage (GTDB taxonomy): Bacteria > Calditrichota > Calditrichia > RBG-13-44-9 > J075 > JACKAP01. The sequence continues at coordinate 41,809 of JANQQU010000060.1, forward strand.
GGCATGACTGGTAGAAAACTTTTTATCGAGTGCTGTTGAAGTATAAGAATCGGACATGCGTTTCTCGAAAATGATTTGTCTTAAGAATTGCTCAGGAAATCACCGGGAATTTATCGTTTCGGCCGGAGATATACAAATCGCACCAACTTTATTTAAGTTCTGAAATAATTAGGATATATCCCGGAGATAAAATTGTCTATTTCAGGGTTAATCAATATATTTTCTGGAAATTTCATATTCACGAGAAAGGGGCTTTTATGCAGCGCAATTCGTTTGTTCTTTTGGTTTCTGGCTTACTTCTATTCAGCAGCGCTTTTTTCTATTTGACTGCGCAGCAATCTGTCGTTGCTATTGATGTGAATAATGACAATAAGTACGATGGCCATGGCGTTGCCTGGAAAGCACCTGGCGCCCCCGGAAATTTCGTGGTGACAACCCTGCATCTCGTCGCCGGAAGGCATAACATGAACGTCCAGACATCAGCCGGCGTTGGCAAAGCGAATATCGTTAAGGTATACACCGATGCCGATCTGGCATTGCTGGGAGTGCAAGGCCTAGCGCTCCAGCATATCCAGGCGGACAATGCCGCGGTGCCGCCCCAGTCTGCCCAATATTGGGCCTTTGACAACCTGAACAGGCGGTTTGATAATAGCCCAATCAAGATGCGCGGCAACAAGGCTCTGGGAAATTTGCATGTAAAGCTGAAAAAACCGCAAAATTTGCAAAAATTCACCCAAAATTTGTGTAAACCGCAGTACCCATCGTTGCAGGCAAGTGTGATCAAATTGAAAACCCCGGTTCGCCCCGGCCATTCCGGTTCGCCAATTATCAATGCCAATGGACAGCTGGTTGGCTTAATCGATGGTGGGCTGGTGAATATCGGTATTCAAAACGTATTTTGGTCCGTACCGGCAAAACATTTCAACACGCTTTGGAACCAGCCCCCGTACCAAAATCAACTGGGGCAATGCAAGAGCGACACAAAATTTCTCTACAGCGGTGCCAGAACGGTTGTCGAAGATGATCGCCGCTACATTGAGATCTTCTCTCTCGGCAAATCCGGGCAAATGAAATTTGAGGAGATTTATTATACTATGCTGGAAGAAGATCAGCGATATGTCCAGGAGCTGCTACAAGAAGAAAGAGAATACTTAAGTCAGGCTTCATTTGAAGAGCAACAACGTCTCGGAGCGCCTGTAATGCTCGAGGAGTTGCTTCAAGAAACCGTCGAGGTTTATGTCGACTACACCACTGGTGCAACTATTGCGTTTCCGGTTGGATACGACATCACCCAGCAAGAGAAACGGAATGACGGTGATGAAGACCAACCACCCGCCGGGGTAAATCTGATCGAATTTGATGGCAGCGGCGAATGGGCAGATCTGGACGGATTCATTGTTGTCGCAAATAAAGACAACAGATATGACACGGAAATTGTTCGGGAATGGTACAACAGATACCTGGAAGATGAATATGAAGTCTCGGAGCTAAAGCTCGAATTTTCATCGGCATTTAGCGATGCTTACGACGATAGTGAAGACTCCTTCTTTGACAGCTTTCATGCATATGTTTCCTATGATGGTGACAACAACCAGGGTGAAGGAAACGAACAATTCGATTTTCAGAATCAGGATCAGTTTAACAATCAGAATGAATTCGAGAATCAGGATCCGGAACAATTTAACAATGAAAACGAGAATGCTTTTGATAATCAGTTTCAGGAGAACAATAATGAGAACGAGTTTAACAATCAGTTCCAGGATGATGCCGGCAACCAGGAAGGCCAGGATGAATTCTCAGTAACTTCTGCGATCACCATCGATGATTTTCAATTTTTAGGCATCGCTTTCAAGTCCGACAATCTGGAGAAACAAGGCCGGGATACCCGGAAACGTTTTTACCTGATGGAGATTTGTATTTCACTGGCTGGCTTCCAGTACAATTAATGTTTTCGGTAGTGTTAAAGAAGCAATGCTGCAAGCTGTCATCGCGAGGAGTGCAGCGACGTGGCGATCTTTCTATGGATGCAACTTATGAGATTGCTTCGGCAAAAAACGCCTCGCAATGACAGATCCAATAGCATTACATGTTTATCACTACCATGCTTTCTAAATATTGATTTCACAAGGAGGCTACAGAATGAACGTTTTAAGAGCATTTTCCTGCGCAGCTTTTTTGTCCATAACATTTCTGCTAACGATTGTAGCTTTCGCTCCTCTTTTAGCAGAGAGTCCTGCTGGTGCGGTAGTGGCCATAGACGCTAATCAGGATGGTAAATTTGATGGTCATGGCGTTGCCTGGAAACTGGATCCCGCGGATCCCGGTAGCTATGTCGTTACCACATTACACCTGGTCGCCGGTCGGGGAGAGATGACGATTCATTCCGAATATGGCCAGGGCAGCGCCGTTCTGGATCGGGCGTATACAGATGTCGACCTTGCCTTGCTGCGAGTCAGCGGCGTCGATTTACCTTCGATCGAACTGGACCTTTCCCCTACCCCTCCCCGTTCCGCGAATTATTGGGCCTATGACAATCTCGGTCGTAAATTCGACAATTTTCCGATCAAGCTCCGGGGAAAGAAGCAGTTGAATAGTTTGCACGTTCAGCTTAAGAAGCCGGCGAATCTGGAAAAATTTACTGAGAATCTTTGTAAACCGGCGTACCCATCGATTGATTCAGACGTCCTCAAACTTAAAACGCCGGTTCAGCCGGGGCATTCCGGCTCGCCGATCATCAATGATAATGGACAACTGGTCGGACTGGTCGATGGAGGTTTGATCAATATTGGCATTCAGAACGTTTTCTGGTCAATCCCCGCCCATTCATTCGAACAACTTTGGCATCAGGACTTTTCCGGCAGAGAATTGGCACTGTGCAGCAGTGATGAGAAATTCCTCTACAGTGGGGTTGTCACTGAAATCGACGAAGCGAACCGGTATGCCCAACTGGTTTCGCTTGGCTACTCCCATTCGATGCTATTTCGCGATATCTATCAATCTTTACTTGACGAGGACCGCAAGAATGTTGACGATCTTCTTGAGGGGGATTATCTTTACAAAAACGGCCCGGCAATAACCATTGACGAACTTTTCCGCGACACGCTGGATATCTACATGGACTTTACCAGCGGAGCGATCATTTCTTTTCCCAGGTTCCGTTTTGCCGTCCAGCAGTTTGACATGGACGATCTCCGTGACAAGTTCCTGGAATTAGAGAACGAATTAAAACAGAAAAAAGCGCATTTAGATCGGGAAATTCAGGAAGAGAAAGAAATGAACGGTGGTGTTAGTGAAGAAATTAAACGTGAATATAACAAACGGCTCGCCGAAATTAAGCAAAACTATATTCCGGCACCTCCACCTGGTATGAATTTAATTTATTTTGATGGCAGCAATTTTCTTGAAGGAGAATTAAACGGGGTCATCGCTGTCGCACAAAACAACTCAAAAGCAGAAAGCGATGCGGTAAAAAAATGGTTTGAAAAATTCCTTAACCATGAATCTTTTAATATCTACATCATGGGAGAAATGCGCTTCGATAAAAGCTTCACCAGTCAATTCGACTACAATGTTGAAGATTGGATGGACAGGTTTGGCTATGAGGATGATTTAGATTATGACGATTCAGAATCATCTTTCTACAGTGGATACTCTGAATTGATGATGTACAAAGTAAATGGCCTCGCTCCCGGATATTTTGACTTGATAGACCGTCAGGAATCACTTGAAGAAGGGACGGCTGAATATGCCGCCTTAGATCAGGAAATTCGCCAGTTTGAAATCGACAACCAGATCCTCGACTATGTCATCGAGTCTTCAATTACAATCGACCAGTTTGATTTTCTCGGTGTTGCGTTTAGAGCGGGTGATTATGCTGAATTAGAGCGGCATATTCGCAAGCGTTATTATTTGATGAAGATTTGCAATATTCTTTCCGGTTTCCAATACAACTAAGCTGAATCTTTCAGCGCTGAATATCCAGCGCTGTTTCTTCCATTTTATTCAGCTGATAGATCGGCGCTGTTTTTAACCACTGATAAATATTGTCCGGGGTGCGCCAGTAGTGCAACCGCCCCTGGCGGGTTATTGTGTATATACCTTTTTTATCCGCAGAGAATACCGCTTGCAGCACATCATCGTCATGCTCCAAATTTGCCAGCATCAACCCATCCGCCTGCCAGAGACGGGCAAATTTTTCGGAAATTGTGAGGATGAACTTACCGTCTGCAGCGTAAATCGCCTGCATCACATTGTTGGCATGAATCAGTGTATCCAGCGGCTGTTTCGTATCTTCAACATCCCAGAGATAAGCATTCTGGTCTGTACAAGCTGTAAGGATGTATTTGTCATCGGGAGAGAAAACCGCCATGTTTACCTCGCCGTTATGAACCAGCGAGTCCGCTTTTTTCAGATCGCTTCCCCAGATGTAAACGCTATTCCCCTCAAATGCGCTTACAATGTATTGAGCATTGTGGGAATACATGGCAGAATAGACCTCCCCATCGTGCGCGACGGAATCTTTTCGGCCCCTTTGCCACTGCCAATCATAGGCATAACCGCCCTCGGTCGCAATTACCACCCGGGAAGCATCACCGGAAAAACTCGCAGCGCTAACGGCGTCGTAGTGCAAAGAGGAATCCAACACATTACCGTTATGATCCCACAATCGCACCAAGCCATCATCTTCGGTAACGGTGAGTAACCAGGCGCTGGCAGGGTTTAGCGAAAAAACAATTTTGGTCAGAGCGTTTTCAGTAACACTCTCCAGCCGACCGGGTAAATCGACTAGCACTTCCTGTTGGTTATATTGAAATAGTTCACCATCATGTGTTGCCAGGAAGAAATTGTTTCCCGTTGGTGAAATCGAAATATGACTAATTGTGCCATGTCTATTCAAGCTGTCTGCGAATACCGACAGCGGCAAATGCCAGCGACGGGCTGTACTGTCCTCAGCGGCAGTGAGCACTACCTTGCTATCCCGGGAAAAAATCGCATGATTTATTTCATTGTTGTGCTTAAAACGCGTAACTAATTCGCCACCGTCATCCCATAAACCAGCAGTTGAGTCCCCGGAAGTTGTCAGGAGATAATTCCCATCCGGAGAAATTTGTAAGTGAGTAATATCCGCCGTGTGGCTCTCCGGCAAATTTTTCAGGAATGCACCATTGCTTTGCCAGAACTTGACACTACCATCTGTTCCGGCGGTTGCGAAACGTCCATCAGGATAAAAAACGGCATGGCTGATTCGCTTTGGATGAACCAGCGTATCAACGATCTGCTTTGCAACGATATTCCACAGCCAGGCGGTAGAATCCATGGAGATACTCAACACCTGATTGCCATCGGGAGAGAACATCGCTTGTATAACATCCCGCGAATGCGCCAACGTATCTGCACAAACGCCTCCCTCAGTCCATAAATATACATAGCCACTATCAGCCACAGACAAAAGTTTTAGCGGTGTAGCGTCTTCAAGAAATCTGGCGTTTTTTACTGCCATCCCATGCGGAAATTGTATAAGGGGCTCCGCATTCCCATTCAGCATGGATAGCGTATCCAACGCAGAAATTGTCAGGATTTTTTGCCTGTCGGCAGAAAGCTGCGGCAGCATATTGCTCAACTGATGTGGCACTCGCCGAGCAACAGTGCCATCTCTGTTCCACAGTGTCAAAGAATCGCCGGATGCCGTCAACACCTGATTCTCATCGGCAGCAAACACTGCCCAGCGAACCTCCCGGTTAAATTTTGGCAGCTCAAACACCTGACCATTTTCGTTCCAACCAACGACGTTTCCGTTTAATGCATCGCCGGATGCCGTTAGCCATTCCTGGCCATCCCGGGAAAAATCTACCCAGTACACCTGGCTATTGTGGGTCATATTATCCACATAATGAGACTTCCCCGCCAGCTTCCCCTGATAAGCATCGCTAATGATTCGGGATACAGAAGCCGGAGGATAATTTTCCGCAGTACGATATGCTGCTTCGGCAATGCGCAAGGCGCGGGTATTATCCTTCGGCAAAGTTTTTTGGGCCTCAATCGCCAGCAAATTTGCTTTGGCAATATTGGCTTCCCGGATTGCTTCTTCCCGTTCAAATAACGCCCAAACTGTTAACCCGGTCAATGCAAGAATGACGCTGAGAATAATATTCCGTCTCCGGCGATCAAGCTTCTCTTTTAGGCGCACGCTGCCTTTAACAAACTTGTTCTCTACAGCATTAAACCAGCGCCCGGTTTTATCAAGATCCCCGCGCAAAAGGCTCAGGCGAGGGTTACTATTCCAGAGGTACTTCTCATTTTCCTCTTTGTCCCGCCAGTCCCTTGCCGCATTGTTTACCTGCCCACGCAACAACAAACGGTCCTTACCGGCTTCTCCGACCCATTTCCAGAGGGTGCCCCAGGCACTAATAAGCGCATCGTGAGCAGGCTCAACATATTGTTGCTTCTCGCGATCGACACCGCGCGTAACCAGGCGGGATTGCACCAGCAGATCGATCACTTTCTTGACGCGAGCATTCTCAGCCTCATCGCCATAATCCAGCTCATCCATCAAGGCCCGCCGGCTGGCCATTTCACCACCCTCGAGAGAAACCAATCGCAGAACGATTCGCCGCATCGTGTCCCGATAGTCATATTTTTTACATATTTCAAGTATGACGTCGATATCGCCCTTAGGAGTGTTTTCGCCCAGGGCAAGAACCAGCGCCTCTCGAAATGCGGAAGCATCATTATATTTCTTTCCAATCAATGATTGCAATTTTTCTGAGTTCGCAGATCCCGTTTCACCCTTCTGTAATCGTTGCAAATCGTTTTCCGTCAGGGAAAAACTACACAGTTCCCGCTTTGCAGCAGAAGAAAGCACTTGCTTGCCATAATGCTCATCAACAGCGGCATAATTGAGTAAAATAGATTGACATTGATCGAGCAACTCGCTTCCCAACAATTGTTTCATCTCGTCGAGAAAGCGCAACTCATCCGGAAAGTGTTGGTCTTTTGCATCCGTTAATTTCTGAACGACTTCCGGGGAGATCTCCTCCGCGGCAAACTCAGCAACCAGTTTATCCCACAATTCTGTAGTAACCATATAACCCATAGCGGACTTAATTTCTTCCCGCAGGGTTCTTTCCCCAAGGAATTCCTTGTTAACGATTTTGCCCAGCTTTTCTATGAGTATCCGGGGGCATTCGCTTTCGCGCAGCTTGTTTAAGCTGCCCTCGTCGATCATATATCCAAATTTCAATTCAGACTCATAAATCTCATCCGCCCGGCTGCGTAAAGCGCCACGTACGCCACCCAGCTGCCGATAGTCATCGGCTTTCAACGCCCGATCTTCCCGGCCGCTGCTTTTGTACGCTTCATATAATTCACTCAGGGTATACGAAAGTAGTGGTAAAGCGCCGGGTGACAGGCTCACCTCATTAATAATTTCATCAACTATTTTCGGAGGGTCGAAAATCAATACGACTTGAAAGGTGGGCATAACAACCACCTCCCGCAGCTCTTCCGGGGTAAACCAGGGCACCGTCACCCGGCCATCCTGCCAATAACTTTGCAATGCCCCCTTGTCCAGTTGGGGCTCAAAATCCGAGCGTACTGTAATAATTAACAGAAATTGATTCTCCGGCGCTGCATCCAACAACGATTTTACTAACAGGGCGAAGTTCTCTCTTTCTGTTTCATCAGTACAGCGAGTGATCAATTCTTCGTACTGGTCGATCACCAGCACTGTTCGCTTTATTTCCAATTGAGTCTGCCAATGCTTCAACTGGGCTTCGCTGAATCCATTGTTTTCGACAGCTCCCTCTGGCAGCAAACCTTTTCCCTGCAGATCTTTCATTAATGCGCTTGTCGGATGTTCACCGGGACGCATCACGGGTAAAATATTAAACCCTTCCCTTCGTAAACGCGGTAATAGTCCCGCTTTTACCACTGACGATTTTCCGGCTCCGGAAGCAGCAGCAACAACAAGCATCTTTCGTTTTAACAGCGAGAAGTCAGTTTCCGTAGGACCTTCTGCGGCTTCGTTTGCCGTAGTTCCATCAACAAACACTTTGCTCTGCAAATCGCTTATCACCCTATCCCGACCAAAGAATAGATCATGGTGTTTTTCCTCGAAAGCGGTTAATCCTCTGTAGGGGTTCTCGCGGGGAATCGGCTCCAGGTTCAAGCGATGGCGGGGATGTAGGAAGATGAACTCTCCCTTATCATGTTTCTTTAGCGGGAAGAAGCCCGGAGTTTGCCGCTTTTGCTCACCGGCACCAATCGTTTGTGGCTCTACCTGGTCGCGGATATATGCATATAGCTCAGTCGCCGTGATAACGCCATCCCCTTCGTCCTGTACTTTCGCATCCGCTTCTCCACTAACGCCCTGTATAAGCGCGCGGGCAAATGGTGAATGATCCTCCAGGTCATTATCGGTGCCGCGATCGCCTAACGCCTTCTTGTCTGTCTTCAACACATCCAACGCTTTCTGGTCGTATGCGGAAGAGGTGATGACCTGCCAGGCCGGTTCCCGGATAAAGCGATCGAACCTTTCCTGGTAGATCTTCTTCGGACGGAAGACCCCACCGGCCCGGGTGGATGACCACTTGAAAGCGCCGGAAAAGCAGCAATCCAGCACCAGCATGACATGACGGCACGGTAGCGACAACAAAGCTTCATGCATCAAATTCATGGGCACGAATGTCTTTACGTCAGACTGACTGGCATCCGCCGGCAGGATGTAGCCAGCGGGTCCATCATCGCCATCATCAGCAATGCCATGGCCGGCGTAATAAAAAAAGACCCGGTCTTTTTGGCCAACTTTCTCTTTGATGGTTTTCGTCAGAAGGGTTTCAATGTCTTTCCGGGTGGCATCTAACAGCGGCGGGTATACCCGAAAAGCATGCTGCGTAGCGAGCACTTCCCCAATCTTCTGCGCATCATTGACAGCGGTTTGCAGCTTCGAGAAGTGCTGATATTCGTTGATACCAATAATAAAGGCATGACTATTCTCGAATCTCTTCGCAAGCTTGTTATCCGTGTTGGCTTTTGGCACAGAAATACTCCCGGGGGATTATATTCAAATACCCGGACGGAATTAGTTTCCGCCGGGTATTTTCTCTATTGCTATTTTTGAATATGCTGAATGTCAGACCTGGCTTACCATTCAACTTCCTTCAGAGCGGCCAGGCCGGTTTCTGAGGAGAAGTAATTCAAGTGGTGACAGGCAACATTGTTCCGCACCGGTGCCGGGTTACGATTGCTATCCACACCGAGGATACTGTCTACTTGCACAGCGATGTCATGGGATTGATTGCTGAAGAGCAGCCTTAGCGCCCCGGATTTCGCCAGCTTGTTAAACAGCTGCGGAAAGAGCTTATCCGATGGCTCATCATAGTTTTCTGCTTCACCGGCAAGAATGGTATAGCGAATACAGGGATCGCCACTGCCGTTTAACCCTTTAATGAAATCGGATGTTGGATTCATTTGCTCCAGGGTTTTGGTGATTTTCTTGGAGCGATTCAGCAATGTTAACGCAAACGGTGCAATCATCGGCACGGTATTGATGGATAGCGTCGCCAGTGTGCCGAGCAGTTTACGGCCTTTGTCGACCATACCAAAAGGAGAGCCAACATTCGGGGTGCCGCACATTACCAGGTGATCGACCATGCCATTGCCGCCATTCTGCTCAATAAAGCAACGGGAAACCAATCCACCCATGGAGTGGGCCAACACGGTCAGCTTCTTGTCGTCGTTCGGGCCAAAGCCGGCGGTTTCCAGCTGCGTCTTTAGCGCTTTTGCGGTATCATCAATTAAAGTGCTGAGGTTTTCATAGTCGTAGGTAAGCACCAGGTCAAATTTTTGATCCAGTGTTTTGCCATCCGCATCTTTCGCATCGCGCAGACCTTTGGCAATAATTTCTGTATCACCAATAATGCCATGCACGCAAAGCAAGACGTTCTTCGCGTCCTTCACCTTGCTGGCGAGTCCGGTATTCTTGCGTTCTACGCTGCCGTCGTCTTTATAATCTACCCAACAGAGCTGGTTTGGATTGTCCTGCTTCAGGTAAGTTTTGAAGAAATACATCTTCAGTGCTTTACCAAGACTACGACGGTTGTCGGGAATATCCGGCACGTAATCGATGCTGACATTGGTCTTACCATCATCTCCTTTATCGACATCGCCGATTAGCCAGATATGCTCACCATCGAACGCCATCGGGAGTACCTGCTCATCATCCTTCAGCTTCATATCCAGTTCCATTTCCAATGGATTGTCGGCGAGGGTGTCGTTTACGTCCTGCGGCAAATCGCTGATTTCGAGGATGTTCTCATCATTACCATCAGCATCACGCGTGCCACCAGCAAAATTCACCATCTCCATGCCGCGGTTTTCCAGGTATTCATAAATACCGGAACCAGCGCTGACGCTACGACTATTGGTCTTAGCAGCTGACAGACTAAGATCTGCCTTGATAGATGGATGGCCTTTGATCTTGATCTTATTATTGGCCAGGGCAACGTCTTTTTTCCCTACCTGATCTAGTTTCCGAACCGTTTTCAGACGAATGGTTTTGGTAAACCACTCATTCTTATACATCTTCTTGCCTTTCGGCGGTGCGCCACCGGCACGAGAGCTGCTCACTTCAACATCCAGGCCGATCTCTTCAGTTTCAAAGAGAAAATCATCGACTTTCTCCGTGCTGACAATCAGCTTGAAGATGTCAATGTTTTCGTTGTCTGCATCATCCAGCCAGATTGAAAAGTTGTTCGGGTTGTCTTCATCCAACCCTACCTCTAAAGCAACCGGATCTTTCCCCGCCTTAATCGGTGGGTAATTGTAATAGGATTTAATACCATATCCTTTTTTCTCAGTCTCATCCGTATCCCAGTCTCTAACGGTATGGACATCAGAAAAATGCAGCAGTGTAAAGAATAGCTCTTGCCCACTTTTATTCGTCACTTCGAAGTTCAGATTAAAGTATGGTGCATCTTCCGGCAATTGGGCCGGGTCGAAGTCGATGGTTATTTCCTGCTCATTGTCGAAATCGCCTTCATTAAAAATAAAATTGTCATTTCCTTCGGTTATATCGCGAACATTAAAGGATATCTTTTTGCCGTCGATTTTCGTAAAGGCATTTTGCAGATTAACTGTTCTTTCCCAGTGGATCACTTTTTCCAAGATGCCAACGATCTGTTCTGCCGAAGCGTCGGAGGTACCTTTCGCATATTGCACGACTATGTCGAGTTCTAATTGCTTGAGTGTAATTTTGTTATCTTTGGCGATCAACCCATATTTAACGCCCTTGGTGTCATCCGTGAAAGCAACATGCACTTTCCGGTTCTTTGCCACGGCTTTTTCGATGGCAGCTTTTTCAGATTTACCGGCATCGAGGAAAACGACCATCGGCTCCAGCGGAATGTCGGTTACTTCTCCCCAATATTCCTGCCCGATTTCACCTTCAAAATCTCCGCTAAATTCAATTTCACTTTCTGTTGGACCAACAACAGTGGTGCTGGCGCCCCCCAAAGAGCGGCCTTTTAACTGCTCGGTATAAATTTCCAGCTGGGTGCTCTTGGAGGGATCGTTCGGCAAGCCGTAAATTGAGCCGTGGGCCAAACGCCACTTTTTCTTTTCATAATGAATCATAAACCGTTCACTGCTCGCAGCCTCCCCACCCAAAAAACCGGCATTGGCATTGAATCCCATAAATGTTTCAAATTGCGGATTTTGCTTCAGGGCGTTTTTCCGTACTTCCGAGCGGCAGCGCACAAAGATATCTTTGTAGGTAAGTGACTGCTTACTATTTTCTAGAATAGACATTAGCGCTTCGGTAAAGATACCGGATGGCACGGTGGGATCTTCTTTTGCTGTTTCGGCCCGGTCGCAAGCAGCCAGGAGGATGTGCTTACTGCCGGGAATGATCACTTCGGGGTTTTTGCTGGTATCTTTATCAAGGATTTTTTGGTATGCGCCGTCGAGATAACTTTCCAGGGGACGCGGCTCTTTTCTACCAGCGGAAAAACGAGGTACTAATTGATTGAACTCATCGACATCGCGGGTGGCGGAACCGGAGTGACAGCTGTCGAGGATTAACACCAGATGTGGATTGTTCTTCGCAATCCTGTGCAGCAGCATGGCAAATTCTTTATCAGCCAGGTCGTATTTGCCGTCCTCGCGGCTATCCTGAAGTACAATACCTTCATCCTTGCCATCCGGGAAGTATTTTTTAAACTCCGCCGCGGAGGGGTTTTGGGCACCATGGCCCCCGTAAAACAGCACTGCAACGTCATCGGCCGTTGCCTTGGTCAGGAAGTCGTTCATATAAGCAATGACATTTTCCCGGGTAGGCTTCTCGCTGCCACTGCTTCGCAGAGATTTCATTTCCAGATTTTTAGTAAAGCGTTTTTTCAGGTATGCTTCAAAACGATCGGCATCATGCTCACATCCTTTTAGAGCACTGACACCGCCGAGATATTCATTGATTCCGATGGTTAAGGCATAAACTTTACTGGCCATGAAAACCTCCTGTAATGTAATTAAAAACCGATTGGGCCGAATAGAATTAGCTAAGCTTGTAAGATCTGCTATGCAATATTATTTCTGCGAGGAACAACCACTCAGCATCTTTTAGAGATGTATATACACCGATATGGCGTGACTATCATTATGCACAAACAATGCAGACCTAAACGATCTGCATTGTTATCCAAGAATTGATACAGTTGAATTACTTTGTAGAATAGAAAAAGTTGGTAAAAAATATCTTGCTGTATTATACGGTTATGAACCGCCCGCTCCGATTTTACTGAAGATCATTCATCAGTACCAGCGTCCCCACGGCCTGTCCAAAGAATGCGATAAGTTTTCGGACCAGCGACTGCCATCGTTTTTCCGAGCATATTATTATTGGTTTTCTTCCTTACAACCCATTCATCGCCAGCAGTCGTTTGTTTTTCTTCTTCCTGAGAAGGCAACACTTCGCCTTTAAACTCTTCACTCTCTTCATCATTGTCATCGTAAGTCAAAAGATAAAGTTTGGCTGTTTCAGTATCACTGGTATTGACAAACTTGATTGAACTTCCTGGCATGATAATTCTCCTCGTTTTTACAGTTTCGGGAAGTTACTCTTCTCAGATATTATATCAAAATTTTTTTTACTGCTCTTTCTACTATGAAAAACACTACATTAGGTATTGCTTCAGGCCTATATTGGAAGTATGATGTTTTCTAATTATATTATGTGATATTGTCGGGAAAACTTGCTAGGGTTCAAGGACATGAATCGATTGATTGGCTACGGGATTTTTATTTACTCGCTGATTCTGACAGTTTTAATATTTGGTCAGTCTTCCTCCTCCAATTCTTCAATAGACATTCCCTCCATTTACAACATCAAGTTTGATCATTTTACTGTTGAAGATGGTCTCTCTCAAAATTCGATAGAATGCATTATACAAGATCACAAGGGCTTTCTTTGGTTCGGCACTAATGATGGCCTTAATCGCTATGATGGGTATCGCTTCAATGTTTACAAACACAACCCTCAAGAGAAAAGCACCTTAAGCAACAACAACGTTCTTTCACTTTACGAAGACACTTCCGGTACACTGTGGATCGGCACTCTCGGCGGCGGCTTGAACCGCTTTGATCGCTCGACTGAGACTTTTACCCATTTTCAATTTGACGAGAAAAACCCCAACAGTATCAGTGACAATATCGTCTGGTCGATTCTTGAAGATCATCAGGGGCAGCTATGGATTGCCACACAAAACGGCCTGAATAAATATTTGCCTGGCAACCAGTCTTTTCAACGTTTCATGGCTGATCCCGGTAGCCAAGACAGCTTAAGTGATCCCTGGACAATTTCATTGGCAGAAGATCGCCACAATAATCTTTGGGTTGGCACTACCGGAGGGGGGCTTAATAAATTCGATCCTGCAAAGAATGTTTTTAAGCATTATCGCCATGACAATCAAAATTCAGCGAGTTTGAGTTTTGACAGGGTTCGGACAATTTACCGGGATCGATCCGGGGCTCTCTGGGTTGGTACCTGGGGCGGTGGATTAAACAAATACATCGAAGAAACAGACAACTTCAAGCAATTTCGACATCAAGCGAATGATCCAAGCAGTATTGGCAGTGATCGGGTGCGGGCAGTTTATGAAGATGCTGTTGGCAACTTCTGGGTTGCAACACGCAGAGGATTGGATCTCTTCGATCCATCGACAGAGACTTTTATCCATTTTCAACACTCTCCGGACAACCCGCAAAGCCTTAGCAAGAACAGTATTTTATCTATCAATGAAGACCGATCCGGAGTGCTTTGGGTGGGCACTCGTGACGGTGGATTGAACCGGCATGACCGGGCAACAGAGATCTTTCACCATTTTCGGCATGATCCTTCAAACCGGTCCGGACTAATTGAAAACAATATTCGCGCTTTCCAGGAAGATGCCCAGGGGAATATTTGGGTGGGAACATCTACCCAGGGTGTTCAGGTCTTTGATCGAAAAACCGGCATTTTCAATCATTTCAACGCCAGTAATAGCAGCAGTGCATTACAAGGCAACTCTGTTTGGTCTCTCTATGAGGACAATCAAAATAGAATGTGGATCGGCACACGTGCAGCCGGTCTGGCATTATACAATCGGCAACAAAACACATTTCGTCATTTTAAACCGGTTGCGAACAACAGCAATAGTATTAGCGATGATTGGGTGATGACAATTTTCCAGGATTCCCGGGGCAGCATTTGGGCCGGTACCTGGGGTGGTGGATTGAATCGCTTTGACGAAACAAGCCAAACCTTTCAACGCTTTCAACATTCGCCGGATGATCTGGCAAGTTTAAGCAACAACCTGGTTCGTTCTATTTGCGAAGACCAAGCCGGTAATCTTTGGGTAGGCACTTCAAACGGTTTAAACCAGTTTCAGCCTGCTACACAAACATTCAAGCGCTTCATCCATGATCCTGAGACTCAAAACAGTCTTAGCCATAACCGCATCAACTCCGTTTACAAGGATAGCCAAGGGCGGCTTTGGATCGGCACCTTCGGCGGCGGCTTAAACCTGTGGGACCCGCAAACGGAAACTTTTACAGCTTATCGGGAAAACGATGGACTTCCCAATGATGTTGTTTATGGCATACTGGAAGACGAAAATGGGCACTTGTGGCTAAGCACCAATTTTGGTATATCCAACTTCAACCCGGCAACGAAAGAGTTTAAAAATTATGATGCCCGGGATGGATTGCAAAGCAATGAGTTTAATGGCGGTGCCTACGCAAAAACCGGGAGTGGTGAGCTGCTTTTCGGTGGTATTAATGGCTTCAATCTCTTTCATCCGAAAGAAATTGTCGATAACGCATATACACCTCCAATCGTTATTTCCGCATTCCAGCGCTACAACAGCGACGATGCCGCCGGTGTTGCCATTGTTGAAAAAGGAATTTCCGAGAAGGACGGTCTGGAATTAACCTACAAAGACAATATCATTTCTTTTGAATTTGCAGCATTAAGCTTTCGCAACGTATTAAAGAACCAGTACGCATACAAGCTGGAAGGCTTCAATGATCACTGGATCCAGCTGGGCACCAAGCGCGACGTCACATTCACCAATCTTGATCCGGGCGATTATACGCTGCGCGTACGCGGCAGTAACAACGACGGTCTCTGGAACGAAGCAGGCGCCTCTCTCAATATTACCGTAATCCCTCCCTGGTGGAAAACCTGGTGGGCTTACGCGATGTATACGCTACTGATTGTCGGCTTCCTGTATTGGCTGCGCCAGTCGGAATTGGAAAAAGCCCAGGAGAAACTGGCACAGGAACGCCGGGTCAGCGAACGGCTTCGCAAAGTAGATAAATTGAAAGATGAATTTTTAGCCAATACTTCTCATGAGCTTCGCACACCTTTAAATGGCATCATCGGTATCAGCGAATCGATCATTGACGGCAGCACCGGGGATATTACCGATGCCACGAAACGCAATCTGGTGCTGGTCGCATCCTCCGGTAGAAGACTGGCCAGCCTGGTAAACGACATTCTCGATTTTTCCAAGCTTAAAACCCATGACCTGACTTTGCAAACAAAGCCACTGGACATTAATGTACTTGTGGACTTAATGCTAAAATTTACCGAGCCACTGTTAGCATCGAACAAAAACTTACAGATGATCAAAGATATCCCTGCGGATATCCCGGCGGTTAGTGGGGATGAAAATCGTTTGCAGCAAATTCTCCACAACCTCATTGGCAATGCCATTAAATTTACCGCCGAGGGCACTGTATTAATTAAAGCGCGCCTTGAGGGAGATTTTGTCAGGCTATCGATTACCGATTCTGGGATTGGCATTCCAGAGGATAAATTAGAAGCTATTTTCAAATCGTTTGAGCAGGTAGATGCATCGACAACCCGCGAGTATGGCGGTACCGGGTTAGGATTACCGATCACCAAACAATTGGTGGAACTGCATGGCGGCAGCATCCAGGCGACCTCCACCCTGGGACAGGGCTCAACATTCTCCTTTACCTTGCCAATTGCGGATACCGCGCCGGAAGCACCTGCAAGTTCTGCCCCCGGCATATCCCGGATTCACACAACGGATGCACCACAATCATCGCCAATTTCCGTTCGGGCCAATGGAAATCCTTCCGAGTTTCGGATCCTGGTTGTCGATGATGAACCCATCAACCAGCAAGTGTTGGTCAACCATTTAAACAATCTAAACTACGAAGTGATTCAGGCCTTTAGTGGCACAGAGGCGCTTGAATTGTTAAAAAGCACCCAGCAGTTTGATCTAATTCTTCTGGATATCATGATGCCTCGCATGTCCGGCTACGAAGTTTGCCAAAAGATCCGGGAGACCTATTTACCCAGTGAATTACCGGTCATCATGATCACTGCCAAAAATCAGTTAGTGGACCTTGTGGAAGGATTCTCTTCCGGCGCGAATGATTACCTGAGCAAACCTTTTTCCAAGGATGAATTGATTGCCCGGATGAAGACCCAGTTAAACCTGGCAAATATTAACACGGCTTACGGACGATTTGTGCCGCATGAGTTTTTGCATTCTTTACATCGGGAGAGCATTGTAGACGTAAAATTGGGCGACCATGCCCACAAGGAAATGACCGTTCTTTTTTCCGACATACGTAACTACAGCTCTTTCTCGGAACAAATGACCCCGGAAGAAAATTTCAAATTCCTCAACGCTTACCTGAGACGAATTGGCCCGATTATCCGCAAGCACAATGGATTTGTAAATCAGTATTATGGCGATGGTATAATGGCACTCTATCCAGAGAAAGCAGATGATGCCGTCAATGCCGCAATTGAGATGCAAAAGAAGCTGATTGATTATAATCAATATCGGCAAAGAAAAAATCGTCAGGTTATCCGCATTGGCGTTGGCCTCCACACCGGGCCTCTAATGATTGGTATTATCGGCGATGAATTACGGTTGAATGCCGGCGTTGTCGCAGACACGGTAAATACTTCCTCGCGAATGGAGGGATTGACTAAATACTATGGCGCACCAATTATTATCAGCGAAGACACCATGAGCAGAATGTCTGACCCGGAAAAACATGAGTGTAGATACCTTGGGCGCGTCCAGGTAAAAGGCAAGAAAAAGCCGATCCGTATTTATGAGATCCTTGAGGGGAATCAACCGGAAGATATTCGTTTAAAACTGGAAACAAACGCTGACTTTGATCGTGGCCTGGCCCTCTATTTCGAAGGAAATTTCGCAGAAGCCGGTGTCTTCTTCAAAAAAGTTTTCAACATCCACGCCGGGGACAAAGCGGCTGAGCATTATCTTAAGCGCTGTGCGGAGTATCTGGTTAAAGGTTCTCCCGAAAACTGGGATGGCGTTGAAACCATGGAAAGCAAGTAGTCATTTCCCCTATTTATAGCTGAGCGATAAATTCTCGACCGGGAGTTTTTCGCTCAACGTCACAGCAATCGCATTTTTTTCCCGTTTTTTAGTTGAAGCAGAAGCTTCAACCAACGCCCGCAATATTTGACAGGGCACGACTTAGAGGGATTTAAGATGCAACGGATTGCGTTTATTAAGACCCCCGCCTACCAGGCAGGCAAGCCAGTATTTATTTCTGGCGATAGCAAACACACGCTGGAATCAATCTTGGCTGAGACGCAAAAGGTCAAGGCCACATTGATTGAGAATGGAATCAATCCATCCTCCCGTGTCGGTATTCACCTGGGAAACACCCCACATTTTATTTATGCACTCTTAGCTGTTGCAGATATTGGCGCCAGTGCGATCCTTTTCAACAATCGCTTCAAACAATATGAACTGGAAAAGTATTGCCAGGAAACCCAGCCTGAAATTATTATTACCAGCCCTGCAACCACAGGCAGCATCGAAACCTTAGCATCAGAGAAACAGATGCTGGCATCTGCAGAATGTCCCAATCTTGCATTCTTCAAAATTCAATACGCAACTGCAGACCACCTTCAGCCGAAAGACCCGGATGAGTTTATTCTGCAATTCACTTCCGGCATTACCGGTGAGTCGCGAATTGTCCCTCGGACCTACGAGGAAGTACGCAAAGAACTGGCCGCACTTAGTGCAACGCTTGGCGTCATCACTACAGATACGGTCATTTGCCCGGCACCAATGTTTCATTCATACGGACTTATCCCCGGTTTACTGACAGCCCTGACAAATGGTGCAACATTTGTTTTAATGGATGGTTTTATGCCGAACGACTTCCTGGATCTTGTCAAACTACATCAGCCGACCATCTTTATTGGTGTCCCTTTTATGTACAGTCTGCTGAACCGAACATTTCTGGAAGGGCAAACAGATCTGTCCTCATTACGCATAAACCTCTCTGCTGGTGCCAAGCTATCCAGAGAAATTGCTAAAGAATTTAAAGAGCGATATGGGTTAAAAATAAATCAACTTTACGGCTCTACTGAAAGTGGCGCAATTACTATCAACACTTATCAGACATCCGGCGTAAGCAGCGACGCCGTAGGTACTGCCCTTCCCGGAAAAACATTGCAAATTGTTAATGAAGACGACCAGGTATTGCCAGCTGGTACAGAAGGATTTATTCGCATGAAAAGCTCGGCAACCATGCAAGGCTACATTGGTCAACCGGAGAGGAGTCAGCAAATCCTGAAAGATGGCTGGCTTTATACCGGGGACATTGGCAAAATGGACAATAATGGCAATCTCTTCATTACCGGCCGTAAAAGCGCATTTATCAACGTTGCCGGCTTAAAAGTAGATCCCTTTGAAGTTGAAGCGGCAATCAATCAACATCCTTCCATTACAGAGTGTGCGGTTGTAGGTATCGATCACCCACATAATGGTGAATCCGTGAAAGCATTCATTGTATGTGAGGATCAAATTTCCCCAACAGATCTACGCAGGTTCTGCAAAGAGCGCCTGGCGGAATATAAAATTCCGCAAGATATCGCAATCATCGACCAACTTCCCCGGAACCCAACAGGGAAAGTGTTGAAAAAATACCTGACATAAACAACAGGATATAAGAATGAATATGATCCCTGAGATTAACATACAGTGAGGAATCCATGGAAAGGAACGAACAAATACAGGATGTAATCATCATTGGCGGCGGCCCGGCAGGCTCTACAGCCGCAACATATTTGGCCCGCATGGGATACCAGGTCACCCTCCTTGAAAAAGACAAATTCCCCCGCGACCACGTGGGAGAATCGTTACTACCGTTCTGTTATGAGCTTTTTGAAGAGCTGGACGTACTTGAAGATATGAAAAAACGGTTCGCTCGCAAACCCGGTGTGCGCTTTGTCGGCAGAGATGGCGGCGCGCAAGGCACTTGGTGTTTTGGTCGGGTAATCAAAAGCCCCAGCGCACTTTCTTTCCATGTATTTCGTGCGGATTTTGACGACATGCTACTAAGAAACAGCGCCAAAAATGGCGCCACCGTTTTGGAGGAAATGAAGGTTCGTAAAGTCACCTTTGATACCCCTGAAGCGAATGTTTCTGTAGAAGCAACGGATGCGAACGGTGAAGCACATACCTTTAACGGCCGTTATTTAATCGACGCCAGTGGCCGTGACACTTTCCTCGCTCGCCAGAACAAATGGAAAAGAAGTATTGAAGATTTGGATCGCGTTGCCTTTTCTACCCATTGGGTGGATGTTGAGCTTGATGATTCTTTGAAAGACGGCTTATTGCAAATTGTCTATTTAGGCACCGAGAAAAAAGGATGGGGTTGGGTAAATCCCATTCGTCATGATCGCCTGAGTATTGGTATTGTTTTAAACAATGACTATGTAAAGGCACAACGCAAATTGCTGACGGAAAATGGCGAAAGCGATTGGAAAGCAGCATTATACAAAAAAGAGCTTTTTGCTTCGGAATACCTCCAGTCCTTGTTGGCAAAGGCTAAAACTGCTATGCCAATTATAGTCAACGGAAACTACTCGTACTATTCCGAAAAGAAATACGGCGACAACTTTGTTATGATCGGTGATGCCGCTTCATTCCTCGACCCGATTTTTGCCAGCGGGGTATATCTCGCCATGAATAGCGCACGATTGATCGCTAAATCTGTCGATCATATGTTTCGCGGCTATGAAGGTGAAGACAAGTTGACTATAGAAGGCGCATACGAAACGATCAACGGCGCCTACGGCCTGATGGATAAATTTATCCGACTATTTTATGATCCGGAAACAATCGACTTTGCACAGTTGGGACATGCCTTTCAAACTTTTGATAGCAAACTGGAGTTTGCATACGCCCTCTCCTATTATCTCGTTGCCGGGGATTTTTTCCATAATCATGATGAATACCATCAGCTATTGGACAAACTGCGTGATCCGCAAGTTGTTGCTGCATACAAACGGATTTACATGGACAACCCGGTTTTCGAAGAGGAAGTGATTTCCTGCGGTGTTGATCGAAACGTAATTTTTGCAGCTTCATTAAGCGAGGAAACGACAACGTAATTTTTCTAATCAAAGGAATTTTCACATTATCGAATAAATCTTAAACAGGGTGATTTTAAAAGCATGGATGCAAAAAATCAAATATTAGATGTCGCGATCATCGGCGGCGGTCCGGCAGGGTCTACAGCAGCGACCTACCTGACACGAATGGGTTATTCCGTAACGGTTCTGGAAAAAGAAAAATTCCCCCGGGAGCATGTCGGTGAGTCTTTATTGCCATTTTGCTATGAAGTTTTCGAGGAACTTGGCGTTTTGGAGGAAATGAAAAAACGGTTCGTACGCAAGCCGGGTGTACGCTTTGTTGGTACAGATGGAGAGACGCAGAACACCTGGTGTTTTGGACATGTCATCAAAGATCCCAGTGCGTTGTCCTTTCATGTTATTCGCGCAGAATTTGACGATCTCCTTCTAAAAAACAGCGCGAAGAATGGCGCAACTGTCCATGAAGAAATGCGCGTTAAAAAAGTAACGCATGACACACCGGATGATATCGCACAAATCGAAGCCGTCGATGCTGCTGGCGAAGCCCACACTTTTCAGGCACGCTTCGTAATCGACGCTAGTGGACAACAAACCTTTATGGCTCGCCAGAATAAGTGGAAAAGCAGCATTGAAGACCTGGATCGGGTAGCACTTTCTACCCACTGGACCGGTGCAGAGTTTGTTGATTCTCTCTCTGAAGGGCTTCTGCAAATCGTCTATCTCGGCGGAGAAAAAAAAGGCTGGATATGGGTTATTCCCGTTAGTGATCAGCGCTTGAGCATCGGTGTTGTTTTAAACAACAGCTATGTAAAGGAGCAACGGAAAAAACTCGAAGGTGACGGGGCAGACAGCTGGCGGGAAGCGCTTTATCGCCAGGAACTGTTTTCCTCTCCATTCCTCGCTAAAATTCTTGCCAATGCTGAGATCGCACAGCCGTTAATGCTAAATGGCAACTATTCATATTATTCGCAGAAAAAATATGGAAAGAACTTTGCGATGATCGGAGACGCTGCATCCTTTTTAGATCCGATCTTTGCCAGCGGCGTCTATCTTGCAATGAATAGTGGGCGGATGATCGCAAAAGCAATTGACCAAAAACTTTCAGCCTCCGAAGCAAGTGAAGCATTAACAATCGATGTTGCATACCAGAAGATAGAAGGCGCTTATGTTTTAATGGACAAGCTCATTCGTCTTTTCTATGACCCGGACGCAATTAATTTTGCCCAGTTGGGTCATGCCTTCCAGGTATTTGATAGTAAGTTAAAATTCGCCTATTCCTTAACCTACTATCTGATTGCGGGAGACTTTTCAACAATCACGACAAATACCTTCACCTGCTGGACAGGTTGCGGGATCCCCAGGTCGTCGAAGCTTACAAACGCGTTTATATAGACCGCCCCCAATTTGAAACCAGTATTACATGTGGAGTTGAGAAGGAAGAAGTTTTCGCAACTTCAATCGAAGAGTAAACAAGTTAGATCATTACAACAGGAGAAATAGCCATGGACCGGCAACATATTACCAACGAACTCATTCGTATTTTTTCGTCCGAAGATCATCTCGGTGCAAATTTTGACTCATCTCAGTTGACCGAAGAAACGTCATTAATACATGATCTCGGTCTGGAATCTATTCGGATTCTAAACCTGGTGGTTGATATTGAAAATTGCTTTCAGATCACCCTGAAGACTGAAGGCAGTATCATGGACCTGTTCGACCGTTTTGGCAACCTGCTGGACTTTATTGCGGCCAAGAAAACGGCAGCGGTGTCATGAACGGCATAAAGCCGGATGCATACCCCTTTTCTGAACTGTATGATTTAAGCGGCATGGACGCGCCGAAGCTTGAGTTTATTCCCGGGCAACAAATTCCTCTACCGCAAAAAGATCTATTGGTACATCAATGGGATATGACATCCACATTGGAGAATTTTTGCCGGCAACGCATCCATGTAAAGCCATTGCAAATTCTCAAGAAAGGCACCGACTACCTCAGGCAAGTCGTTTTGGAATGCGACAATGAGCACCCGGTTTTGTTTGGGGCAATACGCATAAACCTCGCCCTGCTTCCGGAGGATATTCAGGATATTATTCTTGGCAACCGAGAGCCGCTTGGCGGTATCCTCAACAAGAACAACATACCCTATGCCAGCCGGCCGAAAGCATTCTTTCGTGTTAACTCGGACAGCTTAATGGACGAGGTATTAAATATCCACTCATCCTCCCAGCTGTTTGGCAGAGTAAATCAACTAATAACGCCTAATGACGAGATACTCGTGGATGTCGTTGAAGTTTTGACGAACAATTTCCACCAGCCGAAACAGGAATTCACCCCTATCCCCTCGGCAGCTCTGGTACAAAAAAAGGAAATTTGATACCGTGTTATTCAATTCTTTTCACTTTCTGCTGTTTTTCCCGGCAGTAATGATGGTCTATTTCGCTATTCCACAACGGCATCGCTGGCCGTTTCTGCTAATAGCAAGCTATTATTTTTATGCATGTTGGAAAATCGAATACATTTTCTTACTGGCGCTCAGCACCGGTATTGACTATTGGGCTGGCATCCAAATGGATAAAAGATCCGAAAAACCAGCCCGTTGGCCATTTTTACTGATTAGTATGATATCCAATTTGGGAATATTGTTCTCATTCAAATATTTCAATTTTGTCAACGAAAATATCCGGGCAGCCTTTCAGGCTTTTAATATTTTTTATGATGTGCCGGCATTTGAAGTATTGCTGCCAGTCGGTATCTCGTTTTATACATTTCAAAGTCTCGGGTATTCTGTAGACGTTTACCGCGGCAAACAAAAAGCGGAAAAAAACCTGGGCATTTTCGCGTTATATATCAGCTTTTTTCCCCAGCTGGTTGCTGGTCCCATAGAACGTTCTCAAAGGCTGTTACCTCAGTTTCGAAAAACCCATGAGTTTGATTATGACCGTGTCACCAATGGTTTACGACTAATGGCCTGGGGCTTCTTCAAAAAACTGGTAATTGCCGATCGCCTGGCGATCTATGTAGACCAGGTATACAATAATCCGGATATGCACACTGGCTGGCCGATCATTCTCGCTACCTATTTTTTCGCATTTCAGGTTTACTGCGACTTTTCCGGTTATTCGGATATTGCCATAGGTGCCGGCCGTGTACTCGGTTATGATTTAATGATCAATTTCAAGCGCCCATTCCTCGCAAAGAATATCGGAGAACTTTGGCAACGCTGGCATATTTCTCTCACTACCTGGTTGAAAAGCTATTTGTTCTACACGCTATCACTTGGCGGGCACAGCACTTCGAAGACACGCTGGATCACCAGTATGTTTATCACCTTCATTGCCGTCGGTTTTTGGCATGGAGCGAAATGGACATTCATAGTGCTGGGCATGATACACGGTTCTTTTCTGGTCTCCCGGATGCTCACTTATGCCTGGCGGGAAAAATACTGGCAGCGCTTTAGAAAGTGGTTTGCCGCGACATTTGCCGGTAACAACGAAAAGGCTTTCGCATTAAAAGGATTTGACAGTATCCGCACTTTATGGTCTGTATTTATCACTTTTCAGCTTTTTAGTTTCAGCTGTCTCTTTTTCCGCGGTAACTCCATGGCGGATGTATATACGCTTTTGAATAATATGCTGGATTTCAGCGCTGGCTTCCACATACAGGTAAGTGGTTTCAACAATTTTGAATTGATGGTGTCGTTCGCAGCAATCGCTTTCCTGATGTTAGTCCACATTTTTGAAGAGGTAAAGGAAACTGTTGTCACCTTAATCGCGACCAAACCATTGGTTTTTCGTTGGGCGATTTACATTACTTTTTGTTTGACTATTATTCTTTTCGGAAAATTCGAAGAGCGGGAATTTATCTATTTTCAATTTTAATAGAATACACTGAGTTGGCAATGACATGTCAAGATTATTTTTTAAAACCATATTCTTGTTCACCGGGCTTGGGATCCTCTTGTTAATTCTGAACCAAAGAGAACTCAAGTCTCCGGATAATGACGTCGCCTACAAAACACAATCCGTTCTTGCGAATGCAACTTCGGTAAACACTATTTTTTTTGGCAGTAGCGCAACGAAGCACACCTTTGATCCGCAATTGTTCGACAGTTTAATGCGAGTCAACAATGTCCATACGAATTCATATAATTTTGGCATTAGCCAAATGAAAGTTTTAGACCTGCAGTTTCATATGGAAAAGTTGTTGGCCAATAGGTTTCCAAACTTAAAACATATCGTATTTGAACTATCTTATATCAATCCACACCAAGAGCTAGAGTCGTTAAATAGCTGGCGATTTATAGAAACTCACGATTGGAGACGCTTCAAATCCTATTACAATCATTTTTGGCGACAGTTTGGTGGGCGTAGTCGGATACCAACAATTTCCAAGCGGCTCTATATTTTTATTCGCAACATCACTCTTGCTGGCAGGGCAGAACAGTTAATTGAATCCTTAACCGCATATCAAGCTGAAATTACTCCACCAACCCCGCACTTTAGAGTTGAGCAACCGGATGGATTTCGCCCACTTGATATCGAGACAAAAGAAGCGATTCTCAAGAGAAGGATAGCAATAAATCCAACGGAAAAAGAGAATTTAATCAAGAGCATCAATCTACTGGCAACGCCCGAACAGCTTAAGAAACATCGCAAGGAAGACAAACTGCTTATGGAAATCTACAAAACTATTGCCGAACAATGTAAACAAAATGGCATTCAGCCAATCTTCCTGGTACCACCGAAGCCCTACGACTACTCATCCCTTTCGAATGAATTCGAGATCGGTGGTATAAATGCGCCGCTCATAGTAATGAACGACCCGAACAAGTTTCCGGAATTATTCAATATTCAATACTGGTATGACAGCGCTCACCTAAACTGGACCGGAGCGAAATTGGCCACGGAGACTTTAGCACAATTAATGCTGAGGCTTCCTGAATTTTCTAAATCCAGGCAAACAGAGACGCCAGTTAACATCGACTCAAACCTGAATTAACAATCGTGTTCGAAAAGCCCAATAATTTACTGATTTAAGCGAAGAAATCTTAAATTTTAAAACCTTTTATTTGCAAACAGTTGTTATGAGAAGACTATTTTTAAGGGTAACATTCTTACTCCTTATTATTACAGCCATTAGTTGGTTGTTTAATGATTCACTCCCGATCAAGGACCACCTCTTATCCAAAAAAGAACGGACTATTGGTGCTCAAGCGAAGGAGATTAATACTCTTTTAGTTGGGGCAAGTCCGGTCTATCGTAGCTTTGACCCTGCACAACTGGATAGTCTCATAAATTCAGCCGGTATTCAAACAACTACATTTAATTTTGGCATTCAGGGGATGGCATTGCTTGAAACTGAGTATATCCTGGAGAAGTATCTATTCCCTCAGTTGCCAAATTTGAAACTCCTTATTCTGGAATCAAAATTATTCGATCCACTCGATAAGATTGACAACTTCATGAGTTGGAGAATGGTGAGATTTCATGATTTTAAACGCACGGTTGACGCCGTTTCGGCTATCCTGGATACTGATACCACAAACATGGTAAAGTATTCGAAAATACAAACACGTATTCGCTTATTTACAAAGCGTAGCTATCTGGCCGGAGAAGGCAAAGGCGTTTTAAAATCATTATTAAATCATATATCCCCAGGTAAAAGTAAGCACAATGCACCTCCAACCTACAATGGCTTTAGAGCACTCGACACCGAAACCCAATCGACTTACACAAAGCGTAAAAACAATTTTCATTTACCTGAAAACATTATGCAATTCCATACAGAGGTAGCAAAAGATATAAATTCAGATCTATCTCAACCAGAAGATTATCCCGGTCAACAGATCGCAATTCATACCATGCACAATATTGCCCAAGAATGCCAGAAAAGAGGGATAATGTTTATTGTTTTGGCAACACCGGGAAAATCAAAGAAAGAGAAACGCAACTATGTTTTGAACAAGCTGCAGCTAATTTCTCCCGGCACGATTATAATAAGAATGGACTCTCCCCTAAAATATCCGGCTTTCTATCAAGTTGAAAACAGATATGATGCAGGGCATTTGAACCAAAAAGGCGCTCGAATAGCGACTCGGGAACTAGCCAATCTGTTAATCCCGTTATTAAGTGATCATTCTGGTTTTAGAGATATTTCAAAACCTGATATTCCGGGGTTTTCTGATTCCGACTATCCAAACTCTCAGTACCTAGCACAATAATTAATCGATCATTTTGCAGGCCAATAACCACATTAGCCCAATGCTTAAACTATTAATAAAAACTCTCATTGTTTTTTTCATTGTTGGGGGCATTCTTTACCCATTAAACCAACTTGATTTAAAATCTCTGGATTCACTGGTTGCAAACAAAACTCGCGGATTAAAGCAACAATCCCGGAATATCAATACCATCTTTTTTGGCACCAGTGCGACCAGGCATGGTATTGACCCGCTCATACTGGACAGTCTAATGGCTAATGCAGGATTTCCGACGCGCACATTTAACTTTGCGATTAATGGTTTGCCGACTATCGGACAGCAGTTTCACCTGGAAAAATTTCTTGACCATAATTCCCCCAGGTTGAGAACAGTTTTCTTTGAACTCTCTTATCCGTTTAGCTTTTTGAGTCCCGCGGATTTGTATTCCTGGCGATTTATCGAAACTCACGACACCAAACGTTTTCGGCAATACACCAACTATCTCTGGTGGCAATTTGGTGGCTTGAGCCGCCTTACAACAATCACTGACCGGGCATATCTTTATAGTAGGAGCATCTCCCTTTCCGGGAGAGCAGAACAGATTCATGACGCACTGTATCCAGCCCCAATTGCCCTATCTCCTCCTGCATCTCAAACCGAGCGCTACACTGGATTTACTCCCTGCGAAGAACTTAGCGCGGTGATAATTGCTACCCGGCTGCTAATTAACGAACCGGGGGGCGAGGAGCAATTCTATCATTTCCTTACGAAAAAATCCGAGATTCCGGAAAGGATTAAAACCCGCAAAGAGGATGTTGTTCTGATTAATATTTTCCAGGAGATTATCGATGTTTGCAAAGCCCGTGGTATTCAGGTAATTTTCTATCTTCCTCCAAAGCCATACCATTATCGCTCATTGGTCCAGGCATACCGGCAGCGCAACCTGGAAGCGCCATTAATCAATATGAATTTGCCGTTAAAATATCCGGAATTGTTCAGCATTGAAAACTGGTTCGATATTAGCCATGTGAATCATAAAGGTGCAAAACTGCTTACCAGAACCTTTGTAGAGCAAATTCTTGAATTGCCACAATTTAGCATACCATCTCAAGCGATTATTCCTTCATCTAAACATTACAGCGATTTATTGCCATCGGAATATAATGCGGAGCCCCAATATTGAGAATAATACATAACCAGGAACTCAACTTCCTTCTACGCTCCCTTCATCCCTACTGGCATTTTTTGCTTTTAGTCTTCTTTTTATCATCCCTCGCGGCCATATTCGAGGGTGTTTCAGTTGGTATGTTAATCCCATTGTTAAGCAGTTTTCAGACGGAAAGTAATACTACTGAGCTCCCCGGATTCGTCGCTTTTCTCCTGACTCTTTTTGACGGTTTATCCCCGCAAATGCAATTTATTTCTGCCATTGGTATTCTTGTTTCCGGCATTGCTCTAAAAAACCTGCTGGTCGTCATCTCAATCTATATCGGTTATTGGGTTAACAGCAAGGTTGTTGCCGGCCTACAGGAAAAAGCAATCGATATGTTGATGACCGTCGACATCAGCTATTATCACGATGTTCGCACCGGGGAACTGGCTGACAAGATTCTTGACCACACCTTCAAAGTATGGTTTGTCATCCAGGGAGCAGTTAAGTTTTGTGTTTACGCTATCACACTGATGATGCTTTTCTCTTTAATGCTGATATTCTCCTGGCATCTGACTCTGCTATCTGTTTTAATGGGCGCTTTTATTGCATTAATCATCAGCAAATACAGTCAGCACATCTATCGCATGAGCAGCACCGCTACAAATTTCCGGCAATCGCTGGCAGCAACACTGGTGGAAAATATTAGCGGCATCCAAACAATACGGCAATCCACGAAGGAGGAGCAACAAACATCACGGTTTTTAGAATTGGTGAACAACTATCGGATCAGTATCTACAAAATGTTTGCAGGATTTTCCAGCATTAGTGGCATTAGTGAAGGGCTTGGGGGACTTGTTGTCGGCGTTCTGGTCATTGTCGGGGTATTTTATTTACAAATGGGACAGGCAAAACTGATGACCCAACTCCTCCCTTTTATTTACATCCTCTCCCGAATGTTACCGGCGGCGAAAGAAATGAACCAGGGCTGGGGACAAATTGCCGGGCACTGGACTTTTCTTTACAGAGTAAACCAATTACTAATGAAAGAGAACAAACCTTTCACAGTAGACGGCAAAAAGGATTATCCAGGATTAAAAAAATCAATAAGCATAGAAAATGTCACCTTCTCCTATAATTCCGGCGAAGAGCAAGTATTGAGGGATATTAACTTTACAATTCCCCAGGGGAAAAAGACGGCGATTGTCGGCACTTCCGGATCAGGCAAGACAACGCTCATCAATTTATTGCTAAAATTCTATACGCCTCAAAACGGGAGAATACAAATAGATGATACGCCATTAAAAGAGATAAGTGCTCAGTCTTTACGTAGTGCCATTGGCATTGTTAGTCAGGATACATTCATCTTCAATGATACAGTTGCAAACAATATTGCTTTCGGAACTAAAGGAGAAATTTCCGATTCAGCGATCAGAGCTGCAGCGCTTAAAGCAGGTGCGCATGAATTCATCAGCAACTTATCGGAAGGGTATGAGACTATTCTCGGAGATCGTGGCATAAAACTTTCCGGGGGGCAACGGCAACGAATTTCCATTGCCCGGGCAATTCTAAAAGATCCGGAAATTCTCATCCTGGATGAGGCGACCAGTTCACTGGACAATCAAACCGAAAAGAAGATTCATCAGGCAATTATGGAACTAAGCCACGATCGCACTGTGATTATTATTGCTCATCGCCTCTCAACGATTAAGGGGGCGGATCAGATAATTGTATTGAAAGACGGCGCCATAGCAGAGCAGGGCCATGAAAGTGATTTATTGAAACAACAAGGAGAGTTCTTTAAGATTGCCCAATCAATCATCGAGGACAAGCATTAATCTTGTTTGACTTCCAACGGGATTAACTTCCCGGCAGTAATTTACTTCTCAAGGTTTCTAAATACCGGGGTGACCACAAATATAGCATCGTGTAAAGCAGGTCTTTATAATGCGAAATTCCGCCGGTTAGGACATTTGTCTGTAAACTTTTTTTGAAATACTTCCGGGCTTCCCGCCAATTTTCATTATGTCGGTATAATTGTGCAAGATATAAATACTGAGAGGCAAGATACTTGGCAATGTGTTTGTCATATGCTGGCTTTAGATGCGGCCTCACGAATTCCCGGGTTTGAATATTTAATTTAGCCTGACTAATGTTGCCCATCGTCGACCAAACCCCGCCTTCATGTATTCGATAACAAACCATGACTTCATCCAGATAGCCTATTTTGCCATTTTCCCCCATCATCACATAGAATGGCCAGTCTCCAATAATGAGGGTTTCGTCCCGGAACCACTGCGGGAATCCCTTGAAGGCAGAGCGGCGGAACATGGTAGAACCGGAATGCATGAACGTATATCGTGAGAGCAAATCTTCATAAGTATATTTTTGTTTTCGCCCCGGTGGAAAAACGGCTTTTGATTCGCCGTCAGGGGTCAGCCATCTGAAGGCATGAGAGCAGATGGTGCAATCCGGATTGCTCTCAAAAAAATCGACCTGCCGCTGAAGTTTATGGGGAGACGTCCAGTAATCATCACCATCGATAATTGCAATAAATTCCCCCTGGCACGCATTGATCGTACGAATAAAATTTTGGCGAGCGCCTTTATTTTTTTCCGGAAATTCAGTTCGAATAATATCAGGGTGCTTTCGCTGGTACTCCGTTATGATTTCCCGGGTTTTATCCGGTGAACAATCTTCTCCGACAACAACTTCAAATTGAAAATCAGTTTTCTGAGAGAGAATACTTTCCAGCGCCTGCGCAATAAATTTTTCATGGTTATATGAAATAACTGCGACACTTACCTTTATCATCCTAACCTACCCAGCTTTCATCTATAATTACTTGCTCTGTTGCAGGCTGGCGTTCTTCGTGAATACGTGTGTTGATTTCTTCACTATTATCGACGATGAGGCGAATAATTTCAGCGACAGATTGAATGTCACCTTTATTGACGGATGTCCCTGTAGGCAAAGAGAACAAACGTGTGGTAAGCCTTTCTGTAACTGGTAATTTTATATTTTGATAAATTGGGTTAGAATTATACGGCTCCATTTTATGACATCCGGGATAAAAATAGCGGCGGGCAAATACCCCTTCCGCCATCAACAGATCGACGATACAGTCCCGATCGACGCCGGCAATTGCGCTATCCACGTCGAGGACAATGTTATGATAGTTATAGTCGTTAGTGTCATCATATTCCATTAGCCGCACTCCCTTGATTCCTGAAAGTGCTTTTTTGTAAGCCAAATAGTTTTCTTTGTTCGCCTGAAGAAATTTTGGTAGAGAATCCAGCCCTGCCAATCCCATAATTGCGGACATCTCATTCATTTTGCCGTTGATTCCCAAAAAAGAAACCTGATCCGTATCGGAAAAACCAAAATTTTTCAAAAGCCGGATTCTTTTTGCCAGCGCGTCATTGTTTGTTACTATGGCGCCACCTTCAAAGCTGTTAAACACCTTTGTTGCATGGAAGCTAAAGACTTCCATATCACCAAAATGTCCAATCTTTTGGCCATTATGAGAACAGGCAAATGCATGACATGCATCATAAACTATTCTGAGCTGATGTTGCCTGGCGAGTTTTTCTATACTTTCAGCATCACATCCTCTCCCCCAAAGATGCACGCCGAGAATCGCAGAGGTTTGTGGGGTAATCAACTCTCTTGCATGGTTAGGGTCAAGCGTAAAAGTTACCGGGTCAACATCGCAAAATACCGGCTTTATTCCCTGCCACTGTAATGCATGCGCTGTGGCCACAAAGGTAAAAGACGGCACAATGACCTCTCCACGCAGCTCGAGTGCCTTGAAAGCGATCTGCAAAGCAATCGTACCATTACAAAGGGCGATGCAATGCTTGACGCCAAGATAGCTCGCGAGTTTTTCTTCGAACCTGGCGATATAGACACCGTCGTTGGTAAGCCATTTTCTATTGAGGATGTCGTCGAGATGTTTGTGTAGAAATGCCCGGTCGCCGATATTCGGGCGGCCAACAAAAAGCTTGTTTGGAAACGCTTGCTTTCCCCCAAAAAAGCAAAGGTCTCCAATTCGTTCCTTTTTCATACAAATCCCTTTGTATCTTTCCTGTCCCTGTCATCATAAAACAGATCAACATCTGCTTTTCCAGAAGAATATACCTCCCTGCAATTTCCTGAAAGCACCCAAAAACATTTTAGGGGTTTAAAAAATCATAACCAAATCCATCCCTAGCAAAGGTATTTTCATTATAGAACAAATATTTTCTGCCATTGTGAACAATGACATAGGGACAGCAAATCATTTCCGAATACCAACAGGCGGATAAAATTTCAATTCCGAATTTTTTATCCAATCTCGCCCACATTTCTCCAATTCAAGCATTTTCTATTAACTTCTTACTAGCTGGCAGATTTGTTTAGATGAGGCATTCTACTAATTCGATCTTTAGGCAAACCCAAGAAGTCTACAATCTTTGAAGTATCTTTTTCTTTGCCAATATCAATAACCAGCAATTGATTTCTCCTGCCCTGAAAATATCTTATAATCTCCTGATTTCTTGCTTCATATATAGCTATCCGAAACGCCCTGTCATAGATTAATGACCACTCATAAGAAATCTTATCTCCCTTAACAATTGCGGCATTTCTCCGGGCTGCACGATATAAATAGTTTTTCCGTATATAAATATTTTTATCTTTAAACGTATCCTCATTAAATTCTTCGACCTTCTTTAGCCCTGCTTTTTTCAATATCCCACCGAGATGAAATCTTACCAGGCTGTCAAACCATGCATTTGAATCCCGCACGGTAAGTATGAATTTACTTTCGGGATACATACTATCGAGCACAGCATAGGTAACCCCTTGCGAAAAAGGCATATCCTGGAAAGCCTCAAATTTGTCGCACAGTGCTTTTAACGGTCGAAAATCTCCGTCGAATAACGCTTCAACAACAAGCGCTTCCTGCTCAACCTGAACAGGCATACGGTAACCAAGATCTCTCAACAACCGTTCTACTGAAGTCGTACCGGTTTTGTTATAGCCGATACAAAAAACCTTTGTCCGTTGCTGTTTTTCAAACAAACTGATTAGTTTCTTCAAACTTATATATCCTGAACTTATTCGCTGTTTAAAACAGCATATCCAAAGCCGTTTTGGCCAAATGTATTACCATTATAAAACATATACTTTCTGCCCTTGTGAACTACAACGCAAGGGTAACATATCATTACCGAATCCCAACCACTTTCAGAGATATCAATTCCCACCAAATTATCCTTACGTGTCCAGGCTACACCGTTCGCAGATTCTGCATATCCGATTCTATAACTGTTTTTCCGGTTTTCCCGATAATCATATCCGTTTCGGTAGGCATACCACATTTTATAAATTTCATTCTCTTTCAGGACTGAAGCCCGAACAATCCCACCTTCCGCCTCCGTTGCATAATCGATAGCGACCAGGCCTTTTCTTTCCCAGTTAATGCCATCAGAAGATTCTGCATATTTGATATGGTAAAAAGGTTCCGGCTGGCCATTAAACACTTCCCATTTAGTGCAGGACATATACCAGTTTTTCCAAACACCATCTTCTATCAGCACGCAAGATGTTCCGGTGAAATAGGGTTCCTTCCAGGTGGAAGCGAACAAAGGCCCGGCAGCAAATCGTTCAAAGTTCTTTCCGCCATCCTTACTTATTGCCAGGCCAATAGCATTGTGATAGGGAATGGTTTGGCGAACCGTCCAGCCGATATAATAAAGGTATTTCACATTACCGATGGTAATGATCCAGGATGGCATTACGCCGCAATCATCAAACCGACCGAGAATTCCCGGTGTCATAATCGGTTCCGGATGCTCATAAATGATGTTGCCCGGATTCCCGGCCTCCACCTCAATATAGCTGATATGAGATCGATTGGTTTCATCGCGAGTCGCGTAATAAATCCGCCATATTGCTTCATCAATAACATCAACCGTGGGGACCGATGCATGTGACTGGTTCCAGGATTTGTCTTTCCGCGGAGAGAATATATGTCCTAGTTTTTCCCATTTCATATTACACCTCCAAATCTTTGCTGGAAACTTTTCCCTTCTTTGCCGGCACTCCCATATAAACACTCCAGTGATCTGTATTGCCAACAACGCAGGCACCCATTGCCACCAGGGTTCCCTCAGCCAGATGTATTTGATCCCGAATTGTAGAATTAACACCGAAGTAACAATATGGCTCAACAATACAGTGCCCGGAAAGCACCACATGCGAGGTAAAAAACACATGATCTTTTATTTCCCCATGATGCCCGATGTGATTGCCGCTCCAAAGAACAACATTATTACCTATTGAGGTAAATGGTTGAATCGTATTGTCTTCGAAGATAAAACAATTTTCCCCAATTTTATTTATTGGGAAAGTCGTCGCCTTGGAACTAACATAACTGATTAAGGAATAGCCTTTTTCCTTAACTTCGTGGTAAACAGACTCTCGCAATCGATTCATTTTTCGCCCGGTCAGTGGTGCGAAGAAGGCGTATTGGTTAGGGTTGAAATACTCTTCAACTGTTTCAAAGGGAACGACCGGCAGCCCCTTGAATTGTTTTTCTGCTGGCATATATGCTTCATGCACGCTAAAAGCAACAACTTCATGCTCGCTGTCAGTTGACAAATAATAATGTGCAAGCTCAGCTAAATCCAATAATCCGAACACAACAACTTTTGCCATGTTATCTACCTTTCACTTCTCGATTATTTCCTGGTGACTATGACAACTTATTCCGTCTTTCGGAAGATTCCTATCGGTAATATCCGATTATCAAAATCCCCAACGACGATATTCCCGGCCGGTGAAAGCAGCCAGTTTTTTAACATCATCAAACAGCGCTTCTTTGAATTGCGCTTCTGATTTTTTGCTAAACTTCGGCTTCTTTAGCTGGCGGGAGAAGGGATAATAGACAACTCTTTCCAGATGCCAGGCAACACCATCCGGCATTTTTTTTAGCAAACGCATGGCAGCGCTTTTATTTAAAGCTTCACCAAACCTGGTGCGTTTCCGTTTGGCATTGCTACGGTGCCACTCTTTTCGGAATTTTTCACTGGTAAATGTGTCATCGACTGCCAGAAAACGAAAGATGTCATGCATTGTCTTTTCTGTGCTGCATTTGAGATCATTTGAATCGACAACCAAGATATTGCTTTCGGGGAAATATTCTAAATATTGTTCCAACTGATAATAATAACTGGCTGTATCAATATAGAATCGCCTTTTTTCCGAATTGAGCAATTCTTTTTCAAAATCCTCATGCGCTTTCCCTTCGGCGAGAAGATGTAAATAAGTTGACAAAATCTTTTCCAGCGGATTACGCACCAGGTAAATGAGTTTCACATCGGGAATGAGTGAGTGTATCCGCTCCGGCACGCCATCATAAAGGGGATGCATACTATACAACGGACTGGCTTCCCCGCGGACCGGAAGCTTGGCTTGAAAATGAGATTTATACCATTTTAATCCTTTATCCCAATTCTTTTCGCTAACAAAAAAATGTGTTTCCTTCATTTCCGACATGTGAATCTCGGGATGCAGCTTCAAATAGTTGTGTAAACTGGTGGTACCACACTTCATAGCACCAATGATGATAAGGTTAGGCAGCATATTGTTTGTTCTTTTTGTTTAACAACTTTAATAATAATACTTTTACACAGCGATATGTGTGTGATCAATTTAGCAGTTTATGAGTACTTTTTTGGCAGTCTTATCGAAACATAATTTCAAAAATGTCTTATACTAACTTGTGCGATCCAAACTTTTCGGAGGAGACATGAGATTTTCCCCCCTTATTAAATTACGATTTATTCCAACGGTCTTACTAATGTTCATTTTCATGATATTGGGCCTTGCAAAAGCAGAGACGATGTCCGGTGAAGACGCAATCAGCGCCCCTCCCCCACTCGCATCGCATGTGATGGTATATCACGACAGACTGGAGATGGTCGTGCTTTTCGGTGGATCAAACCCGGAGCGTCAAATGTCCAATAAACTTTGGGGATGGGATGGCAAAGCATGGCATTTGCTTTCCGACAGCGGGCCTGAACCGAGAATCCATGCTGGTCTGGCTTACGATTCGTCCAGAGATAAGCTGGTGCTTTACGGTGGCATTAAAAGTCGTGCAGAAAGTTTTGCAGATACCTGGGAGTGGGATGGCAAATCCTGGACGCAAGCTGCAGACAGCACTAACGCACCGAACATAAGAGACCACCATGCGATGGTTTATTACCCGGAAATGGAATCTGTGCTTCTGTTTGGTGGACAAGATCAAAACGACAATTTCCTGGGAAGCAGTTGGCAATGGGATGGAAAGACCTGGCGTTTAGTTAGTGAGGAAGGGCCGTTGCCCCGCAGCACTCATCGCCTAACTTATCATTCTCAGAACAAATCGATTTTGCTATATGGGGGCTGGGGAGCAGATGGGCACCTCGGCGATACCTGGCAATGGGACGGTAAAAGCTGGCAGTCTTCCTCGGGAGAACAGCCATCGGCTCGTGCAGCAGCCCGGATTGCCTACGACAAAGCAAATCAACAAGCGGTGCTTTTTGGTGGCATGGTCGTTCGTTCCCCAAGCAATGAAACCTGGGTTTATGACGAAAAAGGTTGGCGTCAATTAACAACGGAGAATGTTCCTCCGCGCAATGTTCATGGCATGGCATACGACGTTAAAAGACAGCGGGTCGTGCTTTACGGCGGCATTGGCACCAATGGTAGAATGGGTGATGTTTGGGAATGGGATGGTCAAGCATGGGCGCAGGCATTTTCTCAATAAAAATTACAGCTGTTATTTTTAAACAATCATTTTTAGCAGATGAGCAAAGATGCCCATCTGCTAAAATTCAGTAAAGAACCAACTTTAAAGTTTCTCTTTTAAATCTGCGTAACCTTTGCGAATATCGATGCCTTCTGATTCATCATTAAAAGGCGTCGAGCAAAATCCCAATACAGCTTTCTGTGAATCGCTTAATTGATTGTATATATCAGATGGCAGGTTTCCCGGGATATCAAAATTCTGTTTTATCCACCACCTCGAAAATGTAGCGATCATAGACCACCGGGTGTTATTTGTTGTGTTCTTCCCGGCACCGTGCCACAGCCGGCTATCCCAAATAACAATATCTCCAGCATGGGATTCAATCGGTACAGCATTATCCATCGCCTCCTGCTTCGCATACTCCCCAGTATTGTGCGACCCCGGCACCACCAGCGTACAACCATTTTCAACGGTTTGATCTTCCAGGATAATCGCTGCCTGCATAACAAACGGATGTTCGCTTTTATAAGGCACAAAGGAATCAATATGCAACGGTAATGGCGTATTACTGCTCCTGGCCAGATATGCCCGCAAAATATAATTCGGTTGATCAAGTGGAATTTGCTTATACCAAACATCGTTAAGGAAGTGAACAAGTATTTTCTGAAGCGAATCTGATGAAAAAAGCAGTTCCAGAAAGTAATGGTTCTTGTTCTGTAAATTGTAAACCATCCGTTGGTCCCTGTTTAGGAATGGAATATTTTCCAGATCACCATCCAATCGCTCATCATAGCACTTCAGTACTAAAGATCGCGCTTTCTCGACCTGGGCACCGGAAAAGACTCCAGGAATGATGCAATACCCATCAGCACTTATTTTCTCTATCATTTTCATTGAATCAATATTCATCGCAACCTCACATTTCGGTTTCTGAAACTATCCTTATTGCACATCTTTTTTTACATCCATTCAAGTGAATTCACCCCTTCGATAGGAGGGGAAAAATTCATTTTTTTTACTGCTTACCTCATTCGTAAGCGTTAAGTACGATTTAGCATCAAATATTCGTCCAACAAAATATACCGGCCTGCTGGCATTAGACCAGCCGGATTTAAAACGGTCTAAGCCATTTGAAGGATCAACCGTCAAACCGCTGCCGGCCCCTAAATTTAAACAGTGTATTCCCTCTGCGGAAAAATAGTCTATCGCATAGCGGAACAATGCAAACGAGGCTTTTAATGTATAACCGGTTTCATCATAGGCACCCAAATGATAGTAGGCATGAGTGCCCTGAACATACCAGAGTAACATTCCGACCACCTGCTCCTGATAAAGTGCTTTGAATGCCATCAGTCCCGGTACCGCGAATTGTTTCTGAAATGCATTTCGTGAAAACGCACTTATCCCCCGAATATTATGACGAATTTTCAGGATGTCATACAGGCGCTGCCAATCATTCAACGCTTTTTCCGAATTTTCCACTTCCTTAATACTCAAATGCTTAAATGCATATCGAGCATTCCGTTGATGGTG
The DNA here is from genome assembly GCA_028284905.1 of Calditrichia bacterium. GTDB lineage: Bacteria > Calditrichota > Calditrichia > RBG-13-44-9 > J075 > JACKAP01. The sequence continues at coordinate 80,405 of JANQQU010000060.1, forward strand.
CTTAGAAAAGTTGAAAACATCGACAGCTTTTAAATCAACCAGGTAATGCATTTTGAAAACTTTGCAGACATCAGGGAAAAGCAATGCGAGCGATTTAGTATCATACGAACCAAATGGGTCGATGACTGCTGAAAAAGCGACCACCTCTTGTCCTAATTTATGCAGATCTTCGGCTAAGCGATCCCAATATCTGCAGGTAAACAACGGATAACAGCCCATTGCGTCATACATTTTCGTTCCCGGGATCGGCCGCTTTAAAACCCACCCATCACTCCAGGGTAAGTGAACCGGTTCTCCAAACTCCCGAAGAGAGGCGGCATATTCCGGATGCAAGTACCCGAACGAATTTATTTCGATTGAATCAACTGACACGCTTGCCGTCCTTCTACTACAGATATAGGAATATAAGCATTCTCAATTTTTTACTTGCCTCCCGACAGAAAATCTACGACAATTTTATTAGAGTATATTGCTAAACAGGAATATTTGAAAAGTTTATTTTAAATCCAGATTTCCAGCAGCGTTCAGGGGGCCGATACATGTTAAATTCTAAAGTAAAAGATGAGCTGAAGTCTTTCATATCAAACAATTCCAACATTACGGTTCTCACCGGGGCAGGCGTTTCTGCCGAAAGCGGTATTCCGACATTTCGCGGTCCGGAGGGATATTGGACAGTTGGCTCGGAGAATTATCAATTTCAGGAAATTTCAAATTTCCGAATGTTTCAGTTTCAGCCAAAAGAAGTTTGGAAATGGTTCCTCTTTCGCAGGGGCGTTTGTAATCGCGCGCAGCCAAATTCCGGCCATTTTGCTTTGGCAGATTTAGCCAAGATACTGCAAGACCGCTTCACCCTGATCACGCAAAACGTTGACGGACTTCACCTTCGGGCCGGCAACCAGTTGGAGAACACTTTCCAAATACACGGCAATTTAAACTATATGCGTTGTGCTGCAGAATGCTGCGACAAAGTTTATCCTGTACCGAATGAGATTCCTTTTATCGAACGCGGGGAGAATCTTGAGGCGAAATACTGGGATTTATTAGTATGCCCGCATTGCGAGAGTATAACACGTCCCCATGTGTTACTTTGGGACGAAACCTACAATGAGCCATATTATCGCTATGAGAGCGCTATGCGGGCAGCATTTACAACAGACTTACTTATCATCGTCGGTACTACCGGGGCAGCCAACCTCCCCAACCAAATTGCCCATGTCGTATTTCGGCAACAGGGATACATTTGGGATGTTAATATCGAGCGCAATCATTTTTCAGAAATTGCCGAACGGAGTAATGGCCTTTTTGTTCAGGCAGAGAGTGGTTCAGCCTTGCCCGAAATTGCAGCGGCATTGAAGTCTTTTATAGATAATTAGTATACCCCTTCTGACAGATACCGCTCATCAACCTTGTGAGGCAGCAATGAAAAGAAATATTTTTGCTTATTGGGTTCCCGCTTACTATCTTTTCTGAAAATAACCGGGAAAAGAATTGACGACCTTAATCCCTGAATACATCACTTGTGCCATTTGTGGCAAGGGAAGCAATCACAGGTTACTTGGCAGCTCCAATCAATTCGGCCTGCCGGATCTGGATTTCCGACCTCCACCAATGATGCGGGATACCCTTCCCTATTGGATACAGCGATGCCCACATTGCGGCTATAGCAATACAAATCTGGCCGAGCTATTACCCCAGGCAGAAGAGCGCATTGCGTCATCTCAATATCAGGCGATTCTAAAGGACAAAAAGCTGCCGACACTCGCTATTAGTTTTTCCTGTTTTGCTTTGCTAATCGCCTCGGAAAAGCCCATTAATGCTGCTCAGGCCTATTTGCATGCTGCCTGGGCCTGCGATGATGACAGGGACGACGAGATGGCTCAGAGGTGCCGGAGAGAGGCCATAAACACCTTAAAGACACTTCAACCGTTTAACCATGATGAAGCTGGTCTCTGGATGGGGCTGGTGCTTATCGATCTCTTTCGCCGTTCTGCTGAGTTCCAATCTGCAGTAACCGCTTGTAGTGATGTGGAAAATTTTGAAAATGCAAATGAGGTCAGTTCAAAAATTTGTACGTTTCAGAAAGTATTGATTGCTCAAAAAGACACGAAGGCGCATAGCCTTTCTGATGCCCCCTAATCCTGTTACCCCAAACTTAAACCAACTCTTAAGAGAGCACTGATGAAATCAACTATTACTCTTCTGCTACTGCTTACCGCTTTAATTTTTTCCCAGGAGGACATTCGTGTCGAGCCGCCATTCTGGTGGGCAGGAATGAACAATCCTGATCTGCAGCTATTGGCCCATGGCAGTGACATCGCTACCTGCGAAGTCTTTCTGACAGGAAGTGAAGGCGTCGAACTAAAGCAAACCACACGCCTGAAAAGTAAAAACTACCTGTTTCTTGACTTATTGATATCTCCATCCGCCACATCACAGGATTTTACAATCGAATTCCGCAGAGGTGCTGAAATCATATATAGCTATGAGTATAAATTACATCAACGAGTTGAAGGGTCTGCACAACGAAGCGGTTTCGATGCCTCGGACGTCATGTACCTAATCACCCCGGATCGTTTTGCAAATGGTAATACCGGAAACGATGTTGTTGCCGGCATGCAGGACACACTCGATCGATCCGCACCACTTTCCCGGCATGGAGGGGATATTCAGGGTATTATCAACAGTTTGGACTATATTTCGGACATGGGCTTTACAGCTATTTGGCTAAACCCCGTCCTCGAAAACAACATGCCGCGCGCCTCTTATCATGGATATGCGATTACAGATTTTTACAAAACGGATCAGCGCTTCGGCAGTAACGAACAATATCTTGAACTCAGCCGGCTGGCTTCCCAAAAAGGTATAAAGTTGATCATGGATATGATTCTCAACCACTGCGGCAGTAAACATTGGTGGATTGAGGATTTGCCTTCCTCCGATTGGTTAAATTTTCAAGAGGAAGCGAACGAGGGCAACATCACCATCACATCACATCGAAAAACTGTTATACAGGACCCTTACGTTGCCGATATAGACCGCAAAAAATTTACCGATGGCTGGTTTTGGTACAGCATGCCGGATTTAAATCAACGTAACCCCTTCCTGGCAAAGTATCTCATCCAGAATACAATTTGGTGGATTGAATATGCTGATCTCGCCGGCATCAGGATGGACACTTACCCGTATCCTGACAGCGATTTTATCAGCGACTGGACCTGTGCCATCAAAGCGGAATATCCGGAGTTTAATATTGTCGGAGAAGAGTGGCATAACAATCCGGCCATTGTTTCCTATTGGCAAGAAGGCAAACACAATGCAAACGGCTACACTTCCTGTTTGCCTTCCCTGATGGATTTCCCTTTAATGGAGGCGCTTCCCAAGGCGCTAAACGGCGAAGAAAGTTTGCGAAGTGGCTGGATTAGCGCCTATGAAACACTTGCCACAGATTTTCTTTATGCAGATCCCTTTGAGCTGGTTGTTTTCCCGGACAATCACGACGTCAGCCGTTTTTACACCCAGGTAAACGAAAACTTTGATCTGTTCAAGCTGGGCATTACTTATTTCCTGACCATTCGTGGCGTTCCACAGATATATTATGGTACCGAGATTTTAATGTCCAACCCCGGCACTAATGACCATGGCATTATACGTTCCGATTTCCCCGGAGGCTGGGCCGGTGATAACATTAATGGTTTCACCGGCAAGGGGTTAACTGCAAAACAAAAGGAAGCACAAGCGTTTCTGCGAAAACTGCTCAACTGGCGCAAAGGCAATACGGTGGTTCACAACGGCCAATTAATGCATTTCACACCTGAGGATGGTATCTATGTATTGTTTCGTTATACTGATACCGGAAGAGTAATGATTGTCCTAAATAAAAACACAACGGAAACAGCTTTGCCTTTGGGCCGGTTTACCGAGATCATTGGGAGTGCAACGGAAGGCAAAGAGGTATTTAGCGGTAGACAACTATCTCTGAGAGAGCAACTATCTGTTCCTCCAATGTCCCCAATGGTTATAGAATTCGAATCCAAATAAGATGAAGGAGCCGCAATTATATGAGAAACAGAGTATTAGCTATAGTATATTCCCTACTTGTTATTTTCAGTGTACTTATGCTTAACTGTTTTGCATTTCAGAAAGCTGATTCAAAACCTGATTTAAAAGAGGATGGCCCGACATTGTTGAAGAAAATTGAAAAGAGCGAACTTCCCTGGCAAGTTTTCGGAAAATCCGTCAAAGAAAAGAACATCCATTATTTAGCACTCGGCAGCGGTGAAGAAACTATCATTATCTTCGGAGGCTTTCATGGTGATGAATTGCTCGGCGCCCGGCTTGTTTTTCAATATGCGGAGTATTTAGCGACGATGGATCGGGTGCAACCGGTGAGAATTGTTATCGTGCCGGTCATGAATCCGGACGGTTTATTTCTGAATACCCGCACCAATGCAAACGGTGTGGACATTAACCGCAATTTTCCGACTGAAAACTGGAAAGCCGACAGTCGTTCCCCACGCACAAACCCCGGCAAAGCGCCAGCATCCGAACCAGAGACCAGGGCAGTCATGAAATTATTGGAGAAATATCCACCCAACAGAATCGTTTCTGTTCATACACCACTGAAAGTTGTTAATTATGATGGCCCGGGTAAACTAATGGCAGAAGCGATGGCTGTCCACAATCAGTACCCGGTGTCTGGTGACATTGGGTATCCAACGCCGGGCTCTTTTGGCACTTTCGCCGGTGTTGAACAAAACATTCCGACAGTAACACTGGAGCTTCCCCGTGGGGTATCAATGGCAGATGTTTGGGAGGCAAATCGCAATGCGCTAAATGCAGCGGTCAATTTTAAGCAGAAACAATAACAAGTTTAGACAGGCTCCCGCTGAAGCTCCGTTTGCAATTTTTTGGCCATTTGCCGGGCATAAATACCCGGCACAAGCTTCTGCGTCCAATAGGCTAATTTTGCCACTTTCCCCAACAACAGTTGCTTCTTGTTATGGACAGCTGCGTCGAAGATCTTTTCTGCCGCAATGTCTGCACTCATAAAATTACCAATCGGCACCTGACGATGTGTTACCAAATTGCCGTCCGCCCCAAGCGCGTTACGCCCAATATTCGTTTTGATAAAACTGGGACATACCAACATCACTGCAACACCACTGCCTGAAACTTCGCTGCGCAGACTGTCAAAAAATCCATGCACGGCATGTTTACTGGCGGCATAGCCTGTACGGGCAATGAGCGGGGAAAATCCGGCAACGCTGGAGACAGAGATAATCATGCCTTTCTGTCTGATGATTCCCGGCAACAGAACATCAGTGCAATAAACAGCCCCAAGATAATTTATCTCCATTACCTTACGAATAACCGACGCTCTGGTATAGAGGAATTCCGAGCGATGGGAAATGCCAGCATTATTAATCAAGACGTCTACATCACCTTGACCAAGCACTGAATGCAGTATTGCATACAGCTGTTCTTCATCCCGAATATCACAGGTATGAGTTACGAATCGTCCATTAATAGCTTCAATAGCAGTAGCAGTTTGTTGCAGCCCTTTCGGATCCAGATCAATTCCTATTACCGTTGCGCCTGCTCGGCAAAATCGCGAGCTTAACGCTGCACCAAGTCCGCTACCTGCTCCCGTAATTAAAACGCGTTTGTTTTGAAAATTTCTTTTCGGCATTCCATTCCCAGATTAGATTTACGGGCGAGCGAACTCGAATACTTAAAAGTGCTATACCGATAGAATATCGAATTATTCTTTACCATTACCATCGACACGCTCGCGCATTTTCGAAATATCTGCATCAACCTTCCCAAGTAAATCGCTGAACCGTTTGTTGGTATGAAGGGACTGCAACAGCGGGTCGATCCTGGCCCGATCCGTCACCCGCCATCCATATTCGACAGCTTTCCTCAGCGCATCGTAGGCAGTATCCTCATCTTGCTGCACCGCTTTAATTGCAGCGATTTCGTAATATCGCCATGCATCCTCACTGCCATTTGCTAAATGCTTGTTTACGATTGCCAGCCCTTGCCGGAGCAAGTTTTCAGCTTTACTGCTATTGCTATTAAGTAGCTCAATGTACCCCAGGAAAGCGAAGGATGAACTTGTAGATGCCGCAAAATGTCCAGCAGCCGAGATGGATATGTCTTGAGCGATATGTTTTTCAAAATACTGCCTTGCCTGTGCGGCATTCCCCATCAATAATTCTGCAAAGCCCGCCGTCCAGATGGCATCCATATGATTTTCGTCCACTTCAAGAATAGCAAGCGCCTTATCTAATCCAGCATTAAAGCGCCTTCGCAAGAGGTCCAGATTGGCGAAAAAAATCTGGCCTTCGTAAAAATCCGGCTGCATTTCTTCTGCCCGTCTATACCATTCTTCTGCCTGATTATATTTTTTCAGGAGTACATTAACATCTCCCATATCAGACGACGCCATGGCAAATGTAGGATTGATTCTCCAGGCCTGCTTCAAAAAAGCATGGGCCTTATCCAATTTGCCTAATCGAAGATATGTATATCCTGTATTCGGCATGGAATAGGTGGGGTTATATTGCAATGCTTTCAGATGCGCATCAAGCGCCCCCCGAAACTTCCGCCGGGCTTCAAGTTGCAAGCCCCGAGCTTTATAGGCCTCGGCAGATTCCGGATCAAGCTTCAGTGCTTTTTTCACCTGGGCTTCGGATGAATCCAACCACGCATCACCGAAGCCGAATCGGTAAACCCGTTGATTGTAAGCGTCGGCCAGTCCGGCATAAGCTAGAGTATAATCAGGATCCAGATCTATCGCTTTTCGAAACAAGACGATTGCCTGCTCGTTTGCAGCGGTTTCATATTGACGGTAATATTCCCGCCCTTTCAAATAGTAATCATAGGCGTTCAGATTATCCGTCGAAGTGTGGATTAACCTTTTTTCCTCTACCGGACTTAATTCGGTTTTAAGTGCCGCAGCAATCTGCCGTGAAACATCGGTTTGTATTTCAAAGATATCGTTAAGTTCACGGTCATATGTTTTTGCCCAAAGATGCTCATCGGTGTTTGCATCAATTAATTGTGCGACAATACGTACTTTATTCTTGTCCCTCCGGACGCTCCCTTCGAGAATTGTTGCAACATTCAGTTCCTTCCCGATCTGGCGAATGCTTTTTCTGGTATTCCGGTATCTCATGCTTGAAGTGCGGGAGATGACCCGTAAGTCACTGATTTGTGAGAGGTGGGTTAGAATGTCTTCAGTAACGCCGTCACTAAAATAAAGATTTTCTTTATTTTCACTCAGATTATCAAATGGTAATACAGCAATAGATTTTCGATCGGAAGGGACGGCATGTGGCGAAAAAAGCTCTGTCCCCAGAAACACAGCTGCAGCAAGAACAACGACGCCTATGCCCCAAACAGCTTTCCTTATGAGCTTATTTTCAGCCAACTGCCGCTTCGGCATCCCCTGCCGGGCAGAAGAAGTTTCGGATTCTTTTACATTTAATTCTCGAAGAATCTCTGAGAAGCTTTCCTGGCGTTGGCCTGGGTCTTTTTGCAGTGCACTGTTTATTATATTCTTCAACGCTGCAGGCAGTTCTTTGCTTTCCAATGGTTGTGGCGCTTCATTAAGAAGCGCATAGATTACGGCCTGCTCATAATCGCCGGGAAAGGGGAGATTCCTGCTGCACATTTCGTACAAAACTACCCCAAAGCCCCAAATATCCGCTTTATGATCAACTGTTTTCCCACGAGCCTGCTCCGGGGACATATATGCGACTGTTCCCATTATCGCACCGGCATTCGTGGTCTTTGTTTCTCCTCGAATTTTTGCCAGGCCAAAATCCATAATCTTGACCTGGCCATCTTCGGTGATCATAATGTTGCTACTTTTAATATCCCGATGTATAACGCCTTTCTTATGAGCAGCATCAAGGCCAGCGGCAATCTGCCGGGCATAATTAAAGACTTGCTCGACGGTCAACGGCTGGTTGCCCAGGATGTGTTCTTTTAACTCCTGTCCTCGAATAAATTCCATTACGATAAACAACTGATCATCGTGGGATTCTATATTGTAAATGGTTGCAATATTGGGATGGTTTAGTGCGGCAGCAGCTTGTGCTTCAAGCTTAAAACGGTTGCGTTTTTCATCATTGGCAGCAACATGATCGGGAAGAAACTTGATTGCGACCTCGCGCTTCAGATTGGTATCCAGCGCTTTATATACCACTCCCATACCACCGGCGCCGAGTTTTTCGACAATTCTGTAATGAGAAATGGTTTTACCAATCATTTTCTGCTCAATTAGATTATTTTGAGATACACTTTGATTGAAGGAAGCCAAATCAGCAAAACGCGTCATGAACTCATGAGTACGTACAGTTTTCCAACCCTAAAATATCAACATTCGCAATATAAGCAGGATTCCCGGCAACATTGAAGAAAAAACACAATCCTTTCACATATATCCGCTTATCCATTTTTCCCATGCGATGAGGTATCAACGACAAACAGTTCTAAAAAGGCAATAGCCCCCTGTTTTTTGCATAAAACAAAAAAACTTCCCGACTGGATTTTTTAGGCTGATAGCCAAACTCGTTTTTCAGTCGATCATTGGCCAGCACCGGACGGTACCGTAAAAAATCGATTTGCTCCGGACCGTAAGTAGATAGCTGCAATTTTTTCAGAACAGCAAAGGTGTTTTCTACCAGTTTTGGTGGTAGCGTTAAAATGCGTTTATTCAGCAGCTTTGCGATTTCGAAGATGGTCAGCGCGCCATCTCCGGCCACATTGTAGATACCATCTTTTCCCATGAGCGCAGCCCGGATAACACAACCGGCGACATCTTCGTCCCAGATAAATACAAACGGGCTATCGCTGCCTTTCAGCGCCAGCATCAGATCTCGCTCAAATAATGCTGTAATTTGATTGTTGACATTTTCCCCCAGAATAGTACCAATCCGAAAAATGGTCTGCTTTAAATCGGGGTGTTCTTCCCGGTATTTGGCAAGCATTTCCTCGATCAGCCGTTTGTGATAGCTATACGCAAAGGCTTCATTGCCACGAATCGCCACGTCTTCGGATATCCAGGCCGGATTGTCGGCATAGTATCCATAAGCAGCGCCACTGGAAGATATAATGATCTGCCCTACCCCATTTTTCACCGCAGCCTGCAGCAGCTTTTCCGTTCCGCCAACTTCAACATCATACAAAAAATCCCGGGACATATTTTTCCCGGGATTGACAATTGCAGCCAGATGAATAATGGTGTTAATTTTATTCTTCGCGATAATTTCCGGGATATTCTCGCTACGCACATCTGCGACGATATATTCAACGTGCTTACTGCGTTGTTCCGCTGGCGTTTCCCGGACATCCATCGCCCAGATGTTACATGGGGTGCCTGTCAGTTTTTCCTGCAGCAATTTCCCCAGCACCACTTTGCCTAAATATCCGGCAGCGCCGGTAATCAGAATATTCATTAGCGATGGCCATATTTCAAGTTCACGATTTACGGTTAGCTATAATTCATCCGGCAAAACACCACCGGCCTCAACCGGTGCCCCTCTCCCCCAATACAATGCCAGGGACAAACCGCTAACGATGTGCCAGATGCCCCACCAGGCTGCAACAAGCATCATGCCGCCCAATCCTCCGAAAAAATTGAATATCAACATCAAACCTAGTCCGGAATTTTGAATACCAACCTCGATAGCAACCGCTCGTTGATCTTTTTCCTCAAGCCCCAAGGCCCGGGCAGAAAAAAAGCCAAGCGCCAACGCCATCCCATTATGGATCAAAACAACAAAAACCACCAGGTGAACATATTTCAGGAAATTGTCAAAATTAACTGCCCAGGCGCCCAACACAAAAAGTGTAAAGAAAGCAATTGAGGCATACTTCATCGGTTTCTTGGTTCGATTAGCGAAATCAGGGAAACGATGCGCTACCCACAAGCCCAGCGCCAGTGGCAGTCCTAACAGCAGGAAAACAGCGATGGCCATATCCCAGGGATTCAAAGAGATATTTGTAAGCATATTAGCCGCCGGCGGGTAAAAGCTGCTCCAGAAAGCGAAATTAAACGGCGTCATAAAAACGGCACATGCGGTGGAAATGGCAGACATGCTTACCGAAAGGGCAGTATTACCGCGTGCGACATAAGTAAAGAAATTTGACATATTTCCACCGGGGCAAGCGGCGACCATCATCATACCCAGCGCCATACTGGGATATGGTTCGAATAGGTAAATCAAGAGCAAGGTTAAAGCAGGCAAAAAGAAGAATTGGCTGAAAAGACCAATAAAGGCAGAGCGGGGAAAAGACATTATCGCCCGGAAATCCGACACCTTCAAATCCAGCGCAATCCCGAACATTATGATGCCCAAAATAATGTTCAGTAGAAAAAGGCTTTCCGGATTAAAATTTAGTTTTATTAAATCAATTTCTGCCATAAAGGTCCTGGAAGCAATTATTCATGTGGCTGAAGAGATTTCGCAGCACTTTTGAACTTAGCCATATGCTGTCGTAACTTTTTTAAATAGGTATCTTTGTGAACGTAATAAGCCATACGGTCGATGTCCATATAGTTAAATCCGCCATCCATTTTAGTACTGACATCCTTTTTCATCTTATTAAAATTTGCAGCTGCCGGCAATTGGTGATGCATAGCGCGGATATATTCGGCGACCAGTGCGGCTTGCTCATATCGTCCCTGCCAGCCAATACCGGCAGCTTCAACCAGTCCGAGGATAAAAATATTGTGATATTCCGGATGAAAACAATTTAAATAAAGCCGGGGAATACTGCCTTGCCAATTTAAATGCTCCCGCTCAATAAATGGGTAATGAAGTTTGTATCCGGTCGCCAGCACGATCAAATCGAATTCCTGCTGACTGCCATCGACAAAGTGGACCGCTTGATCTTCCACGCTTTCAATGTCCGGTTTTACAGCGATATCTCCATGAGCGGCATAATGCAATACCAGGGAGTTGACAATCGGATGGGATTCATAAATTTTGTGGTCCGGTTTAGGGAAGCCATATTTCTCAGGATCACCGGTAAACAGTTTCAGCAATCGGCCATCAATTGCTTGTTTGATATTTGCCGGTAAATTAAAAAGCCCGCCGATAGTATCCGCCGGGCGACCTAAAATAAACTTTGGCACAAAATGGTATCCGCGTCGCAGACTCATTGTAACGCTCTCTGCCCGGTGAACAGCATCAACGGCAATGTCGCACCCGCTATTGCCGGCACCGACGATCAGGACGCGTTTTCCGGCAAAGATGTCGGCTGACTTATATTTTGCAGAATGTAACATTTCGCCATTAAAATGGCCGGTTAAATTCGGCATATTCGGTTCAGATAGAATGCCATTAGCAATCAGCACACCACTGTAAAGCGCTGAATTTCCTTTGCTGTCTTTAATGCGCCACAGGCCATTTTCCGGCATAATTTTTTCGACGGCTGTCGAGAACTGGAAGTGCTCGTATAACCCGAATTCCTTTGCAAATCCGCGGAAATACGCCAGCAATGCCCGATGGCTCGGATATACGGCGACATCCTCCGGCATTGGATACTCCGTAAATTCCGTCATCTTTTTCGAAGAAATCAGATGGGCGGATTCATAAACTGTGCTCTTCGGGTTTTCAATATCCCAAAGCCCGCCGACATCACTGTGGCTCTCAAAGCCGACAAATGGAATGTTCAGGCGTTGAAGGTTGCGAGCACCAGCCAAACCGGATGGGCCGGCCCCGATAATTGCATACGGCTTTTCATAAGTTGTCATATCTTTTTCCAGGTCATCGTAAAAGGATCGCGGACAAATTCCCGGTAAATTTCCCAGGGCTGATCATCTGCCCACTGAACTACCAGGCTTATAGTATGAACAGGAATGTGAGTAAAAGCGGCAAATCGTTTTGTCAATCGTTTCTTCAACCGGCGGTGATGTTCACCCTTATAGGGATTAAGCAACGTAAAATGGGGAGAATAACTATCAAAGACAGTTGGGCTGTAGACATTTTTAATCCGGGATGCCCGATGCGGAGAATAATCTTCAGGAAATTTTTTATACTCATCATAATACCCGGAGCCTTCGCCTAACGGATTTATCCGGGAAGTCACCAACGTATGCAATATTTTCAAAGCTTCACTGGCATGATACCGCAATACAACAACAGATCTTTCATAGCGCCAATAGGTAAGGAATTTTTCCTCGCGCCAACTAAGTGATAATGGATTGCGCGGGCTGATCCAACCTAGAATTTTCGAGAGTTCTTTTTCAACTTTTCCCAATACGGACTTGTTTTTAAATCGAACCGCATCTCCGATAGTCATATGAAATCCGTAAGGCCGGGCAATGTCAGTCCAATGGACATCGAACTCATCAAAGTCATACTTTAACGTCTTCGGAATCGTCAGCTCAGATTTGGCACGGATATCGTACCCTAAAACAGCTGAACCAATTTTATAAAAATCATCGGTAGCAGGTGGAATGTGAAAAACAGCGAAGTTCGGCATAATCTCCCTGAAGTAATGAATCGATGCGTCGTTTGGCAACGCGATTAAGTTGGCAACAATTAATAGCTTAGAAAATACTGAAAAAGAAGAAAAGTTACCAGAGGGAGATCGTTTTTTTGAATATTTTTCAGGGAGGCGTTGTAAAGGATAAAGAAAGGCAGCAATCATGCTTCACGATTGCTGCCCTGAAGATTATTTAACTGGACTGCAAACGGGCGAGAATCCCCTGAATTCTGCTCTTCTGAGCTTCAGGTGCTTTCTGTAAGGCAGTTTTGTAATTTTTGATAGCATCGCGAGTATTTCCGGCGCGATCATATCCTTCCCCAAGACTATCCCAGACATTCCAGGAATCGGGGTGGCGTTTCACATTAAGTTTGAAAATGCGCACAGCCTCTTCCACATTATTCTGGCCAAGCAATTGATACCCATAATTGTTCAGTTCATTTTCGCTACCAACATCTACCGCTTTTTTCATTGCTTTTTCAGATTCTTTTTTATTCCCCATGCCATCCAAAAGGCGGGACTTCGCTTGCAGAGTCGCAAAGTTGTCCCCCATACCAACAGCCTCATTAATTGTCGCTAATGCGGCATCATTTTGCCCATCGGCGAATTGTAAACGCGCTTTAACGGCGAGATTGTTCTGATTCCTGTTCCGGTTAATTGATTGCTCAATCAGAGACAAGCCTTCCTTGATATGCGTGTTGTTGTTCAGACAATACGTTGCTGCTTGCCTCCAGCCCAACTCATTGAATCCTGGCAGGCTCATTAACTCATCCCGCATGTGGGACAACACAATGCCATGGCCATCCATTTCAATGGAGAAAGGCACTTTTACTTTTTCCCAATGCATATAAGCGATAACAGAAGTTCCGGTCACATCTTCAAAATCATATCCCAGCCATTCACGATGCTCAGCAGAGACTGGTGAAACATCAACGCGCAGCGCGTCTTCAGCTTCCCGGTAATTAAAACTTCCCCAGGCGGTATGGTCCTTGTTGAAAATTATCGTCCAACGGGATTCGCCAGGAATCATGTGCACGCCATAAGTACCTGCCGGTAAAGCTTTGCCTTCGATAACTACATCATAGTCGAATGTAATAGTTGTATTCTCATTCGCACCGGCTCTCCAGATACTGCTATAAGGAACGATGCCATTCCAAACCTGGCGATTGCGTACTGATGGTGCATGATAATTGATAGTAATATCATTGAACCCAATTCGAATAGCCGTTTCGCGTTCGGGGCTCACCCGTGGAAACGACACCGGCCTTTGTGCCAAAAGATCCAACGATAGACTACCGACCAAAACTAGTGCTGTCAATAACAGTACAGAATAACGCTTCATATGCTTCTCCTTTATTTAGTGATCAAGAAAGGATATAGCCACTTCCCACGGCTACACCCGATGAATGTAAACAAGCAATCTCCAAGATACTTTTATCGCGAATCGATTCAATCCCCCAAAAGAGTGTTTTGTAAATCCGAAAAGAATATCCCGTTGCTGCTCGTCATAATTGACATCATCAATTATACTACGAGCGCTAGTAGCAACGGGGTCTGGCAATGCAAGTTGCGCAGGTGGGATGAATTGCAAAAACAGGGATAAAAAGTGAGATTTAGGAGAAGCTCAGAGTATCTAAATAAAAAAGGCGCTCGATCGGAGCGCCTTTTTTATATTACTAAAGTTAGAAATTACTTCAAGAGCATCAGCTTATTCGTTTGCACAAATCGCTCATTTCCGGAAACAGCCTCCATCCGATAAAGATAAATACCGGAAGCGACCTGGGAGCCAGTATTGCTGGTGCCATTCCACTCAACAGCATAACGGCCGGCTGCCTTATTATCGGAAACCAGCGTGCGCACTTCCTGGCCAAGCAGATTGTATATTTTAATGACAACCTGAGCATTTGCCGAAACGGCATAGCGAATGGTCGTGCTCGGATTAAACGGATTCGGGAAGTTTTGCGACAATTCAAATGCATCAGGTAAAGTATTCTCGAGATCATCAATACCGGTAACGCTGCCGAGTGCGAGTATTTCGATATCGTCGACACATGCTTCTACCAGGGAGCCACCGCCGAGGTCAGCTGCGACAAAGCGGATTTGCATGCTGTCTGTAGCAACCAAATAATCTTCCAGGTTGAATTGGACAGATTCCCAACCATCGGTCGAAGAATTCGTATTTTCAAGATTCACCCAGGTTTGTCCGCCATCATTGGAAATATCAACGACCCAGAAGTCTTGCCCCGGATTATTCCCGAGATTATTTGAATACCACTTATAATAGCTCAATACCGGGTTCTGCATACCATCTATGTTGATAATCGGAGAGAATAATGTTGTTTTTCCGCCATCGACATCAAAGGTACCAGCACCGCCGGAATTACGGCCATCAGTAACAAAGCAATCAGTGCCATTGGGCGTATTGTCATTTTCCGGTTGGCTGCCGAGACTCGTTGCCTGCGGATCCATCCTGTTCCAAATACCGGTAGTGGCATTATCATCCGGTGCACCAATCGTCCACCCGCTTTCCTCTTCCAGGGGATCAAAAAGAATTTGATCATAGCCGACGAGGAAAGTATAGGACCCATTGCGCGGGAAACGAACATCCTGATTTGCCGCAACATCCAACATGTGAATATAATAGTCTACTTTTGCGCCCCGTGCCTGTGCAGGAATGTCTGCCTGGTATTCATTCGCATTTATTTCCTGAGCCTCCACACGTATTTCTGTCTGGAATCCATCGAGAGAATAGTATACCGCGAGTGAGTCAACACCAGGTCCGAAACCGGTAACCTCGAATATAACCGGGTAAGCGCTGGTTGTATCTGGCGTATTCGCCACAGGAATGTGATTAAAAGATGACAGAATAAATAACGAACTGCCAATACCGTGATTATTAAAGGCTTCTACAATCTGATCCATATGCGGGGTGCCGTTGTCCAGGTTGCCGTCATCGTCATCAGTGATTAGCACTTCAAGGAACCACTCACTAAATGCGGTGCCAAGATCCGCGTCATCCGGGGTTCCCCAGCGGGCAAAGTGGAACAAGTCCCGGGCAACTTCACGAGAAGTTAGTTGACGCAAATCCCAGAAAGCGCCACCGATAATCAAACCGTCACTATGGGAAGAACCGGTTACATTTTCCGGATAACGACGAGTATTGGAAACAAAGCGCAAGGTAGTTCCCGGTCCAAAAAAGCCGCGGCCGATATTCGGTACATCTTCTACCATTGCAGACAAGACATCCGCTATACCTTCATGAGTTGCACCATTAATCATACCAAACTGCGCACCCGCTTGCTGAAACAAGCGATCATTAACACCATGACCATATTCATGGTAAACAACTGAAGGCATTTGTCCGATATCCGGGCAACCACCACCGGCATTGAAGAAGTTGATACCAACCCCGTCCCAAAAAGCATTACAGGGCCAAATCGGGTTTTCTGGTCCAATATTCACAGAGCAAGGCATGCTGTAATCCATCGCAGTCATATTCGGATCCAGAGTTTTTAAGAAATTGTAGACGAGTGTGCCGTGGAAATAAGAATCTCTTTCGGAAGCCAGGGAATTGTTGTCATCCCAGAGGATATCCAATGTATCACCGGGATCGACAGTACCACTAAAATCCGCGTTGGGGCCGTTCGCATTTCGAACATCCAGCCAGGGGCTGGAAAGCCGGGCAGTAACATTGCTGGTTGTTGTAATATCTGTCTCGGCATAGCCCGTGCTGTCTGTTACCAATTGGGCACCGTCAACGGATACGCGCAGGTCTGTCATACCTTCTTCAACAAAAGGACCGGTCGGGATTTCCAGCTGAACCATACCATTTACCTGCACGCCAGTTGATTCATGACGAACACGATTATGGCGCCAAATAATTTCGCCGGTATGAGCATCAACAAAAACATGATAATTTCCCGGAGTGCTTTTCATCTGGACATTTACCTCGTATACCAGGTGATAAGTCAGATTCTGACCATCGCGCACAGGCAGTACATACAGTGTCCCTTCCCCGGAAACATTATCAGTGGCAGAATTAAACTCCAGACCTTCCAGCGCCATAAACTGGGCATCCTGATAGGAAATTAACGGATTCATATCCAGCTCGATTTCCGGATAGAAATCGACACCAAAAGCCATCAAATTGCCATTTTCAAAAAAACGTAATTCAATTTCTGAAAAAAGCACCTGCACATCGCCCTTCATTTGCTTAAAGGAGACGTACCATTTATTCCGCACTTTTTGTGCGCGAGTCATTGTCAGCTGAGAGGTCTCCAAACGGAGTGCCTGGCTGTTGTTTTGCAAGAACGTTCTGGAGGCAGCTTCGATGTTGTCTTTCGTCAGGACACCAAAACCTTCCACCGGAATCCCTTTTCCAAAGGCACGATGCGGTGTGCCGGTTGCCTCATTCCATTGCACCGACCAATTTCCATGTTTCCGTTGAAATTCCTGCCATTGGAAAGATCTTGTCATTTGGGATTGTTTAGAGCGATCAAAAGACATCTCGGTATTCATTTGCGCAGGCAACAGAATAGACCCGTCTGCCTCAGCCTTGTGTTGCCCATTCAGCGCTGCCGGAATCAGCACCAAAAGGGTCAGTAAAATTATTGTGAAACGAACTCTCTGCATAGCATTCCTTTCCATTGAATTAAGCTTAGCTTCTTAGCCAATTAAGATGTAAACGCCTCTAAAACGATGTGCCAATATTTCGGATAGATATATTAGATGTGCTAAAAAATGTAGGCATCTATAGAAACAATCCCTGCTTCGGAAATAAAAAAATCAATATACACCCAAAAGCTTTAAGGCAATCATTAGTATTGCTACAAATAATACCGCTTTAATTGCCTTGTCCCCCCTCCGAACGGATAATTTTGCCGCCCACCAGGCGCCGAAAGAATTACCCGCTGCGAGGCCGAGCCCTAACAACCAATCTATTTTCCCATTTAGCATAAACACCAGCAAAACCGGTAAAGTATATATGAACACAATAAATACCTTGTGCATATTTACCTTCACCAAAGAAACTTGTAGTAAATGAAACAGTGCGGCCATCAGCAGGAACCCAACACCGACCTGTATAAACCCGCCGTAAAAACCAATCCCCAACATTGCCGGGTAAACCAGCCAGCCTCTTTTTTCAGATTTTAAGGCGTCAACATCACCTTTACCAACCGGCGAAAAGAGCATCGAAATTATCACGCCAATTAATACAATTGCCAAAATGCGCTGAAACCAGGCATCACCAATTTTTACAGCAGCAATTGCCCCGGCAATGCCTCCCGGCAAAGTCCACAGCGCCAATTTAAAGCTTAGCTTAAACTCGGACATTTTTTCCTGGCGAAAAGAGAGAATGGCAAAAATATTTTGGATTAAGATAGCCACCCGATTGGTGCCATTCGCAAGCGCGCTATCCAGCCCCATAAAAATCAGCGCCGGCAAAGTCAATGCGGAGCCACCTCCGGCCATAACATTGATCATTCCCGCGGCAGCACCGACTGCAAACAAAATTAAGAATTGCCCATATTCCATCATTGACCTTCCAGGTTGCGAACAATTTCCGCTTTCAAAGCTTCGTGCAGGCGAGCGTTGGCTCCTCGATCAGTCTTAACTTCTATGATTGCTGATCGACCATCATTCTGTAACTGACAATAGACATCGCGAAATTCTTTCTTATTATCAGGGCAAAAATACGGCAAGCCGGCAAAATCGGCAATTAAGGAAAACTCATAATTATGGGGTGTCCCAAAGTTATCTTCGAATACATCACCGACTTTAGCGATCGGCAAGAATGAAAAAATCCCTCCCCCGCCGTTGTTTATCACTACGACAATCACCGGATATTCATTTTCTGCAATTTGAACAACACCATTCATATCATGAATAAATGCCAGGTCGCCAACAATTAACGTCACAGGCTTTTTCAGTCCTTCTGCAAAACCGGCTGCAGCGCTAATAGTGCCATCGATACCGCTGGCACCACGATTTGCAACAACTCTCGCATTTTTTCCGGGCACACCAAAGACATCCATATCGCGAACCGGCATACTGGCGGCAAGGAACAGGCCATTGCCTGCGGCAATCTCCGCTGAGACTAATCTTGCGACAGCGACTTCATCGATTTCTTCTGAATTCTTATCATGCCCCTTGAACACCTCGGCAGCTTTATTTGAGTATAACTGCCAATGCTTTAAATAATTACTGGATTGGGCGTTTTGTATTTGCGGAATAATGCTATTAACAAATCCGGTAATATCGCATGTTAATCGCAAACTTATCTGATGCGTTGGATCGTATTTTTGGCCTCCCGGCAAAACAGCAATGTAATTTTCCGGTGAACAGCGCTCCAAATAGTGTGACCATTTTTTAGAAACCATCCGATAGCCGACATGGAGCACTGTGTCCGGCTGAAGGTTTTCGGCCACAGCTTGAGAGGACAATACTGCATCAAAATAGGGCACATGCTGAGGAAAGTTTTCCAGACGCAATCCGGAAGTAATATCTGCAAACACCGGCCAGTTTAGCAAGTCTGCTAAACTTCTTACTGCTTCAATTTCAGTGAGGGATGACAATCTCCCAATACTTAATATTCCCTTTTGAGTGCTTTTGATGACATTCGCCAACTGCAAGAGCTCATCCATTGCGGGCAAGGTTACTTGCCGGGCATATTGGCTATAGGGTTGATCGCTTTCTTGCCAGCGTTTAGCAATACTTTCACCCCAGGCAACCGGTTCACCAAGAGGGACAAGCGGCTCCCTGAACATACAATTTAAATGCGCCACACCTGCCGGTTGGGAAACAGCCTGGAAGACCAACTGGTCAATCGTTGTCAACAACATTTCGGTTTTAATATGTGGTTCCGGGCAGGGCAAGTCGAAAAACCATTTTGCGTAATTACCAAACAATCCAACCTGGTCAATGGTTTGATTCGCACCGGTCTTTCGTAATTCCGGCGGCCGGTCTGCAGATAAAACGATGATAGGAATATTTTCCTGGGCAGCTTCAATAATTGCCGGATAATAATTCGCGGCAGCTGTTCCGGAGGTGCATATCAATACTGCCGGCACACCCGTTGCCCGGGCATAGCCGAGTGCGTGAAAGGCGGCACCGCGTTCGTCATAGAAGATTCTTGTTTTTGCTTTCGGGTGGCGGGCAGCTGCAACAGTTAGTGGTGTGGAACGGGAACCGGGAGAAATACAAAAATAATCGATCTCGTTGCGTATTAATTCCTCAACGATCAACTGCCCCCAAAGGTCGTTGATATTAACAGCTTCCATATTTTCGCACAACCCTTATTGCACTTGCAACGCATTCGCTTTAGCCACGATATCCAAAGACCTTCAGAAATCCGGCAATCTTATTTTCTATTTCTTCCCATTCTTTTTCCGGGGATGATCCCGGTACAATGCCTGCGCCGGAATATAAAAAGAGCTTATTTGCAACTACCAGTCCGGAGCGAATTGCGACAGCGAACTCCGCCGCATTATGATTGACCCAACCGACCGGACCGGCATACCAGCCCCGATCGAAGCTTTCTAGTTGATCAATCTGGTCGATAGCCGAATGCTTCGGCAATCCGCCAACAGCGGGTGTGGGGTGTAGCGCGGAAAGGATTTCTCCGTCATCCACATTCTTTTTAAGGAATCCCCGTAAACGCATATATAAGTGCTGTAACTTTGCCAGTTTTAGCACCGAGACGTTATCCGGTGTTTCAATCCAGGTACAAATCTTGTCAAATGAAGAGCGAATACTATCAACAACATAGCGGTGCTCCCGGCTATCTTTTTCGCTATCGAGCAACTCCTTTTCGATAACGGCATCCTGCCCTCTGGAATTACCCCGGGGGCGAGTGCCGGCAACAGCTTCACTGAAAATATGACGATGCTCCCGGCGGTAGAGACGTTCCGGGGTGCCGCCAATAAAGGCATGATCCTCATCAGGTTGAAAACAGAAATAAAAGGCCCGGGCATCGTTTTTCTGAATATGAAACAACAGCGCCAATGCATTCAGGCTGCTCACAAAGCGAAATTCTGATCGCCGTGCCAGGACAATTTTCTCGATTTTATTGCCCTGAAATAACTGAGTGGCTGCCTTGATATTTTTCCACCATCCCTGCTTGTTCGGGAAATCTATTCGATTTAGCAACACCGGCATTTGGGAGAAGACTGTTGGTTTTTTCCATACCACTTCATCCAACGACGCCAGGCATTCGTTGAGTTGTTCGTAAACATCTCTTGAAGGATTAAACAAATGATTGAGCGCAAAGAACCACTTGTTTTCGCGGGAAAGTATTTCTAACCGAGGAATAACAAAATAATAGGATCCGAAGCGGCGCCAGTTTTCATCAGGTTTCTTCTTGGAACGAAAACGGATACCACCATAATAGCGAGCAGTTGTTACCGTTGCATCAAGATGTTCAGTGAGGCGACGAAACAAACCAGAGGGATCGGAAATTCCTTTGTTTCCCTGCACATAATCAGCACGGCCGACTCCAGCCATTTCTACCCTTTTTTTCCGGTCACACCAGTAGGTCTTGTGCGGAGATTTTTGATTCATCAACCAGGGCAAGGGCTGAATGTTGTCTACGGGTATCTCAACACGAATCAACCGGCGCTTATTGTTGAAAGATGCCAGATCGAGCGATGCGAATGTTTTCTCCAACTGTTCGCACATTGTTTGGTGGATTGGATGGTGTTTTATAGTCAATTCCATATTATCGCCGCCTTCGGTCCAAAAGTTATTTTCCTGACGCAGACTTTTTACGTGCATTTTTTCGATGTTGCCGCCGTACTTCATTAAATTTGGCATGCCAACGATTGTGCTCCCTCAAGGTCCTGGAAAACTTATGACTTCCATCTCCGATTGCCACCATATAAAGATACGGTGATGCAACGGGAAAAATACAGGCTAAAACGGATAATTTTCCCGGGTTGTTTATGGGGCCGGGAGGCAAGCCTGCATATTTATAAGTATTATAAGGCGAATCTATTTCAAGATGCTTGTAAAGCAGCCGTCTTGGCGGACCCGGCAGAATATACTGGATCGTGGGATCTGCCTGCAAAGGCCAACCGAGACGCAGTCGATTGTAATAAAGCGAGGAAATAACGACTCTTTCCGAATCTACAAGCGCTTCACCTTCAACGATTGAAGCAAGGGTAAGGATTTGGTACGGATCTCGGGAGATTAATTCGAGTTGTTTTCTTACGGAATCAGAATCGAAGATGTCCAGCATTTCCTGAACGAGGTGGGTGATAATTTTTTCTTCGGAAGTTTTCCATTCGAAGAAGTACGTCTCCGGTAACAGGTAGCCTTCCAGGGAATGTGCGCCGGGGACTAACTTGTTTGCGAACGCACTATCATTTACCAAAGACACAAAGCGGGCGGAATCGATACCAACAGCTTCCTGGAGTAGACTGGCCATTTTGTCGGATAAAATACCTTCCGGCAAAGTAACTTTTGAACGATGCGGCGGCGCATTTTCCAGATAGTTAAGCAATCTCCAGGGAGAAAGGTTTCTCGGTATATCGAACAAACCTGCACGCACCTTTTTTTCTTTCCCGGTAATTCTTCCCAGCAGCAGAAACAGCGTCTTATTGCTTAACAAATCTTTTTTAATTAACGAGTCAGCCACCTGATGAAAAGATGCACCGGCAGGAATCAGCAAAGTGCTTTTCGCTTCGTTATTATTTGTAACCTCTCCTGTGCTTTCCCAAAAAACAAGGTAGGTAAACAGCAACAATGGCACTCCGGCCAATGCCAGCTTTCCCAGGATTGTATAGCGTATAACAAACCAAAGAAAGTGCCCAATCAGGAATACAACAAACCCGATTCGGGAAATGATATTATTTATTTTTTGAAGAAAAATATTCAAGATTCACATCCTGTAAACAATCAACAGCTTGTTAAGTAATTACAGTGCTTTCGTCCAATTTTGAATTTCCTGATATGCCCGGGAAAAATCAGGCTGCTGCCAAAAAGCGTCGTTCAGAATCATACACTGAA
Organism: Calditrichia bacterium; assembly: GCA_028284905.1. Lineage (GTDB taxonomy): Bacteria > Calditrichota > Calditrichia > RBG-13-44-9 > J075 > JACKAP01. Next base: position 102,914 of record JANQQU010000060.1, read on the forward strand.
ACCCGCTTTGTTTTATCAGCTTTAAATCATTTCCGCTCTTCGGAAATGTTCGAATCAACGCCAGACAGCCTTCAGGGATATTTTTCCGATATTCACCAAGCTCATTAATGGTAAACCCATCAGCCGGGCAATCCACATTAACCACTACGCCATGAACCTCTTCCGGGTTTAGATTTTCTGGCAGAAATCCATTCGGTGTTTCCAAATAAACTTCCAGTCCCATTTCATTAATCGCAGCAACGATATCGACAATTTTATCCGTTGGTGTAATTTCCGGGTCCAGAATAAATGCATCGCTGCCGATTGCTTTACCCTGGTATATTTGGACCGGATCCAGGAAAAAGTCCCGTTGAATGACCGGATATTCCATACGCCTTTTTACCAAGTTTATCCATCCGGGGTCCCCGCCCAAAAAATAAGGGTCAGTTGAAATAATCAGGCCGGCATTCAGGCCAATCTGTTGAAGTGATTTTAAAACCAGCAAAGGATCAAATTGTTCAAGAGAAACCATTTCCGGAAAAAGGATTGATTTCATTTCTACTAACACAGGTAGTTCTTTTGCAGTCTCGATATCCACTTCCAGACTACGGAAATCGCGACCAACAGAAAATGCAGCAGCTTTCAGAAAGTCCGCATCAAAATTTGTAGTTAATGCAGCAATTTCCGGTGTTTTAGCAGCTTCTATTTGTTTGAACAATTGACTCATCTATAGATTCCGGCTAAACTCTATCAAATCTTCCAATTTTTTGAGCGCTGCACCGCTGTCAATCGCAGTCGTTGCCTGGGTTACACCATCTTTTATATCTTTCGCTACGCCGGCCATTTTCAAGGCAGCGGCAGCATTATAAATGCTTATGTCGCGAGGGGCACCTTTTTCCCCTTTTAAGATATCCATCAGTATTCGGTAGTTGTCTTCGATGTCGCCGCCCTTAACGTCGTCAATCGAATGGGTTTTCAAGCCAACATCTTCCGGGAAAAGTTCATATTCCCGTATGTCATTATCTTCCAACTCAACCACATAGGTTTTGCCGGCAATATTCAGCTCATCCAGCCCATTTTCTCCGCTAACAATCATCGCCCGGAAAAGTCCGAACTCCCGAAGTACTTCTGCGACCAAGTGTCCAAGGGTATGATCATAAACGCCGATCAAATGGCGTTTGGTTAATGCCGGTTTTGTTAAGGGATCCAGGATGTTGATCATGGTTCGGACACCGAGTGTTCGTCGAACCCCGGCGAACTGCTTGAAGGTTGGTTTATAGCGAGGTGCAAAAATAAAGGCAAGGCCAATTGCTTTGAATACTTTATAAAACTCATCCGGAAAAAGTTCGGTTTTAATACCGAGCTTCTTCAATATATCCGCACTGCCGCATCGACTGGAGATGGAGTGATAGCCATGCTTAACGACCTTTGCGCCAGCGCCCGCTGCAATAATCGCCGCGGCTGTCGAAATGTTAAATGTGCCTAAATTATCGCCACCGGTGCCACTGGTGTCGATAGCGTTATCATCATCAATCGAAAGTGGTGTCACTCTTTTCCGGTATGCATCGACGGATCCGGCGATTTCATCCACTGTACCACCCTTCAACTGCAGCGCAACCAGAAAAGCGGAAATCTGCGCTTCGGTTGCCTTGCCGGAAAGAATGTCATCCATTACCAGAAATGCTTCCCGGCGAGAAAGGGACTCTCCCTGGATAAACTTGTTAATCGCCTCTTTAATCATCGTCTTACCACTTCCCTATCAATCATTTAAACGTATTTGCCGATAATATTCTTCCACAATCATCATTGCTTCCGGGCTTATGGGCAAACTTTCCATTATCGGCAAGAACTCATGCGTAAAACGCCAGCTATCAGCTTCTTTCTTTGCAGAAATCTTACCCAAGAGTTCACCATCTCCACCGCATTCTGCTAAAGCGGTTTTGCCGACATACTCGAAACGACTTTCCTGATTATTGCCCAGCAAAATGAGATTGAGCCAGCTAAAATCTGCGGCCAACTTACGTGCACTTTCCCAATCTCCATGATATAGAAGCACATGAAAATCGTTTTCCTCGGCCGCTGCGGAGGCGGCAGTCAATACTTCTCCGGCTGCTTTAAATTGCATTCCGGATGGTTGAATAAAATGAAAAGTTTCTTTATTCACAAGCCCCAAAATAACAATTTTAAATTCCTGGTAACTTATTTCTTGCGAACGGATTAGTGGAATTTTTTCCGGCTCCTCTAAAAACAAATTAGCGGAAAGGAATGGCAATTCCGCTTGCTTATCAATGGTGTTTTCTTTCAGGAAATCTACAGACTCAACAAACTCCTGGTCACCCAGGTTAAGCGCGTCATATTTAGCCAGCCAAAGCATTTTCAACATGGCCTGATTGGCAGCCGGCAATGAGTAGCTTGTTAACATATCCCCGGTGTCCAGCAAAATGGTATTAGGATTTTGGGTGCGGATGTTCTTGAGTTGGGCGAGAATGCGATCAAATCCACCAACAGTGTCTCCACCACATTGGCAGTCTTCGATTGCACCATTAAGGTTCGAGGTAAAAACGATTTCGATCACGTCTTCATTTCCCTCTGCACATGCATTGCAAAGGAAAAGCAAAATCAACAAGAACAAGACGTTAAGCTTTCCAAACACCATAGGCTGACTTTCTCGCTTTGCTCGACTTCGACATTCACCAAACAACAACTTCGGCTAAAAAAAATAAACCGCCTGTGAGCGGTTTATTTATAAAACTTATAAATGTATTGATAAAGACTAGTCGTTCAGGTTATGCTCATCTTCCAGCCGGCATGCTTCGATTAGCACATTCATCGTTGAACCAGTGATGTTCTTTTCAACCTCTTTCATTCCCGGCTCAAAACGAAATTTGCCCTTAGATGACGGCACAACTTTGTAAATTGCGTCTTCACCTAGCAAGCTACCATATTTACCGTAGGCCATCTGACCATAATGAAATACGATCTCGCCTTTTTCAGAGGCTTCGACATAAAGCGTACCACTGCGCTGATTGAGATTCAACAATTGAATTACTTCTGCCAGGGAAAGATCAGCCAGATTGCCTTCAAATCCTTTTACGGATTCACCGGGATTATTGTCAAAAGATTTTACCCGATTCGCTCTTTCCAAAAGGGTTTCCACTTTTTCCAGCAACACGGATCTGTCAACCGGTTTTACCAGGTATTCGTCTGCGCCGGCCCGGAAACCACGAATTTCCATTTCCTGGTCCTCTAAACTGGTAAGAAAGATAAACGGCACCATTGGGATCGGGGAATTCTCCCGAATCATCCAACAAAACTCAATGCCATCAGTCATAGGCATCATTACATCCGAGATAACCAAATCCGGCAATACCTTTTTTGCCTCTTCAAGTCCTTCGTCGCCATTTCCTGCCTGAGCGACATCATATCCGGCCTTTTCCAGACTAATTTTCAGAAGCTTTAGGACGTGCTCATTGTCATCCACGATCAGAATTTTCTTTCCCATTGCTTATCTCGACCTATGTTAAATGATATATATTATATACAATCTTTTATTTTGACTCAAGCTAATTCGGAGAATCGAATGGTCATATTTCGTCCGTTCTTTTTCGCCTGATTCAGTGCATTCTCTGCTTGTTTGTTCAAATCTCCGGCAACAGGACTTACTAATCCTAAAGCAGCCAGCCCAATACTGGAAGTTACGTGCATTGGCGTTTGTCGCCGATTTGAAGTTGCGGCAAAATCCTGGTCAAAATATTTTGTTTGCAATATAGCGGACCGTACTTTTTCTGCCTCATAGAACGCTGTCTTTTCATCCGTCTCCGGTAACAGAATCGCAAATTTATTATTCTTTAAACGAAAAACAATGTCTGAAGGACGTGTATTTTTAAGAATCACATTCGCGATCCGGATTAATACATAGTCGCCAGTTTTCTCTCCGTATGCTTCATTGACTTTCCGAAAGTAATCAACGTCAACCAAAACCAGGGAAAGGCTCGCCTGATTTTTTACGGCATTTTCTAATTCTTTTTCAGAACGCCGGGCGAAAGAATCATTGTTATATAAACCAGTAAGCGAGTCTGTGATTTGATTATTCTCAAGCTCCGGCACTTTTTTTTGTAATAAATCATCCCCGGGGATATTTCGCCCTTGCTTTTTCAGGATCAGCTGATTATCACTTCGCAGGCGGCTCATCAGTTGTTTATGATGCAGCAACGCATTTGTTTTTGCGATTAACTCTTTGGCATTAAAGGGTTTAAGGAGGTAATCATCTGCCCCCATTTCCATCCCTTTTTCGCGATGCTCACGGTCTGTATAATTGGCAGAAAGAAAAATTATGGGAATATCTTTGGTTTTCGGACCGGTTTTTAATTTATGGCAAGCTTCAAAGCCATTCATTACCGGCATTAATGCATCAAGAATAATCAGGCCGGGTTTTTCGCTTTCTGCGATTTCCAGACCGATTTGTCCATTTTCGGCTCTTAATACTTCAAAATCATAAAAGATGAACAGATGTTCCAGCGTATCCAGCATGTCAACATTGTCATCAACAATTAATATCTTAGCCATAAAAAACAAAATTCCGCTGCTTATGAGATGGGTAGTTCAATAAACAACAAAGCCCGACGCACCTAAGAGGTAACCGGGTTTTATTGATTTAGAAAAACTATAGCATTTACTTGACCCATCTGATATTACACGAATAAGATCCATTTACTCGTTATTAGTCTACTTCCATCTTCTCAGCTAAACACCGAGAAAAATCTTAACTGGCTTCAATAAAACTATTATAATCAGAGGCATTGAGTAAATTATCAATTTCTTGCATATCAGAAATTTTAATTTTTAACAACCAGCCTTTTTCATAGGGATCTTCGTTAACTACTTCCGGATTATCTTCCAAATCCTCGTTTACCGCCACGACTGTACCGGTAAGTGGCGCATACAAATCACTAACCGCTTTTACAGCTTCAACGGTTCCGAAGGTATCGCCAGCAGCAACCTCATCATTAACTTCCGGAAGTTCGAGATAAACGATATCCCCTAACTGTTCCTGCGCATAATCGGTAATTCCGATTGTGGCAACGTCACCCTCTATTTTTGCCCATTCATGCTCTTTTGTATAACTCAAATTGTCAGGAAGGTTCATCTCTTGATCTCCAATCTCGATTCTTCGGTTTCAATTTGCTCTTTTATCTTGTCATAGATTTTCTCAAGAAAATGGGTATCAAAATCACCCTCGACAAATTCAGGTGTTTGGATTACCTGCTGATGAAATGGCGTTGTCGTTTTAATGCCTTCGATTACAAACTCATGCAATGCCCGCTTCAAACGATTGATCGCTTCGCTTCGGTTACGGGCATGGACGATCAATTTTGCAATCAAAGAATCATAAAACGGCGGCACTCGATAAGAATTATAGATATGGGTATCTATACGAATCCCCGGGCCCCCGGCAAAGTGAAGACTGGTAATTTCTCCCGGGGAAGGCATAAAGTTATTGACCGGGTCTTCAGCATTAATTCGACATTCAATAGAGTGGCCACGCGGGTATAAATCTTTCTGGCGAATTTTCATTTCTTCACCAGCCGCGATACGAATCTGTTCTTTAATAAGGTCAACCCCATAGACCATTTCCGTCACCGGATGTTCTACCTGGATACGGGTATTCATTTCCATAAAATAAAAGTTATTGGAAGAGTCGAGTAAAAACTCAATTGTGCCGGCGCTTTCGTATTTCACAAATTTTGCGCCTTTTACAGCAACGTCGCCCATTTTTTTACGAAGCTTTTCATCAACGACCGGCGATGGTGCTTCTTCGATCAATTTTTGATGACGGCGCTGAATCGAGCATTCACGTTCGCCAAGATGGACAACATTGCCAAACTTGTCCCCCAGCAGCTGTATCTCAATGTGGCGAGGGCTCTCAATATACTTTTCAACATAAAGGTCAGGATTGCCAAAGCCGGCATCCGCCTCTGCAGAAGCCATCATGTAGCTATTCGAAAGGCTTTGCTCATCACGCACGATGCGCATTCCTTTCCCGCCGCCACCAGCTACTGCTTTGAGGATAACCGGGAAACCAATTTCCTTGGCAACTTTCATTGCTTCTTCTTCCGACTCAACGATACCATCACTGCCAGGCACCCCGGGCACACCGGCCTTCTTCATGGTTGTTTTTGCAACTGCTTTGTCTCCCATTTTGCGAATAACATCCGCAGAGGGGCCGATAAAGGTGATGCCGCATGTGTCGCACATCTCGGCAAATTCAGCATTTTCAGCAAGGAATCCATAACCGGGATGCACAGCATCCGCACCGGTAATCTCTGCAGCAGAAAGGATACTGGCTTTATTCAAATAGCTTTTGGTACTTTCCGGTGGGCCGATGCAAACACTTTCGTCAGCAAAGATGGTATGTGAAGCGGTGGCATCCTGAGTCGAATATACCGCAACTGTTTTTACGCCAATTTCTTTACATGCGCGTATAATTCTTAGCGCAATTTCACCGCGGTTCGCGATCAGAATTTTTTTAAACAAAGAATCTCTACCTCCAGTTCATCTCGGAAAAAGTAATACTGTTTTCGCGGAAGTTCTCTATAGGGTAAGCGCTATTTTTCCAGCAGGAACAGGACTTGATTAAATTCTACCGGAGAAGCATTCTCTACCATGATCTTGGCAATTTTGCCAGCATGTTCCGATTCGATTTCATTCATCAGCTTCATCGCTTCTACGATACACAATACGGCGCCCTGGGCGACAGTGTCACCTACTTCTACATATGAATCAGCATCCGGTGCCGGTGAGCGATAAAAAGTGCCGACCATGGGTGAACGCACTTCGATATATTTGTCTGTGTCAACTGCTTCGGCTGCAGCAGCAGGTGCTGCAGTTGCAGCGGGAGCCGCTGCGGCGGGTGCGGCTGCTTCTACCTGGGTAACAGGCATTTGAGGTTGTACATAGACCGGATTCACCATGCCGTTCGCCGGGGCTTCCGGGTTGCTATGTTTGAGAATACGGATTTTACGACCGTCCTCTTCTAACTCCAGTTCGCTGATATCACTTTTTTCAACGATTTTGATTAACTGCTTAATCTCCTGTATATCCATGCCACCTCCGGTAGATTGACTTGTGGTTAAGACCAGAAAATATAGTTCTTTGTTAAAATTTTTGCAAGCTAAATTTAGATCGAAACAGGCGCTGGTCTTAGTAAAAATGCCCCTAATCAATTGATAAACATTAACGTATCGCTATATATAAATCGGTAATTTTCAATATTTATTTTTGAGAGCGATCACCCGCATCGGCTTCTCTTCCCCCACCCTGCCTATCTGCATCTACTGGCAAATATACTCCATGCTCATATATATAATTTTCAACAACTTCCGGTAGACTGTATTTAATGCTTTTGCCCGCGCTTATCCTTGCGCGAATTTCCGTTGCGGAAATTTCCATCAAAGGTGTTTCTACAAAATGAAAACCGGCAGTTAAAGGATGCTCTGTGATACGGTTGTCATAGCCGGGTCTGCCAAATGCGATAAAGTCACAAAGTGTTACTAGCTGCTCAGCCCCCTTCCAATCTGGAAAGCCTGTCAGGTTATCTGCCCCAACAAGAAAAAAGAACTGATAATTATCCGCAGAATATGTTTGACGCAATATTCGTATGGTATCTATGGTGTAAGATACCTTATCGCGATCCAATTCACAGGTGTCAACTGCAAAGGAAGGATTCCCCTGGATTGCTAGTTCTAGCATCTTTAAGCGATGGTGAGCTTCGGCGATTTCAGCGTTTTTCTTGAAAGGATTTTTTTTCGCCGGGATAAAGATAATTTTATCCAGTGCACAAGCTTCCCGAACAGTTTCCGCAACAAGTAAATGTCCCAAATGAACCGGATTAAAACTGCCGCCGAACAACCCTATACGCTTAACTATTGTCTCGCTCGCTAAGCTCGGCAGTACCATCAGGGCTCGGGGAATTCAGGTTTTCTTCAGCCTGGGAAATACGTTTTTTCACCTTGCCAATCCAGCCACTCTCCGGATATTTTTCCGCAAAGATGATAAAGGTGTTTTGAGCTTCCGTATATTTTTTCAATTGAAAGAGGCATTCGCCTTTCCAATACAGCGCTTCTTCGACATGTTCAGTATCGTAATATTCACTAAGAATAATGTCATAATAGATAACCGCCGCATCATTAATCCCCATCTTGCGATAAGTTGTTGCCCCGAGGATTCTCTTCTTGGCAAGCTTTTCGCGTAATTTCAAACGCAATTTTTCTGCATTCTCGCGCAGCTCATGATTGGGATTTTCTTCAATAAAAGCCTGAAATTGGCGCAGGGCCTTTTTCGTAAAATCCTGATCCAGTTCCGGGCGAAGAGAAAGATTATAGTAAGATAAAGCAACTTTAAACTGGGCAAGCACATAGTAAGAGCTTTGCGGATAGTCACTCATCAATTTTTGATATTCAGAAATCGCAATCAGGTAATCTTTTTGCTTAAAGTGGGATTCAGCGAGGTAATATTGTGCATCATCAACAATCGGGTTACCGCTAAAACGAAGCGTAATAATCGTAAACTCTGTTACTGACGTTAGATATTTTCCATTATCGAACTTTGCTTTTGCGTATTCAAAATACTCATCCGGTCCTAAATCCCTGGTTTTTACTTTTTTGCCACAACCGGAAAGCAAAACAAAGCCTGCCAGAAGGTTCACAATTATCAAATTTCTTATCGTCGGCATTACTATTCACTCCTTAGCGTATAAAATAAGTATCCCACTGTCATCGTCGATGCGGTAATTATGACAGGTTCTAACCAGCGTTTTATAAACGGATCAGCGGATTTAGTTCCTTTTGTAAACGGTAACGCTTCATTTTCCGCCGACTTTAGGAAATTACCGGGAATAACATCCTGATATTCTCCTGAAATTTCCTGACTAAAGAGCACCTGGTTTTCTTTATTACGAAATTGCAGGTGACTCTTGCTGGCTATTATTCGTTGAAACCCTTTTGAACCAAACAACCATTTTCGCCCGGTTGATTTGTAATTAATTTCAACGGCAGTGCCGGATATCTCCAGGAGAATAGCATCGGCACTGTCTTTCTTGGGGTAAGAATAAACTAAATAATTATGCTGAAGGCAACTGTCGGTTAAAATTTGCTGAAACCAACTCTCAAACTGATTTCCAGAAGCTGCATAAATTGTAATAGCTTCTGCCTCCGGCAAGTTCGTTTTCAACTTTTCTAATGTTGATTTCACAAGTAAATCTGCAATAACATCTTCATTAACCGGGTAAGAAGTCTGTGGCTTTACAAAGCCTGTCAGAGCCATTAGAATAAGGATCAGAAACAATTCGGATCGTTGCCCGATTCGCACTGATTGCAACACTAGAGGGTAATCTCCCGATTGGTCTTTAGTGATGCATATATGGCATCAATAATACTGTGAATATGGACCGCATCGGCAATGGTGGATTCCAGATATTTCGTTTTCCCGACCAGAAAATCAACAAAATGCTGGATTTCATCAGCATAGGCTTGCTTAAAAAGTATCGGCGCACGCCGTTCGATACCAGTGGGAGTAATGTTTTGTGATTTTCCGTTGCGAATTTTTTCGAGATGAAAAGGGTTGAGGTTGACAGATCCTTTCGAACCAAAAATTTCGGCATGAAAACGATCTTTTGCGATGGGAAAATTCCAGCTGGCGTGAAATGCCATTTTAAGATTGTTGGAAAATTTCAAATAGAAACTGCAGAAATCTTCAACTTCCAGAGTTGAATTGATCTGTTGTGAATAGGCCTTTACAGATTCTATTTTCGGCTTTCCGGTTAACCACCAGCTGGTATCGACTAATTGAATCCCCAGGTCCAACAAGACGCCACCTCCAGAAACCCGTTTATTTAGCAGCCAGGGTTGTTTTATCGATTGAAATTTGGCCTGCAGCCATTCAGCTTTGATGAAAAAGATTTCTCCGAAGGTCTTTTGGTCAAGGTATTTTTTCACTGCTTGCATGTCTTCCCGAAAGCGCGTGTGCATCCCGACCATTATGTGCCGTTGGGAGCTTTGAGCTGCAGCGGCGAGGCGTTGGGCTTCCTTGGTGTTTCTAGCTCCGGGCCTCTCGATAAAAATATGTGCCCCGTTTTTCAGAGCAATGAGACTCATCGGCAAATGCATATTGCTGGGCGTAAGAATAAAAACGGCATCCAGCTTACACTGCCGGAACATCTCTTCAATATCTCCGAAAATTCGTTTAACACCGAAGCGGTTCGCAACGATTGTTGCTTTACGAACATCGACGTCACAGAGTGCGACAACATCTACATCAGGCATCTTTTTCAATACCGGCAAGTGAACAACCTGTGCAACCCCACCACAGCCGACGACGCCAACTTTCAAAGGCAATGCATCAACATCCGCCATAATCTACCCAGAGTTTGTATCGTTTTTAGCTATAAAAAAACCGTTCTTCAGCAGTCCTAAAGAACGGTAATTTAGCAAAATTGAATTTCAGATCAATTTATTTATTAATATGAATCCGAATATTTATTTGTCCAGAGGGGTTTTCAATATATCCTTTAAAAGCTTACCGGGCTTAAAGTGTGTTTTTCTGCGCGCCGGCACATAGATGATTTCGCCAGTGCGAGGATTACGCGCTTTTGGCTTCGGCTTGGTCTCCTTTACCTCAAACACACCAAAGTCGCGAATCTCAATTCGAATTTCCGGATCGGCTTCACTGAGAATTTCTCTTAAGGCTTGAAAAACCGCATTTACGAATTCTTCGGTGATGTATATTTTTTGCCCCATCATTTTTGCAACCCGCTTGGCAACTTCCTTTTTCGTAACGGTCTTCATTTTGCGCTGCCTCCAACATCTTTAGATGACATTTTTTTATATACTTAGCCGGTATAATGCTACGAAAATAACCGGGGGAAACTTATTCTGCAAGTTTTAATTTATTTTCACAGTATAAACTTCTGTGAATTATAGCCTTAAAGCGATCATTTTAATTATTGCTGAATAATATACAGAACTTAGACGAAATAGAGAAGGGGTAAACCAAAAAAAAATAAATTTTCTTTAAATAACGGTTAATTATCCCCTTGCAGTCTGCGTTTCGCCGGTTTTGTCACCGTAATTTTTCTTTTAATTCCTGAAGTTTTAGCAGCGCTTCGATAGGTGTCAGGGTATTGAGATCCAATTTCTTCAGAGCTTCCTCGATTTCAGAAGGCTGGCGTGCATCAAACAAGCTTAGTTGATTCTGATCCACGTTACGTCCCCCCTGCCGCTTCCCTAATCGGGAGGTGTCATTAGGGGTTAATTCGTTCGCTTCCAGGTTTCTTAACACTTCTCTCGCCCGTTCAACGACCGGACTGGGCAGACCAGCCATCTGGGCAACATAGATACCATAGGAATTGTCCATCCCGCCTTCTTCAATTTTCCTCAGAAAGACAACATGATCCTCGTGCTCCTGAACGGCTACCCGGTAATTTTTGATGCGGGGATACAGCATCGCCAACTCGGTTAATTCGTGGTAATGTGTGGCAAAGAGTGTTTTCGCAGCAATTTTCTTGTTGTGATGCAGATATTCCGTCATCGCCCAGGCAATTGACAACCCGTCAAAAGTACTGGTCCCCCGCCCCACTTCATCAAGTAGTATCAAACTTTTCGGGCTGGCATTATTGAGGATGTTGGCAGCTTCCAACATTTCCACCATAAAAGTACTTTCTCCAAAGGCGAGATTATCCGAAGCACCGACCCTGGTGAATATTCTGTCGACGATGCCGACATGTGCACTTGCCGCCGGCACAAAAGAACCGATCTGCGCCAGAAAAACGATCAGGCCCACCTGGCGAAGGTAGGTGGATTTACCCGACATGTTCGGGCCGGTTATTACCATAATTTGCGTATCGGCATTGCTGAGGGAAATATCATTTTCGATAAAGGGCTCATCGTGCGGCAATAATTGTTCGACGACCGGATGCCGTCCATCAACAATCCGGACTTCATGTCCATCATCAATCGTTGGTTTTACATATTTATATAAAGCCGCAACATGCGCAAGCGCTGCCAGGCAATCCAGTTCGGCAATCAGGCGTGCATTGTTCTGGATGACCGCTCCCCACCCGGCGACCGCTTCCCGAATTTGCTGGAAAAGGGCGTATTCCAATTCAGCCATTTTTTCTTCTGCGCCAAGCACTTTCTCTTCAAACTCTTTCAACTCCGGGGTAATATAGCGCTCGGCATTGACAAGCGTCTGCTTGCGGATAAAATATTCCGGCACCTTATCCTGATGAGTACGGGTAACTTCAAAATAATAGCCAAACACTTTATTGAAGCCGATTTTCAGTGTCGGGATTGCTGTTTTCTCCCGTTCCTGGTTTTGCAGATTTACAATCCAAGATTTCCCTTCCCGACTAATTTCACGCAATTCATCCAGATCAACATTGTATCCGTCACGAATGATACCACCTTCGGTAATATTCTGCGGTGGATTATCCGCAATAGCAGTATTGATCAGCTGTACGACCTCATCGACATCCTCCAGGCATTCACCATAAAAAGTCAGTGCATCATGCCCGGATGCCCGGATCGACGCTCGAACCGGTTCGATATAGGTCAGGGCATTCTTCAGGGTTACCATATCACGGGGACTGGCCCGGCCCGTTGCCATTCTGCCCAGCAATCTTTCCAAGTCGCTAATATTTTCGAAATTCTCACGAATCGAATTTCGCAGATCACGATCCTGAAAGAATGTATCGACACGATCCAGTCGTTCCTGAATTTTATCCAGAGCGACCAGTGGATGGGTGATCAGCTGCTTAAACATTCGCCCGCCCATTGGGGTAATGCTATGATCAAGAATAGAGAGCAGCGTCCCTTCCCGTTCCTGCCCGATAATCGGGTTAAGGATTTCCAGATTACGGCGCGTCGATGGATCGAGAATCATAAAATCATCAGAGGAGATCACCGACAATTTTTGTACATGCACCGGATTGCTTTGGAAATTTTCCTTGGTATAGTGCAAAATGGCGCCGGCTGCGACAATGCCCAGTTTGAAAGACTCGGCACCGAATCCTTTCAGATTCGTTGTGCGAAAATGGGATGTCAGTGTGTCATAAGCAAATTTGTAGGTAAAGATCCAGTCATCCATGCGGGAAAAAATCGCGTTAATCTGCCGGTCAAATGATTGCTGTATTTGATCGAGCATACTATTGGAGACCAGTAATTCTTTCGGGGAAATTTCCTGGATATAGTTCAGCAGGTTTTCCAGGGGCACTTCACTAATATAAAATTCCCCGGTGGAGAAATCGCCGTAACTAACGCCGGCGGTTGCCCCCTGTAGGTAAATCGCAGCCAGGTAATTATTACTTTTATGATCCAGCAACTTTTCCGAGAGAGCAGTGCCCGGCGTAACCACCTCCACCACTTCCCGTTTTACGATCGTCTTCGCCTGCTTCGGATCTTCTACCTGCTCGCAGATCGCCACGCGATGGCCAGCCTGCACGAGCCTTGGGAGGTGCGCATCCAGGGCATGATGTGGAAAGCCTGCCAAAGGCACATCGGCAGATTTACCGTGGGCTCGTTTGGTTAACGCAATACCGAGCACGCGTGAGATTGTTTTTGCATCTTCGTAAAAGGTCTCGTAAAAGTCCCCCATCCGATAGAGCAAAACCATATCAGCATAATCCGCCTTGATAGAGAGATATTGCTCCATGAGCGGTGTGGTAGCGTTTTTTTTCTTGGCCATGATTTTTGTAAGGCTTGCGATTAAACTTCGGCGTTGTTTCTAGTATCCCCGGAAGCACTCCGTTCAGCAAAACGTCGCTTTGCAAACGGAGGTTCAATAGTAAGCAGTAAATTTGACTTTGTCAATTTACTTTGCAATTTTTTCGGTGGCAGTAGCAATTGGTAGGAGGAAAATAAATTCGCTGCCGGCATCCTGGGCGCTCTCCACCCAAATCTTGCCGCCATGCAGCATTACGATCTCTTTGCAAATGGACAGCCCTAATCCGGTCCCCCGGACATTAAAGGCCTGATTCTCATCCACTTGCTCATACTTGTCGAAAATGTGAGGCAGTTTATCGGCAGGAATACCCACGCCGGTATCTTTAACAGAAACCCGCACGAATGCTTCTTCCTGCCCGTCAACCATCTCTTTTTCCTGGTGAGAGTTAACGGTAATGTTGCCATTTTCCGGCGTAAACTTCATTGCATTACTCAGGAGGTTATTAAGCACCTGGTCAATGCGCATGCTATCAAATGGTAATAAGGGAAGATCGCGATCCAGATCGACGTCGATTTTGATATTCTTGGTTTTTACGAGCACTTTATGGTTCTCAACCTGGCGGCGAATGAGTCCATTCAAGTCATCCAGTTTCGCGTCGATTGAAAATTTTCCGACTTCCAGCTTGGATGCGACCAGGAAGTTGTCCACCAACGCGAGTACTTTTTTGACATTCTCTTTGGCAATATCCAGTAACTCTTCCTGCTCAGTATTTATTTCCCCAACTACCCGGTTGCGTATCAGCTCCAGGAAGCCCTGGATAACATTCATCGGAGAACGGAGATCATGAACAATCATCGAGTTGAAATCGGCTTTCATGCGTTCCATTCGTTTGATCATTCGCAGATCATTTACGATCAGGAAGTAACCAATTTTTTTCCGGCGTTCATAGAACGGGAAAGCCAGGGCGGAAACCGGGATCACTTCTTCGGTTTTGCTGAGCATATCAAATTCAAGATCTTCGAGGCGTTCAGTGTCGTCTGTTGTTGCCAACAGCTGCGTGGTTACGCCCTCTAAAGAGACATGACTGTCTTCGGGGAAAAAATTGATCAGCGGATTGCCAACCAGTTCATTCTCTTCGTAGGCCAGCAGCTGCTGCAAAGCAGGGTTCGCATAAGTGATAACGCCTTGTTTATCACAGGTAACCAGGCCGATACTCATCGTTTCCGCGAGAGAACGGTAGCGGGTTTGGCTGGCCAGCAGCTCCTCATATAGAGTAGAATTTTCTACCGCGATGGCGGCCTGGTTCGCGTAATATTCCAGGGAAATAACTTTTTCCCGGCTTGGCCGAAGCCGGTCCACCGGATCGTGAACCACCATATAACCTAGCACTTTATTGCGGGTCTCAATGGGTATAATGAGCAGGTCATTATCCTTCCACTCAACAACGGTTGGTGTTTCCAGTGGTTGCTCCGCTTTACCATTGGCCTTCACACTGGCGCGGGATTTTTGCAGGAAATAGGTATTCCCAATGCGTTCCCCCAGATCTACCAGGGTACTGTTGAATGATTCCACCGGGATCTTTTGGGTAAAATCGAAAGGCAAACGCTGCTGCCGGTTAAAACCAACAATGTTGCTGGCAAAGAAATTTTCGCCGAATTCATCCCGGAGTAATATCAAGACATCGTTCCAGCCGAGCGTTTTTCGCAAACTGCCGGTAATTCTCGCTAAAATCTCTTTAAGACTAAGGTTCAGCTTAATTTCGTTACCCAATTCAAAAATACGGGAAAGCTGTTTTAGCTTAAGATTCGCCTCCTTAACGGAATTGGCATCTTCGATAACCTTTTGCGTGCGCTTGAAAATCTCTTCCGCTTTATGAATTTCCCAGATATTAAATCGATCCCGATCCTGATATTTGTTCACAATCAGTGCACCGGTAATTTCTCCGTGAATCTTCAAAGGGATAATCAGAATGTGATGATAGTTGAGCTTGGAGAAAATATCCCGGGTGCTGGCGGCAATTTTATCATTGAGAAGCACGTTCTCGATCGACTGAATTTTTCCGGCAGCAATTAACTGACTGAGGAAGCTTTCCTTGTTGAGAAAGATCATGTCCTTTTCCCGGGGTTCGCCGGCGCTGCCGCCCTCCAGGAAATAAAAATATTTCGGAAAAAGAAAACCGAAGCCTTTGTTATACTTCCAGTAAATCGCACTGGATGCCCGGGTAACCTCACTCAGTTTCTGAGTGGCATGATTAAAAATGGCATCTTCGTCGAAATTTGTTGTCAACAGCTGATCGGAAAAGTCACTGACCTGCTGCACTTCTGATTGCGTGAGGTTCTCATCAACGATTCGCTTCGAGATAAACTGCACGATCTCATTCAGGAAACGGATTTCCTGGGCGCTCATCTGATGGCCTTTGATATTCCCGGCCATAATTCCGCCAATAGCGCGATCCTTCATATTGATCGGCAGAAAATAGAGCTGCCCCACCGGCCATCCCCAGTCACTTAAATTGCGGAATGCCTCCGGCTCATCTTTGCGGGTTTTCAAAAATGGACGGCCATCCTGCAGCCACTGCAACGCCAGGAGCTCCAGATTCTGACTAAGTGATGTTCGCTTATTTTTCGTTGGAGGAATAAATTGTGCAAAATATTCGATATGACGCATCTGACGATCGATTGTAAAAATCCCCCAATAGTCAGCGGCAATAATTTTCGGAAAATAATTAACCAGGCGTTCAAATATCCGGCTCAGATTCTTTTCCTGATAGATGATCCGCAAACAGTGATTAATGTTTTCTTCAAATTGATTTTGGGAAGCCTGCTGTGTCATCGATTGAACAATGTGTTTAATCGAAAGAATGTTGTGAGCAATCTGCTGATGATCAACATCTTCCGGTTGAATCAGAATGCGCTTAACCGGGAGTGCACTGCGAATTTCCGCAGTAGAAAGGTTTTTGCCGAGTAATAATAAAATCCAGACATTTTCATTCGCATTGATATTGCGAATCGTCTGCAATGATGCTTCCAGCTTGTCGGGATCTGACCCAATAGACATCAGG
Source organism: Calditrichia bacterium (assembly GCA_028284905.1). Taxonomy (GTDB): domain Bacteria; phylum Calditrichota; class Calditrichia; order RBG-13-44-9; family J075; genus JACKAP01. The sequence continues at coordinate 119,670 of JANQQU010000060.1, forward strand.
ACAATACGAGGATGAATGCGCTGAATATACTGCTCCAGCTCTGCGCCAGAGGGCAGATAAAACAACTCAAGATTCTGGTAGATCAAGTTGTTGTGGAGATACTTATACAAAGTATCCGTTGGCATATTGATAATTATTTTAAAGTATCGATTCCCCATAGTGGCTCAATTTTGTTTTTCCGATAGCAAAGGCATCGTTTTGCTAAACATCGTCGCAGGTTTTCCTAACCTGTATAATAAGTGACATTATAATCTATTTTTTACTGTTACGCCAGTATATGCTTATCAATCCATCCAGAACCAGCTGTGGCTCCACATTCATTTTGAATTTGCTCTGCGGCGCAATGGTTTTACTAAAACCACCGGTTGCCACCAATGCCGGTTCTTCCTGCATCTCTTCCGAAATCATCTCTATCAGTCCGTCGATCAACTTAACGGTACCATACATAATGCCGGACTTCATGCTGTCTTCCGTTGTTTTCCCGATAACACTTTTCGGAAATTCGTAAGCAATTGTCGGCAACTTGGAGGCACGCAAGTGCAGTCCGGAGGCAGCTGTTTCCAATCCGAGCGCTATGACGCCACCCTCGTAAACTCCTCCCCTCGCGACGACATCGAAAGTTGTCGCGGTGCCAATATCAACGATTATGCAAGGCGATTGATATTTTTCATATGCAGCAACAGCATTACAAATACGATCCGCACCGACACTATGCGGCGGATTGTAGGCGATAGATATTTGCAAATCCAGTCCATGATGCACACAGAGCGGCCGAAGCCCCAAATACTTTTCACACATTCGAATGTAGATTTGGTTTACGCCCGGCACCACAGATGAAATAGCAACGCCACTAATTTCGTCAATTTGCCTTTGCTGTTGCGCCAAAAATTGTTTTACAAAGACCATTAGTTCATCTTCAGTGCGATGAACACCGGTAGCAATCTTCCAGCTATCCAGATAGTCACGATCGATATAGAGCCCGATCTCAGTATGGGTATTGCCAATGTCTACAGCTAGAATCATTCTACCCTAACGCCCCAATATACTTTTTAACAATGTCAAAAAATTGACTTATAACAATATTTTTCAATAGATTGTTTGACAAATCTAAATCACCGTTAAACAGATGTAAATTGTTAAAACCCAGATGCTTTTTATCTTTCCTGATGCAGGTTTTCCCCGAAGACATCTCCGGCAGTAATTTCAACTTGCTGCCCATTTCGCTCCAACAGCATGTAACCCTCCGGGGAAATGCCCCGAAAGACACCTGTCATGTTTTCACTACCATCGCTGACGGATATTTTTTCGTTAAGGAACAACACCTTTTTCGTATATAAGGCCGCCAGGGAGCTGAAATTGTCCTGGGCGTAGTGCATATATCCATCATAGAAATAATCCAGGAAACCGGCCAGTAATTTTTCCCGGTCAATCGATTTACCGAGGAACATTTGCAATGAGGCTGCTTTTTCACGCAGCTCCGGTGGAAAATCGGCAATCAGATGTTTTACATTGATCCCAATGCCGACGACTACATACTGAATACTGTTTGCTGTAAAGCTTCCCTCCAGCAGTATTCCCGATATTTTTTTTCCGCGGACCAATAAGTCGTTCGGCCATTTCAGATCAACAGATAATTCCGGAATACCGTTTTCCCGGAAGACACTTTCCAAATATGTCGCCAGACTGTAGGCGCTGTAAAGGTTAATCAGATTCAGGCGCGTCGGAGGCAGCGTGGGACGCAATAGCATGGAGAACCAAACACCCAATCCGGGCGGACTTTCCCACTGACGCTGATGGCGTCCTTTCCCTTCTGTTTGCCGATCCGCGATAACCACCTGCCATTGCGGTGCACCATTCCGCGCCTCCCCAGCCAGGTATGCATTGGTAGAACCTAATTCCGGAAAGCACGCCAGTTCAAAAGCAGCGCTGTGGCGCATTTTATTTAAAATAGATGCAGCTTTCACTCTTCATCTTCCCGGTTTTTCATAAATGCGGCAAGTAATTCACGGGCGCCAGCCGTTACTGGTAGTTGCCCTGCCACTACGTCGGATTCTACCTGTTTCAATTTAGCACCGACAGCTGGGTTTTTCAGGAATATGGTAGTCAAATATTCATTTATCAAAGCATGCATCCATTCTCGTGATTGTTCCTTCCGGCGCTGTTGAAAAACGCCGCTATTAGTAGTTGTTTCCTGAAATGTTTCTACCACCTGCCACAATTTTTCAACTCCATCACCACTCTGTGCGGAGCATGTATAGGCTTTTGGCTGCCATCCCTCCGTTGCCGGTGATAGATAGTGCAGCGCCCGGGAGAGTTCCTGCCGGGCAACCTTGGCCCGGGAGATGTTGTCGCCATCTGCTTTGTTGACAAAAACAGTATCGGCGATTTCAATAACACCTTTTTTAATTCCCTGCAGTTCATCTCCGCCACCGGCAATTTGAAGCAGCAAAAAAAAATCGACCATCGAGCGCACTGCAATTTCACTTTGCCCAACCCCGACAGTCTCGACTAGGATTGTATCAAATCCGGCAGCTTCGCAGATGAGCATCGTTTCGCGGGTTTTTCGGGCGACGCCCCCCAGCGCACCACCGGAAGGTGACGGCCGTATAAAAGCATTGTCTTCCCGCGCCAGTTTCTCCATACGGGTCTTATCTCCCATAATACTGCCACCGGTAATACTGCTGGTAGGATCGACGGCCAGCACAGCCACCTTGTGGCCGGCAGTCAACAGGTAAAGTCCCAATGCTTCGATTAAAGTACTCTTGCCAGCACCGGGAACGCCGGTAATTCCCACCCGCATCGATTTTCCGGTATGCGGCAATAGTGCCTGGAGCATCTCCTGCGCTTCCGTGATATGGGCGGCAGCATCGCTTTCAATTAGCGAGATTGCCCGTCCCATAATCGCCCGATTGCAGGCAAGCACCCCTTTCACGTAATCGTCGACCGTCAGCCGGGGCCGCCGCGGCGTTTTTTTGCCGCTCTTCCGCCCCTTTGAGGAGAGGCTGCCCGGAATTACTTTGCCGGCAAAAGCGTCTCCACCTTCTTTTGGCGCCCATGCCGGCAATTTTGATTTCTTTGGCATCGCAGACTGCGGAGCCTAAGCCCCAATCCTTTCCATTAATTCATTTAAGATTTCAACAGCGGCTTCCGGAATGACGGTGCCCGGACCGAAAATCGCAGATGCGCCGTTTTCATAGAGATAATCATAATCCTGGGGAGGAATAACCCCACCAACCACAACCATAATATCTTCACGATCAAGTTCGCGCAATGCCGCAATTAGTTGTGGCATCAAGGTTTTATGTCCGGCAGCCAGAGAGCTCATGCCGATGATGTGCACATCATTTTCTACCGCCTGCCGGGCTGTTTCCGCCGGCGTTTGAAAGAGCGGACCAATGTCGACATCAAACCCGAGGTCGGCGAATGCAGTAGCGATAACCTTTGCGCCACGGTCATGGCCGTCCTGTCCCATTTTGGCGATCATAATCCGCGGACGCCGTCCTTCGATTTCGGCAAATTTTTCCACGATTTTACGGACTTTTTCCACTTGCTCGTCCTTTCCATATGCACTGCTGTAAACACCGGAGATTGATCTTATCACGGCCTTATGCCGACCGAATACTTTCTCCATCGCCGAGGACATCTCTCCAAGCGTCGCGCGGGCACGAGCTGCATTTACACACAATGCAAGTAAATTGCCTTCTCCGGATGCTGCGGCTTCGGTAATAGCGGTCAGGGCATTTTCAACGGCCGCTTCATCGCGTTCATTCCGCAGCTGCCGTAGCCTTTCCAGTTGTGATTCCCGTACTGCAGTATTGTCAATTTCCAGAATGTCGATCGGCGCTTCTTCCTCCAGGCGATACTTATTGACGCCGACGATGGTTTCTTTACCGGCATCAATCCGGGCCTGGCGCCGGGCAGCCGCTTCTTCGATGCGCATCTTCGGAATGCCGGTTTCTATCGCTTTCGCCATTCCACCCAGGGACTCAATCTCTTCTAAGTGTGCCCAGCCTTTTTCCATTAGGGCATTGGTCAGCGATTCGACATAATAGGAGCCGCCCCAGGGATCAATCACCCGGCAAATACCGGTTTCTTCCTGTAAATATAATTGGGTATTGCGGGCAATGCGTGCAGAAAAATCAGTCGGTAACGCAATTGCTTCATCAAGGGAATTGGTGTGCAGCGACTGAGTGTGTCCCATCGCAGCGGCCATCGCTTCAATGCAAGTGCGGGCAACATTATTAAACGGATCCTGTGCGGTAAGGCTCCAACCGGATGTTTGCGAATGGGTCCGAAGCATCAAGGATTTGGGATTTTCCGGATTGAATGGTTTGATCAACTTCGCCCAGAGCACCCGTGCAGCGCGCATCTTGGCGATTTCCATAAAATAATTCATGCCAATCGCCCAGAAAAAGGATAGACGCGGTGCAAAGGCATCCACCGGAATGCCGGCCTTAATTCCGGTGCGCACATATTCTAATCCATCCGCAAGCGTGTAAGCCATTTCCAGATCTGCGGTAGCGCCGGCTTCCTGCATATGGTAACCGGAGATACTGATACTATTAAAGCGCGGCATCTTTTCCGATGTGTAGGCGAAGATGTCCGCGATGATCCGCATGGAGTGTTCCGGCGGATAAATATAAGTATTCCGCACCATGTATTCTTTCAGGATATCATTCTGAATCGTCCCGCTAAGCTTTTCCGGTGAAACACCTTGTTCTTCAGCAGTCACAATATAAAAAGCCATGATGGGCAGAACAGCGCCATTCATGGTCATGGACACTGAAATTTGATCCAGGGGAATGCCATCAAAAAGAATTTTCATATCCAGGATAGAATCGATGGCGACGCCGGCCTTGCCGACATCGCCCACTACCCGCGGGTGATCGGAATCGTATCCGCGATGCGTTGCCAGATCGAATGCCACCGACAATCCTTTCTGCCCGGCAGCAAGGTTCCGGCGATAGAAAGCGTTGCTCTCTTCCGCGGTAGAAAAACCGGCATATTGCCGAACCGTCCAGGGGCGCATCACATACATCGTTGCATAGGGCCCTCTCAGGAAAGGTGGCATGCCGGCGGAATAATTCAGATGGGGCAAGTTGGCGATGTCGCTCTTCCGGTAGAGCGGCTTCACCGGAATTTGTTCGTAAGTTTCCCAATCTTTCAGAGTGCCATCATTGTTGGTTTCCGCCAAACAGTTTTCTTCCCAGCGGGAAAACTCCACCGTTTGCTCAGGTTCGTTGGATAAAGCGATTTTCGTGAAATCAGGATACTTTTTCATTACATCACCCCCGTTCTTTTCAAAATCTCCGCCAGCACTTCATAAACATTCGCTCGAATATGAATAAAATCATCTATTCCTTGGGACCGGAATTCGTCAATCTTGTCTTTCGGATACCCTGCCAACAACACCATTGACTCGGAATTTTTTGCCCGAAATTCTTTCATGAATGCCGGCACAATTTCCGGATAACTGTCATCAGTAGAGCAGAGAACGACGACAGCAGCCTGGCTTTCAAGCGCTGCTTTTGCTAAAAGCGCCGGGTCATTTTCTCCCGAAGGATAAACCGTTTTAATGCCAGCAACTTGCAAGAAACCAGCACTAAAATCTGCCCTGGCTTTATGCTGTTTTAATGGTCCGGCGTTTGCGAGATAAGCCGTTAATGCAGAACCATTGTTTTTCTCCCAATCAGACGTTTTGTACCGCAGGGCCTCAAACATCGCAGCACCCCGTTCCAGCGGCAACGGTTTTACAGCCAGATGATTCGCGCCATTCTTGGATGTATTGGCAGCTCTCAATTGTTTACTGTTGCCAGCTTGAGGCAATATCTCATTTGGATTCGGATAAATATTACTGCCGATCAGCAGATCTTTGCGCTTGCCAAGGTTTTGCTTCTTTTCTGCTGCAGTAGCGGCAACTGTTTCCTGGATAAAATTTGTTTCCAGGGCTTTAAAAAAACCTCCCTGTGCCTCGACATCCTGAAAGAGTTGCCATGCTTCTTCAGCTAAATCATCCGTCATTGTTTCTACAAATGTGCTGCCCCCTGCCGGATCAATTACTTTGTCAAGATGCGTTTCCGTTTTTAGAATCTCATGCAGATTGCGGGCAATTCTTTGGGAAAGTGCATCGGGTTCCCGGAACAACGCATCGAACGCATCAATTTGCAAACTATTGCATCCTCCGACGATACCGGAAAATGCCTCGGTTGTCGTACGGAGCATATTCACATACGGATCCGTAACGGTTTTATTCCAAAATCCGGTACGGGCGTGGATACGCATTTGCTGGGAATTTTCATCGCCGTCAAACGCGGCAACAATCTGTGCCCAGATCCGCCGTGCTGCCCGCAATTTGGCGATTTGGGTAAAGAAATCGCCTCCCAGTGCAAATGAGAAACGTATTCGGGGAGCAATCTCGTTTATAGTTATCCCTAAATCGAGTAGCGCGCGCAGATGACTGACCGCAGAGGAGACCGTGAAGGCCAATTCCTGGACGACGCTTCCCCCGGCATTATGATAATGTTCGCCATTAACACGAAGCACTTGCAAAGCCGGCGCTTTATCGAGGCTCCAGCGAATCAAATGCGCAGTCTCGTCATAGAGCCTGGGCAATGGCCGGATTGAGCGCCCATAGGTTAACAAGTGATAGCAGGGATCATTGCCAATCAAACCGCTCAGATTACTGAGATCAATTTTTTGTTTTTTAGCGAGAGTCTCCAACGCGCCGGCAACTGCAACGCCCTGATTGGGGCAGTCCAGAAACAAAGGATTATTTTGCCATTGTATGTCCTTAAAAACCTGTGCCCAATCTTTCTTCTGCCAATCATCGACAACAACATTCTTTAAATCAAATGCGATTGTATTTTGACCGTTTTTTAAACCATCTTTTAGTGAGGCATTTATCTGGGCAGGATTACCGGCAACTGGCATTTGAACAATATCCCAGCCAATCCCACTATTACCGCTGGCTTTTGCGCCGCGCGTAAATGGAAAAAAACCGGGATATTCTTCCAGTGTAACGGATGGATTCTCTAAGTGATAGATAGGCTGCAGCGTAATGTTGTCATACGTCCGGGTAAGCATGACTTTCTCAAACGGGCGCCCCTTCAGGAGCTTTTCCGCAGCATCTCTCCAGGCCTCCGGGGTCGAAGGGGTAAAGTCTGCAAGTAAGTTCAGTTTCTTCTCAGCTTTCGTCGTCATAATAGCACCTCATTAGTCGTGTAAACTTATCCGAAAACTTACTTTGCATTATTGTTACCGAATCATTACGGGGTAACATTGCCGGGCAGGTTTTTCCGAAATTTACCTGCCGTAATTTTGCTACGCCATCGCATTCTTAGGTATTCCCATCCATTTTCGCAAAATAAGTTTTCGCAGCAGCCATCACTTTCGGCGCCAGCATTATTGCGGAAAGCGTTGTCGGTATGGCCATCAGGGCATACATACCATCAATCAAACTAACCGCGGCATCACTGGAAGCGATGGCAGCAACGATCATTAACGAAATGTAAAAATAGTTATAATAATGCTGTCTTTCCGCACCAACCAGGAAGCCCAGGCATTTCGTTCCATAATAAGAATAGCTGAACATCGTGCTGGTACTAAAAAACAACACACAAGTAATCAAGACAAAGCTACCAATGCCCGGCATACCGGCGTTAAAGGCATTTGCCGTCAAGGTAACGCCATCGGCATCGCCGGTTTTCCAAACGCCGGTTACCAGGATAACCAATGCGGTTATGGTACAGACAATCAGAGTATCAATTACCGGACCAAGCATTGCAACGAGTCCTTCGCGGATTGGCTCTTTGGTCTTTGCAGCGCCGTGAGCCATAGCTTCGGTACCAATACCGGCCTCGTTGGAGAATGCCGCCCGACGTACACCGGTAATAATAACCGAGCCGATTGCGCCACCAACTGCCGCCTGCCCGGTAAAAGCATCAGTAACAATTAACATGAAGTATTCCGGCACCACAGAGAAATTCGAGATTAAAATCCAGGCGGCGGCGAGCATATAGAGCACGACCATCGTCGGGACCATTTTGGAAGCGACCGCACCGATACGAGTAATCCCACCAAAAATTACCATGGCAACCAATGCCGCCATCGTAATGCCTGCACCTAAATTGAAATTCGCTTCCTGCCCTTCCGGCAACCAGCCATAGGGTATAAAAAGCACTTCACGGAGTATTTGCACCAATTGGTTGACCTGAAACATCGGCAAACATCCAATTAGACCGGCAATGCAAAAAAGGTAGGCTAACGGTTTCCAGTTTTTTCCCAATCCTTCCGAGACGACATACATCGGTCCTCCCTGAAGATGCCCGGCACTATCCTTCCCGCGATACATGATAGCCAGGGAGCAGGTAAAAAACTTCGTCGCAATACCAACAACCGCGCTCATCCACATCCAAAACACAGCGCCGGGTCCTCCGGCCTGAATCGCAATAGCCACACCGGCGATATTTCCCATACCGATCGTGCCAGCCAATGCACTGGATAAAGCCTGAAAGTGTGAGATGTCTCCGGGTTCATCGGGGTCGTCATATTTTCCGCGCAATATATCTATACCATGACGAAAATAGCGGAAGGGTAAAAGTCTGGAATAAACAAGAAAAAACAAGCCACCGCCAAGCAAAAGCACCAGCAACCAGGGTCCCCAGGCTGCATCGGCAAATGCGACGACCCACGCTTCTATAGTTTGCATAAACACCTCAAGGTCAGGTTCATCAGAAATAGAATTAGTAGCATCTGTCCTGCCAGCGTGAGAAATCAAATGCTTGGCAGAAGTCAATATATCGTTTATGGTGTAAAATTCAAATTAAATACAAATTTACATTGCCCGGTTTACCGGCTATATTGGTTTCCCCAAACAGAAAAACCAAAGGAACTTGATATGACTACACCGTTGATCCTGATCAGCAATGACGATGGTATTTCTTCCCCCGGACTGAAGGCGCTGGCAGCGGCGATGTTACCATTGGGAGAACTGGTCATCGCCGCCCCCAGCCGGCAACAGTCTGCCACCGGGCGTGCCCTGCGCGGCAATCCACAGAGCACCCTTATTCCCATGTCGTTTAAAATTGAAGAAAAGGAGATTGAGGCCTATCATTGTGATTGCACCCCGGCACAGATCGTATTACACGCTTTCAATACCATTTTGCGAAATAGACAACCAGACCTGGTGGTCAGCGGCATCAATTATGGTGAAAATGTTGGGATTAACGTAACCCAATCCGGCACATTAGGGGCGGCAATGGAGGGCGCGGCCCGCTTTATTCCATCACTGGCCATTTCCGTGCAGACCAGAATAGAACATCATTTTCATTATGGCGAAATTGATTGGGATGGCGCCGCATACTTCTCCCGCTTCTTTGCAGAAAAGCTGCTCACCCGAAAGATGCCCCGGGACGTTGATGTCTTGAAAATCGAAGTCCCCTTTAATGCCTCGGAATCCACTCCCTGGCGCATCACTCGTCAGTCCCGTCAACCCTACTATGTTACCGAGGTTCCGGATGGCAACGCCAATAGCCGATTTAAAGATACCGTATTGGAGATATCAATTGACGAGGAAACCCTGGAAGCCGACTCGGATATTCAAGCAGTTGCCCTGGATCAGATTGTCGCAGTAACCCCGCTCAGCCTGGATCTCACCTCCCGTACCAGCCTGGAAAACCTTGATACTATTTTTCGAAAGTGAAACTTTTTTGGAAAGGCTCGGTAATTTGGGGAAACTAATCAGGAGATATGTAATGGTCAAAAGAATTGGATCTGTGCTAATTTTATTTCTGTTTACAGCGGCACTTTTTGCTTCGGAGAAGACGCCAATCGTTGTTGGCGAGAATATTTCCATGATGTCCGAGACTTTAGGAGAAGAGCGGCACATGCAGATATACTTGCCGAGGGGCTATGAGAATTCCGACATTCGTTATCCGGTGATTTATTTATTGGATGGCCCCGGTCATTTCCATCACACCCTGGGCATCGTGAAATTTCTTGCCCAGAATAATCGTATGCCGGATCTGATTGTTGTGGCAATCGCAAACACCGATCGCACCCGGGATCTCACCCCGACCAATGAAGAGCGTTTTCCGACCAGCGGCGGTGCGGCTAATTTCGCAACATTTATTTCCAGTGAGTTAATGCCTCATATTGAGAAAGAATATCGAACCCATCCTTATAAAATTTTGATAGGTCATTCTTTTGGGGGTTTGTTTGCAAATTATGTTTTCCTCAACCAGCCGGAGATATTCAACGCCTATATTTCCGTTAGCCCCAGTTTATGGTGGAAAGAGCGTGAATTGGTAAAGCAGGCCGAAGAAACCTTTGCGAACACCGAAAAACTTCCTTCACAGTTTTTCATGACAATGGGTAACGAAGGTGGAGATATGCTCCCAAGTGCCCAGGCATTTGAAGACGTGCTTAAGAATAACAACATCGAAGGTCTCGAACATAAATTTGTTCATTTCCCGGAGGAAACTCACGGCAGCGTCGTCCACAAAAGCATTTACGATGGCCTGGAAATGATTTATTCCCCTTGGCGTCTTACCGGCAATTTAAACGAGATGGATTGGGAGGGTTTGGAAAGCCATTACAAAATGCTCTCGGAGCGCTATCGTTACACCATCGAAATTCCGGAAGCACAGGTCAACAATTTAGGATATGCCTTGTTAGGAAATGGCAACATGCAGGGCGCCATAGCCGTTTTCCAAAAGAATGTCATGAAATATCCGAATTCGGCAAATGTTTATGATAGTCTTGGTGAGGCCTACGAAAGGAATGAGCAACTCACGCTTGCAAAAGCCAATTATTCAAAAGCTGTCGCACAGGGTAGCAAAATCAACGATCCCAATCTCAATATTTATCAGACGAATCTGGATCGGGTATTGAAAGCGCTATCCGCAAACTAATCTACGAAAACACTCTTTACTTATTTTTAAATGGCGTTTAATTTTTAGACGCCATTTTTTTATAGCCCTTTACGGAGCTTTCGTCTTTCACTCAATATCAGATCTTTGATATCCATGGGATCCGGAATCCCCATCGCAATCTCTTCGAAGCCAGATGTGCCGGCGGTGGCAATATACATATCGCCAAAGCCAAAGACTCTTTGCCAAAAGGATTGATGCACTTCTATCGTCTGGATATCGCGAATAAACAAAACGGTGCTGTTAGTACCAATAATCCCCCGTCTTACCACAACCCGATCGTCATAAACCATCATTTTCAAATAAAAACGGCGCACAAATGCCATTATTGTTGGCACCAGCAACATCCAGATAAAGAGGTGATACCACATGTGTTTCCACCAGGAAACCCGCACAACCTTCAGCGGCTTATCCATAACTCGAAGTCTCCTAATCACTCGCTACAACAATTCTACAAAGCTACTTCATTCGGCGCAATTTAAGCAAATTCAGCAAAAAAGAAAACCTGAACTATTCGTCTTGCGAAAAAACGAAAATCGTTTGAGAATTTAAATAACTTCCTAGCCTCTGGAAAATTAAAAGCAGGAAAAAAATCAAAAGCGAGCGAATCGGAGGATCTATGCAGGATACCCAAAAAGTCACACTTACATTTTCAGCCAGTTCCAAAATGGCAGATGTATTGGTAGAGGTGTTAAAAATAAAGTCCCGCAAAAAAGGGAAAAGAATACAGCTTTCCGGATATATCCGCGAATTAGTTATCGCGGATATAAAGCGAAATTATCTAAAGAAGCCAGGAAAAACTAGGAAGGCGGAAGCATAAGCCAGCAGGCAACGTATTCAGAACAATTATTTTTCAACAGGAATAAGTGTGTCCAGTTTAATAGACTGAAAGACATCGAAGACCTGATCGCTGATCCCCTTAATCTGCATCGTTTTTCCGGAAGAAATCAGGTCTTTGTAAAAAATCAGGAAAAGACCAATAGCAAGGCTACTCATAAAAAGCACGTCGGTCATATGAAAAACAAACGCATCGAAGGGCTTTGCAAGTAAGGCTTGTAATTCATCACCGAGTTCTCTGGCGTGATCATTGTCAACAGCGCCGGATAGAGACACTGTTGCTATTTTCCCATTTGGCACACAATTAAACACCATGCTCAACTCCCATTAACCTATTGAATTGTCCCGCATTCTGTTTGGATATTATTCAAGTCCCCTTGAATAATATTCGATATATTCTTCGCCTGCCTCATCAATCAGAGAAGATTGCAATCTATTAAATATCTCCAAAAAGTCAAGGTGATCAAAAATACACTATTTTTTAGTTGACAATAACTGCAATCCTTTTTAAAATATATGTGAACACACGTATACCTAGAGAGGTGAGAAATGAGTAAGAAAAAAATTCAAGTGCACTTACTTCTTCCGAACGGTAAGAAGAAGAATTTTACTTTTACACCGGGAAGTAATTGGAAAAGCACGCTTCGTGAGGAATTAAAAAAAATGTATCCAAAGTCAGATGAAGTCCGTTTTGTCGACGAACCTGGCAATAAGCGGTTGCAAAATGGAGGGACATTTAAGAGCAATGTCATGTTTGAAATCAGAGAAAATTATTATGTGCTTGGGCATGTAACGGCCACAAATAATTAACAATCATTCTCTCTTAGAATTCGGGGATTAGCGAGGGATATTCGGTTCTTGGCAAGTTGCCTAGGAGCGGTGATATTTTTCTTCAGGTTTAAGCTGTATCCAAATCCGATTATCCAGACCGACCAACTCGAACAGATTCCAGACCAGCGGGTTTAGCTCGACAATGCCCACATCTTTTGAATAGTGCAGCAGACGGTTGCAAAAATTCAAAAAGATACCGATTGGTGCGGTTTGAATAAACGGCACCAATGCAAAATCAAAAATCACCTGGTGAAAGTCCCTTCTTAATAATCTATTTAATTCTTCTTCTAGCTTTGGAACATGGTCATTCTTGATTTCGCCATTTATCAATACATAAAGGGTTTGTCGCTTTTTTTTCACAACAAAATTCATGCTGCCGAACCAATCCATCGGTTATCGATTATCACCCAAGTGCCAGGCTTCTTCCCGCACCACCTTATACCTTCCACCCAACAGAAAACTTTGTGAATAATTTTTGTATACTCAAAAGAACGAATAAGCGCAGATTTTTTTGTGATGAATCCCCCTTGCCAGACAATATCTTTTCAAAAAAAATTGTGGGAACATCTCAATACGATGCTTCGTAAAAATATCGCAAATTTCAGTAGTTTTTTTATCACCTTATGTTATTTATAAATCGTTCGATAACAGAAGAAAGAATTTAATTTATATTAATTGTTTTCAGTCGTTAAGATCAGTATATATTAACTAGTAACGATTAATCACTTTCAGCCTTTTAAACCAGCTATGGGTAGTTTTAACTTTCATGTTCCACTAATTACGCAGGTGAATTAAGGAGGTGCTTCTGATGAAGGATTATGTCGAGTTCATCGTAAAGCAGTTGGTAGATAAGCCGGATGAGGTACAAGTAACGGAAGTTCAGAGCGAAAGAGTGACGGTATTCGAATTACGAGTCGGTGATGGTGATATGGGTAAAGTAATCGGTCGCCGTGGTCAGAATGCATCCGCTTTGCGTACGCTTTTAAATGCTGTTGCTGCAAAGTCCGGCAAACGTGCCGTTTTAGAAATCCTGGAATAACATTACCGCCCCGGCAGAAACCTTCTGCCGGAGCGTTTGTATTTTGATATATTTTATCTAGTTCTTTTTTTCTCGAGCATACTTATAATATTTTGACGCGAATGGAAATTCTATAGCCAGCCATGATAAATCTTAAGTTGCTTTGGAAACCCTATCCCTTAAGCCCACCTAAACATAATTTTTATATGACATTAGGCATCGCCCTTTTTGTCTTTTTGTTTCTCTTCTATTTTCAACCGTTTGGATTTAGCCAACTCAGTTATAAATATCGTTTATGGATCAGCCTGGGCTTTGGGCTGGTCACTATCTTTGCTTCCGGCCTGGTCTCAATCATATTTTCCAAATACCTCTCAAACCACATTCGTGAGGATCGCTGGCGGAATATAGATGAAATCATGTTAGTCATGATAAACTTTCTTGCCGTCGGCTTTGCTAATTATTTATTCAGTTATTGGGTAGGTATTATGGCTTTTAGCCTTCGTCACCTGGCCAGTATGCTGCTCAGCACCATCGCCATCGGTATCTTCCCGGTTAGCTTCTTCATCCTCACCAACTACATGCGCCTGTTACGAAAGAACTTACAGGAAGCAGAGAAGATGAACGCCGACATTTACCAAACGAAGCCATCAAGCAGCGATGTTATCCTCGATTTTAAATCGGAAAACGGCCGGGAAGATTTTCGCTGCGCATTAAACGACCTTCTCCTGATAGAATCAACCGGGAACTACGTGACTATGCATGTTTATCAAAATGGACAGAACCGCAAACAATTATTACGAAATAGTTTGGCACGTATTTCAGATGCCCTCCCCGAGACACCCACTCTTTTCCACTGCCACCGCACATATATTGTCAACATGCAGCATATCAAAAGCGTCACGGGAAATTCCCAGGGATACAAAATTCGTCTGGAAAATCATTCAGAATTAATCCCTATCGCCCGAAGTAAATCCCGCACATTTCGTTCACTTCTTTCCGAGATACGCAATTCGGATCAACTTTCGCAAAGCTTGAACAATCTGTAGTAATTAGCGCTATTCAGTTCATACCAAAACTATTCAATTCATACCAAGTCCATTGCAGCCTGTCATTTTCGACCCTTTTTTAGAAGAAAAAGGAAAGGACAAAAATGAAATTTTTTATTCAGGTATTGCTCTATTTACATATTGCCGGTGGTATGCTTGCCCTGGTTATTGGTCCGGCCGCAATGGTTGCAACAAAAGGCGGAGAGAAGCATCGCTTGTGGGGCAGAATATATTTTTACAGCATGACAGTGGTTGCTATTACAGCTGTAATCATTTCGCTGTATCGCCCAATCCCCTTTTTGCTTATGGTTGCTGTTTTTAGCTATTATGTCATTGTAAGCGGATATCGATCTCTATACCTAAAGAAACTTCACAAGGGGCAGAAACCCGGTAGGATAGATTGGCTTATTGCAGGGGTTTCTATACTATTTAGCCTTGGACTAATTATTTGGGCAATGCTTGTGCTAAACGATCCAACAAGTAGAATGACCAGCTTCGGTTACATTGCACTGGCTTTTGGTGGGTTTGGATTGTTTTCGACAGGATCAAATTTGCGTCAATTTTTCAATCCGCCGAAGGATAAATATCATTGGATGTTTTCACACATGGGAGGAATGCTGGGAGGTTATATTGCCACTCTATCTGCATTTTCCGCCGTAAATTTCGATTTTCTGCCAACGCTAATTCGCTGGCTGTGGCCATCAATATTAGGTATTCCTTTGATAATTATTTGGCAGCGGTCTTATCGCAAAAAATTCAGTGCTAAATCTACCGGGAACGCAGGCGGCTTAAAGGCTTCATCTGCCGGTTAAGACGACCGGAAGTCATTTTTCCAGTTCGACAGCCAGTGCAATCGCTTTTTCAATAATATTTTGCCGTAAGATATTTGCCAGTTCATGTTCATCAACAAATAGCTGCAGTGGCAAGACGGTTGAAGCGCTTTCAATTTCTGCGACTTTTCCTGCCGACTGAAGGCTCTCGCTTGCGATTGGTTGCACAGCGACACGGGGAAACTCTCCCACAACTTGATTAATGTCGGCAGCCAATTCCGTCAGGTTGCCGGCATCAATGATGCAAAAGCGGGAAATTTTCATAAGCGTTCGTAATACATCTTTGCTCACCGAAGACTTATACTGGTCGACATTCATAAGCAGCGGCACATAATCCATTTCCCGCAACATTGTTCTAATTTTTTCCAGAATAGCGATTTTCCCTTCCGGAAAATCGCCCAGAATAAGTACCGCGCGGCGACCGGAGAATTCTACCAGACGTTGAATATGCGTATTATTCAGAAGTAGATAAACAAATTGGGCGGCTTCAAAATCATCAACTGCGATGACCGGTTCTTTTTTCCCGGAAATAATCAAGCCGGACTGAATCGCTCTGACCAGGTCAATATCATAAGCGAACATTCCGGCAATGGCGCTGCCGGTTAAGTTTGCTTGCTCGAGATTCGTTTTCACTAAAGTTGCGCCAACCAGTGAGGCACCGGTTAAATCTGCCTGAAAAAGATTGGTTTTGTTCAGATTACTGCCGTCGAGAATTGTTTTGCGAAGATCTGCCTGACCTAAATTAGCGCCTTTCAGATTGGAATCCCGCAGACTGGCTTCCGCCAAACGGGCATTCCCCAAATCCGCCATCAGCAGATCGGATTTGAAGATATCTGCCCCTTCAAAATTAGCTTTATAGCACTTCGTTCCCTCCAGGGAAGCCTCGACCAGCACTGCTTCCCAGAGCGATGCGCCCCGTAAATCGGCACGATCCAAAGTGGCCATATAAAGGTTTGCTTCATTCAAATTGCTTTTCGGGAGATATGCCCTGGTAAGGTTTGCACCGGTTAAATCGACACCACTAAAATCAATTTCCGGCAATCGTGCATCGCGGAGGTTGATGCTGCTAAGGTCGACTCTTTCCAATGGGTTTTGTTGACGCCATTTATTCCAGGCATCTACGCCTTTTTCCAGTATTTGTGCATGTGCCTTATTCGCCATCGATCAATTCTACCATTTGTTCGTCATCAATATAGAAATATTTTTGATTCATTTTTGATACGGAGATTTGCATTTTGGCATTTCGTTTATTGCCAGTGGTCCGGTAAAAGTTTCGCATAAACGGCACTTTCACCAGGGCATGTTCATTTTCCGCCAAAATTGCCTCTTGCCCGGTATTGGTTAATAATTCACCATTAATCCGAAAAACCTGGCCTTCCCGCAGGTCTTTAAATTTCATATCCGTTTCCTTTCATATCGAGCTAGCTTGGCCCTCTTAAAGAAAAAAATAAAAACTTTCCTGTTGGAAAAAACAAGTATAAAGTTAAGATACTATTAAGAAGAAAGTCCCTTGCCTACATATACAATCAAAACCTGGACAGACGCTGTGAAAAAACACCTGGACCCTTATAAAATTATCAATAAATATTATCCGGAAGGTTCATTAGCAAAAAAGATCTTGATCATTCATAGCGAGCTGGTCACGGAAAAAGCATTGAAGCTGGCAACGCGGGTTAAACATCTGGCGCCAGACAAGCGGTTTATTCGGGAAGCCGCGATGTTGCATGACATTGGCATTTTCTTAACCCATGCCCCAAAAATCGGATGTCTTGGCAAGGAACCCTATATCTGTCACGGTATATTGGGGCGCGCACTGCTTGAAGCTGAAGGGCTGTTAAAACACGCCCTGGTTTGCGAACGTCATACTGGCACTGGCATTACCCGAGAAGACATCAAAACACAATCGCTGCCATTGCCAGACAGAGAGATGCGGCCAATTTCTTTAGAAGAACAAATTATTTGCTTTGCGGATAAGTTTTTCTCTAAAAACCCGAAAAAGCTTCAAAATGAAAAACCAATTAGCAAAGTATTAAAATCAGCAGGAAAATTTGGAGAGGACAAAAAAAAGCATATCGAAGATTGGATGGCATTATTTGGCACTTGATTTACAGCAGCGGCAAGATTCCCGGAGGTAAGACCTCGGCAATTTCAGACAGTGGAATTTCATCTGAAATCTCGATCGTCCCCTCAACCAAAAAGGCATTCGCGTTTAACAAGCTTTCATAGTTGGGCATTGGTGGATCAATAGGCAGTTTTTGTAATCGTTCATCCTGCGCTGTAAATGGTGGATTAGGCTTCCCCTCAAACACCTTTGGCCAAAGAGTTTTAGAACAGCTGTAATATATATTTTCTACGGATTCCTGAAAAAACCAATCTGTTAAGTATTGATTTATTTCCTGAAAAAAAGCAACGGTATTAGCCAACCGGATTCTGGAACCCAGGCGGGACTTCCCCTTGCTTTTTAAATGCTTAACCTGACTTTTCCCCTGCTTTTTCCGCACCATGTATTTTCGGATCACTTTATGGTGCAGCACTTCCCCAAATTCAAAATACCCTAAAGCAGCACTGCCGGCCTGAATTTGGAGGATGATATAGTTGGGGGGAATTTCCGGAACCTCCGTCAAGTAATCGAGCGGAGACTTTCCCTCCTCCATTACAGGAAAAACAAAAGGCAATTTCACCCGAAAAATTTCATCTTGCAAATTATCGACAATTGCGATAGCGTGTTCAACGCCATCTATTTTAAGCTGGAACTCGGCATGGTTCGCAAATTCCCGCAGAACATCCAGCGCTGCGCTATAATTTAGCGGGATAATTTGCACAGCTTCCTCCGGTATCGACAAGGGCAAAAGAGCAAAATCATTTTTTCAGCTTATCGTATAATTTTTTCATAAGGAATGCCAGGATTGCGGCATCATCGGCAAAACCAAGTGGCCCAAGAATGGCTTCCGGGATAATGTCAATTGGTGACAACACATATAAAATGCCCAATACAATCCAGGCAACTGACCAGTCTTTTTTCGGAGGTGCCTCCTGGGATTGCTTGACTTCTTCTGCTTCAACAAATTCAACATCTTCCTGGGATAATTTTTCCTGTTCGGTCAACATTTTCCCCTTTTCGTTTTTATGGCTTTTAGTGAAAGGTCTTTATTTTTAATCTCTTAAACGTATCAATCATATTAAGTTATATCGCTTCCACATACAACTCTTTATTACGGAAACGAACTAATGCAAGTACCACAGCATGCTCATACAATGCCGTCCGGTCAACGACATCTCCGGTTAATAAGCCAATAGCACCGCTATTTTGTTTCGAATTGGATTTATCAAAAACCATGTCGTTGGCATATCCTAATTCGGTCCCACCTCTCACCAGCTTCGCCACTTTTTCCGGCAGATAAAAAGTGCCTGTTCTGCTTACCCCACGCTCTGTTTTACTTTGAACCACAATCCAGGCAAAGGCTGACATGCCAAATGTATCTATCGACTCTATTCCGCCTTCGACACCAACCCAATAATCACTGTCTTGGTCAGCCTGCATTGCATTTTCAACACGGTTCACAGCGCCTTGCAGGGTTGTCTCGCTATCCATCGGCTGCTCGCTAACACCGGACGGTACAGACAATGCCTTTACCGTAAATGCCTCCTTTGGAAACATCTTTTCAAACCCGGATCTCACAGCGTTAATCTTGACAGGATTTTTTGACGCTACTACAATTCTCTTCACTGATTTGCTCCTAATTTTGAAATATAAAATTTCTATAAACCATTTCACACCTTTGATACGTCTAATATCCCAGGAGAGCAAGAATATATAACCAGAACAGATTCATCGACAATCGTAAAGTGACAATAATTGTTAAACTGATTCGAACAATTGGTTCATTTAGAAGTAAACGAAAAATCGCGGCCGGTATTTTTCCAGAGGCTTGTTGATAGTGTTAGCCGGTATTATCTTTGCTATATCAAATCACCCAAATCGAGAAAACACATATGAATGCACGTAATTTGAGAATTGTTCTTGGCGGCGTTGTCGCATTATTTATTATTTGGTGGCTCTTCTTTCAAGGGGAGCAAACCGGCAATGCAGAGATATTTTTAACCCCGACGCGCGGCACCTTTGAATCTGCCGTAACGGTTACAGGGGAACTACAGGCCCAGAATTCCCAGGAAATTCGCGGGCCGGATAATGCCCGCAAGGTTCGTATCTGGGAAATGAAGATATCCAAGCTGATTCCGGAGGGTACCGTTGTTAAAACCGGAGACTTTGTCGCAGAACTGGATAAATCCGAAATCACTGACAAGATCCAGACCGCGGAAGTGCAAGTTCAGAAGGCCGAATCCCAGTTCACCCAAGCGAGGCTGGATACGACTTTAACTTTAGCGGAAGCGCGAAACGAATTGGTTAACCTCCGTTATAGCATGGAAGAATCCCTCCTGCGCAAAGAACAAGCAAAGTATGAATCTCCTGCGGTTAAACGACAGGCTGAGATAGAGCATGAGAAATCTCAACGGGCCTATGAACAGGCAGAAAAGAACTATCACACCAAAGTTAGTCAGGCCATCGCAAAAATGCAGGAAGCCCAGGCAAATCTGAAGCAGGAACAGCAACAGTTGGACACTTACCTGGAAACGATGGGGCAGTTCACCATACATGCACCAGCGGATGGCATGCTGATTTATGCAAAGGAATGGAATGGCCGAAAGAAAACAATTGGATCCGTAGTGCAAGCCTGGGATCCCGTTGTTGCAACCCTACCCGATCTCAGTTCAATGGAATCCCTCACCTATGTGAATGAAGTTGATATTCAAAAGATCAAAGAAGGGCAAGAAGTCGTTGTCGGTTTGGACGCGATGCCCGGCATGACATTGAAGGGCACAGTCAACAGTATTGCAAACATGGGTGAGCAGCGCCCAAACTCCGATGCAAAGGTGTTTGAAGTAAAAATTTTGCTGGCGGAAAACGATTCAACGCTTCGCCCGTCGATGACGACTTCCAATACAATCGTTATCTCTCGCCTGGAAGATGCGCTTTTTATTCCCCTGGAATCAATTTTCAGCAAAGACAGCCTTAATTATGTTTTTAAAAAATCCGGTTTTGGTTATTCATGCCAGGAAGTGCTTATCGGGGAAGTTAATGAAAATCACGCCGTTGTTAAAGCGGGGTTGGATGAGACTGATCGCATTTACCTTTCCCGGCCGGAGAATGCAGAAGACATCACTATCGATCGTTTACCAGAAACACAAACACTTTCCAGCAGCAATCGCGAAGAATAGACGAGAACTTTTACTTTTCTTATGAGAACGGATGATTGAATGAACAACTATTCCTACAATTTCTTCATTGCGCTGGATGCACTCACCCAAAATAAATCCCGGGCCCTGCTCACCTCTCTGGGCATCGTATTTGGCGTGGCTTCAGTGATAGCGATGCTCGCGATCGGCCAGGGAGCGCAACAGGAAATCCTTGAGCAAATGAAACTGCTTGGCACAAACAACATCATCATCAAGCCAGTCGTTGAGCAAGAGGAAGGTGAAATTGGAGACAATGAAAAAGACACGAATGAGAAAAAGCGGTTTTCGCCCGGACTCAATCTATTGGACGCCCGTAGCATTTCGGAAGTTGTCCCGCATATCGAAACCGTTAACCCGGAAACTGTTGTAGAAACGACCGCCATCCGTTCCGGACTTAAACGCACCACGAAACTGGTTGGGGTTAATCAGGCTTATTTTACAACTTCCAATTTTCAATTAGCGGAAGGACGCTACTTCAGTGATGAGCAGGTCAGAAACTCTACACCGGTTTGTGTTATTGGCGCCGGGATAAAAAGTAAATTCTTCCCGAAAGAGAATCCGATCGGAAAACGCATCAAGTGCGGAAGACTGTGGATGACGGTGGTCGGTGTTCTGGAAAGACGGGAGATATCGGAACAAAACATCCAGCATCTCGGCATTCGCGATTTCAACCTTGATATCTATACACCGATCACAACATTATTGCTGCGTTATCAGAACCGTTCGCTGGTTACCAAGGATGACATTATGCGGGCTTCCCGACGCTGGGGCGATGATGACGCATCTGCGACGCCTAATTACCACCAATTGGATCGCATGGTTGTTCAGGTCGCACACACCCGTTTTATTCAGCCGGTAGCAGATATTATCAGCAGGATGCTGGAGCGGCGGCATAACAATGTGGTCGATTACGAGGTGGTTGTGCCATTGGTGCTTCTTGCTCAGGAGCAACGCACCAAGACTATTTTCAATATCGTACTGGGGGCGATTGCCTCCATTTCACTGGTAGTTGGGGGCATAGGCATCATGAACATTATGCTTGCCTCGGTCATGGAGCGAATAAAAGAGATCGGCATTCGTAGGGCGGTCGGGGCGAAACGTCGCGACATTATTATTCAATTCGTTAGCGAGGCAGTTGTTATTAGCCTCTCCGGCGGGATTGTCGGCATTCTGCTCGGAATTGCGATGGGATCAGCCATTGAAGCAGCAACCGGGATACGTACCATTATATCTCCATATGCCGTCATCATCTCATTTGTCGTCTCTATTAGCGTAGGACTCGTTTTCGGTATCAATCCGGCGAGAAAAGCCGCCGAACAGCATCCGATCGAAGCTTTACGTTATGAATAAGCGTGTTTCCCCGAAACCTGTTCGGGTATCTACCAACCTTTAACAGACCAGGTATTATGAAAAAATTCCTTACAGCAACATTAGTTATCCCCCTTATTCTTTGGACAACAACTTTTGCACAAACCCCTGAGCCGTCAACTCTCAGCCTACAGGATTGTATTGCCCTGGCACAATCGGAAAGTCCGGAAGCCCAGATTGCGGAGAACGATTATTATATCGCTTATTGGAATTATCGGGCTTTTCGTTCTTCCCTTCTGCCCCAATTTGCCCTGAATGCGAATTTACCCGGACTGAGTCGGCTAATTGATCGCACAGCCCAAGGAGACGGTACAAACAATTTTACAAAACAAAGTGGTGCGTTTTCCTCAGCAAACCTTTCGATTTTTCAACAACTCCCATGGACAGGCGGTAGTTTGTCTGTGTCATCTGGGCTGCAGCGAATTGACCAGTTCGATGACGGTTTCAATAGCGCTAGTATTGAATGGCGTTCAACACCAATAGTCGTTCGCTTTGAACAACCGCTTTTCCGTTTTAATCGCATCAAATGGCTGCAAAAGAGTGAGCAGATTCAGTACCGTATTGCACAGCGCAAACGGCAGGAGAACATGGAGGGTATAGCGGTTGAGTTATCTAAAAAATTCTTTTCATTATATCAGGCGGAAATGAATGTCGAGAATGCCCGTTTTAATGTTTCAGTAAACGATACAATTTTTAATATATCCAAGGGGCGTTACAATGTTGGCACCATCGCAGAAAATGAATTATTACAAATAGAACTTGAATTACTTACCTCCCAAACAGATCTCACAAGAGCCCAATTAAATTATGATCGGGCACAAAGAGATTTAAAAGTTTCATTAGGCATTCCTGAGGCGCAAACCATTGCTATCATTCCTCCAGAACAGTTTGTTCCTTTCCTTGTTGATCCAGAACGGGCAGTACACCATGCGAAAATTCAACACAGCGACTTGTTAAATTTTGAATCTCGTGAGTTATCTGTTGAGCGGGAAGTGCAGGAAGCAAAAGCAAATTCACGTATCAATGCAAACATCATTGCCAGCTTCGGCTACAATCAATTGGGAGCAAACATAGATGATGCTTATAAAAGTTTATCTGATCAGCAATTTTTCACCCTGAACTTACAAGTTCCACTGTTTCAATGGGGGCAATCCCGAGAACGAATGCAAGCAGCACTTAATCAAAAATCACAAACGGAGATGGAAATCGCGCTAGAAAAAAAACAGTTTCTCAACCGAGTCCGCTTTCTAGCAGAAGAGTTTCGATTATTGCAAAATCAGGTATTGATTGCCGCCAAGGCAGACACAATTGCCAATCGCCGTTTCGCGGTCAGCAAAAACCGCTACCTGGTCGGAAAAATTGATATTACAGACCTCTTCGATGCGCAGCGGGAAAAAGACAGCGCCCGGCAAAATTATATTCAAACACTTGGTGATTATTGGGAGAAATACTACGAACTTCGTCAGATGACTTTGTATGATTTTCGAGAAGGGAAGACACTGCTTAGCAGATAAAAAAAGGCGATGAAGCATCACACTCCACCGCCTTTTCTATTATTCATATCTTAATGCTTCGATGGGATTCATTCGGGCAGCAACCATTGCCGGCCACATGCCGAAGAGCATTCCGACGGACGTACAGAATACCAATCCACCAACAGCCCACTCCAGGGGCACGCTCGGCTCCATTCCGGTAAATACGGAAAGCAGGTTTCCTAAAAAGAATCCGGCGATCACACCAAACACCCCGCCAATATTGCAAAGTACAACGGCTTCCAGCAAAAATTGGGTGAGAATATTTTTGCGTTTGGCGCCAAGAGATTTACGGATGCCGATCTCCTTGGTGCGTTCGGTAACCGAAACCAGCATAATATTCATGATGCCAATACCAGCGACCACCAGGGCAATAATGCCAATCAAAAATGCCCCGACTTTTACACCGGCAGTCATATTGTTAAAATTCTTGATCTGACTATCGTTGCTGTAAATTGTAAAGTCGTCATCTTCCCGGGGATCCACATTACGTATGGCACGCAGCACACCACGGGTTTCCTCGATTGCATCTGCGACGATCTCCGGTGATTTAGCGCGGACCGTGACGTTGACAGAGCGTTCACGACCATTGTTGTCGCGCATCCCATAAACTCGTAAGTAACGGGAAATCGGAATCAAGCAATAATTATCGAAACCGCCGCCAAATGCAGAGCTTTTTTCTTCAAAGACACCAACGACCCGGTATTTCCGTCCATCGACTTTGATTTGTTGATCAATCGGATCGATAAACGGAAAAAGTGCTTCGACAATTTTTGGTCCAATCACTGCAACGCTACGACCGACCTTTATATCCTCTTCGGTAATATTGCGCCCGGAGAGGATGTAATGGGTATTGTTTAAGGCATATTCCGGCGTACCGCCACAAATCGTTACATTGGGATTTGTGCTTTTTTCGCGATATTTAGCGGTAAAACCAAAACTCCAAAGTTCTGCGCCAACCAGGTCAACTGATTTCACACGTTCACGAATTGCATTGGCTTGTTCTACGGTAATCGGTTTACGGCGCATAATTTTCCGCCGCTCCTCATCACTCAGCGGCCCACCGGCAGCCCATTTTTGCACCTGAAAAGTTGTCGTTCCCAGGATGCTCATCTCCTGCTCCATGGTATTTTGCAGGACCGATATGCCGGTCATCACGGTAATGATCGAAGCAACACCGGCGATGATTCCTACCAGCGTCAGGGCAGAACGAAGTTTATTTGCCCATATCGCTGCCAGGGACATTCTAAATGCTTCGGTTAAGTTCATTTCATCTCCTGAAAACTTTTTTATTCGTATCTCAATGCTTCAATGGGATTTAAGCGTGCCGCCTTTACAGCAGGAATAAATCCGGCAATAATGCCCGTTGCAGCGGAAACAACCAATGCAACAACAACAATACCTGGCGACAAGCTGGCCGGCAAAAAGAAAGCGTTGATCAGCTCTGTTACACCGATTGAGGCTAACACGCCAAGGGTGCCGCCAATCAGACAGACAACCGATGCTTCAAAGAGAAACTGGATAAGGATCGCCCGTTTTTTAGCCCCAATCGCTTTGCGGATGCCGATTTCCCGGGTGCGTTCGGTAACGGAGACAAACATAATGTTCATTACACCAATCCCGCCAATAAACAGGGAAACACTGGTGATCAGCAAGCCAATCAGGACCATATTACCCATCACATTATCATACGCATTCATCAGGGTGGTCATCTGATTTACGGAAAAGTTGTCATCTTCCGTTGGTCGTAGTTTGCGGATATTGCGCATTTCGCCGATTACCGCATATTCGAAATCAACCATCGCTTCCTGGCTGGGCGCCTTAACGGCAATATCAAAGTCGCGATTGCGGCTACCATAATTTTTCATAAAAGAAGTAATCGGCACAAAAACCTGGCGGTCAAAGTTTGGGCCATTGAAAAAGCCGGCACTCCCCTGCTTTTCCATAACGCCCACCACGCGGTAATTGTAGCGGCCAATGCGGATTTTTTTGTTCAACGGATTGATATCTTTAAAGAGCTTTTCCTGAATTTCCTTGCCAATCACACAGACATTCCGCTTATACTGAACATCGATACTGTTCAGGAAACGGCCATATTCCGGCAGTGCTGTCGTTACCATTATATGTTTGTCTGTGGTGCCGACGGCCCTGACCCCTTCCATTTTCGCCGAACGATATCGAATATCCCGACGGGTACTGGTTGTCGGATTAATTGCGCGGGCGGATGCCAGGCGTGTTTCCAGCTTCTTGGCATCTTTCAGAGTAAGTGGTTGGCGATTCCGATATTTAAAGAAATCATCCATGATAATCCAGGGCATTCGGGAGACGTAGACAACATCCGACCCGACGGCAGAAATGCTTTCCTTAAAGGAGTTTTCCAGGCCATTGGCAGCGGTCATTGTCGCGACAACGGCAACAATCCCGATAACGATTCCCAGGGTTGTCAAGACGCCCCTGGCTTTATTTGCCCATATGGCCGAGAGGGCAATTTTCATTGCCTCACTGGTTTCATAGACGAGCCGTCTCATTTAGTCACCTCATCACTCTCGATCATACCATCACGCAAACGCACAATTCGGTGCGCATGATCTGCAATTTCATTTTCGTGTGTCACCAGAATGATCGTGTTTCCGGCATTATGCAATTCATTCAGTATCTGCATAATTTCTTCGCCGGTGGCACTGTCGAGGTTTCCTGTAGGCTCATCCGCAAGAATGATAGAAGGATTGTTAACCAACGCGCGGGCGATTGCTACGCGCTGCCGCTGCCCACCGGAAAGTTCGTTAGGCTTGTGATCAGCGCGATCGGAAAGCCCAACCCTTTCGATAGCAGCTTCGGCAAGTTCCCGGCGTTTGCTGGCAGACATACCGCCATAAATTAACGGCAGTTCCACATTGTGAAGTACATTTGAGCGGGGAATCAGGTTAAATGTTTGAAAAACGAAGCCAATTTTCCGGTTGCGAATCTCGGCTAATTGATCGTCACCCATATGGCTAACATCTTCACCTTCCAGCAAATAGTTGCCGGAGGTAGGCGTATCCAGACAGCCGATGACGTTCATCATCGTAGATTTACCGGAACCGGATGGCCCCATGATGGCAATATATTCGTTATCTTTAATTTCCAGAGAAACGCCGCGTAGCGCATGCACTTCTACGCTGGCCATCTGGTAAGTTTTGGTAATATTCTGTATTTCGAGCGCTTTCATGATCGTACCTCATTTCGATGGTTTCGGCCTTAATTGTTCGACGGATCTTCTTTTGTGCTTACCGGGGTACCATTTTGCAAATCTTTGCTAATCGCCCGATAATTGCCGATTACCACTTGATCATTTTCAGAAAGCCCTTCTTTAATTTCGATATGCGTTTCGCTCTGGATGCCAGTTTCCACCTGCATTGCCGTAACGGTAACATCTTCGTTTACAAGGAAGACAACCTCTACAAACCCGTCTCTATCCGGATGATACTGCTGCTCGCTATCTTTTTCGGATGCGATCGCTTCATTCTCACCGGGTGCCGGCTTGGTATTTAATTGCTCAACTGTTCTCACTGCCACGCTCTGCAAAGGCACGGCCAGTGCATTTTCGCGCACATCGGTGATGATGTCACAGCTGGCGGTCATTCCCGGGCGGAGGCGATTGGTGGGATCATCTACGGGGATTTCCTTGTTAATGCTGCCGGAACCACCGTCGACAGTAAATGCACTCATAATGGCTACTTTTACGAGGAATTCAGTTTTCTGCTCGGAAGTGCCTTGCCCGCTAACGGAAGCACTGTTAGCGATTTCCGTAACAACACCTTTCAACTGCATGTCAGGAAAAGCATCAACTTCAATCGTAGCGGAATCACCGAGGGCAATATTGACAACATCATTTTCATCCACATTGACTTCTGCTTCCATTCCGGAAAGATTCGAGATGATCATAATAACGTCTTCCTGGAACTGGGAGCCCAGTGCGATTTCGCCAACTTCTTTGTTCAATTGGCTGATGGTTCCGGTCATTGGTGCGTAAATACGCGTTTTGGAAAGATTGTCACGGGTTTGCTTCAGGCTGGCATTTGCACGATCGACTTGTTCGAGGGAAGATTCATAGCGTGCTTTTTCTACCTGGAAAGAAGCGGCAAAGGCATCCAGCGTTGCCTGGGACTCCAGGCTTTTTTCAAAAAGCTCTTTGGTGCGGATGTAATCTTTTTCCGCTTTCAGCATATTTTCGCGAGCCAGTTTTGCATCCGCCTGAGAGGCTCTCAATCCTGCTTCAGCACTTTCGACTGCTGCTAGGTGATTCTCCCGGTCCAACTCCAGCAGGAACTGCCCTTTTTCTACCCAGTCCCCTTCTTTAACGCTAAGCTTCATTATCTTTGCGCTAACGTCCGCAGAGATTTTCACCTGCGTTTTCGGCTGAATCCGGCCGGTAGCGTTAACCGTTTGCACCAGTTTTTGACGCTTTACAACATCAGTTTGCACCGGCACAGAAGCCTGATCGCTGCCATTCATGCTGTTAATCGTAACAACTGCGAGGGAAGCAACAACTAAAATAATAGCGATTAAAAGTATCCGTTTCTTAGACATAACGACATCTCCAGTATCTTGACGCTAATTGATTGATAAATAATTTTTTCAAAGTGTGTTCTTAAAAAATACCATACCCCAAAGAATAGCATCTCAATCAGTGACGGGGTTAGACAGGAAATGTTTCAGGAAAGTTTACAGGAAGTTAAATTCTTGGAGAACAAATACTTGGAAGGAAAAACAAATCAGGGAAAGCACTAATTTAAATAGAGCGTATAAATGAGAGGAATGTTGCAAAAAAAATATTTTTTACGCCAGCCAGCTCACCTGCCGGCGTAAAAAGCTCCTCAAATCAGACACTCAGATTTTCTTAATCGACTGGTGGACGGAATTTGTAGCCATAAAGAATCAAACCGCGTTCGCCCTCTTCGCTAATCTTACGAATCACTTTTTCTACCGGCATACCAATCCGAACTTCATCCGGAGAGATATCGGTTAATTGTGTGGTAATTCGGGGACCTTCTTCCAGATCGACCAATGCGACGATATATGGCACAAACGCCTCGAACTGCCCTGGCGCCTGATAAACAGTGGAATAGCTATATAACTTACCTTTTCCGGAGAATGTAAAAGGTCGCAAGTCTCGGGATTTACACTCACTGCAAACCAGCACCGGCGGAAAATGCTTCTTGTCGCAACTTGTACAGGCATTGCCTTCCAATAGGTAGCGCTGGTTTCTTAAACGCCAGCTTCTTGGTATATCCATAATATCTCCATTAAACTCTTGTCAGCAGAAATTCTGCGAATTCTTTCTCGAATTTTTAATCGCGGCGTTTTAATATAGAAGTAATAACATTCGCGCCGCTGCCGCCAATATTTTGGGCCATCACACAGTTTGGCGCATCAATCTGCAAGGCATCCGGCGCATCGCCCCGTAATTGGGTGGCGGCTTCCACGATTTGGTACAGGCCGGTAGCACCGACGGGATGCCCGCGTCCTTTCAAGCCCCCCATTGTCGTCAATGGTAACTTGCCTTTTAAACCAATACTCTCATCGTTTGCCATTCGCAGCGCCTGGCCCTTTTCTGCGAAGCCACAAGCCTCCAGGGACAAGGCCGTAATAATGCTAAACGCGTCATGCACTTCAAAAAGATCGATATCCTGATGGCGGACGCCGGCAGTACGGAATGCTTTTGCGGTACTCCGCTCTACCCCTTTTAACCACAGTGGATCTTCCCGATTGTCCAGGGCGATTGTATCAGTGCCAATTTCACAAGCGGCAACGGTAATTACCTGTCCGTCGTATTTGTCGGCGTCTTCCGCAGGCACCACCAATACAGCCGCAGCTCCGTCACCGATGGGGCTGGAATCCAACAAGTTAATCGGATCCGCAACGACTTTCGCAAGATTGTATTGCTCCTGATTTATTTGATTCTGGAACATCGCATTCGGGTTATGGGCTGCATTCCGATGGGCATTGATAACAAAGGGAGCAAAATCGTTTTTCTCCCAGCCATATTCGTGCATATAACGGCGCATTAATAAAGCATTGATGGCAACAAAGCTCAATCCGATTGCCATTTCATAATCACCATCAGAAGCAGTTGCCAGACCATGGGTTGTTGCCCGTCCGCTCATTTCGGTTAATTTTTCTACCCCGACTGCAACAGCGCTATCAATCATTCCCGAAGCAACACCAAGCACAGCCTGACGAAATGCAGCCGCGGCAGACCCACAAGCTGCTTCGATTTTTACCGCTTCTATCCCACTGAGCCCAACGCATTCGGCGATCAAGGCTCCCAAATTTTCCTGGTTTGTTAATATACCACTGAGCATGTTTCCCACATACAACGCGTCGACATCTTCTGCGCCGGCATCATCCATTGCATTCAACACCGCTTTCGCCGCTAACTCACGAAGGCTGATGTCCCAATGTTCTTCTACCGGTGTTTGGCCTATGCCGACAATGGCAACTTCTCTCATTTAATTCTCCAATAAGTTCTAAACAAAAATATTCTGGGCATTCATCTGCCCGTTTCGTTCTCTAGTGATGACGAATTTTCTTCCGCCAACGCGCATAGGTTGCGTAATCCACTTCAACCGATCGCTCCACATAATCACTCGTTGAGGGTGCCCGGTCGCGAATCCCCTCGATTTTATCTGTGACGACAAAACTGAAGGCATCACTACCAGCCCCGGAGCCAAAGCTTGCTAACAACAGCCGATCCCCCGGCTTGGCAGCGTCTAGGACAGCCGTAAATCCCAGGGGTGATGCGCCGGCATAGGTATTTCCGATAACCGGCGCCAGCAAGCCAGTATGAATCTGGGCGGAAGTAAAGCCGAGTTGACTGGCAACTTTTTTCGGGAATTTTGTATTCGGTTGATGGAAAACCGCGGAGGCGAAATCTTTTGGCGTCAGCCCCAAATCCTCCATAAGGATAGATACGGAATTACTGATATGATGAAAATACGCCGGTTCGCCGGTAAAACGATTGCCATGCTCAGGATATTTCTGATAAGACCGTCTAAAAAAGTCCGGTGTATCGGTGGTATAGCTAAAGGAGCCTTCCAGTATTGCAACAGCATCTTTCGCCGGACCAACAATAAACGCTGCACCACCGGCAGCAGCGGTATATTCCAGCGCATCTCCCGGGCGCCCCTGGGCAGTATCCATAGCGATCGCCAGCGCATACTGTGCCATGCCGCTTCCCGCGAAACCCAACGCTGCCTGCATCGCCTCCGTGCCTGCTTTACAGGCAAACTCAAAGTCTGCCGCGGTTGTGTGGGGAGCGATGCCCAATGCCTGGGCAACAATAGTACTGGAAGGTTTTACTGCATACGGGTGGGACTCCGACCCTGCCCAAACAGAGCGAATCAATGCAGGATCTACTTCGGCGCGCTTCAAGGCATTATGTGCCGCTTCTATAGACATTGTAATTGTGTCTTCATCCGGTCCGGGTAAGCTCTTTTGCTTCACCGGCAGTTTTGCATTATCCTGTCCTCCCCGCCAAAGACGGGCAATTTCGGTAGCTGGCAACCGATAACGGGGCACGTAGGCGCCATAGCCGACAATTCCGACAGGCAAACTGGGTTTCATACTCATTTTCAAGGTAGCACCTCTTTTCAATACATCTAACAACCAATCTCAAATCTTAACTACAAACAGAAAGAATGTAAAGTCTTTTATTTACTCCGTAAGAAATTAGGCATTCCACAAAAAATCGTTTCGGGAAAGAGCAATCGTCTATTATATTGCGACCTTATACTTTTTTTACAACACCTAAAATTCAGTAGGGTTGATATGAACAAACATTTATTATGGATTTTAATATTGGGGATTTTTATGAGCATGTCTTCTCATGCCGATCTAACTCATGCACAAGAACGTACCTTTCAGGTGATGACCAGCAAACTGCAGGCAAGCAACAAAGCAGAAGTGTTGGTTAATGGCACTTTTTCGGAAGATGCTTTCGGGAAGTTTACGCTCTCGCCTTCAATCAGCATCCACAAAATCGATTTTTTAAAGACAGACGTTGTTGGGCAAACCAGAATAATTGTTGAAAGCGAGCACCCTTTTCGCCTCGACACCCATTACTATTTAACCTTTCCAAATGGCGAAAAATATTTCCTGCAGCCGGATGGCATACTCGACGAGCTTTATTCCGACAAGCCCCTTGGCTACAACCGCGAGAACGGTCAATTAGTTTTTCGACTTTTTGCCCCAAGAGCGCTCTCAGTACGCCTGGTCGTTTTCGAAAAACACGACGACTCCCATGGTAAAAGCTTTGGGATGAAGCGTGATGTAGATGGGGTTTGGGAATATTTCGCGGATGAAGATTGGACCGGCAAGTTCTATGGATATCGCGTCGCTGGTCCTACCGGCGAAGGAGAAATATTTGATTCCACCCTGGTACTGGCCGACCCGTACAGTCCTGCCGTCGTCAGCCAAAACCATTATACCCATCCATCAAAATCCCTGATTTTACCTGATGATAATTTTGACTGGGAAAATACTGTCCCATTGAAGATTCCTCACCAGGATCTGACGATCTACGAAATGCATGTGCGGGATTTGACCATGCATCCTTCTTCCGGCGTCGATGAAGATATTCGCGGTAGCTATCTTGGCCTGGTGCAAAAAGGGAAAAAAGGTGGTATCGATTACATCAAAAAACTTGGTGTCAACACCGTGGAGTTGTTGCCAATTCATGACTTTGGCAATATTGAAATCCCCTTTCGCGATTCAGATGCGCCGGTATACAATACCTGGAATCCTTACGCCCGGAATCACTGGGGATATATGACCAGCTATTTTTTCGCGCCGGAATCCTATTATGCTACCGGCGGGAATATGGTTCCCGGCGACTATAACGGGCATGATGGTCGACAGGTAAATGAATTTAAAACACTTGTCCGGGAATTCCACAAAGCTGGTATTGCGGTTGTCATCGATGTCGTTTACAACCATGTATCTCAGTATGACTACAATCCTTTCAAATACATCGACAAATTTTATTATTTTCGTCTTAATGATGATTGCAGCTTCCGTAGCGCCAGTGGTTGTGGTAACGATTTCAAAACCGAACGGCCGATGGCCCGGCGCATGATACTCGAAAGCGTTAAACACTGGATGACAGAATACCAGGTGGATGGCTTTCGATTCGATTTAGCGGCGATGATTGACCGGGAAACCTGTGAGCAAATTTACCGTGAGGCACGGAAGATCAATCCAGAAGTTATTTTAATCGCAGAGCCCTGGGGCGGCGGTGGATATAATCCCGGGGAATTTTCGGACATCGGCTGGGCAGCCTGGAATGACCAGATTCGCAATGGTATCAAAGGCTGGAACCCACTTGAAGACCGGGGATTTGCTTTCGGGCAAATTAAGCGCGGTACAAACCGGCAGAATCTCGAGAATTATATGATGGGAACCCTCCGGGAGTACGGGGGCATTTTTAATGATGTGCGCCACTCTGTTAACTATCTGGAGTCCCATGACGATCATACCCTGGGCGATTTTATTCGCCTGGCACTTGGCGAGGTAAACGAGCATACACGCATTAGCGATGTTGATGCGCATGCGAAGCTAACGAAAGCACAGCTCAAGCTTAATAAGCTTGCTGCCATGGCGCTTTTAACCAGCCAGGGGCCGGTAATGCTACATTCCGGGCAAGAATTTGCGCGCAGTAAGATCATCCATAACACAGAGCTAGATTCCGCATGGGGTCACATCGACCACAATAGTTACGAGAAAGATGATGAAACGAACTGGCTAAATTTTGAACATGCAGCTCTAAACGAAGATTTGTTCTCTTATCATCAGGGACTGCTCGATTTGCGTAAGAGATATCGGGCCTTTCGTTATGCGACTCCCGGGGATTTCAAATTTTCGAAAACAACCGACACACTGCTCCTTGTTTATACCATCACACTGGAAAACGAGCGGATTATCGTAGCGTTAAACGGCAATCCGCATACATCTCGTTCTGTAAAGTTGCCCAAAAGCGAAACTGCCTGGCAGCTACTTGCAGATGCTGACAAAGTCTACAACACAACGAGTGGCGATAACAAGACTTATAAAAGTCTTAGCAGTGTAAAACTTCCTTCTTCAAGCGGAATGATTTTAGTCGAAAAACGCTAGGGAACGGAACGAATTCGCATGATGCAATTTTGGGCGATTGGCCTGGGAGGTTTTGCCGGTGCAGTGCTGCGATTCTGGGTGTCCGGATGGGCGAATGCCCTGGTACATGGTAACTTCCCTTTTGGAACTTTCGTTGTCAATATATTAGGCTCTTTCTTGCTGGGTCTGTTAGCGGGTGTTTTTGATAACCATGTTTTTAATCCGCATTTGAAATTGTTTTTAACTGTGGGATTACTTGGGGCATTTACAACTTTTTCCACATTTTCCAATGAAACATTGGCTTTGCTTCAATCCGGAGCAATCATGAAAACGCTGATGTATGTTGTTGCCAGTGTCATTCTGGGCGTCATTGCTGCCGCAACTGGTATCTTTACAGGCAAATCAATTTAAGGAGTTTTTTCAGGTGCTTCATCGTCATATAAAAAGTATTGCACTTTTATCTCTGTTGATTGGAGGAATGCTATTTTCTCCAATAACAACAGCTGCACCTGTTACTGACTTGATTCCCTTGATAAAAATTGATGCCGGGGGAACCGATACACTCGAGGTTGGTGACCTCTTTTATGCGGAAGACTATTCATCTTTCTTGGCCGGCAATCTCACTGATGTTCAAGTCAAATATCTAAAAAGTTCACAGCAATTGATTCTGGAAGCTTCTCCTAATGCCAGTGGCCTCTATCTTATTCCTTTTGAGTTTCAGGGCATAAAATACGAAATCCCTCTAAAGGTAAAATTTCGGCAATGGCAAACCCTGCAGTATCGTCCGGCCAGTCAACCGGAAGTTTTGACCTTGATTGGCACTTTCAACGAATGGGATCGCAGCACCATGCCCTTAATTGATTCTGATAAAGATGGCACTTATTCCATTCGTTTTTTAATTGCACCGGGCAGATATGAATACAAATTTTTTCAGGACAGCCTGGAGTTTCACGACCCGCTAAATCCAAACAAAATCACCAATCCATACGGCGATTACAATTCTATACTGATTGTGGATCCACTTTCCAGTGAGCAAAAACATTTGCGCCTTCTTGCAGTCGGGGAAGATAAAGGCAGCTTCACTTTTCACTATGACAACGAAAACGGCAATTATTCCCTGATACCCGATGACATTATTGCCCTTGGCAATAACTTGTCGCTAACCGATGCCCACATAAACATTCTCGATGAATGCACTTTTCGCATCTCAACGCATGGGAAGGTTTTCGACGGAGAAACGGTGCTGCGGGTAGCGATTAATGAGAATGGCACCGCTACCAACTTTCATACCTTACACCTGCTTGATGGCAAACAAAGGGAAGATTTTGTCTGGTCTGATGCAATTATATACTCTTTGATGATTGATCGCTTTGCCGATGGGGACAGCACAAACAATCGTAAAGTAATTGATGCCCCGATGCCGGATCTGGTAAATTATTATGGTGGCGATTTGCAGGGCGTTTTGGATAAAATGGATGAAGGGTACTTTGATTCCCTAGGGACCAACACGCTTTGGATATCGCCGGTCAATCAGAATCCGCACCATTCAGAGGTTTCCAACGGCCGCACTTTTTCCGCCTATCATGGCTACTGGCCAAACCATCCCCGCCAGGTCGATGATCGTTTCGGTGATTTGGCAATGCTTCAGGGTCTGGTCCGGAAAGCGCATTCTGCAAACCATAAAGTTTTGATGGATTTTGTTGCCAATCATACGCATGAGTCCCATCCCTTTTATCAGGATCATCCGGAATGGTTTAGCAATTTATATCTTCCCGATGGCAAGATGAATGTTGGCTTTTGGGATCAACATCGCCTGACGACCTGGTTTGACCCGTTTTTGCCATCTTTCGACTACCAAAATTCCGATGCCGCAATTAATGCAATGACGGACAATGCGCTCTGGTGGCTTAAAACGTTGAACATTGATGGTTTTCGCCATGATGCCGTCAAGCACATTCCGAACAATTTCTGGCGAACATTAACCCGGAAAATACGCAAAAATCATGATGCGCCCAGAGATCGCAGGAGTTTTCAAATTGGCGAGACTTTCGGGGGCTATGAACTTATCGGTGATTACGTTAGCAATGGTCAACTAGACGGACAGTTTAATTTCAACCTGTTTTTTACGGCGCGTTATGTCTTTCTTGATTCGGCAGCCAGCTTTATCAGTTTGGATGATGAACTAAAGCGAACGCATGAAATTTATGGGGTCAATCACCTGATGGGCAATTTAATGGATAGCCACGACCAAATCCGCTTCATGGCTTTTGCGGACCGGGACATACTGCTATCTACAGAGAATCCGAATGCATTAGCATGGACGAACCCGCCTCAGGTGGATCATCCGGAGAGTTATCAGCGCGCCCGCTTGTATCTCTCATACTTGTTGACAATACCGGGTATTCCGGTTATTTATTATGGTGACGAAATTGGACTGACCGGCACTGGTGACCCGGACAATCGCCGGCCAATGAAGTTTGGCAAAGCGCTAGACAAACATCAACGTGAGATGTTGGAAGCAGTCCGGGAGTTGATTCATTTACGGAAGAGTCATTCCGCTTTACGCCGGGGAGATTTTGAGCCGTTATATGTGGACAACGACATCTATGCCTATCTACGGTCGGATGCTGAGGAGCGTATATTGACGGTTTTGAACAAAGCAAAAACTGCAAAAAAAATCGATCTGCAATTACCAGCCATATACTGCGTCAGCACTGCGAAATCATTAACTTCTGATTTTGTAATCGATGTCAGTAAAAACAGTTTTGCCTTCACGATTCCAGCCCAAAGCGCTGCATTCTTTTCAATTAAATAGCACTACCCGGGATAACTCAAGGTCACTTTCTGCCACTCCCTCACCGAATTAATGCGATATATTTCCTTAGCCTGCTTCAGCACAAATAATGGCAAAACGGATTCTTCAATTATGCCCTTGTCTAAAAGGTATTGGCGAAAACATCCGTTTAGCAATCCGCAATCAACCGGTGGCGTGAAGAATTTGTCATTTACTTTCACAACAAGATTTCCATTGCAGAATTCGGTCAATTCACCGCTTTCATTCCACAGTAGCACATCCGCTTTGCCAGCATTTGCCTCCAGGAACTCGGTATAAACTTCTCTTCGGGTAGTTTTATGGTAGAGGAATGGATCATTGGAAGTGATTGAGGATTCCGCAATTGCAGCGGAAAGGGCTTCTTCCATATCCGGTTCTTCCAGAGGATAGGTTTCTGTATGAAGACTGCCGTCAGAAGCGGCAAGCAGCCTGATACGATATTGCGTTTCAGCAAACTCTTCCGTCAATCGCTCCAGTTCCGCCAAGACTGCATTTTCATCGAATACAAAATCGAAGAACAACGCGCTTTCCGCCATACGCTGTAAGTGATACTGCAGGAGATAAAATCCATCTTTGACGGACCAACGCAAGGTTTCCAGGAGTGAAAAGTTACGTTGGAAAGGCTTGCGAATTGCCGCGGATTTCAAGCGACATTCCTCGTATTCCTTCTCCGCCAGGGAATCCCAAACGATGCCGCTGCCAGCGCCGTAAGTTAATGTTTTATCTAATTTTCGCACCAAAGCAGTTCGGATTGCAACATTAAATTGCGCATCTCCCTGCGGCGTGATAAAACCGATGTTTCCGGTGTAAATATTCCGCTCAGATGTCTCCAGGTCATTGATAATCTCCATCGTTCGGATCTTCGGTGCGCCGGTGATTGATGCACATGGAAAAAGCGCCCGGAAAATATCGGTAATGCCGGCGTCGCTCTCCGCCTGTACCGTTGAGGTCATCTGCCAGAGCGTCGGGTATTTTTCGGCAACAAAAGCTTCGATTACCTGAACACTGCCGACGTCAGCGATTCGGCCAAGATCATTGCGTAACATATCAACAATCATCGCATTTTCAGCGCGTTCCTTTTCCGACGCCAAAAGCTGCTCCCTGGCACGCAAATCAGCCTCCCGGTTAATACCGCGATGTGCAGTGCCTTTCATAGGTCGGGTAATTAACTGTCGCCCATTCTTTGTAAAAAAAAGTTCCGGAGAGGCCGAGCAGATATAATAATCCGGTAAATTCAGGAAAGCACCATAAACTGCATTGGCAGACATTCCTCGAAAAAGTTGCCAGGGATCATCATCCAAAATTCCCTGAAAGCGCAAAGTGTAATTCACCTGGTAGGTATCTCCCTCGGCGATAAAAGCCTTGATCCGCTCAATTGACCAGAGATAATCTTCAGCCGAAGTGTCCAGTTGCAGCTCCCGCGGCACCACGACTTTATCACTCTCGATGACTGCGGCAGGAACGATTTCAGGGGATTCATAAATACCAAACCATAATAGCGGCAGGTTATCATCGGGAGGATATGTTACAAAGGATTTATCAAACGCAGCGGCAGCTTCGTAGGTAAGGAAGCCTGCTGCATAACGATTGTTGGCGGAATGATTTTCAACCCGTTGAAGGCAGTTTACAACCTCATCGAGCCGGGTGGTCTGCACAATTTCAACCGGTGAAGAAAAGTGCCACCAGCAGGATTGCCGGGCGTTGTAAATGAGAAGACTATTTGTTTCTGGCTGCTTGTTCATCCACCTGCTTTCCTTAAAATCCGGGCGTAATATAAGCGATCTATTCCGGACAGAAAGCTAAAAAATGGTTCTCTGACATATTTTGTGATCAAGTATTATTCGTAATACCTTATATGTAACCCTTTCAGGGTAAAACGCTTTCGGGGATTTTAACCGTGGGCTGGTAAGACTTTCAGCCCACGGTTAAAACCTGTAACCGCTTTGCGGTAAAAATACGCCGAAGGCGTTGCATATCTCAACCGGGGGGCATGCGTGAGCCCCCCGGTTGAGATAAAACTTTTTTACCAACCCTGAAGGGGTTACAGAGTTTTTTTGTTAAATATTGTCAGTAAATACATTTTCACAAAATTTGTCAAAACACGAAAAACTTTTAACGGCTATAGCGATCGACAGCAAGCATGGAAATGTCCATTCCGGTTTTTCCATCGTTGATAATTTCCGAAACTAATTTCCCGGAAATCGGTGCGGTAGACATCCCAATCATCGCATGACCGGCTGCAATTGTCAGATTGAAAAACTTCTTGCTGCGCCCGATATAAGGCAATCCATCCGGTGAGCATGGTCGAAGGCCTGCCCAAATTTGGGCATCTTCCAGCATCACCGGCTCATTTTTGATATATTGGGGCACTGCCCGAAGTATGGCACGAATCCGCCGGCGGTTAATACTCAAATCATTTCCTGCTAGCTCCATTGTGCCGGCCAGGCGAAGGTTTTCTCCCATCGGGGTTACAGCCACTTTCGCTTCTGCGAGCAACAGCGGATAACGCGGCTTAACATCCGTTCGATAAGTTACGCTATATCCTTTTCCGGCTTGCATCGGAATGCTAATGTCGAGAGATTTTACCAATTCCTCAGACCAGACGCCACCCGCGACGACAACTTCATCAGCGCTAAAATTTCCCCGGCTTGTTTCAACCTCGGCGATTCGCTTATTACTGGTAAGCAATCCCGTTACTTCAGTATCAGGGAGAATTACCACGCCTTCCTGCCGCAGCCACTCCAACAATCCCTGATTGAACTTCGCAGGTGTAAAATGCGCATCTTCCTCTAAAAAGGCACCACCTTTGGCCAGACAATTCATCGCCGGGTCAATGGTGCGAATTTCTTCCTGCGTCTTCATGATTGCGTTTAAACCGACTT
The DNA here is from genome assembly GCA_028284905.1 of Calditrichia bacterium. Classification (GTDB taxonomy): domain Bacteria; phylum Calditrichota; class Calditrichia; order RBG-13-44-9; family J075; genus JACKAP01. The sequence continues at coordinate 159,198 of JANQQU010000060.1, forward strand.
CACGCGCACCTTCCACCATTTCGATGCATTCCCGATAGCCTTTGTCGCCAAGATAGAGGAGAAATAACCCCAGTTTTTCCAGGTCGAAATTTACCGGTAAAACCTCCTCCAGTTCATCGAATAATGACCGGCTGGCCATATTTAAATTGCGCAGCAAAGGCATGGAGCGTTGCACGTGTGCTTCGTTGCAGGAGCGGCTAAATTTCCAAAGCCAGGAAAGCAGGTCGCTGTTAAAACGTGGTTTGATATAAAAAGGGCTTTCAGGATTGAACATCCATTTCAGACCCTGGGTAATCACCCCGGGCGCGGCAAGGGGCACAAAGTGGCTGGGGACGATTAACCCGGCGTTGCCAGATGAACATCCATCGGCAATTCCCCCTTTTTCCAGAATTGTAACTTTACAACCGGATTTTTTTAGATAGTAAGCTGCGCAGAGCCCCACTGCGCCACTGCCGACTATTACGACATCGGTTTGCTCCATATATTTCTCCACTCAAATCAATCCCGCAAAACGGGAAGCCAGACGTCATTAAACGACTTGAAAACCATGTGCATAAGGGTCGTCATCGTCGATAAATATCGTATTAATACCGGTAACTTTCGCCCATCCTTCGATGCTGGGAATAATTGCCGGTTTTTCACCGACCATGGTTTCATCTTCAACTTTGCCCCGAAAAAGACTGCCAATAATGCTTTCATGAACAAAAGACTCGCCCTTTTTTAATTTCCCCTTTGCTGCCCACTGCGCCATTCTCGCTGAAGTCCCGGTACCACAAGGAGAACGGTCAATCGCTTGATCTCCATAAAACACCGCATTGCGGGCATCGGCTTCGTCAGTTTTCGGTTTCCCCGTCCATTGAATATGGCTAAGGCCGCAGATGGTTTCATTCTCCGGATGCACAAAGGAATACTTCTCATTCAGCGATTTCCTGAGGATAGGACTTAGCCGCAACAGATCTCCGACGGTCAGTTCGGCCATATCCGGTAATTTTTCCTGGGCATCTACAATCGCATAAAAGTTGCCACCATAAGAGACATCGACCTTTAAAGTGCCAATACCGGGACATTCCACTGTCAAGTCGGTAGCCTCCAGGAAAGAGGGAATATTGACAATCCGTACAGACTGCACTTTATTGCCCTTTTTCTGATAGTAAGCATCCACACGCCCTGCCGGCGTATCCAGTCGCAACAGACCTTCATTCTTTGGCGTTACCAGCCCTCTTTCAATCAGAACCGTCACAGTGCCAATTGTGCCATGGCCACACATGGGTAAACAACCGCTGGTTTCAATAAAAAGAATCGCCACATCGCAATCGGGACGCGTAGACGGGTAGATAATGCTGCCGGACATCATATCATGCCCGCGGGGCTCGAACATTAAGCCGGTACGTACCCAGTCATAATCTGACAGAAAGTGCTGCCGCCGCTCGCTCATGCTACTGCCTTCCAGAAAAGGACCACCTCCGGCGACGACCCGAACTGGATTACCACAGGTATGGGCATCAACACAAAAATAGGTATGACTTGCCATATTTCCTCACATAAAATCTGCTGGTGCCATCAGGCATTCAGCAATGTTGTTCGCGTGAACTCACTTAAATAGTCGATTAAGGCATCCGATACCGCTTCAGCAACATTCTCTTCGCCAGAGGCGACAGCAGTCATTAATTCGGCATGTAGATTCGCCACTTTATTCAAATCACCGTCATTTTGATAATAATACCAAAAGCGGCGGCAATGTGCATGTAGCGGCGCCAGTGCCTGAATTGCAAAAGGGTTTCGACAGGCGGCGGCAAGGATCTCATCACAAAGGCGATCCTTGCGCAGGAATTCGGAAAGATCATTCTCTTTAGCGGCGCGAACCATTGTTGGTGCGCATTCACGGAGGGTATTTCGTTGTTCCGGCGTTGCCAGCCGGGCTGCCCGGGCTGCCACCAGCTTATCCAGTACCCGGCGGGTTTCCAGCAACGTCAGTTGCTCTCCGATATTGATATCTGTAACCATCATACCACGGCGTGGGATGGCGACAACGAGGCGATCATACGACAAACGCTGCAATGCTTCCCGCACAGGTGTTCTGCCAATATTCAGTGCTTGATGCAGTTCGGCTTCTGAAAAAACCTTGCCCGGGGGCAGGGCAAGTGTTACGATCATCTCTTCAATGAGATTATACGCTCTATCCGCCAAGCTTTCAGCAGATAAACCTTGTTGTGATTTAACAATATTCACTCAGCAATCCTTTAAGCCCGTTGCAATATTCGTCAGTCATTAATGCACCGGAAAATAATCGCGCGGGGCCGTTATGTCAAACCGGAAATTATCTGAAAACAATTTCCGGTTTTTTTATTAATAGCGGGAAAGGTCTGGTCGCACAGCCAAAGCATCACGAATAACCTTTTCCACGTGCTTCCGTTCTTCTCCAACAAGAGCAAGCCGTGGCGGACGCACCCGGTCGTTTCCGCAACCGACGATTTCTTCTGCCAATTTGATGTTCTGCACCAATTTCGTGGAGACATCCAGATGAAGCAGCGGCATAAACCAGCGGTAAATTTCACGAGCTTCCTTAACACGGCCCGCCATCGCTAATTCGTAAATTTTAACTGTTTCTTTCGGAAAGGCGCAAACAAGACCGGCGACCCATCCGACAGAACCCATCAGAATGCTTTCGAAAGCGATATTATCTACACCGCAAAAAATTTGATAGCGTTCCGTGCCAACGATATTAATAATATCGGTTACCCGGCGAATATTATCGGAAGATTCCTTGATTGAAGTGAATTTAGGCTCTTCAGCCAATTCCGCAAACATTTCCGGTGTCACATCTACCGTATAAGCGACCGGATTATTGTAGATCATAATCGGCAGGTCGGAAGCGGCAGCGATTGTCCGCAGATACTGCATTGTTTCCCGGCGATCCGAAGGATAGCGCATTGGCGGTAAAACCATCAAGCCATCCGCCCCTTCTTTTTCGGCACGGCTGGCGAAAGTACAAGCATCGACAGTGGAAGCTTCTGCCAATGTTAAAATAACCGGCACCTTGCCACTACTAACCGACTTGGCGACCTGAAAAACCTCGAATTTTTCATCCATGGTAAGCGTGCTATTCTCTCCCAAAGAACCACAACAAATAAGGCCGTGCACCCCACCCTCGAGTTGATAATTAAAACCACGCTCCATTTCTGCATGATCGAGACTAAAATCTTCTTTAAACTTGGTTGTTACTGCCGGATAAACACCTGCCCATTTTCCACTCATGACGTTCTCCTATTATTAATATTTAATTGATATACTTGTAATATATCAGCAACAAGAAAACTTGTCAAGGAGATTATTCCCTTTTTTGAAAAGAATGGATTTACTTGGAATTATTTGAGTTAAGAGACAGTTTTTCGATTTGCCGCTTGAGAGCGCCAGCCAGTTCTTCTGCATTAATCGGCTTGGAGATATAGTCATCCATGCCGGCTTCGATACACTTTTCCCGGTCCCCTTTCATGGCGTGGGCCGTCATAGCAATTATAGGAATCGTATGGTTAAGGACATGCGATCCGGGATTTCGAATCACCTTTGTTGCCTGGTACCCATCCATCTCTGGCATTTGAACATCCATCAACACCAGATCGTAGGGAATCGTTTCCAGTGCTGTCACCGCTTCCCTTCCGTTAAACGCGACGTCGGCAGTCAACCCCAGCTTCTCCAGCATTTTCAGGGCAACTTTTTGATTCACGGCATTGTCTTCAACCAATAAAAGGCGAGTTTTTCGGCGGCGCTCTTCGGCGAGTGAATGGCGGGTAATAATCGGCTCGCTGACATCGACCAATTCTGTATTTTTATTACGAATAACAGCTTCGATACAATCAAACAGCTGCATATGTTTAATCGGCTTTAACAGATAGGCGGAGAAACCAATGGTCTTCAGCTTGCCGGCATCTCCCCGCTCCCCTACTGAGGTTAGCATGACCATAATTGTTTCTTTTAATTGCGCATCCTGCTTTACCAGTTCCCCAAGAGATTTTCCATCAATCTCCGGCATAAGCATGTCGGTAATGACAATATGAAATGGATCATTGTCGTTTGCGGCAGCCTTCAGTTTTTCCAGCGCCTCGCTGGCACTGGCAGCTTCATCGTATCTGCATCCAAACAACTTCAGCTGTTCCCGCAATACAAAGCGGTTGATCTCATAATCGTCAACAAGCAAAATGTGCTGCTCCCTTACCTGGTCCATGTATTCACGATCCAGCTTTCGAGGCTGCGTTTGCTTTTCAAACTTACTGGTGAAAGTAAATGTCGATCCTTTCCCGACTTCACTTTCAACCGCAACGCCTCCTTCCATCATCTCCACCAATTGCCGGACGATGCTTAGTCCAAGGCCGGTGCCTCCATATTTCCGGGTTGTGGAAGTATCCACCTGAGAGAAGGATTTAAATAGACGATCCATGCGTTCCGGCGGAATACCGATACCGGTATCGCTTACGGAAAACTCCAATATCGCATGTTCTTTAGTCTCCTCTTTCAGACGGACAGTCAGGACGACCTCTCCCCCACTTTCAGTGAATTTCACTGCATTGTTGGTCAGGTTGATGAGAATCTGCTTCAGGCGCCCCGGGTCACCTTTCAGATAAGATGGCACATCATGATAAACCAGCGAAGCAAAACGGATACCTTTCTCAAAGGTTTTTAGAGCAAACAGATCACTGATATTTTCCAGAGTTACCCGCAGGTCAAAATCCAGTGTTTCCAGCTCCAGCTTTCCGGCTTCAATTTTCGAAAAATCCAGAATGTCGTTAATTATCGTCAGCAGATTGTCTGCGCTGGTTCTTACCACTTCCAGATACTCCTGCTGTTCGGATGTCAGCGGGCTATCACCGAGCAGGTTTGTCATTCCGACAATACCATTCAATGGGGTGCGAATCTCATGACTCATATTGGCCAGGAATTCACTTTTTGCCTGCGTTGCAGCTTCGGCAACTTCTTTCGCCACTTTTAATTCCTGATTTGCCGCCCGAAGCTCGGCAGTACGTCCCTCGACCCGTACTTCCAGCCGCCTGTTTTGTGCTCGAATCAGCTGTGTGCGGTAAAGGTATGCGCCATACACGATTAATCCCAGCAAGAGTAAGAAGCTTATGCGAAACCACCACGTCAGCCAAAACGGCGGTGTGACCTGAATTTTTATAGCGGTCCCGGCATCATTCCAGTGCATATCGCTGTTAGACCCTTTCACCCGGAAGGTATATTCGCCATGGGGCAGATTGGTATATGTCGCATACTGGCGATTTTCAACATGATTCCACTCTTCCTCAAACCCTTCCATAATGAAAGCGTATTGGTTTTTTTCCGGTGCAGAATAATCCAAAGCGGCAAACTCGAAAGTTACGACATTATCCTTGTATGAGAGGGTGACTTCATCGGTTAGAGAAATGACCTGATCCAGCAACTTGCGGCCGTCCCGCAATGCGATTCCCGGTTGCACCGGGCGGTTAAATATCCGTAGTTCGGTAATAACCACCGGCGGCATAAACCGATTATCAGAAATGCTGTCGGGATAAAACCGGCTAAACCCATTCATGCCGCCAAAGAAAAACTCGCCCAGTTCATTTTGTTGATATGCCAGATTAAACTCATTACTCTGCAAACCATCTGCGGCATAGTAATTTTTAATTTGACGAGATTCCGGGTCGAGGCGCGCCATGCCAGCATTTGTTGTCATCCAGATATTGCCATCGGCATCATCAAGGATGCCAAAAACTGAATTATTCGGTAATCCATCGGCAGTTGTATAATATGTGAAAGTGCCTTCATCCCGGTTGAATAAATTTATGCCCCCATCTTCAGTGCCGATCCAGAGGCGTTGGGACCGATCTTCATAGATCGACATTATGGCATCGGAACTGATGGAAGTGGGGTCATCCGGATTATTCGTAAAACAATCAACTCGTCCACTTTCCCGGTCCAGCCGGCACAACCCGCTTCCCCAGGTACCCACCCAAAGCTCTCCTTGCGAATCTTCGTAAATAGCAAGTATTGCATTACTGCCGAGCACTTTCGCTTCTCCGGAAAGATTGTTAAACCGATGAAATCGTCCGGAGCCATAGTCATAACGGTTCAGCCCTGCCAACGTCCCTACCCATAAATTGCGCTGACGATCTTCATGCATCGAATAAATGGTATTATGTTGCAAGCTATACGGATTCGCAGGATTATGATAAAAAGTGCTAAACTTTTCCTGGCTCTCGTCAAGCATATTCAAACCATTGGCAGTACCAACCCAAACTCTCCCAAGATAGTCTTGAGTAATGTACCAAACCCGGTTATTGCTTATGCTTCCCGGTTGTCGGGGGTTATAGCGATAGTTCTTAAATGAATTATCTTTACTATTAAACTGGCTAATGCCTCCCAGGGTGCCCAACCAGAGCATTTCACTGCGGCGCGTATCGCCATGCATTGTGTATACACGGTTATCCACCAGGCTGTTCTCATTTCGTGGATCATTCCGGTAGGTCCGAAAACTTTTCAGCGTTCGGTTGAACTTGTTCAAGCCACCGCCAAAAGTGCCAACCCACATCACCCCGGAACGATCTTCAAAAACCACAAAAGCCAAATCGCTGCTAAGGCTGTAAAATTTTTCCGATGAGTATTGGTAATTGTCATAGTTCCCATTAGATCTATTAAAAGCAACCAACCCCTTTTCTGTTGCCAGCCAAAGCGTTCCCAGGTGATCTTCGAAAATGTCTCGTATCGTATTATGTGCAAGGCTTTTCGGGTGATCCGGATGAAGGAATTGATAAAATTTTCCTGCCGCCCGATCGAACCAACAAAGGCCACCTCCACCGGTGCCAATCCAAAGTTTACCGTCCTGGTCTTCGAAGATTGAGTAAACAACATTATTGCTCAAACCAAACGGTGCATTCGGTTTGTAGTCATAATTCCGCACTACATTCCGTGATGGCTCGACAACACTCAGGCCAGATTCCGTTCCTACCCAAATTGCCCCGTCCCTGTCTTCGTATACGACTCGCACCCGATTTCCAACAATACTCAAACTGCTTTCAGGATTGTGCATAAACCGTTGTATTTTTCCACTCTCGCGGTCGAGGCGATTCAGACCATACAGGGTGCCGATCCAAATATCACCGTTTTTATCCCGGAGAACAGAAGTGACCCGGTTGTTACTGAGGCTGGTTGAATCCCGTGGATCATTGGCGTAATTAATAAACTGTTGCCGGGAATAATCAAAATGACTGACCCCATTACTCCAGGTACCGATCCACAAACTACCGGAAGGATCGACGGCAATCGACTGAATATTATTGCCGGCAAGGCTGGCCGGATTTCCGGCTTCGCTGCGATAAACCTGGAAGCGAACGCCATCATAACGATTCAGTCCATCCTGTGTACCGAACCACATAAACCCAAGGCTATCCTGGGCAATACAGCTAACCGAGCTCTGAGAAAGGCCATCCTCAATTAATATTTTCTGGAATTTTATATCCGGAGCGGCATGCAATACCACAGAGAATAACAGCAAGACTGCATATATATAGCATGAAGAAACCACACGATTACAGAACGCAGTATTTTTGACATAAAGATTGTAATGGTGAAGCAAATGCACTTTTTCTACATCTCCTGTCCGAAAGCGCCATCATTTGTTGGAATTGTAACTCTACAAGTATATTATTCGCAGACTGTTAAATCAAATATATTTTCGCAGGTGCAAATTAATTTTTAACTCGGGGCGCTGTAGAATCTTTTTTATCTTGACTTTAGTGACAGACTTCTTTAAGTAAAATGCTTCTATTGAGATTCGTTTTAATAATATTGCAACAGGATTTCAACAAGACTTTCAGATTTTATTTCACTGGATTTTCCTCATTAAGATATGGCCGCATTGTTATTTTCATTTGATTTATCTCATGATAATTTTTTCCGGCAACAGAAAATGGAGTTGGTAGCGAACTAAACCATGGCAGAATACGCGTCCTATAGTGATCCTGAGTTGGTAAATGCTATTCGGGAGAACAACACAATAGCATTTAAAACATTATACTTCCGCTATTATGAGAAACTGTTCTATTTCGTCTGGTTTCGCATTCGTAATGAGGAATTAGCTAAAGATATTGTCCAGGAGCTTTTTTCCCGCGTTTGGAATAATCGGGGCTCTTTGGATGCGTCAAAATCTATCAAAGCTTACCTTTATCGCATTGCCAGCAATCTGGTAATAAACAATCTTCAGAAACAAACTGTAGAGCGAAAATACTTAAAAGAATTACCCCCGGAAAAGTTCGTTACGACTCCCAACGAAAATTTTGATCTGCAGGAAAAGATTCGTGAAGCGATCAATGCGCTACCGGAAAAAGCGCAGACAGTTTTTATACTGCACCGCTATGAAGGTTTTACCTATGCGGAAATTGCCCGTAGTCTGGAAATTTCCATTAAAACGGTAGAGAAGCGGATGAGCCATGCATTAAGATTGCTTCGCGACTCGCTGGCACCGTTCCGATAACGAAGCTTATACGCCTGATAAAACCGAAAGAAATAATATTTTTTAATTTTAGGGAGGGATTTAAATTGCTAATCGGTATTGATAATGAAGCATAGAAACAATTGATCTTTAGAATGTTGTTAGGAGAGAATGATGGAAGGAATGGAGGACTTTCAAATCCTGACCCGGATTTTTTCCGGGGAAATTTCCCTATCGGAGCAAAAGAAAATTGATGAGTGGTTAGCTGCCTCACCGGCAAATCGCGAACTGTATGACACTGTAAAACAGATTCTGGACAATGCAGTGCCTGGCGAACGTCCGTCATTGCCAGACGTTGAACAGGAATGGCGATCGCTGGCCAATAATCTGAATCTCGCTTTAGCAGAAACGCCTACACGGCAACCTGTCCCGGACAGACGGCGGACGCACTTTTTTCGGGACCTCTTTACTTTTCAATGGCAGCCGGCAATTAACTTTGCGGTTGTTTGCCTACTTGCTGTTGGTGCTTTCTTAGTTTGGCAAAGCACTGCTACACCGGCGTTGCTTACACTGGAAACCCCTGCCGGTAGTCAAGAACAGATTACTTTGTCAGATGGGTCGACAGTCTATCTAAACCATGAAAGTCAATTAGCCTATCCCGAGAGTTTTTCCGGGGATGAACGCATCGTTCATCTGAAAGGTGAAGCATTCTTCGATATTGCGTCATCGGTTGATCGACCGTTTATTGTGCAGACAGACGAATCACAAACGACAGTACTCGGCACCCGGTTTAACATCTGGAGCAGAGACCAGCGGACGCGCATCGCTGTCGAAGAAGGCAAAGTCAAATTTGAGAATGAAAACGATTCAATTGTATTAGTCGATGGAGAAGGCAGTATTTCCGCAAACAATAGCCTTCATCCAAAGATCAGCATCGACAGCGGTACTATAGGCAGTTGGCGAAACAATCAACTTTCCTTTTATTTTGCAACTTTGCCGGAAATATCCGGCGAATTGAAGCGGGTATTCAACAAGCAAGTTCGATTAGAAGTTACGGCACCGGAAACTTTTATCCTTACCGGCGAGTTTGAGAAGAGTTCATTGGAAACAGTGCTTTCTTCGATATCTCTGGCACTAAACCTTGAATACCGGATGGATGGTGATTATATTGTTTTCTTTCAACAAGAATGAGATAACGAATGCTAAGAGCCCCGGGCTACAAAACACTTTATATTCTGCTTCTGGGGCTCTTCTTCCAAACTTGTATTTTTGCCCAAACCACACTGTTTGACAGCACTTTTGTTACCGCCAAATTTAATAAAACCCCGCTACACGAAGCACTCCAGGAACTCCAGGGTCAAATCCCTTATAATTTCGTCTACAGCAATCGATTAGTTGAGAATATCGTTGTAGACAGCGACTTTGATAATGCCCCTTTGCCACTGGTTCTGAACAGCTTATTCCGCGGCACACCAATCCTCCACAAAGTTTTGAACAAACAGATCATCCTGGTTGAAAAGCCGCTGACAACTCAAAATTATGATGTGAAAGGATATGTATTTGATGCGGTAAGCAAAGAACCGCTACCCTATGCAAACATCTACCTTTCAGATTCCCGAATCGGTGCAACTTCGAATACGGAAGGGTATTTCATTCTCTTGAATATTCCAGCCGGCCTGCAAGAGCTCACAATAGAATATATTGGTTACAAAACACAACTATTCGACCTCAATGTGGCAGTTCCTCCCCCGTTACTAACGATAGAAATGCAGCCGAACCTCATCCGTGGTCAGGATGTTACCATAACCGAAAAGAATTCTGCAAACATCCAACTAAGCGGTCCGGACAGGGAATTACGACTTTCTCCGCGGGCATTGTTTAAAATACCGGCGGTTGGTGATGAGGACATATTTCGGGCCCTGCAACTATTACCGGGCATCAAAACATCCGGCGACGGTTCTTCCGGACTGCATATCCGCGGTGGTACACCAGATCAGAACCTGATACTTTTTGATGGCATGACCATTTATCATACTGACCATTTTCTGGGATTTCTAAGTGCATTTAATACTGCTGCAATTAAGGATGTCCGGGTATTTCGGGGAGGATTCCCGGCAAAATACGGCGGGCGGACTTCCGGGGTAATAGAATTAACCGGCAAGGCAGGGAATCCCGAAAAGTTTAACGGCAGCATTGGTTTCAATTTGCTGAGTGCGAATTCCCATGCGACGATTCCGATTGCAGGGAAGGGCGCCCTGTCGCTTTCTTTCCGCCGGGCCTATACAGATATCGTTAAATCCGGTGCTTATAATAATATCGTCGGATTATTTTTCAATGAAGACAATGATGCTGCAACAACTTACAGTAACAATGGAGAATTAATTTCTCTTTCCCCAAAGATGTATTTCTATGATTTTAACAGCAAGTTATCCTTCTCGCCAACTCGCTCGGATAACATTGCTATCAGTTTCTATAGCGGCCGGGATAACTTAAACATCTCGGAGACTGTCAGCATCTTAAGTAATATCAGCGATACAACGTCAACGATTTTAGATATTAATGAACGCATCAAATGGGGGAATGTCGGTTACAGCTTGAAATGGTCCCGCATTTGGAATCCCCGGTTCTACACCAATTTTATCGCGGCTCGCTCAGAATTTATCAGCCGCTTCAATGAAGATCTTCTTGTAGATGGCGCTGACAGCACCTCAATTCCGATTTCATTTCGTGATGACAATAAGGTAGAAAGCAGAAACCTGACAATCGACAACGATTGGCATATTTCCACGAACAACCGGCTCGGATTTGGCATATCTCTCAACTGGTCCGGCATTGATTATGACTATACTCAGAGCGATACGCTGAATGTGCTAGAGGAAAGGTTGTCTGCTTTTCAAGGCGATTTTTACGTACAAAGTAACCTTAATTTTTGGCAGCGCCTTGATTTAAACCTGGGCGTTCGTTCTACCTTTTATGAACTTCAGGAGAAATTTTATTGGGAACCCCGACTTTCTTTTGTATATTCTATTTTGCCCAGCTTCACATTTCAGGGTAGTTGGGGTTTGTATCATCAGTTCGTCAAGAACATTGTTAACGATGATCTTTTACAAAGGAGACAGGGATTCTGGTTACCGGCGGACGCCTCATTAACGCCGGAGTTCGCCAGACATTTTAGTGCAGGGTTAGGTTACGAGACGGAACAATACCATATTGCCGTAGATGGATATTATCGCAATATGACCGGGCTGCATCGTTTTTCATTGCAGTTTGTCGAAAATGACAGCGATTTTGATCGGCCGGAATTATTTCTACAAGGCAATGCGGAAGCAAAAGGTATTGAATTTTTTGCCCAAAGGAAGGGGCAGCATTTTTCCGGATGGGCCAGTTATACAATCTCGAAAACATCGAACCGTTTCCCCACTTTAAATGATGGCAACCCATTTCCCGCAAACAATGATCAGAAGTATGAGTTTAAAGTTGCCGGCCAATATCTATATCGCAACTGGCATTTTGGCGCAAACTGGGTTTTTGCCTCCGGGCGCCCACACAACGCCCCGGAAAGCCAATATCTGATCGCTTACCTTGATGGCACCGTACGCCGCAATTTTTACCTGGGAGAGCTAAACGGTGACCGTCTGGCTGATTACCATCGACTCGATCTCAGCGTTTTCTATCGGATTGAAAAGCAGTCGCCGAAAGCTGAAATCGGATTGTCAGTGTTTAATGTTTACAATCGCAGCAACACCTGGTTTCGCAAATACAACTTATTCACGACACCAGTTAGCGTCAGGAACATTAACATGCTCGGTATAACGCCAAATGTCTCTTTCAAACTGTTTTTTTAAGTACGCGCAGTCATGCATTTTTGCAGTAACGTTTATCTATGTGAATTTTATCTTAAAATAGGCACAAATATGAAACCAGCGTTACTTTCGATTATTTTTCTGGCATTCGCCCTCTCATCCTGTACAGAGAACACACCTCTAAGTATGGAATCTTCCCAACAAGTTGTCGTTCAGGGTTACCTCGTTGCAGGTGAACCGGTTAAGAACATTCAACTGAGTACAACTTTCTCCTTGTTTTCCCAGGATAGTATTGCGCCGCCGATAAATGATGCAAAAGTGTCCCTGGTCCGTGATGGCGTTAAATATGAGCTGGTCAACTCCAATGCTGAAGGCTATTATCATTATCCTGCGGAAGATCTTGATGTAAACATTGGCGATGTTTTTCATCTTGAAATTCTCTCTTTCGGTAAGGTTATCACTGCGAAAACCATTGTTCCGGAAATTCCGGAAGGCATTGAACAGGATGAAACGCTGCTTCTCATAACCCAGGACAACGCTGTCAATTCCGAGATTAATATCAACTGGCGATCCCAATCAAGCGGTGAATGGTTTCACCTCGTCATCATAGAAAATCTTGATCAAAATCCGGGAGAAATTACCCGCGATGCTTCCAATCCTCCTTCATTAACACAACAAGGTGTTTTTATCGATGCAGCCGATGCACTGAACACCTTACCATTCAACAATGGTAAAAGTATCGCCCGGCAGCCAATAGTTGAGCGCCCGGAGGTGTTTATCTCCTACCCTATCTCTAAAACAACATTCAATGTTACTTCACAGGAATTAACCCATACCGGCAAACACTACTCGAGGATCTATCGAGTGAATCAGGAATATGCCGACCTCTATGTATCACAACAGCAGGATGTGCACAATTTAAACGAGACTTTGTCCAACATCAACAATGGCCTGGGCATATTTACTGCTTTCAGTGCCAGCGACAGCCTTTTCTTCCGGGTTCGCCAAAAGTAAATTCAAAAAACCTTCCTTTATAGATGAGGCCACGGTCTCATCTTCTCTGCTTAATTTTACATTCTTTGTCAGTTCTTAGGGTATACTCTTCATCAACGGTAATACTTGTATACTTATTTGACACGAACCGTTCGAGCAGCGGCGATAGTTCACTATATGGCTAATTGAAAGGATGTAAAATGAAGCAGGCATTACGGAGTATTTTAATATTTCTTGTTTTACTCTTAACCAGTTTTGCTTATGGACAAAAACCTGAAAGCAACAAGTTATTGGAAATCATTCCTAATGAGAAGGAAGCACATTACCGGTTCGAAAATATGCGGATCAGCAAAGAAACCGGTGCTCCTCTGGCATTGTATCATGTCAATTATACAATCAAGGAAAAGGTTTATTCCCCGGAAGAAATGGCCCGGATCTATCTTCGAAATAATGCCGCGCTTCTCCAAATAGACCCGCAACTCGACAACATCGTCCATCGCATTACCCGGGAGACTCCCGGCGGATATCATGTGCGATTTTATCAAACAGAACAGGGATTTCCGGTTTATGGTAGCAGCATCGTCGTGAACATCGACCGCAAACAAACGGTCAACCTGGTAATGAACAGCGTCAAGCCAAGAATAAATCTTAGAAATCCACATTCCGAAAAAACGACTACAGAGGCATTACAAATTGCTCAGAATTACCTTTCCGTTGATGAAACACCCTACCTGGAGAAGACGGAAACTGTCGCCTATTACAATGCCGGAGAGAGCCGTTTGGCACATAAAATCCTGCTTGGCCTTACCAAAACCAATCGCGGTGAATGGGAAGTACTTGTAGATGCACATAGCGGTGAAATTTTCCGGGTATTTGATCAGACACTATATCAAGGCGGCCACGAAGAGAATGTTGATGGCAGCGGCTGGGTTTTTGATCCTGATCCACTGACAACTTCCGGCGCTTCTTATGGCGGTGCATTTGGCGACAACAATGACGGCGATACTGATGAATTAACCGCTCAGCTTGTTCAGGTTACACTCCCGGACATTACTTTTGATGGATCCACCTATGAATTAACCGGTCCGTATGCAGAAATTGTCGACTGGGATGGCCCTTTTAAAGGCACATTTAGCCAGGACAGCAGTAACTGGCATTTTACCAGAAGTAACGATGCGTTCGAAGCAGCCAATGTTTATTATCATATTGATCATTCCATGCGTTACATAAATGAGACACTGGGTTTCAACTTGCAGCCTTATCAGTATTCCGGTGGTGTTCAGGTCGATCCACATGGCTGGAATGGCGCTGACAACTCTTCCTATTCTCCCGGCAGCGGACGCCTGACTTTTGGCGAAGGTGGTGTGGACGATGCTGAAGATGCGGACGTAGTATTACATGAATTAGGACACGGACTGCACGATTGGCTGACGGCGGGAGGACTTTCCCAGGTAGACGGACTCAGTGAAGGCTGTGGAGACTACTGGGCTTCTTCTTATAATCGCAGCAAAGGGTTTTGGACGCCTTCCGACCCGGAATATTATTGGATGTTTCACTGGGATGGGCACAATCCTTTCTGGGGCGGCAGAATTATTAATTATAATGCAAACTATCCGAGCGGACTCAGTGGTGGCATCCACACCGATGGGCAGATGTGGGCAAGCACCTTGATGTCCATTTATGATGAAATCGGTCGGGAAGCCACCGACTTGAACTTTCTTGAAGGCCTTGCGATGACGAATGGTTCTTCAAGCCAAGAAGATGCTGCCCAGGCATTTATTCAGGCAGACCTGGATTTGAATGGTGGTGTGAATCTTACTGCTATTGAGTTCTGGTTCACCCAGCGCGGATATGACGTGACTGTTCCCACCCCGAACATCGGCCATACACCGCTTAGCGATACTGAGAACGTCGATGGACCTTACAGTGTTCGCGCGAATATTACCGCTGCCTTTCCTCTGGAAACTGTTCAGTTGATTTATGGTACGGACGAAAGCTTCACCGATACGCTGGACATGGTATTTGAAGGTGAAAACAGCTATGCGGCAGACATTCCCGGCACTGGTTCTCCTGCAAATTATGTTTATTACATCCTTGCTGCGGATTCCGCGGATCTTGCCAGCACCTTGCCCGCTGGTGCGCCCGTAAACTATTACGGTTTCTCCACCGGTGCCGATGCCACACCGCCGGTAATATCTCACACGGCACTCGCCGGTGTCAGCCTTTTTAGTCTGCCGGTTGATGTCTCCGCGATTGTCACCGACAATATCGGCGTTGACAGCGTATGGGTAGAATATCAGATTGAAGATAATCCACTGGAAGCATTTACCATGGATCAAGGCAGTGGCGATGTTTTTACCGGCACGATGGACTTAGACAGTAGCCTGGTGATGATCGGCGATGAAATTTCCTATCGTATTTGGGCAGTGGATCTATCCACGCTGCAGAACACCGCTGTGCTACCTGCGGATACCGGTTTTTATACGTTTACCATTCAAAACGTTTTGACGACGACGCGAGTATCTCAAATCCCGATTCCCGATGATAATCCAACCGGCATCACGGACACATTCACAGTGAATGTTCCTGAGGGGCAAATTATTGGCGACATAGATTTCATATTCAAAGCTCAGCACAGCTGGGTTGGTGATCTGATTGTCGAATTAACGAATCCCACCGGCGTTACCTTGCGCTTAATAGACCGTCCCGGCTTACCGGCCAGCCAGTTTGGCAGCTCGGCTAACGATCCCGATGTCATCCTCGATGATGCAGCCGAAACCAGTATTGAAGACATCAGCTTCGGTGGTAATGATCCGGTTATCGGCACTTTTCGTCCTTCACCGGATGTCCTCTCGGATTTAAATGGCACTGAAGCCGGAGGCACCTGGTCGATCATGGTTTCGGACAACGAAGGTCAGGATACCGGCGCCTTGCAGGAATGGGGCTTCATTCTTTCACTGGAAGCCGTAACCGGTATCGGCGATGACAACAATTTGGATTTACCGCAGGCTTTCCAACTGCATGAGAATTATCCCAATCCTTTCAACCCATCCACCACTTTACGGTATGATCTGAAAGAATCGGTGAATGTCCAGCTAACAGTGTACAATATCCTCGGTCAGCAAGTACGTACCCTGGTAAACGGCGCACAAACAGCTGGCCGGCAAAGCATTAACTGGGATGGCCGGGACGATTTGGGACAGCAGGTTTCCAGCGGTATTTACATCTATCGTTTACAAGCCGGGGACTTTGTTCAGTCCCGTAAAATGATGTTGATGAAGTAATCAGATTTAATCATACTTTTTCTTAGCACAAAAACAGCCTCGATGATCATTGAGGCTGTTTTTTTATATCTGCCCGGTAGAAAAGACAGAGGATTTAGCTGTGAATCGTTGCGCTATCTCACGAAGCGTTTTATCTTATTGCCCTATAATGCGAGCGCAAAAGCGAATACGAGATTTTAATGATATAGCCCCAGGAGAAGAGATGAATTTGCAAACAGAATTGAACGTTGCCATAGAAGCGGTGAAAAAGGCAGCCCAGTTAACGAAGAATGTGCAGGATAATCTGATCGCTGCAGACTCGGTGGAGAAGAAAGACCGCTCTCCGGTAACAATTGCGGACTTAGGGACTCAGGCATTGGTCAACATAGCAGTTCGGGCAGCTTTCCCGGACGATGCATTAATCGGTGAGGAAGATAGCAACATTTTAAAAGAGAATGCTGACTTGCGTGCGAAAGTAATGGCACTAGTTGCGGGAGAAATTCCCGGTACCACAGAATCTACAATGCTTGAGGCAATAGATATGGGCGCCGGCGAGACAGACTATCAAAAACGCTATTGGACACTGGATCCCATTGATGGCACAAAGGGATTTATGCGTGGCGATCAATATGCAATTGCCCTGGCATTAGTTGTAGATGGGAAAGTTCAGCTTGGCGTTCTCGGCTGCCCAAACTATCCGCTGGAAACTGCTGACCCGTCAAAGAAAGGTGCTATTTTTTATGCCGTGGCAGGTGAAGGCGCTTTTGAACTGCCGCTAAACACCGACACACCTAAAAGAATTCGCGTTGATGGACATAAGGATGGCGAACATGCCCGCTTCTGTGAGTCTGTGGAAGCTGCCCACGCGGACCATGATACCCATGCGGCCATCTCCCAACATGTCGGCATTACCGCCGAGCCCTACCGAATTGACAGTCAATGTAAATACGCTGCCGTTGCCCGTGGAGACGCTTCCATCTACCTTCGCCTACCGCGCAGCCTAACTTATCGTGAGAAGATTTGGGACCATGCAGCCGGGGTGATTGTCGTTAAAGAAGCTGGCGGAAAAGTCAGTGACTTTAGCGGAAATGAACTAAATTTTGCACTCGGTCGCAAACTTGAAGATAACATTGGTATCTTAGCAACGAATGGTAGCTTGCATGCAAATGTGCTTTCTGCTATTTCCGAAACTGTCGCTTTAACAGAATAATTTTTCAAAATAACCGGAAGCTCTCGGAAGAACTTCCGGTTATTTTTCCGAGCATTTCCTTCCCTACTCCAAACCATTATTTAAATACAACTTACCAATCGACCCTACCGGCTCAAACTAACAATAGAATAATTTTCATTTAGCCATTTTACCCTTCCTTTTACTGCTGCTGTTTTGAGCAGGTACTAAAAAATTCACCAATTATCGGGAACTAATTTTCACCCTTGTGAATTTCATAGATAGTTATTATTCGAATTTCTAATTGATTTTATGGGAAATCTGTCAACAATTAACGGCATATAAATTTTGTATTATACTAGCTCCTTAAAGGCACCTACTCTACCAAAATCTGACCGACTGATTTGTGGTTCGAAGTATCACAAAACCATCACAAAATGATACATTTTAAAATAGCAGTCAACTTTTTGGTATGAATTTCGCTATAAACTAAAACATCATATTTTTAATACATTCTTACAATCATGTGTGAAAAAAGTATTCAATCTCAACAAAGTACCATCCAACTTACGAGGGAGTTACAGTGAAAGGCTTAACACGAGTTGACCACGAAGGCAAGCAGATGTTTGGCTGGCTTGCCAGAGTTTACGGCGGTGGCCAGACGTTTTCAAAATATTTTAGCGATAAACGCTATGGGGGGAAAGAAGCATCCCGGGAACAGGCCGTGACCTACCTGGAAATTCAAACGAAAGAAGTGCGAGAAAAATTTGCTGATTACAACCCCCGTCAAAATCAACCTTTATTTCGAAAACGTCCCGGCACAGCGAACAAAACCGGCGTTGTCGGTATCCATCGCTGCGAAACTGTTACCCGCGGCAAGAACACATTATACTGGGCCGCAACCTGGAATGAAAACGGTAAACCCAAGGATAAAAAGTTTTATTTTCGCCGCGACGAATATGACACCAAATTGCGCAGCGAAGAGGAAGCAAAAAAGATGGCCATTGAATGGCGGGCGAGAAAGTTGCTGGAAATGTCCGGCGTAAAACTGCCCGACTTTAGCGGCAGAAGAGCGCAGCGTAAATTGAGGAAACAGCAAAAAGCGCTTGAGCAGGCAACCCTACGGACCTGGGTACCCGGATTAACGATCAGCGACTGGAGTTCATCACTAGGTTTTATCGACCAGGCCGATGAGCGTAACATCAAAAAACGTGAGAAGTTTACGGAGAAAAAAGTAGCGGACTTAATTGACTTTCTTGGTGTATCCGCTGCATTGTTCGACTGGAAAGATATCGACTACGAGTTTGGTCGAGGCGTTTTCAAAGGCGATGTGCGTAGCCGTTGCTTCTGGAATAAAAGAGGAATCCGCATGGATGCCATGGTTACTGAAGACAGTAAAATCTGTCTGATCCAAAGCCTGGCGCCCGATCCTTACTATCTGGAAAATGCGCCGGCAGCCCAAAAAGCCCAGGCCTCTTGATTTGTTCAACATGACAAACCCCTGACGTGGCACATTCGTCCGTCAGGGGTTTTCTATTTCTACTCTATGGCTACCTTTAACGACTAAATTTCAAACGTTTCCCAATAACCTCTGGATATAATTTTCCTCCCTGATAGACAATATTCCCGGATACAATAGTGCTATCAATACGCGATCTAAATTCATAGCCCTCAAATGGTGACCAACCACATTTTGAATAAATGTTTCTTTCAGAAGCCTGTGAGGGATTTTCCAAATCAACCAATACCAAATCCGCCCAGTATCCTTCCCGGATGAACCCACGATCTTTAATTTGAAATAATTCAGCTACGGCATGGCTGGTTTTCTCAACAATTTTTTCTAGTGAGAACACGCCCCGATGGTAATGTTCCAGCAAAGACAATAACGCATGCTGAATCAACGGGAGGCCGGAAGGCGCATCAAAGTAGCTGCTTTGCTTTTCCTCCATCGTATGCGGGGCATGGTCGGTAGCAATAACATCAATACGATCATCCAGAATTGCCTGCAAAATCGCCTGCCGATCGCTCTCTTGCTTTATAGCTGGGTTACACTTAATAAGGGTACCTTTTTCCTGGTAATCTTTCGCAGAGAAAAACATATGATGCACGCAGGCTTCAGCAGTAATACGCTTATTTGTGACTGGCCCTGGAGGGAACAATGCCAATTCTTTTTCCGTGCTGATATGCAACACGTGCAAGCGGGCATCGAATTGTTTTGCTAACGAGATCGCCATTTCGGAGGATTTATAGCAGGCTTCGACACTGCGAATATCAGGATGATACATTACCGGAATATCAGCGCCATAGACCTCCCGATATCTTGCTTCATTGGCTTTGATCGTGGCAGTATCTTCACAGTGGGTCGCAATCAGGATCGGCGAGTTAGCAAATATTTTTTCCAGCGTCTTCGGATTATCTACCAGCATATTGCCGGTAGATGCCCCCATAAACACTTTTACCCCACAAACATTTTCCGCATCGACCTGTTTTACTTCCTCAACATTATCATTCGTCGCACCAAGATAGAAAGAATAGTTGGCCATCGAGGTTTTTGCAGCAATTTGGTATTTCTCTTCCAGCAACGCATTAGTAATCGTTTGCGGCTTTGTATTCGGCATCTCCATAAAGCTGGTAGTGCCACCGGCAACAGCAGCACGCGATTCACTGGCGATGGTAGCTTTGTGTATGAATCCTGGCTCACGAAAGTGCACCTGATCATCTATTAATCCCGGCAACAAGGTTTTGCCGGATGCATCAATTACGACGTCCGCGGACTGTCCCGAGAGGTCATTATCGATTCGCGAGATTCTCCCTTCTGCCAGCAGCAAATCCTTCTCCCGGATCTCTCCCTCGTTAACGACTCGCGCATTAAGTATCAGGATACGCTTCACGAGTCGCTTCCTTTCACACCAACGGTTAAAGTCGTCAGCCCATTTTCCAGAGATGCCGTCACTTTGTCCCCGGCAGACATTTTTGCCACGCCCTCGGGAGTGCCGGTAAAAATGAGATCACCGGGCTGAAGGGTAAAGATGCCGGATAAATAAGCAATCAGTTGCGGAATTGGGAAAAGCATATTAGTGGAATTTCCATCCTGACGGGTTTCACCATTCACATTTAGCGATAATTGAATCCCGTTCGGATTGCCAATCGCATTCGGCGAGACAAACTCGCTGAGCGGGGCAAAGGTGTCATATCCTTTCGCGACTGCCCAGGGATGTGATTTTTCTTTTGCGCGGGACTGAATATCTCTGGCAGTTACATCAATACCAACCGCATAACCGGCGATATGTTCACCGGCTGCTTCAACAGCGATGTTTTTTCCCGCTTTACCGATCAGCACAACTATTTCCACTTCATGGTGAACATCGTTGCTGGCTGCGGGAATAACGATATCATCCCCATCAGAGATAATTGTCGTTGCCGGTTTAATGAAAACGATTGGTGCTGAAGGAATTGGGTTATTCAATTCGCTGGCATGGGCGGCATAATTTCGCCCGATGCAGTATAATGTTTTTATAGGTGTTTTTTCGGACTTGTTAACAAATTTCACGTCAGCCATTTGCATCCTCAACATTATAACAGGTTAAAAATTTTCCCGATAAAATAAACATAAAAAAGGATGAAGAACCAGCCTTCCCAGCTGCTCATCCGTCGATCGACAATCACAACAAGGAACAATAAAGAAGCGACAATCATTACCGGGATGCCGGTAAACAGTAACATGTCGGAAACATGTAGAGTGCTTATTAAGCCCGGCACGCCCATCACAGCGAAAGTATTGAAGATGTTTGATCCCAAAACATTACCAACAATAATCTCGGCATTATCTTTCTTTACAGCAGCGAATGTTACGGCCAATTCCGGCAAAGATGTGCCGAAAGCAACGGCTGTTACGGCGATCACCTCCGACCCGATATTGAGAATTTGGGATATTTTGATAATCGATTCGATTGTATACTTCGCCCCGAGAAATACCATAAAACCACTCAAAACCAGCACAATTATCGGTCGCCAACGAAAAGGTGCCCGTTCCGCAGGCGTGCCATTTTTTCCCGGTTGCTCCCGTCTGTTGTTTACAGTGTAAGCCATAAACAGCAACATGCAGCAAACGAAAATGCACGCCTCTCCAAAGGTAAAAACCTTGTCCATCACTGTTACCCCCAGGAAAAGAGCGGAGCCAATCAGAATTGGCAGGTCAACTGGAAGCAGGTTATGATGAATGCGCAACCGTTTACCGACAATAGCGCCAATTGCCATTATTAGAAAAATATTGGCGACATTGGAGCCGATCACATTTCCCGCGACAATTTCCGAGGCATTACTATACACTGCGATCACTGATGAAATCAGCTCCGGCAAGGAGGTGCCGATCGACACGATTGTAACGCCGACGACGAATGGTGATAGTCCTGCCATCAACCCAATTTTTTCAGCCGCACCGGTAAAATAATCAGATGATTTTACTAACGCAGAAAGGCTTACCACAAAAACCACTAACCACAACGTTAAATCCATCAAAGTATCCTTATATTACATTGAAATATTAGCCTTTAAGAGTCAGCTCGAAAACTTCACCCACATCAGGCGGTAACCTTGGTTGCCAGATCAAATTTGGCAATTTGGGCTTTCATTAATGAAAAAAATCGTAACGGATGAAAGAATGCCGTAAAGAATAAGCCAGCAATAATACCGTACCAAACACCTTCCGGCCCCATTTCTCTGAATACACCAAAATAATACCCCAGTGGCAGTCCCAGTCCCCAGTACGCAACCACATTGGCATACATAGGCACTTTTGTATCTTTCAACCCTCGCAGGGCACCAGCGCCACTCACCTGAATACCATCCGGCAATTGAAAAATAGCCGCAAGGAACAACAGCTGGACAGACAACTGCAGTACCTGCCCGTCGTTAGTATAGATACCAACAATCGCTTCCGGAAAAACCAGTAATATTGCCATAGTGCCCATCACACAACCGACTGCGATCCACATCCCAACGATACCAGCAATTTTCGCTCGTTGCGGACTCCCCTGCCCTATTTCGAATCCCACCCGGGCAGATGTCGCGATTGAAAATCCCAGTGGCAGCATAAAGGCTATAGAAGCAACATTTATTGCAATCTGATGCGAGGCAATCTCAGCAATTCCCATTGCGCCGATCATTAGCGCGGCAACGGCAAACATACTAACTTCCAGCCCTAAACTGACCCCATTAGGGAGGCCAATACGGACAAATTCTCTTAAACGCTCCCAATCGGGAAGCGTGAAGTGTTGAAACGGTAGCAAGGATTTAACTTGCCGGGCGTTTAACAGCATCAGGATCATTCCGGCTAACATGAACCACCAGACGAGCGCTGTGGCGTATCCGGCCCCAACAGCACCCATTCTGGGAAATCCCCAATGGCCGTACATAAAAAGATAATTCCCTAAAATATTCAATGGTATTGCCATTATAGTCAAATACATGTTGGGCCGTGTCAGGGTTAGGCCATCCATAAAAAAGCGCAACGAGAGGTAAGCGAAAGCTGCGGGAATCCCCCAGGAGATTGCTTCCAGGTAACCGCTGGTAATCGGGATTAGATCGGCAGCAATATCCATTTCGTACATCAAAATATTGACCTGCCGAACCAGAAAGAATGCCGGCAGTGCAAGAAAGATACTCAACCAAAGCGTCTGCCACAACGAGTAGGAAATATCCTTCTTCCTCTCTGCACCGAGAAACTGCGCAACAATTGGCGTTGTTGCCAGAATGATTCCTAATGCGAAAATATAAAGCGGCACATATAAGCTTCTGCCGATGGCTACAGCGCCAAGATCTTTCGCACTCAGGTTCCCAGCCATCACAGTATCGATGAACCCCAAAGCCATGTGCGCAATCTGGGAAGCAACGACAGGCAAACCAACCGCAAGGGTTAGTTTAGCTTCTTTTTGATAATCGCTACGGCGTTGTAGTGCCCTGCTTTCTGTTTCCAAAAATGTTAAGCCTTTCGCCCACAGGTCTAATTCAAAAAAAACAAAAAGATAACACTTAATCACGGTTAAATCAACCGGTCATTCTCTCTAAGAGCAGTGTTTAGGAGAAAATCTGCGGACGATATTTTTTGCTGATCCAATACGCCAGAGCAATCACTGCAATTATCACCAGCCAGGAATACCAGTAGAGACGATATGAGATACCTGCTGTAAGCATTCCTACACCAAAGAGTGTCTGCAAAGATGTCCATCCAAAGGCATAGTAGGGATGTGGCACCACCGGCGCATTACTTACCGGCACCAGGGGCAAAAACGACAAGAAGATAAAAACAATTAGAAACCAGAGGAGTGATTTAAGTTTTTTCATCTTTCAGTTATCCGTCTGTTTACTTTCGAAAAACTGTGAATATTATTACCTTAGTGTTATTGGTCTGCATATTACGGACTTTCAAAATCAGATACAATTTACAATAGAAAACTGTCGGGGGTTTTAAATGGCTGTCAGCAAGGATTACCTGTTATTTATCCAGGATCAATTTGCACATTTTGGTGAGATCCAAATCAAACGGATGTTTGGGGGTGCCGGTATTTATCATCAAGGGATTATGTTTGCACTGGTAAGTGATGATTTGTTATACCTAAAGGCAGATGATATAAACCGGGTTGATTTTACAGCCGAGAATATGCCGAACTTTAATCCCGGCAAAGCAAGCAAAGGAATGCCCTATTGGCAAGTACCAGCGGAAGTCGTCGAGGACAGACATCTAATGGCAGAATGGGCAGAGAAAGCCTACCAGGCAGCGGTCCGCACCAAAAAGAAGTAACAGTTCCAAAAATCACATATTTCAGGAGAATCTTATGAGTCCGGCAGCTAATTTACGCGAACTTTTCCTCATTGACCCGGCCGTTGTTTTCTTAAACCATGGTTCCTTTGGCGCCTGCCCCAAACCGGTTTTCGAGAATTACCAGGAATGGCAGTTATTGCTGGAACGCCAGCCACTGGAGTTTCTCGGCCGGCGTTATCCCACCTTGATGGCCGACGCCCGGCATGCCCTTGGAGATTTTTTGGGAACGAACGGCGACAATCTTTTCTTTACCCCAAACACTACCACGGGTATCAACACCGTTATTCGTTCTCTATCCTTATCGCCGGGAGATGAAGTGTTGAGCAACACCTTTGAATATGGCGCACTACATCGCGCCTGGGAGTTTGTTTGCGGGAAACGGGGTGCTAAATATATTCAAGCGAAAATTGAATTGCCCATTAAGAGCGAAGCACAATTCATCGATGCTATTTGGCGTCATGTAAATGAGAAGACCAAAGTGTTGTTTTTAAGCCATATTACTTCTTCGAATGCACTAACCTTCCCTATAACTACGCTTATTTCCCGTGCGCGTGAGCGAGGAATAATTACCATCATTGATGGCGCACATGCCCCCGGCCAAATTCCGTTGAATCTTGATACGCTAAATGCTGATTTTTATGCCGGCAACTGTCACAAGTGGTTGATGGCCCCCAAGGGCAGCGCCTTCCTATATGCTCGCCCGGAGATGCAGCAAATGGTCGATCCATTAGTGGTGAGTTGGGATAGTGTTTCTGCCGGCACTTCCCGCTTTCTGAAGGAGAATGAGTTTCAGGGCACCCGGGATATTGCCGCTTACCTTGCTGTGCCTGCAGCGATAGACTTCTTTCGGGAAAATAACTGGCCGACTATTCAGAAGGATTGTCATTCTTTAGTAAAAGTGGCCAGGGAAGGTATTAACACCATTTTGGGGCAAGAGCCAATTTGCCCTGATGAGGGAGGTTGGTATCAACAGATGTCGGCCCATTTTTTGCCAAAACATATTGATGGCCCAGGCTTGCAGGAGAGACTGCTGAAGGAATACAATATTGAGATACCGGTGATGACGATCAAGGAAGATTCTTTTTTAAGAGTCTCCATACAGGGCTATAACACCCGGGAAGATGTAAATACTTTATTAGAAAGCTTGCGAGAGATTTTAAACTAAAAAAGTCCGTGGCCTTATAAGCTACCACGGACTTTTAGATTTTTTCTGTGTTTTTGAAGCAAGGAGAACGAAGTATCAATCAAAATCAAAAATCTCTTCCAGGATTGATTTATATATCTTCTTTTTCTTTTTCTTCTTTTTCCCCTGATATCGCTCATCTTGGCGCGGTTGCTCATGATATCCGGAAGGAGGCGCCTGCTGAGCTCGGTTACCTCCCAGGGATTCCAGCGAACGCTCGATTATTTTATCCAGCTCTCCACGATCCAGCCAAACACCACGGCATTTCGGGCAGTAATCAATTTCAATTCCCTGCCGTTCGGTAATTTTCAGGTCTAACAGGCAATTTGGGCAATGCATGTCTATCTCCTTCTATGTATTTTGCTTTTCCGCATTCACATTTCAATTTCACCAGTAAAGCACCGATATAATATACTAAAAATCGTTCTGCCGAATAACAATTTTAATCACGATTATTCTATCAATTCCTTTTAAACATGCAACGTCACAGCCAGGCAAATGTTTCAGCTTTAACCCCGGGATTATTTATGGTTGCCGATAAGTATATCCATTGTCTTTTAGCAGCAACAGGAAGTTATCCAGCCGCTTTCGAAAGTTGTCAAAATCGCGTCCCTCCTCCGTTGTCCAAACGACTTCGGAGAGTGCTGTCATGCGGGGCAGCGCCATATACTCTACCGCTTCCGGGGTGGTAATATATTCCGTCCAGACATTCCCCTGTGCGCCCAGTATATGATGTTTTTTATCTTCGGCGATATTTTCCGGCACCGGGTCGAAACTATAGACTTTATCTAAGGGCAAAAAGCCTCCGATTGCCAAGGGTTCATTTTCCTGGTCTTCACTTTGATAATAGTCAAAGTAAACGTGAGTAGTCGGAGTCATCACAACATCGTGTCCGGCGTTTGCCGCTGTTATGCCACCTTCGGTGCCCCGCCAGGACATCACCGTTGCCCCCGCGGCCAGTCCGCCTTCAAGGATCTCGTCCCACCCGATTAAACGACGGCCTCTTTCGTCAAGGAATTTATCAAAATGTTTGATGAAATAGCTCTGCAACTCATGTTCATCCTTTAGTCCATTATCCTTAATTCTGCGCTGGCATTTCTCGCAAGCTTCCCAGCGTTTTTTCGGCGCTTCATCGCCACCGACATGGATAAATTCAGAAGGAAATAATGCCAGCACCTCGGTCATTACATCTTCCAAAACGGTAAATGTTTTATCGTTGCCGGCGCAAAAGATTTCTTCGTGGACGCCCCAAAGCTTTGCGACGGAATGAGGGCCGCCGGTGCAGGACAACTCCGGATAAGCGGCCAGCGCTGCGCGGGAGTGGCCAGGCATCTCAATCTCCGGAACGACATTTACAAACCGTTTACGGGCATATTCTACAACTTCCTTAACTTCTTCCTGGGTGTAAAAACCACCGTAGCGTTTTCCATCGTAGGTGCGGGGTTGATCCCGATAATGCCCGATCAGGGATTCGTCACGATACGCACCAACTTCGGTAAGCAGCGGATACTTTTTAATCTCTATCCGCCAGCCATGATCTTCGGTGAGATGCCAATGAAAAGTATTCATTTTATGCATCGCAATCAGGTCGATATACTTCTTAATAAAACTTACCGAAAAAAAACTTCTTCCGACATCCAGGTGCATGCCTCTCCAGGAAAAACGCGGCGCGTCGACGATCTCCGCACCGGGCGCTCCCCAGCTATTCTCATCTGTTTTGGTGAGCATCTGCCGTAATGTTTGCACCCCGTAGAAAATACCGGCAGCGCTATTTCCGATAATGACCAATTCGTCTTCAGCAACTTTTAAACGATAGCCTTCATTACCGATTTCCTCATCACCATTAACCTGACGAAGCACAATACGGCTATCCGGCCTTCCGCCTGCCGGCAATATTTCCAGTTGTTGTCCGGTTTTCTCCTGGAGCATATTCTGCAAATATTCAGCGGCATCATAAACGGCATCATCTTCAGACTGCAGGCGAATGACTGTGTTTTCCTTTAATGCAAAGAAAGTATTTAACGTTTTTACCGATACTGGCCTGGGAACAATCTTCAATTCGCCTCCACTATTTTGAACACCACTTCCATTACATCCTGCAGTCCACAGCACAAGACCAACGAACATTACTCCGTATAAAAAGTATTTTTTCATCAACAGCCTCCCGGCCCGCTGAGGTTTCAGCGGGAGAAAGTAATTTTATTGTTGTGCATCTATCCAAAACTGAATGCTTTTATTCTTCTGTTTGCAGCTTACCCCAAAGCTTCATCAGGGCTAATGCTGCTGCGATGGTTGTTAAAGTCAGGATTGACGCCAGGCCAACATTTCCATAGAGCCAGTTCCCAGTCGCAAACAAACCACTGTAGACGGCGGTACATCCCAACAGCATACAGACGATGCCCAGTGGCACATCCCACGCTGCGTCGGTACTGTCCAGCACATCCTTATCTGTAGCAGCTTTGTCCAGCACCGGTTTCCAGCCAGGGCCACCCGGGCGCACCAGGCGATAAAAGCTCCTTAGTGTAGATTCATCCGTCGCTGGCGTCATCATGGTTACCACCACCCAGATAATAGTGGTTATCCCAACACCGATTACCAATTGAGCACCTGCGGAGAATGCTGGCAGTCCAATCGATGTATGAACAAACTGAAAATAAAGCGCGACGGCAAAAGATGCGATCATGGCGGCAATCTCGCTATAGGCATTAATGCGCCACCAAAACCAGCGAAGAATAAAAAGCAGCCCGGTGCCGGCACCGATTTGCAAGAGAATGTTAAATGCCTGCAAAGCATTGCTTAATGCCAGGGCAAAGAAACCGGAGAGGATCATCAACAGGACGGTTGAAATTCGCCCAACGGCGACTTGCTTCTTCTCATCCGCATCCGGATTTACAAAACGCTTGTAAAAATCATGTACCACATAGGAGGAACCCCAGTTGAGGTGCGTTGAGATCGTTGACATTACCGCAGCAATCAAGGAAGCGATCACCAATCCCAATAGTCCATTCGGCAAGAAAGTTAACATTGCGGAATAGGCCAGATCATCCTTTACAACACTGGGATCAATATGCGGGAAAGCAGCTTTTAAAGAGGCGATATCCGGAAAGACGACCAACGAGGCAAGTGCGACCAAAATCCAGGGCCAGGGGCGCAAAGCATAGTGAGCGGCGTTGAAGAGCAAAGTGGCGCCTACTGCGTGTTTCTCGGACTTTGCCGAGAGCATCCGCTGGGCAACATAGCCACCACCACCGGGCTCTGCACCGGGATACCAAACGCTCCACCATTGCACTGCTAACGGCAATACCAGCAGCGTTAAAAGTGCACTGGTGTCGGAGAAGTCCGGCAAAAGGTTGATCTTGCCAATGACTGCTTCATTACTCAGCAGACCACTGAGCCCACCAACTTCGGGCATATTAACAGCGACATAAGCCGCACCCAGTGCACCGATCATAGCGATGCCAAACTGGACGAAATCCGTCAGAATAACCCCGCGCAAACCGCCAATCGAGCTATAAACCACCGTCACCAAACTCGCGACTAAAACAGTTGTTAGCGGACTCCACTTTAACATTACGCCGCCAATTTTTATCATTGCCAGGAGCACTGTCGCCATAATCAATACGTTGAAAAAAACGCCCAGGTAAATAGCACGAAATCCCCGCAGGAAAGCGGCTTCTTTCCCGCTGTAGCGAATTTCGTAGAATTCCAGATCCGTGAGCACCCCGGAGCGACGCCATAGCTTGGCATACACAAATACCGTTAGCATTCCGGTTAACAAGAACGCCCACCATACCCAGTTACCGGCGACGCCATTTTGACGAACGATATCGGTTACCAGATTGGGGGTGTCCGCTGAGAAAGTCGTTGCGACCATGGAAATTCCCAGCAGCCACCAGGGCATGTTTCGGCCGGAAAGAAAGAATTCCGACGCACTTTCGCCGGATTTCCGGGCAACAGCCAATCCGATTCCCAGGGAAATAACAAAAAAGCCAACAATAAATACCCAGTCAATTGTTTGCAGAACCATAAGAGCCCCTTCGCTTAATTCTCTAATTTATATCCTGTGGTTATTACCAATCTAATTGCCCATAAAGGTCGCCGAGATATTGACGCATTCGGGTAATATCTCTTTTTTCAGTCAAGTCGGGCACATGCTCCGCTAATGGAATACCGAGCATTGAGCCAGGTATCTCCCGGATCATATTTGTAATTGCCGTCGCCAGTTCTTTTTCATCCCGTTCCGGGCTTACGGGACAATTTTCTAAAAAAGGGAAAAACATCGCCCCATCGAATTTGAAGATATTCATGCTCACCCGTAATGCCCCGGAGCTATCGCGGCATTTCTCCATATCTTCCGCTGATGGCTTTTCAATCATTTCCAGCAAATAACCGTTTTCGTCGGAACGCGCGACGCCAAATCGGGCAATACGTTCTGCCGGGAAATCCAATGCATCCCGATCATAGGCGATCCAGGCGTTTGCTGCCGAACTTTCCCGCAACAGCCGAAATGCGGCTTCCGAATACAGGTTGTCGCAATTACAAACCGTAAACGCTTCACTTTGTAACCGCTCAGTTTGCGCCACCGCCTGACGGACAGCATCAGCAGTGCCGAATGGTTTGCTACGCCCTTCCGGGATATGTTGCACGGCGTAATCAACACGTAATCCCCGAAAATCATTTCCGCGGGGGAGATCGCCATACAGCTTTTTAAAAGCGGTATTCTCTTTACCGGTTAACAAAACAACATGCCGATATCCTGCGGAGCGGGCATTGAAGAGAATATAGTCCAGCAAGGGACGTCCGCCTTTGCCTACGGTAATCAAGCCTTTGCTGACATTGTTTGCTTGCGCAACTGCAGTGGCATCCAGGCCATCTACCGATTGCGACTTTTTCATTCGGGAAGACATCCCGGCCGCTAAAACCACTAATGTTTCATGCATTTACAAGTCTCAGAAATCAATAAATCTATTTTTATCAATCATTATTCGCGGCAGTTGCCAGAACGGTCTTTTCGTCATAGCGGAGAAAATATATGCCTGCGACCAAACAGAGTAAACATCCTGCTACGCCACTAAGGCGAACCCCTAGGTCTGCGCCGGGATCTTTCCCCAGGGAAGTCAACGCGGCAAAGACCAGCACGCCAAACGTTTGTCCGAACTTTTGCATTAATGTTCGGGTGGCGAAGAACATACCCTCTTGTTTTACGCCGGTAACAGCGGCATCATGTGCGGCAATATCCGCCAAAATAGCATTGGGCAGAATCCCCAGAAAAGACACTGGAATGGAGAATGCGATAACCAGGGCAAAGGCCTGGGTCATATTCGGAACTGGCAATTTCCCTAGAAAGAGAATAAAAAAGAAAATCGCACTCATTAAAAAGAACGCCAGGGATACCAGCATTTTTTTGCCGGACTTTTTTGCAACAATATTTACCACAGGATAAAACAAAAAGGAAACGAGGATCATCATCGGCAGAAGAATGCCCATCAAAGATTCGGCCAGTCCCAGCAATACTGTTATGTAATATAGCAGACCGGTCATCACGATTGTTAGTCCCATGAAATAGGCAAAATCCGCAACAACATAATAGATGAAGTTCTGATTACTCATGGTATGGCGGATTGCTTCTTTTAAGGGGATTTCCGTATAACCTCCCTGGCAGTAGCGATTTTCGTCGATAAAAATCACTGGCAGGAACATAAACAGTATCGCCAGCGCCGCAACAACAATGATCGCTAATTGCAACCCTGCAACCTTATCAGCCAATTGAAATGTTTCCGCCAGCACTCCTGCAATTGCCGGCACCTGAGAAGCGAGAATAATTCCCAGGGCATAAGTAATGGAGATCCAGGTGGAAAGATTCAACTTTTCATCAGGTGTGTGTCCAAGTTCTGGCAGCAGTGCAAAAAATGGCGTTACATAAACGGTTAGAGAGATATAAAAACAGATCTGAACAAAAATCAGCCAAACAATATTCCAGCCACTTTGACCATCTACAATCGGCACAAACAAGAGCACACAGAAGAATGCACTGGGTATTGCACCGGCTTTTAAGAATGGGATTCGGCGGCCATTTTTTCCCTGCCAACGATCACTCCAGTTCGCAATCAGCGGATCTGTAATCGCATCCAGCAAACGGCCGCTGGCAGCAATGAGGGTGAGCGTATTCAAAACGACTAAAAATACTACCTGGGAAATAAACACCGGAATGCCGGCATCCTGGGGAGGTATGTAGAAATAAACCAACTGGAGATTGACCACGTTCATCAACGTTGCCCACCCCAATTGCCCACCGGCATAGGCAAACTGTTTGCCCAGTGGTAACTTCTCCATTTTGTTATGCGAATCAGTCAAAGCGAATCCTGCACGTCTTATTCTTACTGACAGTCCCATTAAAACAGCGGGAATAAAGCAGGATAACGATACCGCTTCTAAAGGAATTAAACAAGGCAAAATATTGCCAAAACTGAAAAGTAGAAATCCGAGAAAACTCTATTTTTTAAAACGGGATTTTGACCAGTGAAATGGCATCCACTTTCGATGTCGGATATTCTTTTTTATCAAACACTAATCCGCTGCAATTCTCCGGCACTTTAATGTAAGCGACGGCTGGCAACACTGAATTTGCGGCTTTCTTTAAATCGACCTTCCCAGCAGATGTCGCAATCGTAAATGAATCAAGATTCATTAATGGAAACACATGCCCGGTTGTCCCTAATATTTCAAATTCAGCAACATCACAGTTTAACAAACACTGCGTTTGGTATGCACCCAGCTTGAGCTTATTTTGTAACATTTTTCCTTCAGCAAAATAAATTCCTGCGGGCAACTCGATAATGGCAGCCTCCGCGGTTAAATTCGCAAGAATCAAATAATCCCGTTCCCGGCTTTTCATTTCTATCTGAAAAATCCCTCCTTTTTCTTCAACGCTGTGAATCGTACGCTGCTGCAAGGGGAATTGAGAGAGATACTGTTGCATCTGTTTTTCATTATAAGATGCAATATTGTCAGACGTAAAAAGCAACCCTCCGAACAGCAAATTCAGCACATATAGTGTATTGCGTTGATCCGCGGACATCTTGATGTTTTCGTCCCGCAAAAAGTATACATCAGGGTCGTTGATATATCCGCCACGATGTTGATGTCTCCGGCTAATCGTACTATTTAACGCACCAAGCGTAGAAACACGCTCCCGGTAGCGAATAACATCACTGAGGATCCTCTCTTCCCATTTTAAAGCGACATCGCCGCTGATTCGGCAGAAGTCGCATTTCCCCCGGGCACTGCCGAGGGGTACCCCGCATGCGAGCATCCATTTGTCCCCAACAGCTTTCCGCAGGAAGGTCATTGCCGCATCCATGGCCTGACCACGATTCTCCCCAGCAGGGGGCAACAGCGCGGCAGCGTAGAGGAAATCCAATTTGACCATATCATATCCCCACTCGCTTAAAACGGTGTCAAACACCTGCAGGAGATAATCGTGAACATCTTTATTTTGCAAATCCAGCGCATAAAAACGTCCGCTCCAACCAGCGCTTCTGCCGGCAACCACTGATCGTCCCTTCGAATTCCGACGAATCCAGTCCGGGTGATTTCGCATTACGGCGGAATTCTCTTCACAAATAAATGGCGCCAACCAGAGACCTGCCTTGTAACCACTGAAATGGATGTTTTCAGCCAATGCTTTCATGCCAGCAGGGAACTTATGATTTGCGTTTAACCAATCCCCTACCGCCGGCTGCCACCCATCATCGATTTGAAAAATATCGATGGGAATTTTTCGGCTGGCAAATGCCCGGAGATTCTCATGAATAATCTCTTCGTTAATCGCGGTGTAGTAATTATACCAGCTTGTCCAGCCGGTTAAATCCTTCTGTAATGTTGCAGGCGCATCCAGTTGTTGAAAATAGTTTGGGAAGACAACTGTTTCCTCACCTTCTGCAAGGAACAACGTAAACAGGCGAAAAGGTGTTTTTACCAGCGTTCCCCGGCAATCTTTTTCTATGCGAATATTTCCTTTTACAGCATCATGTTTAAATACGGTAAAACCGTTTTTTTCGGAAAGGGAACCGAGCAGCTGAAATGTCCGGCCGTTTCTGATGTAACTGTAGGTATAACCATGAAATTGCCCGGGGCGGTTTACATAGTCAGCGAATTGATAGTCCCCGTAGTAATAGAGTTGATGAAACTTGTTAATCGGCCAGGTTAAAGGATTTAGGCCCGACTGTTTTTCATCAACATACATTTCCCGGCTTTCGCTCCAGGATTGGTAACCATTACAGAAAACTCTGTCATTTTCCCGAAAATCATATTCGATTTCATAATATGCTTCTTCCAAGCGGAGGATGTCTTCCGGGATAATATCTACCCAATACAAATTGCCGGTGTTATCCTTGTTCCAACGGGCAGTTAGCGAAAAATGTGCGTTGTGCACAGTTTCCATTGGCGAGAATTGATAGCTTTGTTTTTCTCCATTTACCAGAATTGTGATGCAAAGCTTTTGAATTTTCATATCTTCTCTATAAAATCAGTTATGCGCCTTCTCAACAAAAACAGTTCTATTGTTAACATCACCCTGAAATGCAAACACATTACCGTAAACCTGAGAATTATGCAATGGGATTTTCCTCATTTAGATTGAATTTTCTGCTTTACCCGGAAATTAAAATCGTTTATGTTGAACCATTAAACCCAGGGAGACTTTTTCCACACTTTTTCGTAATTAATTCGTAAGAACAATACTGTTTTAGACTAGTATAATTTTTCTAATTTCATTGACTATCAAGATTGCAAATTGGACGGAGAAAATTTATGCCTGCAAAGAACTTGTTCGTGCTGGATACCAATGTAATTTTATATGACTATAACTGCCTGGAAAGCTTTGCAAATGATGATGTTGTTATACCGATTACGGTGTTGGAAGAGTTAGACCAATTTAAAAAAGGACATAGCCAAATTAATTACAATGCCCGCCAATTTGTTCGCATTCTGGATGGATTTGTGGGTGACAAACTAGTTACCAGGGGCGCTACTACCGGTAATGGTAAGGGGAAATTGAAAATCATTACCAATCACCAAAATGAGCCGAAAGTGCGGGAATCCTTTAGCGACAGTAAGCCGGATCATCGCATCCTCAGCGTCGCATATCATCTCACTGAAAACGAAAAGAAACGCAATGTTGTCCTGATATCGAAGGACATCAACCTCCGTTTAAAAGCGAAGTCTCTGGGAATTGTTGCGATGGATTATTCCACAGATCGCATCAAGGATATTGAGAATCTTTATCCCGGGAAACAAACCGTAGAGAATTTTCCGGATACGATTATCGATGCTCTCTACCAGTCCGAGAATGGTCTTGCGCTTGAAACAGTCGATTTGCCGTCGTTAATCCCCAATGAATATTTAATTCTCAAGAACTACCAAAAGTCAGCCTTAGCATTTTACAATTCGGCGGAAGATCAGGTGCAACGGGTGGAGAAACAATCGGCTTACGGCATCAATCCACGTAATGCGGAGCAGAGTTTTGCGTTGCACGCATTGATGAATCCGGACGTTCAGCTAGTGACGATTTCCGGCAAAGCGGGCACGGGAAAAACCCTGCTGGCATTGGCGTCGGCATTGGAAATGCGACGACGCTATCAGCAGATTTACCTGGCGCGTCCGATTGTGCCATTATCCAATCGCGACCTTGGTTTTCTCCCCGGAGATATCGAAGCGAAAATTGATCCGTATATGCAACCGCTGTTTGACAACCTGGCTGTTATCAAAAATCGATATGGCGAAAGAGACCCAGAATATAAGCGGATATCGGACATGATCGCCCAAAATAAACTAGTCATATCTCCACTAGCTTACATTCGCGGCCGCAGCCTGGAACGCATCTTCTTCATTGTCGACGAAGCACAGAATCTAACACCTCACGAGGTTAAAACGATTATCACCCGGGCAGGTGAAGGCACCAAGGTTGTATTTACCGGAGACCCCTACCAGATTGACACTCCTTATCTGGATGCGCAGTCCAATGGTTTGACTTTCTTAATCGACCGAATGAAGGGACAAAAACTTTATGCGCATGTCAATCTGGAAAAAGGCGAACGCTCCAAGCTGGCAGAGTTGGCGAGTGATCTGCTTTGAGGCTGGTGATTTTTATATAGGATATTGAATTTGTAAATTCTGAGGAATCGTCTGATAAATCGTTGTTCGTTCTTCGTTCTTCGGGATAACGAACAACGGAGCAGCTACTCGAACAATTTTAACTGATTTTGCTTCTCTTTCCGCAACACAACCTTTTTCGGCTTCTCGGTTGTCAGCTGTGCCTGAAGTGCCAACTCGATATCCGCCAGAAATCTTGATGGATTGTTTTCCATCCTGCGGTTTTCCAATTGCCTCTTCCCGGCCCGGGAAAGGATCAAGTTGTCTTTTGCGCGCGTCATCCCGACATAGAACAATCGACGTTCTTCCTCCAGGTCGCTTTTCATACCGCGCCGTGAGAAAGGCAGAATGCCCTCCTCACATCCGACCATAAAGACTACCGGGAATTCCAATCCCTTTGCAGCATGGAGGGTCATCAAAGAAACGCGATCGGCCCGTGGATCGTAAGCATCCCCCTCGCGTTGCAGCGCGGTGTTTTGCAGAAAGCCTTGTAAATCGCCATGAAAATCTCCGGCAATAGCAATCAACCGATCCAGCAATTGTCGATCTTCCTCCGGCCAGGTGACCGATAATTGCAGTTGCATAAACATCAGAATTTTTTGAATGAACCCGGCGACTGCTTCTCGCTGAATGCCAGTACGAATTTCAGAAATCAGTGGGATAAATTTGGACAACCAGGCTTTTTGCGAATCATTAAACGCGTTATTGTCACGAAACGCTTGCAGCACATCCCAATTACTTAAACCAGCATTTTTTGCGAATGCCGCCACTCGCAAAAATTCACCGGTCTCGCCTTTAGCATTACCATCCGGATAAATATTTTCCAAATGAAACAATGATTGCGGATTCCAGGCAAACCAAAGATAGGCCAACACTTGCTGAATAACAGGATCTTCGAAAAAAGAAATTCTTTCCGTAGATTGATAGGGAATGCCGGATCTTTCCAGGGCTTCGGCCAGATCATCCACCTGCCGATTCAGTCGATACAAGACCGCAAAATCTGAAAATCCCCGGCTTTTCTCTTCCCCGGCGGCTCTACCGGAATCCATCGAAAAATGACTTGTGCCTCCGATCCGCGCTTCGATTTGCTGAACAACGAATTCCGCCTCCGCTTTCCCGGTGCTGGCAACATGGAATTCGATTAGCTTTTTGCTAACAATATCGGAAATTAGCGACAGACCGGATGAATCATCTCCCCGGGAAATCACCTGCCCGGCCGCTTGAACGATATTCCGATTCGATCGATAGTTCTTGGTTAGCTGAACCTTTACCGTTTGGGGGAAATCTTCCTGGTATCTCAGAAAATACGAGCGATCGGCGCCGCGAAAGCCATAGATCGCCTGATCGGCATCACCAATTGCACAGAAGTTAGTCTGGTCGGTATTTAGCATTCGTATCAGTGCATACTGGGAAGCATTGATGTCCTGATATTCGTCAATAGAGATCCAACGATAGCGCTCCTGATAGGCAGCAAGCACTTCCGGAAAACGGCTGAACAATTTCACCGGCTGCAACAGTAAGTCATCATAATCAACCAATTGATAGCTGCGCAGCGATTTTTCGTAGGTTTGATAATCCTCCAGGAAGGATTCGTCGCTCATAATGTTTTTACGCGTCTCCCCTTCCCCACCGGTCAGCAAAACGTTTTTAGCTTCGGAAATATTTTTTGCCAATCGCTGCAATTTCCGGGTTTTATAATCGGGAAACAACTTTGCCAGAAATAGTTTTTGATTCAGGCCATCCAAAATGGTAAACCCGGAATCAATCCCGATACTTTCACCGCTTTCCCGCAGGACCATCGCGCCAAATCCGTGGAAAGTATTTATGGTAATGCGCCCGGCGACTTCAGCTTCGCAAAGTGCAGCAACACGCTCGGCCATTTCCCCGGCGGCTTTGTTGGTAAACGTAATAGCCAGGATGTTCTCCGCAGCGACAGATTTTTCTCTTATCAGATAGGCAATTCGGTGAGTTAGTGTGCGGGTTTTCCCAGTGCCGGGACCAGCCATTACCAACAAGGGCCGATCGACACATAATACGGCCTCTCGCTGCTCTGGATTTAATCCTGCCAGCAAATCGTCACCATCGGTCTCATCAGAAGCCGTGAGTGGAGAACCGCACTTTTTATCCACTGCGGCGTCTTTTTCTAAGTCAGCAGACGTTTTCTCCGTAGAATGCACTTCTACATTATTTTCAATTTCGGGAGCAGCAGGTTTACCCTTGGAAGGGAATAAGTCCAACTGGGACGCATAAATAGCTGGCTCCCCTTTTTCAAACAATTTGATGACGCCAAATTCTCCATCATATCCGGCGATTGGCCGCACTTCACAATTTCGCATTCTGCGAATGCCTTCTGCCAGCCGGGCACCGCCATCGCGGGCGAGGTCTTCCAATGGTGCATCCTGGAGAATGTGCAATTCCGAGCCCAGCTTTCCCAGCAAACCAAGATACGCCTTTTGTACCCGTTTACTGTTCGGACCAACTTCGTAAATCTCACTCAACACTTCCGGCAACGGAATCAAACTATGAAATGGTGCCGTTTTTTCAGGTCTTTCTCCCTCTGCCCGATCTGCCAGTGTTTCGATGCGATGCATTACCCCGACCGTCACCGGCTTCCCACAACGCAGGCAGCGCATGTCGTGGGCGATCGTAGTTTTCGGCGTCCAGTTTGTGCCGCATTTACGATGCCCGTCATGATGATACTTTCCCTCCTGGGGGAAAAATTCCAAAGTGCCCCGAAAGGTATTCGGATCTGCGCTTTTCATCGCATCGAACATCGCGAAATAAGACAACTCGGTTTCGAAGAGCGTTGCTTCGCGAGCCAATTTTTGGGGAGAATGTGCATCGGAGTTGGAAACAAGGGTGTAGTTGTCCAGGGCGGACCAACGCCAATTCATCGGCGGGTCCGAAGACAAACCGGTCTCCAATGCAAAGATATGCGGGGTTAAATCGTTGAAACAATCCTCGATGCGATCAAAGCCGGACTTGGAGCCAAAGAGGGAAAACCAGGGCGTCCAGATGTGTGCCGGTATCAAGTGGGCGGCAGGATCTGTTTCCAGTACGATTTCAAAAAGGTCCCGGGCATCCAGTCCCAGAATTGGACGGCCATCCGAGCGTATATTTCCAATTTTTTCCAGGCGGCGTTGCAGCTTCTCGACAGCTTCCAATGAGGGCAGGAACACCACATTATGAATTTTTCGCACCCGGTCGTATTTTTTGTAAATATTGCTAATTTCACCGGCCAGCATAAATCGCACTTCGCCGCGGCAGGCAACCGGAATTTCCCGATCCATCTCCCGGGCGATTTCCGCTTTCAAGCGAAACAGTCCTTCCTCCGCCGGCTCAAGCTTTTCCCGCATTTCTGTCAGCCAGCCCGGGTGGGCAATATCACCGGTGCCGACAACATGAACGCCTTTGAGCTGCGCCCATTTGTATAGATGTTCAAAATTGAGATTTTTGCTGGTTGCCCGGGAGTAGTAGGAATGGATATGCAAATCGGCAACAATTTTCATAGCAGGCACCCGTTATGGATTGCGCTTCCTTCCGGTCGTCACCAAATCCGACCACCATTTCACCCGATAGAAAATAGAATCCAGCTGAGTAACGGAAATGCGAAAATCCTCTGCAACCCGTTTTTTAACGCCATGATTACTATTTTCGAACTCCATCGATTGCATGCCATTGGTGATAATGCTGTCGATATAGGATTCATAAATGAGGCGATCCAGGGTACTGGGCTCGTAGCTGAAGATGGTAGTGTCCGGCGCCCATCCGTTCATTGCCCAACGATAGCCTTTCCCGGGGGTGTAAAGTGCGCCGGTGGTAGAAACCGCATCCATTGCCGCATCATCCCGGAAGACATACACCTTGGTTTTTTTACGTGGTGGAGGATCGCCGGGCCAGTGAACAGCAAGTTTCACCTGTCGCATTGCCTCTGCAGTGGATAGATAAGGAGGAAGTTTAATTTTGATTATGTCTTCGTATTCGCTGTAGTTGTTTTGCAAAAGGCGGTATTGAATGTCAAGTGTGTCCCAGGCAGCCGTCTGGCCCCAGGCCAGCGAGCCGAAAAACAAAAGAGGAAGGAGATATTTCCATCGCATACTTTATCCTCTAAAGTTGGCAGGTTAGCAAAAAATGGATCGGTTTATAATAAGTAATTTTCCCACTCAAAAAAAGTTTTTTATTGGCAAAGCGGTTTAATTTTTCCATTTGTGATTGTATATTAGCAGGATTTGGGAAATGACTGCCCAGGAAAAATAAAACTGGTCATATCTAGCGAAGGAAGCCATGAATACGAGAAAGAATCCGCTACCATTGAAAACAGCAATGATACTCGCCGCCGGTTATGGTACCCGCATGAAAAACCTTACCAGACATACACCGAAACCCTTGTTATCGCTGGGCAAAATGCGCATCATTGAAGTTGCGATTTATAAACTGGCGGCACAGGGTATTGAACGGGTTGTTATCAACCTCCACTACAAAGCCGAGCAATTTCGACAAATTCTTGGCGATGGCAGACGATATGGGGTTGAGATTATCTATAGCGAAGAAACGGAGATTCTCGGTTCCGGCGGGGGCATTGCAAATGCGGAAATTTATTTTCAGGATGAAACAATCCTTGCGGTAAACGCCGATGTGCTTTGCAATCTGGATATTCGAAAATTGTATAATTATCATTGTGAGCAAAAGGCTCTGGTAACCATGAATGTCTTACCCTCAATCAACAATGATGATTACGGCCTGGTACGTTACAATGACCAGAATCGACTGCTTGGTTTCAATCTGACCGGGCAGGATTTACCCGATGCCAACAACACCGGCATCTTCACCGGTCATCAAATCCTTTCACCGAAAGCCCGCGCTTATTTGAAAGCTGAGAATCAATCGATTATCACGCACCTCTATAAGGCCGCGATAGGAAGGGAAGAGAATGTGCAGGTTCATCCTTTTGAAGGACAATGGATCGATGTTGGCACAGAAGAATTCTATCATCGGTTTGTGGCAGCGATAAAATCAGGGGAAATAAATCTGGACAGCTTTATCTACAGTTAATAATCCGGTATTCAGCAAACCGGCCAATGGGTGAATATTACTTCAGCAAAACCATACGTTTCGTTTCCACAAAGTTTCCGGCTTGCAAGCGGTAGAAGTAAATTCCACTGTTTAATTCCTCACCTCTAAAAAGCACCTCATATTTTCCCGCGGCCTGAAAATGATCGACCAAAGTTCTCACTTCTCTCCCCGAAACGTCAAAGACTTTCAAATTCACCAGGACGCCTTTAGCTAACCGATAGGCAATTTTGCTTGTTGGGTTAAAAGGATTTGGATAGTTTTGTTCCAGGGCAAAATCCGGTAACAAATCCGCATCTGGTTCGACAGTTGTTGTGCCGGGACCAAAATCAACATCACTGGTCGAATAAAAGGCTTCCGGGCTGTCAGAACGTTGCCAGACGCTGTAAATGACATGCTTACCGGTTCGAGCCGGTAAATCAACGGGAATATCGACCCTGCCCGCTGCTGCGCTCTGCGTTGTTCGGACAAGGAGGGTAAGATCATCCCAGGTCAATGGAGAATCCGGTGTCCAGTTTTCGTTGGTTATATAAACATCATAGTATTCCGTGGCATGCGGCGCGGTGTTTGTCCAGGTAACCATCAAAGGGCCGGGGGTCACCGGCGTCGCTACCCAATCCGACCGCACCTGATCCATTCCACCATATTTATCTGGCCGACCACCGCTCGCCAGATTACCATCCGGCACAACCTGCAAGTGGTTACCATTTGCATTCGCTTGATTAATTTCCATCCAGTCATATAACGGTTGAGTACCATGGGAGGCTACTGCATCTATACATGGGGAAGAAACCGGATTTTCCGGGTTTTCCTGATAACAGATCCAAACACGGCTTGGCGGATCCGTTACTGTACCATGGGCATAGGAAAAGTGAGGCGTTATAAAAACAAAACAAATCGAAGCAAGCAAGCTCAAAAATCGAATGTTCAAAATAGGCCTGTTCGCATCGACCAGTTTTGTTAGCAACATAATCCCTCCTCCGTAACCGAACATGTCATTGCCGAGGAATAACTACTTATTCGGGATTTAATTCCCGTTATTTCAGTAATACCATCTTGCTTGCCTGCTGAAAATCTCCGGCAGTCATCACAGCATAATACACTCCGCCGGCAACTGGCTGGCCATCATCATTTACCCCCTGCCACTGTAAACGGTGTTCTCCCGGCGTATAAGTTCTCTCAACAAGCGTTTTAACGACTTGCCCCAATGGATTAAATATCTCTATACGCACCTGAGGTAAAGCACCTTCTTTCGCCGGCACATTAAAGCGTAATGTTGTGGAAGGATTAAATGGATTCGGGAAATTCGTATAAAGCTCAAATTGCCCCGGAATGCCTCCGGAACTTTCCCCGATCGTCACATACACCGGTCCATGTTCCACTTGCACATTGTTGGCATCGACATCAACCAGTTTATACCAATATGTTTCCCCATTTTGCACTTGTTCATCACGATAAGAATAAAAGTGCGGCACATTGGAATTGAATTGCCCCTCAAGATCGTCATTGTATTCGTATGCACTAATTTCCTGAAATGGTCCAAATTCTGAAGCGGCTCTCAGTATGCGAAAGCCGACATTGTTTACTTCACTTTCCGTTGTCCATTCCAGCAATGCAAATCCATCTCCGGATGCAGCCGTGAAGGAGCTCAGAGAGACCGGTAATGCGCCATCGGCCTGGATATCCGTGTAGCGGCGTGGTAAAATCTGATACCCTTCCGTATAGGGGAATGATGTATCGAATTGACCGAAAAGACCCTGCACATCTTTCGGCCAGGAAGGTTCTATGTTTTCATCCAAGTCAGTATCTTTATCTACGCGCAAAGCGATAACACCGCTGCTGACATCATCAGCAATTTCCAAATTGGCATTATTGCCACTGCTTGGCCAGGCATCACCATTGCCGGTATTTTCGATATGTTGAATCGCGATAAACAATCCCTCATAGGTTTCCGGGTCGGCAAGCAACTGATCTATTGTCACCACTGTAAAACCGGGCATCGTGCCGGCGCCGTTATCGGTGATTGCAGCAGCATCAAACGGCAACACTTCCGGCTTCCCAAGAAAAAAGTCGACTTCACCGAGAACAGTATAACTATTTCCCTCGGTGACCGTCACACTACTTAAACCGCCTCCGAAAATATTAATGCCGCCGGTATTATCCTGCAGATAGACATCGAGGTTCGCGGTTTGAAAAACACCACTACTAACCGTCGCCACGCCGGTAACCCGGGCAAGGTATTCGTGGTAGGTTAACAATCCATTGCCATCGGCATCATTCAATGTTAAAATGTCGACCGTCCCGGCAAAGAGATTGACATGATCACTTTCCGTTGATTGTGGCGTCGGTGCATCATCCTCTGCATACACCCAATATTCCACGACATCGCCATCGGTATAATTACTTTCTGCAATTGTCGCGGCGTAATTATCTCCTCCGGTGTTGGACATACTAATCATCTGTGTAGCACCGCTGTTGATTGTGTATCGAAGCTCCACCAGGGTTAACAGGGTATCGTCGGTTACCGTTGCTGTTAC
Organism: Calditrichia bacterium; assembly: GCA_028284905.1. Taxonomy (GTDB): domain Bacteria; phylum Calditrichota; class Calditrichia; order RBG-13-44-9; family J075; genus JACKAP01. The sequence continues at coordinate 202,645 of JANQQU010000060.1, forward strand.
CACGAGATCCTGATTCTCCAGGGGGATTTGTGGTGCACCGACAACATTGGTTACGGAAGGTGGTGCATCGCCGCCAAGGGAAATATTGTCGATATAAACCCGGCGTGCAGAAGAGGCATTGGCAAAATGGGTGTAAACACCGAAGAAGGATGATGTTGTATGCGTGTTGTCAGTCAAGGTGCCGGCACTATTGGTCGGCGCCGCGCTAAATGTAAAGCCGGTATCATAGAACAATTCAAATTGCCCACTACCATTTCGTTGTACGATTACATTCAAACCATCATCGAGCGCACCGGAAGCAAAGCTGGGGGATGAAGGAAATGCGCCGACCTTCGTCTGTGTTGTTCCGGAGTTTCTCCAAAGCTCCAGAGAGTCGAGGGGCGGTCCATTAATCCCCACTTTTAAATAATACCCATTCCAGGTTGCGCTGGTAATATCCCCGGTAATCGCCTGGTCGGACATTAATATCACCCCAAAATAATTGACGCTGGAAGGATTAAAAGTGCCGGTCGCCAGTGAAAAGCGCCATTCGGTTACAATATTACTGGGAGTTGTTAAAACAGCATTTCCCACGGAAGCATTAGAGCCCAAAAAAGCACCATCACTACTAGCATTCCCGCTGGGAATTGTCGCATCGCTGAGCACTGCGAAGCTAGCGGCGTCGCCAGACCATACGGGATCGTTAGTAAAATCGCCGTCGGAAAAATCATCGGTGATTTGAGCCTGTAAAGTAGAATTGATCAAAACAGATAAGCACATAAACGAAACGAGAAAGACCAGAAAACGCACGATGCATACCTCAGCAACTTTTTATGAAACCCGGTAAATAAGGCACAAACATCCGTGTATAATCAATCTTTTCATCCAGTGAGAAGTTTCGCGATATTTTAGTTAAGAGACAAGAATATTTTAAAACTAAATGCATTTTTAACTTGAATTTAACGCTTCCACGACACTCTGCAAATTATTCGCGGATTGGTGATGTCTGGCATTCTATAAAGCAACCCGGGAAGTAACTTATGAAAATCCACAATTTGGAACTTTTCGACAAAACGGCAGGTATTGGGTATTACCACCTGGCATGACCAAATGCACCGGAAATACTTAAATTGTTTTGACCGTCATTTTGGTTATTGCTTTCCGATTTACTTTGATATTAAATTCGTTTGTCACATAATTGTTTTTTCGGTTGGTAGATCGGGTATTTTTCCCCGGCAAAAACAGGAGCAATCTACTGAGTTTTTTAAATCCTGCAATACTTTATGCATTAGCTGCAGCTGCAATTCCCCTGCTTATTCACTTATTGAACCGTCGAAAAATTAAACGCATACCTTTCAGCACTATTCAATTTTTGAAACGGATGGAAAAAAAGCAAATGCGTAACCTGCGCATTCGCCAACTGCTGTTGTTGTTGTTAAGAACTGCAATCATCCTTTGCCTGGTTATTGCTTTCGCCCGCCCGACCCTTCGCAATGGTGCCGGCAGCTTGCTGGCAGAGAGGAGTCCCATTGAAGCAGTCATTATTTTAGACAACTCTCTTTCACTGAATGAGGCGCGCTTAACCGGCAGCTTACTGGAGAATCTCCGCCAGGCTTTTATTGCCCTGGAACCTGTATTCCAAAACAGCGACCGCATCACAATCATGCAGGCTTCGCAGCCACAGGATTTTTTTGTTCGCCAGGAAAGTTACCAAAGTGGAATGTGGGAAAGAGTGTTGCAAAAGCTACAGCCCAATTATCTGAAGAGTAATTTAAACAACGCGCTCTTATCTGCACTGAGCATTACTGATCAATCCGTCTATGCTTCCCGGGAAATTTATTTGCTCTCGGATTTTCAACATTCGGCTTTTCAGGAAAGTTCACTGTCAGAATCCATCACTGCGACAGAAAATGAACGGGCGAAGATCTTTACAATACCAATTGTGCACGGTAGCCAGGAGAATATTTCCGTGGACAGCGTTGCCGTGGTCAATCAACTAATTGAGACCAACCAGCCTTTGCAAATAAAAGCGTTTATTCGCAACCATCATCCGGACAAATATTTGAACACGCTAACTTCGGTGATGTTAAACGGCAAAAGAGTTTCCCAACAAAAGGTGAGCCTGGCGCCTGGTCAGCTCAGTGAAGTTCGCTACCAGCTGACTTTAACGGAAAGCGGTTTCATTCAGGGACGCATCGAAACGGAGAGCGACATCATCCAGGAGGATAACCGGCGCTATTTCAACTTTTACGTGCCGGAGCGGATCAAAGTGCTACACATTTACCCCGATGCAGCCTACCAAAGCTTTTTGCCATTGGTCATTCAACCGGCTATCCAGCGCAATGTTTTTGAATATGAAGGTGAAGCGTTGGTAAACTGGACAGCTCGTAATTTTAATGAATTTGACATGATTGTCCTGGAAGGGTTGGAACAAATTCCGGAAGCGTTAGTAAATCGCCTCAACTTTTTTGTCGAGCAAGGTGGCGGAACGCTTGTTATTCCCGGGGAAAACATAACTATTCCGCAATATCGCACACTTTTCAACACTTTTCAATTTGGCAGCATATTGACGATGCAGGGCACGCCGGGCAGCACGAGCAGTTTCCTTACGCTGGAAAACTTCATGTGGGACCACCCGGTTTTTGAAGGTCTTTTCGAGGATAATCAGCGCAAACTAAATCCGATCGAAGTATACGCCAGCTATCGGGTAAAAACACAGGCAGCATCCGATGTGTTGATCAGTTTAAGCGATCGATCACCACTATTACTCCATAATCAAACCGGCAAAGGCAGTGCTTTTTTTCTGACAACCGGTCTTTCCCCGGAGTGGTCGCAACTTCCCCTGAAAGGGTTTATCGTGCCGCTCATTTATCGCTCAACATACTATGCGGGAACGCAGAAGGTGCTTGATCGTCAGCAGATTCGTACCGGGGAAATCTACCAGCAGCAGTTCACCAATCTGGAAACGCCATATGATTTTCAAATGGAAGGCGACAATGCCGTTGCGGTAAAACTGAATCCCCGCTTCAAAGGCGCCGACGTTTTTCTCGAGTTCCGGGAATCATCCCTGCCGGGCAACTACCTGCTCCGCCACAACAACAGAACATTGAGCGTTGTTTCCGTAAACAGCTGGCCGGAAGAATCGGAGATGACATTCTACACGTCTGAAGAATTGCTGTCATTTTTACCGGATGCTTATTACTTTAATGATCCGGCAACAATCGCAGAGCAAGTGCAGCAAAGTCGTTTTGGACAGGAATTATGGCGTCACTTTCTTATTGCAGCATTTATACTGTTACTCATTGAAATGATCGTTGCCAGAACCGGGAACAGGGACGCAACGGCTGAAGATAGCGGCGATAGCAATGTCGCATTCAATAATTAGCACACTATTTTCTGTATACTATTAGGAGGAAAATACTTTATTGCAACAGATAAGCATTGATACAAAAACGGAAAAGGCAATTCTCGTAGGCGTGGTATTACCGAATGATCGTCGCTGGGAAGTGGATGAAAGTTTATACGAATTAAAACAATTGGCCTCCACCTCCGGTGTTCGGGTTGTAGACCAACTCACCCAGGAGCGCCAGAAGTTAAACCCGGCTTATTTCATCGGCCGTGGCAAGGTGGACGAGCTATCAGATATGATAGAAATGCATCAGGTAAAGTCAGTTATTTTTGATGACGATCTGACTCCCGCCCAAACACGCAATCTGGAAAAGGCGATAGATGCGAAAATAATCGATCGCAGTACGTTGATTCTGGATATTTTTGCCAAGCATGCCCGCACCCGCGCGGCAAAAACCCAGGTGGAGCTGGCGCAACTACAGTATATGCTGCCGCGCCTTACGCGACAATGGACGCACCTTTCCCGACAAGTCGGGGGTATTGGCACGAAAGGTCCCGGTGAAACTCAGTTGGAAACTGACCGCCGTCTGGTTCGTACGCGTATCGAGCATCTTCGTAAAGAACTGGGGAAAATCGACCTGCAGCGGCAAACCCGTCGGAAAGGACGCAAGGCACGCTTCAAGGCATCGCTGATCGGCTACACCAATGTTGGCAAATCCACCTTGATGAATCTTTTATCCGGTGCAGATGTTCTGGTCGAAAACCAGCTGTTCGCAACGCTGGATCCGACAGTCCGCCAAGTACAGCTAGATAAGCAGCACACTATTTTGTTGAGTGACACCGTTGGTTTTATCCGCAAGCTGCCGCATCACCTGGTAGAATCGTTCAAAAGCACCCTGGACGAAGCTATCGATGCCGACTTGCTGGTGCACGTCGTGGATGTTAGTCATCCTGGATTCATGGACCAGATCCATGTCGTCAACGAAGTATTAGAGGATATTGGCGCCAAGAAGAAGCCGGTCTTGATGGTATTCAACAAGATCGACCGCTTAAAAGAAAAAGAGATGCTAACCGGTCTGCGGAAGCAATTCCCTGAAAGTGTTTTTGTCAGTGCGACCCGCCAGATTCGCACCGAGCACCTCAAGATGGAACTCGCTCGTTTCATGGAGAAAAATTTTATTGTATCGGACATAACCCTGCCGATGGCGCAATCGGGTCTCGTGAATACAATTTTCGAAATGGCTATTGTATTGAATCAGAAATACAATGATGAAACGATCGACCTGAAAATCAAGTGTTCGCCGGAGCAGCTGGTAAAAATCCACCGTGTTGTGGACGCAAAATTGAACAGCAATGGCCGTCATTAATGTTTGCCGGAATTAGATGAACTTTAACGAATTTTCGAAGTTTTTAATTAAGATGAAGTATTTGTGCAAACAAGAAACGGTATTGTGGTAATGTTAAAAACGTTGTTTTTCCGGAGCCTGTTATTTCTCATATCTCTAACAATGTTATCGTCTGCGCAGTATGTCCGGACCAACAAGTTTGCGAACGAACAGCTACGTCGGGCAACTTACGCGCTGGACGATTTCATTAGCTATACCAGCTCCCGCCGCTTTACGGTGATGACCGCAGGCACGAATTACATCTATATCGGCACCAAGGATGGCGGCATCCTTCGCTATCATATTTATGACAACTACTGGGACTATCCTTTTACCACAAGCAACGGCTTGCCTTCCAATAATATCCAGGGGTTGATTTATGACAGAACCAGTTCCTTCCTCTGGGCTTTTACACCGGATGATGTCGCAGTATTAAACCCTGCCTCGCAGGAATGGATTGTAAAATCCCAGTCTGCCTATTGGGGTTATGAACTTCCGGAGCAAGATAATGACCGAAATCGCCTGGATAGCAAGGGGAAGTTTTACGGCCGCGATGCACTGCCGTCACTCCCAACATTTTTTGCCAATGGCGATTATTCCATTTTGGGTGAGTGGATTCTAATGGATCGGGATTTTCGGGAATTCCCAATCATTGGCTATTTGCGCGATCGATATGACCGCGTTTGGTTTCTCGTCGATGGGTTCGGCATCGGTGTGGGAGAAATGTTTAATCAGCGGGCGACCTTTTACAAGCTGGGATTACCGGACATCTCTCCGCGGGCGATTGCTTACCAGGGCGATGACTTGTGGTTTGGCGGCATTTCCGGCAACTATAAAGATTATTCCGGCATCGCTCTTTGGCCTTATGATCAACCCGGCTGGCAATATTATCAGGACCGTTTTATCAGCCACCTGCCTTCGGATAATGTTTTCGACATCCTGGTAAACAGCGATTCGGTTTGGTTTGCTACTGATTATGGCGTAACGCTCTATGATCGCGGAAATAACCGCTGGAGAAATTTTGGCCTTGCTAAAGGCGTAGTGAGCAACCAGGTATACGATTTGGCAATACTTGATGATTATTTGTATGCTGCCACCGAGGAGGGAATTTCCCGGATTGATTTAGCAACCAGCAATGTCCGCAAGGTAAAAGACCATCGTTTCAGGAATCTGCCCGTCTACCGATTGGCAACACATCGTAAGGCGCTTTGGGCAGCAACCTTTCGCGGGATCTTCCGCTTTACCGCGGAAAAAGGATGGGAGCAAATCCAGACCCGTTCGGCAATTAATGAGCTGGAAGTCACTGCTGTTGATGGATATCGTAACGAAGTATGGTTTGCATCGGATGGTGGCGTTTCGGTATACAATACCAAAACAAATGACTGGGAAAGCTATCCACAAGTTGCCTATGAAGTAGCTGGCCCGTACAAAGACATCAAGGTAAATAAGAAAGCAGTATTTGTTGCGACTCAAGATGGCCTATTGAAGTTTGACAAAGAGCGTCGCTATTGGGTATTGTTCACCACTGAAGATGGTTTACTGGACAATTATTGTCATCAGCTATTACTCGACGGTGATTACATCTGGATCGTCAGTGATAGTGGCGTTACCCAGTTCTACTGGAATAGTCCGGATCGCAGCGATTAATCCTCTCCCATAGTTTATAAAGCATTTTGAATCTACCACTTCACCCCGTAACTTTCGCGCCTTAAGCTCATCGAATACTTAGCTGGGTTGAGCTTTCAGCAATCAACGGAGTCGGTTTTCAACTATTAATGTGAGTGATTCATCATGAAGCGAACTTTATTAAAATCCCTGTTTTGTTTTATCATAAGCACATTATTTTTTATTAATTGCCAAAAGGCAAAATCGGAACAAACAGCTGCCGAGCAGAGCAAACAGGACAATTATCAAGAACTTTCCGTACAGGAAGTCAACTCACTTTTGCAATCTTCAGAAGATGTTCTGCTCATTGACGTGCGAACGACAGAAGAATATAACGGCCATCTCGGCCATATTGCCGGGAGCACCTTAAAGCCGGTTCAGCAAATTGACAACTGGATTGGCGAGATCGACAAGGATACTGCGCAAACCATTGTTTTTATTTGCCGATCCGGAAACCGCAGTGGGCGTGCAGCACAATTCTTCCAGGAAAAAGGCTATAGCAACCTGATCAACATGACTGGCGGTATGCTTGCCTGGAACAAAGCTAATTTGCCAACTGAAAAAGACGAATAACGAAAGATATTGTTAATAACATGAAAATTGATTTTAAAAGACTAATTCCATTTACACTTGCCGGTGCAGCACTGGGATTTTCCTACTACTACTTTATCGGGTGCAATACCGGTACTTGCCCAATTAGCAGCGATCCGACCATTAGTACGCTTTATGGTAGTGTTATGGGCGTTCTGCTAGGCACGCAAAACCGTTCTGAACAACCGCAGCAAGAGGAGCAACAACCTTAGGCTGCCGGGTATATTTTTAGTCAACAAATTTATAATATCCCGGGATGCATCGTGGGATATTATCGACTTTCCCACCGTATGCTTTCCCGCTTGTTTCGACATAGATAATTTCGTATCATTCTGCCGCATAAGCAGAATGCGCTTAACACTTGGATGATTAACCGTTTCATCCATTTACCGGTAACATTTAACTCAAGGAAATGGTGGATTATGAGCAGCGTGGACAAAGAGAAGACTTCTGCTTCCAACAACAACGACGATAAAGCAACACCCTCAAATTCTAATTTTATTCGCCAAATCATTGATGGTGATTTGGAAAAGGACAAAAACGATAGTCGGGTGCATACCCGCTTCCCCCCGGAGCCGAATGGCTATCTTCATATCGGTCATGCAAAATCGATTTGCCTGAATTTTGGTCTGGCCGATGAATACAGCGGCCTTTGCAACCTTCGTTTCGACGACACAAACCCGACGAAAGAAAGCACCGAGTTTGTTGAGTCGATCATTGAAGATGTAAAATGGCTCGGCTTCGATTGGGAAGATCGCCTTTATTATGCTTCCGATTATTTTGACAAACTCTACGATTTTGCCGTTCAGCTAATCAAGGCAGGGAAAGCGTTTGTCGACGATCTTACTTACGAAGAGATTCGGGAATATCGCGGCACATTGACGACACCTGGCAAGAACAGTCCTTATCGGGATCGCTCCATTGAAGAGAATCTCGATCTTTTCGAGAGGATGCGCAACGGTGAATTCGAGAAAGGCTCGAAAGTGCTTCGAGCCAAGATAGACATGGCATCTCCCAATATGAATATGCGCGATCCGGTCATCTATCGTATTATGGACACGCATCATCATCGCAGTGGGGATGATTGGTGCATCTATCCAATGTACGATTTCACCCATGGACTCTCGGATTCTCTGGAAGGTATAACACATTCAATCTGTACGCTGGAGTTTGAAGATCACCGCCCGCTCTACGACTGGTTTCTCGAAGAGCTGGATGTTTTTCATCCCCAGCAAATTGAATTTGCCCGTTTAAATTTAAACTACACGGTGATGAGCAAAAGAAAGCTGCGCCGCCTGGTAGAAGAAGGCTTTGTTTCCGGATGGGACGACCCCCGCATGCCAACCATTAGCGGTTTGCGTCGCCGTGGCTATACCCCGGAAGCAATTCGCAATTTCTGTGAAATGATCGGCGTCGCAAAAAGTAACAGCACCGTCGACATTGCTCAGCTGGAATTCTGTATTCGTGAAGATCTCAACAAACGTGCGGCACGGGTAATGGCGGTATTGGATCCACTGAAGCTGGTAGTAACTAATTACCCGAAAGATCAGGTAGAAGAGCTGGATGCGGAGAATAACCCGGAAGATGAAGCCATGGGTAAACGGAAAATTCCCTTTAGCCGGGAAGTTTACATCGAGCGTAGTGATTTTATGGAAGATCCGCCGCGAAAGTATTTCCGCCTGGCGCCCGGCAAGGAAGTTCGCCTGAAGCATGCCTATTACGTTACTTGCACAGATGTAATTAAGGATAGCGATGGCAACATCCTGGAAGTTCATTGCACCTACGATCCGGAAACCCGCGGCGGCTGGTCCAAGGATGGCCGCAAGGTTAAAGGCACTTTACATTGGGTTTCCTGCGAACATGCCATTGATGCCGAAGTGCGCGTTTATGACAATCTCTTCACAGTCCCGAATCCGGAGTCCAGCGAAGAAGGTGCGGATTTTACCGATTCTCTGAATCCGGATTCATTGAAAGTGATTCAGGGCTGTAAGTTGGAACCCAGTCTGAAAGGGGTTGCTGCCGGCACTCGTTTCCAGTTTCTCCGGAACGGGTATTTCATTGCGGATCAGGACAGCAGCGCAGACAAGCCGGTGTTTAATCGCACGATTGGCCTGCGAAACACCTGGGCAAAAATTCAAAAGCAGCAGCAAAAATCTTAGTTTAGAAAAGGAATGATGGAAATGACAAAGGTACGGACACGATTTGCTCCCAGCCCGACCGGATATTTGCACGTGGGTGGTTTGCGAACCGCCCTTTACAACTACCTTTTTGCGAAGCGCCATAACGGCACATTTATACTGCGCATCGAAGACACGGACCAAAGTCGCTATGTGGAAGGCGCCGCCGAGCAGTTAATGGAGAGCCTGAAATGGACCGGACTTAACTACGATGAAGGACCAGACGCCGGCGGCGATTACGGGCCTTATGTGCAGTCCCAGCGTACAGAAATTTATCAGGCACATGCACAAAAGTTGCTGGATAGCGGACATGCGTACCACTGCTTCTGCACTCCTGAAGAGCTGGAAAAGATGCGCGAAGAACAAATGGCTGCTGGAAAACCGGTCAAATATGATGGCCGCTACCGGGACATATCCCCCAGCGAGGTGGCATCCCGTAAGGCCGCCGGGGAAAGTAGCGTGGTTCGCCTGAAGATGCCGTTGGAAGGTGAAACTGTTTTTGAGGATCTCGTTCGCGGTACAGTAAGGGTGCAAAATGAATTGGTAGATGATCAAGTGCTTCTCAAGTCCGACGGCTTTCCGACCTATCACCTCGCGAATGTTGTTGACGATCATTACATGGAAATCACTCACGTCATCCGTGGCGAAGAATGGCTGTTGAGCGTTCCCAAGCATTTGCAACTTTACAAGGCTTTTGGATGGGAGCCTCCGCAGATGGCGCATCTTTCCCTGTTATTAAATGCGGACAAAACCAAGCTGAGTAAACGGCAGGGCGATGTCGCCGTAGAGGATTACATCGGCAAAGGATTTCTGCCGGAAGCGCTACTGAATTTTGTCGCGACCCTCGGCTGGAGCCCGGAGCAGGATCGGGAATTTTTTACGCTGGAGGAAATGGTAGAGCGATTTGATATCAGCCGCATCGGGAAGGCCGGCGCCGTTTTCGATTTAACGAAACTTAATTGGATGAATGGGAACTATATTCGTCAATTATCTGAAGATGCGATGACGGACTTCTTTCTACCCCACCTGTCAGCCGCCGGTGCAGATGTTAGCGATCGGAAATTATCGGCGAAGATTATCGCAGCGGTTCATAAAAATGTTAGCCGGGGAGATGAGATCTTTCATGCCGCCCGTATTTTCTATAAGGATACGCTGGAGATTAATGATCCCGAGGCATTGGCGCATTTACAGCCGGATTCCGCCCGGGTAGTGCTGGAAGGATTTCTTGCCAAGGCTGCCGACCATGACACCTTAACGATGGCCGATTTCAAAACAATCATGAAAGGCGTTCAGCAGGAAAGTGGCATTAAGGGGCAAGAGCTCTGGAAGCCAATCCGCATTGCGCTGACCGGGGAAATTTCCGGTCCGGAACTACCGGCAGTCATTGAGGTGTTTGGTAAAGAAAAAGCCTGTAGCTACGTTCAACAAACGATTGATCGGTACATAGATAAATAATGTCAGGTAACATCACTGCTAACCTGCAGGAAATTAAATGAAAATAGCCGTGCTACTCGGAGGAACATCCGCAGAACGGGATGTTTCTATTAAAACCGGTTTTGCCATTGCCCGGGCATTAAAAGCGAATGGCCATGAGGTTTTGGCGATCGATTGTGCCTTTGGCAACAAAACCATGGATTTTGAATCCGAATTTCTTATCAAAACGACGCACTCCGATATCGAAGCACGCAAGCTGGAATTAGACCGCAATATTTTTAGCACGATAGACTTTTTATTGGCCGAAAAAATAGACCTGGTATTTATTGCCCTCCATGGCGGGTATGGAGAAAACGGTCAGGTGCAAGCATTGCTGAGTTTAGCGGGAATTCCTTTCACCGGGAGCGGCTATGTGGCCAGCGCACTGGGCATGGATAAACACAATTCCAAAGTGCTGTTCCATTCCCGGGAAATTCCCGTCGCCTCCTGGATGATGATTCAGCAGGGTGAAACGCCCAACTTGCATCGAGTCCAGGAATTGGGCTTGCCGCTGGTCGTCAAGCCCAACACCCAGGGATCTACGGTCGGACTAACCATTCTGAAAGATCTCGACAAATTGAACGATGCGCTGGAAACGGCCTTTCAATTTGACCAGCAGGTTATGCTGGAATCATTTATTCCCGGGCGGGAATTGACGGTAACCATTTTAGGGAATGAAGCACTACCGATTGTCGAGATCATCCCAGAAAGCGGGTTCTATAATTATGAATCGAAATACCAAAGTGGGCGTACGCAATATATTACGCCTGCGGAGATTCCTGCTGATCTGACTTCCAGAATTCAGGCATCGGCACTAAATGCTTTTCGGACATTGGGCTGTAATGGCTATGCCCGGGCAGATTATCGCATGCAGCCGGACAACCAATTTTTTTGTTTGGAGGTAAACACGCTGCCAGGAATGACTCCTACCAGTCTGGTGCCAAAAGCTGCTAAAGCAGTCGGCATAGATTTTAATCAACTGATGGAGAGAATTGTTGAATTAGGGATGAAGTAAAAGCATTGCTAATTCCCGCCGCTTTGTAAACGCCGGCGCATATCCTGAATTCGCTTGAGCATCGCTGGTTGCTGTCTCAAAAATTTTTCCGCAAAGGCCAGACAGGCATCCGCTTCCACGAACTCCCCTTTCGCAGCGAGAAATTGCCCCCGGCTGGCAGCCAAACCGCCATAGTAACTTTGAAAAACCTTCGCCATACGATCTAACGGAACAGTATCGTCTGTTAACCCTCGAAACTCAAATTCTTCAAGAGTGACTTTGCGTTTTGGCGTATTTGGAGGTTTTATTCGCAATGCAACGATTAACGGCTCCTTTTCATATTTTGTCGCAATGCCACGCGGTGGTGTATAAGTAAAGAGAACGTCACGTCCCTCCCCTATTCCCTTGTCGATCATGGCATTAATCAGTTTCTCATACTTTTGCTGGATGAAATTCCCATTATAGGGTTGCCCTTCTTCGAAGGGTTTTACCGCTGCCAGAAATTCTTTTGTAGCACCATCAACACCCGCCATAAACGCCGGATAATGATCGCGCATCCACTGGATGTACCAACTGCGACGCAACAATTGCTGATCTATAAAAATGACATCCAGGCGTTGGCCCTGCACGAATTGCCGATAATTACTGGGAAAATAGTACGGATCCCAGTTTGCCCAAATCAGTGCATTCTCTTCGGCGACAGCAAAAACATTGTCCAGGTAATCCTTTGCAAAATAATATTCACTCATATCTACCCTGGGCGCATTCTTCCAGGCAGCACCGACCGGCAACGTTAATAACAAGGTTGCAATGACTGCTTTAACAGTATTTGACAGGCGGAGTAAACTTAAGAGATAATAACTTCCCAGACCTACCAACAAGGCAATGCAAACATAGGATGGAATGTAAAAGACCGAGACCAGCGCCCGGTGCTCCGCTGCGACGAATGCATCCGCGCCGGTAAGATCGAAATTCGTCATGTAAGTCGTTATCGGCGCTGCAAAGAGAAAGAAAATGCCCAGAAAAGCGAAAAGGCGTTTGTCCTTTTGAAACAACAACCAGATTGCCGGTAGTGCCAGTAGTGGCATAAAAAAGAGCCATTGATCTGAAAGCATTTCCAGATACGCTTGAAATTGGGCGGAGAATTTCGCAAAAGTCTGCGACTCATTCAGATTGTATTGATGGCGGCTAACTGTGCGCCAAAAATTCGTCCAATTCTCGGGATTGCCCCAATCCATCCAGGGGTTTCTTCGGGAAGCCAACGGGAGATACAAATAGGGCAATAAACCGGCGCCCATCGCAATTAATCCGGAGAGGAAGCGGCGCCAGTCGAGAATATAGCGATAGTTTTCTACGACGATTAGCGTCAATAAAATTGGGATAAACATCAGCGAGGTGGTATGATTACTAAGGCTCAACCCAATAACATAGCAGCCAAACAAAAACCAGCGATCCCGCTGCCTCACATTGTCACTTTTCAGCCAGTAAACGCCAACAAGTACAAGCAGACAAGTTAACAAGGTATTTAGTCCATACACTTCCGTAATAATCGACTGTTCCCAGTTTTCAAAAGCAGTAGCGACTAACAAACCGACCGTCAGGGCAATCAAGTATTTAGGATAAGCTGCAAGGTTTTTCTCACCACTGGTCTTTTCAGCAAACAGTAGTTCTATCAACAAAATTGTCGCCCAGGCAATGAGCCCCGCGCCGAGTGCAGACAATACTGCGGACATTAAATTCAAGCGATAGGCAACTTCCCCAACGGGCAGCATGGAAAAGATTTTTCCAATTAACGTAAATAGCGGATAGCCGGGCTGGTGCGGCACGCCTAAATTATAGGCAGCAGCAATTAATTCTCCACTATCCTCAAAAGTAACATCAGGTGCAAGGGTTAAGATATACAGTAACAGGCTACCCATAAAAACAAGTAGCGGGGTGCCGTAATCCAATGCAGATCGCTGCACGGAAAAATCTACGGGATCCGCAGGGCGTTTTGCAGATTTTTTCTTTGGGGAGGTCATTCTATTTCCTATACGATCATTTACGGAAATCAAAATTACTTTTCCGGCTACGATAGCCGGGATTAATGTCGGGGAAATAGCTTACTAAATTTGCTTTAGAAAAGCAACAACGCTGGAAAGGTAAGCGACAAAAAAATACCGCCACATCCAAAGCAGGTTGCAGCGGCATGTTCCATAGGAATTTATTAATCAAAGCACAGCATTCTTTTCAGATTCGTTCATCTTAAAATTACCAACAGAGCAATCATCTCTAAACTTTAAGCCCTGAACACTGAACTTACTAAACATCTACACTAAAGCATTTTCCATTCCGGAATCCTTCACATACAGGCAAGTGGTATTTGTCCATTCAACGGCATTTCGCATAAAGTCAAACGACGGTTCTTCGCCGAGCCCAAAGATGTTTACGTCTGCCTTCGGCGCCGTTGCAAGCGCTTCCTGGAAATTTGCCTGGATGACATGGAATTCCGTCAAGGCTGGCAAGCGAGCCATTTCTCCTAACCTGCCGAGGAAATCTTCCATACGCTTTTTCTCTTCATCGTTTTTAGCGGTCGTTACCAGGTTCAGTTTGCCACCCCAATTCTGCTGAATATGTAAGCCAAGCAATACGGCGAGATGCCAGTTCGGGCTCTTTTCCCGCAGCCAGACGTTGATATCCTGCTGCATACCAAATGCGACGCGGGGATGCTGCCGCAGCACGACAACGCCGAGTTCATCCCGGGCAGCCTCGATGATCAATTGGCGGATGACATCATCATGCTTGTCGTCCATGGTCAGGAAAAGAACATTGGGACGGAAAGTGCTTCCTTTTAAGGTTTGCAGAACCATCTTCGCGCCATGGCTAAAATTGTCGTCTTCCAGGACAGTGGAATTAACGAAGAGGTTTTGTCGCTTTAGCGGCTCCAGCAGAGCATCGAGATCTTTTTTATTTCTTTCTCTGTCAGTCTCGCTAACCGTAAAGGCAAAAACGCTGCCGGATGGATGGGTAATATCACGAATAAACAGCATCGGTCCGGACCATACCCGCGGATTATCTACCGGCAACAAGAGGTCCGGCTTCCAGGAAACCTGATGACGTGGAAAACGCGCAGCAATACGAGATGCCTTCTCTGCCAGCGCGAGGAACATACCTCCGCGAATATCACCATCCTCTCCCTGCAGACCTCTTTTGGCAAGCCAGATATAAAGCAGGATGATGATACCAATAGCGACGGCACTAAAAACGGCATTGATCAGGAACATCATAAAGATACAGCCTATGCCGCCAAACAGCGAAACAAATCGGGGTATCTTAATCGTCGGGCGATAACTGATAATCTGCATACTTTGTTGAATAAAGACAACCAGATTGAGCATACCATAGGTGATCAGGAAGAACATTGTAATCAGTGTTGCGAGCACATTCAAATTCCCGAGCACGATCGTAATTGCAATTACAATTCCGGTAAAGATGACCGCATTGCGCGGTTCGTTGTTTTTCGTGCGTTGGGCAAAAGTTTCGGACATCGGTACTGTGCCATGTTCGGCCAACGCCTGCAAGATTCTCGGTGAACCAAGGATACTCCCTAACGCCGAGGAAAATGTTGCTGCCAGAATACCGGCAAGAACGATTGAAGGAAAAGCGGATTTAGTTACCATTACCATTTGATCGCCACGTAAATCTGCCGGGGCAATAAAAACGGCCATAACGACCGTTAATACAATGTAAACGACAAACGTAACTGCGATCCCCCACAGGGTTCCCCCGGGTATCGATTTCCGCGGATCTTTTAAATCGCCAGACATATTTGCCCCAGCCATAATTCCGGTAACTGCCGGGAAGAATATCGCAAACACCTGCCAGAAACCGGCGTCTTCAAAATTACCGAGCATCGGCACTTCCGTCACCGGTTGTTTTTCCAGCATGAAAAAGCTGACCAGGGATAAAGCGATGATTGCCATGATAACATATTGAATACGAATGGCAAACTGGGTACTTACGGAAGATATCACCATTAGCACCAACCAGGTAAGCATGGAAACCGTCATTGGATTATGATCGGGAAAAATCCCCAACCAACCTTCTGTAAAGCCGATAATATAGAGCGCTGCGGAAAGTGTTTGGGAAACATAAAAAGGAATACCAATACTTCCTCCAGCTTCCAAACCAAGCGATTTTGATATAATAGAATACGCACCACCTGCCCCTATCTTGATATTGGTGGTAATTGAGGCCATGGAAAGGCCGGTACAAAGCGTGATTGATTTCGCCAGCACAATTATCGCAATGGCGCCAACCAATCCGGCATTACCAACCACCCATCCCAGGCGAAGATACATAATGACGCCGAGAATGGTTAATACCGTGGGGGAAAACACCCCGCCGAACACGCCAAACTTATTGGCCAGGTTCTCATCTTTTTTATCGCTGCTGATAATCGCTTCTAAAGCACCGCGCATGATCGAATACCTCTACATAAATTGAATGATTGTTTGGAAGGTGTATATAAAGAAAGTTGAAATTTCAGGAGAGAATTTCGATGAATAGTTTCCGAAATGGAAAACAGCTGGCATATCATCGACAAAACAAAAGGATTCATCTAGCCTCTACTTTCGAGCAATAGAATCTGCATGTGTTTACATAGACGTTTGAGGGATGGTCCCATAATGAACAGCGGAAAAAAACTGCAAGCAGCCACTATTTCAAGTCCATCTGATCCGGTGAAGCTTTGTAATTGCGGATAATACGAAAAGATCACTGCTAAAAAAGTGATCGGCGCAGAAAATACAAATTTTACAAATAAAAAATAAGTACAGCCCCTATTTATGGATATAAATGCGAAAATACAAATCGTCAGTACAAAAAGATTGAAATTTATTTCATGAATAATTACATTCGCGTGCAATCTTCACCAATAAAAAACAAACGAGCCAAGAGGGAATCAGCATTATAGACTGGATAGGCTGAATAAGCGTCCCACAGGCCTGGATTGTTCCGGGAACGCAAGAGTCATATTGATGGTGATATTAAGCATATAAATCGCCAGCGTTCAACTTATAACAAGTTGAAACTCTTAAAGAATCCTAAACTGGAGAAGGAAGTCTGATGCTTCAATTGATCATTGTCGGTGCTGCATTTATCGCGATGGGCATTGCGGCGCTATTTTCGCCCAGGTTTATACAGAGCTTTTTTGGGATAGAAACCAGCACTGCGGATTTCCGGAATGAAATCCGCGCGGTTTATGGTGGATTTGGCATTGCTGTCGGTGGTTTGTTGCTGACAGTTATTAAATACACTGATTTACAGTTTGGCGTTATTCTGGCAGTGATGATCGCAACTTTAGGCATGGCCGCCGGGCGCTTAATCTCTTTACTTTTCGAAAGACCCGGTAAGTGGCCTTATATTTTTCTATTGGTAGAAATTACTGGCGGCGCCCTGTTATATACAGCGCTACCAACAGCGAACTAGCATGTTGCAAGGAGTAGATTTATGATTTTAAAATGTAAAAAATGGACCAGCTATGACATCCAGGAATTATTGGAGAAACATAAACTTACCCACGAGCAATTCCGCATGCTAACCGGTATTGAGGAAGCGGTTCTTACCGAGTGGCTACAGAATAACGACTCGATAAACAGTCTTTCCTGTTATGCGCTGGACCGAATAGAATCTTTACTGAAAGGTTTTTTCATTAAACACGACTAATACCATCCCACCACATTTTCCATTCAGTAAGAATAATTGTAGGGAAAACATCCGTAACGGGCTATATATTACAAGTAACCCGAGCAAAAATAAACGCTTTTATCCGGCCGGGTGAAGTCTACGGCATCAATGCTTCAGATCTATTGATATAAATAACATTATCCGAATAGTTGAATGACCAAGGGGATTACATGTTGCATTTAAGACTTGCAATTTTGTTTACAGTTATTGGTTTTGTAACCGTTGCATTTCCACAAAAACCTGATGCCCATTCCCAACTGGAAATCATTCCGGAGGCTATCCCCGAGTCTTACAAAATGGACAATATGCGTATTGACCTCGCACGCGGTATTCCTGTGGCGTTATACCGTTTGAACTACCCCCTGAAGGCGGCAACACCGGAAGAAATGGCCCGCCAATATTTAACGGAAAACAGTCACATTCTTGGCATTCGTTCCGAGAAACACATTTTGCGTCATACCACTACCCGGGAAACACCCGGTGGTTTTCATGTACGATTCCAGCAATTCGAACAAAATTACCCGGTTTATAAAGCAGACTTAGTGGTTAACATTAATCGCCGGAATCAAGCGACGTTTGTTATGAACAGCTTTCAGCCGACAGCATTTCTCAAAGATGCAACGCCGGCAATTACGCTAGATGCGGCTGAGAAAACTGCTCAGGATTATTTAAGCATAGAAGGGAGAATTCATTATCGACATCAAGAGACCGTCGTCTATCATAACGACAATTCTAGCATATTAGCCCATAAAATCACCCTGGTGCCTGCTGAGGAATTAATTGGCGATTGGGAAATTTTGGTAGATGCCCGAACCGGTGAAATTGTAAGGGTTGAAGACAAGGCCGTTTATGGGCATTCCGAGAAACAACATGTTAATGGCTCTGGCTGGGTATTTGATCCGGATCCGTTAACCCATGCCCGAAAATCGTATCAAACCGGGGGGCAGTTTGGCGACAACAGTGATGCGAACACAGATTCCCTGACAGCGCACACTGTTGAAAGAACGCTTCTCGATATTACGCTCAACGGTGGCAACTATGAATTAAATGGGCCTTACGCGAACATCGTTGATGCGGAGTCCCCATTTCGGGGCACCTTTAGCCAAAGCAGCAGCAATTGGCATAACCTCCGTAACGCTGCTGCCTTTGAGGCGGTGAATGTCTATTACCACATAGACAAGTCCATGCGCTACATCAACGAGACGCTCGGATTTACCTTAATGCCCTTCCAATACAGTGGCGGTGTACGTTCCGATCCGCATGGCCTTGGCGGTTCGGATAATTCACACTATATCCCCAGTACTGGCGTAGTTGCCTGGGGAGAAGGCGGCGTAGATGATGCAGAAGATGCCGACGTTATTCTTCATGAACTGGGTCACGGCTTGCACGACTGGTTGACCAATGGCAGTCTTTCGCAGGTGAATGGACTTAGTGAGGGATGCGGAGATTATTGGGCCAATTCATACAACCGTGCAACCGGTTTCTGGACCTCTGCAGATCCGCAATATTACTGGACGTTTCAATGGGATGGGCATAATGAATTCTGGAACGGACGGATTACCAATTATTCAGCAACCTATCCGGGCGGGTTAACCGGAGCCATACACACCGATGGGCAAATATGGGCCACCGCCTTAATGCAGATTTGGGACGATATCGGGCGAACAGCAACTGACGCCAATTTTTTGGAGGCGTTATCCATGACAAACAGCGCCACAAATCAGGAGGATGCCGCACAGGCGTTTATCCAAGCAGATATCGATCTTCATGGTGGTGCGAACCTCGCTGCAATTGAACTAAGATTCACCCAGCGCGGATATGATATCACGATTCCTGGTCCACCAGCAATGGTCAGTGTTTCTCCCACTTCGATAAGCACGAGTGTTTTGGAAGGAGGCAGCAGCACTGTCGACATTACTATAAGCAACACCGCAGCAGCCGGATCGAAAAACTTGAACTGGAGTGTTTCTCCCAATGAAGGTGTCCTTGAGTTTTCCGATGGCCGCCAAATCCCGGTAAAGCTTTCCGGCAGCAACAATTTTAATCCATCCTTTAAATTAGCGAAAGATGCAGCGGATTGGCGAAAAGGCCCGCAAGTACTGGAGGGATCCGGCGGACCGGACCTCTTCGGCTACACCTGGATTGACAGCGATGAAGCCGGTGGGCCAACATACAACTGGCAGGACATATCCAGCAGCGGCACCTCTCACAATCTTGGGGATGATGACTATGCGACTGTCTCGTTGCCATTTTCTTTCCCGTTTTATGGCAACAATTATTCTACAATTTACATTAGCACTAATGGCTTGCTTGGTTTTAACACATCCAATGTCGACGAATATTTCAACCAGGCAATCCCCAATGGCAACACACCAAACAATTACATTGCGCCCTTTTGGGACGATTTAAACCCCAATCTTGGTGGCGATATTTACCACTACTATAATTCGACCAGCGGCGAGTTCATCGTTCAATGGGATAATTTACAGCACTATGGCGGCAGTCTGCCCTATACCTTCCAGGTGATTCTAACTGCTAATGGGGATATTCTTTTTCAGTATGAAGACATGCAGGGAGGCGTGACCAGTGCAACCGTCGGTATAGAAAACAGTGACGCATCGATTGGCTTGCAGATGGTTTTCAATAGTGCGTACATTCAGGATGATCTGGCGGTGTTAATCCAGAATAGTGGCGAGGATTGTCCCTGGCTTTCCACCGATCCTTCCAGTGGCATTATCGCTCCCGGGAACAGCAGCATCGTAACGGCAACATTTGATGCGGCCAGCCTCAGTGCCGGCACATACCAGTGCACCCTGGTTGTCGCCACTGACGATCCGGACTCTCCGGAGGTAAACATTCCGGTAGAATTTACAGTGACCAATGCCGTAACTCTGCTCGGCACGCTAAACCCGCGGCCTTCGGCAGGATACAGCGACTGTTGGGGCTGGACAGCGCCCGATGGCAGGGAATATGCGCTTCTTGGCGTTAACAACGGCACCAGTGTCATTGATATAACGACGCCTGCCAGCCCACAGGAAATATCCTTTATTCCCGGCCCGACTTCTCAATGGCGGGATATCAAGACTTATCAAAACTATGCCTATGTTGTTAACGAAACCAGTGGCGGTATGCATATCATCGATCTTTCCAACCTGCCAACTTCCGCGACGTTGGCGGCGACATTTACCGGTTTTTCGACGATGCATAATCTATTTATCGATACCACTCGTGCATTGCTCTATGCCAGTCCCGGCAGCGGCAACAGCCCCTGTATTGTCTACAGCCTGGCCAATCCTACCAGCCCCAGTCAATTATCGACCTTTGGTGGTCATAATCATGATAGTTGGTCATTAGGAAATCTGGTTTTTCTATCTGCCGGTAATAGCGGCACGGTAGACATTTACGATCTCAGCGATCCGGCCAGTCCTTCCCTGGAGACGCAAATTTCTGTGCCCTCCTCCGGTTATGTTCACAATGCCTGGGGCAGCCTGGACGGCAACTACCTGATGACAACAGAGGAAACTTCCGGCAAAACGATGAAGTTCTGGGATATTTCCGACCTCGACAACATTTCCCTCACCGACCAGGTACTTGGCAGCAGTGGTCTGGCACATAATACTCACATCAAAGGCGACTTTGCCTATGTCTCTCATTACGCAGATGGACTAATCATTTTCGACATCACCGATCCGGACAACGTTGCCGAGGTTGGCGACTATGATACACACGCCGCCACCTCCGGATTCAGCGGCGCCTGGGGTGCATTCCCCTTCTTCCCATCCGGAAACGTTATTATTTCCGATCAATCAACCGGTTTGTATATTGTGGACTTTGCAGGGGACGATCCCGCCCAGCTCAATCTTACCGGGCAAATTTTATATGCAGACACTGCCGGCAATGGAGATGTCGCCAAGCCGGTAGCGGGCATCACGGTCGATCTTAAACAAAGTAGCAGTAACGTGAAATCGACATCGACAGATGCCGCCGGCAATTTTCAATTAAATGGCATAACCCCGGGAAGCAATTTTAGCCTGCATCCCCACCTCAGCAGCACACCTGCGGGCAGTGTAACAACGCCAACGGATGCAATGCTTACTTTTAATGATTTCCTGGGCATATCGACATTAAGCGGCACACAAAGGCTTAGTGCGGATGTCGATAGCTCTCTGACCATAACCCCTGCAGATGCTTTACTAATCTTCCAAAGATACCTGGGTAACATCACCCAGTATACAATGTCCGACTGGCGTATTTATCCGGCAACATTTGCTATTGAAGCGAACAGTAATTCCTGGCAATCAACGCCTGAGGAAATCACCTACGGCAATCTGACAACTGATATGCCGAATCAAGATTTTAATGCGTTGTTAAAAGGAGATGTAAACATGGATTGGGCGCCCGCTGCCAGTGCACCGTCTATCGCCAAACAAAACAGCAACTCCCCTACCCTGAAAGTGAACACTATTGTCAACGATGATCAGGGGTTTTCAATTCAAATACACTTACTCAATGCGAACGCTGAAAATAGAGCACACGCCTTCGGTGTTGATGTATTGTACAATCGTCAGCAAATAAGACTGGGTGATGTAGATTGGCAACCGCTGGTTACAAACCGGCAATTCCAGACCGGTTCTCGGGAACGGGAGGCGGATGCCAGCGCACCTCCGGGTTACGATGGCCGTTTGCGCTTGGGCGGATTCACAACAGCGAACAATCCTCTGGAGAATAGCGGAGTCCTGGTAAAAATCGATTGTTACCCGCTTCACGACAGTGATGTTGTCCAGTCGATAGATTTAATACTTGCAAATATGTCTCTCGCACTCGACGCAGGTCAGTCCGCATCGGCAGCCAAAATCGGTAAGCAACGCCCGATATCAGAAGTGCGTTTGGTGAATCTCGAAAAACGGTTTACACCGGAAACGCTCCCATCCCATTTTGCGTTGGATGTGAACTATCCGAATCCGTTCAATCCGCGCACGCATCTGCGCTATCAGCTTGCGGAAGCAGCAAACGTGTCGGTTGTAATATACAATTCATTGGGGCAGAAAATATCTCAGCTGCTAAATCACAAAACCCAATCTGCAGGGCAATACGAACTCGTTTGGGATGGCACGAACAGGCTTGGTGAAAATGTGGCGAGTGGCATTTACTATTACCGTCTTGATGCAACATATGGTAATAAACACTTTTCCCGCACCCGTAAAATGCTCCTGATGCGTTAGCATGATCGCTTATCTTCTAAGGTTGGCAAATTTTTTGTCAACCTTTTTTCATTTCTCCCGTCTCATATTCAACCGCTAGAAAACTATCCATGGGAGAAAGTATATGCTGAAAAACTACTTTAAGATCGCCCTCCGTAATTTAAATCGCCATAAAGGCTATTCACTTATCAACATTCTTGGATTGGCTTTGGGCATTGCCTGCTGCAGCCTGATACTGCTTTACGTCCAGGATGAACTTAATTTTGACAGTTTCCACGAAAACTCAGAAAACATCTACCGGGTTGTAGAAACCCGGGAATCTCCAGATAGAGGAGAACGCCACACAACCATGACCGCAGCACCGGTCGGCCCCAAGCTGGTCGAAGATTTCCCGGAAATCACCAATAGCGTTCGTTTTATTCGCCCGGGTCGTTTTACCGTTCAACATGGTAATAATCGATTCTATGAAGGCGAATATCTGATTGCCGACCCGTATGTATTGCAATTCTTTGACTTCCAGCTATTACAAGGAGATCCGGAAAATGCTTTGGAAGCACCGAACTCTGTTGTAATAACCGAAAGTGCCGCTAAAAAATATTTCGGGGATAAGAATCCTTACGGTGAGATACTCGTTGCCGGCAACTTCGGCGATTGCAAAGTGACCGGCGTTTTAGCCGATCCTCCGCCGAATTCTCACCTTACCTTCAGCATGCTTTTCTCAATACGCAGTGTAGAAGCGAATGAACGCTGGCAGGCATTTTTAAGCAGTTGGAATTCGGACTATTTTTACACCTATGTGCTTGCTGAAAAAACGCATCAGCGTGAAGCCCTTTTCTCGAAGCTTGATGGTTTTCTGGAAAGCTACCGGGGTGCGGAAGCTGAAGGCAAACGGAGTATATATCTGCAGCCATTGCAGGAGATACACTTTTTGTCTGATCACATAGAATATGATTTCAACAATAACAAAAGCGACATTTCCTATATTTACATCTTCTCGGCGATAGCCTTTTTTATTGCTATTATCGCCTGCTTGAATTATATGAATCTGGCGACCGCACGCTCCATGAATCGCGCCAAGGAAGTAGGCATGCGAAAAGTGGTTGGTGCATACCGGTCTCAGTTAATTGGCCAGTTTTTAAGCGAGGCGTTGGTAATCTCTTTCCTGTCTATGCTGGTCGCTTTCGCAATTATCTATTTTATTTTGCCTGCCTTTAATGAGCTTTCCGGAAAAGCCTTTACCATTGATCAGCTGGTGAGCACGACCAGCATTCTCGGCGTATTGGCAATAGCGCTGATTGCCGGCATACTATCCGGTAGCTATCCGGCCCTTTTCCTCTCAAAATTACGCCCGGTATCTATTCTGAAAGGATATAGCGCCAGCAAAGGCGGCAGACTTCGTCAGGGCATGGTTGTCGTACAATTCGTGCTTTCCGTAACGCTCATTATTGCCTCCCTGGTTGTCTACGATCAACTGAATTACATCAAGGAAAAGCGGCTTGGTTTTAATAAGGATCAGTTGGTTATTGTGGACATCAACAGTGGAGATGCCCGCAGATCTTTCCAGGCAATGAAGAATGAATTCGCACAAGGTCCCGGCGTGAAAGCAGTTTCCGTTTCATCCCGGGTGCCTGGAGAATGGAAAGATCTTACCGAGATCACCATTCGTCCGACAGCCGGCAGCAACGACAATCTGATAACAATGAATTTCATCGGCGCCGACCGTGAATTCCTCTCAACCTTCGAAATTGATTTAGTTCATGGAAAAAATTTCAGTGGCAATGCCGGCAGCGATTCTGCTTCAGTTATTCTGAATGAAACTGCAGCCGCTTTGCTCGGTTTCAACAATCCGATTGGTGAAACAGTAACGATACCGGATGCGCCTTTTCAGGCGACGGTTATTGGTGTCGTTAAAGATTTTCATTTTCGATCATTACACGAAGCAATCGGCCCACTGGTTTTGGGAGGCTGGAAAAACCCGATTCGGGTAATCGATTATTTCACCATCCGGATCGATGGTAATAATACTGCGGAAGCGCTGAATTATCTGCAAGGCGTTCATGAAAGTTTTGACCAGGGCACGCCGTTTGAATACAATTTCCTTGATGCGAAGCTTTCCCGTTACTACATCACCGATGTTCGTACCGGACGGATGGTTTCCATTGCAACATTATTGGCAATCATCATCGCCTGTCTTGGCCTGTTTGGATTGGCAGCTTTCACCGCAGAACAACGCACCAGGGAAGTTGGCATCCGAAAGGTGCTCGGCGCTACCGTTCCCGGCATCGTAATGCTATTATCCCGCGAATTTACCCGATTGGTGGCGATATCCATTATTATTGCCGCACCGCTGGCTTACTTCTTAATGAACAGTTGGCTGCAGAACTTTGCCTATCGGACCACACTGGGGATTAGCACATTTGCGCTCGCCGGAGCGCTTGCGATTATCGTTGCTTTATTAACCGTTGGATTTCAAGCATTAAAAGCGGCGTTAAGCAACCCGGTCGATGCTTTGAAGTATGAATAGATCTTGTTTCCAAACGAGCGAACCGAAAAATACGGTTCGCTCGTTTGTTATTCTCGCCGCCAAAGAACTTCGCTGGCTGAAAAACACCAAAAATAAATCCCATGCACATAACGATGAAGTGTTCACATCCGAACAATAATTGTATATCATCGAACAGTTCTTATTGATAACGCAGATAGGAAACTTACCTGAAACCGCGATTCTCGGCCAAAAACGGAACTGGCATGCTTCTTGAAATATCGCTATCGGATAAACCGATACTACCGGAGTAGCTAATGCTTAAAAACTATTTCAAGATCGCCCTGCGAAACTTTGCAAAATCAAAACTTTATTCTTTCATCAACATTTTTGGACTATCTGTCGGCATCGCCTGCTGCATCTTATTACTGCTGTTTGTTCGCCATGAGTGGTCTTTTGATAATTTCCACGAAAAGAGTGATCGCTTATTCCGGGTCATTGTCAGCGAGAATTATGTCAAGCGAGGGCTCAACGAAATGTCCTATATGCCTTTGCCCGCCGGCAGAACACTCGCTGCCGAATATCCGGAAGTAGAAGCATACGCCCGCTTCCTGGAGTGGGACGCTGTTCTTGAGAACCAGGGGAATACCCATCGGGAAAATATTCGCTTTACGGATGCAGCGTTTTTCGAGATGTTCAGTTTCCCCTTACTTCAAGGAAGTAGCGAGCAGGTATTTGCTTCACCAAATTCAATTGTAATTACACCGGCGCTTGCAAAAAAATATTTTGGGGAAGGTGACCCGCTCGGGGAATTTGTCCAGATAGATTTCGGCTTGGGAGAAACACAAAGTTGCCAGGTTACTGGTGTTATCTCACCCCCTCCAGCAAATTCCAGCATTACTTATTCAGCATTAATGTCGATCCCGGCCTACCCATATTTTGAACGCAAGCGGGACCATTGGACAAACTTTAATGGCTCAACGATTGTGCTTCTTAAAGACAGTGAGCATCAAAAGACCCTGGTGGAAAAAATGCCGGCCTTTGTCAAAACTTATTGGGGCGAATTCATCGACAAGCAGATTTCACGGGGACAGTTTGTCGATGAAGCAGAACCAATGAAGCTTCGTTTTCAGCCGATTCAGGACATCCATCTCGATACAGATGTCGCATTCTCGTCGGAGCCGGTCAGCAACCCGCGTTATTCCTACATTCTTGGCGGCATCGCATTTCTGGTCTTGTTAATCGCCAGCATCAATTTCACGACGTTG
Source organism: Calditrichia bacterium (assembly GCA_028284905.1). Lineage (GTDB taxonomy): Bacteria > Calditrichota > Calditrichia > RBG-13-44-9 > J075 > JACKAP01. The sequence goes on from JANQQU010000060.1 coordinate 228,935, forward strand.
GCAATTGGCCGTTCAGCGGATCGTGCCCGGGAAGTGGGCATGAGGAAAGTCCTTGGCGCGGTGCGCAGGCAATTAATTGCGCAGTTTTGGGGGGAATCACTGCTTTTATGCCTGATCGCTCTGGTTCTGGGCGTTGGACTGGCAGAATTACTGTTGCCGGTTTTTAACGAACTGGCAGAGACTCAGCTGCTAATCGATTATCAAGTGCAGGGTGTCGCAATTCTGTTCTTAGGGGCAATCCTTTTTCTTACCGGATTAATTGCCGGTGGCTATCCGGCCCTCTTCCTATCCCGTTTTCAGGCGATCGCTGTTTTAAAGCAGCAAACCCGCAGCGGCAGCTCCATGAAGAATCGGGTCATCAAAGGGCTGGTGGTGTTGCAATTCAGTCTTTCAATCTTTTTAATCGTCTGCACAATTCTCATGGCCGAGCAGCTCCGTTATATCAGCAATAAATCCTTGGGTTTTGACACCTCGCAAATTGTGGTAATTCCCACCCAATCGGAGTCCCGCGGGGAAGACTTGATGAATTTACTCCGGAACTCTCTCAGTGATTCACCGGAAGTGCTCAGTATTAGCGGCACAAGTAGTTCCTTTAACCGGGGCTGGAGCTATAATGGCTTTAAACATGAAGGAAAAGAATACGCCAGTTTCGTTTACAAGGTAGACCCGGACTATCTAAAAACCCTCGACATCGAACTAATCGAAGGGCGCGATTTCCGGAAAGATTCCCCGGCCGAACGAACCGATGCAATCATTGTTAATGAAGCCTTCCTGAATGAATTGGAATGGCAACTGCCGGTCGTTGGCAAGCAGTTAACCGGCTGGCCCGATGATGATAATTCTGTAGGTCCTAATATTGTCGGGGTTGTTAAGGATTATCATTTTCGTTCTCTGCACCACGAAATTATGCCGGTGATGTTGATTATGGATCCCGAGTGGCCAATCAGTCACATCCTGGTAAAATTACAATCCGAAAACTTCCAGGCGAACATCAGCAAACTGGAAGCTTCCTGGCAAACCATTGCACCGGATCTCCCATTCGAATTCTCTTTCCTCTCTGATGACATTGACAGTCAATATCGCCTGGAGGCGCGCTGGAGCAAAATCGTCGGATATTCGGCAAGCCTGGCAATTTTACTGGGCAGCCTCGGCTTATTCGGACTAGTGACACTTTCCACCCAAAACCGCACGAAAGAGATCGGTATTCGTAAAGTGCTTGGGGCGCCAATTTTCTCTATCCTTCGCTTGATCTCCAGTGATTTTCTAAAGCTGGTCACTCTGGCAAACATTGCTGCCTGGCCGGCCGCTGCGATTGCAATGAACACCTGGTTATCCGGATTTGTCTATCGAATAGACATCGCCTGGTGGCCATTTGTATTAGCGGCATTGATTGCGTTGTTTATTGCGCTTTCCGCCATTTTCTGGCAAGCCCTGCGGGCAGCGTTGGCCAATCCGGTCAATTCCTTACGCTATGAATAAGCGGTGCTAATCGCCCGCACGCCGGGCAGGAGAATTTATGCTTCAGAATTATCTGAAAATTGCTTTTAGGAACTTGTTTAAGCACAAATTTCATTCACTGGTTAACATCCTTGGCCTTGCCCTGGGTGTTAGCAGCTTTTTGGTGCTGGCGCTTTATGTCATCGATGAACTTACCTATGATCAATTTCATCAGAATAGCGATCGTTTATATCGCCTCACTTATGCATCGCAGAAAACGACTCCGCCGGAGCAATGGGCGATCACCACAGGCAAACATGGCAAGTTGTTGCCAGACGTTTTTCCGGAAATCGAAGCAGCGGTACGAATTTGCCCTTCCTGGGGAAACAAACAACTAGTGCAATATCAGGATAAAACCTTTTACGAATCCCGTTTTTTCTGGGCAGATCCGAACGTGTTTGAAGTATTTGATTTCCTTTTGATCCAGGGAGATGCACAAACAGTATTAAGCAATCCTTATTCAGTTGTCATAACCCCGGCCATTGCCGAAAAATATTTTGGCGATGAAAACCCGATTGGCAAATCCTTTAAAAAAGATGCTTCGCTGGATTACACCGTAACGGGGATTGTCGCGCCAGCACCGGCGAATTCCCACATCAAATATGATTTTATTGCGACGACAAACATCAATGTCGATTGGGAAGGCGCCTCAATGTGGGTTTACACTTACCTGCTCTTGAAGCAGTCAGGTGCAACCGGGCTAGCGGAAAAACTAAACGCATACATCCATGATTATCATGGCGAAGCAGCGGCGGAGAAGTATCAGCTAACCCTGAAGCCAATCAGCAGCATTCATTATGATACTGCCATAAAATATGACCTCGAGCCTGCCAGTGCGACAATCTATCCTTATGCGCTGGCATTGATCGCCATTCTCATTTTGGGTATTGCCTGCATCAATTTCGTTAACCTTTCTACCGCCCGGGCAACGATGCGCGCTCGCGAAGTCGGCGTGCGGAAAGTTGTCGGAGCAGCCCGCATTCAATTGATGGGGCAATTCCTTGGAGAGGCATTTCTATTCAGCTTTTTTGCAATGCTCATCGCGCTGGCGACAGTGGAAGTGCTTTTGCCGGCGATCAATGGGTTTACCGGAAAAGCATTAGCCCTCAATCATTTTGGCTGGCCGTCGCTACTTCTCGGATTGAGCATATTAACGATCGCAATATGCCTGCTATCCGGTGCTTATCCGGCATTTCTGCTTTCAGCCTTCAAACCGGTGGCGGTCCTGAAGGGGAAAATCGGTGTTTCCGGTAGCAGTAATCATCTCCGAAAAGGGTTGGTCATTCTCCAGTTTACCATCTCGCTAACACTATTAATCTGTGCCGGTGTCATTGCTGCGCAGCTTGCCTATTTTCAATCCAAACCGCTTGGTTTTGAGAAGGAGCAGGTGGTCGTTACCCGCCTGGAGCAAAATGCCAGCGCCAGCGATATTGAAACGCTAAAAACTCGTTTGCTCAATCACCAAGACATCGTCTCCGTATCAAAGATGCAAAATATGCCGGGTCAACTCATTCAGATGTATGTCGGCCTGGTTCAGCCGGAAGGCTATACTAATGAAGATGCATTCCGTGCACATCTCTATTATGGCGATTATGACCTGGTAGAAACGCTGGGAATTACGCTGCTGGACGGGCGGAATTTTTCCCGGGATTTTGCGACAGATTCCGCAGAAGCCATTATCATCAACGAAGCGATGGCAAACAAGCTGGACTGGGAATCGCCGATTGGCAAACAAATCCTGCTTCCCTCAACAAATCAACAAGGGACGATCGTTGCTTTAGCAAAAGACTTCCATTTCGCCTCGCTGCACAATGAAATCCAACCGCTGGTAATGACTATGGCAAAAGGTCGCGGGAACATGCTTGCGATCCGAATTTCCGGCAAAGAGATTCCGGAAACATTAACCCACATTGAAACTCATTGGGAAACACTGAACAACGGTTATCCCTTCCAATACTATTTCCTCGATGAGTATTTCGATGGCCAATACAAATCCGAGGAGCGGCTGGGCCTAATTGTTCGGGCCGCTACCGGACTGGCGATGTTTATCGTCGCTTTAGGGTTATTCGGACTGATCCTTTACACAGCGGAACGACGCAGTAAGGAAATCGGCATCCGGAAAGTACTCGGCGCATCTGTTAGCAGCGTCATTTTTCTGCTTTCCCGTGAATTTTTTCTACTAGTATTGATTGGCAATTTACTAGCCTGGCCCCTTGCCTGGCTGGCAATGCAAAACTGGTTGGGCAATTTTGCTTACCGAATTCAATTAACGCCGGAAATATTTTTAGTCACGGCCATTTTTTCCCTGCTCGTCACCGCGTTAACCATTAGCTATCAGGCGGCAAAAGCAGCATTAGCAAATCCGGTTGAAGCACTGAAATATGAATAAAATAAGAATTCGCATTTCGGAAAAGTATAGAGAATTATTGATGGAGAAATCATGTTCTTAAGTTATCTGAAAATCGCATTACGCAATTTTGCCAAAGCCCGGGTGTATTCTTTTATCAACATTTTTGGACTGGCGATCAGTATGGCTTGTGCCTTGATGATCCTACTCTATGTGCAGGATGAATTTCGTTTTGATCGCTTTCACGAAAAGTCTTCCCGTATCTACCGGGTAGTAGAAAAAATCACCGGTGACAATGAACGCCATATCGCCTACAGCAAAGGACCGCTTGGCAAGACAATCAGCGAAGCGTTTCCGGAGGTCGAAGGCTATGCGCAATTCTTTCGTGGTTGGAGAATCACCGTTAAACATGAAGAGAATCGCCAAATCGTTCGCGATTATTTTTTCAGCGATGGCAGCTTTACCGATCTTTTCGATTTTGAAATGATTGCCGGCGATCCGCAGACAGCTTTCCGGGATCCTCACGCCGTCGTTTTAACCGAAACAACCGCCCGCCAACTTTTTGGCAATGCAGACCCATTGGGTGAGATGATCTCAATAGAAGCCGAAGATTTTCCCGAATTTGGCGAAGCGGCATTTCAAGTGACCGGCGTGATGAAAGACACGCCGCACAATTCCCATCTCGATTTCCGCTTACTGATTTCCTATGCCAGCCTGAAGCGTTTCGAAGCGCAATTTCCCTGGCTTTACTCCTGGCAGAGCAGCACTTTTATTACTTACCTCCTCCTCGATGAATCTAGTGAAGTTTCTCAGCTCGAATCGAAGCTGCCGGCATTTGCAGAAAAACACATGGGCGAGGATGCCTGGGAAAAACGCCCCTTTTATCTACAAGCTTTGACGGATATTCATTTCTATTCCAACCATATCCTTTACGAGTATAATCAGCACAAAGGCGATCTGAACGGGATGTATGTTTTAGTACTCATTGCCGCTTTGATTATCCTGATTGCCTGCATTAACTATATGAATCTGGCAACTGCGAGATCCATTAATCGCGCCCGGGAAGTCGGCCTGCGGAAAGTCGTCGGTGCCCGCAAGCAGCAACTCACCGGACAATTTCTCAGCGAGTCATTGCTCACTGCCTTTTTGAGTCTCGTCGCAGCCCTGGTTATTGTCGAATTAACATTACCGCAATTCAATCAGTTGGTTGCTAAACAACTCTCTTTCAATTTTGTGGGCGATTATCAGCTTTTCCTCGGCGTATTGGGCATTGCACTGCTGGTTGGTTTTCTTTCCGGCAGCTATCCGGCATTACATCTTTCCGGATTTCAACCAATCAACATTCTTAAAGGCAGTGGTAATCGCCGTAGTGGCAGCCTGCGCTTCCGGCGCGTTTTGGTCGTCACCCAATTCACACTCTCTATGGTGATGATTTCTGCGACGATAATCATCTTTCAGCAACTGCAATATATCTCCGACAAGCCCCTTGGTTTTAGTCACAACCAACTGGCAGTTATCGACATCAACCATGATGATGTTCAAACGAATTTCCTGACCATCAAGCAGGCGTTGCAAAATCATCCCTCTATCACCTCCGTTGCGGTTTCCTCCCGGGTGCCCGGCGATTGGAAGAGTTTCCGGGAGATCAACGTTTATCGCGAGAATGATAGCGAAGAAGAATTCCTCGGGGCATTTTTTAATGCCATCGATGAAGACTTCCTGCAGTGTTATCAGGCCGAGATTGTCCAGGGCAGAAACTTTGATCGTGATAATCTTGCGGACTCCAGCGCACTGCTAATCAACGAAACTGCTGCCCGGCAGCTATTCGCCGATTCTCCCATCGGGAAAACATTGCGAATCTCCCGGGGCAATTTCGAAGGGCAGATTGTTGGTGTCGTCCGGGATTTCCATTTTCATTCTCTGCACAATCAAATTGCGCCACTGATTATGGGTTTTATCCCAGCCTCCGGTAGTCATGCAGTGCATGGTATCGACTACTTCACTGTGCGCGTCAATTCGGAAGAGAACTTCCAGGAAGCATTAGCGCACATCACTGCCGTGCACGATCAATTCGACCCGCTAAACCCATTAGAAGCCGATTTTCTCTCTGACTGGCTGGTGACGCTCTATGCGCAGGACAGCCGTTCCGGGAAAATCTTTGGCATCGCAGCGACCCTGGCCATTCTGATTGCCTGTGTCGGCTTGTTTGGTTTGTCCGCCTTCATGGCAGAACAACGCACGAAAGAAATCGGTGTGCGGAAAGTATTAGGTGCGTCGCTTGGCAGTATCATCATTCTGCTCACGAAAGATTTTTCCCGCCTGGTGTTCATTGCATTTTTACTTGCAATTCCCTTCGCATATCTGGCAATGAATAGCTGGCTGGGCAGCTTTGCTTATCGCATTCCCATCTCTTGGTGGGTGTTTGCAGTCGCCGGTAGCGCGACAATGATAATCGCCCTGATGACCGTGAGTTGGCAGGCATTACGGGCGGCAACTACGAATCCGGTAAAAGCACTGAGGTATGAATAATATGATCGGTAACTTTTTCAAAATTGCGTTTCGTAATCTGCTTCGCCACAAAATCTATACGATTATCAATATCACTGGTCTGGCAATGGGCATGGCGATTTGTATGCTTATCCTCTTTTTTGTGCGCCACGAATTGTCCTACGACCGTTTCCATAATAACGCCGAGCAAATCTATCGAGTGACCAGCGAGATAAACTGGAGTGGCGGCCAGGAAGCAGCAGCGAGTGCCCAATTTCCGATTGCGGAAGTCATCGAGAGTGAATTCCCCCAGGTATCGTCAGTCTGCCGTCTCTACCGGGCAAATGTGAATGTTGTTCTGGAGTATCAGGAAAAACAATACAGTGAATCGCAATTCTTTTTTACTGACCCAGCTTTTTTGCAACTGTTTGATGTCGAAATGCTTAGCGGCGATCCAAACACTGCCCTGTCAGCACCGGGGAACGTGGTCATCACAGATCGAATCGCCAGAAAGTATTTTGGCGACGAAAATCCACTGGGTAAAGTCATTGAGCATCAAAACAGCCGCACGCTAAAAGTAACCGGGGTGGTTCGCGCCTTTGATGAGAATGCTCATTTTACGTTCGATTTCCTGGTACCTTTCAGCTTTTATCCGAATATGGAGCGACTGACCGGCAACTGGTACTGGAATGCCTTTTGGACATATATCACCTTACCGGCATCTGTATCACCGGCTACGCTGGAGGCGCAATTTCCTGCGTTAGTAAGCAAATATTTTCCCGAGTCTATTCGGGAAGGCACCTTTTTACATCTGCAGCCACTGGTTGACATTCATCTCTATTCCCAACTAAGCAACGAGATTGAAAGCAATGGGAACATCCTCTATATCTACATCTTTGCGGCGATTGCTATTCTGGTTTTATTAATTGCCTGTATCAACTTCATGAATCTTTCCACAGCCCGTTCTTCGCAACGCGCCAAGGAGGTTGGGGTAAGGAAAGTGCTGGGGGCATACCGGCATAGCATTATCGGTCAATTCCTGGGGGAAGCAATTCTGATGAGCATGCTGGCATTCATTCTCGCACTTTGTCTGGTGGAAATTTCCCTGCCATATTTTAATGACCTTTTCGGTCAGAATTTGCAGGCCAGCTATTTTCAGAATTGGTCAATCCCTTTACTTCTCGCCGGTATCACCCTTTTGGTCGGGATTATTTCCGGCAGCTATCCGGCCTTTTTTCTCTCCGCATTCCGGCCGGTCAATATTCTCAAGGGTAATTTTTTTAGTAGCATTGGAAAACGCATTAATGGCAGCCAACTTTTACGCAAGCTATTAGTTACCGGCCAATTTGCGATAACAATCATCTTACTAATTGGCATTGGGGTAATCTCCCAACAAATTGAATATTTTCAAAGCAAATCCCTTGGTTTCGAAAAGTCGTCACTGATGCTCATCCGCTCCCGCCCGGCGATCAATCAAAACTATGAAGCTTTTGAGAACATCTTGCAAGAACATTCAGCCGTCAAGGAAGTGACCCGCGCGATGGGTAGCTTCCCCGGCAAACCCAGTTGGGGGTTTCGTTTCGTGCCGGAAGGGTATTCGCAGGAGCAGCCGGTTGCCATGCAAATCCTTTACGCCGATTACGACTTTGTCGAAACCATGCAGATGGAGATTGTCAGTGGGCGGGATTTCTCCCGGGAATTTCCCAGCGACAGGCTACAGGCATTCATCATCAATGAAGCAGCTGCCGAGATGATCGGCTGGGAAAGCGAAGAAATCATCGGCAAAAAAATGGCTTATTTCGGCTCTGGCAGCGAGGAGATTGAAAAATCCGGAGAAGTTGTTGGTGTAGTTAAAAACTTTCACAACAAATCGCTGCACACCCCGGTAGAACCCTTAATTATGACTTTAACCTGGCCACGAATGGGGCATGTCGCCGTAAAATTACACCCCGGACATAATGCAGCAGCACTTGATTTTATCGAGCGCACCTGGCAACAGTTTGTGCCGGACTGGCCAATTGAATACAGCTTTCTGGACAACACGCTTCAGCAACAGTATGCCGGCGAGGAACAGCTTTCCAACATCATTAACCATTTTGCCTTTCTGGCGATATTTATTGCCTGCCTGGGGCTTTTCGGACTCTCTGCATACACCAGCGAACAACGCACCAAGGAGATTGGCATTCGGAAAGTACTGGGTGCAAGCACGCCGGGTATTATTCACCTGATTTCCCGCCAATTTACGTCATTAATCATTTTCGCCAATCTCATCGCCTGGCCATTAGCCTATTGGGCGATGAATAGCTGGCTAGCAAATTTTGCTTATAGAATAGAGATTGACTGGCAGATTTTTTTCCTGGCAGGAATTACGGCATTTCTAATTGCGCTTGTGACGATTAGCTATCAGGCGATTAAAGCTGCAACTGCCAACCCGGTAAAAGCATTACGCTACGAATAAAACGGAATTACGGAGACAAACTATGTTTTCAAACTATTTCAAAATCGCTATTAGAAACTTATTGAAGCAAAAAATCTTTTCCCTGATCAATGTGTTTGGTCTGGCTATCGGCATCACCTGTTGCTTGTTGATCTTTCTCTTTGTGCAGTATGAATGGCAGCACGATAAATTTCACGAGAATATCGACAGCATTTACCGCGTGTTGGTTAAGGAAACCGGTAGCGACGGTGCGATAAACTATTCAGGGTATCATCCAACCAGAATCGCAGAAGGCATGGAAGAAGCCTTTCCCGCCGTTTTGCATGCCAGCAACTTCATTCGCTCCAACGCTGCTGTTTACATCGACAATCAGCCATTTGGAGAAACCATCGCATTGGTCAATGCGCCTTTTCTGGAAATGTTCACTTTTCCCCTACTGGCAGGCAATCCGGAGACAGCATTACAAGCGCCGGATCAGGCGGTTATCAGCGAAAGCGCCGCTCGACGTTTTTTTGGTGAAGAAAAAGAAATTAGCGAGATGATCGGCGAAACATTGCTCTTTAACAAGAATCGGCAAAGTAGCCAGACATTCATTCTCAGTGGCGTTTTTCAGGATCCTCCAAAAACTTCCAGCCTGGTGTTCGACATATTAATCCCGATAGAGAATCACCGGAATTATCCGGAAAGCGATGACTGGGGCGGTATCGCCTCGCTCTATATTCAGTTGAGCAATCCTGATGCAGTGAGCGAATTACAAGCAGCATTCCCATCTTTCGTCAATACCCAATATCAAGACCGGGCAAATAACTTCCGCGATTATGGTCGCGTTGTAGACAATGACGAGGGATTTCAATTGGAGTTACAGCCGTTGAGTGAAGTATATATGGGGCGCAGCATCCGCTCCAGCTATGAGCGGCGCAGTAAAGCGGTTTACTCCTACATTCTTGGTGGCATTGCCCTCTTAGTACTTTTTATTGCCTGCATCAACTTTATGACGCTTTCTATTGGCGGATCTGCAAACAGGGCCATGGAAGTCGGGATGCGCAAAGTAATGGGCGCAAAGCGATTTCAGCTGATAAAGCAGTTTTGGGGTGAAACCCTCCTGCTGGCACTACTTGCCCTGGCGTTGGGCATTTCACTTGCTGAACTTTGCCTGCCCGTTTTTAACGACATGGCCGGTAAAGAATTGAACATCGATTATTTGGGCAATGCCGGTTTTCTGTTGGTGTTAGTGTTTTTACTTGGTATTACCGGCATCATTGCCGGCAGCTATCCGGCATTGATCTTATCCGGCTTCTCCCCTACCCGGGTTTTTCGCGGCGGTGCTGGTTCCCGGGGAAAAAATCGCCTGACCCGCGCACTCGTCGTTCTGCAATACACGCTGTCGATCATTCTGTTGATCGGCACGATCTTGATCAGTCAACAGCTGCAATATATGCGCAGTAAAGATCTCGGTTATACCAAAGACCAAATTCTGGTTGTCAATTTATCCGGTGACGATACTCAATCACTCAGCGATCGTTTTAAGACCGAGCTTCGCGCCAATCCGCAAGTCGCGGATGCTGCCAGCGCAGACCGTGCCTTTACCCGCGGCTCCAGCACTATTGGTTTTCAGGACGCGAACGGCATCCTGCGCTATGCCCGGCGCATTCGTATTGACCAGGATTATCTGCGCACACTGGACATCTCCCTGCATCAAGGGCGAAATTTCGACAAAGATATTTCCAGTGACCCGGAACATTCGATTATCGTTAATGAAAGTCTTGTAAAAGCTTTTGGTCTGGAGGATCCGGTCGGGAAACCGCTTACCGGATGGGCAGATGGTGGTGAAGATCCAATTATCATTGGCATTGTAAAAGATTACCATTTTGACTCATTACATGACAATATTCAGCCATTGGTACTCACTATGAATCCTAATGGCAATCCGCTTAATTACACTATGGTGAAAATCCACCCGGACAACATACCGGCAACCGTGGAAGAGATCAAAGCGGCCTGGGCCGTAGCGGCCCCGAACAGTGCTTTCCGTTTTTATTTTCTCGATGAAGAACTGGCCGGCCAATACAATCAGGAAGAACGTTGGCAGACCATTTTGGGATACTCTACCGGGTTTGCACTGCTCATCTCCTGCCTTGGTCTTTTCGGCTTGTCCAGCCTGGCGGTTTCCCGGCGGATCAAAGAAATCGGCATTCGCCGCGTACTCGGTGCATCCGCGGGGAATGTTATCATGTTGTTATCCAGCGATTTCATCCGATTACTGGTGATCGCCAACCTGGTCGCCTGGCCACTGGCCTGGTTCGGTATGGAACAATGGCTAAACAACTTCGCTTATCGCATCGACATTTCACTCGGTGTATTCATATTCGCCGGCAGCCTGACAATCCTTGCCGCATTTCTAACGATTAGCTATCAAGCCATTAAAGCAGCGCTGGCCAACCCTGTAGATGCTTTGCATTACGAGTAATCAAAAACCGACGATCATCAGAGGAGAGATCATGAATCGCAATTGGCAGTTACTTCTTATTTCAACCTTATTATTGGCAACAACCACTATCAGCTTCGCCCAGGTGCCCTGGCCGGAGAAAGCAAAGAACTTGAAAGTATTACCGGCAAACACCAGCACAGCACAGTTGCGCCAGACCATGTTTGCCTTTTCAAATGCGCTTGGGGTTAACTGCATCCATTGTCATGTTGCCGGCGAATTCAATGATTGGTCCACCTACGATTTTGCTGCTGACGACAAACCGACCAAGCGCATCGCCCGCATTATGTTTAAGATGGTCGACTACATCAACAACGAAGCGATGAGCGAAGTCAGCGAAATTCGCGAACGTTCGGTAGACGTCTCCTGCATGACTTGCCACCGTGGGAACACAACGCCGAAATCCCTGCAACAGACACTGGCGGAGGTTATCGAAGCTGAAGGGGTGCGTGCAGGGATTCGGGAATATCGTCGCTTAAAGGAGCGTTATCAGCATGGCATGGCTTTCGACTTTTCGGAAGCGCCGCTGAATCTCCTTGGCTACCAATTAATGGGCGAAGGCAAACTGGATGAAGCGATTGAAATATTCAAGCTCAACGTCGAAGAGTATCCGAATAATTTCAATCCGTACGATAGCCTGGCGGAAGCCTTCATGGAAAATGGTCAACATCGGCTGGCGGTGATCTACTATAGTAAATCTCTGGCCCTGAACCCGGAAAACACCAACGCGCTACAAATGCTTGAACAACTGGAAGGTGAGCAAAAATGATTCAAAATTATTTTAAGATCGCCCTCAGAAATCTGAAAAAGCACAAACTGTTTTCGTTGATCAACTTCTTTGGGCTAACGATAGGGATGGCGGCCGGCATCATCATTCTGCTCCACGTCAGTTTTGAATTGAGTTATGACGATTTTCACGAAGGTAGCACAGATATCTATCGGATAACGATGAATGAATCACGCCATGGCGTAGCCACGGCCGGGCGGGCGAAAGTGTATGGTTTTATCGCAGAAGATCTGCAGGAGAATTTCCCGGAAGTGATGGCAGCTGGCCGGATCATCAATCTTAGTGGGATCATGGGGAATTTTACTATGGGTTACCAGGATAAACAATTTGCACTCGACCGTGCGTATTATGGTGATCCATCGCTTTTCCAGATTTTTTCTTTCAAATCAAAAGCCGGAGATCTTCAACAGTCGTTGGCGGCGCCGTTTAGTGTCGTCGTTAGCGAATCATTTGCCCGGAAGTTTTTTGGGGATGAGTCGCCGCTGGGGAAAACATTAATCCAGAATGGCGGGGATGCATATCAGATAACCGCCATTATCGAGGCTTTGCCCGAAAATTCACACCTGCAATTTGAATGCATTTTTTCTCTCTCCTCATTAGCGGAAGAACGGATATGGCAGTATATGCCTGGCTGGGCAGATTGGCTAACCTACATTCGTCTAACGCCCGACACAGAACCGGAAATTTTTCTGGAGAAAATGACCCAGGCGGATATTGTCGCGAATCATCTCAATAACGCAAGCGCAAATGGTCGCAGTAGCAGACTTGATTTGCAGCCGCTGGGGGATATACATCTCTATTCGCAACTGGAAGGGGAAGCATCGGTAAATGGCAATGCAACGCTCACATTCAGTCTGCTGATCATCGCTTTTTTCATACTACTGATTGCCTGGATCAACTATATCAATCTCGCCACTGCCCGTTCGATGGAACGCGCCCGGGAGGTTGGTATTCGTAAAGTGGTCGGCGCCCAGCGGCAAGGATTGATCATGCAATTTGTGCTGGAGTCATTATTGCTAAACGTTATCGCCTCGGCGCTTGCCATACTGCTGGTGCGGGACCAGCTGCCATTCTTCGCCCAGCTACTGGGCCATCCACTGGAATTTTCGTTTTATGGGCAGCATTTACTCTGGGGCATCCTGGGCCTGTTTTTCATCGCCGGGGTCGTGCTTTCCAGCATTTATCCTGCCTGGGTGCTATCCGCGCATCAACCAATCACCGTATTGAAAGGGAGTTTATCTCATGGCCGGCAAACTTTCAGTTCCCGGAAAGCATTAATCATCTTCCAATTTGCTGCATCCATTGTGCTAATTACAATGACTGCCGCCATCTATCAGCAAATAAACTTCATGCGCAGCAAATCCCTTGGGGTCAATATCGATCAGACACTGATTGTTGCAGGGCCGGCGGTTGTCGGCGACGATTACGTAAGCGACGTAAGCGGATTTCGCAATGACCTGGCCATGCAAAGCGCCATTAAAAGCACGACCGTTTCTACCAACATTCCCGGCCGGGAAAGCACCTGGGGCGGCAGAATACGGCTGCGTAATGCCGAAAGTGCCACACCGCTCGGCGCAGATTTTATGGGGATCGATTACAATTTCATAAACGCATACGAGATGCGCATGTTGGAGGGCCGGGCATTTTCCGAAGAATTTCCTTCAGATGAAAATGCAATTATTCTCAACGAATCAGCTACCCGGCAATTGGGTTTTACAGATTATACAGCGGCCATCGGGGAAGTTGCTCTTGGCTGGCGGAACCGCGAGTTTGAGATCATCGGCATAATGGCCGACCATCACCAGCTCTCCCTGCATGAGGCGATGCAGCCAACGGTTTATTTTCTCCGGAAAACGGGCAGTTTCTACTCCATCAAGTTGCAGAGCAACAACATCGCCTCGACTATCGAAATGATTCAGGCAAGATATGATGCTCATTTCCCCGGCAACCCTTTCGAGTTCTATTTTCTTGACAGTTACTTCGACCGGCAGTATCGGGCGGATTATCGCTTCGGCCAGGTATTCTCATTGTTTTCCGGCCTCGCGATTTTGATTGCCTGCCTCGGGCTTTTTGCCTTTTCAGCATTCACCGCCAGCCGTCGCACCCGGGAAGTTGGCATACGTAAAGTACTTGGTGCCAGCAGCACCGGAATCTTCCAATTACTATCGAAAGATTTTCTACGCATAATTTTGATTGCCGCATTATTTGCACTGCCAGCGACATTGTGGCTGGTAAACGCCTGGCTGGAAAATTATGCCTTTCGCATCAATCCGGGATTTCTTCTCTTCACATTGCCACCGCTGCTGGTACTAATGGTCGCATTATTCACTATCAGCATCCAGGCGGTGAAATCTGCACTGATTAATCCCGTAGAGGCGCTACGGCACGAATAAAGAATTACTAACCATCATTGGAGCACCTATGTTTGAGAACTTTTTCAAAATCGCTATTCGCAATTTAAGCCGTAACAAAGTGATCTCTTTGATCAACATTATCGGGCTGTCAGTCGGGATGGCCTGCTTTCTGCTCATTGGCATTTGGGTCTTCGATGAGTTAAGCTATGACCGCTTTCACCCGGAGGCAGATCGGCTCTATCGGGTAGTAGTTGACTACGAAGTACCTGGTGGTGTGCAGGACTATGCCGTCAGTGCAGCAGTAATGCCGAGAACGATGCGGGAAGAAATTCCGGAAATCGAATTAGGCACCGCAATGTCCTTCAACGGAATGACCATACGCAATCCTCAGCAGAATGTCCCGTTTATTGAAAGAACCGTTTGTTTCGCCGAGCCTGTCGCTTTTGAGATGTTTGGCTTCGAATTTCTTAAGGGTGATCCGGAAACTGCCTTAAGCACGCCAAATTCCGTAGTAATTACCGAGGAAATCGCGGAAAAGTATTTTGGTGACAGCGATCCAATCGGACAAACGCTGATAATGAATGGGCGCCCCCTTAGTGTCCCGGATGAGCGCGAATATCGCGTCACCGGATTATTGAAGAATCTCCCGGAAAACACCCACATCCAAAGAAACATCTTCTGCTCTTTTGCAACTCTGGAACTCTTTGCCGAACGCCAGATCAATCATTGGGGATGGCTGTTCTTTTACGGATATGTTCGCCTGAAAGAGGGTGTCAGTCCGGCACTTGTTGAAAGTAAATTTCCTGAGTTGTTAACCCGTCATGCAGATCCCAGAGATGCGGAAGGCGCAACCATTCGTTTACAGCCGGTGACGGATATCCACCTATATTCCGACCGGATGTTCGACGGCCAAAATGGCGATATGTCCAACGTATATCTTTTCTCCGCTGTTGCCTTGTTAATCATTCTCATTGCCTGTATCAATTTTATGAATTTATCCACCGCCCGTTCGGTGAAGCGCAGTAAAGAAGTCGGTGTTAAAAAAGTATTGGGTGCCCGGCGCAAGCAGCTGATCACGCAATTTCTCAGTGAAGCAATCATCGCCGGTTCATTAGCAGTTGTCATCAGTCTGGTACTGGTAGAACTGGCCTTGCCGGTTTTTAATGAACTGAGCCAAAAAAATCTGACCCTTCCATGGAGTAACATTTGGTTAATTATCGGACTGCCCACACTGGCAATTCTGGTTGGTGTTCTCTCCGGTATTTATCCGGCATTTTTCCTCTCGGCCTTCAAACCGGTAAACGTTTTAAAAAATACCCGTTCGCTAAGCAGTGGGGGTGGTTTGCTAAGAAAGGGACTGATCATCTTCCAATTTTCTGTTTCGGTAATTCTGATTATCGGCACGGCGATTGTCCACTCTCAACTCGATTATTTCAAAAACAAGAAGCTCGGTTTCGAGCAGGATCAGATTGTCACAGTTGGAATGCCAGCCAATCTGGAAGAAACCCGATTCAATGCTTTGGAAAATGAACTCAAATCATTCTCTGGCATTGATGCCGTTATCCGGGCTTCATCTATTCCTGGCGGTAACACGATCCAGTTCGGATACACTTCGCAACAAAATCCGGATGCCAAACCGGGATTTATGTCGACATATTCGGTTGATTACAACTTTATCGACCTGCTATCTCTGGAAATCATTGAAGGCCGTAAATTCCGGGAGGATTTCGGCACGGATACCTCAGCTTTCGTCATCAACGAAACCGCTGCCAGAGATCTTGGTTTTGAAACACCCCATCAAGCTATCGGAGAAGAGCTAAGCATGGAAGAAGGCAAATCCGGCACGATCATTGGCGTAATGAAGAACTTTCATTATTCATCTCTCCGCCAGCCGATCGGTCCATTGGTAATGCATATTTCTCCACGCAGATATACCCTTGTCGCCTTAAAGCTACGGGCGAATGAGGTCGAAGAAGCATTAGCACATCTTGAGACCACTTATCGCAGCTTCTTTCCCGATCGGGCATTTTCATTCACCTTTCTCGATGAACGCATTGAACGGCAATACCTCGAGGAAAACCGCCTGGGGAGCATCTTCGGCTACTTTTCCTTCCTGGCTATTTTTATCGCCTGTCTGGGATTATTTGGCCTGGCATCTTTCACGACCGAACAACGCACTAAAGAGGTCGGTATTCGCAAAGTATTGGGCGCTTCACAATTCTCTTTATTACAGTTACTCACAAAAGAGTTTTTGATCCTGGTTTCCATTGCGAATCTCATCGCCTGGCCAGTCGCCTGGCTTATTATGAACCGCTGGCTGGAGAATTTTGCTTATCGCACCGATATGGGCTGGGGCATTTTTCTGGTCGCCGGCGCTCTGGCGTTAATCATCGCATTAGCGACGGTTAGCTGGCAAGCTATCAAGGTTTCCCTGGCAAACCCGGTAAGCGCCCTGCGGCACGAATGATTAATGATTATAAATCAACGTATATTTAAAATCAGGGATTTTATCAAATGATTAAAAACCACCTTAAAATTGCCCTTCGCAACCTCTGGAAACATCGCATGTTTTCAATGGTCAACGTCTTTGGTCTGGCTGTCGGCCTTACCGTCGCCATCATTATCCTTCTGTTTGTTTCCAGCGAGCTAGCTTATGACGATTTTCATAAGAATGGCGAGACCGTTTATCGGGTATTACGAAAAGCAGACCTGAACGACAGTAACTACCTCATCGGCGTCACCTCCGGGCCTTATGGAGAAGCGCTAAAAAATGATTATCCGGAAACCGTGCAGGATTTCACCCGGGTAATGCCAACCGATGGCTTAGTCACCTATGCAGACAAATCGTTCAACGAAGAAAAATTCTTTCTGGTAGACGAAAACTTTTTCGACTTCTTCACTTATCCTCTGGCATCGGGCAATGCATCGGCAGCGCTTACCAATCCCAACAACATCGTTTTATCATCGGAAATGGCCCGGAAATATTTTGGTGAGAAAAATCCGCTGGGGGAAACGCTTCGGCTGGATAACCAACTTGATTTTATCGTCACCGGCGTTCTGGCAGAAAAACCCGGACGATCTCATCTGGATTTCGACTTTCTCGCCTCTATCAAAGTGATGGACAATTTCAGCTGGTTCAGCAACTGGTGGAGCAACAGCCTTTACACCTATGTTCGCATCAATACGCCGCAGGAAGCTGCAGGACTAGATGCACAGCTGTCCGGGTTTATGGATAAATATTTTGCTGCGGATTTCGAGCGAAACGGCACCCGTGTTGATCTTACCCTGCAACCACTATCGCAGGTTTATTTCCAGAATGAAGTCCGTTATGATCGGGTGCTGCATGGCGATAAAAACGCGGTTTATATTTTTATGGCCATCGCTGTTTTCATCATGTTGATTGCCTGTATCAATTATACAAATTTAACGACAGCCAGGGCCGGCCAGCGGGCGCGGGAAATTGGCGTAAGGAAAGCGCTGGGTGCTGGACGCTCGCGTTTAGTTATCCAATTTCTGTCAGAATCTTTTCTGATGACGTTTTCCGCGATCTTAATTTCTTTAGCTGCGGTCGAATTACTGCTACCATTATTCAACAGCATATTTCAATTAGACCTGGTTTTCCCGCTAGGCAGTCTTTCTGTTCTCGGCCTTCTCGCTGCATTGTTAGTGCTGGTTTCCATCGTTGCCGGTAGCTATCCGGCCTTCCTGCTTTCTTCATTTCGGCCGATCGCGGTATTAAATCAGCAGAAAACCCGTGCAGGCTCTGTGGTGATTCGAAAGGGACTCGTAGTTTTCCAGTTCGCGATCTCAGTCTTCCTAATCATCGCAACACTATTGATCGGCAAACAGCTGAACTTTCTCAACGAAAAAGACCTCGGTTTTGATGACGAGCAGGTTGTGTTGGTCCGTATGAATAACAATGCAATTTTTAACCAGCGTGAAGATTTCCTTAATCGCCTGCGAAACGAGCCGGGGATCATTGAAGCCTCTGCCATGACGGGAGAGCCCGGTGGTTTTCATGATGCAATGTCTTTTGATATTGACGGTATGGATCAGAACTATCGATTTCGCACTGTCTTTACAGATTACACCTACGCAGATGTGTTTGACCTGGAATTACTTGCCGGGAGAAATTTCTCGCGAGACTTCGGCACAGATGCCAATGAAGCAGTGATACTCAATGAAACCGCCGTTCGCACCATCGGCCTGGACAATGAATCAGCAATCGGATTAACATTAACAAACACCATGATGGATACCACTCAACGGCGCGTTGTCGGTGTTGTTAAAGATTATCATTTCTCGTCATTAAAAGATGAAATCGAACCGTTAATAATCATCAATCATTCCAGCGCCCGAACACTGGCGATAAAGGTTGCGGCTGAAAACATCGACAATCAACTAAGCATCATTCGAGCACGGTGGGAAGTAATTTCACCATCTTATCCTTTCGAATACAAATTCCTTGATGATAGCTTCAGCATGCTTTATCAGCAGGAACAGAAGGAATCTACCCTCCTGAACATTTTCGCAGCAATTTCAATCATCATCGCCTGCCTGGGTGTCTTTGCACTTGCCGCTTTTACGGCAGAGGAGCGCACAAAGGAAATCGGCATTCGAAAAGTGCTCGGGGCAAGCACCGGCGGAATTATTAGTTTGCTCTCTTCGGATTTCATCAAGCTTGTGCTAATTGGCAACTTAGTGGCCTGGCCGTTAGCGTATTTCGGGATGGAGAAATGGCTGGAGAATTTTGCTTATCGCACCGAGATCAGCCTGGATGTATTTATCGCAGCCGGTATTGGCGCGCTCCTGGTAACGTTGCTGACCATCATCTGGCAGGCAGTCAGGGCCGCATTGGCCAACCCTGTCGATGCGCTGCGCCATGAATGATTAAACCAATGCAAACCTTGGTTGTCGTTGGGGGGTATTATCGTAGAGAAAATTCATGAATTTTCTCTACACGATAATACAATACGCCCCAACGACACCCAAATCATCCCACCAGGCATTCCATGTAAACCATTTCCTGGTTCGGTTTGTCCAATTTTTAACAAACAAAGACAAATGGAGAACCGATGCTTCGGAATTACATCAAGATCGCCCTGCGACAGCTTTGGCGCTATAAGGGCTACTCATTTTTAAATATTTTTGGTCTCGCTGTTGGTCTGGCTTGCTGCATTCTCATCCTGCTTTATGTGCGTGATGAACTATCCTACGATCAATTTCACAGCAACAGCGAACACATCTATCGTATCACCGCAGAATTAAAATCGGCGAATCGGCCGACGGCACACCTGGCAGCAACCCCACCCGCGCTCGGTCCTGCTTTAAAAAATGATTTCCCGGAAATCTCTGCTGTCACACGTCTGAAAACTCAGCGTTTTTTTGTCTCCCGGGATAACAACCAATATTATGAAGATAAGTTTTATTTTGCGGACGAATCGTTCCTGGAGATTTTCACATTTCCCCTGGAATACGGCAACGCGACAAATGCACTCTCAGCGCCTTTTCAGGTGATTCTCACCAGGGAAACCGCCCGGAAATATTTCGGGTGTGAAAATCCGATAGGCAAATCTTTAGTCCTTGAGGACACGCTGCAATTTATTGTTAGCGGGGTATTTACAAATATCCCTGCGCAGAGCCAATTTGATTTCGATTTTATCGCCTCCTTCCAATCCCTCGAACACCCGGCCTTAAAGCGCCAATATCCCTGGTGGAGTTTTAATACTTACACATTCATTCTTTGTAACCCTTCTGCCAAGATGGAACCCCTTGCGGAAAAAGTTGCGACCATTGCTGATCACTACATTGCCGGTCAACAAGCCACCTATGGCACACAGCAACGTTATCAGATTCAACCCTTTACCGATATTTACTTGCATTCGGACCTTACCCATGAAATGACTGCCCTCGGAGATGGTTTTTACGTTTACCTCTTCAGCATCATCGGCATTCTCATTCTCCTCATTGCCTGTATCAATTTCATCAATATTTCCACCGCCAGGGCAATCGGGCGCGCCAAAGAGGTTGGTTTACGAAAAACCCTCGGCGCATTTCGCAAACAACTGGCAGGTCAGTTTTTCGGCGAGATTTTTCTCGCAGTATTTGTCGCCATGCTATTCGCACTATTGCTTGTTAAGATAGTACTCCCCTATTTCAACGATTTTAGTGGCAAGCAATTGATGCTGTCGTTTTCGGGGGACTGGCAATTGAGCGGCAGCTTGCTTGCACTCATGCTCATCGTCAGCTTAATCGCTGGTGCCTATCCGGCGATATCACTTTCCGGGCTATCTTCCGTACGGGCGATTAAAGGTATGAAACAGAGCGGTAAAGCGGCCGGGCGCCTGCGTAGCGCACTGGTCATCGTTCAATTTGTTATCACCGCAATACTGATAAGCGGCACGATTATCGTTCAGGAGCAGCTCACTTTTATGCAGCAGTCGAAACTGGGATTCGAAAAGGAACGAGTGCTTGCTGTGCCGGTACGGGCACTACCGAATATCCATCAACGATTTGCAACAATTCGTGAACAGTTTATCGCCAACCCGGCAGTCATCTCTGCCGCAATTTCATCATCTGTACCGGGCAATAATCTTGGTGAAATCGTCTATATTCCAGAGGGCAGCAATACCACCGAAACACAAGCGATTAAGACATTGATCGTCGATGAACAATTTTTGGAAACTTACGGTATCCGCATGGCCGCCGGTCGCAATTTCTCCCCCTCTTTTGCAACGGATGCAGCCAGTGCATTTGTCATCAACTCGGCAGCAGTAAAACATCTTGGCTGGGGATCTCCGGAGGCAGCCATCGGTAAAGAGATCACCTGGGGTTGGCCGGGCAAAAAAGGCACGGTCATCGGTGTGACGGAAGACTTTCATCAAATCTCTCTGCAAACCGCAATATCGCCGATTCTAATGCATATACAACCCTCGTGGTATGAATATCTCTCTATAAAAATTAACACGACTAATGTTGAGCACACTTTACAATCACTGGAAAACACCTGGCAGGCCCTGATTCCCAATCGCCCTTTTGAATACTTCTTTATAGATGACTTTTACAACAACCAGTATCAGGCCGAAAGTCGTGTTGGAGCAATATTCAATGGATTTTCAACTTTAGCGATTCTGATTGCCTGCCTGGGCTTATTCGGCTTAGCGGCTTTTACCAATCAACAACGGGTGAAGGAGATTGGCATCCGCAAGACCCTTGGCGCTTCGGTTAGCAGCCTGATAATCCTGCTGGCCAAACAATTCCTGATGCTGGTGTTAGTCGCGAATTTGATTGCCATTCCATTGGCCTGGACTGCACTTTCCCGCTGGTTGGAGAACTTTGCTTATCGCACCGAAATTCATTGGAGCGTTTTTCTCCTAAGTGCATTTATTGCGTTCTTTATAGCTCTCGCGACTATTGGCTGGCAAACGATTCGCACGGCTCTGGCGAATCCAATTGGGGCACTGCGTCATGAATAAAACCATATTTCGTTGATCGTTCTTCGTTCCTCGATCAACGAACAAACATTAAATAAAACCAATCAATTTAACTGACTGGGGCAAATATGCTTAAGAATTACCTTAAAATCGCTTTACGAAATTTACGAAATTACAAAGCCTATTCGCTGATCAACATTCTTGGGCTCTCAATTGGCATGGCCTGTTGCATGATCTTAATTGTTTTTGTTCGTCATGAATACAGCTTTGACCGCCATCATGAACATGCCGAGCAAGTGTATCGAATCGATACCCGGGCTAATATTTTTGGCCGGGAGCTCATCTGGACCTACACACAGGAACCATTTACCAGTACAGTAAAAAATGATTTTCCGGAAGTGATCTATTCTTCCCATTTCGACCGGGCGCGAAATATTGATATTCGCATCGAAGACCGGGTCGTCCGTGAAGAGAACTTCTTTTGGGCGAATCAGGATATTCTGGAAATATTTACTTTTGAGATTCTTCAAGGTGAAAAGACATCGCTACTCAGCCGACCTAATACAGTAATCATTACAGATGAGATGGCTGCCAAGCATTATCCGGATATCGATCCCATCGGTAAAACTTTCTACATAGATACAACAGCCTATGAAATTACCGGCATCATAAAACCGCAGCCGGTCAACTCACATTTTCATGCAAACTTCATCGCATCTTATCTCACCTTCCCGGAAGCAGAAATACCGCGCTGGTTCAATTTCAGCACCCGCACTTATGTCCGGCTGCAGGACGGCATCACCAGGGAGATGTTTGCCGCAAAGCTGCCCGACTTTATTGAACGGCATTTCGGGGAAAAGGCCCGGGAGTTTGGCTACCAATATGAATATATACCAAAACCATTACTGGATATTCATTTACACTCAAATATTCGTGGAGAGCTCGAAGCGAACGGCAATATAAATTACGTCTATATTATGAGCATTATCGCGGCATTTATACTTGCCATTGCCTGCATCAACTTCATGAATCTTTCCACTGCACGTGCCGGGCGCCGGGCTAAAGAAATCGGTCTTCGGAAGGTAATGGGCGCCTACAAGCGCCGCCTAATCGCCCAATTTTTAGGAGAATCGCTTTTAATATCATTACTGTCATTTGGATTATCTTTTCTACTAATTCGCCTCTTTCTACCGACCTTTAACCTGATGGCCGGCCGGGAAATCGCTTTCAGCAGCATCACTGATCCTCTCCTGTTTTTGCCGTTTTTGGGCATCGTATTAATTGCCGGCATTGGTGCAGGTCTTTATCCGGCTTTTTATCTCACTCGTTTTCAACCGGCACAGGTATTCCGTGGCAATGCAACCCCAGCGGGCGCAGCCAGCATTATTCGCAAGGGCTTGGTCGTTTTGCAATTTTCCATTTCTATTTGTCTGGTTATCGGCGCTTTGATTATCAATACCCAATTGGATTTTATGCGTAATAAAGATCTCGGCTTTGCCAAGGATCATGTCGTGGTTATTCCATTGAAAACAGCAGATGTCATTAATAGCGCCCCGGCATTAAAGCAGGAGTTAAAGAACCAATCGCGAGTTGTAAATGTTACTGGCGCAAATCATTACCCTGGCACAGGCTATATGACCTGGGACCACTGGCCGGAAGGCGCGGGTGACGATGCCGGCATTTCCATTGATGCGGCATACATTTCTTACGACTATTTCGAAACTATGGAACTGCCAATTATTGAAGGAAGGGGTTTCTCGAAAGATTTTTCCACCGATCTGGAAGAATCGGTAATGATCAATGTTACCGCAGCGCGCATGCTTGGCTTTGATGATGAAGCCATTGGGAAAATGATGTATACCGCCGGGCCTTCCCGGGAAGGCCGAACCGGGCGCAAAATAATCGGTGTTTTCCAGGATTTTAATGCCGGGTCGTTGCGAAATGAAATTAAACCCCTCATTGTCTATCCCCGGGAAAGTACCCGCAATCTTTTAGTGCGCATAGAAGCGAATAATATACAGG
Organism: Calditrichia bacterium; assembly: GCA_028284905.1. Taxonomy (GTDB): domain Bacteria; phylum Calditrichota; class Calditrichia; order RBG-13-44-9; family J075; genus JACKAP01. The sequence continues at coordinate 252,784 of JANQQU010000060.1, forward strand.
CTGGCCTGGCCCAACTTGAATCATCATTTGCTACAACCAATCCCGGTATGCCTTACGAATACCGCTTTATGGATGATATGCTCAACAACTTTTATAACGCAGAGCAAAACCTTTCCGAGATCATTAATACGTTCACAGTATTAGCCATCTTTATCGCCTGCCTTGGCCTTGTTGGTCTTATTTCTTTTACTGTAGAGCAACGGCGCAAGGAGATCGGTATCCGGAAAGTGCTAGGTGCATCGACGAGCAGCATTGTCGGCATTTTATCTCGGGAGTTCTCACGCCTGGTTATTCTGGCGAATGTTATCGCCTGGCCCCTGGCTTATTACGCAATGCAACGCTGGTTGGAAGATTTCGCTTATCGAACCGAAATCCATTTCAGCATATTCCTCTGGTCCGGCATTTTGGGATTGGGTATTGCCCTGGCAACCATCAGTTTTCAGACAATAAAGGCGGCACTGGCAAACCCGGTACAGGCATTGCGCAGCGAATAATTTTGATCCGTTATCAGCCACACATTCTGGCCGGATGATTTATATAATGCTGCAAAAAGCGACTACTATATAAGTTATCCGCCAGAAAATTGGCAATCGCTTTCATTCCAGTAAGTTTTATGCCGGCAGCTAATTCTGCGGATTGATTATAGTTGGTATTCACATTTACATCATAAGTATAATGATTGCCATAACGATCAGTGACGAACTCAATGCCAGCAGTATCGATGCGATTGTTTACCAAAAATTGCTGATATGCCCGGATCAAAAAATCATTCCGAAAACCCCTTAGGATAGTAAATTTTTCATACCCAGCACCAGAAGCTGTTCGGCGATTTTCCAGGCTGCACTGCCCGGCGGGACATAATTCAAATCCATCACGGGTATCAACTCTCATCGCGTAGAGAAATTTACCATCCACAAATTCGCAGCGGGTAATATACCCTTCCGGGTTTTCGATATACTCCTGCAGTAGCCAAACACCATCTACCGGACGCGGTTGAGAGGCATCGGTAAGAAATGCCCGAACTTCTTCCACATCGTAAAACTTTTTCACGCCTGCGCCCATCCCTCCACGATTAGGCTTCAGGATAAATGGCGCCTTACCCAATTGTTCAGCTGCTTTTATCAGATTTTCATCACCGGCAACGGCTGTCGTTCGCGGCGTTCTGATGCCTGCTTTTTTAAAAGCGAAATACTGGGCGATTTTATTGATTTCCAAATGCAGCGCCTCTACGCCATTAATTACCCGACGGCCGTTTTCATCCAGCCAGCGAAGAATCGTATCGGTATTTTCCGGCGCATATCGATTTCCACGCAGATAGGAGGACGCCCCAACCCGGTTATAAAAAACCCCATTAGGCGGCGACTCTTCAAACGCTACGACGCCTTCAAGCGGAGACCATTCTGCCCAGGGAATTTCCAGATCATTTAAAGCGTCCGCCAGGGGAGAAATCCATTCAGGATTTTCGTGAATCACATAAACCTTTTCCATTGCTTCTTCCTTTACATTGTCGATTATCGGGTCTATAAATGAAAAGCCCGCTGCAAAGAACTTGCAGCGGGCTTCCGTATTTGTTATCTGATTTAGATGGGCTAACCATCATCATTCACCAAAGCAAGACCGCTGCATACCTTACAGGCACACATCATCATACAGCTGCACATCATCATGGCGCTGATTTGGTGAATAAATAATTGGTCGTTTAAAATTTGCATAAATTCTTTCCGGTAACACTTCTATAAACTAAAAAACCCGCTAATTGTATGAAACGATTAGCGGGTGAAATTTTGCGATGCGATAGATATAATCTAATGAAATCCCGGTAATCGGTTGCTGTTCATCATGATACACATCATCATGGCAATATTGGTGATCAGGGTTTTCATTAATTCAATTCTCTTTCGTGTTAATGAACGGGAAAAGATAAAACGTGGTTTCACTGATTGCAACTAATTTCTGGGCATTTCATTTTTATTTTAATGCTCTACTTTATTCCAGCAATATAAAACCCACTTTTTAAAAGCAGATTTTGACAATAGGTGCTTTTTCCGTATTCAGAATCTTCTCATAAATCCCTTGGCTATAGTTGTAAACTCCTTGCTAATAGTACCAACCGGGCAAAACCATAATCATCGTATCAAAAGCATCTTACCGACTAAGGATGCCGAATGGTCAACCTGCATTCGATACAGATACACACCACTTGCCAGTCCTTCAGCTTGAAATGCAATGCTATATGCTCCTACTTCCCGAAAAGCATCCACTAACTCTATCACTTCTCTTCCGGCAATATCATATACTGCCAAATGCACATTCGCTGCTTTCGAAAGTGCATACTCTATTATCGTACTACCATTAAAGGGATTCGGATAATTCTGAGAGAGCTGAAATGATGTTGTTATAGCATTTCTGGAACCATTTCCAATACCAGTTATCACCGGCAAAGGCGATATGCCACCTTGCAAAAGATTTTCCCCGGAATTACTACGAATGGCAAACAACAAAGAATCTGATTCTTCCCATCCGACATTTCCAGGAATATCGATAAGAATACTATTACCCATTTCATCGGCAGTAATTAGGGTATCCAGTAAAACCGTTTGAGCAATATTGCTCAGAGAAACCTCAACGGCTATTTCAATTTGGGGGGTTACAGCAAAGATTTCAAATTGAACAGATCGCTCATTCTCATTAATCAGCTGAAAATCAACAACAGCTGCGTCACTGGCATGAGTGACGTTGCTTAAACCGGCGGTAGGTACAAAAACTTCACGCCAGCTATTTTCCGAATTCGCCGGAAAAATAGCCGGCACATTGAACTCCGAGGTAACACCAGCCCAGAGTTCGATAAAGGGCCGGGAAAAATAAATATCAGAGGGAAGATCGTTCGCAGGTGGCGGATTGAATGGATCGATTGTCGAAGAAATCGGGTAACCAAATGTCCAAATTTTTACATAAGGCGTTTCCGTATTTGCTGAAACGCGAATCAGTCCTTCCTGGTTATCCTGATTTATGACACCCCAGTAATTTTCGGAAAGCGCCGGGCGGGTAAACGCAGAGCCACTCCCCTCCCAATTAGCAAATTTGCGGAGTTTATCGAAGTAATAGGTGTTTGGTTCCCCGGGCACCGGATCTTCAATTCCGGTAATGCCTACTGCCCAGCTCGGTATTTTCAGCTTCTCTGCGGGGATAATCATTTCTGCACCAGCGGTTGCGCTTGCCTGATATGGTGTTGCATCGGAACCGGGCGCCATTCCTATGTTTGTCCAGTATTCATAGGGTTGATTGCTATTCCCGGTATTTCTGAGAACGATATCTGCGCTAAAAGCTGCTTCCCCGGAGACAAGCGTGATAATAAAATCGCATTCGATATCGGTTTGTCCATAGCGGGAGAATTGTGTAAAAGCAACATCATCCGCCCAGGACATTTTTACAACAAGTGTATCGGCTGTTTCCTTAACAACTGTAAAATCCCAGGGAAGCAGCCAGGACTTGCCATGTTCCGGTTCAGTCAGAGTGGGGAAAATACCTCCGTATATCATCAGCCAATTATAATAAAATGTGCCTGTCCACCACCATCCGTATGGCGCGCCAACCGGGTTGAGGTAAAGTTGTTCATGCCCAGTGGGCTTATAAATCATTGAGACAATCCTTCCACCAAACTCCGGCACGAGTGTCAATTTTAAAAATTCATTTTCAAGGATAATCGTATTGAATGTTTTTTGAACAATATTGGCAGGATCCAAAGAGTAACTCGCCATTGTATTATTTGCATTGAGAGTATAGTCATACGTGTGCCAGTTTATAGTAGAGTCGGATCTTGACACCTGCCCTACTGATATTGCGCTTACTAACATCAAAAGACTTATTATCCATGCAAACTCAATTTTCAAGCCACTACAGCGTATCATACTAGTCCTCCGGCAAAAAACTTATCGATTCAATTTTATTTGAAACGCTTCATTTATATGCGATTTTTTCCTTGCATTTCCAAACAAATTCTTAGCAAGCACAAATTTATCGATAATTTTTCTAGCGGATTAAAAGCATCTTACCGGCTCTGTAATCTGTTTGCCCAATCTGCATCCGATAAACATACAAACCACTTGCCAGGCCTTCAGCTTGAAATTCAATACTGTAGGTTCCAGCTTCTTTAAAGGCATCCTCCAACACTGTGACCCTTTTTCCGGTTACATCGTAAATTGTCAGACACACTTCCATTGCCCTGGAGAGGGTATATTCAATCGTCGTTCCCATATTGAAGGGATTTGGGTAATTTTGACGTAAGGAGAAAATTAGTGGTGCGCCATCACCATTCTCATTCGGGATTTCACAATCATTGGCAAGATAGCGTTGAACGGCCAGCCATTTCGGTGCGGTTAAGGTATCCTGATCAATATATTCCAGCAACCCAAAGCTCCCCTGCCCCGGACGACTAACATGATTATAAAACACCATTGTTCCTCCCCCGGCATTTTGCCACCAATCAAGGTATTTGTAATACATCGTGCGCATCTGTGGATGACGGTTGACATCGCGAAATAACAGGCTGAGATCGTCCGTTGGTCCACCGAAGAAGTTAAACAGGTGCTGCCCACCCTCATACGCCAAATACTGTAAAGACTTTTCAGCATATGGCGGCGAGTTCAGTAATGCGATTGCCTGTTCTGCCCAGTAAGGCCCGCTGTCTTCTTTGAACATATCAGCTTGTATGGCATCAACAACTTGAGTAACCGACCAATTTGCCAGGCCGGAGATATTCGAAATACCACCCCCAAAGTACGGCGCGCCGGCAACAGCATCGGCATACTGATATGCCGGTACACCATTCACTTCATGATCCAACGTAAATGGTGTGGCATTCCCCGGCCCGTTCTGAATCGGCAACACCTTTACAATCCGATCTTGGTCATCCCCGAAAACGTCGTTCCAGATTTCAAAAATTTCAACAGAACGCTGGGCAACCCAACGGCCAATCGCCTCCCAATAAGAACAGCCGGGGCAATTCCATCCATACAAATCTCCCTGTGCCCGTGCATAACTGTATTGCCCGGTTTGACCATTCCACCAGGCGTTGTCGGAGAAGATGTTATTCCACACTTCATTGGAGTATTCCAGGTAGATTGGTATCTCGGGTGCAAGCTGATCTCTTACCTGACGGGCAAACTCCCGGACAAAATCATCATCCGCCTGATGCGGCATACAAAACCAGGGCGCAGCACCGGTTTCATTGCAGAGCGCAATCATGATCTCCAAAGGCGCGCCGCCGCCTTCTCCAAAATTGGTAGACCAGGTTTGGCTGCTAAGGCGAGTGCGATCTTCCCAGTGTTGTAAAGGCGAAAAGTTCGTGCCCTGCCAATCCATAAAACGTAAAACCGAGAACTGTTTTAATCGCTCCAAAAAAATAGGCCGAAAGGGGGATGTCAGATATGTATTCCGGTAGTCCGTGCCAGATTCATCCGGTCGAATAATTCGTATATTCCTTACCGGATCTTCCGGATCGGTCGCCCGGATGTCGAGCATAATGCCTTCATTCGTCGTAGTGTTTACTGAAAAGTGTATCTCATTATCAACGCCATTATTCGTTACCAATTGCTGATTTTCTGCATCCATGCCAAGCTCAAGAACGCCAGTGCCATCATAAAACAAGGCATAATCACCGGTCGGGTAATTTCCCTGCAACGCTTCTAACAGCAACGTGCGAGCTGCAAACCCTTCCTCTAACTCTTGTGGATATCCATCCGCGCTCAGAGAAAGCGTTCGACCGGTATCCCAAACATATTGATCCGGCCGCGACTCCCAAAATCTCCGCGCTGTTTTAAAGACATCTACTAATGCCCCATTCATTTCACCAAGGTTTACCCCGACACTTTTTCTACAGTCTGCTTGTCCATAGTTTGGCGTTTGTAGAAAAAGCAGCATACCAAAGAGCAGCGTTTTGGAAAAGAACTTAAACCGGTATCTTATTGAGTCAATCATAAACACAGCCTTGCAGAGTATGATTAATGCAGGATTTCTGATCTTAATTTATCATACCACATTTTACAAGCAACAGCTTTTCCCGCAAGAAACAACTATTCATTTATCCCGATTAAATTTTCCAGTGTCGTTTTTTTTTAGTATTATCTCCCTTCAAGTTATTTAACCATCGCATTGGCAGTGCATTTCAACAATGCCGTTCATTGGCACTCTGTAGAACATTTCCTTAAACACCTCAACTTAAGGCGACGAGAATGCTCAATAAAAACATCACATTTTTCTCTCTCTTATTCTTTGCAACCCTAATTATTACATCGTTTGCTTGCCAGCAACCAAAACCGGCATCTTTAAAGATAATGACCTTCAATATTCGTTATAACAACCCTGGTGATGGCGATAATGCCTGGCCAAACCGCAAATCTTCTGTCGTTGATCTTATTAAAAACAGCAAGGCGGATCTGATTGGTGTTCAGGAAGCATTGTTCGAACAAATCCAGTATCTGGAGAGCAATTTAGCTGAATACAACTGGATCGGTGCCGGCAGGGATGATGGTAAGCAAGCTGGTGAGTTTACTGCTATTTTTTACCGGAAGGATCGCCTGGAATGTCTACAGCAAGATATTTTTTGGCTTTCGGAAACATCGGACACCCCAAGTGTTGGATGGGATGCTGCATTGGAGCGCATCGTCAATTGGGGAAAATTTCTGGACAAATCTTCCGAGAAAACATTCTTTGCCTTCAACACACATTTTGACCATCGGGGAGAATTGGCCCGTCAGGAAAGTGCCCGTTTACTCATCCGCCGGGCAGAAGAGATCAGCGAGAAAGAAGCCGCTATTTTATTAGGTGATTTTAATTTTGATCCGGATGCAATTTCGTATGCGATTATCACCGATGATGCCAATGCGAATTCCAGAAAGTTTTATGACACCCGAGAAATCTCTCAAGCTCCTGCAAGCGGTCCTGCTGGCACATTTACAGGATTTGACATTAATGCCACCCCACAAAAGCCGATTGATTACATCTTTGTCCAGCAAGGGATTAAAGTATTAAGCCATGAAACAATAAACACAACTTACCAGGGTAAACTTCCCTCAGATCACTACCCGGTAATGACGGAGATAAAGTTGCCGTGAGCACCCGACATTTCTTTCCCTGCTTCGTTTTCGCTGTTATCCTTTTCGCTCTACAATCCATGTTTTCTCAAACGGCTGATAGTATTGTTGTCCAATTGGATTCCGTGACTACATCTGCCACCCGATTTCCGGAAAAACTGCATAACCAATCGCGCTCCCTTAGTATCGCCGATCAAACAGTTCTACAATACGCGCAGCAGCAATTGTCACTGCAGGAGCCGCTTGCGAATATCCCGGGGGTTTTCATTTTGAATCCGGATAATTTCGCCCAGGATTTGCGCATTGCTATTCGGGGATTTGGCGCCAGGTCTTCCTTTGGTATTCGGGGAATAAAAATCTTAGTTGATGGTATCCCGGAGTCAACACCGGATGGACAGGCCCAGGTGGACAATCTCTCTGCTGGCGTCATTCGCGAAGCGGAAATTTTGCGCGGACCTGCCAGCGCTTTTTGGGGTAATGCTGCCGGTGGGATCATCCTCCTGCAAACCGAGGAAGCACCAGGGCATCCTTTTCTCCAGGCAAGGCTCAGCAATGGTGCATATGGTTTTCAACAATTGCAGTTTAAATCCGGCCAACAATACGGTAACACAAATTATCTTTTTCATTTTGTCTATAACGGCACCGATGGTTATCGGCCGCACAGCAAGATGCAAAACTACCTCGGCAATGCTGCTATACGCTGGAGACCGGATCCCGCATCTGCATTAAACATCTTCATAAACGCAGCCCACAGCCCGATTGCTCAGGACCCCGGCGCCATCGACAGTAGCGCCGTTGCCAATAACCGCCGCCAGGCGCGCGAGCGAAACATCACATTTGATTCCGGAGAGTCTGTCACCCAGGAAAAGTTAGCCGTAACATACCAGCGGGAAAAGAATAATCACAGGTACTTTCTACGGACTTTTTTCCGGCACAGAGATTTTGCCAATCGATTACCTTTTGAATCCGGCGGTATCGTTAACCTTAATCGTTTTCATGCCGGCGGTGGCATTCAGATCGATGCTCAGACCAAATTGTTCGAGCGGCCGCTTCACTTCAGTATAGGGTACGACATTGAAAAGCAATGGGATGAACGATCCCGTTTCGACAATCTTGAGGGAAGAAAAGGCAACAAAGCCCTCGACCAAACTGAGACATTCCTTAGCAATGGATTTTATCTCCAGCAAAACTTGCGCTTGTCGCCTCGCTGGAAATTCAACACCGCCCTGCGCTACGATGCCATCCAATTAGCCGTTATTGACAATTTCCTGACCGATGGTGAAAATAGCGGGAAACGCAACTTGTATGATTTTAGTCCGAGTGTTGGCGCATTGTTCAAGATAACTGAGCAGGTTAATTTATACGGCAACATGTCCAGCAGCTTCGAAACGCCTGCATTAGTGGAGTTGAGCAATAATCCCAGCGGGGAAGGCGGATTTAACCCCACGCTTTTACCGCAAAAGGCGGCCAATTACGAAATTGGTTTTAAAGGATTGTGGCCAAAGCAATTCCGTTTTGCCCTTGCCCTTTTTCACATTAATCTTAGCGATGAATTAACGCCTTATGAATTAGCCGAATTTCCCGGGCGGGTGTTTTATCGTAATGCCGGCAAGTCTCAACGCAGGGGACTGGAAGCATCTCTTTCCGCAAACATTCGCCCCGGATTGAACCTGAACGCTTCGTATAGTTACGCCAGATTTAAATACCGTCGCTTCACTATAGACGAGGCATCTCTGGCTGGTAACCGCTTGCCGGGCATTCCTGCCCATCTTGCAAACCTTGGCTTGTTTTATGCCACTGCTTCTGGCTTTTCTGCGAGAACAACACTTTCCTACACCGGTAATTTTTTCGCGGACAATTCGAACAACATCCAGGTTGATAATTACATCGTAGGGAATTTACGAGTCGCTTACCAATTTACACGGGACAAATGGGAATTAAATCCTTTTATCGGTCTCAACAATTTTCTGAATAAAAAATATTTTTCCAACATTCGCCTGAATGCCTTCGGTGGCAGATATTTTGAAGCAGCCCCGGGCTTTCATATATTTGGCGGCATCCAAATAAACATTGGGGGCTAATCATATGAAGATTTTTGAACTGGTAGCGGTAATCGTTCTAATCGCTTCGCTGATTTTATTCAACTGGGGATGCAACGCCTCCGATCCCCCGCAATCTTCAAACTCACCAGTGCTTGATTTTCAACCGAACATTCTTTGGCTGGTCGCTGAAGATCTCAGCCCCTATATACCATCATTTGGCGATTCAACAATTACCACACCGACGCTCAGTCGCCTGGCAGCGGAAGGTGTTCGCTACACCCGTGTTTTCTCGCCTTCCGGCGTTTGTGCACCGAGCCGGGCTGCGATTGCCACCGGCATGTATCCATCCGGCATTGGTGCTAATCATATGCGCACCGGCCCCTGGTATACAACTAAAATTAGCAAAGAGGCGCTGGAAAACAGTCGCAAACACATGCCGCCGAACACTTTTCCCTATGAAGCAGTGCCACCATCGGAAGTAGTGATGCATAGCGAGCATCTCCGTCGGGCCGGGTATTACACCAGCAACAACAGCAAAGAAGATTATCAATTTCGTAAATCCCTAACCGCCTGGGACGAAAGCGGTCCGAAAGCGCACTGGCGCAACCGTAAACCGGGGCAGCCGTTCTTTGCAATATTCAATTTTGGTGTTACGCACGAATCCCGAATCTGGGCAAAGTCGGCGGATTCTCTCTGGGTCGATGAAAACCTGGACGTAACAGTACCTCCCTACCTTCCCGACACACCTGTTGGCCGCAAAGATATCCGGCGGATGTATTCCAACATTAAAGAGATGGATGCACAAATCGGACGTGTTCTCGCCGAACTGGAAAGCGATGGTTTACTCGATAGCACGATCATATTTTGGTATAGCGATCACGGTGGACCACTCCCCCGCCAGAAACGATTATTGTATGACTCCGGCTTACAGGTGCCTATGATCGTTCGTTTCCCGGGTCAGTGGCAAGCCGGGCAAGTCGATAGCCAACTGGTTAGCTTCATCGACTTCAAATCGACAATTCTCTCTCTGGCAGGTCTTCAGCCGCCGGACTATCTGGACGGACGCGCTTTCCTCGGCAGATATGCAGCTGCATCCGACCGCCAGTATATTCATGGCGCTGCCGATCGTTTTGATGAGTGTTACGACAATATCCGGGCTGTGCGGGATCATCGATTCAAGTATCTGCGCAATTACCAGTACAATCAAAGCTACTATCTGCCACTCTCCTACCGGGAACAGATGCCCATTATGCAGGAATTGCTGCGCTTAAGAGATTCCGGGAAATTAACCGACGCACAAGCGTTATGGTTTCGGACACAAAAACCACCGGAAGAATTGTATGATACAGTCACAGATCCCCACGAACTTCACAACCTGGCCAGCGAACCGGCGTATCAGAAAAAGCTGCTGGAGTTGCGTCAAGAGTGCGATCGTTGGCTGAAGGAGATTGGTGATCAGCCTCTACTGCCGGAAGCGCAATTAATTGAGCAATTTTGGCCCTCGGGAAAACAACCGGTTACAGACGCCCCTACCCTTTTATGGGAAGCGCGCACCCTCACATTATCTGCCAATGCCGGTGCTGCAATTGGTTATCAAATATTAGCGGATGGAGCTGCAAGTTTAACAGATCATTGGAAAGTGTACACTGGGCCGTTTGATATTCCTGAAGGCAAGACAGTTAGTATCGTCGCTCACCGTCTGGGATATCAACCCAGCGACACGCTTTTCATACCAGTGCATTAATGCGATGAGAATATTTTTCCAGATGCTTTGATTTTACGCCTGCATTTATGTATTTTCGTTTTCACCTATTTTAGCATTGAGGCATTTTATGAAACTGACCATCCTCCTAATTCTGATCTCCATTCTCAGCTTTTCGCTCCAGGCCGAGAATAGCGAGCAAACCCGTCGTTTAAAGGTTTTCTTCACGAACGATATTCATGGCGGAATCATTCCACAAAAAGCGGAGTTTCTTAATCCGGAATTTCCACCCATTTTGGGCAACGGTCCTGCTGCGGCAAAAATCATCCGGGAAGCACGAGCGCAGGCGGAAACTGACGGTGCCGCTACGCTGTTGATCGATGGTGGAGACACTTTTCAAGGTACTCTGGTAGGCACCCTTTCCAAGGGGGAAGCGGTTGTTAAATATATGAACATGGTCGGTTATGACGCCGTTGTTCCTGGCAACCATGATTTTGACGAAGGGAAAGACAACTTTATTGAGCTGGTCAAGGCCTCCAATTTCGCCTGGGTCGCCTGCAACATCTACGACCAGGAAACCGGCAAACCCTGGGAATGGGTGAAGCAAAGCTTAATTGTGGAAAAAATGGGTTTACGCATCGGTATCACCGGCGCAGCAACAGTTGGCACTATGGCGATGAGTTTTCCGGAGAACATCAAGGGATTGGAATTTCGTCAGGAGATTCCCGCTTTGCAGAAATCGGTGGCGGATCTACGCGCACAGAATGTCGACCTTGTTGTAGTACTGGTTCATGTCGGTTTACCTTACGATCCCCGTGAAGGTTATCAGGAATTGCTGAACCAGGACAGTGAGAGTATTTTATATGATCAATCGGTGAATTCCATGGAAATTGCACATTTCGTAGAGGGCATCGACATTTTACTTGGAGGACATTTACACAAGGGATACCAGGAAGCCTGGGAAGATCCTTCCAACCATACGATCTGCCTGCAAAATTATGCCAATGGCGGCAATCTTGGCTGGGTAGATGTGCTTATCGATATGCCAACCAAATCCATCGCCGGGTATGAATATGCCGCAGACAGAAACTCTCTGCTGTTGCTGCAGGAAGATCAGTTTTGGCCGGATAGCACCGTCGCAAAATTTGCGGCAGAGCAGCAGGAATTATATGCCCAGAATTTTCTTGGTGTTATCGGCGATACCCGCACCAGCCTCAATCGGTCCAGCATTGGCGAAGCACCAATGAACAACCTGATTTGTGATGTTCTGCGGGAGCGTTGCAAGGCAGACTTTGCTTTTATGAATTTTGGAGGTATCCGTGCTAATATTAAGTCCGGTGCCGTTACCCGGGAAGATGTTTTCAAAGTACTGCCATTTGGCAACGAGATCGTCAGTTTTCAGGCGAAAGGTTCTTTCCTCAAGCTTATTCTGGAAACTAAGTTGAACGGGGGCGGACGTGGACTAGCGATTTCCGGTGCAAAGGTCACTTTCAATCGTTCTTTGGAAGATGGCTCAAGGGTCGTAAATGTCGAAATAAATGGTGAAAGTTTAGATCCGGATAAAATTTACAGACTGGCAACTACGGATTATTTACTGGAAGGCAATTCCGGTCTGTTTATGCTGCGTCGCATTAATCGGGACAAGGTTAGTTTTCACGGCACATTACTTCGTGATGCGATGGTCGATCATTTCACGCAAAACAGCCCAATTGAAGTATCGTTGAATGGTCGCTGGAAGAAAGATGACAATGCACAACCAACGAGTGAGTGGCAGGAAAAATTCAAATAGTAGATAGAATCCAAAACAACCCGGTTTCGCTAATGGTTAAAAGATTTGAAGATTAATCATTTAACCATTAGCTCTACAGAATATCATATATTTTAACAACCTGTCTTACTTATGTTCTTCCAGGTGTTTCTTGTCCGCCTTACCAAAATAAATACCTTCAAATTTTTCTACCAACCCAAGTATTTTTTGGCAATGAGAAGCATCTGTTGTTTGTTTGGTTTTCATTGCATGAACCAGCATACCATGCAATAACGACAGTTGCTTCTTATATTTTTTGACGGCATTTTCATCATCATGAGCAGGCATTTTAATACGTTGTGTCATGAAATATTGGGTAACAATATGCTGAATTTCATTCGCATGATCTTCTTTGGTACTTACCCAACGAACGATTTGATTATAATTCTTTTCAGCTTCAGCATTCAAACTTTCGATCGATTTCATCGCCTTTTCGATAGTAGAGGCATGTTCTTTTATCAATTCTACCCGTAACTGATCATTGTATATGCCGCAAGGCACCTCGCAATGTGCGCTTACATAAGTCACCCATCCGAAAACAATTAACGCCAGAATTCCTGCAAATTGAACGGCACGTTGCTTCATCATTTCATTTCTCCTGTTTTGTTGATATCGAACGATATTTATCCTCTGACAACTTACGACGGAGGCATATTTACAATGGCTCAATAAAAGCATCAAACCGCCAATATTCAATACTTATTTCTTGTGAATCGAGGAATGTTCTTTTTTTTCCTGAATTTTGTCTGGTTCATAAATCTTTGCTACTTTCTTTGATCTCAAGACAACTTCAATCGAGCCAAGTCATTCACCTAAATCTATGGGGCAGAATCATGAAAAAGATTAACCGTCGGGAGTTTATCAAAAATAGTGCAACAGCTGCAATCGGGATATCCCTTTTACCGACATCGATGTCGAAAGCGAGTAGTCGCAAAAAAGCGCGGCTGGGATTTATTGGCGTTGGGTTGCGCGGTACTAGCGTATTAGGATTAGCACTTCGCAGGACGGACGTCAGCGTCAATGCAGTATGTGACATTGTTCCGGATGCAGTAAAGAATGCCCAGAAGATGGCCCGGGAAGCAGGCTTCAAAGAACCGGCCGGTTACAGCGATGGCCCTGAAGATTATTTAAACCTCCTGAAAAGGGATGATATTGACGGCGTTATTATTGCCACCCCCTGGGTATGGCATACACCAATGGCAATTGCCGCCATGAAAGCCGGGAAATATGTCGGGGTGGAAGTACCGGCAGCAACCACAGAACAGGAATGCTGGGATCTCGTCAACACCTCGGAGGCCACTGGCATGCCTTGTATGATTATGGAGAATGTTTGCTATCGAAGAGATGTTATGGCGATTCTGGAAATGGTTCGAAAAAACATGTTTGGAGAGTTGATTCATTGCCACTGTGGCTATCAACACGACCTTCGCCATATCAAGTTTAACCCTGGCGTCTCTTTTGGCCCCGGCAGCAATGGAGAAGCGGTTTGGCGCACCCAACACTCTATCAAACGGAATGGCGACATCTACCCAACTCATGGTGTTGGCCCCATCGCGCAGTATCTCAACATTAACAAAGGGAACCTGTTTGTCTCGTTAACATCGACATCAACAAAATCCCGTGGATTACACGAACACATTGTTGCGACAGCTGGCGAGGATCATCCCCATGCAAAAATCAAATTTGCCCTGGGGGACATTGTCACTACGGTGATAAAATGCGCCAATGGCGAATCAATCGTCGTTAGTCATGACACGAATTTACCGCGGCCATATTCGCTTAATTTTCGGGTTCAGGGCACCAAAGGACTTTGGATGAAAGATAACAACTCTATTTATATTGAAGGCGTCAGCCCCTCTCACCGCTGGGAGCCCTCCGAAGACTATTTAAAGAAGTATGACCACCCGTTATGGAAAAAGTATGAGGCGAATGCCACCGGCGCTGGCCATGGCGGCATGGATTTTTTTGTTCTGCATGCTTTTATCGAATCGGTAAAGCGCCAGGCCCCAACTCCGCTGGATGTTTACGACGCTGCTGCCTGGAGCGTTATTACCCCCTTGTCCGAGGCATCGATTGCGCAGGGTGGCGCCCCGATGCAATTCCCGGACTTCACCCGGGGGCGTTGGATTTGGCGGCAATCATCATTTGCGATGAATGATGATTATTAATGATCATCTCTGGAAAGGTAGAGATTGTCGAGATCTGCTTGCGCAAGCTCGACTAAAAAGTCAGCAATTTTTCGGGTAATATCTTCGAGGAAGATCAATCCTTTCATTGGTGTGGCTGCAGATGGATCACCAACTCCGGTATCCAATGTGGCCTTTCGCCAGTCTCTTTGCGTCCAGGCAACTTTGTTACGCAGCCCCTTTAGCGCAAAAGGGATACCTTTTCCTGAACCTGCTTCTGTTAAGGGCAGCACCAATTCCGGTTGAATGTGCATCATAATGCTGGTTTCCGCCTCCCCACCATGATCATCCGGATGTTCAAAATATTTTTGTTGGTCCAGAATTTGGTACCAATTAATAGTGCAAAGAAACATATCCGGAAATTCCGGCGCCAGTTCCCGGATCATTTGCTTGAAGTCATTACCCCCATGACTATTAAGAATTACAAATTTCTTGATTGACTGACTGGAAAGCGAACGAAGAACATCCCTCAACAGGGCCAATTGAGTGGATGGATTCATGTTAATGCAGAAAGGGATATCCAGTTGCCCGGTATTTACGCCAAATGGGATTGTCGGCAGCGCTGCAACCTTAGCGCCGTCTTCCCAGGCTTTTCGTGCCGACTCTTGAGCAATATAATCTGCCTCCATTACATCAGTAGCATAAGGTAGATGATAGTTGTGCGCTTCAGTAGCCCCCCAGGGTAAGATCGCTAGTTCGTATTTTGTTTCTTTAACTGTTTTCCAGGTAGTTTCCGCAATAACATAAGGTCTTCCGGACATGCTAAGCTCCTTCTTGAATGACAGGTTTTTTGGCTGAGAAATTGGCGAACGCCAAGGGGAATGAAATAAATTTAGCGGATTGGGGAATGTTCGAGGTCAACTATCCTGTTTTTAAATATATTATAACGCCTAAGCATAAAAACAGGGCGGCATCTCCCAAAAGAAATGCCGCCCGCTTCTCTCCATTAGGCAACGGCCTCCCTTGCCTGTCGGGTGTAAAGATTGTAATAGAATCCTTTCTGCTCGATCAGTTCCTGGTGGCTGCCGGTTTCTTTGATCTTCCCTTTGTTAATAACAAAAATCCGATCGCAGTTTTTAATCGTAGATAACCGGTGCGCAATGATGATCGAGGTTCGGCCACGAATCAGGGCATCAATCCCCTTCTGGATTCTCGCTTCCGCCAATGTGTCGACAGAAGCTGTCGCCTCATCCATGATAAGAATTTTCGGGTCTTTCAGAATAACCCGCGCAAACGAGATCATCTGCTTTTCTCCGATCGACAATGTGCCGCCCTCTTCTCCGATATTTTCCTGGAGGCGAGGCAGCAAGTCGCTCGCACCAATAGAGTTCAGAACATTAGCAATTTGCGCTTCGCTAGCCTCCTGGTTGCCATAGCGGATGTTCTCGATGATCGTTCCCGAGAAAACATGCGGCGTTTGCAGAATAATGCCTAACTGCCTCCGCAGACTGCTTAATGTCCGCGAGCGATAGTCGACACCATCTATCAGAAGACGACCGCCAGTCGGCTCATAAAAGCGGGAGATCAAACTGGCAATGGTTGTTTTCCCTTCACCGGTTGGGCCGACCAAAGCAATCGACTCGCCTGCCTGAATTGCAAAATTCAAATCTTGCAAAATAGGTTTTTCCGCGACATAGTGAAAATCTAGATGCTTAAATTGAATTTCACCACGGATGTCATCATAATCTGAAGCATCGACATCATCATTAATATCGCTTTGCTCTTCAATCAGCGAAAAGATTCTTTCACCGGCGGACATGCTACTCTGGGCCATCGCATAAAAACGAGTGATGTCCATGATCGGCTCAAATATCCAGGTCGCATATCCAAAGAATGCCGCCAGAATTCCCACGGTAATACCATTCTCTGCCAGGGTTAAATGTCCACCAAGATAAACAACCGCAGCGGCAGCGAGGGAACCAACCATGACAACTGCCGGAAAATACATCGCGGAGTAATATGAGGCCTTAAATGATGCACTACGCATATTTTCACTCATCATGCTAAAGCCTTTCGCAGCATTATCTTCCTGGGCAGTCACCTTGTTTACATCCACACCGTGGACGTGCTCATTAAAAACTGCGGTCATCTCACTGTTGATCTTTCGTGCTTTGCGGGAGAAGGTTATTACCAGTACTCGCAGCTTGTACGAAACAATCACCAGCAAAGGCAAGGTAACCAACACCACCAGGGTCAGCTGCCAGTGATAGAAGAACATCGCTGCGAAACAAGCAAATATCATAACGACGCCCCATACCAACGAAAGGAAACCCCAGGAAATCACTTCTGCTACGCGGTCGGTATCCGATGTTATTCGGGAGATTAACCACCCGATTGCAGAACGGTCATAGAAGGAAAAAGACAGGGTTTGCAATCGTTCAAACATTTCCTTTCGCAAATCATAAACGACCGTTTCCCGAAGTTTACCGGTGTAATAGATAAAAATGCCCAGGCTTGCAATTTGAATCACTGTCCATATCAGGTAAATAAAACCAAACTGATAGAGACCATCCATTCCCGGGATGTTGGCACCATCATTTTCCAACGAGGCTTTGTATTCACCAACCATTGGTGTAATGACTTCATCAAGGAAATTCAGCCAGATCAACGGAAACACTGCATCACACAATGCAACGACGGCAACCCCCAAAACAAATGCCCAGAACATTTTTTTGTATCGATAGCTGTATCCAAAAATTTGTTTCAAAAAAGGCCATAATCCGCCTTCTCTACCAAACTCCTGATCTTGAAATTGAACCTTCATAATTAAATATCCATGTTTTTAAATTTACTCCGCCGGCCCGGCCCTTTGGAATGGGCATAAACCAATTGGCCATGGCCGGCTGGAGTGCTCTATTCTTTTTTTAGCGCCATGTCATCGAGTATTTCCGATTCCAGGCTGGTCTGGATTTCATTGATTTGCCGATAGTAACCATCAATTCTCTCCAGGTCGTAATAACTGCCTTCCTGAACAATTCGTCCATTGTCCAGAACGATTACCCGATCCGCTTGTTGGATCGAAGTGATTCGATGCGAAATAATGATAGTAGTTATACTATCCATACGGTTTTCCAATGCGGAGAAAATCGCATGTTCCGTGTGGGTATCCACAGCGGAGGTTACATCATCCAGCACCAGTATGTCCGGGCGGGAAGCCAAGGTTCTTGCCAGGGCAACCCGCTGCTTTTGGCCGCCGGACAAAGTCACTCCTTTTTCACCAACGAGCGTCTCGTATCCATCCGGTAAGCTGTCCCGCACATTGTGCAGTTGAGCAGTTTTAGCCGAGGTGACAATGTCATCCTCATTCATTTCCGGATCGGCATAAGCGATGTTCTCTTTGACAGTTGTCGAAAAGAGAAACGGGGTTTGTAAAACGATACCCAATCGCTGTCGTAATTCCTGCCGGGCAAATTGACGAATATTCTGTCCATCGATAAAAATTTCGCCTTCATCCGGCTCATATAATCCCGCAAGCAACTTAATAATTGTCGACTTGCCAGACCCGGTCGGACCGATCAGGGCCATCTTCTCACCGGGGCGAACCAGGAAAGAGACATCTTTAAGCGTGTATTCTTCTGAATTATCATCATACTTAAAGCTGACATTGCGAAACTCAATTTCCCCGATAAAGCGGCGATAGATGCCTTTACCATCCAGCGGTTCTTTTTCCGCATCAAGGATGTCGTATATCCGGCTGGTGGCGACCAGGGCCATACCGATTTTTGAAAGCACTCGCCCGACTTGCCGCATCGGCCAGGCAATCATCAAGATGTATGCATAAAAGCTGATCAGCTCGCCAATGGTGATCTGGTGTTGAATAGCGAAATATCCACCAGCCATAATTGAGACGATGATTTGCAGATTCACCAACAAATCCGACAGTGGCCAGAAAAAAGTGTGTAAGCGATTATGTTTAATGCCTATCGCCAGTTTTTCCCGGTTTTGACGATCAAATTTGTCGATTTCAAATTGCTCATTCGCAAATGCTTGCACTACCCGAATGCCGTTCAGATTTTCCTGGACGATTGCATTCAACTTATCGGCTTCTTCTTCATGTTTTTCCCAAACCACACGTTCTCTTTTGAAGAAGATATAACTGCTACCGATAATCAATGGCGATAATGCCACCGATATAAATGCGTAGACAGGATCGATATCAAACATCATGATAAAGGCGAAAACAAAGATCGCCGTTACCCGCACTAGTTCCACGACATCCCCAAGGATAAAATTTCGAATAGTATCGATATCCCCGGTGCTGCGTTGGATCAATTCGCCTTTAGAGATGCGATTGAAGTATTCCAGCGGCAGCTTCTGGATATGGGCAAACAATTTATCACGCAAATGCTTCACAGACTTTTCACTACTGGCAGCCTTCAATGTATGAGACGAAATCAGGAGGCCTCCCCGCAGCAGGGAAATCACTACGTAGATCAGTCCGAGTGTCAGCAGGATAACAGTTAAGTTTTCTGCTGTTAACTCCGGTAAAACCCAATAAAACAATTTTGAGAAGAAATCGTCACCGAACTGTCCATTACTACCGTCGCTTTGATAATAGGTGACAACATTGTCGACGGTTATTTGCAGTATTTTCGGTTCAAGATTTCTTACGAATATCGCAAGTATTAGTAATGCAGCGGCAGACAGGTATTTCCATTTCCAGCGCCCCAACAGACCATACAATCGTTGAAAATTTTTAATCATAACGTACCCCTCGTTAAACGTAATTTGCTTTTCTATTTTGTGGCGCAGGCAAAAAAAAAGCCGCGACCAGAGTTGATCGCGGCTTAAAAGAGAAAACTTTATAAAAAACTTATATTTTCTTCCTTTGTCGTTCTAGACACCACGATTCATTACCCAAATCATCCACGGAAACACCGATGTTCCCCAAGACGGTGGACTTATATGCAGTAAAAAGGATAGCCATGCGCATACCTCTAACAGCGTTCATCCGCGGTCGTGAAAGGTTTGGTTGATTTATGGTGTTAATATTTCGCATAATCGATATCTTAACAATTCGAAGTTTCCCGATCAACATAAAATTATTTTTCTTGAAAAAATTTGAATTTTCTATCAGAATGTGTATGTTTCATGCCTTATCTCCTTGATTAAATTCTATTAATGGAGGCAGTCAAAAACTGATTTCTCTCATCTTATTTGCAAATCCGAAAATAAACTGCTGCACTTCGCTGCAGACAACGATTGAACATTCATAAGGAGTCATTATGAGTTTACATTTAGGCGCCAAACCGGGCGATGTTGCTGATACCGTTTTACTTCCCGGCGATCCTCTGCGGGCAAAATTTATTGCGGATACTTTATTGGAGGATGTTGTCTGCTACAACGAAGTGCGAGGGATGCTCGGCTTTACCGGGAATTACAAAGGGAAACGTGTTTCGGTGCAGGGCACAGGGATGGGCGTACCATCATTATCCATTTATGTTCATGAATTGATCAATGATTATGGTGCAAAAAACCTGATTCGAATAGGCACCTGCGGCGGCATCCGGGAGGATATCAAAGTGAGAGATGTTATTCTCGCAATGAGTGCATCTTCGGATTCACAAATTAATCGCCTCATTTTTAACGGGATGGATTTTGCGCCGACGGCAAATTTCGATTTATTGAAGAAAGCCTACGATGCTGCAATAGCAAAAGGATTGAATGTGAAAGTTGGTAACATATTTACCACCGATCGGTTTTACCACGAAGATCCCACTTATTGGAAGAAGTGGGCCTCTTACGGTGTGCTGGCAATCGAGATGGAATCATCCGGTCTTTATACCCTCGCTGCTCAGCATGGCGTGCGGGCACTGACTATCCTGACAGTTAGCGATGATATTGTCACAGGCGAACATGCTTCCGCTGAAGAACGGCAAACCACCTTCACCAGTATGATTGAAGTTGCACTGGCTTCGATATAGTAAATTCACAAGAACAGCTATTGTAAAGGAATATCTATGAATGCGATTTTTGCAGCGCTGATTTTTATTGCGGTTGCAGTAACCGGCTACCGGCAAATTACCTGGGTAGCAACCTCCCCGGATATGGTTTCTCCGATGCAGGCACTAACGGAAGGCATTGTTTCTTCTGCGGAGGGTTCCGTGGAACTGGCGATAGGCTTGATTGGGATCATGGCTTTTTTCCTCGGATTAATGAAAGTTGCTGAAGATGGTGGCTTATTGAAAATTATCGCCAAGCTTGTCCGCCCGATCATGATCCGGCTTTTTCCGGAAGTTCCCTCAGATCATCCGGCGATGGGGGCGATGATTCTGAATATCTCTTCCAATGCCATGGGTTTAGGCAATGCTGCGACGCCCTTCGGGATTCGGGCAATGCAGGAACTCGATACCCTTAACAAGCAAAAAGGCACGGCAACAAATGCCATGGCACTCTTTCTGGCGATCAATACTTCCAGCGTGACACTATTGCCAACCGGTGTTATTGCGATACGTGCAGCGGCTGGCTCCACTGACCCGGCCGGTATTCTTCCCACAACACTTTTCGCAACGCTTTGTTCAACTGTTGCGGCGATTACAGCTGCGAAACTGCTGCAACGTTTTTCCCCAATGACCGGTGACGATTCTCCGGTGGAAGCGTCCGATGAGCCCCAGCAGTCTCAGGAAGAACTTCTCCCGGAAGAAGCTTCGGGTGCTTATCCCGATTGGGTTTCCTACCTGGCAATGGGAGCGATCGTCGGTTTTATTCCACTGGCCATCGTTTATGGACAATCGATCGGCCCCTGGATTATTCCCGGACTGGCAGTGTTACTGCTTGGTTTTGGTTTATATCGGAAAGTGCGCATTTATGAAGTATTTGTCGAGGGTGCAAAAGACGGCTTCAACGTGGCAGTAAAGATTATCCCTTACCTGGTCGCTATATTGGTCGCCGTTGGCATGTTTCGTAACAGTGGTGCGATGGATATGATCGTCGGCTCCATCGGACAGTTTACCACAGCGCTGGGAATGCCAACCGAAGCATTGCCTATGGCGCTGGTGCGCCCACTTTCCGGCTCAGGCGCATTTGGCGTGATGGCTGAGATTGTCAACAATCCGGCGGTTGGTCCGGATAGCTATACCGGTTACCTCGTCAGTACTTTACAAGGTTCCACAGAAACCACTTTTTACGTGCTGGCGGTATATTTCGGTGCCGTTCAGGTCCGCCGCACCCGACATGCGCTGGCAGCAGGGTTAACCGCAGACTTTGTCGGTATTATTGCAGCCGTTATTGGTTGTTTGTATTTGTATGGTTAACAAAACCAGAGAATCAGGGAAAACCTGCAAGATAAAGATTTATGATCTTTATCTTGCAATAGGCCTATAATAACTCTATAATTTATAAGTAATCTGGCAGAGAGAATAAAAACTCCTCCACTAAAACAGGTTGCAACGAAAGTCCACTTTTTTCTACCCGGCGATTTTCGTTGTAACCTTTTTTTTATCCAGAAAATCCCTCTAATAGAAAATCCGGAGCTCATTATGCAATTTCTAATCCTTTCAATATTACTCCTAGCTTTTCTTAATCCAGCATTCGCTCAAATATCACTAAGCTGGGAAACACAGGATAGTGGTCTGGAAGCTTCCTTACGCGGGGCATCTGTTTTAAACGCCAACATTGCCTGGATTAGCGGCAGTAACGGCAAATTTGCCTATACTCACGATGGTGGTAAAACCTGGCACCCGATGACAGTCCCGGGCGCGGATTCATTAGATTTTCGGGACGTGCATGTTTTTGACGAAAAAACAGCTTACCTGATGAGCGCCGGCACCGGTGATAAAACAAGAATTTACAAAACCGCTGATGGCGGGAAAAACTGGCAACTCCAATTAACTAATCCATTTCCGGAAGGCTTTTTTAGCAGCATGGGATTTTGGGATAAGGATAACGGGATTGTTTTCAGCGACCCGGTCGATGGTAAGCTGGTTATATTTACGACTGATGATGGAGGCGTTAATTGGCAGCAAATTCCTCCGGAAGTTATTCCGGCAGCAATTGATGGTGAATACGCCTTCGCAGCCAGTGGCACTTGCCTGATAACCACTGGCAAAAGCAACGTCTGGATAGCCACCGGCGGCGCTGCAGCCAGAGTGTTTTCCAGCTCGGACAGGGGCAAATCCTGGCAGGTTACACCGACACCGATGATTGCCGGAGAGGCATCCACCGGTATTTTTTCCCTGGCATTTCTTGATGAAAAGAGCGGTGTAATGGTTGGCGGGAATTATCAGCATCCGGACAGCATTGCGGCAAACATCGCTTTTACGGAAGATGGGGGAATTAGCTGGCATTTGCCCGAAAAGAATCTGGCAATGCCGTATCGTTCCTGCGTTGGTTATTTGCCCTACAAGGATAGCATAATTCTTCTTGCCGTCGGCCGTTCCGGATATGGCTTTTCGACGGATTTAGGCAAATCCTGGCAGCAATTCGACCGGGAAGGCTACTATACTTTTGATTTTTCAAATGACGGTCATTGCTGGGCAGCTGGGGCGAATGGTCGCGTCGCTAAGTTGATAATTTCTGAATAATTACTGAAGATATATCATAAATGTGTCTTTTTCAATTTTACCCTGTCTTAATTACTGAAAGCAAAACTGTAGTTTAAAGGAATGAAACTAAACACAGGAGAAAAAGTAAAAACTTCAGTTGCTGAGCGAGCAACAGGGTAAACGGTGAGTTAGCAATTCAGTCAATATTCATCACTGAATTTCACCAGAAGGGACATTAAAATGAAACGATTACAATTATCTATGCGATTACTATTAATACTTTTAATTACAACCACTACATTTTCATCGGCACTATTTGCTGATGAGACAACTGATGCAACACCAGAATGTAAACCGGCGGAACAGGCGGTATACTACGACAAATTCCAATCTGATTCCGTTCAACTCCGCGATGTGCAAATCTGGTATCAATACGGCCAGGACAACTTTAAGCTGGAAGATTGGCAGAAAGCGATTGGCTACTACTGGAAAGTGGTGTTAAACGATAAAGCCGGCACCTACAAAGTTGTTTACCGTAAATTGGCTGATAGCTATTTATCTTTGATGAGAATCAATCAGGCGCAGCAATCGGCGTATCTGGACAGTGCTTTCCTGGCAATCTACCGGGGACTGGATCGTTATCCGGATTATGCAATGCTGCATTTCAAAGCAGGTAATATCTACAAAAGTATGCAGCAGCCGGAGTGTGCAATTCCCCATTACAAAGCACTGACGGACATTTCGCCGAAGCAGGTGAATTACCAGAAGATACTGGCACAGCTGCTTTATCAAACGGACGATGAGCGTGCATTGGAAGTGCAGGGCAAAGTCCTCGAATTATCTCCGGAAGATAACGATGCCGTGCAATTCCATCTGCGTTTACTTAGCCACTTTAATAAAGATGCGCTGATATTTATGCAAGAACAATTTGAGCTGGATTCTACAAATGTCATCAACGCAATGCGTTATGGTAAGGAGGCTTATAATCGCGGAGAATATGCAGCAGCGAAACGCGCTTTTAATGCCGTCTTTCTCACGGACTCTACTCATCTGGAAGCCGCCGGTATGTATGCCCGCAGCTGTGAAGGCCTTGGTGACTATCGCAGCGCCATCTCCCAGTACAAAAAGATTCTGGAAACAAAGAGTGACGATATCAACACGCTAAGTCTGTTGGCACTGGCTACCGCCGAAGTCAACAACTATACTGCTGCTTCCGGCTACGCCCGGAAGGCAATTCGAATTTCCCCGGAAAGCGGGCAGCCCTTTATCGTCCTCGGCCACATTTACGAAAAAGGTGCGGATTATTTCCACGGCAAAAGTGGTAAAAACAACTATAGTTATGACACCAAAATGGTCATGGAAAAAGCTGCGGTTATGTATAAAAAAGCGCAGCATGATCCTAATTGGGCAAGCCAGGGTGTTCAGAATTACGAACGATTAAGCAGCAGCTCTGTCTTCCGGAACAAAGAAGACAAGCATCTGCATAACTATCGCGAAAATATTACCGACCCAAACTATAGCTGGGTTAGATAAGGCAACTTGTCCGGAGCGTCCAATGAGCGCTCCGGATTTATTTTGCAGGAGTCAAGACTATGGCCGATATGCTGGTAAAACTTTATAATCTTCCTGATGAATGGTCTTTCATTGCCCCGTTAAAAGAGAAGGGCATTTCCATCCGTAAAGCTATTGGACCGGAGCACTTGTTTCTGACGAACTGGGTAGAAACTCATTTTAGTAAAGGCTGGAGCAGCGAAGTTAGCGCAGCATTGGGCAATCGCCCGACAACATGTTTTGTCGCGGAACAAAACGGCGAGCTTCTCGGCTTTGCCTGTTATGATGCAACCGCCCTGGGATTTTTTGGCCCCACTGGGGTACATCCGCAAGCACGCGGACAAGGCATTGGTAAAGCGCTGCTACTGGCTTGCATGGCAGATATGAAGCTGAAGGGATATGGCTATGCAATTATCGGCGATGTGGGACCGGGAGAGTTCTACCAAAAAGTCGTCGACGCATCTGAAATCAAAGATTCTTTTCCAGGCATTTACCGGGGAAATGTTGCTAAAGAATAAGCCTCCCTGCCGATTTAATCCAAACATATACCCCCACTCCCCTACTACTAATTATTCATTCTAAAGGTTTTTGTAATTCAATTTGTATATCAAATCGAAATTGAATAAGTTGTTTTTGAACACTGCTCAGTTTTTTGTCGGGCAAGTTACTTTTTCGATAAAAAGCAGTTACTATTTTCCATAAGCGTTATTGATCTCTGATAATTTTTATTTACCCAAATAAACAGGCAGATAGTTATGAAGCTGAAAAAAGTTGTTGTCGTTGATGGTTGTCGAACTCCATTTCTGCGCTCCGGCAGTAATTATATGGATCTAATGTCTTACCAACTGGGGCAATATGCCATCAAAGGCTTGCTTACCAAAACCGGCCTCTCTCCGGAATCGGTTGACCAGGTAATTATGGGCACCGTAATCTCCAATGTAAAAACCAGCAATGTTGCTCGAGAATCTGCCATCACCGCTGGCATACCTAACACGATCCCCTGTCACACTGTCACCCAGGCATGCATTTCAGCCAATCGGGCTATCTCCTCCGGATGTTTGGAAATCATGTCCGGCCGTGCAGATGTGGTCATCGCCGGCGGTGTCGATAATACTTCGGATACACCCATCAATTTCCGGAAAGCAATGCAGAAAAAACTGTTCAAGGCGCAAAAGCTACGGGGATTGGGAGATAGTTTAAAATTTCTATTCTCACTTCGTCCGTCGGATTTTTTGCCTGAACGTCCCAAGGTAGCGGAATACAGCACCAATCGGGTTATGGGGGAAGACTGCGACATCATGGCTGCGCGTTTTCAGGTCAGCCGGGAAGCGCAGGATGAATATGCTGTGCGTTCTCATCAGTTAGCAGCCCAGGCGCATGAAGACGGGCATCTGCCGGAAGAGATGTGCGAGGTTGCCCTTCCCCCGAAGTTTAAACCGATAGACAAAGACAATGGCATCCGGGGCGATACCTCCCTGGAAAAAGTAAAACGCTTACGCCCGGCTTTTGATCGTAAATTCGGCACATTAACCGCTGCGAACTCTTCCTTTTTAACCGATGGCGCAGCAGCAGTGCTCTTAATGTCTGAAGAGAAAGCGAAATCACTGGGTCTTACCCCAAAAGCAGAGGTCGTTGATTTTGTTTTTACCGGGCAGGATCTTAATGATGAGCTGCTACTCGGTCCCACTTACGCCGTCTCTGAAATTTTAAAGCGCAACAATTTGTCGTTAGATGATTTCGATGTGATCGAATTTCATGAAGCGTTTGCCGGCCAAATCCTCGCTAATGTCAACGCATTGGCCTCTGATGATTTCGCAAAAACATATCTTGGACGGGATAAAGCCGTTGGTAAAATCAACATGGACAAATTTAATCGCTGGGGTGGTTCATTATCAATCGGCCATCCTTTTGGCGCAACCGGCGCTCGTCTGGTGACCACTACAGCCAATCGGCTCCACCACGAAAATGGCAATCTTGGCCTGCTAGCGGCTTGCGCTGCCGGCGCGCATGGCCATGCGATGATCATAAAACGCTATACTGCTTAAGCGACGGAGAAATAAAGTGAGAATAGAAGACGTTATCAAAATCGAGAAGAATGACGGTATTGCGACAATCTGGCTGGATCATCAATTAGAAAAGACCAATATTGTCTCCCCCGCACTGATTGAAATATTCGAAACCGTTTTTAATACTATAGCCAGTGATAATGAAATTAAAGCAGCGGTATTAATTAGCCGGAAGAAAGATTTTATTGCCGGCGCAGACATTAAATCATTTGCCATTGAAAAGCCTGGTGATTTTTTACCTTACCAGCAGAAAGGTCATGCCAGTCTCGAAAAGCTCGAAGGCGGCAAAAAGCCGATTGTCGCAGCCGTGCATGGCGGCTGTTTTGGGTTAGGCACCGAGTTAGCCCTGGCCTGCCATGCGATTGTTGCCTCTAACGATTCTTCCACCGTTTTTGCCTTACCGGAAGTAAAAATTGGTTTATTACCCGGAGGTGGGGGCACCCAGCGCCTCCCCCGGCGTGTCGGCATTCAGGCCGCGCTGGACATGATGCTTACTGGAAAGAATATTTACGCTTATAGGGCCCGCAAAATGGGTTTGGTGGATGTACTGACTGACAAAAACAAACTCCATCAGGCTGCAGTGATCACTGCAAAAAAACTTTTGAAAAACCCTTCTAAAAAGCAGCCGAAGAAATCCTTAGTCAATAAACTGCTGGAGAATAATCCACTAGGCAGATCTGTTTTGTTTAGCCAGGCACGGAAAATGGCGAATAAACAATCGCAGGGGAATTACCCGGCTGTTCCGGCAATCATAGAATGTGTTGAACGTGGCTTCAAAAATGGCATTGCCGATGGATATGCTGCTGAACTGGAACACTTCGAAAAGTTGATGCTTACACCGGAGAGCGATGCGTTGCGCGGCCTCTTTTTTCAGATGACTGACAACAAAAAGAACCCCATCGATAATAATGCAATGAAAATTCAGCGACTGGGAATGATTGGCGCAGGTTTTATGGGAGCAGGCATCGCGGAGGTTAGCGTCAATAAAGGCATCGATGTGCTTTTAAAAGACATTAATCAGGAAACAATCCAGGAAGCACGAAGAAGTATCTGGAAAGGCCTGAAAAAGAAAATCCGCTATAAGACACTCAGTAAAACTGCCGCGGAAACAGTCATTGGCCGGGTGCATGGTCAGCTGGATTATGATCACTTTGATACCGCCGATCTGGTTATTGAAGCAGTTTTAGAAAAGATGGATTTAAAGAAACAGATCATCAAAGAGGTGGAATCTCTCGGAAACGATAATCTGATTTTTGCCAGCAACACTTCTTCCCTTTCGGTGACTGAAATGGCGAATAGTGCTAATAAGCCCGATCAGGTAGTTGGAATGCATTACTTTTCACCGGTACCGAAAATGCCTTTGTTGGAAATTGTCAAAACGCCGCAGACTGCAGATTGGGTCCTTGCTGCATGTTACGATTTCGGCGTTCGCCAGGGTAAAACCTGCATAATCGTAAATGATGGACCGGGATTTTATGTAAATCGTATTCTTGCCCCCTATCTGAACGAATGTCTGTTGATGATCGAAGAAGGTGTTCCCTTTGATGCCATTGACAAAGCTTTGCTGAAAAAGGGATTTCCGGTGGGTCCAATTACGCTCATGGATCAGGTAGGCTTAGACATTGTCGCTCACTCAACATCCAGCAGTGAAGCAGTAGTTAAAGACCGGGATGGTTTTGAAATCAGTAAAGGCGTGGTAAAAATGTATGAGGCCGGACGGCGGGGCCGTAAAAACAAGCAGGGTTTTTATCAATACAGCGACAAAGGCAAGCGGAAAGGTGTTGATTCCTCCGCGTATCAATATTTTAAAGGGGATGGCAATAAATCGCTGCCCGCATCCGAAATTCAGGATCGTGCACTCATGCTGATGCTGAACGAAGCGGTGATCTGCCTTGAAAATGACATTATCAGCAAACCGACAGATGGCGACCTTGGTGCGGTATTTGGCATTGGCTTCCTTCCTTTTAGTGGCGGACCTTTCCGTTACATCGACCATGTCGGCGTAAAAAACATTTACGATACGATGCAAAGACTTACCGAAACTTACGGCCCCCGCTTTCAACCCGCGAAAATGCTGAAAGACATGGCCGAGAATGGAAAAACATTCCATTGATAACCGGACACAATCCTGTAAAGCCTTTTCTATAAACTAAAAGCGCTGTGGAATTTTTCCACAGCGCTCTTTTTTGGAGTCAGATGAGTAATAGATCTGTATAAAATTTTACTTCTGTTTAACCTTAAACAAAACTTGTCCCAGGTAGCCGCCGGAGTTGATCTCCGCGATGTAAAGTCCGGGCTGCATATGTGCTTCCCGCTTCAGCATTGGTTCGGAAAGTTTGTCCAGTAATTCACCTGCTTCATAGTCCTGGTCGCCATCACTTAAAAGGATGGGTGCTTCTTCTTCAACAATCTGGTTTAGTACTTCACGTAATTTCATAATAATTTCCCTGAGCAAAGGTTGATAAAAACAATTTAGTCTGAATATCTAACTTTTGCTTGTTTACGGGACATTTTTCAATATGTTCTCTTATTTTTGCTAACTTTACCGCTTTTCTTGCATCAAAGAATCTTGCACAAAAGGCAGGAAGAAGATATCACGATTTAATAACATTTATGATTCCACGTAAAAAATGGAATCCATATCACAAAAACACAGTATAATCGACTATAGCTTGTAGTATACATTTAAGTTGCAATGAAATATTTGATGATTTATTTTTGAGCATTAAGCGTATTAATTTCAGGAAGGACCTAAAATGTCAAAAAGATTTTCAAACATATTATTAATCTTGCTCGTTTGCTTCTCCTTCTCATCGTTGAAGGCCGGAGAGGTTGCCCTGGAAGGCGCCCAAATTGGCGAATGGACGATGGACTTTTCTGCTGCCGCAAAACTGGCAGGAGAACAGGATTTACCGATGTTGTTAAATTTTACCGGCTCTGACTGGTGCGGCTGGTGCAAATTGATGGATAAAAATGTTTTCGCAAAAGAGACTTTTAAATCTTTCGCTAAAGAAGAAATGGTATTGGTAACCCTGGATTTCCCCAGGAACTCAAGCATTGTGCCGGCCAAATACGTCAATAGAAACTATCAGTTGCAGAGCCAGTTCGGTGTTAGCGGCTATCCGACATATATCATATTGGACAGTGATGGTGAAACTGTTTTAGGACAGCTTGGCGCCGGACGGGACAAAACGCCTGATGTGTTTATCCAGGAACTGAAAAATATCCTACGTTTCCGGGACTCCGAAATTGCCGAGTATGCTCAAACTTTAGCACCGGCAAAAGCAAAAGCTTTTAAAGCGGCAGTGGCAAGTCTAAAAAGTACCCAGAATGATTTTATGGCCTGGCTGGATACCGAGCCGGTTCGCAATCCTGAGAATGAAAAAATTTACTCTGACTTTGTCACGAAGCTACGAGCCAGTCTGACGAAGATTAACGAATTTTATTAATACTGCATTTGCTTTCTAAAAGGGCGCCTCTCAGCGCCCTTTTTTATTTCCTGTTTTCTATTTCATCTTTTCTGGTAATATTTCCTCAGCTGTTTTATTCTGCCGGAGGAAAGCACCATTGATCGAAGTAAATACACTAACATTTGCTTATCCCCATAGTGACAAACCAACCATCAACCAATTAAATTTTCACATTGAAAAAGGTGAAATATTCGGTTTTCTTGGCCCCAGTGGTGCAGGTAAGTCTACCACACAAAAGATTTTAATCGGACTGTTAAAATCTTACCAGGGTGATGTTTCCATATTAAACAAGCCGCTAAAAACCTGGGACGCTAGCCTTTACGAAAGAATTGGCGTTTCGTTTGAATTACCGAATCACTTTCTCAAGTTAACCGCAAGTGAAAATCTGGCATATTTTGGGCGACTATATGACAAATCTGTTCGCCAGCCGATGGAACTCCTCGAACTACTTGGTCTGGCAGAAGATGCTGACACACCCGTCGGACAATTTTCCAAGGGAATGAAAAACCGGCTGACCGTTGCAAGGGCACTTTTGCATGATCCGGACATTCTTTTCCTCGACGAACCAACCGCAGGTTTGGACCCGGCCAACGCCCGGCGCATTAAAGACTTGATTCGCGCCCAGCAACAATCTGGAAAGACTGTTTTTTTAACGACACATGACATGAGCGTCGCTGATGAGTTATGTCATCGCCTTGCATTTATTACCGCCGGGGAAATTAGACTGATTGACGCGCCACAAAATCTGAAAATACAATATGGACTGCATCGCGTTCGGGTAGAATATCTCAATGATGCGCAAACGAAGACAGTCGAGTTTCCGCTTGATGGGATTGGGGAAAACGGACAATTTCTGAGTATTCTTCAACGGCATGATATACGCACAATACATACCCTCGAAGCATCGCTGGAGGAGATTTTCATCAAAGTGACCGGGCAGGAGTTACGATGAAGCGATTCCTGGCGACATTCCTCTGCGATGTCCGCATACAGCATCGCAATGGCTTTTATTACGCTTCCCTCTTTGCTGCATTTACGGTGGTACTGCTTTTATACTGGATTCCGTCCAGCGAATATTCCTGGATTATTCCGCTGGCGATATTTTCCAATCTCTCCATGAATGGTTTTTATTTTATGGGGGGGCTGGTCTTGCTGGAAAAGGGAGAAGGCACCCTGGAGGCACAAACAATTACGCCGCTAAATGTCAGTGAGTATCTGGCATCGAAAGTGGTCACGCTTTCCCTTCTCTCAATAATTGAAAGTAGTGTGATTACTTATTTTGCATTTGGCACTGCTCTCAATTGGATATTTTTACTCGCCGGTATTATAACCATGAATATCCTGTTTTGCCTCTTCGGTTTTTTCCTGGTCATCCGCTATCATTCGATTAATGAATATCTTTTCCCATCGATCATGTTTCTTTTTTTATTCTCGGTGCCAATCATTTCTTTTACTGGCATGTGGGATCATTTTCTATTCTATCTGCATCCATATCATGCCTCATTTTTACTTTTAAAGGCATCATTTCAAACAATACCATCGATGCAGTTGACGTACGCATTTATGTATAGCACTGCCTGGATATTTTTATTATATCACTTATGCCGAAATGCTTTTCATCGCTTCGTTATCGGAGAAACGGCAAAGGTTTAATATGAACAATACCCGTTTATTAAAAGCCCTGGGACCAATAGACCTCAAAAGTGTGCATCGCGATCCGATGCTCCGTTGGCTGATGATCATTCCCCTTTTTATCGCCCTGCTAATTCGCTGGGGAATCCCACTCCTCAACATTGAGCTGTTAGAGCGGTTTTCTTTCGACTTCCAGCCATATTACAATTATTTTATGAGTTTTATTCTTATCCTGATCCCGATCTTGCCCGGGCAGGTTATTGGTTTTCTTTTGCTGGATCAGCGGGACGACCAAACCCTCAGCGCCTTGCAAGTTTCGCCACTCACGCTTCGGCAATATCTGATCTACCGAACAACCCTTCCGATGATACTCAGTGTGTTAATTACTTTGCTGATTTTCCCGATAGCGGGCATTATTGAAATCAAGTTTACTCATCTATTTTTTACAGCTTTATCCGCGGCCCTGCTAGCCCCTATCTTTGCGCTATTTATGGCGATATTTGCCAACAACAAAGTACAAGGATTTGCACTCATCAAAGCCGCTGGTATCGTCTGGTATCCTCCGCTTTTTGCATATTTTGTTAGTGGTCCCTGGGAACTGCTTTTTGGCATTTTTCCCACCTATTGGCCCTTAAAAGCTTTCTGGGTGATGCAATCCGGCGAGACATCCCTTGCTTTTTGGGGATATATTATTTTTGGAATATTAATTCAATATTTGTTCCTGGCTATTGCAATCCGTAAATTTCGCCACAAAATGACATAATATAGATAATTCATCTGAAAGCCACCCACCGATCATCTGACGCGTATTCTTACCAGCGAACTTATTTCAGGAGGAAATTATGTTACGATTCCACTCTCTCATCTTCTTGCTAGTTTTAACCTTTAGCGCTTCCAGCCAAATTTACCCCAGGCTGCAACCATTGATTACCTGGGAACCGATCGTAGAAATGGAAGACCAGCTCTTCCCTTCCTACATTTTAGCGTCAGCCACTATGGAATTCTCTCCGGCGACCGATCCATATTTTATCGGGGACCCAAATGGACAAATGGGAATGCGTATTAAAAGCGATGCCGGTAATGGCACATTTCGGTTGGAGATTGAAGCGCCGGCGATAATGTCTCCGGCATCGATCAAAGGCTACATCAAAGATCAGAAAGTTTATTATGAGGCTTTCCCGAAAATCCCCTATAATTTTAACGCATTATATTCGATCATCCAGCCAATTCCGGTTAATGTTACTTTCAAACTCTATGTAAACAATGAGTTTTATGATCAGAAGATAAAGACGATCCGCGTCCATTCGATTAACGATTGTCCCTTTATCCAGATTCACCGGAAAGGGATTGCCCTGGACCGGAACTGGATGTTCGCCGCATACGTCAACGAAAATCATCCCTGGATTACCAACCAACTACTACCGGAGTTGATGAAGTGGAAGATCGTCGACAGCTTTACAGGGTACCAGGTGAGCGAGGAAGAAGTTATTCGCCAGGTGTTTGCCATTTGGACGGAGTTTCAGAAACGCGGCTTTCGCTACAGCGATATCTCCACGCCAACAGTTATGTCGCAAGCCGTGCGAAGCCAATATGTGCGCTTCCTTAGCGAGACTGTTAATACTGCTCAGGCTAACTGTGTCGATGGTACAGCACTTTTTGCATCAATTCTTCGCAGGATTGGCATAAAACCGGTAATAGCCCTGACACCCAATCATTGCTTTTTGGGATTTTATCTCGATCGGGAAAAACAGCGCTGGATTTTCCTGGAAACCACTTTGTTGGGCACGCGGGATGTCGCCCAGGACAGAATTGACCCCGCATACTGGAATACCTATGCAGGCCTTTTTGGACCGGTTGCACAGATCACCTACCAACAACAATTACGGTCTTTCATCTATGCCCTGCAGGTTGGCAACAAGAATTATGTAGACATGCAGGAGCATCTGAAAACAGTCAACTTACTTTACTTGATTGTTGATGTCGAGGAAGCCCGTAATAGCGGTGTAATGCCTATTAACCGCTAGGTTTATCTTCTTCCGGGCATTGTATTTTTCCGGAGGAAATACAGTGCCCGTTTCCGAAAATAAATTGGCTTATCTTCTTAGCTATTCCCTTGGAATAACTAAGATTATTTCCTATTATTTTGGTGGCTAAAAAGGCATAATTAACAATGGAAAGGATTACTGATGAGAAACTCAACGATTGCTGGTGTTGGTCACTATGTGCCGGAGCGTGTTGTCAAAAACGCAGACCTTGTAACGATGATGGATACTTCTGATCAATGGATTCGGGAGCGTACTGGCATTGAAGAACGCCGCTGGGTAGATGCTGGAGATACCCACACCTCGATGGGACTTAAAGCGACTAAAATGGCGCTGGAACGCGCAAACATGGAAGCAAAGGATATTCAGCTAATTATTATGTGTAGTGTATTGTCGGATCATATTGTGCCCGGCTCAGGTTGTTTCCTGCAGGCGGAACTGGAGTTGCCCGGCGTTCCCGCAATTGACATTCGCAATGGTTGCTCCGGTTTTCTTTACGGAATGTCCATTGCAGACAAATTCATCAAGACCGGCGTTTACGAGAACGCACTGATTGTCGGCGCAGAAATGTTAAGCACCTCTTTAGATTTGACGACAGAAGGCCGTGGCACTGCAGTTATTTTTGCCGATGGCGCCGGCGCTGCAATTTTGAAAGCCGAAGAGAATCCTGAAAAGGGGGTTTTAACTACTCACATTCATGCCGATGGCCGTCATGCAAAACGCCTTTGGGTTGAAGAGCCTTCCCCCGCGCATTCGCCGCGAATCAGTGAAGAACTATTAAACCGCGAAGGTATCTGGCCCTATATGGATGGAAAATTTGTCTTCAAAAACGCGCTGGTGCGTTTTCCGGAAGTAATTAATACAGCCCTGGAAGCAACAGGCTACAGCAAAGAAGATATCGACTTACTGGTCCCCCATCAGGCAAACCTGCGAATCACTGAAGCCGTCAGCAAGCGTCTGGGCATGCCGATGGAGAAAATTATCAGCAATATCCAAAAATATGGTAACACAACAGCAGCAACGATACCGATCGGGCTCAGTGAAGCCTGGGAAGAAGACCGACTCAATGATGGCGCATTGGTATGCCTTGCTTCATTTGGCGCTGGCTTTACCTGGGCATCCGCGCTGGTTCGCTTCTAAGAATTCTACAATCCAAACCGGAGGGTGAAGTATATTTTACCCTTCGGAAAACTCTCCAAAGCATCTCTATTGCTTATTTCTTCTTATGGTCTTTCATGATTGATTTATACATCTTTCCAAATGCTTTATCCCGCTGACGTTTTTCGATATAAGACCGCTCATAATGCGCTGCTTCGCGGGTCATTTTCATAAAATTTTCGTATCGCTCCGAGGATATCACGCCTTCATCCAAAGCTGCGAGCACCGCGCATCCTTTTTCTTTGGTGTGGGTGCAATCATTAAACCGGCATTGAGTAACCAGCTCACTGATTTCATCGAAAGTAACCTCCAACCCGGTGGATATATCAAAATTTCCCAACTCCCGCATCCCCGGGGTATCAACTACCAGAGCGCCGTTTTCCAGCAGAATTAATTGCCGGCGAGTTGTCGTATGTCGCCCCCGGCTGTCTTTCTCGCGAACTTGCTGGGTATCAAATGTCTCATTGCCGAGCAGATTGTTGAGCAGAGTCGTTTTCCCTACCCCGGAAGAACCTAACAAACAAAATGTTTCCCCGGGTTTTAATAAATCGACGACATTATCCAGCCCGTCTTGATTAATATTGCTGAAGGATAAAATTGTTAATTCCGGAGAGATCGCTTTTATTTCAGCAATTTTATCCTGCAATTCTTCAGCTGGTATCAGATCGCTTTTGCTTAGCAGAACTACCGGACGAATTTCGCTTTCATGGATCATCACCAGGTATCGCTCCAGGCGACGCAAATTAAAGTTGTCGTCCAGGGATTGTAAAATAAAGGCAATATCGATATTTGCCGCGATTAATTGAATATCGACCTTTTTGCCAGCTGTTTTTCGTTTCAGGAGTGTTTTACGTGGCAGCAGTTCATGAATAATTGCCTGACTATCGTCATCAAAGAATTGGGCATATACCCAATCGCCAACTGCCGGGTAGTCCAGCGCAGAGGATGCATTGTAATAGAACTTGCCGGTCACTTCCGCATAGGTCAGCTTTTCAGCGACGCCACGAATCTGGTAATTTTCTTTATTGACCGTTACCACACGTGCCAATTGGTATTGCGCTAGCTTTTCAGGTTCTGCCTGTTGCTGGAACCATGCCGACCAGCCAATTTTTTCCAGCCCCATTTTCTAATCCTTAAGTTGTCGTTTTCTCTTTAAATCCATCGCCGCTTGCCCAGGGACGCAATTCCAGGTAACGCGCCCGTGGTTGGCAAGTCAACCAATTGATGCTGTTTTTACGGCACCACCAGATGTGCCCGGCAATCCCGAGCAAGGGATGCCCGATAATCCAAATCAGTGCCCAATTACCGAGCCAGATTGATAAAAGATAACTAACCAGCAGGTAAAAAAACAGTTTGCCGAAAATCTTCCAGCGGGGTGCAATAAAACGACCGAACAAGGCGAATCCGCTCAGCCACAATGTTGTCGCTAATACCATATGATAAAACATATTTGTCCTGAGGTTATTAGTCTAGTGCCCTGCGAATGCTTTTCCCAAAGTCCAGGGCGCTGACCGGTTTCATCAAATATTCCCGAATCCCAATTTCTTTCACCCGCTCTGGTGTTACGGAATTACTAAATCCTGAGACCAGAATCACTGGTAAATCCGAGCGAATGGCCATCATCCGGCTGGCTAGTTCCATACCGGTAATTTGCGGCATAGTTTGATCTGTAATCACCAGATCGTATTTATCCGGTGAGGCAATGAACGCCTCCAAAGCGGTCTGCGAATCTGCAAAGCTATCCACCGTGTATCCCATTTTCCCCAGCATCAGATTACCAATCTTAACCAGTTGTTCTTCGTCATCAACAAACATAATATGCTCAGTCCCCTGGGGAATACGTTTCTCCCGCAGAGCAACGTCGGTCACCTGTTCATCAATTCGGGGGAAATACACCCGAAACACAGCGCCTTTATCCGGCTCACTATCAACATGCAAAAAACCTTTATGGCTTTTTACGATGCCATGAACAACAGCCAGTCCCATACCTGTCCCCTGCCCGACTGACTTCGTTGTAAAGAAGGGGTCAAAAATTCGTTCGATCATGATGGCATCCATACCACAGCCAGTATCTTCCACGGAAAGTTTGGTATATTGCTCCTCGTAAAT
This sequence comes from Calditrichia bacterium, assembly GCA_028284905.1. Lineage (GTDB taxonomy): Bacteria > Calditrichota > Calditrichia > RBG-13-44-9 > J075 > JACKAP01. The sequence continues at coordinate 290,123 of JANQQU010000060.1, forward strand.
AGCGTCCGGGTCAGTAATTTCCTCATCCCGGATATCTACTTTTTCCAGGGAGATACGAATCTTACCACTGTTTTCTTCCAGCGCCTGATAGGCATTTGTGCAGAGATTCATCACGACCTGATGAATCTGGGTTTGGTCGGCAAGGATTATCCCGGCATCGGTATCGAGATCGAATTCAATTTCCACCGTCGTTGGTATGGTTGCCCTTAATAATTTAAGTGCTTCCCGTACAACTAATTGTATTCGCAACGGTTTAAATTCCTGCTCGGCTGTCCTGCTAAAAGTCAGGATTTGCTTAACCAGCTCTTTGCCCCGTTCGGCAGCATACAACACTTGCTCCAGCTCCTTTGCGCTGGGACTTTCTTCAGGCAAATCCATTGCGGCGAGTTCCGCATACCCGAGAATCGCGCCAAGTATATTATTGAAATCGTGTGCAATTCCGCCTGCAAGCGTGCCGATCGCTTCCAGTTTTTGCAACCTCCGCGCCTGCAATTCCAATTTGGCGCGTTCGTCCTCTGCCAGGCGTTGACTGGTCACATCAACAGATATTCCTAAAATGCGGGACACAGATTTATCATCATGATCTTTAATAGGCACTAAAATGGTCTGAGCGATCCGACCATTACTGGTTAGATACTCAAACGTTTTAGTTTTACCAGCGACAGCAGCTCGGATTCCCTCCGTAAAACGGACTTGATCTTTCGAGCTTACCTGACGCGAGAAAGATTGGCCGATGATTTCAGTATTCTTTTCCAATCCCATCATATCCAGGCCAGCTTTATTTACGGAAAGGACATTACCTTCTAAAGTCAGCTGATGGATGGAGTATGGGGCGTTTTCAACCAGCAGACGATAATTCTCTTTACTGGTTTTTAACGCTGATTCTGCAATAGTGGCAAGGTGCTGAACCTGCTTTAGCTCTCCTTCACTTTTGCGAAGTTCCTTTTCAATAATACGTCTGTCGCTGATATTCTTGGAATAAACCGCTGCTCCCAGAACATTTCCATTCTGAAGAATTGGGCTAAATGTAATTTCCGTATCGATATGCCATTCATCAAAATCGTAACTCTCGGAAACGGTAAAGCTTTCCCCATTCAGCACCCGTTTATAATACACCTGCCATTTCGCAACGATCTCCTCAGGCAAATTTTCCAGGATATACGCCCCTGGTTGTAATCGAACCGAGAAAGCTTGCTCGAATTCTTTCAGGAATGTCTGGTTAGCCACGATTAAGCGTAAATCGGCATCGACAGCCCATGCTGAATTAAAAGTGTTTTCGATAATCGCTGAAGTAATCGTTAGGTCGGGAATATTGCTCATTCATTCCTCCCTGGATGTTCTGCTCTGTAACACCAAGAAAATTGGCGCATATGAGCAAAAAATCCAGCCAAAAAACTGATATAAAGAACACGCAAAAAGTATTGTATCAACGACAATTTGCGTGTTTATAAATCACAAAAATCATTTTAATTCCCAAACGGGAATGCCAGGAATTTGTTTCCGGAGAAAATTATGGCAACGGCTCGCCACGCCCGGCAATAAAAAGACGATACCAGTCTTCCCGGCTAAGCGCAACATCATCTGCCATTACAGAAGCAGCAATTCGTTCCGGCCTGGTCGTTCCAAAAATGGGCTGAATACCCGCCGGATGCCGAAGTAACCAGGCAAGCAAAATAGCTTCCTTAGATGTTTGCTTTGCTTCAGCCATTTCGCTAACAATTTTTGCCGTTTCCTGCAAGTGTCCTGCCGGCATTTCATGCGGATTACCAAAGAGCCGGCCACCGGCCACGGGAGAATAGGCCTGCAGCAACACACCATTCATTCGGCAATATTCTACAGTGCCTTCGCTGGACTTCGGCTGGGCCTCTCCGCGATTAAAAGTTACACCATCATTTACCAGTGAAGAATGGACAACATTCATCTCTACCTGGTTGACCACAATCGGCTGATCCAGGTAATATTGCAAAAAGGCCATCTGTGAGGCGGTATGATTACTAACGCCAAAGTGGCGCACTTTACCACTGCTCGCCAGTGCATCAAAGGCACGGGCAACTTCCTCCGGCTCGATTAACGGATCGGGGCGGTGCAACAGGAGAATATCCAGATAATCGGTATTGAGCCGCCTGAGAATACTTTCTGTGGATGAAATAATATAGTCATAACTAAAATCAAATCTTTGCGGATCTCCGGGGTTTGGCATATCCTGAAATCGAATGGCGCATTTTGATTGAAGAACAACATCTTCACGGGAGGTCCCTAATGCTTTCCAAATGCCTGAGAAAGCTTCTTCCGCTTTTCCCATCATGTAAATATCTGCATGATCAAAAAAATTGATGCCTTCTGAAAGTACTTTCTCGACAACTTCTAAGGCTTTGGCCTGATCAGCAGGATCGAGCGGCTCCGTATTCCAATGTCCTCCCAGCCCCATACAACCATACCCTAATCGGCTTACGTGTAAATCGGTATGGGGAATTTGATATTTCTGCATGCTTCCTCCTCAATCAGACAGCTATCGGATTTTCATTAATTTTCTTCTGCAACAAGGTGTTTAAAATCCCTAAAGAATTTTGCCAGTTTCGGAGCGATTACCAGTGAACAATAGGTTTGTCCGGGATTTTCATTGTAATAATTTTGATGATAATCCTCTGCAACATAAAATTTTGGTAAAGGACTTATTTCAGTAACTATGGGATTTGCCCATAAATCGGAGGCATCCGTTTTCGACTTTGACGCTTCGGCAATTTCCTTCTGAGCGTCATCATGATAAAAAATAGCCGAGCGATATTGGGTACCGACATCGGCCCCCTGTCGATTCAGTGTTGTTGGGTCATGGGTTCGCCAGAAGACTTCGAGAATCTGTTCGAATGAAACTTCCTCCGGGTCAAATGTTATTTGAGCGACTTCCGCGTGCCCGGTTAAACCGGAACAAATTTCCCGGTAAGTCGGATTTGGCACTTTTCCACCAGTGTATCCAGACACAACACCCTTTACTCCCTTCAAGCGCTGAAATACAGCTTCGACACACCAAAAACACCCCGCACCTAATGTCGCTTTTTCTAATCTATCTAATGTCATATTCATCTCCTTTCCTGTCTTGATTTGAAGCTTCCCGAGGCGGAAAAGATACATAAAATTCCTACGTCATCAAAAAAGAAAAGGGACAACGCTTTCGCATTGTCCCCTTCAAAAAAAAATCATGCAGCTAGCCTGCAGTGGCTTTAGGGATTCACTTTTACAAGCTCAACCTCGAAAATCAGGGTAGAATTCGGCGGAATACGCTGACCGCTGCCACGCTCGCCGTATGCAAGGTTAGAAGGAATATAGAATTCATACTTTGCGCCTTCTTTCATCAACTGAATGCCTTCCGTCCACCCCGGAATAACGCCGTTCAGAGAGAAGGAGATAGGCTCGCCACGCTTGTAGGAACTGTCAAATTCGCTGCCATCAATGAGTGTACCGCGGTAGTGCGTTAACACTTTGTCTGTGGCAACGGGAGAAGCACCGGTACCTTCCTGCAACACTTTGTATTGCAAGCCACTCGGTAATTCAACAACGCCTTCTTTGCTCTTATTTTCTTTCAGGAATTCCAATCCCACACGCATGTTCTCAGTGGCAAGCTTCTGCTGATTCTCCTGAAAACTTTTCCGGATGACCTGGTTACACTTATTGAAACCGGCAAGAATTTCTTCATCGGAAAGCTTGATACCTTTCTTCATCAAGGCATCACGCATTCCGTGCAACAACGCGTCAATATTTAATTGATCTGCAGCAAATTCGATATTATTACCAACCTGAGCGCCAAAGCTATAGCTCATGCTGTCGACTTCCGACTGTAAAACGAGATCGCCACCACCGACCGGATTACTTTGACAAGTAATTAAGGCAATTGCAATGATTGGCAGGAGTAAAAACTTCCAAAATTTCATTAGTGGATCCTTTCGATTATATATGGTTTTTAAGCTTTTTAGGCAGGAAAAAAGAAGGCTTTAGTTTAATCGATACTTGTTCCTGTGTCATTGTTGGATAACCACCTTTTTCTAAAGGCAGCGCCAAAATAACACATTTCAGCCCGATATCAAATTTTTTCTAAAAAATAGTTATTTTCCAACTTGTTCCCAAAGATTGCATCATTCGTTATTATTCCTAATCCTTAATGAAATCCACTTCGGAAAATGGTCAGACATCATCAATGTGCGATTGTGTTTATATTCGCCGCTGCGGCGAATTTTCTCAATCTCTGCGCGATAAACTTCTTCTTCGCTATCTTTAAACACATGCTGGAAAAAATTAAAAACACCGCCATTCACAGGGGCTGCAAAATCTCCCTCTGTCAGTTTAAGTGCGATTTGCGCATAGGGTCTTTCCTGAAATGGAGAGACCGACAAATCCCGCACCGCTGGCGGGAGGGTCAAGCCAGCGTTTTCCAGGGTAGACAGAATTTCTCCGCCGACTGAGCCTGCATTCACATCACCTAAAAGAATAAGGTTCGGGGGGAAATCCCGCCCTCTCTCGACCTTTCTGACTAATGCCTCCGCAATCGCCTTCATAATTATTGGCCGGTCACCTTCATTTCGTCCCCAGCGTATATGAACGTTACATAAAGCAAGCTGAAGGCCATTGAGTGAAAAACCGGCAAAATATGGACTGCGATAAGGATTGCCAGTTTCTATCGGGGATTCAGGCAAATTTAATTCGCCAACCAATGCGGTAGGTGTCACCTTGCGGGCGTCATAAAAAAAGGCCAACCGTTCTTGATTCCCGCGCCGGCCCTCATTTATATCACTTTCCAATGAGTGCCAGCCATTGCCCAGCAGCGATTTTATTTTGAGATAATCTGACTGATCTCCCATCGCTTCCTGAATCGCAACAATATCAAAAAAGGATATTATTTCGGCGATATAATGCAATGCTTCCAACGGTCTTTTGTGGCGGTCTAGCTGACGAATATTCCAGGTAGCAATTAACAGTTGATTGCGATCTTCTTTATCCGGTAATGCCTCTACCAGGGCTGTATGTAAATTATCGACGCCGCTCACAGTTCGTCTTGCCGTTTCCTCCTGCATAGAAGCGGTCTGTGGTGAAATACCTGCCCGTGGTATTCCCAACCACCATTCACGACCGAAATAGCTACCACCGATTACAAGAAAGAGCAGAACAAATACGCCGGCGGTTCTCAGGCGACGTCGCTTGATGTGTTGTTTACTTATCTGGATAAAATCCGTTAAGAGTGGTGTCGGTCGTGGATTCAGGTCCGGTTGTTTATCAGCTTCATTCACCCAGCTATCAGCCTTGCGGATTTCCCGGCTGTCCAATAAACCGGTTTTATCCGCACGCCAGCGCGCTGCCCGAAAGGTTAAGTGGGTGTGAAGCTCCACATATTCCGGTTCACTGTTGATGTCTTTTAACAGGCGTAATAATTCCTCATTAAAGTCATTAGCGCCACTAAAATCTCTGCGTACCCGGGATTTCAAGGTCGCAGGTGCACCACTCACTCTTTCTGCAATGATTGGTATGATTCGCTTTCCCAACTCGGCAGCGTATGCCAGTTCTTCCAGGCAATTTCGAGAAGCCAGCGAGGCTGCACTGGTTACAAATAGAACTGCTTTGGCACGTTCCAACGCCGGCCAAACAGCATCCTTCCAATTATCTGCATAACGGATATCTTCAACATCTATCCAAACAGATTGCCCGGCTTCTTCCAGCTTGCGCGTCAGTTTTTCAGCCAGGGCTTTATCTGCCAGGGTGTAAGAAAGGAAGACATTGTTGGCATTCTTATTTATTGAGGAGGAGTCATTCACCATCTTGGGTCCATGTCTATCGGCTATTTTCGGTTAGCTTCCCATTCCGAACGTAAAATGCCATACCACGCTTCATCGAACAGCTCGCCACGCAGCTGCTGATTTTGCCGCAAAACACCTTCCCGGGACATCCCACATTTTTCCATTACCCGCATCGAGGCTGCATTGCGCGCATCAGCCATTGCTCTCACTCTGTTTAAACTGTCATCAGCGTTAAAAGCTAAATCCAGTATTGTTTGTAGTGCTTCGGATGCCAATCCCTTCCCCCAGTGAGGTCGAGCAATACTGTATCCGGTTTCGGCCAACGCATGGGCTGGAAGCAAACGAACATTGATGCCGCCGATTGATTCACCCTGAAACTCCAGTGCCCAGGAGGGATTTTTATCCCACTCCAGCAATAGCTGACTGGCGACAAACTTCTCTGCATCCCCACGGGTATAAGGAACGGGTACCGGTAGATAACGCGCCCACTCCGGATCGGCCGCGTACTTCAAAATTTGATCAATATCTTCAAATTTATAAGGCCGATAAATTAAACGTTCGCTATTGAAATTCTTTGGGAACATGGGAATCCGTTATTGTTGTTTAGATTGAATCTAAGTATAACGGACAATATAGCAAAAGCAAACCATTCATTGCGATTTACTGATAAAACTCATCCGCAAGAATATTACTTTAAGATTTATTAACGCTCTATTGCTTGTGAGAAGAAAGGAAAGAAAATTTGGGGAATATGACATTTTTCAGAGTAGCCGTTTTCCTGCCCCCTGAAAAATGTCAACTTTTATGCTACAATACCGGTGCTTCCTCAGAATTAAAGGTGGCAACAGCTTTCGGATTCTTTTCAGGAATTTTACTCATAGCTCGTTCAGATATGGCAGTAATCGTCAAAGAGGGATTAACACCGGGATTTGCGGATATCATCGAGCCATCGCATACGTACATATTGCGGTAACCGAAAACCCGATTTTGGCTATCAATAACGCCTTCCCCTCGGTTTTTACCCATAACTGCACCGCCAAGTATATGCGCAGTTGTGGGTATTCCCATTGCTGCTTCAGTCGCCAGCACATAAGGTTTGCCTTCAATAATTTCCGAATATTTGTCAGCGAGCTCAAATGCTTCCGGAATAAAAGAAGTTGGTGGGTCTCCATCTTCCATCTTCGATTTCATTCCGAATATCCCCTTCGTAAAACGCAAAGTAGAGTCTATCGTTTGCATAAAGAGCATTATTTGCGTTCGTTTTGCCCAGTCATCAGTAAAATAAACTTTTATATTTTTTACAGGATGACGTGCAAAATCGTAGAACATACTTCCGACACGTTTTATCGTTGTTCTGCCGCGAACCATCGGCAGTCCCATCAAGCGCCAAAATCCTGATCCGGCATTGTAACGGACTGGCTCCAGATGACTGTCTTCATCGGTATGCAATATTGAACCTATTGCAACTCCCTTTGACAAAACCTTATCCCGTTTCAAAGTGGTAATTGAAATAAGGCTTTCGGAGTTGGTGCGGATATTTGCGCCTACCCGATCGGAGAGGAATGGGAGCGATTTATCTTTTAACTTCAGTAATAGCTTGACTGTACCTAAAACACCGCCGGAGAAAATAACGCCACGACTGGTTACGCTGCCCTTTTTCTTAAATAGCCGTGTAGACTGTTGCCAATCTATTCGATAGCCACTCTCTCCTTCACCTTCATCCAACGGAACGACGTTTACAACTTCGGATTCAGCCTGAATCTTTACGCCCAGTTGCTGTGCCAAATGCAGATAATTTTTATCTAGTGTATTCTTGGCATTGTAACGACACCCCACCATGCAGCCTCCGCAGAAGTTGCAACCGGTTCGTTCCGGACCTTTACCATCAAAGTAGGGATCTTCAACCGTTTCGTTTGCTTTTCCGAAATAAACCGCAACATTTGTCGGTTGAAATTTATCTGCCAACCCAAGATTCTCGCCCAATTTTTTCAGTGCAAGATCACCGGTTTGCAATACTGGATTAGGCGTTGCACCAAGCATGCGTAAAGCCAGCGGATAAAAATCCGCTAATTCTTTTTCCCAGTCTGCCAGGTGCGCCCAACTTTTAGCCGTATAAAATTTCTTTTTCGGCACTGGCAGGGTATTCGCATAAACCAGCGAGCCGCCCCCTACCCCAACACCGGACAATACTGCAACGTGGCGAAAATATGTCAATTTAAAAATCCCGAAGAAACGCATTGCCGGCAGCCACATCCAGCGTTTCAAGTCCCAGATGTTTTTAGCAAAATCTTTGGGCGTTTTCCACTGCCCTTTTTCCAACACAAGGACCCGATAACCTTTTTCCGCCAGGCGAAGTGCGGATACGGATCCGCCAAATCCGGAACCAATAACAACATAATCAAAATCGTAGTGAGGTTGTTCTGTTTTCATGATAATGCCTTCCTTACTGAACAAAATTACTGCAGATATTCCGATTTTCCTAAAAGTGGATCGAACAAACAAATATTTATTAAAAATTGAGCACTGTTCAGAAACAACTTAAAAACGCCCCTTATGACATAACAATATATCAAGATTAATTGTAAAACGCTCTACTGGAAATATTCACCTTTGGGAGGCGCTGCCAACAGTTTCATTGCTGCTTGTAATGCTTCGACCGGAATGTTTTTAACCGAGGCTTCATGATCTTCAACGGAATCCCATATTTCAATCACGACAACACTATCCGCATTTTGTTTACTTTGCAACACTTTGCAGGAGTGGCAACCCTGGGATGCCTCAATGTCTGCCTGAAAAGATTGAATCAGTTTTCGCAATGTTTCTCCCTGGCCTTCCTGCGCCAGGAATTCATTAATTCTGGTAACACTCATAATTACTCCCTTAGAAAAACGGTTGAACTAGGCATCAAGGCGATCCTGGTAAGCAACCGTCTCACCAAATTCGACATATCGCTTCATTAGTCTTAGGTACATTGCCCAGCAGTAATTGGAGATACGAAAATGTTCTCCGATTTCCGTCCAACCACTATGATAAAAAGAAACCTGGGTTGCATCATCTTTATCGGCCAACAAAAAACCGATTTTTGTGCCAACCCATTCCGGATCTGCATCGGTTAAAGTTAGTTCAAATTCAAATGGAGGCTGGCAACGGGATACCTGGGCTTGCCAAATGTAACCAGGCCCGAAATCCAACTCATAAATATTACCCGGGGCTGCTACCCCCTTGGCATTGCGCGACCACCAGATGTTAATTCCCATTGGGGTCGAAATTGCGTCGTAAACACGTTCAACAGAGCCATTAACCGGGAAATGATGATAGATGTCCGCCATAGTTTTCCTTCATTTAAATTGGGATTTATGAGAACATTTCCTGTGCGACAAAGGCCATTCCCAGCGCACCAGCAGAATCACCTCCGCGCGCCCATTCAAATCGGGTCGTTAAGTCATTTTCATCCAGTGGGCTTCTTTGATTCATCGGCCAGGCGCGTTCTGCAAAACCTTCCTTTACCCATTCCATATACTGATCACGAAAGTCCATCTCTGCCAGCCCTCCCCCGATCACCACTAAGCCGGGATCAAACATTCGAACCATGTCTGCAATCGCATAACCAAAGATGAATCCTTGCTGCCGAAACAGCTGAATAGCGAGCTCGTCTCCTTTTTCTGCAAAATCACGCAGGCGAAAGGCTTTCTCTTCAGTTGATAATTCTCCAGAGTTTAATGGATGGTCTTTCCACTTGGGATCTGCTAATTCTATTTCCACTCTTCGGCGAAGTGCGACAAGGGATATCCATGCTTCCGTACATCCCTTCAAGCCACAGGTGCATGAAGGAAGTTCACCATTTTTTTCCCGAAACGGTACAGAGATATGCCCAATTTCCAATGCCAGCCCATTATTGCCTTCATATATTTTGCCGCCGGGTAAAACTAAACCACCTCCCAGGCCAGTTCCCGGTGCCACTAACAGCAATCCTCCAAAATGTTTATGCCTTGTTACATATTCGCCCATAGCAGCAGCGTTGCCATCATTCGTCATAAACACTGGAATTCCAACTTTCTTTGAGAATGTATCACGAATATTCTTTCCAACCCAATTGGCGGCTAAATTTGCCTGTCCCCATATCACCCCGTCACTACTAGGGGCGGGTACATCCAGCCCAATTCCTTTGACATCCGTAACGGTCGCGTCTATCTGATTGGTTAAAAGTTCCAGTGCCTTTGACAATTGTTGAAAAGTTGCTTCAAACCCATCTTTTACCTGACTGGCCACCTCAACCATTTCTCCGATCTGGTTACCAGTCCCATCTACTAAAATTGATTTAATTGTGGTTCCCCCGACATCCAGCCCCGCATAATAACGTATCTCTTGAGAAGTCATCTACTAACCTACTTTATTTATTGACGTTTATAATTCCAGGAACAATGCACTTCGGCGTAAATTAAAGATATACATTGCCATTCAAACGCGCAAGAAGAAATTCGTTGGAACAGATAGATGCACTATGTCCTAATATCATTAAATACAGATAATTGCACTGAAAGCCATCATTCTTTTTTTTAATTTTTTATTAGAGAATTCTCTCCGTAAAGCACTCTTTTAATTAGTTAATATTTGCATATTCGGGCGAAATGAATTCAGGAAGAATTATTGTATTCAGGAGTGAAAACATGAAAAAAATTTATTTATATATTTTTTTAATCTCGATACTCGCTTTACCGCCGGTTTTTCCATTGATTGCACAAGTGGGTGGCATTGAAGGGAAGGTGGTTTATGCACAAAAGAAACGGGTTCGCGTGCATGTATTGGGAGACAAAAATTTTGTTGAGCTTGGCCGGGGAGAATTTGCCCGTTGGAGCCCGGATGGCAACAAAGTAGCGGTTAAATATAAAAAAACAATCTATGTCATAAATGCTGATGGCAGCAATCGGGTAGACCTGGTAGATGATGCCGGTGGCGATGATAACTGCCCATTGGAATTTCATACCAATGGCCGGGAGATTCTCTATATTCGCAAAGACAATGTGATGGCAGTGAATATCCACACTAAAGAAAAACGTGTTGTTGTTGATTATCTGGATAGCACTGGAGAAATCGGCATTGACGCCAGCGGAAGACGATTAGTTTCCCGCGATGGGCATATTGTCCGTGCGATCGACCTGGAAACCCGGAAGTATACAATTTTTGGTGATGATCACTGTTCCGCTGCAATTTCTCCGGACGGCAATTACGTAACGTTCAACGACAATGGAAAGCCGCATCATTTGTGGGTACACATTCTCAAGCTGAACGAAAACTGTACAGACTTTAAGGAATACCGGAAAGTTTCCCACAGTGTAATGCCGGGAGAAATTATGGGAGATAATCATCATTGGTCCAATCACAACGACTGGATAACCTGCGAAGGGGACAAAAAACGAAATGGTATGCCTTACATGATTAATGTCGTTACCCAAAAAGGATATGCCATGGCAGATGTCGATGGCGTTAAATATCCGGATTTATGGGTGGACACCAGCGCGGAGTAAACTATTTTGATGTCTATACAGTTACAGCAAGTATTGAGGTCAGCTCTTTAATGCTTGCTGTAGTTTCTCTTCCTGAAACTTATAATTATATTTTACAATCCTTTATCATCCTTCCAAACATTTTCCTCATACTTTCAATACCGTACTGTATTTCCTGCAATACCGTATTCCCTCCGCTAAAAAACGGTATTACCCCGATTGTTAAAGCGCCTTGCATTTTCTTATCATGAAAGCGTCTGAAGAGAAATTTTAATCAATCGCTTTAATTTAACATGAAAAAAGAAAATCATTTTATCATTTCAAGGAGCTAGCTATGCCAACACCACTAGAAGTTTTACTGGACCCAATTTCTTTAGTAGTTATTGCCATTTATGGGGCAATGATGCTTTGGGAAGCGTTGAAACCGGGAAGACCTTTACCTAAACTTAAAGGATGGAAATTGCGGGGCATTATTTCATTCGGGGTATTCTTCTATTTGTCTACCTATTTCCCATTATTGTGGGACCAATATCTAATTCAGTATCAATTATTTGATTTAAGCGCGCTTGGCGTCGCCGGTGGTGCTTTGGCCGGGGTTTTACTTTATGAATTTGGTGTATTTGTCTGGCATTATACCATGCACAAATTTGATTTCCTTTGGAAAACCTTCCACCAAATGCACCACAGTGCAGAGCGCCTGGATACATATGGTGCTTTTTATTTTAGTCCATTGGACATGCTTGGCTGGACAATGCTGGGCAGCCTTTGCCTAACCCTGATTATTGGGGTCGTTCCCCAGGCAGCAACACTCGTTTTATTAATGACAACTTTTTTGGGCATCTTCCAACATGCGAATATCAAAACGCCCCATTGGCTCGGATACATTATTCAACGTCCGGAAAGCCATACGATTCATCATGGGAAAGGTCTCCATGCTTATAACTACTCCGACCTGCCCTTATTTGATATTGTTTTCGGGACTTTTAAAAATCCAAAAGAATTTGAGATGGAAACCGGATTCTATGAAGGTGCTTCAGCCCGTGTTGTCGATATGTTATTATTCAAGGACGTCACAGAAAAGAAGGACACGCAGAAAGAAACCGCTGCCTGATCTCAGAACACTCAATAGAGTTTATCATAAATAAGAAACGCCGCAGAGAATTTCTCCCTGCGGCGTTTCTTGCAAAAGGGGTGTTTCCGATTTCTAGAATTCCTGCGTTTCCGCGGGAGGATTAATCATAATATGCGCCCGATGCGTGCCGGGATCCATAATCCATGGCGCTCCCTTGACGGTCGGGGTCATCGGTAAACCGGTGGATTCTGTAGTGGCCCAGGGAATGTATACAACGTAGCGATAGATTGCATTTACGACTTTACCACTATCGGCATCGTAGTAGCCCTCTTTACCGTAAAGGATATGTAAAGTAGTGCCATCTTTCGGCATTTTTAAAGTGCCGGCTTTAGCTTCCGCACCGCGTATTTCCCGGACTTCCTGAAAAGATTTTCCTTCTGCCCGCAGTTGCCGGCCACGTGCCATAAAGGGTTCCAGCGAGCTATGGTAGGCTGCAACGTTAAAACCATCTCTTTTCGGATCATCCGCCAGACAGATCATTTCATTGGTGCCTTCCCGTAGTGTAATCATTTCTCCCTCAGGCGAAAACCCATACACCGTTGCACCTGCGCGTAAGTCTTCCGGCGCTGCCATTACAGCAGCAGCAATTTGCAGGTCTTTTGACGGCACTTTTAAGCTATCTTGACCGAATGCAAACAATGTTGACAAAACTAGTAAAAATACGATAAACTTCATAATTACCCCTGTGTTAGTGATTCAAATGTATCACGATTGTAAACCGCGATTCGTCATGCTCAAGCAAAATGTATTAAAGGCCTCAAATAGATATACTCTATTTTTTCCTGTATTCACTGGGCGTACAACCAAATTTTTCCTGAAAACAGCGGGTAAAATAGGCCTGACTATTAAAACCAACCATATAGGCAATTTCGGCAATATTTCCAGCATCACTTTTCAATAAATCCGCAGCTCTTTCCAGGCGGAACGACCGGATAAACTCACTGGGAGATTGCCCGGTTAATGCCCGCAATTTCCGGTGCAGCTGCACCCGGCTGAGACCGGCATTATCGGCAAAAGTAGCGACACTAAAAGCTTCATCTTCAACATGCTCTTCGATAATTGCGAGAAGCTTCTCCAGGAATTCCTGATTGACGGATTTAACAGTCACATCCGCCGGTTTGAGCATTATTTCCGAACTAAACTTGTCGCGCATCTGCTGGCGAATTTTTATCAGGTTCCGCACCCGCACATTCAACTCTTCCGGGTTAAACGGCTTGATCAGATAATCATCCGCACCCTTTTCAAGTCCGGCGATTTTATGACCGCTGGCAGCTTTTGCTGTTAGCAAAATTACCGGGATGTGATTCGTTTTATCGCTCTTTTTCAAGGCAGTACATAAAGCGTATCCATCCATTTTCGGCATCATAATATCACTGATGACAAGGTCTGGTATCAATTCCTCTGCCTTCTCCAGCCCTTCAGCGCCATCCGCTGCTTCCACAACGGTATAATTATCTGCCAGCTGTTCCCGGATAAAATCCCGCAAATCCCGATGATCCTCAACGATGAGTATCATGGTAGCATCGTCACCGTCCGCTTCAGGTTCGCTTTCTGTGGTATCATTTTTATTGTTTCCATTATTCATCACAGCTTTTTCGGTCACCAGGGACAGACGGGCGGTTTCGGTCAGCTTCGCCGTTTCTTCCGCTTCCGTTTCAGGCGCAAAATCTTCATCGCGGAATGCTTTCCGGCTCAACGGTAAACGAACAGCAAATGTTGTCCATCCTTCGCTTTCACTTTCCGCTGTAACATCGCCGCCGTGTAATGTTACCAATTCTTTTACCAATGCCAGGCCAATACCACTGCCTTCGTAACGGCGGGTATTTACATCATCTCCCTGAAAGAAGCGATCAAACACATGCGGCAATTTATCGGCCGGAATTCCGGCGCCAGTATTTTTTACCCGCACCGCAACATAGGTTTCCGTTTTATTCTCAGGCTTACCACTAGCATTACCCTCTATGGCAGCACCGTTGTTATCAATTTCCCCATTCTCATCATCTGCCTGTTCGATTGCCACCTGAACATCGACAATACCATTGGGAGGCGTAAACTTGAAGGCATTCGAAAGCAAATTATAAAAGATTTTTTCCAGCTTATCCGAGTCGTAATAAGCTTTAATAGCGATATGGGCATTATCTTCCCCGACAGCCTGTCCATTAAAGCGAAGACTAATGTTTTTTTCTTCACAAAGCGATGTGAAAGACAGAACCAGCCGGCGAATAAACAAAACAATATCTCCCCGGGATACCTGAAGCTGCATACCGCCCGCCTCAAGCTTGGATAAATCCAGCAGCTGATTAATTAACTGAAGCAAGCGGGAAGCATTGCGCTGCATAATGGTTACATCACCACTAAATTGTTTTCCCGGGCCCTTTCGGTCAAATTTATCGAGCATACCGAGCAGCAGGGTGAGCGGTGTACGAAACTCGTGAGATATATTGGCAAAAAAGCGGGACTTCAGGCGATCCAATTCCTGAAGTTTTTCTGATTGCCGCATCAGCTGATTCCGTTGCTCGACAACCTGATTTGTTCGACGGGCCACGATGCTTTCCAGATACTCACTCTTTTTCTCCAGGCTGCGAACTCGTAATTTGACAAACACGCTGATCGCGCCAATTAACAGCACAAGGTAAGCCAAATAGGCCCAAATGCTCCGATGGAGGGGGGGCATTATCGTAAAAGAGAAACTCCCTTCCGCGCTTTCCGTGCCATAGATATTTTTGCCGCGCACTTTAAAAATATAAGTGCCTTCCGGCAGACCGGTGTAATCTTTTTGTTTTTCAGAGGTCCAACCAGACCAGTCCGCATCGAAGCCTTCCAGCTTCACCTGGAATTGATTGGCAGAAACATCGTCGAAGGTAGGAAAAGCATATTCGAATCTTAAAGAGTTATTTTCATATCCCAATGTCGGGCTAAAATTTTGCGCCGCTATACTACCGCCAAAAACAGCTTTACCTACTGAAATTGGAGCAACACGACGAATCATTGCCATTTGATTAACCTGCCGTTTACGCGTATAATGTGTTGTATACCGGGCAACACCTTCGGATCCGCCAAACCATATGGAATTATCCTTTTCCGGATAGATCACGAACATATCACCCATATCATTCATACGCTCAAACGGATTGCTTTCCCAACGATAACTGCCATCTGGCTGCCTTATTGCGACGCCATTAAATACCGCTTTGCCCTGGCCGCCCACCAGCCACACATTTTTTTGCCGATCCTCTGTTAAAAAGAACACCCAGGTCGTGGTATCAGCGAAATGTGCGCCGAAAGAACTATCCGGCCTAAAAAGGTTCGTGTTTTTATCATAGCTCCGCAATCCTTTCTGGGTTGCAGCGTAGACTTTCCCATCGATAACGGCGGTATGTATGTATTTATACGGCAAATTTGCCTCACGCCCAAAGTGCTGTACCTTTGTATCGCTTTCAGGATCAAAATCAATGCTATTCGGATTGAGATCTTCTACCCGATAAGCGCCATTGCGGCCGTTGCCAACCCACAAGACGCCACTTGCATCCTCAGCAATATGTGTCGTCATGCCTTCAACACCAGGGATTAACCCAAGATTTTTCCATTGGTTGTTATGATACTCCATTATCCCCATGCCCCGGAACAGGCCAACGTATACTCTATTGGGATTGCGTTTTGAACGGGTAAAACTGGAGACAACTCTCCCGTCCCAACGATCGATCCGGCGGACATTATCCTTCTCTACCCGCATCACTCCTTCATTCGTAGCGGCTAATAATTGATCATCAAATGTCAGCAATCCCCAGGCCCGGCGGGAAAAATTCTCAATTTTTCGGAAACGCGGCGTGTTTTCCTGATCGGTTATTTTTCCTGCCGGTTTATCCAGATAGAAGAGACCAAGATGCGTTGAAGCATAGATCGTTCCGTTATATCGTTGAATGCCGGTAACCGTACTTTCAATGCCGCGATCAACTGTGAAGCGAGAAAGTGCCGCAGGTGTTTCAATCCGCGCCAATCCATTGTTTAAGGCGAGCCAAATACCACCCTGGCGGTCGTTATAGACATGGTGAATCAGATCATCCTTAAGTCCGGTGGACTTATCGATCACCTGACATAAATCCCCGTTTTTATCCACAATCGCAAGTCCACCGTGCGTTGTCCCCATTGCATAGAGTGTATCATTCAAGGCGACTGCATGGTAGACACGTTTATTTTTAAGGAAGTCATATGCAGACCCGTTCATTGGGGTAAACTCATTCCCATCGTATCGAAAGAGACCATTGTTGCGGGTAATGATAATCGCATCTCCATTATCCAAAGAGAGAAGACTGTATATTCTCATTTCCGCGAAAAATTCACCTCCGGGCACAACCTGCAAAGAATCTCCGACAACTTTAGAAAAGCCCTGATGCATTTGCTGGAGATATATTTCGTTTTTGTGAACAAAGGTTCGGAAGATAAAGGTTTTGGTAGGCCAGGTTTTAAATTCGTTGTTCTGCCATCGATAAAATGTTTTGTTGGTGCCGAAATAAACGGCATCATCGATGATATAGGTTTGCCAAACATCTACAAAGTTCTGATACTCCGCAGGTATTTTTTCTTTTATAGAGGTATATTTGTATCCACCGATACTGTCCGGCTGGAAATAACCTATTTCGCCCTGGGCGCCAACATAAATTTTATCATCCATGAATTCAAATGATCGTAAGGCTGTTTCCCGGGGAGTTTTGATAATTTGCCAAAAATTGCCATCAAAGATCATCAGCCCATGCCCATTCCCTACGAACAATAAACCACGATCATCCTCCCGAATCCACCAGTTCTGAGGATTTTCTCCATATTCCCGCGGAGTGAAATTTTGTACGTAGGGATTGCCGGTTTCTAACCAGTCCTGATAGGTTTTACCGGTTGATTGTGCGTAATTGCTGCAGTAGAAAAACAGCAGAAATAGTAAGCAAAATCGCATGGCCTGGTAAATATTAATATTACCCTCTACATCTTATTGTTATTATCGAATATAAGTGCAATTCGGGGAAATTGCAAACAGGTGGGATGCGAGATGGCAGTTATGGTTAAGCTTAAAATGGGGAGGGAGTATTCAAATAAATGGACAAGCCTTCGACTTGCCCATTTATATCATCGTTTACTTACGCTGCATTGTAATTTGCAGTAGCCAACGGTGTGGCAGCAACTTCCGTATTCTCCAGGGCAGTGTTAAACAAAACTTCTTCGATATCCGCCGGCTTAACATCAATCGCCAGCTCCTTGAAGATCTTGCTGATAAATCGCTTTGCACTAACCAACAGGATCGCATCCAGCGGCTGCTTGCCGGAGTTACGAATGAAAAGCCGCGCACTGCGATGCTTGCGGTTCTCCAGGTAAAAGTTCAGGAAGTTAACCGTCTCCAGCGGCACCGGCAGCTTGCGGTAAGCTTTCCCACTGCCCTTGATACGCAAATACATCTGATCGCCAATCCACTGGAAATCACCGGAAATCGCCTGCGGGGCATCCGCACGAATGATACCGCTTTTGTGCACTTTCAAGTTGAGCGCTTCCTGCAAAGTGCAGCCGACACTAACCAGCAGAAACAACAGGGAGGTATCCCGACGCTGGGTATCGTTGCGAACATTGAAGCGAAGGAAATTCAGGAGCTGCTGCTGCTCCTCAGCCGTGAGTCCCCCCATCTTTACCGCTGGTGCTTTCTTCAAGTTCACTAAAGAAGGCAAGCCCCTCTCAACCGGATAACCACCATCTTCCAGATACTGAAGAAACTGACGCAGCACCAGCAAGTATTCACTCTGCTCTCCTTCCACCCGTTGAATCCCTTCCGGGGTAATTTCCCAGCGACTGTTCTGCAGGGCCTTTTCTACCCGATGGGCATTAATATCTGCCAACTGATTGATTTGCAAATTCCGGAATACCTGGGGAAGGGTGTCTACACAATAGGCGACGGTTTCCGCATGAAAACGACAGGCGTTACGAAGATAATCCTGAAAAGGCCCTACGAGATAATTCATCATTTTCCTCCTTGTTCTT
>JANQQU010000070.1 GCA_028284905.1 Calditrichia bacterium
TTATTAAGCAGGGAGTTCGTATCTTTATATCGTTTCTCTATCTGGCCACAGATTGCGCCAGAACAAAAAGGAACTTGATTTTCAATATAGCAGGGATCCCTTTGGGGCACTCCTCGCGATGACAATGAAATAACATTTAGCATTAACGATGTAGCACTACCAAGTATCTTTATCAAAACTTTGAAGTTGACTCAGCTTTTTGATAATCTTTTCCGATTCCCAATTCTTGAACTCAGGAAAGAAAGATGGTCGACAGCCGTTTTTTAGCCCCTGTAAAATATAGAGTTAGGTGCTGATTCTTTTGGAGTTTTTCCTAAGTTTAGCTAAAGATTGGTCGTTACGGCAGCGATCATAGAGGGTTTAAATTGTTGGTACGAAATTTGAACTTTACAAGAAAATGATCAATTTCTTGTAAAGGGGAAATCCATGAAAATATTTCAACTATTAATTATGTTTATCCTGCTCTCCATTTATGGATGCAGCAACGCAACCGATCTTGATTCAGCAGATACGCGGATTTTAAATGCTGTCAATAATGGTGAATCCGGTTACCATTCCGGCATTGAGTTAAGCGAAGATATTATCCGTTATCAATTTCGCAATTTCAATAGAGAAGATTTTGAAACCACTGTTGAAATGAATCGCAATCAATGGCGGACATTTATGCGGCAGATTGATTTGAATGAGTTGAGAGCACTTTCGCAGGAACTGTCCTGCGATATATGTCCAGTGGATGGGAGTAGTGAAACAATTACTGTTGTAACCACCGATGACTCGGTGACAGTCATAATGGATGCCGATGAAGCAGTCGCAGAGATTGAAGACTTGCTAACAGAATTAAGAAATATCCGCGCAGCGCTGGAAGAATTGCGTTAAATAATGCCGTTTTAAGTATCAATTTTTCTACAGGGATAAGATTCCACATGCTACTTCCGAAAAAACGGTTGTTTTTTCCTGGGCTTCTGCCGTACAATGCGCCCCTGAAAACGGACTGACAAAATAACTGATGCAAGCAGCATGACTTTATCGATCACGATTATCGGACATAACGAAGGGTATCACCTGGAGGAGCTTCTCCCAACGCTCGCCTGGGCAGACGAAGTGGTTTATGTCGACTGCGAAAGCAATGATGATTCCCTGGAAATTGCTCGTCGGCATGGCTGCAAAACATTTTCCCGCCCAAATGACATGAACCTCAATCGCAATAAAAGCTTTGCCATGGAGAAGAGTCATGGCGAATGGATTTTCTATCTTGATCCGGATGAGCGCATCAGTGAGCGATTGTCCGAAGAAATTCTCTCCCGCCTCGCCGCCGGACCTTCCGAGGTTGCTTTTAAACTTGACCGGCGTAATTATTTCTTTGGGCATTGGTTAAAGCGTGGTGGACAATATCCGGATACCCAGCTACGACTCTTTCGCCGGGGCAGCGCTCATTTTCCCAATCGCCATGTGCATGAAAAACTGACAGTCGATGGAAAAATCGGAAAGCTTAGACAGCCAATGGCACATTATTCCTATCTGACGATCTCCCAGTTTATTCAGAAATTTGATTTCTACACTTCCTTCGAAGCGAATTTTCTCCATCAGCAGGGGGAGAAGGTCTCGGGAAAAAATCATTTCCGATATTTTCTCTGGAAACCCTTTACCCGCTTCTGGAAACGCTATCTGCTTAAGGGAGGCTTTCGCGATGGCGTGCCGGGATTCTTCGCTGCCGTTTTCGATGCCGTCAATTTTATGGTGCGCTACTTCAAGCTTTGGGAATTAGAGAAAAAGAAACCCGCCGATTAAAATTCCGATCAATTTATACAACTACTTGACAAAGTGTGTTTTTTGAAATACATTGTTGATGTATCAACTAAAAGGAACAAATGAATCAGGAAAAAATAACAGACACGCTTGGCTATTTGCTACACCGGGCAACCCGCGGATTAACGAACCGGCTGCATCGGAATTTTGCTGCCGCTGGTTATCCGATTACCGTCGATCAATGGCGTATCTTCAGCTTGCTCTGGGAAAATGATGGTCTTTGCCAGCGGCATATGGCGGAAGCCATCGACAAGGATAAGGCCAGTCTCGCAAGAACGCTGGATATCATGGAGAAGCAAAGCTATCTGATTCGTATTCCCGATCAGAAAGACCGGCGGCAAAAGTTGGTTTACCTGACGAAACAAGGAAAACAACTGCAGGAAAAGCTGCTGCCAATTGTAGAAGAAACCCTTGAAGAAACCCGGGGAGAACTTAGCGAAGCAGAGGTGGACACTTTAAAATCGCTGCTTTGCCAAATTATCCGTAATTTGAAAGGATAGCATCTGAATTGAGTGCTTGATTTTTTTTGATTTTTTAGTTGATGTATCAATTAATTTTGATTTGCATTTAATCTGTTGAGCGAATAATACGCTCGGCAATTTGAAATAGAGAAAGGAGTCGATCATGGCTGCATTAACTCATGGTATTCATCACGTTACCGCGATGGCTGGAGATGCCCAAAAAAACGTCGATTTTTATGTTGGCATTCTCGGGCTACGCATGTTGAAAAAAACAATCAATTTTGATGATCCCTTTACCTATCATTTTTATTTCGGGGATCATGGTGGCGAACCGGGAACGATTATGACCTTTTTTCCCTGGTCTTCCCGGGGCATGAAAGGCCGGCAGGGAGCCGGACAAGTAACCGTCACCAGTTTTTCTGTCGCGAAAGATGCATTGGAATATTGGATTGAGCGGCTGGAAGCAAATAAGATTACTGTTGCCGGTCCTTTTGAAAGAATGGGCGAATCGGTAATCGCTTTTGATGATTTTGATGGGCTGTCCCTGGAAATTATCGCGGCGGAAAATGATGAACGGTCCGGATTGGACAATGGCGATGTGCCATCCGCATATTCGATAAAAGGATTTCATAGCGTTACCTTGCTGGAAAATAACTACCAGGCAACCGCAGCAGTGCTGAATGATCGCTTAGGCTTCCGGGAAGCGGGAAATGAGGAGAATCGTTATCGCTACATCTCTGGGGATGGCAGTGCGGGAACAATCGTCGATATTATCCATCAGCCCAATGCAACTCGCGGTATTATGGGCGTGGGTACTGTGCACCATGTCGCCTGGCGCATCGCTGATGACGATAATCAACTTGTCCTCCGTAAGAACCTGGTAAATGCGGGATTCAATGTCTCTCCGGTAATGGACCGGAATTATTTCCATTCCATCTATTTTCGGGAGCCGGGCGGTGTACTCTTTGAGGGCGCAACCGATCCCCCGGGATTTACTGTGGATGAACCTCTGGAAACGCTTGGTGCGCATCTGAAACTGCCACCCTGGATGGAAGAAAATCGGGAGGAGATTGAAAAACATCTCCCGCAAATTACGATGCCGGGAGAAGGAAAAAACGCTTAGCCGTTAAATTCAGGGAAATAACTCTGTAACCCCTTCAGGGTTAATAAATGAATTGTCTTTAGCAGGGGGCGTTGAAAGATCGCCCCCTGCTATGAATATGTAACACCTTCGGCGTATTATACCGCAAAGCGGTTGCATTTTTTAACCCCGGGGCTGTTTATTAGCCCGGGTTAAAAAAGTTAAAAGTATCTTATCCTGATAGGGTTTCACAAGAAGCTATCAACCCTTGGCGTATTATACCGCAAAGCGGTTACATTTTTTAACCCGGGGCTGTTTATTAGCCCCGGGTTAAAAAAGAGAAATGAATTTTACCCTGAAAGGGTTTCAAAAGAAGCGATCAACCCTCTTGGGGAAGAAATATTAGGAAAAATTAACAAACGGAGATAATGATGGATAAAAATAAAACACCTTTTCAGGGACCACATCAGGATCGCCCCTGGACAGAAGCCGGTAGTGCACTGGCCGATGCGGAAATCGCGATGATTATGATTCACGGCCGCGGCGCAGATGCCCGCGATATTCTTACCCTTGGGCCGGAGTTACAGCGCGATCGCATCGCCTTCCTGGCGCCGACTGCTGCGGGCAATACCTGGTATCCAAACAGCTTCCTGGCGCCGATGCCCAGCAACGAACCGGGATTGTCATCCGGGCTGCAGTTGATTGATGATATGCTGGCGCATCTGGCAGATAATGGCTTTCCGGCTGAAAAAGTAATTCTGCTGGGATTTTCCCAGGGCGCATGCCTGTCTCTGGAATACGCCGCGAGGAATCCCCGGCGCTATGGAGGTATCGCCGGGTTGAGCGGGGGGCTGATCGGCCCGCCCGGCACTCCCCGGGATTATCCCGGCAGCTTGGCCGGAACGCCGGTGTTTCTGGGCTGTAGTGGTGTGGATTTTCATATTCCCAAAGAAAGAGTACAGGAAACCACCCGGGTGCTCAGTGCAATGGACGCCAGCGTGCAGGAAAGACTGTATCCGGGCATGGGGCATACCGTGAATAAGGATGAGATTGCCCAGGTGCAATTAATGGTCGATGATTTGATGAGCGGCCAATAAACAGTATTAAATTTAGCGGCAGTATTCAGGTTCCGAAGCATAAGAAAAATGCCCTTAAAGTTAATTTCTTAAAAGCTTTAGATGTACTAACGGTCAACGACTTACTGCCGCTAAATATGTTATCTTGGTTGGCTGAAGAGAAAGGATTACTGTATCATATGCGGTAATCATACCCGATAATCACATTTCTCATTGTTTGGCGAAGGAGAGGAACGGATGATAACCAAAATGGTTGATATACCGATCTCTAAACAAGGAAGTAAGCCAGGTGAACAATGGAAAAATTATCCCATAAAAGAATTGTCCATAAATGGTCTTCATTGACCCTTGATCAAGAACCATCCATACAACCCGCCTCTGAAAGTGCCCGGAAAACCGCAGCAGAAAAGCCGGTACTGCTGCTGGGGAGTAATGATCCGTTTTTTCGGGAATTTCTGGAAAATTTTCTCCGCGACGTCGGTTTTCAAGTCGTTACCGCTCTCGATGGTTATGCCGTTTCCGAAGCTGTGATGAATCATTCGCCGGCCCTAATTATGCTGGAGCAGGACCTGCCCGGCATTGACGGAGAATTTCTTTGCCGGGATCTGAAAGTCAATAAAGAAACCCGGGCCTTACCGGTAGTGTTGATTGTTCCGGAAAAACAAATGGCCAGCGGAAACTGGGTAGACACCCAGGCGGATGTCGTTATTGCCAAGCCGTTTCATAAGCTGGCGATGCTTTGCGAAATTCGCGAATTGCTGGCAATAAATATCGATCCAACCACCTTTTCCCCCCGCGATCTTCGGGAAGCGATCGTTTTGACGCTGGAGCAGTTGCCGGAAGGAAAGTGCGCCAAGCCGGAACTGGTTTATCAACTGGCGGTTTTCCTGAAGATCCGTAACAGTTTCTCCCTGGATTTCGAGTTTGCACAGCGGTTGAATGCCGCCCTCGACGAGTTGAAGTGCCAGATGGTTGTTACGGAATTCGTTCAGGAAAATGCTTTGTTCCTGCAGTTAATGAATCCCTACCGGAAAGAAATAAAAGATGCTGATCACTCCGCTGAGATAGATGAGCAGCAAATGCCTGCGAAGCCCTTGTCGTCAAATCAAGATGTTATGAAACCCCATCCACAGGTTTACAGCCGGGAAGCGCTGCTGCTGGCTAATATTAATCGGCATTTTCAAGGGAAAGGGAATCTTGATAACGGTGTCGATTATGAGAAATTGCGGATGGTGACGACCCATCCACAGACCCAGGCCAGCGTGATGGTTTATTTTACCGGTGTAAAAAACCAGCTGTTTCTAAAAACAGCGTTGCCCTGCGTAGATGCTTCCATCGATGATATCCTTGCATTTTATACCCGCCCGGGAACCATCGGTCATTTTTGCCTGGAAGAGCGGCAGGGGAAACGCTACTTTGTGATTCGCAAAGAGATTGATTTGTTGATGAATGCGCCGGAGAGTATTCTCTGGATAATTGAGCAGATCGTTACCGAAGCGATTGAAGTGGCGGGAATGATCAGCCAGAAGAAATAATAGTGGCAGTAGCAGTGGGCAGTTGCAGGATAAGTCTTTGCTGCCCACTGCTACTAAATTACGGACTTCCCTGATTTCTTCTTGGGAAACCCTATATAACTAGTCCATTTTAAAAGCTGCTAAATCCACTGCAGCGGAATCCGAATATACACTGGCAGGTAGTTCTTTAAATACAGCGATATTCTCTACTTTTCCTCTGCCACGATCTCCTGAAAGCATGATGTTATCAAAGCGCGTCCAGTTACTCCAGGGTGTGCTCAAGCGTGGTTCAGGATCATTCGCATCGGAATAATAATCCCATTGGCCCACTAGTCGCGTTTCCTTATCAACATACACCAGATATTTGTTTTGCGGCGTTCTGCCAACTTCTTTAAAAGTTAATTCCAACACATCAGCCTGTTTACCGCCAATCATTGTATCCTGCTCAGCCATTTTTAGGGTAACGCCGCTATCCTTTAACTTATATGGCATAAACAGCCAGTATCCATCGTTGATCCAAACATTTTTAGCAAACTCGAGGCTTTTTGCCAAAGAATCCGGATGGTCTACAGCAACACCATTTTTCCAGGCTTTCCCTTCGCCGCTATTTATGTTCATCAATACCAGCAAATCTTTGGAAGCCATGCGGTAATCACCGTTCCATTTGTCCCAGACATGTGCCCGGCGACCAAAAAATTTCCAGGCGATATGCCGGGTATTATCCCAGTTGTCGCGCCCGCCCATTGCTGCCATGGTTTCATCGGCGATTTTGATTGCGGCAGGATCGGAGCCGGCAGCGTCAAATCCCGGTAAGGCCGGATTTTCCGAATCCTGGGCGAGCAGTGCGCTGGAAACGGTTGTAATTGAAATTAATAGTATGACTAATATTTGTCCGAAAAGATGCTTCACAATTATTCTCCCTGTTAGATTATCACACAGCATACTATAAAAATATCAGTTTTGTTTGCCCAAAAACTATAAACTCTTGTGCTGTAACGCTATCAATAAAAAAGGCGGTATCGAAAACGATCCGCCTTTTTAAAAATATATGGAATTTAGCTGATTATTCAAATGAAAGTTTACCGAAAAGCATCATCAAGAGTACTGATAAGATAATCACCAGGAACATCTTTAAGAGATTATTATCATAGTCGTCATGATATTGCGGACGAGGTCGCTTCTTCGGATCTGACTCGATCGGAATAAGCTGTTTCCGGCGATTTACTGGCGTAATATTGAAAAAATCCTGAATCCAGGCAAGAAAGGAACGAACGCAATCTACAACTCGCTCTTTAATACTTGTTAAACGCATAACTACCTCCTGGGTAAAAAACTACTGCCAACCGAAAACTTTGCTTTTTGCAATCTATATTCTAATAAGTGAATTTCCATTTCAAGCGTGGTGACATAAGTCTAAATACCATTACTTTTTTCGAAATCCGTTATCTTCAATTCTGTTTACGAGAAAACGGCGATATTGTTCATTAACGAACTTTTCCGGGAAAGTCAAGATATTTTCCCTCGAATTAGAAATGCATGTTCACTAAAGGGAGAATTCTTAAAAATTTGGGATTATTACGGACATAATTGATCAATCCGAACTGGATACCTTTTAACTTTCGGGCATAATTCAGAATGCCGATCGATACGCCCTTTTGCAAGCCGCGCATCCGGTTGAATGCACTGAATGCAAGTCCTTCGTACTGTCCACCCGGCTCAATGCTGACGGTTCCCAATGCCAGGGATGCCCCACGAATATCGACACCACCGACGCCGAAACCGGCAATGCTGATGCCATCGATCATTCTGCTGCCGATGCCAATGCCGGCAATGTTAATACCGGTGATTTTCTCACCCGACCCAATGCCGATACCGGCAAGGTTTATTCCGGTTAACATGCCGCCGGTGCCAACGGCCAGACCAGCGATATTGATGCCGGTGATATCTCGTCCGGCGCCAACTGCCAAACCACTTAAAGTGATACCGTTAATATTTTCCCCGGTGCCGACACCAAGCAGCCCAAAGGTAAATCCGCTAATATTTTCTCCGGCTCCAGTCGCCAGACCACCAATGCTTATACCATTCAAATCTCTGCCGGCACCCACTGCCAGCAATCCAAAATTGAATCCGCTGACATTTTCTCCGGCACCGACTGCCAAGCCACCAATGTTTATGCCGCTGACATCCCGGCCGGCACCAACCGCCAGAAGGCCAAGGGAGATGCCACTAAGGTTTTCCCGGGCACCAACACCCAGCGCACCGATGGATACGCCGCTAATATTCCCCGCGTCAGGAAAAACGCCCAGGGAAAGACCGCTGACGTCCGCGTATTCGTTGCGGTTGGAATGCCAGAAAGTGATGTTTACGCCACGAATACGCTCTACATCGCGATCGCGAAAGTTAATGCGCAATCCGGTAAAATTTTTCGAATTGCCAATGCTGATGCCATTGCTCTCCGTGGGGATATCAAGACTGGCGGAATTCTCTTCCCCGGCAGATAAACTGCTGAGACAAAAGCTGGTCAAAAGAATCAATAGTAAATTTTTCATCATAAAATCCTCTCAAATAATTTTAATGGCCGCTATAAAAATTTAGGTAGTGATAAAGAAGCAATGCTCTTCAATCCGGTCATTGCGAGGCGCTTTTTGCCGAAGCAATCTTAAACGTGCATGCAACATGGAGATCGCTTCGTCGCTGCACTCCTCGCGATGACAGCTTTAGTATTACATGTCTAACACTACCAAAATTTATTGGCAAAGATGACTAGCTGCCACCTTTGCCAAACTGTTTATTCGTAGCGAATTGCATTTACCGGATTTGCCAACGCTGCTTTTAGCGCTTGAAAGATGACGCTGCCAGCGGCGATGAGAAAAGCGAGTGCTGCGCTAAAGAGAAAAGCGCCAATCCCCAACTCGTAATGATAGGGAAAGCCGTTGAGCCATTCCTGCATATAAAAATAGGCGATGGGCCAGGCGAGTAAATTCGCGAATAATACCAGGCGGGTAAATTCATCGGATAGCAGGGTGACAATACCGGGAATGGAAGCACCGAGTGTTTTTCGGATGCCGATCTCCTTGCGCCGTTGCTCGGCAGTGTAGGATGCTAGGCCAAAGATGCCCAGGCAGGCGATAAAAATTGCCAGTCCGGAAAAGTAGATAAAAATTTCCATAAATCGCGCTTCAGAATTGTAGAGCTGGTGAATGTCTTCATCCAGGAATGTGCTGCTGAACGGCTCATCCGCGATGATGGTGTCCCATTTATCTTTCAGAAAATCGATAGCTGCCGGCATATCGCGGGCGCTAATTTTAATCGACATCCAGTTGATCCAGTTCCGGGACATAAAAAAGACTGCCGGTTGAATTTCCGTATGCAAAGATTCGAAGTGAATATTACGAGCGACGCCGACCACTGCGCCTTTTTTCGGAATCCATTGAAAACTGTCGTTGACGGTGCTGGTTTCGAACCATTTTCCAAGCGGTTGCTCCCATCCGATTTCCTGAACAGCAGCTTCGTTGAGAATAATTCCTTCCTCAAAATCCGATCCGTATGCCTCGGAAAAGCTGCGTCCCTCAATGATCTCGATACCTAAAGTTTCGAAGAAATCGTAATCGACGGTGACGACTTTGATCGATGTTGCTTTCTCCGGATCGACCCCTTCTGCCTTGTAGCCAAGGTTGCTGCTCAGGCGGCGTGTCGGTCGTTTGTTTGAGGCGGTGACACTTATAATGTCGCTATTCTTCAGAACTTCTGTTTTATAAGTCGCATACAATTCCTGCCCCGGATGGGGAATGATGACGACCTGCTCCGGTTCGATACCGAGCTTTTTGTTGCGGAGAAAATCCAGCTGGTTATAAGTGACAGTGGTGCAGATTATCAACACGATGGAAATACTGAATTGCAAAATTACCAGCCCTTTGCGCAGCCAGGAGGCCGAAGAACGAATACTTTTAATGCCTTTCAGAACAGCAAGGGGATTAAAGGCGGAAAGGAAGAAAGCCGGGTAACTACCTGCAAAGATTCCAACCAGCAGGGAGAGGCCGAAAAAGCCGGCGAGTAAAGGCCAGTTATTGGCAACATCGATTGCCATTTCCTTGCCGGCAAATTCGTTAAAGACAGGTAAAAATAAGAGCACGATGAGAAATGCCAAACCGACGGCGAACAGGGTGATTAGGATTGCTTCTCCCAAAAATTGGGTGATTAGCTGCTGCCGATAGGCCCCGAGTACTTTTCGCATTCCTACTTCCCGGGCGCGATTGGCCGAGCGGGCTGTTGCCAGATTCATGTAATTAATCGAAGCGATTAGCAATAGGAATGCGGCAATTGCACTGAATATGTAAACATAAAGAATGTCGCCATTTGGCTCAATTTCACCGCGCAGGTGGGACTTTAGATGAATGTCCTTCAAGGGCTGTAAATAAAGTTCGGCAAAGTTATTGAAATTTTCATCAACATGCCTGGTGCCAAAATCCGGAAGTTGACTTTCCAGTCTGCTGGCAGCATAATTTTCCGGCAATCGTAAATAGGTATAACTGCTTCCTTCCCCCCAGTTTTGCAGAACGATGTCGAGGAAAATTTGCGGTCCGGTATTCATGGACATCATCATATCGAAATGGAAATGGGAATGAACCGGCATCTCCTCCATAATCCCGGTAACTCTCCAGTCGTGGTATTCGCCGTAATGTTCGATGCGTAATGTTTTGCCAATCGGGTCTTCTTCACCAAAGTATTTTTGAGCAACCGCCTCGGTAAGAACGATCGAAAATGGCGCTTGCAGAACGGTGGCAGGATCTCCGTTGATTAAAGGCGCGGTGAAAAACTGAAAGAAATCTTCGTCCGCAAAACATAGTCCGGTCTCCTGAAAACGAAGATCATCTTTTTCTACCATGGCATGCCAGGGGCGTAAGCGAATGGCTGCTTCGATTTCATTAAAAGCGGATTTCAGTGTGGGGGCAAGGCGATAAGACATAATAGGGGAAGAGGAGATGCTGCCATTCGGTCGTTTCCAATCGATCGCCACCCGGTAGATCCGGTCTCCATCCAAATGATGCTGATCGTATTTTAATTCGTCCTGCACAAACAGGACAATAAGGAAACAGCAGGCAATACCGATTGCTAATCCCAGGACATTTATCAGGGAGTAAGCTTTGTATTTGCGGATATTGCGCAGGGCGATTTTAAGATAGCTTTGCAACATGGGCTGGGCTCTCCGTTTTGTAAGTTCAAAATTCGGAGTTCAAAGTTCAGAGTCTTATCTCGTTCCTATTCCGGAGGACCGGAATGGGAACGCAATTGTTTGCGAAATTCTGTTTCGCGGGCAAGAACTGATTGGGAAACAGAGTTTCCCGCATACTTCATTCCCATTCCGGCCCTCCGGAATAGGAACGAGGCCCTAACGAGGTGTCAACTTTGAACTCCAAACTCTGAATTAGATACTTGAAAAGCTGAAAGGTTTGCTTACGGGAGAGAATGCGAGATGTTTCTGAAAGATAAATACTAACGGAGACGTTGCTCCCCGGCATAGACATTGTATCGGTCTTCCCGCAAAAAGCCGACAAGCGTGATGCCATATTCACGGGCAAGTTCCACGGCGAGGCTGCTCGGTGCGCCGATTGAGGCAATCATTGGAATACCGGCAAGAATTGCTTTTTGAATCAGCTCAAAGCTGGCCCGGCCACTCAAGAGTAAAACGGTATTCGATAGGGGCATAAAGCCATTCAGAATTTGATCGCCGACTAACTTGTCGAGAGCATTATGACGACCGATATCTTCAAATGACTTCAGGAGGTTGCCACTGGTATCAAATAACCCGACAGCGTGTAAGCCCCCGGTGCGGGAGAAGGTGGATTGTGCACGGAAGAGTTTTTCCGGTAAAGCAGCGAGATAATCCTGGGAAATCCTAAAATCACCCAGCGGATTTATTGCACAAGCCTGACGAACCAGTTCCAGTGAGGCTTTTCCGCAAATACCGCAACTGGAATTGATATAGACATTACGGCTAAGAATGGCGGGGTCGAAGACGGAGTTTTCGCTGAGCAGGATGTTGACAATATTGAATTGCTGCAGCTCATCCCGGGGGACGCAATAGGCGATTTCCCGAATATCATCCCGGCCTTGAATAACACTTTCGCTGAAGAGAAACCCGGTCGCCAGCTCAAAGTCTTTCCCAGGAGTGCGCATTGTAACAGCCAGGGAATGATAGGTGCCGTTAAAATCTTTCGCAGAAGCTGCCCGGATTTCCAACGGCTCTTCAACCGCCAGCTGGTCAGATTTATGCTTGCTTTGTGTCCCATTAATGCTGGTGATAGTAAACCGGGACGTCGTGCCATGGCGATTGCTCATCCGGAAAATGTATCCTTAACAATTGTGATATCTGAATATTGAAGAAGGAAATGGGCAGATATACAAATATGCAAATGTATCATTGCCTTATTTGTATTTTTGCCCATTTGCCCATTTGTATATTTGCTTCTTATTACCGTCCGACTCTTTCCAGTAATCCCTGCGCCAGCAGTTCCTTGGCAATTTCCCTAAATGCTTTGGTGGCCTCACTGTCCGGGTTTTTGGCAACAATCGGTACGCCGGTATCACCGCCTTCGGCAATTTCCGGATCAATAGGAATTTCGCCAAGAAAAGGCACGCCCAATTCAAAGGCTGCTTTCGGGCCACCACCTTTACCGAAAATGTAAACCGGCTCCCCGGTGGCAGCGTTGGGATAAAAACTCATATTTTCTAAGATGCCAAAGGTTGGAGTGTTCAGCTTTTTAAACATTTGGTATCCCCGGCGGGCGTCCACCAGAGAAACTTCCTGCGGGGTGGTTACGACGACAGCGCCGGTAATCGGGGTCTTTTGGACCAGGCTCAGCTGCACATCACCAGTGCCGGGAGGCAAATCGATAACCAGTACATCCAATTCTCCCCAGGCGACATCTTTCAGGAACTGATCGACAGCCTTGATGACCATCGGGCCGCGCCAGACAACCGGCGTATCTTTATCGAGAATGAATCCCATCGACATCATCTTGATATCATACTTTTCCAGAGGGAGCAGTTTTTGATCCTGATTGACCATCGGTTTGTCATGAATACCCATCATAATGTCGACACTGGGGCCGTAGATGTCGCTGTCCATCAAACCAACTTTCAGACCTTCCTGGGAGAGGGCAATTGCCAGATTAGTACTAACAGTGGATTTGCCAACGCCGCCTTTACCGGAAGCAACTGCCAGCACACTTTTAATACCCGGGATCGGCGCTCTGCCAGCCCAGGGATCATTTGGCTTGGCATTCTGCCCGGGCATGGCCATGGTCGGAATTCCTTCCATTACCATCACGCGACGCTCGGGAAGTTCTGCTTTCATTAAGTCCTGTATTTCCTGCTTGACGGTCGCCTTGGTCTCCGCATTCTTTGTATTAAACTTTAAATCGATAGTGATTCGACTATCCTGAATATTGATATTGCTGATTATCCCGAAGGTAACAATGTCATGGTTAAAGCCGGGGTAAGAGATTCTGCTAAGGAGCGATCGGATATAGTCTTCGGTTATCTGGGGCATGGCTTTTCCTTCTGCTTATATATCAAACGTTTATTGTCCGATGATGTATCGGCCCGGCAGGATACAAAAATCTGCCAGATCAATAAAATACGATGGGAAAGCTGTGGTTTCAAGCAGCAAGAAAAAAGAGGGAGGTAGCAAATGGGCAAATGGGCAAATGAACAAAAATGCAAAAATGCCCATTTGCATATTCTATTGATCAAACATGCGCATATAAAATTCTTTCATGGATTTTTCCATACTCTTGACCAGGTCACTCTGCGCGGAAAGTTCTGCCAGCAAAATGGCGTTCATAATCGCTTTTGCTTTAGAGCGGCCGTGCGCTTTGATAATCAGTTTTTTGAATCCGAGAATAGGTGCGCCGCCGTATTCGGAATAATCCAACCGCCGCTTTAATTTCTTTAGTACCGGGGAAAGCATTAAAAGTCCCGCCTTGGAAAGCAGATTTTTTTTCCAGATGCGTTTACCGGTTTGCACGGACAGTTCCGCCATGCCCTCAATGCTTTTCAAGGCTATATTGCCAATATATCCTTCCGTAACGATGACGTCGGCAACGCCGCGCATGATATCTTTCCCTTCGATATTTCCGATGAAGTTAATTGATGGCATTTCCCGGAGAGTTTTGTTCGTTTCTTTCAACACTGCGTGACCCTTGGTTTCCTCGGTGCCGATATTCAGGAGACCAACGCGCGGATTGGGGATTGCCATAACTTCCTGCAAATAGTGAATACCCATAATTGCAAAACTGACCAATTGCGGCACGGTGCAATGTAAAGTGGCGCCAATATCAAGAATAATCGAAATGCCCGGATCTTCCCGTTTTTGTTTCATTGCCGGAAATACTGTGGCAATCACCCCGCGTTCGATACTGGCCATGCGGGGAATTTCCCGGGAGCAGGCCATGACAGTTGCACCAGTGCTGCCGGCGCTAACCAGGGCGTCGCCTTTGCCATCACGAATCAGCTTGGCGGCAACAACGATAGAAGAATTAGGTTTTTCTTCAATCGCCGTTTTCGGATCTTCTTCCATACCGATAACATCTGTCGACGGTACCACATGCCAGCGATCTTTGGAGAGCTTTTCCTGCAATAACATGTCCATAATGCTATTTTCTTCACCGACAAAAATACATTGAATAGTCTTGCTTTCCTTGCAGGCCATCACCGCGCCTTTTATTATTTCTTGCGGTGCGTGATCTCCGCCCATTGCATCGATAACAATTCGATTATATTTCATCCTTATTTCTCCATGCTGTTCTCGGGAATCGTTGGAGGAATCGCGTAAATTTACGCTAAAACAATATCTGTATTCGATTTTGAAATTGATTTTCCGCGCAGAAGAATATACTCAGCCGGCCGGGATATTCCAAATTGGCCAGCGGGTGAACGTTTCCGGAAAATCCGTCACGCTCTTTGAAAGTTTTTGCCTGCATCTGTATTGCGGTAGCGGTGTTTTTAGAGGAAAGCTCCCTGAAATTTTTCAAGCATTGTAAATATGGACCCTGTTAAGCTGCAATGTTGTCGGCACTAATTGTAATCTTTAACGACAGTCGTTATCGGCTTTCGCGGAATTATTCAATTTATTCGGATGATTTTCAAATATATAATGATAAAAATTCCAAGTTTTATTAATTCTTTTGCAAAAAGAGGAAAATGAGGTTACATTGAAAGTCTAAAATTTTATATGGTAAGTGAAAGCAAAATGATGAGCGATTTATTCCTGAACGAATGCACCTAAAAAGTTCGTAAATCGTTAAAAATATTAAAAATGGCTCACCTTATTTTTAGTACCTCTATAACCAGTTATTTCCTTTCTTATTTCATAATTACTATTCTATTTAATCGGATCTTATTCTCAAAACCGGGAGCGGTATATCGTTTGACGGTATGATTATATTTCCAAATCGAATTTTGATTCATAAATCACTAAGTTAATGGTATGAATATTCGTAATTACTCTATAATCCAATGTGGTGTTTAAGGAGGATATATGTCTCAGAAGCATGTTTATTTTTTCGGCGGTAATAAAGCCGATGGAAAATCGGAAATGAAAAATTTGCTGGGTGGTAAAGGAGCAAACCTGGCGGAGATGGTCAATCTCGGTATTCCGGTACCGGCAGGTTTTACCATTTCAACCGATGTATGTACTCACTATTATGATAATAATAACAGTTATCCTGAAGGTCTTAAAGAGGAAGTTTTAGAAGCCTTACGGAAAGTAGAAGCCGAAATGGGTGCCACTTTCGGCGATGTAGAAAATCCTCTGTTGGTTTCGGTTCGTTCCGGTGCCCGTGTTTCTATGCCTGGTATGATGGATACCGTTTTGAACCTGGGTTTAAATGATACGACCGTTCAGGGAATCATTGCCAAAACCGATAATCCCCGTTTTGCTTATGACTCCTATCGTCGTTTCGTAGCAATGTATGGCGATGTGGTTTTAGGCGTTGGCGCTGCGACTCACGATGATATCGATCCTTTCGAAGAAATCCTTGAAGATAAGAAGAAACTCCGTGGCGTAACCAATGATACTGATTTGACCGCGGATGACTTGAAAGAAATCGTTGGTGAGTTTAAAGCAGTTATCAAAAAACGCCTGGGTGTCGATTTCCCGGAAGACCCGATGGATCAGCTCTGGGGCGCTGTTGGCGCTGTTTTTGGTTCCTGGCATAACGATCGCGCGATTGTTTATCGTCAGATCAACAACATTCCCAGCGAATGGGGTACCGCAGTAAACGTGCAGAGCATGGTTTACGGTAATATGGGTGAAAATAGTGGTACCGGCGTTGCCTTTACCCGCGACCCTGCCACCGGCGAAAAAATACTCTATGGTGAGTATTTAATCAATGCTCAGGGCGAAGACGTTGTTGCCGGCACCAGAACACCGGAACCGATTGCCCGTCTGAAAGATGATATGCCTGCTGTTTACCAGGAGTTCGTCGATATTTGTAATCGCCTGGAGAATCACTATCGGGATATGCTCGATGTCGAATTTACCATTCAAGACGGCCGCCTGTGGATGCTGCAAACCCGCGTAGGTAAGCGCACCGGTGCTGCGGCATTCCGTATTGCTGTTGAGCAGGTAGAAGAAAAATTAATTGCTAAAGAAGAAGCATTAATGCGCTTGCAGCCGGAACAATTGAACCAGCTTCTCCGCCCGATTTTTGATCCCGAGCAGAAGGCTCAGACAATTGAAGATGGCAATTTGCTAACCAAAGGTTTGAATGCCGGTCCCGGCGCTGCCAGTGGCCGCGTAGTTTTTAACGCTGCCGATGCGGTTAGCTGGTCCACCGAAGGTGAAAAAGTGCTGCTAGTCCGTGTGGAAACCTCCCCGGAGGATATTAAGGGAATGCACGCTGCTAATGGTATTTTGACCGCTCGTGGGGGGATGACCTCGCACGCCGCCCTGGTTGGCCGTCAAATGGGTAAGGTGTGTGTCGTTGGTGCCGGAGAGCTGGAAATCAATTATAAAGCTCGCAATTTTCATGTGGGTGATCACTTGGTTAAAGAGGGGGACTGGGTGTCTATTGATGGCACTACCGGTGAAGTTATCCGGGGTCGCCTGGAAACCCGTCCTTCGGAAGTGCTTCAAGTGCTTTTGGATAAAACTCTTGATGCCAGCAGCTCCCAGGACTATCACATCTATGATACGATTATGAATTGGGCAGATGAATACCGCCGTCTACGCGTTCGCACGAATGCCGATCAACCGGATCAGGCTGCTCAGGCTTTAGCTTTTGGTGCAGAAGGTATTGGCCTTTGCCGTACCGAGCACATGTTTTTCGAAGACCATCGGATTGATTCCATGCGGGCGATGATTCTCGCAGATAGTTTGGAAGGCCGGCAATATGCACTTGGTAAACTACTGCCGATGCAGCGAGATGATTTCAAGGGGCTTTTCAAAGAAATGAACGGCCGTCCAGTAACAATTCGCTTGCTGGATCCGCCATTGCACGAATTCTTGCCGCATAGCAATGAAGAATTGCGGGACCTTGCCAAGAAACTGGATGTTAGCTTTAAGAAGCTTCGTTCCCGTGTTGATGCATTACATGAGTTTAACCCGATGCTTGGCCACCGTGGTTGCCGTCTCGGAATGGTTTATCCGGAAATTACAGCAATGCAGAGCCGGGCTATTCTTGAGGCTGCCTGCGAAGTACAGAAAGAAGGTATCGATGTCCATCCGGAAATCATGATTCCGTTGATTTCACATGTGAAGGAACTGGAAGGGCAGACACAGGTTGTGCGGGATACCGCCAAGGCTGTATTTGAAGAGCATGGCATCGAAGTTGATTATATGGTTGGTACCATGATCGAGATTCCTCGTGCCGCCATCACCGCCGGTGATGTTGCCAAGGTTGCGGAATTCTTCAGCTTTGGTACCAATGACCTTACCCAGACTACATTTGGTATGTCCCGCGATGACTCCGGTACATTTCTGCCGCATTATGTAGAAAATAGTATTTTGGAAAGCGATCCGTTCCAGAGCATTGATCAGGAAGGCGTTGGTGCTTTGATGGAATGGGGCGTTAGCCGTGGCCGTGAATCCCGCGAAGACTTAAAAGTTGGTATTTGCGGCGAGCATGGTGGTGAGCCGAAATCAGTAGAATTCTGCCACCGTCAGAACCTCGACTATGTTAGCTGTTCTCCATTCCGCGTGCCGATTGCCAGACTGGCTGCTGCACAAGCGGTATTACGGGAGAAAAACTAATTCCGCGGCTCATGGCGGATATCCGCCATGAGCCGTATTTATTCCCTGCAGGCAACTGCTGCAGGTTGAAATAATAACGGCGATCTTAGGATGAGATCGTGAAGGAATGAGTGGGTACTCGTTCAGCACGGAGAGGGATTGGCTGTCTCTGTCCGGATTGTTGACATTTTGACGTTTAAGGGCTTGTGCTGTTTCGAACAGCGATTAATTCAGGGATGTTTTACAGTGGATGTATTTAATTGTAAAGGAGAACAAGATGGCGAAAAAGAAAGAACGTCAGTTTGCCATTAAACGTATTGTTCAAGAAGAACGAATTTCCAATCAGGCCGATTTGCTGCAGCGCCTGGAAGGCCGGGGATATTCAACAACCCAGGCAACCCTTTCTCGCGATCTTCACGAAATGGGGATTATTCGCGTACCAACACCGGAGGGATACCGGTATGTCATATCCGAGCAGGAAGGCAATCATTCCTTTGTAAAAATAGTTGGAATGGAGATATTAGGTATTTATTTTAACGAGCAGTTGCTGGTAGTAAAAACGATCACCGGCCGGGCAACAGGCGTTGCCTTGTTTATCGATCAGATTAAGCACCGTAATATTCTCGCAACTGTTGCCGGGGAAAACTCAATTTTAGTGATTCCGGATTCTGTTAATAACATTGGGAAGATCAAAGAAGATTTGGAAAGCATTGCTTGTCAAAAATGGAGCTGAAAAAGAAAGTTGATAATGCGTTTCTCTCGTTTGTTTCCAAACCCGGAAGATATGTCGGAAATGAATACAATGCAGTAAATAAAGATCCGGAATCGGTGAAAATCCGGGCCGCACTATGCTTCACCGATGTTTATGAATCCGGACTTCGCAATGTCACTTTCGAAGCACTATACCACTTATTAAATGCGGAAGCGGATGTCTGGGCAGAACGAATTTATACGCCCTGGACAGACGCCGAAGCCCTGCTGAATGATCAGCAAATCCCTTTGTTCTCTTTAGAATCCAAAACCGCCCTCAGTGATTTCTTGCTGGCCGGTTTTTATTTTCAGGACCGGCTTTCCTACACCAATTTTTTAACGATGCTTCATTTAGGCGGCCTGCAATTTCGGGCCGCTGAAAGACCGGATGATTCCCCGCTGTTAATTGGTTTTGGGCCGGCAATGAGTAATCCGGAGCCGGTCGCCCCGTTCCTGGATGCCGTCATCGTCGGTGCCTCTCTGGATAGCTGGCTGGCTGTTGCCAGGGAGCTTCAGGGTGCCGATCCAACAGAAAATAAATCTGCAAAACTGGCCCGCCTTGCAGAAATTCCCGGCGTTTACATTCCTTCGCTTTATCAACCCGTTTATAACGATTTTCAGGAATTGCAGGGGATCGAACGTCAGGCAACGTATGCCCCGGACCGCATCCAATCCAGTAATGGGGAACAGCGGCGCGCCATGCCGTCCACTGCTTTTGAACCACTGTTGCCCCTGGGAGAAATCACTTACCAGTCCAACGGTGCCGGTAGTGGCCGTGAATATTCCGGGCAAAGAGATAAATACTGGGAAATCCCCAATCGCTTATTCGAACCGAGTGCGCCGTTTATCGAAGGCGAACTGTTTTACGAGATCCAGAAGAATATCCGCAAAACCGGACCCGGCCGCATCGAAAAGCTAATGTCTTTTGATCGGAAATACAGCGAAAGCGGCTGGATGCAGGCGAAAGAAATTTCTTCAGTAAACGGGCAAAAAATTTCTCTCGGCCCCGATAACATCCGGTTTTCCATTTTACGCGATACTGTTGATAGTTTTTATAATGAGATGAGGGAAAATGAATTTGTTTTACAACCATTGTCGGGAAGTGGGCGGCTCCGGCATGTTGTAAACGTACAGTATCGTGAACAAGCCTTGTTGGATGCATTAAAGGCAGTTTCAGACAGTGGCTGGCCGCTGGTACGTATGAATTTTATCATTGGCCTGCCCACCGAAAAAGATTCGGATATCGACAGCACAATCGCCTTGATTAAAAAGTGTGCTGCTGTTGTCCGGGATGCAAAAGCGTGTGAACTGGTTGTGTCGCTGGAAGCATTTTCTCCGAAACCGCATACGCCGTTTCAATGGGAAAAGCAGGAAAGCCAGTCTGCACTTCGCCGCAAATTTGAGAAAATTAGTAATGCCTGTAACGATCTGAATATCCGCTGCCTTACTCAACATCCGGAAACCGTAACGTTAAAAACGGTGCTTGCCCGAGGCGATCGGAAGTTAGCAGCGGTTATTGAAAACGCCTGGCAGGCAGGCGCCCGTTTTGATAGCCATGATGAGGGCAAAAATTCAACTCTATGGGCGCAGGCATTTGAAAAGGCCGGTATTCCCCGGCAAAACTATTTGTTGCCGATATCGATAACGGTTGCGTTACCCTGGGATCATATCGATTTAGGCGTCGACAAAGGCTGGCTGAAAGAAGAAAAATTGATGGCCCATCAAGCCAAGCATAATACCGCCAACAAAGATGTATTATCCATTGGCTATGGTGGCATGCCGGAAAAAGATTTTGAACGCTTAATCCGGGCGGTAACCCGCGACACAGTGGACCGAAGCAATGCCACAATCGGCGGCCTGCCAACTGCAGCTCCAGCGACAATGCAGTATGGCCGGAAAGGGAAAAAACGCCAGGCGCCGGTATCAGTCATCAAGAGAAAGGTGCGTATTCGCTATGCAAAAACGAGTATGGCACGCTTCCTTTCCCAGTCTGATATCGTGCGTGTTTTGGACCGTTCCGCCCGCCTGGCGAAGATTCCACTGGTATATTCACAGGGAATTCGCCGCAATCCGAAAATTTCTTATGGTTTCCCGCTACCTCCAGGTATTGCATCTACGGCAGAATATGTCGATATTGAAGTGGAAATTGGGCGGGAAACAGATATTCAAAATCGCTATAACGAATTTTTGCCGGATGGTGTGAAGATTTTACAATATCAGGGAATCTTCAGTAAAGTACCGGCACTGGCAACTGTAATTAATCGCTCGACTTACGAAGCGTTGCTCATCGGCAGCACGGTACCGGAAAATCTCTTTGCGGATTGGATGGCACGCTCCGAGGCGTTGATAAAACGTCCGACGAAGGATGGCCCGAAAGAGATCAATGTGCGCCCCTACATACAGCAACTGGATTATCGAGACGACAAACTCTTTATTACAATCGATACGATTGAGGGAAAAACTGTTAAAATAACCGAAGTGCTGACATCGCTGTTCGAATCATCCAATATCGATTTTCGGCAGTTCCCGGTTCAAAGAACGGGTCAGTTTATAACAAGAGATGATACTGTTTTAACACCCTTTGATATTCTCTAGCATTTACCGGGGCAGATAACAAGTGGCATATTAAAAAAAATGTGCCATCTGTTAAGTGCCTCAGGAAACCAGAATTTGCCAGAGACTTCCTTGGGAATCACAATTTTTTTACCGGTTTATTGCGGATATCAGTCCGATTAGACATCTGATCAGGTTAACTGGTTACCGCTAGAGACTTTCGCCGCAGGCCCCATCACGTATAAGATTTAGCGGCCACAGGCGCGACCACCACGGTATTATCACCCGCTTCTTGCTCGAAATCAGTCATTTTCGAGAACTTTCAGGATACTGTACTCCAGCGACCCCGGCACTTTCGTGGAAAAGGAAGTGTGCGATGTACAAGGAAATTATTATTAACTCTACGAATGAGGATATCCGTATTGCTATTATGGAAAGCGGTAAGCTCGTAGAGATTTTTGTGGAACGGCCGGATCATGAAAGAATGGTCGGGGATATTTACAAAGGGAAGGTTCGAAAAGTAGTTAAAGGCATGCAAGCAGCATTTATCGATATCGGTTTTCCGCAGGATGGATTTCTGCATTTTTCCGATATGGGCGATAATATGAATCAACTATTTGTCGATGTTGTGCAGGATGCCGTTGAGAAAAATGGCAGTGATAAAAGCAATGGCAAGGAAAACGGTGGCGGCAGACGTCGTGGACGGAGAGGGAGCGGTGGTGTTGATCCCTCCGAAATGCTCCGGAACGGCCAGGAAATTACCGTGCAAATTGTCAAAGAGCCGATTTCCAACAAGGGCCCGCGGGTTAGTACCGAACTAACAATTCCCGGGCGTTTTTTAGTACTGGTGCCAAACCAGCAAAGAATTGGGGTTTCCCGCAAAATTTCATCTTCGAAAGAGCGCCGGCGTTTACGGACGTTGGTTCGTAAAATGCTGCCGGAGAATTTCGGTCTGATTGTCCGCACGGTTGCTGCGGATAAACCCAGTAAATTAATCGAACAGGATTTGAGCAAGCTGCTTAAGCAGTGGGAAGAAATTCAGTCCAGTATGAATGATGCAGAGCCTTATACGCTCCTTTTTCAGGACCTTGGAATGGCTTCCAGCGTTATTCGCGATCTCTTTACGGAAGATGTTAAGCGAGTGGTCGTCGATTCCCGGAAAATGTATCGGGAAATTACCCGCTATCTGAAATATGTCGGCTCGTCCTTGCTGGAGAGAGTGGAATACTACAGGGGCAAAAAACCGGTTTTTGATGTCTATAAGATCGAAGATGAAATACAGCGCAGTCTGCAGAAAAAAGTCTGGATGGATAATGGCGGTTACGTGATTGTCGAACATACCGAAGCATTAACGGTGGTCGATGTGAATAGTGGGCGCTATTTCGGCCGGAAAGACCATGAAAAAAATTCCCTGAAAATCAATTTGGAAGCCGCCCGGGAGATTGCCCGGCAAATGCGCTTGCGCGATGTCGGTGGACTGATCGTTATCGACTTTATTGATATGGAAGATGCATCCAATAAACGCAAGGTACAGTCCGAACTGCAACGGGAATTTTCCCGTGACCGCGCTGTTAGCAAAATTGAGCCGATCAGCCGTTTTGGCCTCATCGAAATGACCCGCCAGCGCATCCGGCCCAGCCTGATTTATAATATTGCCAAATCCTGCCCCACTTGCGAAGGTAACGGATTGATCTGGACGGAAGGGACGGTCATGGCAAATATTGAGCGGGCGATTCGCCGCTACGTCGCATCCCGCCTGGACCGCCGGGTGATTGTTCAGGTGCATCCGGATATGATCGAATATCTGGATGACAAAAAGAGCGGCCGCCGCTTTAAGCTGATGTGGAAATACTGGGTGCGGATTATTGCCGAGACTGATGAGACTTTGCTGCCGCATGAATTTCGCTTGCTCACCAAGCGTAACCGTAAAGATGTAACTAAAGATTTTGCATATTAAAAGTTCAAAGTTCAGAGTTCAAGGTTCAGAGTTGAATTATAGCTTTGAACTTTAAACATTGAACTCTGAACTATCTTTTATTCAGTTTACCGGGAGATTAACTGAATGATGCTGTTCCGTGACGGCAACTGTTATCACTATCTAAGTGTAGTTTACTGTTAATTGAAAAAACAGAGGAGTTTTAGTAATGGATTATTACCGTTTCGGAAGAGTGCTAGTACCGGAAGGAGGGATGTTCGAAGATGTCGACAGTGCCCTGGAGTTTACCCGCGAAGTTGAGCAGGAATCTTTGCTGGAGCAAATTCAGGATCTTGGGTTTACGACCGACGAAGAGGGCGTACTTCATGTGTTGATTAATAACAAGCGTTATAATATTACGCTTTCCGCCCTGAAAGACCTCTGCAAATTATTGAAAGTGCCGGCAAGTTATATCAATAAATTCCCTGGCAGAGATCTGGTGCTGGAAAACCTCAACAACAATCCTTATCTCAAGGAAAATACCGATACTGTTAAGCTGGCAATCTGGGCACATGAGGAACATCCGGTAATTACCGGTGTACTGCCCGGCGCGGACGGCGGCCCCTCCTTTACAGAATACCTGGAAATGTTGCAGGATAGCGAAGTCTTTGATCGGGAGAATGTCGAGCTGGATCAAATTGCGATTACCGGCGAAGAGATGGTTTTGTATTTTTTTCTCCCGGAAGAACTGAATCATGAACGGTTCAGTTTTAATCTCGGTTATGCCATGCATTATTCCGCGACGACAGCTGCGGATTTTGTTATTTATCCGTTCTGTAAAATGACCGTCGTTGCAAATTCCGGCGAACCCTTCGACTTCGATTTTGAAAGCAGCACGAAACTGCATATCGCCAAACGGAAAAAGGAAGATTTCCTTTCCGAGCTGATGGATGTTGCGCCGAGCTACGTCGGCCAAGATCTGGGCGCTTACTATGAAGAAGTGGTAAAGTATGGCACGGTTTCCCGCAATCTCGATGAAGTAAAATACGCGATTCTGAAATATCTGAAATCGAAAGCGGTTTCAACTTATAACTACGGCGGCATGAAAATCGATGGCAACGAAGTGGCGCAGGAAGTGATTCCGGAGTATAAAGAATTCTACCAGGCCAATCAGGAACAATTGAAAACCGAGGCGACTTATTCCACGAATAATCTGCCGGTCGGTTTTTATTTGCCAGCGTATTTCAACCGCTTCTTCACGTTTCCGTCCAATATTGAAAATCCGGCATTTATGATCCGCTATCGGAAAGCAATCGGTGCTTGTTTAAACAAGATGCTTGATGAAGTGGGAGATGTGGTCGTGGATACCCAGCCGGAGTAGTGGCGAGTATTTAAGTTGATGCAAAATTAAATAGTATTAGTCAAGTGGCAGTAGCAGTTGCAGTCGGCAGGAAAGAATTACTGCCACTGCTTACTGCTACTGCCACTTTTTTATTCTTCTCGTTTGTCCTGCAATAATTCTTCGTATTCTTCCTTCGCTTCCAGAACAATATCAATATATGACTGACTGTCGGAAAGAAATCCGGCTTTTTCCATCAGCGTAAAGAAAGCAGTGAAAGATGCCAGTAGTAAATTCTCACCGGTCTCGTTGGCTTTCATCTTCCGGAAGAAATAATCGAGCATAAATTCTTCTACCAGGTCTGCTTCAAAGGAAAGCAGATAATTCTGGCGATTGTCGATTAAAAAGTTGTTGAGGAAAGTGCGGATATTTTTGCGTTGTGCGCTAACTTCCGTTGCAGAAAACTCCTGGCTCTCGAGATACTTACCAAACAGGCTAACCACGCCACTGTGCAGTTCCCGGGCTTTCGGAATGTTCGGGTCATCTTCCTGATAAAAATTGACCCCGCCTTCCAGGCCAGCCAATTCTTGATGGAGAGTAGAAAGCGCGGAAAACTCATCGTCCGGCAGGAGGGCTTTAGCTGCAGCTGGATCTATCTCGGGAACTTCCGGTGTATCCAATGTGAATGCCGGTGCTGCCGCGCTGACCGGTTCTTCTGCCGGTGCTGTTGCTGCGGGTGCGCCTTCATCTGCTTCCTCTTCCTCGGGGGCGAAGTTTACATCAACTGCTGCCTGAATTTCTTCCGCTGTAAAGCGATTCAGCTCTTCTTCGGTATGGCTTTCCGGGGAGAAGTGAATGTGGCGCTTCAGCATAATGTCGCAAAGCTCCTCAAAATTCATCTCCGAAGACCAGGGTTGCTGCTCGTAAGCGGTTTTCAATGTTGCGAGTTTGATGTCCCGCTGGGCCATATCCTGCTCTGCAAAGCCCTGCCAGAATCCCTGAATGAGGGTTGCTAATGACTGCATGGCAGTCATGTCCTGTGGCTGAGCGAGCATAACGATCGGCTCGGAAAAGTCCATCATGCTTTTCGCCGGGCCAGACATTCCGCCGGGCATATTGCCGGGCATATTCATCATAAACTGTTTTCTTTTCGGGCGGGTCTTGCGAACGGCTTTTTTGACTGAACGCCGCTTCAGCGCTTTCGCCTGACGATTTTTCTGATTTTTCTTTTTACTCTTCTTCTTCGCCATTGATCTATTCCTTGGTTACAGTTCTATTGCGCACGATCTTTCTTCGGTTGTAAACCGGAAAAAGATAAGTGGTGCGCCGCGGTAACGCAATGGAATTGTAGGATTTTTGGAAGGGACTAGCGGGTGGATTCCAGCTGCTTTAATAATGATTTTGCCTGGGGATCATCCGGGGTAATAGCGAGCACTTTCCGAAGATATTCGATGGCAACATCTGTCTCTCCCAGGGAATTGTAAATAAAGGCCAGGTTG
Source organism: Calditrichia bacterium (assembly GCA_028284905.1). Classification (GTDB taxonomy): domain Bacteria; phylum Calditrichota; class Calditrichia; order RBG-13-44-9; family J075; genus JACKAP01. Next base: position 26,230 of record JANQQU010000070.1, read on the forward strand.
CCGTATGCCGGTGCAAAATTAGGATTGACCCGTACTGCCCGCTCAAAAAAGGATTTTGCCCGGCGCTGCTTTCCTTCCATCATATCCAGGTAGCCCAGATTGTAAAGGGCCCGCAGATCGTCCGGCGCTAATTTTAAAGCATTCTGCAGATGATAGCGGGCGGTTTTGATATCAGATTTCTGGTAGGCATAGTATTCACCCATGCCGATATGCCCCGGGGCGTAAGAAGGTTGATTTTTTACCGCTTTACGATACGTCGCCAGGGCAGCGTTTTTATCGCCGCTTTGCAGCTGCAAATCCCCCAAAACAGTGCTAGCCGCACTGTTGGCCGGCATCATTGCCAACGCCTTTTGATACGCTTCTGCTGCCTCGTCTTTCCGGTCCAGCTTATGTAATGTTTGCCCTAATAGAAAATGCGCCCGGGCATTTTCCTTATCCAAATCTGCGGCTTTTTGCAAATGGGGGCGGGCGTCTGCCGGTTGGTCGGATAGATAGTAAGCATTGCCAAGATTATATAAACCATTTACATGATCCGGCACTTTCTGCAAACCTGCTGTAAGCAATTCGATCGCTTTTTCCAGGTGCTGTTGCTGGCGACCGGATTCCCCATAATAGGAGAGATAAGCAATGCCGAGGCGGACAGCCGCTGCCGGGTCATTTTCGATCCAGAAGGGCTTCAGGTTGATCGCCGCACTTTTACCATTCTGCTTTTCTGCCTGGCGAAGCGGTGTTTTGCGGATCCAATGATCAGTAAAATTGACATGAAGAACATCGTCCGTATTTCCCTGGGGCATATGGCAGTCGATACAATCAGCAGTGGCACGATGATCTGCTTCGGCGAAATTATTACTCAATCGTTCAATTTGATGACAATCGATGCACTGGTTGTTGTAGACTGCCCGCGAGAAGGTCGCCGCCGGCTGATGTGGGTCGTGGCAGGTAATACAGGTCAGCTGACCAGCGCTTTCCGTATAACAGGCGCTGAGTGACATCCGGGCGCCATGACTGGCTACTTGAAATTTATCATCAGCCGGCTGTCCATCGACAAAGACTGTTTTCCATTCCTTTAGCGCCATGCCAGGGCGAAAATCTGCCTCATTTTTATCCGCTTTCATAACGCTGACTTTTCCCTGCAAATGACATTGCGAACAAACATCCATTTGCCCTTCGGCAGTAAGGTGAGCGGGATTGACTATGCTGCTGTCCCGCTCGCCCGTCTGTAGAGAATCGTAGCGAACTTTACTAAAGCGTTTATCAACATGTTTTTCTCCCGGACCATGGCAACGTTCGCAGCCAATGCCTTCCTGAATCTTGCCATAATGATTGAGAGAATAGGGGGTATAATCGGAAAAAGAATTGTGGCAGTTCATGCAGGCTTCCAGCACCGGTCGGGAAAATCGATGATTTTCCACCTGGTAACCCGGGCTAAGTCCCCAACTGTTCTTTTCCTGGAACCAGGTCACCGGCATCTCATAAACAAATCCGTTTTCTACACGAAGATAGGTGCGGGCCTGATTACCGGAACCAACAATATAATCTACCTGGTAAGTTAGCTCGTGAATGCGTTTGCCTTTGGCATTTAGGCGATATTCCGTCTGGTAAAAATTGCCAGCTTTTGCCTGCATTTCATAATGGAGATTACTGGCCGGGTCGTAAACGTGATTATTGCTGGTATAATCTTCAATAACATTTTCAGTGGTTGGTTTGTAGAAAGAGCGGCCCATACCAGTTTGTTTGTAAGTCTGGAAAATGTCGTTGTGGCAGACGGCGCATTCCGCGTCGCCGACATAACGAACCCCCGGTGCATGGTTGGCAAATTCATAAGTCGTGGCAGATGCATTAGCGTCCGTTTCTTGTTTCGGGATTGATTCACACCCGGAAAAAAACACTGGAAAAAAGAAGAGAAAAACGATGTGTACAGCATAAAAACGCAATTGAGGGTGAGTCATGCATCTGACCATTGTTTCGGATTAATGAGCAGCGGTTCCGGATAATATAGAGGTCTGGAAGGAAGAAACCAAATGGGCAAACGCTATTAACAAAAAACGCCCTGCGGTTAAAATCACAGGGCGTTTTTTTATAAAAATTATCGAAGTGGATTACGTCGTTTGCGGCGCTTCATCTAAACCGTCTAAGGATTCGTATTCCGTTTCAGCTGGCTCTTCCGTTTCTTTACTGACGAAGAGGTCGCTAAGTATGTAATACATAATCGGCACGACGATTAATGTCAATACAGTGGCGAAAAGCAGACCGTAGATGACTGCGACACCCATACTGCTCCAAAACTGAGAGCTGTCTGTGCCATATTGAATGAACCGGTTCAGCGTGGTTGAACCTGAGAGCAAACCGATAAAGTCGATATTGATGCCAATCGTCAGGGGAATCAACCCGAGGATGGTGGTAATTGCTGTAAGAATTACCGGGCGCAAGCGTGTTTTTCCGCCCTGAACAATCGCTTCCAATTTGGAATATCCACGCTCCCGTAACTTCTGTATATAATCGATAAGCACAATCGCATTATTCACCACCACCCCGGCAAGTGATATTATCCCAATCCCGGTCATGATAATTCCAAAGGGGCGCATGGTAATCCATAATCCGAAGAAAACACCAAAGAACGAAAGTAAAACGGACATGAGAATAACAAACGGCAGCGTTACCGAATTAAATTCCGAGACGAGGATGAAGAAAATCAGGAAGATGGAAATCAGAAAGGCATTCGCCAGAAAGTCCATCGACTTTTGTTGTTCCTCATTCTGACCGGCAAAGGAAATCGTGTAACCGGCCGGTACTAAAAATCCTTCCAGGCGCGCCTTGCAAGCTTCCAACACTTCTGCCGGGTTTTGGGCCAGCGATTCGGCGGTAATCAGTACTACCCGATCGCCATCGACGTGATTAATACTGCTCAGGCCGGAAGCGAGCTGAATCGTAGCAAAGTTTGCCAGGGGATAGTGTACACCCTCATGGAAAACGGTGAGGTTCAAGAGATCATTATAACTTCGCCGGAAATTTTGCTGGAACCGCACAGTGATATCATATTCATCAGTACCAACCCGGTATTCTGAAGCCTCAGTACCGTTTACTGCGGTACGAATGGTATTCGCGACCATCTGGGTGTTCAAGCCGAGCATCGCCGCTTTTTCCCGATCGATCCGCACTGTTAGTTCCGGTTTACCTTTCTGAAAACTGTTCTTGATTTTAGTAATATTGGGAACATCTTCGATGACTTTAATGATATCCGTTGCGATGCTCGAGAGAACATCGTATTCCGGCCCGCGGATCTGAATTTCCACAGGCTTTCCGGTAGGCGGCCCATCTTCTATCTTGGTAACATCGACAGTTGCACCGGGAATACCACGAATTGCTTCCGCGACTTCATCCATGGTAATAAAAGAGTTCTGTTCCCGGTCGACGCGGTCGAGCAGCTCCAGGGTTACCTGGGAACGATGTGAAACGCTGCCACCGGCCCCGAAATCGAAAGGATCGGAAACATTGCCGACATTGGAAACATATGCTTCCAGATCCGCCGCACCTTTTATCCGGTCTTCTACGATTTTAACGATATCATCGGAGGTTTGTACGCGGGTGCCTAACGGGGCCTCGATATCGACAATAATTTGCTGTGGCTCCGTATTCGGGAATAGCTCTACGCCGTAATGGGCGAAATTTGTGATTGCCCAAAGCAAGAACATTGCAATGAAGCCGGTAAACGTCATCGCCAGCGTTTTTTTGCGGTTGTCAAGTGCCCAGCGCAGTGAGCTTTCATAATGGACCATCAACCAGCGCAGAAAACGATCGCCCCAGAGATTTTCCATATTCGGGTTCAATTTAAGAAATCTGGAAGCGATGACCGGATTAAATATCAGTCCGACAAATAGCGAACAACTGAGAGTGATGATCAGCGTAATCGGGAGGAATTTCATAAACTCTCCCATCATATCATCCCAGAAAATCAACGGAATGAACGCCATCAATGTCGTGGCAGTAGAAACAACAACAGCGATGCCGACCTCTGCAGTGCCGTCTTTGGCAGCTTGCATCAGGCTCTTGCCTTCTTCATGATGACGATAGATATTTTCCACGATCACGATAGCATTATCCACCAGCATGCCGAGGGCAAGGATCAGGCTGAAGAGAACCATCATATTCAGCGTATAGCCGAGAAAACCGATGATCATAAACGAAATGAGCATTGAGAGTGGTATGGCTATGCCAACCAGCAGACCATTGCGGGCCCCCATAAAGAAGTAGAGTACGAAAACCACTAACAATAGTCCGGAAATAATATTGTTTTCCAGGTCGCTCACCATCGTGTTGATTTGTTCGGACATGTCCATTACAAGAACATATTCCGTGGTTGAAGGGAAATTCTTGCTCTCTTCTTTGAGAATCTTGCGAATATCCTCAGTCATCCGTATGATATTCTCACCGCTTCGTTTGGTGATGTTCAGCGTTACGCTGGACTTGCCATTCAGGCGGGAAAAACTGGTTTCGTCTTTAAATCCGAAATAGACATCGGCGAGGTCGTAGAGATAAATTGGCGTGCCGTTTTTGGCTTCCACGACGATGTTTTCCAATTCTTGCAGAGAATTAAATTCTCCCGGTACGCGCACCGTCCATTTGAGGTCGGCACTCTCCGTGGAACCACCGGGAATCGTCAGATTCTCCTGCTGAATGGCTTTGGTAACATCTTCCACACCAATATTGTAGTATTTCAGACGGGCGGGATTAACGTCCACCCGAACTTCCCGTTCCAGGCCACCGGTAATATTCACTTCCAGAACGCCGGATACGCCTTCGATAATATCCTGCAAATCTTCAGCAATCTTTTTTAGTTTGACCAGCGATTCCTGTCCGGTAATGCTAACGATCATGATTGGGACGTTCTCGAAATTGATCTCCTGGACAATCGGATCATCGAGATCACGCGGCAATTCCGGTCTGGCCTGATCGACCTTTTCCCGCACTTTTCGCACCGCTTCGTCCACATCCATATTCGGTTCGAAAGTAGCTGTAATGCTGGCATACCCTTCCGTTGCCTTCGAGGTCATCTCTTCTACCTGGGAAATTTCTTCCAGCTTGTCTTCCAGGGGTTCCAATACCAGCGTTTCGAGGTCCAGCGGAGATACCCCGACATAAGGGGTTGCTACATAGACAATCGGTTGCTTGATATCCGGAAAGGATTCTACCGGCAGGCTATTATAGGAAATTAATCCGCCGATAGTAATGATTGTCAGTAGCACAAAAACACTGGTTTTATGACCAAGTGATATATTGGTAATTTTCATGCTTTCCTCTTAATTTCTGCTAGTTTTTAAAATCCAGTAAAGTGCCGTCACTTAAATTACGATGGCCGACAACAATCAGCTTGTCACTGGGGGCTAACCCATCGACCAGCACGGAATTACGATAAATAGCGCGTTGATTGACGACAACTTTCTTTGCCCGGTCCTGGTTAGCAACAAATACATGCCAGCCATTTTCCGACTCGATGAGGGCATCCAGCGGAACGACAATGCTGTTGGGAAATTCTTCCCGCAAGACCCGCACATTGGCGATCATTTCCGGGGCAAGCTTCCGGCCTTTATTGGGGATTACCACTTCGACCTGAAAAGTGCGGTTCGAAGGATCGATGCTCCGGGAAACAAAGGATACCTTTGCTTCAACCTTCATATCCGGATAGGCATCGAAGGTCAATTCCACCGGGGTGCCGATTTCAATATCTCCGAGGAAACGCTCGGCGACGCCAGCGCGGATTTTCAGATAATCATTGTCAATAAACTCGAAGATCGGGGTCATCGCATTGGCATAAGCGCCGAGGTCATAATAGCGCTCGTTAACGATACCACGAAGCGGTGCGGTGATGAACAATTTCTCATAACGTACCTTAGCGAGATTATAAGCGGCCTTCGCTGCATTCAGGCTATATTTGGCACCAAGAAATTCATTCTCGGATATCGCCCGTTTTTTATAGAGTACATCGCGGCTCTTGTATTCCAGTTCTGCTTGCTGCAATGCTGCCTGTGCTTGCTCATACTGTGCTTCCAATACCTTGTTCTCCAGAACGGCGAGGGTATCGTTAGCGCCAGCATAGCGGCCTTTATCGACAATAACCTTCCGTAATAAACCCGGTTCTTCCACAATTATTTGAACGTGATTGCGGGCGTGAACAACACCGGTAACTTCCAGGTAATTCGCGAAGGATTGTTTTTGCAACTGCATGGTTTTCACCGGAATGGAGCGCTCCGTGCTTTCTTCCGTTTTTGATTCTGCGTTGCCCTCGTCTGTGCATTGCATCAGGAAGAATGATGCGATCATCAGCAAAGCAAATGTGCATACTCGTTGCATGTAAACTCCTGTAAATGTAAAGTGATTAAATCGTTTAATTATCATTTCTGTTCTTCTTTACTATTAAATTTTTCCCGTTAAACTTTTAATGCGATTCTCTTATTCCGGATTGCTTGGCACAACGCCGGTCGCAAGCTGCCAATCGAAGTAAGCCGAGAGATAATCGAAAATGGCTGAGTAATAATTCACCTGCGATTGATCCAGCGCTACCCGACTGTCCTTCAGCTCTACCTGGGTAGAAAGGCCGTTGTCGACGCGGGTTTCGGCAATATCAAACGCTCGTCGTGCGGTGCTCTCTGCTTTCATTGTGGCTTCGACACGCTCCTTCGCTTCCTGCAGGCGGAGATAAATATTCGCCAGTTCGATGCGAACATTACTATTCGCTTCACTGATTTGGGCATCGACCCGGTCTACTTCAGATTGGGCTCTCCGCACCTGGGCGGCATTATATCCACCGGAAAAAATAGGAATGCTGAGGTTCAATCCCAGAACGATGTTGTCGTTGTCCTGTTCCAGCTTGAACTCATCGGAGGTTGCCGAATAGCTGTAGCGCAGGGTGCCTTCCAAACGGGGCAGGTAAAGCGCTTTCTTTGCCTTAACGTTGGTTTCCTGCAGGCGTTTCTGCCAGATCAACGCATTGTAATCCGGGCGACGACCGAGCACTTCATCGATAGAGGGCGCTGCCGGGAGATTCGGAATGCTACCGATCGATCCCTTCAAGATCATTTCTTCATCGATGGAAACGCCGATCATCATCTTCAGATTATTTAGTGACTGTTCATAATTTTTCTTCGCTTCGATTGTCTGGGGAACGCTGTTTTGCCAGCGCACTTCCGCCTGGAGCAGATCGAATTCAGAGAGAATACCAGCATCGAACTTCGCCTTAATGTTTTCATAATTCTCTTTCGCGCTCGACTCGGATTCTCCGGCAACTTCTGCAACCTTTTCCAGCAACAGCGTCTGGTAAAATGCCTGCTTGGCGAGGGTGACCGTTGTCTGCCGAACAGATTCGAAACCGAAAGTGGTGTACTTCTTTAAGCGGTTTGCGGCTTGCAATGCATAGCCAACTTCAAAGCTGAAAAGCGTCTGCCGCAGAATTGCGTTCATAGAAAATTCATTATTAAAGGAAGTCTGAAAACTGGAAGTCTCCAGCTCGCCGGTCTCCGGATTTTCTACGGTAAAGAAAAAACGGTTCTGCTTAAAGTTGCGATTATAACCGGCATCAACATCAATTTTTGGAAAGGCATCTGAAAATGCCTGTAGTTTTTCTGCGGAAGCCATTTTCAGATCGGCCTGCGCAAGTTTTATCGCAATATTGTTTTTTTCTGCCATTTCAATGACTGTCCGAAGGTCATACTCTCCGGCGGTCAGATTTAGCATCATCGCGGTTAAGAAAGTGATTATCCATCGAGTTACCATTAATTTCTCCTTTTCAAACCGTTTAAGAGCAGATTAATCATCGTTTCCACTACTTTATCCTGCTTCTCCTGTGGATAATGTTGAATCCAGTCCAGATTCAAAAATTCCGTCATATATACCAGGGTTACTGCGGTTAACTCTTCGTCTTCAATGTCGAAGAGCCCTTCTTCCCGCCCTTCCCGCAAAAGGGGAATAAGCTTCTTTATATATAGCGTGTTGAGTTTCTCCACGATTGGATGCCCGTGTGGAGAGTGTTCGCATAAATAGCGGGGGAGGTCCGCAACAACGTCTGCATGTTGCTTTAGTTTATGATATGAAATTCTAAAAAAGTGCTTCACCTTTTCGTCTGCGCTACTGTTATCAGGAATTTCCTGTTCGACAGCTTCCATAAAAAAAGTCGCTTCTTCGATGACAATTTCGTCGAAGATAGATTCTTTACTGGGGTAGTAATAATAAAGTGTTGGCTTGGCCAGTCCGCTTTGCCGGGCGATGTCACCCATGGAGGTTTTATTGAAACCGAGGCGAAAGAATAATTCCCGGGCGGATTGCCGTATAATTGTTTTCTTTTCTATATCTGCTGGAGGCATTTTTTTCTCGAATTAATAAAAATTTAAACTTTCGACCAATTCTGGAAACGGTCGAAAATATAACGTTCGAGAAATAAAAACGCTAGTAAAAAAGAAATGTTTCACTAAATAAAAAATTTCACAAACAAAAAATTTTCAAATTCGGAATTCGGAATTCGGAATTCCGAATTTTTACAATTCGTTCAGAATTTCATCCAGGTTTTCAATGACCTGATCGACATTATCCCGGGAAAACACCAATGGTGGCTTTATCTTAATAACATTGTGTAGCGGACCATCCGTGCTGAGGAGGATACCGCGGTTGCGCATTTCTTCGATAATCATACTGGCGGTTTCTGCGGCTGGTGTTAAAGTTTCCCGGTCGTGAACCAATTCTGCCCCAATAAATAATCCCAATCCACGCACATCCCCGATGATTGGGTGACGAGCCTGTAATTCCCGTAATTTTTCCAGGAAATAAGTGCCGGTGCGCTGGGCGTTTTCCTGAAGATGGTCATCCTCGATTGCATCTAATACCGCCAGACCAACAGCGCAGGAGACCGGGTTACCACCGAACGTATTGAAATACTCCATGCCATTGTTAAAGGCATCGGCAATTTCCGGCGTGGTGATTACCGCCGCGAGTGGATGGCCATTGCCAATTGGTTTACCGAGGGTGACGATGTCCGGCACGACATCCTGATGCTCAAATGCCCAGAAGTGGCTACCGACCCGTCCGAAGCCAACCTGTACTTCATCGGCAATGCAAAGTCCGCCGGCTTTCCGGATATGTTGAAAAGCGGTTTTCAGGTAGTTCGGAGGCAGCACAATCTGTCCGCCACAACCGAGCAGCGATTCACAAATAAATGCTGCCGGCTGTTTACCCTGATCGGCCATTTCGTGGATGATTCGCTGGACATCCGCCGCATATTTTTCACCGGCCTGCGGATCATCACTACGATATGCACCGCGGTAAGGATCTGGCATCAGTGCTTTATGAATGTGCGCTTCCGCGCCCTTGCCCCCGGGACCGTCAAATTTGTATGAGCTTAGTTCGATCACCGAAGTGGTGGTGCCATGATAGGCGCCGTCGACCACGACAATATCTTTTTGTCCGGTAAAATTGCGGGCGAGTCGCAAAGCCAGATCATTCGCTTCGCTGCCGGAACAGGTAAAAAAGCATACGCTGAGCGGATCGGGAAAAGTGGCGGTTAGTCGCCGGGCATATTCTACTAAATGATCATGAAGATAGCGCGTATTTGTATTCAAACGGGCAATTTGCTGCTGCGCTGCCCGCGCGACTCGCGGATGGCAATGCCCGACATGACAAACGTTATTCACACAATCCAGGTAGGTCTCTCCATTTTCCTCAAAGAGATACTGCATGGCCCCGCGATTGATTTTCAAATGCTTTTGATAGGAAATGCTCATGTTTCGCCCGAGGTGCTTTTTCCGCGCTTTCAGGAGAGCGGTCGATGTCTCTTTAGGCTGGGAAGGAGACATATTACAGGCTTCCCGGAAAATAGCTTTGGCATGCTCCGGGTTAATAGCAATAAATTTTTCGAGTAAGTCCCAGGCGGGTTTTTCGCTGACCCGAATATATTCGTTCTCCGGATCTTCGGTGATTTTTTTAGCGGACATACTAACGCTGACGCAGAGCCGCGCGCAGATCAGGTAGAAAAGGATGTCGACCTCCCGGCGCTGCAGGGGAAATACTGAGTGATACCCGCGAATAACTGTTGCTGCTGCGGCAAGTGGATCGGCTTTCCCCATCAGGGTATAAGCAAGGGTAATCGCCAGCTCACAAATTGTGTTGGAGTAGAGCAAGTCGCCGAAGTCGATAATGCCGCTAATCTTTTTACCATCACTGAGCAGATTGTAATCGTTGCCGTCGTTATGGATGACGCTCATCCGCAATGTTTGCAGCTCGGGCAACGCTTCAGTTTCAAATTGGAGATAAAAATATTCGGCAATTGTCCTTCGTTGTGGGTCTCTGATAAACTTTGTGAGCGGCAAAACCATTAGCGTATTGCGCAGATCCCAGTCATAATGTCGCCGGGCCGCTGGATGGGAAAAACCGGCTAAATGCTGATCGATGGTTCCCATAAATTTGCCAATGTTGCTGAGTAGTTCCGGAGAATGATCTTCAACGTCGACCAGGAAACGACCTGGCAGAAAAGATAATAGACGGGCCAGGTGCGTGACGCCGTTTTTGCCATCCAGACGGCTAATCGCCTGGCCGGCTTTATCCGAAAAAGTTTGCTGGCAGGGAATTGCCGGCGTCGCTTTGGCAAGCAGTGTCATTACCTGATGCTGCGCATCCAGATACCAATAGTCCTCCTCGGCATGATAAATTTTGAAAACATATTCCTGCCCGTTGTTGACATCCCGGGCATGAAAATTCTGATCATCATAGCTGACTAATGATTTAACAGTGGCGGAAATGCCATACTGATTGGCGAGAATTTCCTGCACTTCTTTTTCGGAAAACCGGGGAGGCGTTACCATTCTCTGCTCCATATTTTGGAAAGTTCTGCAGCGCTTATTTTTTGCCAGCAAAGTTATCTTACTTACTGCAGAAATTCAAAGAAGATAATATTCTCTTTCACCTATTGGATATTTGCATCCTGCTTGGGATATTCTTTCCCAAACCGCCCGGAAAACTTTTCCGGCGCGGCGGCGTTGAACCGGATAAGCGAAGGCATTTTAATACAGGTGGGTTATGAGAAATATTTTCAAAATACTATTGGTCTGGGGAATTCTAATTCTGGCTGGTGGGCAGTTATTGGCGGACTCGCTGGTGCGCATCACTTTGAAGAATGGCCACCAGTTTGAAGCAGTCATCAACAAGATCGAGAAATGGGGACTGAAGGCGGAAGATGGCCGCACAATTGCTTTTAGCGTCATCGACAATATTTTTACGCCGGATGAAGCTTTCGTTGCGGAAATCGCTGCTGTGTTACCAGATCTCGCCCCGAAAAAAAGCGCGCGTGGATATGATTATGATATGAAGAATGTCGTGCTGCCAACGGTGGAATCTCCCCAAAAAAATTACTTCCAGTATAATCAGCCTCTGGGTATCATTTTTACCGGGTCGACGAAAAAACTGGATGGCCTGCGGGCAGCAATACAGATAAAACCGGAAAAAAGCAAACGCTTCTTTTTCCGGGCGGGCTTCTCCCAGGGCAGCTACCGTACCGGCGATATCTATCGACTGGAATTGGAAGATGCCATTGTTGATTCTTCCATTTTGGAATATTCTGCTGCTGGCTTTGATATCGGCGGTGGCATCTCCTTTCGGATACCACCGGGAGAAATTTTGCTAATGCTCAATTACGGAAAAAAATGGCTGGACGCCCGGGCGGATACCGATACGGAAGAGAATCGCGAGATTTTCTCCGAATCACGGGATATGATTTCCATCAGCGCCTATTACCATCCAAAAGCTTTGGAGAAGGTGCCGCTGCTCATTTCCATCGGTCCGCGCTACTATTTCCGCGATATTAAGACGTTCGAAAACGGCGGACAGCTTTCCGTGGATATTGGGTTGGGATTTGTGTTTTAAAGAAAAAGAGAAGATTCAATATCCAATATCCAATAACCAATATTCAATATCCAACGCTCAATTTTTTCTGTAAATTGGTAAGTTTTTTCGTCTTCTACTTCAATATTGGACATTGGGCGTTGGATATTGGACATTGAAAGAAATCGCGAACAACTCATCAGCATCATTCGCATCCCAATAATTTACTCATTCAGCATTCTCGGAAAATCAGGGAAACCAAGCAGACTGGCCATAATTTTCGGGACGATGGTATTATCATTCACACCGACGAATTTATCGCTGTGGGGACCGAAGGCAAAGATCGGTACCGGGTGGCAGGTATGCTTATTGGTAATCCATTGCACTTTCATGTCATCTCCGGAGAGTTTGCCACCGGTGATGCCCATACCGCCGGTTTCATGATCGGCAGTTGCAACGACGAGAGTGTTCCCATCTGCCATTGCGAAGTCCAATGCTGCGCCGATGGCATCATCAAAAGTTTTCATCTCCCGGATAACATGGTCGAAGTCGTTATTATGCGCCGCCCAATCAATCTGGCTGCCTTCCACCATCAGAATAAAGCCATTTTCATTTTGCGAAAGAATTTCGATTGCCTTTTCGGTCATCTCTTGCAATGAGGGCTCTTCCGGCGCATTATAAAAGCCATCAGTCTGGAAAAGACCCAACAGTTTTCCTCGTTTCACTTTTGCCATATCTGTGCGGTTATCGACATAAGTGTAGCCATTCCGAATTGCGTCTTTAACAAGATGCCGGTCATCTTTCCGTTTTCCTTCCGGCAGGCTTTCAGGAAGAAAATACTGCCGCCCTCCTCCCAGCATAACTTGCACGTTTGAAGAAATGACATGCGGCGCAATATGATAGTCCCATCTTCGCGACGGGTAATTCAGCATAAAAGCAGCCGGAGTGGCATGGGTTAATGAAGCTGTGGCAACAATACCGGTGGCCAGCGCTTTTTCCTGCGCTGCCTGGATAATCGTCTGTACCCGGGTATGGTCCGGCAACATCGCCAGCATGCCGTTGCGGGTTTTAAAGCCGGTTGACAATGCGGTTGCTCCGGCGGCAGAATCGGTGTTTAGTTTATCTTTTGAATGTGTGTATAGTAAGCCGGTCGATGGCATTCGTTCTACATTTAGTCTCCCATGAGCGCCGACCAGCTTAAATTTCCCGGCGCTCAGTTGAGGAATACCCATGCCATCGCCGATAAACAAAATAATATTCTTCACCGGCGAATCCGGTTGAATTGGCAAGGGATCCGCCAGAACATTTTTCGGCTGATATACCCGGGTCCCCAGTGTGAGCATTATGACTGAATAGAATAGAAAAAGTGTACTGTATTTCATCCATTTCAAGGACTTCATTTCAACCTCCTTATTAGTAATAAATCCATTATCAAACACAATAAAATATAGTGTTTAAGTGTTTGTTTTTGATTGGTTTGAGGTTTCTTTTTTGTGAAGGGTGTGTTGAGTAAAAGATATGGTTGTAATGTTTTTTTAATAGGCTGAAGTTATTAGACATTCAGGCTCTAGGAGAAAAATATCAATAGCTTACCTACTTCCCTAAACCGCTAACCGCCTAATCCCTAATTGCCTACCCACAAAAAAAATCACCCGAGCCTGGGGAGGACTCGGGTGGGTGGTAGGTGGTAGATGCAGGGTTCTTATTATGATGAGGCAAATGATTGGTCGCCATTTCCTGACAGGGGGCGGCCGGGTGATACCGTTTTTCGGGTGCGTCTGAATTTCAATTTATACTCTTCCCGGTAAGTCCGGGCTTTGCTGATCAGGCCTTTTATTCCTTCACCGCGCAGTAGTTTCCGGAAAGCGTTCTGCAGATGATGCCAGATAAGGCGACGGAGGCTGACATTTTCGCCCAGTAACTCCGGGTGGGTGACTTCGTAGCCGAGGAAGTCCAGCAATTCTCCCCCCATTCGTTCAAATGCTTTCACTTGCGTCGGGCCCATTTCTTTTTTCCATTTATTGTAATTATCCCGTTTGACTTTTGGAGAGGTGACTTTTTCGAACTCCCGCACCAGTGTGAACTGATCGCCACTGTAATCAATGAAACGGAGCAAGCGGGCGAATTCCCTTTCCGGATGCTGTACCCATTTTTCATAAAACATTTCGATGTAAGTCGCTCGGCCAAGATCACGTCCGAAATTGATGGCACTCTGCACGCGTTTGCCCCAGTGCAAAGCAGCAAGTAACGGATCTTTCGGGCCCCACTCCAGTTTGGAGAGGGAAAGCGCCACATCGCGCCCGTCACGAATCAGATGAACAAACTTGGCGTCGGGGAAAAGTTGAAACAGTTCGCGGGCATGGATGGCATAATCCGGGGTTTTCCCACCCCAGCGATCTGCGCCTTTCAGATATGCCCACTCAGCATAAAAGCGGCGGACGATTTCTGCGTAGGTTCTTTCTTCCATATTTTCAATAAATTCATCCACATCAATATGTAAACCTTTAAAGCGCTTGGCAAAGTCCGGGATTTCGATGATATCCTGTATCAGGCGGCGGAGATTATCCAACTCGTTTAAATCCCCGTAAAAAGGGAGAAGCTTGATTAAACGGATGAAATGACCATTATCCCGGCCAAATCCGATGCGGAGATGCCGCTGGACCAGCCGATATAGGAATGAAGTGCCGGATCTCTGGGAACCGATAATAAAGATCGGGGCAGAATTTTTAATTCTGCGAATCGCAATTTCTTTCTCAGATAAGCGGTTGCTTTTTAAATACTGGCTGGTGTCAGCGGTTAAAATACCTTCCATGATATTTTCCTTTAATTTTATTCGTCAATCAAATACGTGTTATCTACGATTATTTCCCGGCGAATCGCTTATCTGGCTTGGCTGTATAGAGAAGAGATTTCCGGCGTTTTTAACTGGGACAAACTGTTGGATGACTTTTCGTTGGTCGTCAATCAATGCCTGAGAGATGATCGGTATGCATTCAGGAGTGGAACAGTGAAAGGCAGATGAGTTAGAAAAGAAGCATGCATCCCTGCAGTGTTGAAGTCTCTTTTGTCAATTTGTCGGTGTTGAGAATGATCAAGTAACTGCTAATAATCTAGAGGGAGGGAGTTGCAATCTCGTTTCAGCGATAATAAAAGAAAATGACGAATGGAAAGGGAAATCGTTATCGATCAGATACACTTTGTTGGTTTTCTTTAACATCCCTGGGATGGAAAAGATATCCCAGGGTTTGTTCTGTAATGCCTTCGGCATGAAAAATGAATTACATCTTAGCGGCCTAAAGCCTAAAGCCTAAAGCCTCTAATCCACCGATACCGCGGGAATGTTACCATCGCGCACAATCTGGTTATAGGCCGGGAGGTCGCTGGCAAGAACGTCTTTAAGTTTCGCCAATTCCGCATCGACCAGCGCGGTTAGCTCATTTTTCACCGCTACGGCCTGATCGGTCGGGCGCTGACTGCCGATGGACATATACGATGCCAAAGTAGCCAATTTGTTATTCAGGCGAATCGGAAAATTCAGTGGATCCTGCCGGCTTTGGTTATTGGTCTGATAGAGCGTTTCTTCGATTTCCTTCAACTTTTCCAGCATCGCTTTGCCGGCGGACTTAATCGCTTCTCCCTGGTCTTTCTCCAGGCGACTCTCTACAGTTTTCACCTGCTTGCGCACTTTGCGGATCTTTTCGATGCCTTCATGGACTTCCGTCAATTTATCACGGATTTCACTGAGGAAATCGAATTGCGCCTGCATATCTTCCTGACTGACATCCAGGCGGGGATTGGCAAGAATTTCAAATGGTACCGTGCTGGAATCGCCATCGACAATCAGGCGGGCCTGGTACGTTCCGGGAACCGCCTTCGGGCCCTGCAGTTGTCCCCACCAGAGAATCAATCCCGCAAATTTCTTTGCATCGGGATAGCGCATATCCCAGACGAAGCGGTTCATGCCGGCCTTCAGAGTGATATCCGCGCCGCTTTCCTTCTTCGATTTCGGGGTAAATTTTTTGATCAATTTGCCATCGTTGTCAAGAATCTTCAGGGCGATAGCATTACTGTCCGGCGCAGACTTCAAATAATAATGCAGCATCACACCGGCTGGGGGATTCTGTCCGCGCGTCTTCGATCCTTTCGCGGTGCTGCCGGAGAAAGGATAGGTCGGGCGTGGTTCATAGAGCCAATAGTTATCCGCAGCGGCTGCATCCGCCAATTGATGGAGCGGAGTGAGATCATCCAATACCCAAAAGGAGCGCCCCTGCGTAGCGACGATCAAATCGTTTTCCTTCAAAGCGAGATCGGTAATCGGGACGATAGGGAGATTGCGTTGGAACGATTGCCAACTGGTGCCATCATCAAAAGATATGTAGAGGCCGCTTTCCGTGCCGGCATAGAGCAGTCCCGGTTGATTGGGATCGGCACGAATTGCCCGGGTAAAATGATTCGGATCGATGCCGTCGGTAATTTTTTTCCAGGTCTTTCCATAATCGAGGGTTCTGTAGAGATAGGGACGGAAATCGTCCAGCTTGTAACGGGTGCCGGCAACATAGAGGCCGCCAGGTTCGCTGGGATGCGCCTCGATGCCGTTGATCAGCATCCACTCCGGCATCATCTTTTTCGGTGGGGTGACGTTCTCCCAATTTTCTCCGCCGTCGCGGGTAATATGGATTAAACCATCGTCGGAACCGGCCCAGATAACCCCGGCTTCGTGCGGGCTTTCCAATGCCGCGAAAATAGTGCAATAATACTCGACGCTGGTATTATCCTTGGTAATTGGTCCTCCGGATGGCCCCAATTTGCTGGCATCATTGCGCGTTAGATCCGGACTAATGATTTCCCAATTTTGCCCTTCTGTGGTTGTCTTGAAGAGATGATTGCCAGCGGTGTAGAGCACGTTCGGATCGTGCGGGGAAAAGAAAATCGGGAAATTCCACTGAAAGCGGTATTTCATCCCTTCCGCGCCATGTCCCATGGGATTATCCGGCCAAACATCAATGATGCGGTTAGTACCGGTGCTATGATCGTAGCGATTGAGAAAACCGTCATAGGAACCGCCGTAAACGATATCGGGATTGTCCGGATGTGGGGCGATATGACCACTTTCCCCGCCGGCGGTCGGCTTCCAGTTCCGTTCGCTGATGCCGTTGCCATTAGTGCGATGATAAATCCGCACGGTGGAATTATCCTGCTGCGCGCCGTAAATACGATAGGGAAAATGATTATCGGTAGTCACCCGGTAAAACTGCGCGGTGGGCTGATTGTGATAAGTCGTCCAGCTTTCCCCGCCGTTAACGGTAACCTGGGCCCCGCCGTCGTCGCCAATTACCATGCGCGACGGCTCTTCGGGATCGATCCAGAGATCGTGATGATCGCCATGGGGCGTGCCAATCCGTTCGTAGGTTTTTCCGCCATCTTTGGAGCGCCAGAAACGCACGTTCAGCACGTAAACCATATCTTCGTTCTGCGTATCGGCATAGATGCGGGTGTAATACCAGGCGCGCTGGCGCAGCTTTCGTTCCTCGTTAACCTTGATCCATTTTTTGCCGCCATCATCGGATCGGAAAACACCGCCGTTTTGCGCTTCAATAATCGTCCAGATACGGTTGGAATTGACTGGAGAAACCGTCACACCGATAATACCGACAGTACCTTGCGGCAATCCTTCGCTGCGGGTAATTTCCGTCCAGCTATCCCCACCATCGGTAGACTTCCAGAGGCTGGATCCTTCGCCACCGCTTTCCAGACTGTAAGGCGTGCGAAGGATGCGCCAGAAGCTGGCATAAAGCACCCGGGAGTTATTTGGATCCATTACCAGGTCCACTGCACCGACTTCATTATTTACAAAAAGAATTCGTTCCCAGGTTTTTCCGCCATCGTTGCTGCGGTAGACCCCACGTTCTTCATTCGGTCCAAAAAGGTGGCCAAGCACGGCGGCGTATACCAGATCGGGATTTTTCGGATGAATGCGTATGCGGGGAATGCGCCGGGAATCTTTCAAACCCATTTGTTTCCAGGATTCTCCACCATCGAGTGATTTCCAAACACCGTATCCATGGGAAACATTACCCCGCACCGTTTTTTCGCCACCACCAACATAGATGACATTCGGATCCCATTCACTAACAGCAACAGCGCCGATGGAGCCACCGAAGTAACCGTCGGAAATATTCCCCCAGGTCTGCCCGCCGTCATTCGTTTTCCAGACGCCGCCGCCGGTGCCGCCAAAATAGAAGGTCATCGGCTGGTCGGGCACACCGGTGACTGCTGCAGAACGACCGCCGCGAAACGGGCCAATGCTGCGAAAGGTAAGGGCGTTGTAATAAGATGAATCGTAGGAAACCGCCTTTTGCGCATGCGCGGTATTGTCCATAAAAAGGAAAATGAGTATCATTATACCGAAGCAATAGCGGTAGATTGAGGGAATGTTGGTCATGTCTGTCTCCTTTTCATATCGGGGTGAGAAATATTGAAAAATGAAAATAGCGATTCCCGGGGATTTAACCAAGATTGCTTGAAAAATGCTTAATGAAATTCGGAATTCGGAATTCGGAATTTGCCTACTACTGCGTCCGGGATTGTTTTGAAACTTTATAGTGAATGTGGCAATAAAAAAGAATTCAGAATTCTCAATATAAAATATCCAATGTTGAAGGTTTTTCTTTAACTGAGTTTGTAAACTTTTGGTATAACATCTTAATGCGCCGGGGGCGATGATCGAATGAAAGAGCGGTATCAGACATCCAGCGATGCGGATTTGCTGATTGCAATTCGCACGTCAGATGCAGAGGCCTTTGAGGCACTCTATTACCGCTATTATGGGGAGATTAAGGGATTTATTCGCCGTAAATTCGGATTGGATGAAGAAGCTGCCCGCGATTTGCTGCAGGAGGTGTTTGCGCGCATTTGGGAAAAGCGAGGGACCCTCGACCCGGAAAAATCCATTCGGGCTTTTCTTTATCAGATTGCCCGTAACCGTTGTATCGATCAATTGCGCAAATCCGGGCGGGAAGTAAATCTTTCCCTGGCAGAATATGAAGCACTGGTCGCCGATGTGCCGGATGATTTACAAATGCTCGTTCAGCAAGCAGTCAATCAACTACCGGCGCCATTGCGGGAAGTAGTAGTGATGAAGTGGATCGAAGGCCGAAAATACAAAGAGATTGGACAAATTCTCGGCATTTCCCCCCGCACTGTGGAACAACGAATGGGTAAAGCGATGAAAATTCTGCTGCAAAAATTGAAGGATGCGCTGATCTTCTTGGCTTTTTCGAGTATTATTAATCTTTGATGTTGCGCTCCCTGCGGTCGCTGATGGTTGCGTTCCCTTCGGTCACTGATGGCTCCGCTTCGCTGATGGTTGCCGCTCCTTTCAGTCGCTGATGGCTAAGAATCTGGAGTTACTTGTCTTTTAACCATTAACGACCGCAGGGAGTGGAGCCATTAGCGACGTCAGGAGCGGAGCCATTCTCCTCAGAATTCTAATCATGCACGAAGAATGTTCTTTTCCGAAATATCGTCTCACAAAAAAAATCTTCCCCCTTATAGTGATTTTTCAATCTCCTGCGTAATACCAAATAGATGCATCTGAAATCGTCATGCGATGCAAAAGGATATGCAAGCGTATGACATGTTGAAAAGAAAGGTAAAAGCAATGAGAGACTCCCGAGTTTACGAAATGATAGTCCGTTACCTCTCCGGAGAAATGAGTGCGAAAGAGAAGCGGGCAATGGATGAATGGATGAATAAAAATCCGGATAACCGATTGCTCTTCGAACAGGCCGCGCAGCTTTGGAAGGTCGGTGCGGATGGTGCGCTGGAAGACGTCTCTCAAATTGACAAAGACTGGCAAAAGCTGCAGATCCAACTCGGGATGGCACCGGCAGAAGCCGCGCCGGAAGCTGCTCCTGCACCGGAAGTTATTCCGATGCCGATTGCCCCGAGCGTCCCGGAAAGTCGTTTTCGGGCTATTGTCGGCGTAGCGGCAGCACTGTTGTTACTGGCAGCATTTAGCCTTTTTCTCTTCAACAGCAGTAATACAGTAGTCGTTGCTACAGGCAACGGCGAACAGGAAAATGTGCGCTTGCCTGATGGCAGCGAAATCGCGCTTAACTATGCCAGCGAATTGCAGTATGCCGCGGATTTTAGTGGCGATATTCGACGCATCCGCTTGCAGGGAGAAGCTTTCCTGAATGTGGTTTCCGATGGCAGGCCGTTTATCGTCGAAACTGAAAATGCCCGGGTGGAAGTGCTTGGCACTGCCTTTAACGTTTGGCAGCGGGGCGAAACTACCCGCGTAGTGCTGGTAGAAGGAAAAGTGCGTTTGCAGGGCGCGGATAATACCGCAGTGCTGCTGGAGAAAGACCAGGCAAGCAGTTGCAGTGGAAGCGGCCCGCCGACACCGCCGGAAACAGTGGCAGCAAATCGTTTACTCGGCTGGCGCAGTGGCAAACTGGTTTTTGAAGCGACGCCACTCCAGGAAATTCTCGCTGAGTTACAATGGAAGTATAATGTGACGATAGCGTTGGATGCCCCCGAAGTTGGGCAAAAAACTGTTAGCGCGGTATTTCATACACCAACGCTGGAAAGTGTGCTTCGCTCGGTTTGTGAGTCGCTAAATCTGCAGTATCGGCAGGACGCAGAAAGATTTATCGTATCAAAATAACAGCGGAAGGAAATAATCATGTTCAACACCGTCTGGAAAAACCTTTTCAAATATATCATTTTAGTTACCTGTATTTACAGCAGTCAAGTCGTCGCGAATGAAGATACTACCCGTTCAATTACACTGGTTTTACAGAAAGCAACGTTAAAAACAGCGATACAGTCTATTTCAGAACAGAGCGGTATTTCGATTGTTTACAGTGAAGAGCTGCTAAAGGGGAAAGTAGTTAATTGCAATTTTAAGGATACACCGCTGGAAAAAGTTTTACAGGAACTGTTACGAAAAAATGGCTTGAAAGCAGTCAAGTCTTCTCCGGGAATTTTTGTTCTGAAAGCCCTTTCCAAAGGGGAGGGCACAGCGGTTTCCGGCTATGTGCTGGATGCGGTCAGTGGCGCTGCACTACCCAATGCTAATATTGCCGTCAGCGGTACGCTTAATGGCACTTTTAGTGATGCCCGGGGGCGTTTTCAATTGAATAATCTTGCCGACGGCCGGCAAGCGCTGAAAGTGGATTACATCGGTTACCGCCCCAGGGTTGTTGCGATTCCCGATCAGCGGACAGATGCTCCGTTGCATATTGTGCTGCAGTCGGAAGCAATTCCGCTGGCGGAAGTGAATGCTAATTCCGGGAGTAAAAATTATCTGGATATTGCCAGAATGCCCGGAAAAGTAGCGCTATCGCTCGATCAGTTGGCTGTTTTGCCGGGCAATGGCGAACAGGATATATTCGATGCATTGACAATCTTGCCGGGCGTTACCAATAGCAACGATGGCAATACCCAGTTCTATTTTCGCGGAGGCACACCCTCGCAAAACAAGATTACGCTCGATGGTGTGCCGGTCTATCGAAGTGGCCGTGCCCTGGGGGCAATGAGTATTTTCTCCGCTGATATTATCCGCGATATGACCGTCTATAAAGGAGGCCATCCGGCGAAATATGGCGATGCCCTTTCCGGTGTTGTCGCCCTGGAAACAGTCAGCGGGGACACGCAAAAATTGCATCTCTCCGCGAATACAACAGCAGTGGGCAGCCAGGGGATGCTGCAGATACCACTTGCGGGGAAAGGTGCGTTGGTAGTGTCCGGCAGAAGGTCGCTTACCCAGCACTACATTGGGGATTTATATGATAATGCCCGCAGCGCTACCTTTAGTGCGATTGACTATACCCGGCAAAGATATTTCTTAAACGCCCTGGACTTTGGGAACGAAACCGAGCTTTCCTTTTATGATCTTTTTGGAAAATTGACCCTGCTGCCGGGCAAAAAGAACACGCTATCGTTCAGCGCTTTTCGCTCCCGGGATTTTTCCGATGATATTGGTCGTTTCAGTAATTTCCAGATAACCGAGCCGGATGATCCTGAACCTTTTGATTTAAATCGCATAAACAATCGCGGCCAGAATACTACGGAAAACACCCTGGCGAGCGGCCGCTTTTCCCGCCAGTGGAATGCCGATGCGCTTTCATCCTTCCAGGTCAGCTATTCTCATTATGACAATAAATTCTACTCGGAAAGGGAAAGAGATTTACGGGAAGGATTCAGTCGGAGAATGAGCTATAATTTTGCGGATTTTAAAGAGCTGCTATTCAAGGCGGATCATACCTGGCAGGCTGGTAATAAATTGCAATTGGATGCCGGTGGGAGCTATTCTCGGAAAATGCTCCAAAATGGCCTGGCGATTCAGATGATTAACGGACTGTTTTATCCCGATTGGGAACCTTCCGAAAGGATGAACCTGGTCTCGATTCTGGCTCAAGAGCTTCATCAGGAAGAGATCTTTTTTGATGGCGATTTAATCGAAAGATTTAATGAGGCGCATGATCCGGTGAAAACGGAAGACGTTGCCCTTTACGTTGAGGGACTCTGGCAGCCGCTTCCTGGGGCGGAAATTAAGCTTGGCTTGCGCGGGGTGCGGTTTAAAGAAGATTTAAATCAGGCTGTATTTCAGTACCTGGAGCCGCGCATTTCCGCGAGCTATCAGCTGGGGCGGGGATTTTCCCTGAAGGGGTTCTGGGGAGAATATCATCAATTCCTCGATCGGGTGAGCGGGGATGTCTGGGACTGGGTGCCGTTCTATAATGAACAGTGGGTGCTGGCTGAGGATAATCGCTATCAGCCCGGATTCTCCCGCCATGCCATTGCCGGATTACAATATGAAAGCAAATCACTCCTGTTTGACCTGGAGGTCTATCGAAAAAAAATGCGTGGTTTGCGGGAATATAGTTACAGCTGGAATTTCTATGGTGAGATTATGCCGGCGTTCAGCGATGGGGAATTATACGCGCAACTACTTGCCGGAGACGGCATATCCCGTGGAGTGGATATGCTGCTGCAAAAGAAGGGCGGTTTGCTGAACGGTTGGATCAGCTATGCCTACAACGAAACGAAGATCCGTACTAGTGAGCAGACGTTGCTCAATCCCCGTGAACTACCGCATCAGCTGGCTGTAGTGGGGAATCTTACGCCGGGGAAATGGCATTTTTCCGCAGCCTGGCATTATGCCTCCGGCCGCCCGGCCCGCGAGATCTATTTTGATGCGGATTTTGTAACGGTCTGGCGATTTTCATATCTGAACAACGGCCGTTTGCCGGATACCCATCGGATGGACGTCAGCATATCTCGCACGCTTCCTCTTGGCGCTTTCGATGCCCGGGCCGGATTATCTATATATAATGTATATGATCAGGAAAACGTCCTTTACCGGAAACCGATGATTACTTCCTATTACGACCCGGAAAGCCTGCCGACAGTTCTTTACGAAGTAAAAGGGCTGGGAATTACGCCGAATTTCTTTCTGCAGGTTCGCCTGTAAGGCACAATATATTGTATTAAAAATGAGAAATCCTTGCCATAAACTTCCGGGCAATATTGCGGAGATCCGTGAGTTGCCTGGAAGCTTTATTGCAGAAAAGGGTACGTTCTAGTACAAGAATCCTTCATATTTTTCCCCGGCAGTTATTTTTAAATCGAGATGATTCCCTTGCGGGGGTAGGGGGCAGGTTGCATAAGGCGTATAGGCGCAGGGAGGATTGTAGGCTTTATTAAAATCGAGAAAAACAACGCCTTCTTCATTCGGCTTTTTGGTGTAGAGGTAACGGCCGGCATCGTAGGTGCCTTCGCCATTACTGTCATCGGAAAAAATGATGAAAAATTCGTCATCGCTGTCAAGGGTTTCCAACTGCCAGCTTTTACCATTCAATTCGAACGCCAAAATACCCGGGGAAGGCGTATCATTGATGGTGCCAAGCACGTTCGCAACCGGAATGGACTTTGGCGGATCATAGGGCGTAAAGGTTGCAGTCACCCGCCAGTCGGGATTAACCGGATAGCGTTCGATTTTTTTCAATTTGGCAATATTAGGATGGGAAGCATCTCTCAGGCGGATGCCCACTCGATTGCCACGCTTTAATGCAAACCAACTGAGCGCCCCATGTGCCAGGATCGGTAACTCGGTGACGTCTTTCCCAAAAACTTGCATATTATCCACCAGGCGCTCTTTGAACTTCACTTCGACATCTCGCTGGGTGCGGAAAAAAACCGACTCGCCATCAAGAATGAAAGTACCGACTTTCGGCGCTCCGGAAGGAAAAACAATATTATTAGCACTGTCGGCCCCAGCAGTATTCTCCCCTTCTTCCAGCCAATAAAGTCCGGCCAGACTCAGCCAGCCATCCGGCTTCTTTAAGCGGTCAAACCTTGCCTGCTGCCATTCTTCGATTTCCTGAACGTAAGCAGGATCAACTTCGGATTTTCCGTTAAAATATTCGCAGTTGCTAAATAGTAGAATGCCGGAGAAAATAATAATGAGGAGAATTGCGGAATGATTTAGGGGACGCATATCAAATACCCGTTTGCTTTGGTTTAACTGCCGTTCATGGCATCAAACGCGCAAACTAAGCAATTTTTCCCCGAAATGCAAAGCGGCGGAAAAGAAATGTTATTGATGGGAATTTGATGAAGAAAGCGAAAAAGTAGAATGTCCAATATCCAATATCCAATTTCCGGTAGTCACCCGTTTTGCTGTTGTTTTTTAATAGGTATCGTTTTTAGCAATTCTCTAACAGTCCATTGGTGATCAGTAATTTTGGCGGCCATTGCCGG
>JANQQU010000006.1 GCA_028284905.1 Calditrichia bacterium
GCAAATGGGCCAGTAGAGGAAATTCATGAATTTCCTCTACTGGCCCATTTGCTCGTTTGCTCATTTGCAGTTAAATTCTCTCATGAACGCTTACCTTACCAGCGCACTAATCGTCTTTATTTGCGTCACCTTATTGTGGCTACTTAGCCTCCGTCTACGCGATGCAAGTATCGCCGATATCTTTTGGGGCAGCGGTTTTGCAATCTGTGCCTGGAGCTATTTTCTCTTAATTCCCGGTGAAGCGCATCCCCGGCAATGGCTGATCTGTGTATTGGTAACCATTTGGGCATTGCGTTTATCGGCTTACATTTTCTGGCGGAACCACGGCAAACCGGAAGATTATCGCTACCAGCAGTGGAGAGAAGAAAATGGAACTCAGTGGTGGTGGCGCAGCTATCTCAAAGTTTTTACTCTACAGGGGATGTTGCTCTGGATTATTGCCGCTCCGTTATACGCTGCGCAAATTAATTCACCTGCCCCGGCGCTGGGTTGGATTGATTTGGGTGGCTTGCTGGTTTGGCTGGTTGGTTTTTATTTTGAGGCAGCCGGGGACTGGCAGCTCTCCAAATTTAAGGCAAATCCGGATAATCGCGGCAAACTATTTACCGAAGGTGTTTGGCGCTACACCCGCCACCCGAATTACTTTGGCGATGCGGCGCAATGGTGGGGATTTTACCTGATCGCCGTTGCAGCCGGCGGTGCCTGGACGATCTTCAGTCCGCTGCTAATGACCTATCTTCTCCTGAAGGTCTCCGGCGTGGCGATGCTGGAGCGGGGGATGAAAAAAAACAAACCGGGTTATGAGGAGTACATCCGCCGAACTAATGCGTTTTTTCCCTGGTTTCCGCGGGGATGATTGTTGGTTATGACGGGATAACCGGATAAATCAACACCCGGGAAGGGGCGGCATCAAGATTGAAATTGGGGATTTGGATATTGACAATATACTGCCCATCAGGGATATTATTGGGAATATAGAGCATTTCCGTAATCGTTTTATGAAAATGGGTATCCGCTGTTTGCAGATGGCTCCCTGCCGGTACATTCCAAAATAAATGATGCCCACTCAAACGTCCCTCGTCAAACATGCGGTCGATGGAGGGAATATCCACCAGCAGATGCTCCAGGGGAAGTTCGCTTAAATATCCCATCGCATCCAGCGAAAAAAATGGCGGTGCTTCATCGATATAGCGGCGGGACTTTTTCGCGGCACCATTCGGCAAAGATCTTACAATTAGCCCTTTTTGAAAAGTTGATGGGCTGTTTTCGAGATGCCTTTCCAGAGAGCTGCGGGTAATCATCCGATCTTCGGATTCTTTTTCCGGCTGGTAATTGTCGCTGGTTTGCGCCGCTTTTTCCGGCTGAACGGAAATGAGTGTCGAAGGAATCAGTAACGATTTTAGCGTGCGGGGAATGGCAATACGTTCATCAAGAATATGGCCGACGCACTCGGTATGAGTGCCATTACAATGCGGCGTCATCACAATTGTATCGACGTTACAGCTGCCCCCCCGCCGGGTATCACCGATAAACTGCCCGCTTTCCATACTCGCTGCCCCGGCGCGTTCCGCATCAAAATGATTCGGCTGATCACCATTAAAATTAAGCGGTATGGAGATATCCTGCGGTTGAGAAAGATCCACAGTATATAACTGATCATCTAATTCTATTTTTACAATCATCTCTTATTCTTGAAACTTATCCTTGCCAAGATTCAGCCACTCCAGCGCTGCACCACTAAGGAGCATTTCACGGGTTGCCTCATCGATATTACTCATAGATTCTATTAATTTACCCGGTTCAAGTTCCCCTAATGGAAAAGGATAATCGGTTCCCAGGGCAATTCGGTTCGCACCAATAAGATCAATCAGGTATGATAACACTTGCGGATCGTGCACCAGAGAGTCGATAAAAAACTTGCCGAGATACTCCCGTGGATTCACGTCATTATCAACTGCGCATAAATCCGGACGAACATTATATCCATGTTCGATGCGGCCAATCGTTGCGGGAAAAGAACCGCCGCCATGGGCAAAGGCGACCCGCAACTTGGGCAGACGTTCAAACACGCCACTAAAGATCATCGAACATATTGCCAGGGAAGTTTCTGCAGGCATCCCCACTAACCAGGGCAGCCAGTATTTCTCCATTTTGCTTTTTCCCATCATATCCCAGGGATGGACAAAAATTGCCGCGCCAATTTCTTCCGCCGCCTGAAAAAAAGGAAACAGCGCCGGATCGCTTAAATTCCAGTCGTTGATATGGCTGCCGATTTCCACCCCGGCCAGACCAAGTTCCTTCACGCAGCGCTCCATTTCCCGAATGGCTAAATCCGGCGCTTGCATAGGAAGGGTGCCCAAACCGATAAAGCGCTGCGGATAGTCGGCCACAATTCCGGCAATATGGTCATTGAGAAAGCGGGACAGTTGCAGTGTATCTGCCGGTTTTGCCCAATAGCTGAACATCACCGGAATTGTAGAGAGCACCTGCACATCCACCGAAAAGTGATTGCATTCTTCCATTCGCCTTTCCGGAGACCAGCAGTTGTCCTGAATTTCCCGAAAGAAGTGGTCATCCATCATCATACGCGCGCAACAAGGCTTATGATGATCCAGATGAATAAATCCCCCGTAACCGAATTTATCTTTCCAGCGAGGCATTTTTTCCGGAATGATATGAGTATGGATATCAATTTTCAGCATAGTCACTATTCAGTATTTGGAAAACCCTAATCAATCTAAATTGTTCATTCTTAAAATGATAAAAAAACAGCATCTTTGCCCATTTGCCCATTTGCAATATCACTTCGGCGCTGCCATCACTGCACCGCAGCTTTTACAAGTGCGATGCTCAGTGCTTTCGAAAAAGCGATTCATTACCGGTGGTAATTGGGTAACTATATTCTTTAACTCAAAATATTCATCATATAATTTATCGCCACATTTTTCGCAGTACCACTGGAAGCCATCCTGTTCTCCCTTATTTCTCTTTCGCTCAATCACCAAACCAACAGTATTGGCAGGGCGTTGCGGCGAATGCGGCACTTTTGGCGGCAACAGATAAATATCACCTTCCCGGATGGGAATATCGACGACCTCATTGCCATCCATTACTTTCAGGGTAATATCGCCTTCAATCTGATAGAAAAATTCCTCGCCCTCATTATAATGAAAATCCTTCCGGGCATTCGGTCCGCCGACAACCATCACGATAAAATCTTCGGCTTCTTCGTAAACCATTTTATTGCCAACCGGTGGTTTTAACAAGTCGCGATGATCTTCAATCCATTGCTTGAAGTTAAATGCCGTAAACTTACTCATTGTAGCCTCCATTGTTGAATATCTGACGAAGCAAAAATTGGGGTGAAAACAGTTTATCCAAGAATTCTGATTGTTGGATGATTCTGATATCGTAGAAAAAATATGGTAGTGTAAAGGACGGAAAGGTTTATCCCACCTGCACGCTTTCACATCCTCTATTATTATACAGGTTTTCGGGGAAGCTGTCAACAGCTAAATGGAATGCGGAATGTCGAATGCGGAAGTTTGAATGCGGAATTACAAATGCGGAAGTTTGAATGCGGAATGCGGAAGTTTAAATTCCTAATTCTCAATTCCGCATTCGAACTTCCGCATTTCCATCATTCGTATTTCAGGGCATCGACTGGATTTGCAAGGGCTGCTTTAATCGACTGATAGCTGACGGTTAGTAAGGCGATTAGCAATGCTGCGCCACCGGCGAGTAAGAACGTGCCGACACCGGGGTTAATCCGGTAGGCAAACTCCTGTAACCAATAATCCATTCCCAGCCAGGCGAGCGGCCAGGCAATCAGATTTGCGAAGAGCACTAATAGCAGGAAGTCCCGGGCTATCAAGGTCACCACACTGCCCACTGATGCACCGAGTACTTTCCGGACACCGATTTCTTTCGAGCGTTGCCGGGCACTAAAAGCCGTGAGTCCGAACAATCCCAGACAAGCGACAACTATGGCAATAATTGCGAAGTTCAGGAATACTTTGCTCAGCCGGCTTTCTGCTTCATACTGAGAGGCAAAATCGTCGTTAACAAACGTATACTCGAAGGGATAATTGGGATATATTTGCTGCCATTGCTTTTCCAGCGCGGACAATGTTCCGGCAAGATTCCCTTCGCCGATTTTAATCGCCAGGTTATCAAGGTTATCTTGATCGATAACGATCATCATCGGATCAATCGCCACTTGCAGAGAAACATGATGATAATCGCGCACGACACCGATAACTGTCCGCGAGCGGTTTTCCGATCCCCAGTAAATCTTTTTCCCCAACGCGTCCTCATTCCAGCCAACCATCTTTGCGAGGGTCTCGTTGATAATGACAGCCTCGCTGGAATCGCTCGCCAGTGCCGGCGAAAAATTCCGCCCAGCAGTTAGCCCAATATCAAAAGTATTCAGAAAGTCTTCGTCAACCGCATTTACCTGCACTGTCACAAACTCTTCCGGTGGTGTATCTTCGGGACGAATCGAGTTCAGGCGCTTGTCATTTTTTCCTGGCGCTTCGGACATCGCCGCCACGTTCACGACGCCCGCCACCCGGGAGAGCTCTTTTTTCACCAATTCGTATTTAGCGCTAAAACCGGCTTCCCGAATTGGCACCGTAATAATTTGCTCGCTGTTCAACCCCAGCTCTTTTTCCTGAAAATATTGCATTTGCTGCCAAACCACCAAAGTCGCAATAATCAGCATAATTGAAATGGAGAACTGAAAAACAACCAACGTTTTCCGAACACCGAGCATGGAAAACAACTGTTTTCCGGTGGCTTTTGCAGCGGCCATTTTGCTGCTACCTTTTAGCGTGTCCACCGGTTGAAAGCTGGATAGCGCCAGTGCCGGATAAATACCGGCAATTCCCCCGACCAGCAATGTTATTCCCAGGAGGCCGAGCCAGATTTGCGGGTCGCCAATATAATTGAGCGACAGTTCTTTTTCCGCCAGAGCATTGAAATAAGGCAAAATTAATTCTACCAAAACGATGGTTAAAACCAGAGACAGTGCTGTCATCACAAAGGCTTCCCCAAGGAACTGACGGATCAACTGCCAGCGGACAGCCCCAAGCACTTTCCGAATACCGACTTCCCGGGCCCGGTCCATGGAACGGGCAGTGGCCAGATTCATGAAATTAATGCAGGCGATTACCAGGATAAAAAAGGCGATACTGAGGAAAATATAGATGTAGGTAATATTACCTTTCTCGGCAATCTCATTGGCGAGATCGTTATAGAGGTGAATTTTCCCCATTGGCTCCAGGGATAATTGAAAAAAGGAGGTAGCCTGATCGCCAAGCGCAGTCATATGGGTGGCAATCAGATTCGGGAATTGTGCCTGTAATGCATCTGCCCGGGATGGATCGCTGAGCAGCAGGTAAGTGACCGCGCCGGAAATATCCATGATTTGCTCAAAATTTCCACCGGCCATTGCATTTAAGCTATTGTAGGAAGCGAGGCAATCGAATTTCAGATGGGAATTCCCCGGTATCTTCGCCAGAATCCCGGTAATTTTATAATCATGGGTATTCTCATAGCGCAGCACTTTCCCGATGGGATCCTCCCCGGGAAAATAACGGGCGGCCGCCGCTTCGGTCATCACCAGCGAGTATGGTTCTGCCAAAGCCGTTTCCGGATTCCCCCGTTGTAAGGTAAAATCGAACATATCGAACAGGGCGGCATCTGCGAAAAAGAAACGCTCTTCGTATAACTGCAAATCACCATCGCTCAACAGGGTTTTTTCCGCCTCTTTCAAGCGAACATATTCGGTAACTTCCGGATAGGTTTCCTCCATAATCGGACCGATGAGCGGAGAGGTTGTCGCAACATCCATCGCTCCGGTATCCAGGTTGATTGTGAGATTCACCCGAAAGATATTATCCTTCTGTTTATGGAAGTCATCAAAACTTAATTCATCACGAATAAAGAGGAGAATCAACACGCAGCAGGCCATGCCAATAGCCAGTCCAGCCACGTTAATAAAGGCGTAGCCCTTGTATTTCATTAATACTCTCAGGGCAATTTTCAGGTAATTTTTCAGCATAATTGTTCACCATTGAATTTTAGTAATATTTTTCTACTCGCACGGTGCCTGACCATTTTTCATTTGCCTGATCCGGCATATTAATCGGCTGTAGCAAATATTCCGTTTTTGAGAGAATATTAAATAAATCAACTTCAACAATTATACCAATCGCCAAAGATGCATAACATCGCCTTTTTTATACCATTCATTGTCCGCTAACAGGTCAATACTGATCGCTGGCGGACAACATATATTCATTACTCTCCGTGATAACTGATGCGATAAATTTTATGCGCAAAATCATCGGATACCAGTAATGCGCCATCGGGCATTACCAGTACATCTACCGGCCGACCGCTAACTTCCTCGCCATTTAACCAGCCTTCGGCGAAGACATTATAGCTTTGCGCCTCGCTGCCATCATGACGTACCAGCGTAATACGATAACCGATCGGCGTCGAACGATTCCAGGAACCATGCTCAGCTATAAAGATTTGGTTCCGGTAACTTTCCGGAAACATACTACCGGTATAAAAGCGCATTCCCAGTGCAGCGACATGCGGGCCGAGCGGCATTACCGGCGGTGTAAAATCGCTGCAGGGACGGCTGTTAAATTCCGGATCGGCAACTGTGCCGCCATGGCAATAGGGATAGCCAAAGTGCATATCTGCGGACGGTGCCCGATTTAACTCATCCGGCGGAGAATCGTCTCCGAGATGATCACGGCCATTGTCGGTAAACCACAATTCATTATTTTGCGGATGCCAGTCGAAACCAACCGTATTGCGCACGCCATGGGCAAAGACTTCATAGTCGCTGCCATCGGGATTCATCCGGGTGATGGATGCGTAACGCTCATCGGTGTTGCTGTTGTCGCAAATATTGCAGGGCGCGCCAACCGGCACGTACAATTTACCATCAGGGCCAAAACGAATGAATTTCCAACCGTGATGCGTATCGGAAGGAAAATTGTCGCTGATCAGCACCGGCTCTCCGGGATTTTCCAGATTCGCTTCGATATTATCATAACGCCAAACTTTGTTTACTTCTGCGACATAGAGGGAACCATCGCGAAAGGCAACACCGTTGGGCATATTTAAACCACTGGCAATCGTTAGTACCCGATCGGCCCGTTGATCAGCGTCATCATCCAATACAGCATAGACATTTCCACCGCTGCGATTCCCAACGAAGATTGTCCCGTTATCTCCCCGGGCCAGTGAGCGGGCATTGGGAACATCTTCCGCGTAAACCGTGATGGAAAAACCGGGTGGTAGAGAGATGTCTCCCAGGGAAGGATCGCTGCCGTTATCGCCAGAGTTGCTACTACTGGAACAACTGCTAAACAGCATTGCCAGGAACAGCAACGCCGTAATAAGCGTATACCAGCTGCGCAAAACTTTATTCTGTTGCATATTATCTCCGTAATTACTTTTGTAAGAGTTTTCTAGTATGCTGCCATATTTTGATAATAAGGATTATTTTTCATACCGACAAAATTACTGCCCATTTGTAAATTTGCAAATGGGCAAATGGGCAACGAAGTCATCACACATCAGTTGAGAATGCGTCAATAAACCTTTTTGCGAATTATTTGATACTTCATTCAGTAGTTCTTGACTATATCTGATTTTATTTTTTTATTGATGTGTTATTTTGTGCGACAGATGTGTAGAACAAATAACGGAATTTTGTATATCCTGATGATATATAGTAGTTAACGCCATTAACGGATTTATCCTGAGGAATTTATGAGCACGCCCAGAAAAACGTTATTCACAATATTATTGTTCTGTTTCACCCTGCCGCTGTGGGGGCAGTCTGCCGGTACTACAGTTTTCGAATTTTTAAAAACGCAGTATAGTGCCCGCGGTGCAGCGATGGCCAATAATATGGTCGCTATTCGCGGCGACATTAATGCCATGTTTTATAATCCTGCCGTGCTCTCCGGATTAACCGAAGGCCAGTGGACAGCCAATTATGTGGATCATTTACTGGACCTGCAAGCCGGGCAGATACTATACGGACGTAAATCCGGAAAATTCGGCACGCTGGGCATTGGTCTGCTCTATTTCAACTATGGCAGTTTCGATGAGACCGATGAATTCGGCGAAGCCACCGGCCGCGATTTTGGCGCGACGGAAATGGCGCTGGGCGCCTCCGTTTCCAATGAGCTTGGGGAAGGGTTTGAGTATGGCTTTAATGCCAAGTTAATTTACTCTTCTTTGGACGACTACAGCTCCAGCGGCCTCGCCTTCGACGGTGGTATTATTTATTCACCGGACTTTATTAACGATTTTCATTTTGGTGTGTCCGTTACCAATCTCGGATTCATTCTGAGCAGCTATACTGATGCCAAGCAGAAAATGCCCCTGTTTGTCCGATTGGGATTTTCCAAGAAGCTGGAGCATCTTCCGTTGCTATTCACCGCTTCTCTGAATGACCTCACTCTCAATACCGGTGAAACTGCAGATATCATCAAGCGCTTTAGCCTGGGTGGCGAGTTTGACATTAGTAAAGTGATTCGTTTCCGCCTTGGATATGACAATGGCATTAATCAGAGTGTTAAGCCGCTGAGCGGCCGCAGCTTTGGTGGTGTGTCTGCCGGTTTAGGGATTCTCTGGAAGAAATTTCGTATCGACTACGCCTACTCGGAATTTGGTGACCTCGGTGCGCAGAATCGCTTTGGCATTACTGGAAGATTTTAGAGATAGGCCTAGGGCCTTAGACCTAAAGCCTTAGGCAAAGACATGACTTAATACCGCGCCTCCTATTTTTTTTCATTAGTTAAACTTACCGCGCGGACAATTGCTTCGCTGACCAATTGTGCCGCTGTTTCTCCCACAACATTAATATCCGCTGTTTGCCGGGCGGCAGTGCTCAGGGCAAAAACTGCGTCGCCATCATACATTGTATGGGCTGGGCGGGTGGCGCGGGCGATACCATTTTGCGCCATTTGGGCAATTTTATTTACTTCCTCTTTGCTAAATGCGGCATTTGTAGCGACGACTGCCAGGGTAGTATTTCCCCCATCGTAGGAGACGCTGCTGAAGGGGTTATCGGTCATCATCACGCGATAGCTATCAGCGAAACTGCCATTTTCCGGATGCCGGGCCCCGGCTATAATTTCTCCAATTCCCGGATCAACAACATCTCCCAAGGCATTTACAACAATCAATACGGCCACTGCAGTGCCATCCGGTAAGTGCCGGGCGGTGCTGGCTAATCCGCCACGCATGCTATTCTCCAGGCCAAGAATCTTACCCACTCTTGCACCGGTGCCTGCACCGACCAATCCTTCCGTAAAATTTTTGCCAACATTTTTACAAGCCATGTATCCCATGTTAACATCCGGCAGTGCCGTATTCCGCTCTCCATAAAGATCATAAATTACCGCGCCGGGGATAATAGGTATAATATGACTTTCCGCCTGAAAGCCAATCCCTTCTTCGGTGCAGTACTGCATCGCCCCATCAACAGTGCGCAGCCCAAATGCGCTGCCGCCAGTAAGCATAATACCGTGGATTTTTCGAATCATAAATGTCGGATTGAGCAGCGCCACCTCCCGGGTGCCGGGCGCGGAGCCGCGAATATCGACACCAGCGATAGCGCCTTCCCGGCAGAGGATCATCGTGCAACCGGTACCTTCCGCTGCATCATGGGAATGCCCCACTTCAATGCCATCAATGTCTGCAATATTTTTCATCTGAATATCCATTCGATTTTTGGGAAATGTCGGAAAAAAAAACAGCGCTTTCCAGCGAAAAGGAAATCCTTCCATCGGCCATCTGCAAAAAATTCTAAAATTTCTTTCTACCGGGTAATTGAGATACAGAAGAAAGCTTTTTCGATGAAAGGGAAAATCCGCACTGGAAAAAAAGCATCGCCATTTACCCGGGAAATGATACATGCAAACTAGTATTATGAAATCAAACATACTCAATTTGATGCCAATGCTGCCGGTAAGCGCCTCATTCAGCTGCGGCATTCTTTTAGCGAAATACTGGCAAGCGCATACAGTAACTATTTTAATTTGCGCATTGATAATTTTTCTATTGCTCTTTCTGGCTCATCGCAACAACAATCGGCTCAGCTTTATACTCATCCTGCTGGTTTGCACATTTATACTTGGCAATATTCGCTACGCCATTTGGCAAAAGGATCATCTTGCGCACCAGCATCTCGCACACCTCCCATTGGCGCTGGATCAGTTTCGCGGGGAAGTGCTTTCTGTTCGGGAAGGGCAAAATCATCGCGCGGTCATTGCGTTGGATTCCCTGAGATGCCGGGGGGAAGTGCTTCCGGCATCCGGAAAAGTGTTACTGTATTTGCCGGACGAATATTCCCAACGTTTGCGCCCGGGCGCAGTTCTCATTTGCCGGAATACTGTGTTGGAAAAATTACCGGCGCTTCGGAATCCGGGGCAATTCGATTATGGCAATTTTCTAAGCCAACAGGGCATCTCTGCACGCGCCTTTCTCCGGAGAGAAACTGATATTAGCCTCCTGACCTATCAAAAGAGTTTTTCACTGGAAGCAGCGTTGTTTTACCCGCTTCGTAAATACCTGGAAAGAACAATTGAACAATACCTTCCGGCAAGTAGCAGTGGTTTTTTGCAGGCGCTGCTACTGGGCATCCGGGATGATCTCTCACAAGCGACCATCAACAACTTCCAGAAAGCCGGGGTTATTCATGCGCTGGCGATCAGTGGATTGCACGTCGGATTTATCGCATTCATTTGCCACACGCTTCTTTCCTTTTTTCCCCTCTTTTTCAAAACGCGTAATCTTATTACGATTATTTGCCTGATCTTTTACATGGCCCTTACCGGTGGCCATCCCCCGGTAGTGCGAGCAACTATTATGGCCGGGTTTTTCCTGATAGCCATCAACCTGGAACGGCAGCAGTCCGGCTATAACTATCTCTACGCGGCGGGATTTATCATTCTGCTTTATCAGCCCGCCCAGCTTTTCCGGATCGGCTTTCAATTTTCTTTTGCTGCTGTTTTATCGATCCTTTATTTCTACCATCGGCTCTCCCCATTGAGCGCTGCTTTTCTTAATCGTTTTTTTCGGGAGAAGTATCATCATCGACTAAACAAATGGCTGATAACCCCTTTTCTGGTTTCCCTGGCGGCACAAATCGGCACCGCGCCATTGGTGCTTTATTATTTCAACATTTTTTCCCCGGTAGCTTTTTTTCTCAATCTGCTGGTCATTCCCTGGGTAGGATTATTAACCGCCGGCGGTTTCCTCTTTTTGGCGTTGTCGTCGATTAGCGAAACATTCGCGATGCTTCTCGGCGATCTTCTGACGCTGTATATTAATACTCTGGATAGTTTGGTACATTTTGCTGCAGCGATTCCAGGCGCCTATTTTTACATCCCCGGCCTTAGCATCCCGGGGATGCTGGCATATCTTTTTTTCATCCTTGCGCTGTTCCATTTCCAGCATACTCGCCTGCGATTTCTTTACACGATAAGCTTCCTGCTAATTCTGGGATTTATTTTAATTCAGGAGACCATGACAGTAAAAGCGCTGGATTTAATCGCCATTGATGTCGGCCAGGGAGATGCCCTGTTGCTTACCACACCCGCTGGGAAAACGATAATGATCGACACTGGCCCGGCCGGCAAAGATTTCAACAGCGCGGACCGGGCGATCATTCCGTTGATGCAGCATCTCGGTATAAAAAAAATCGATTATCTTTTCCTCAGCCACCCTCACCTTGATCATATCGGCGGACTGTTTCACTTAAGCGATTATGCCGAGATCGACAGTGTCTATCTCCCGCCATTACGCGGTACGGATTATTACTGGCAGGATAGTCTTTGCACAATGCTCGATGCATCCGGCATTCCCCGCCGTTTCCTCTCCGCTGGAGAGATTATTCCCATTGATGATGCCACCCGGGTTTATACCCTCGGTCCATTTCCGCTGCAATCCAGGCTTTCTGAAATCAACGGCGAGAACATCAACAATAATTCGTTGACATTCCTCCTTCGCCATCGGGCACATTCCTTATTATTTACCGGGGACGCGGAAGCAGAGGCGGAGAACTATCTGCTTCACTGGAGAACACTACTAAAAAGTGAAATTCTAAAAGTAGGGCACCATGGTAGTGAAACATCCACCGGGGAAGATTTTCTGGCAGAAGTCGCACCCAAATTCGCTCTGATATCGGCAGGACGAAATAATCGTTATGGCCATCCGGACCGCTCCGTCTTACAAAAACTACGGGGATATAACGTCAGGATTTTACGCACCGATTTACAGGGTGCTATTTGGCTGCGCCTAAGCAGGGGAAACTGGCGGGTCATCGATTGGCGATGATAGTGTCTCAATTTTATACTATCTGACGAAATTTACGACAGTTATGAATGCTAAAACCAACTTCAAAAAACCGATAAGCCAATGTTAATAAACAACATAAAAGCATCGCCGTAAAGTTGGCATTTAACTTGTAATTAAGTATAGCAGCGCAATTATGCGTACCTCCATCAAGGAAAGGCAGATTCTCTGGCCGGTGAATCTGCCTTTTATTTTTTCAGGGATTTCAGACAATAATTAATGTGTGGGTTTGTAGTCTTTTTCTCCGGCAGTAACTGCAAACTGCAGGCGATTCTCCCGCGAGGGTATGGCGCAGGAAAAGGTCGGATTGTAAACGCAGAAAGGATTGTAAGCGTTGTTGAAATCGACAATGTAATTGTTTTCCTCGGGATTCTCCGGCAGATCGATATAGCGCCCTCCACCATATGTTTCTTCCCCACTCGTGGCATCAGTAAACCCCAGGAAAAAGTAATCTTTGCTGCCCAATCCATTTCGCAGCATTCGATAGACTTGTAACTGATGCTTGCTTCCCTGGTATTCAAATTCGAAGTAACCGTATTTTATCGCGGGCCGCTTATCTCCCCGGGTGCCCAGAATAGTATCTGCAATTAGCGTATCGTAAGGAGTTATCGGGCCCTCAAAACGAAAGTCGAGATCCACGGGATAATAATTCAGTCCGCGAAAAACATCGCGCTCCCGCGGTTTTAGCGGTGAGCTAGGATTCTCCTTAAAGGCCAGATCCTTTTCCTGCCGGGCTGTTTCGATCTGATGTGTCAGCGAAATTTCTACCGGGGAACGATTATCACAACTGCTCAAAGCTGCAATTGTCAACAGAAGAATGATGTGGTGGATAATTTTCATATTGATCTAAAAAGAAATAATAGTTGCTCAGGAAATGCTCTCCAGCCAGGCGGGTAACGCAGCAATCGAGGGCATGATGTGATGAGGCAGTTTGCTGTTCCGGCGCGGCCGCATTTCCGGGAACTTTCCGGTTTCCACGGCGATGGTGTACATGCCGGCAGCCGCCCCGCCGGTAATGTCACTCTCCATATCATCACCAATAATCGCGACATTTTCCGCCGGTAAATCGAGCTGCTTCAAAGCCTGCTCGAAAAACTCTTTGCTCGGTTTGCCGATAATTGTCGCTTCTTTTTCAGTTGCATACTCCAGGGCGGCAACAATTGCGCCGGCGTCCAGCGAAAGACCGGTATTGCGTTTCCAAAAACGATTTTTCTGCAACGCAAGCATTTTAGCGCCGTTCATTACCTGTCGAAATACCTGGTTCAGATTGTTATAAGTGAGATCTTCACCGATATCCCCGATCACCATATATTCCGGTTTATTTGTTGTAATACGAAAGTCGCTAAATTCCCGGTAGGTATCGCCCCGCATAAACAGATTTATAGACTTGATGTTTTTTTCTTTCAGCCAGCAGGCGGCGGCATAAGGGGCAGTGAATAACTGGTTCCGGTCTATCTTATACCCCATTCGCTTCAGGTTATTCAGTAATGAAAAGCGGCTGCGACGGGTCGTATTGGTTACCAGTAAAAAAGGGACTTCCTTTTTTTGCAGGTATTCAATCGCTTCAACAGCCCCCCGAACAACCTGTTTTTCGATATAAAGCACCCCGTCAATATCAATCAAAAACCCCCGTATTTCGACAGATTTACCAGTTCTTGACTGCGGATTTGTACTCATATTTTTTCGGAAACCGTTTCGGGATAAATATTATTAACGGAATTTATTCAATTTAAAAATATTACCATATTATGCGGAATTACTCAAGTGGTTTTCCAACTTTTTTATTACTTTTTGGATTGTCAGAAAAGACTATACAACAAAAAGGACGTATTTCATGCCTTTTTGAACATATTTAACCACCAGGGAAGCCAAAATGTCGTTTTGACGGGCAGGCAGAAAAAAAATCATACGACATTCAATAATTAAAATCACATAAAGATTTAACACTTTTTGCCGATATTTAAGACGCTGAATATTCCTTTCAGGGGCTTTTAAACGGCAATATGTCAGCTTGATTTGCTGAGTTACATGTACTATATTCATTGGGAACTACATAGGAATTCTAAATACACCGGGAGATTGAGATGAAACATCTCACTGCACTTTTTTTTACTATTCTGATACTTCTTTCGTCGACTCTCAACCTTTTTGCCCAACGTTCGGCTGCAGAACTAATTTCCAGCATGGCACCTCCGCAAGGAAAAATTCAATATAAGGATGGTGTCCGTCAGATTAATATTGTGGACGATTATCTGTTCATCACTAATTTCTGGGCCGGTTTACAAGTCGTCGATATTTCTGACATTAAAAATCCCCGCGAAACTGCATATTTCCAAAGCGATGATGAGTCCTATTACACTCACATTGATGGTAATTACGCTTACATGTCCAATCATGCGGCCGGCGTTCAGGTGTTTGATATCAGCGATCGCGCCTCAATTCGTCAGGCGGCAACTGTTGTCACACCGGGTAATGCGCTTTGGGCGATTGCTGAAGACACCCGCCTGTACGTTGCTCTGGGCAACAAAGGCTTTACGATTATGGATATTGCGAATCTCGATAACCCGTCAACGCTTCATACCGAGGCATCGGGGCAGTGGATTCAGCAAATCGCCAAGAACGGGAATTACCTTTATGCTGCAGCCAAAAAGAATGGCTTGCTGATTTATGATATTTCCGAGCCGACCGCACCGAAGATGGTCGCCCGCTTTCGCACCGCTTTTAATACAATGATGGTGCAAATAATCGACGATATTGCCTACGTGGCAGATGGTCCCGGTGGTCTGGTTATTCTTGATGTCAGCCAGCCGGATGATCCTAAACTGCTTAACCGTTTCTCCAACGTCGGTTTTGTAACGAATCTGTATAAAACCGGTACTTATGTTTATCTGGCAAATCGGGATGTTGGTTTGCAAATCGTTAATGTATCCGATCCGGCAAATCCTTTCCTGGAAAGCTACTATAGCACTGCAGACATTAGTTATGGCGTTTACAAGCGGGATATTTACGTTTTCCTCGCAGCAAATGCGGCAACGCTAATAATGCGTCATAACAATGCGCCGATTCTTACTGATATCGATGATCAGCGTCTCGATGAAAATGTGCCGTTCTCCCTGCAACTGCAGGCCGAAGAGCCGGACGGCGATTTTATTGCCTATGAAGCACTGAATCTTCCTGAAGGAGCAACTTTTGACAAAGCCAGCGGTTTTCTCTCCTGGACGCCAACATATGAGCAATCCGGGACCTACAATAACATCATTCTAAAGGTTATAGAGCAAACCGGTACCGGCCTGACCGATCAGGATACAATTTCCCTGATTGTCAAACACATCAATCGACTGCCGGATTTACCCGGTCTGGAAAACACAACCGTTGCAGAAAGCGCTCCCTTAACGATTACACTGCCGGAAGGTAGCGATCCGGACGCGGAAGATCAGCAGCGCCTCGCTTACCGGGCTGAGAACTTGCCGGAAGGAGCGACTTTTGATCCGCTGAATCGCACTTTGAACTGGACGCCGACATTTGAGCAATCCGGCACTTATGTTGTCGATTTTCTCATCGACGACGGCGCGGATGGACTGGATCGCGAACCGGTCACAATTACTGTCGGTCACGTCGATCGTCCGCCGGTGATCAACGGTCTGGCTGCCCGCCAGGTGAATGAAGCCGCAGAAATCAGTTTCCAGATTAGCGGTGAAGAACCGGATGATGAGGATCAGAATAAAATCTCATTTGAGCTTAAGAATCTCCCGGCCGGCGCCACTTTCGATGCAGCAACCCAAACGTTCAATTGGGTACCCGGTTACGATCAATCCGGTGTTTACAATAACCTGCTCGCGATTATGAATGCCGGCGATCTTAGCGACTCGACTTACGTCACTGTCGCTGTCGATCACGTCAATCGCTCTCCGGTGCTCGATGCCGTTGCCAATCAAACCGTGCTGGAAAATCAATTGCTCACCTTCACCATTTCCGGCAGCGACCCGGATGTTGAAGATACCGGCAAGCTCGTATTTACTGCCAGCAACTTACCGGAAGGGGCAACTTTCGATGCAGCAACCCAAACGTTTAGCTGGATGCCGTCCTTCGAGCAATCTGGCGAGTTTCCCAATGTTAGTTTTACCATCACCGATCCATCCGGGTTGAGCGACAGTAAAAGTATTGTAATCAGCAGTAATCATGTTAATCGCCCGCCGCAAATTTTAGCAGTAGACGCGCAAACCATCGCAGAAGATGCAGCACTAACGGTTCAACTCAGCGCTTCCGATCCGGATCAGGAAGACAGCGGCAAGCTGGTATTTTCCGCGGAAGGTCTTCCCAGCGGAGCTACTCTCGATGCACAAAGCGGTCTGTTGAACTGGACGCCGACTTACGATCAGTCCGGCGAATATCCGGTCACTTTCATTATTTCCGACGGGGAATTCAATGAGCGCACTGCCACGACGATTACAGTGAATCATGTCAATCGCTCCCCCAGTCTCGATGCAGTCGTTGCGCAATCCGTGGATGAATCCGCAGAATTACGTTTTACTGTTAGCGGAAGCGACAATGATACAGAGGACAGTGGATTGCTGATCTACAGCGCCACGAACCTTCCGGAAGGGGCGGCTTTCGACCCGGCCACGCGTGTATTTAGCTGGACGCCGACCTTCGAACAATCCGGGGAATTCGCACCTGTTTTCACCATCAGTGATCCCTCCGGATTAACCAATCAGCAAACGGCAGCAATTACCGTAAATCATGTCAACCGTGCCCCGGCCCTGGCCACAATCGCGCCGCAAACCGTTGATGAAAATCAGCTGTTAAGCGTTCAGCTGGTTGGTGCGGATCTGGACCGGGAAGATACCGGAAAACTCAATTATACCGGCATAGACCTTCCCGCTGGTGCTGTAGTTGACTTAACCACTGGCGTCTTTTCCTGGACGCCGACCTTCGAGCAATCCGGCAGCTATACCATTTCTGCCCAGGTGAGTGATCCTGCGGGGCTGGTTCATCAGGAATCCTTTACCGTTGCCGTCAACCATGTTAACCGTTCGCCGGAATTTACTGCACTGGCGGCGCAGGGTGGTCCGGAAAACGCCCTCTTACAATTTACCCTGACTGCCACCGATGCAGACGCAGAAGACAGCGGCAAGCTTACTTTTCAGGCACCATCGCTACCGGAAGGCGCTACACTCGATCCTGTCAGCGGCCTCTTTTCCTGGACGCCAACCTTCGAGCAGTCCGGCGATTACACCGTTCGCTTTGAAGTTTCCGACAGCTACAACGCAACTGCGGTAATGGATATTCCGGTTGCTATCGCCCACGTCAATCGGGAGCCGTCCCTGCCGGTAGTTACCAATGCACAATTCTCGGAAAATGCTCCCGGCACGGTCGTAATTGCTGCCGGCAGCGACCTCGATGTTGAAGACGACGGCAAGTTGACCTATAGCGTTAGTGGACTGCCGGACGGCGCAACTTTTGACCCGGCGACCCTGACCTTCGCCTGGACGCCGACCTTTGAACAATCGGGCGATTATGCCTTAACCGCAACCGTTCAGGATCCCGATGGATTATCGGCATCTCAGGCATTTACGATCTCCGTCGATCACGTTAACCGTCCGCCCTACTTTGGTGACCTCCCGACGTTAACCGTTGCCGAGAACAGCGAACTTGTTTTCAATTTACCGGGTATGGATGACGATAAAGAGGATGCCGGGCAGCTGACCTATAACGCGGTCAATTTTCCGGAAGGCGCTTCAATGGATGCAACGACTGGCCGCATCAGCTGGACACCAACCTACGACCAAAGCGGGTCCTATACCGTTACCGTATCCGTCCACGATATGAATAACGAGAACAGCGTTGCCGCACTGGATATCGAAGTAGCCCATGTCAATCGTCCCCCGGTGCTCGCTGAAATTCCTACTTTTACTTTTAGCGAAAATGCCGCTGGCACTGCCACCATTCCTGCCGGTAGCGATCCGGATACGGAAGACGCCGGGAAACTGATCTATGCTGTTGACGGTCTGCCCAATGGTGCCACATTTGACCCGGCAACCCGCACCATTTCCTGGACGCCGACTTTTGAACAATCGGGCAACTTCCAGCCATCCGTCACGCTTGCCGATCCTTCCGGACTTACATCGGTCAACACATTCACCTTAACAGTTGAGAATGTGAATCGTGCGCCTGGTTTTGCCGTGCAGCCTGCTCAGAATGGTAAAGAGAACAGCGAATTGCAATTTTCTCTGACTGCCGACGATCCTGACCGGGAAGACAATGGCAAACTTCGTTACAGCGCAGAGAATCTGCCAGCCGGTGCTTCATTGAGTGAAAATGGCCAGTTCCGCTGGACGCCCGGATTTGATCAAAGTGGTGATTATACCCTCAACATCACCGTTCAGGATAGCTACGGCGCTACAGCCGGGACAACTGTGCCGGTGAGCATCGCTCATGTTAACCGGGCACCGGTGCTCAGTGAAGCGCGCTTCAATTTTACCGAGGATGCCGATGGCCGCGTCGCCCTGCCGCCGGG
This sequence comes from Calditrichia bacterium, assembly GCA_028284905.1. Lineage (GTDB taxonomy): Bacteria > Calditrichota > Calditrichia > RBG-13-44-9 > J075 > JACKAP01. Next base: position 18,914 of record JANQQU010000006.1, read on the forward strand.
GAACGATCCCGACCAGGAAGATAACGGTGTGCTGACCTACAAAGTAGACAATCTGCCGGATGGCGCCACCTTCGATGCGAATTCCCGGGAAGTTAGCTGGCACCCGGATTTTGATCAGTCCGGCAGCTATCAAATTTCTTACAGCGCCAGTGATGGCAACCTGGAAACCCGTCAAACTATCACACTGCAGGTCGCGAATGTGAATCGTTCTCCGCAAATCAACAATCCTGGCAACCAGTCGGTTAAAGAGGGAGAAACCCTGCGCTTCAAGGTCTCGGCATCGGATCCTGATAAAGAAGACCGCAATAACCTGCAGTTTAGCGTTAACAATGCGCCTTCCCGCGCCGTATTCAATAGCGGCAACGGCGAGTTTACCTGGACGCCGGACAATACCCAGCAAGGCAGTTACACCATCGCTTTTACCGTTACCGATAAGGAAGGATTGTCCGACAATGTTTCCGTTACCGTCGATGTAGAAGATGTTCCGGAAACACCGAATCCTCCCGGCGATGGCGCCAGCGACGAATAATCAAATTTCTCGATGAGCAGATGCGGGCTAACAAGCACCTGCTCATCGATTATCTTTCCCGATTACAATCACCACTCTAACTGCGAAAAACCTGCGGATAATTATCTCCGCTAATTCCTCTTTCATGCATTACAATTTCTCAATAATGAAAAATTACAACTGAAAAATACCGTCCAGATCAATTTTAATTCATTTTTGCCACCTATCTTATCTCTGCATTATAACCACAACAGAAATGCCGTATTAGCACCATTCGTACCAGGATATCGCTGGCGGATGGAAAAACAACCTTCCGGTTCAGAAACAATCGGATCGTTACTATTTCGGCTTGTTGGAAAATCTGTCACACAATACGGAGAGTTGCATGAGTGCAGGAAAGGAAAGCAGTGTAATTATTGATGCGGTGCGCAGCCCGATCGGTCTGGATAAAGGCAAAATGACCGGCATGCGTCCCGACAACCTATTATCCCAGGTGCTACTTGGTCTGTTAACCAGAAACCAGAACATGCCCTTTGAGAATATTGAAGATGTGATTGTCGGATGCGCATTTCCCGAGGGACCGCAGGGGATGCTTATCGCTCGCTCGGCCGCTTTGTTGGCAGGTATACCGCAAACCGCTGGTGCAAAAGTCGTCAACCGCTTTTGTGGCGCCTCCATGGAAGCAGTGCATCAGGCAGATGCCGCGATTCGCTTGTCGGACTGTGAGGTGGTTATCGCCGGGGGCGTAGAGGATATGCTTTCGATACCTGCAGATGGTTTCAATCCCAGCTTTCACCCGGATCTCGCCGAACAAAACTATTATGTGCCGATGGGCGAGTTGGCAGAACATCTCGCCGGGAACAGCGGCATTGGCCGCGACGTTCAGGAAGAATATGCGGTAAACTCCCACAACAAAGCACTGGACGCCTGGGACAATGGTTACTTCAACAACGAAATTATTCCGGTGCAATACAACAATCAGATTATTGCCCGCGATGAAGGCCCCCGTGAACCGGATCGCGATTATTTTTCCGGTGCATCCCCCTCTTTTCTGATTGACGGCACTATCACCAGTGCGACCAGCAGTCCCTCTGCCATGGGCGCTGCCGCGTTGTTACTGACCAGCGAAAGTTTTGCCGAGGCAAATAATCTGAAGCCACGCGCCCGGATTTTGTCCCGGGCGATAGCCGGGGTAGAGCGGGACAGCGAAGGCGATACGCCGCTGCCCGCAATCAGCAAAGCACTACAGCGTGCCGGGCTTTCACTGGATGATATCGACGTCATCGAGCTAAACGAAGCGTACGCCGCGCAGGCACTCTACTTCATCATGAATGGGGAATTTCCTTTCAACAAGATCAATCTTAATGGCGGTTCCATTGCATTGGGCAATCCACTGGGCGCATCCGGTGCACGCATCATGACCACCTTACTGAATGTGATGGATCAACAGCAGGCCCGCTACGGACTGGCAGCAATGGCCATCCGCGGTGGTCAGGGGATCGCAACAATTATCGAACGGATGAGTGAGGAAGGGGAATAATCCATGGCATTCGAGATCAAGCAGGTTGCAGTCCTGGGCGCAAATTCGCTCGGTGGACATATCGCGGCAATGTTTGCCAATGCCGGCATCCATACGCTGCTTTTTGCCAATAACCAATCGCGCTCGGAAAGGCGCTTTCGCCGCCTGAAGCTTGCGCGGGTATCTCCGTTTTATGCGGCATCCCAGACGCGCTTCATCACCCCCTGCAATTACCAGGAAGATCTGGAAATCCTTGCTGATGCCGATTGGGTGATTATCGCCGGCAATTATCCCCCGGAAGATCTGGCCACCCTGCTGGAGAAGGCGAAGCCCTTTCTAAAATCGACAGTGTTGATTAGCGCTGCTGCTCCCGGGCGCTCACTTGAAGAATACCGGGAGATTTTAGGAGAAGATTTTCAGGAGAATTTTCTCCTCACATATTTCTTCTTTCCTCCCCGGGAAATGCCCTTGCTGGAATTTATTTGCCCGGCGGATAAAACGGAATATTTTCTCGAGTCCTTATCACCATTCTGCGAGGATCGCCTGGGCCACCAACCGGTTTTCGTTAAAGATACGCCTGCCGGTGTCGCAAATCGCATCGGCATATTCAGCCTCGCCAGCGTATTGCATATTGCCCGGGAAATGGGATTATCGGTAGAAGCAATCGACCTGTTGACCGGCCCATTAATTGGCCGCAGCAAAAATGCCACCTGCCGCTTGCTAGACAAATTTGGCCTGGACAACTTTGCCTTTTTAAACCAGCACATATACAACACATGCAGCGATGATGAACAACGGGATCGCTTCCTCCTTCCGGAGTATCTGGAAAAACTGATCGCCGAAAAACACACCGGCCAACAGAATGGTAAGGGGTTTTATAAAAAGGAGCAGCAGGAGATAATGGCTCTGAACATCCCGGACGGTAGTTATCGCTCGCTGACCCGGGAAACTTTCGAGAGTGTTCGCTTAGCCAAATCCGAGCAAACCCTGCCGGGGAAATTGCGTGCACTGGTTGCCTGTCAGGACGTCGCCGGCAAATTTATTTGGGAAACGCTATCCGCCTGCCTTATCTATGCAGCAAACCGTATCCCGGAGATCGCCGATGATGTTGCAACGATCGATACTGCCATGCGCGATGGCTTCGGTTGGCAGCTCGGCCCCTTTCAGATCTGGGACGCCCTGGGCTTTGAAGAAACCGCGGTGCGCATGAAAAATGACGGCAAGAAGCTCCCCCTTTGGGTAGAAGCAATGCTGCTGACCGGTGGCAAATCTTTCTATGCCCGCGAAGAAGGGCACCAGCAAATGTATGATATTCTTTCCGGGAAAATGACCTTGCTGCCAATGGCACCGGGCAGAATCGATTTAGCGCAGGAGAAAGCCCAGCGCACGGCCCTGCGGGAAAATTGGAGTGCCAGCTTACTCGATATCGGCGATGAAGTGCTTTGCGTTGAGTTTCATAGCATTCATCAACCGGCAAAGAACCTGATTGACCCCGGCGTTTTCGAGATTATGGAGTCAGCATTATCAACGGTGGCGGAAAATGGCTACCGGGGACTAATTATCGCCAATCAGGGCGAGAATTTTTCCGGGGGAATGAACCTAAAGATTCTTTACAAGCTGATTGAGCAGGAAAATTGGGATGCACTCTCTTCCCTCTCCCGCCGGGCACAGGACATTAACCTGAAGCTTATGCAAGCGCCATTTCCGGTCATCAGCGTTCCGTTTAATACGACAAGGGGCGTCGGCCTTTCCCTGGCAATGGCGACAACCCGGATGATCGCTTCGGCAAATCTAAAGTGTGGCCTGACAGAATCGCAACTGGGATTGATTCCCTTTGGCGGCGGCACTTCTTTTTTTCTGGCAAACTGGATTGCGAGAAAATCATCGCAGACCAGCGGCCCTTTTCCACCGGTTCGGGAAGCTTTCGAAACGATCTTTCATGGGAAAACTGCCGCATCCGGCCTGGAAGCCTTACAAATGGGATTTCTCCGGCCATCGGACAAAGTGCTGGCCAATCATCAACAATTGCTCTATTCAGCAAAACAGAGTGTTTTGGAGATGACCGAGAACTACACGCCGACCGAAATTCCCAGTGAATTTTATCTGCCGGGCGAAGGCGGTAGAATTGCGCTGGAAATACAGCTGGACAGTTTGCAGAAACGTGGCGCAATCAGCGAATATGACCATCTGGTTGGTAAGCATCTCGCCCATGTGCTCACCGGAGGACCGGACGCTTCGCCAACCCACCCGATCCATATGGAAACTTTGCTGACGCTGGAGCGGGACACTTTTATCTCACTCTGCCAGGCGCCAAAAACCCGGGAACGGATTGCCCATTTTCTCAATAGCGGCAAATATTTGAAGAATTGACTTTCTTTCATGCATTTTCCGCCCATAATACCAGAGAAAATCTAATTTGCAATTTGATTTCCGAAAAAGATTTTTATATCTTTGATGCTGTTCTTTTATTCAATGAAAAGGAGAAGTAAATGCCTGCAAAAACTCAGGACATCAACAAGTTACTGGAAATTGCCGACAATCTCTACGAAGTAGCCATGGTTGTAGCAAGAAGATCCCGTCAGATTAACGAAGAACATTATCAGAAAAAGCGGGACCGGCAGATTTTGGAAGAACTGGAAGGTGGATTCGAAGAAGATTTCCTCAATGAGGAAGAAGAAGCATCCAGCAAAGCCAACGCAGAGCCGGAAGAAAATCCGATCAATCATGCTCTCGACGATTTCAAAGCGACCCGCCTCGAGTTCCAATTTGAGACGCTGCGCCGCTAATCTATAGATCTTCAAGCGTTTTTTTAAAAGCCCCGTATCACTGCGGGGCTTTCCTGTTTAACACCCCTAACAGAATAGAAAAGTGCTATGAATCGACCATCTTCGCCCCGTTTAATTTTACATAACTGTCGAATATTTGATACCGCAACGGCTGCTCCTTCCCAGGCAACAGCGCTTGCTGTCGAGGGAGATCGCATTACCGCCATGGGCAGTGATGCTGATATTCTTCCCCTTGCCGGCCCGGCGACCGAAATTATCACCGGTGATAATCGTTGGCTCTTGCCGGCCCTTACCGATGCGCACACGCATCTTTCCGCCTATGCCGCCCGTAAACTGCAAATCGATTTTAATGATTGTCATTCCCTGGCAGAAGGGCTGCAGAAAATCCGCCGCACCGTGGAAAAATCCCGGGAAGGCAGCTGGGTAATCGGAGGCGGATGGGATAAGAACGCCTGGGGAATGGATGGCTTTCCCACCAAAACGATGCTGGACGAAATTTCCACTCAGCACTTTATGTCATTCCAAAGCAAAGACTGGCATAGCTTATGGGTAAACAGTCCCACTTTACAGATTTGCGAAATCGATGAAACCACTGCAGATCCGGCCGGAGGGTGGATCCTTCGTATGCCCGGCAGCCAGTCACCATCCGGCGTTCTTCAGGAAACCGCCTGCGAGATCGTGCAACGCTCAGTCGCACCACCGCCATTAGAAAAACTTTACCCTGCGCTGCAGGAAACCTTTGCCGAATTCCATCGATTCGGGATAACAGCCGTGCATAGCGTCGAAACTCCCTATGATTTTGCCAATTATCAATCGTTATATGGGCGGGGCGACCTTGGCCTGCGCATCTTCTGGTACTTCCCGGTAAAATATCTTCAGGATAGCAAAGAGAAGGGATATATTGCCCGCTCCGGCAACAGCTTCCTGAAAATCTGCGGAGTCAAAATGTTTATGGATGGTGCGCTCGGCTCCCAAACCGCCGATATGCTCTCCCCTTACGATGGCCTGGATCATACTGGTGTGGAAGTATTAACCATGGATGATCTTAGCGACAAAGTTGGGCGCTGTGTGGAACTTGGGCTTTCCTGTGCCATTCATGCCATCGGAGATCGCGCTAACCGGAAAGTTCTCCAGGCTTTTGCAGCTGTGCGCGATGCCAGTATTGCTACGAATTTACGTCATCGGGTGGAACATGCGCAACTGCTTCATCCGGATGATATCGAAAAATTTGCCGCCAATGGCGTCATCGCCAGTGCGCAGCCGATTCATTTAGCGGCGGACATTCCGATGATTGATCGCTATTGGGGAAAGCGCGGTCGCTACGCCTATGCATTCGCCAGCCTGCATAAAGGCGGCACCAGACTCATTTTCGGCTCCGACACCCCAATCGAATCCTTCGATCCCTGGCGGGGAATGTACAGCGCGGTGGCCAGAAAACAGGATTGCAATCCGGATCTGGAAAGTTATTATCCGGAAGAAAAAATTTCCCTGGTAAATGCGGTTCGTGCTTATACGTCGGAATGTGCCTGGACGGTTTGGGAAGAAGAACAGCAAGGCGCTGTTGAGGCAGGAAAGTTAGCGGATTTCATCTTAATCGATCAGGATATCTTTCATTCCCCGGATACCGCTTTACTGGAGAACAAAGTGCTGCTGACCGTTCAGGCCGGGAATATTCTTTATCGGGATTTCTAAAGAATGATGCTATTCGGCTTTCAAACGAAGCGGCTCGATGCGCACGCTTGTTCCTTTTAGTAAAAATCCAAACTGGCGAATTTCAGAAAAATCCTTATCCAATTCACTTTCCATCGGTACGCCATTTACTTCGAAAGTAATTCGCTTGCTATTTGCCCAGACAATCAGGCGAAAAACATATTTCTCCCGGGTATCGCGAATTTCCACGGATTTCTCATCCAGCATTTCCAGATGAATGCCAAGGCTATCCTGCCTCACCGCCGCCAGTAAGATCCGTTCATTTACCAGCGAGTAACCGGCAGCATATTCGGGTAGTGCGCCGCTTGAATCTTCCCCAAACCAGTAAAATACTTCATTATCTTCCGGAGAGCCTCCCAGCCAGAAGTCCGCATCAATCAACAAGCGCCGTTGAAAATCTGCGGTTTGAAAACGCTGCCAGGCGCCGCCGATATTCGCGGCCGTTTCCAGGTGAATGTCGTCGGTATCATCCGTCGTCATCTTTCTCAGATTTATCTCGTTCCAGTCCTGTCCCCATAAAACCGTTGAAAAAAGAAGCAGGATAAAGCAACACAATGTTTTGAATGTCATTTCAATTTCCAGTTAAGTAAGTGGAAAAAAAAATTTGATAAAAAAATGAACTAAAAAGATTAATAACACCGCCCAATCCGGCATTGTTGCCCATTTGCAAATTTGCAAATCTACAAATGGGCAAAAAACCCGAAGAGATATAGGCTGTCCGGTTATCACCTATATATCTTTGTCTCATTACATATGAGATCACTTCAACAAAACCAACTACAAATGTTTAAAGCCGGCTGGCAATGCAGCTTCTCAAGTCTTCAAAATAATAGTTCCAAAAGCACAAGACAAATTATAGCTGTAATATCTTTTCGGATTTTTCGTCAGCTGGTTTAAATTTATAGACACCGACTGTTTAAATTCCCGACATTTTTTCATATTTTTACTATCAATCCGGCAATATCGTGCTTACATTGCAACGTGGATAATTAGACTTCATAATTATTTCTAAAACAACAAATTAGCGATATAGTAATATTAATCTTGGTTTTCCGGAATATGCGAAGGGATTCACTCTATACTATTATCAGACAATGTGGGCAGATGATCTCCCGGGAGGTCGTTAATTGAAACCACATATTATGATCGTGGATGACGAAGCGGATGCGCGGGACCTGATGGATTCCCTCTTTCGCAAAAATGGCTATCGCACAACCACGGCTGCGAATGGCCATCGGGCGCTGACGGCGATTGAAAAGGATGTTCCGGATATTATGATTTCCGATATCTACATGCCCGGCATGGATGGTATGACGCTCCTGGAAAGAGTGACAGAAAATTATCCGGATATCGCCACAATTATGGTTACCGCCCATGGCACGGTGGAGATGGCCGTCCAGGCGATTAAAAAGGGCGCCAAGGATTATATCCTTAAACCCCTTCAGCTAGACGAAGTTGTTGCAAAAGTAGAAAACATATCCCGCCTGAAATCCCTGCTATTGGAAAATGCCGCACTTAAAGAAGCCCTTTCCAGCCAAAACCAAATTGACAATTTTATCGGAAAAAGCCATCAGATGCTGGCGATTTTCGAGTTGATCAAATCAATCGCCCCAATTAATACCACCACACTTATTCGCGGCGAAAACGGCACCGGCAAGGAACTAGTTGCCCGGGCGATTCATCAGATCTCCGACCGGCGGGAGGCGCCTTTTATTGCCGTAAACTGTACCGCCATCCCGGAAACCCTGATCGAGAGCGAACTTTTTGGACACGAGCCCGGCGCTTTTACTGGCGCCCAGAAACGAAAGATCGGCAAGTTTGAACGGGCCAATACCGGCACAATCTTTCTCGATGAAATTGGCGACATTTCTCCGGCCATGCAATTGAAGCTACTTCGCGTTATTCAGGAGAAAGAATTTGAGCGGGTTGGCGGCACGGAAATCGTTAAAGTGAACGTGCGCATTATTGCTGCTACCAATCGTGATCTGGAAGAAGCGATGGAGAAGGGCGACTTCCGTCCGGATCTCTATTACCGCCTCAATGTTATTCCGGTAGAAATGCCTGCTTTGCGGGACCGCCCGGACGATATCCCCCTGCTGGTTGAGCACTTTCTCCAGAAGTATAATCAGCAGCATGGGAAGCAAATCAAAGGGGTGGAAACGGAAACCATGCTGAAACTGCAGGGATTTGAATGGCCCGGCAACATTCGTCAATTGGAGAACTATATCGAGCGCGCGGTCATCCTCAGTAAATCGGAAATATTGATGACGGAAAACTTTCCTTATCATATCGCCGACAGCCAACCGGGGGCACCGGGATTAAATGATGAACAATCATTAACGGAATTAGTCAACAATTACGAGAAGAACATACTTCTCAGAGCCCTGAAGCACAATAAAAACAACAAGCTGAAAACCGCTCAAAAGCTTGGTATACATCGCAGCACACTAATGTCCAAACTAAGCAAATATGGGATTTCCTAAGAAAATTACGCAGCAATTTTCCGGAAGCATTTTATCATTGACGGAAATATGATTTTTCGAAAAAAAATTCTTGCATTCAATAATTAGCGATGATATATTTAGCCCGCTTTTATAAAACAGCAACACTGGGATCGTAGTTCAGTTTGGTTAGAACGCCGGCCTGTCACGCCGGAGGTCGCGAGTTCGAGTCTCGTCGGTCCCGCAAAAAGGGAAGCAAAATGCTTCCCTTTTTTTATTTCCCCACACTCGGAAATTTTTCCCCTGCCTGAACACTGCTTTTCCATTACCAGCGCATCGCTCAACCGGCAATAATCCCTTGCATATTATTATTTGTACCGTATCTTACCAATATCTTCGTTAGTTATTCATCCTAAGCATAAATTTACGATGAACTTACCCGAAAAACATTTTCAAGCAGGCAGCGGTTGGCGCTTGCGACAGTTATAACTATTTGAAGGTTTCTAACTACCGCTTCTGCCGCCGGAATGATCGATTTTTTCGCAAGTGCGACAGACGCATGATGAATGCCCGTTTTCAGCAAAGTAGCACCGAGAAGAATATTGGATGGAGAGAAAATGGACCAGCAGAATCTGAGAGGCGAATGGGGAAAGGCAATTACGATTGGTGGCCGGGAAGAACAACAGGATAGTGTAGAAATACTCTCTTCGAATCAATCCACCCTGCTAATTGTTGCAGATGGTATGGGCGGTCACCAGGGTGGCAGAAAAGCGTCTTCCCTGCTAACCGAAACCGCTGCGGAGATTTTCCGCAACACCGCTCGTATCGATGATAGCGAACATTTTTTTAATGCCATTATTCAAACAGCTTACCAGCGCATTCGGGAATATGCCAGTCAAACCGGCAGCAATCCTCACGCGACCGTCGTTATGCTTCTGCTGCAAAACCAGCAGGCATTTTGGGCACATATAGGGGATAGCCGCCTGATTCGTTTTAAACGCGGTCAATTTCATGAACGTACCCGCGATCATTCGGTGGTCGAGCTGCTGGTGCATGACGGAGAAATTGACGAATCGGAAATGGCTGATCATCCGGACCAAAATAAACTACTGCGTAGTATCGGGGGCGAAGCCACTCCGAAAGCATCATTCGGCAAAGCAGCGCTGGAAGCCGGTGATGCCTTTTTACTTTGCTCTGATGGGCTTTGGGAAACTGTCAATAATCAGGAAATGGCCCGGCATATTTACAACAAATCCCCCCAGGAGGCAGCCGATTTTCTCGTCGGTACTGCCCAGGATCGCGGTGGAAAAACCGGCGATAATGTATCTTGTGCGCTTTGGAAAAGCAGCGCGGCGTATCAAGCAGCTGCAGTGGCGCCGGCCGAAAACACCAATCAGCGTACACCAACCGGCGAACGCCGGGAACAATTGGATGTCGATCGTTACGAGAAATCTCCCGGTAACCCCTGGAAACCAATAGCACTCTTACTTTTTGGGATTATTATTGGCTTTATCATTGTCTACTACGGGTCAAATATAAAACAGACGTTCAATAGCATTTTTGCCCCGGCACCAACAGATTCCAGCGTTGTTGTTAGCGATAGCAGTCAGCAGTCAAACCCGGCCAGCCCGGCTCTCGGCGATAGCACTTCCCGGGACAGTACATTACAGCAGCCCGGTGCGCCCATGGATAGCAGTCTTCAACAGGAGAACAGTCAGCCGGACGTTCAATCGCCGGGAACTGCCCCGTCGCAGCCGAAGAAAATCCCCGGTGGCGATCCCGGACCAACCGGAAACGACATTGAAAGAAAAGGGAACGAAGAGTAAATTTTATTTATAAGCTGTGAATTTTAGAGGTAGTTGCGGAGGGGGAAATCAATAAGACCAAATACGGTTTGAGCCGTTTGTATTCTTTTGGTTTTGTCACAATTTTGGAGCGAAATATGGTACAATCAAAACTGTCATCTTTTTCAGCAATTATTCTGCTACTGCTTTGCACTACGCTTTCCCCATTGTTCGGGATTGATTCCGAGACGCGCCAGCGGATGGAAAAAAGCACCGTTCGCATGGAAGCAAAAGTGCGTTTTACCGGGGATGTCGTCGTCGGGCAACAATTGCTACTGCCCCAACAGGCAACGCTGCAACTGCCCAACCCGCATGGTTCCGGATTTGTTATTTCCGAACGTCACGTGGTTACCAACAGCCATGTCGCTTTCGAAAAAGAATTTTTCGCCCAGCAGCTCGCCAGGGAATTTGCCACGGCAGCCGGTGTAACGGAACAAAGCCAGTTCCAGCTTATCTACAATGCCTTTCTCAGTAAGATCGACAGCCGTATCGAATATTTTATCGTATTGGACTCCGATAGCAAGATCGCCGGGCAGGTCGTCTGGCGGAATCACCCCATGGACATTGCCATTGTCGAGGCCGCCGAGCCGCTGGGTCGTCCCATTGTCACTTTTGCCCCCTCCAATGTTGTCGAAGAGCTTCAGGACGTCTATGTGCTTGGTTTTCCCGGATCAGCGGACTATGTCGGATCAACGGAAAGTCCTTACATCGTCAATCGCACCCGTGGTGTTTTAAGTAAACGCTTCCGGGACGATCAGAATCAGCGGGATTTGTATGCAACCGATGCGGCAATTAACCCGGGCAACTCCGGTGGACCGCTCTTTACCGCCTGCGGCGAAGTAATGGGCGTAAACGTGGAGAAGGCCGCCGCTTTGGATGCGGAAGGTGCCGGATTCGCGATTCAGGTTGACAATATTTTCCCCGCGCTGGAAGAACTCGGCATCGATTATGGCACCTCATCCTTTCAATGCATCCCTGGGGATGCGACCGCTTCCATGCGAAACTGGCTGATTGGCGGTGGTTTGCTATTGACAGCATTTCTCGTCATCGGATTTCTCTGGTTGAAACGCTCCGGCGGTAATCGCATCAGCGAGCGGGATTTAAGCATGCTCATCAATCAAAAGCTGCAAAGCATTGGTGGCAAATCCCGTCGCCGGAAGTCCGCCCGGGTAGATGCCGAGGAAGTTGTCGGCAGCGGCACGCAGAACCTTGAAGCAGTGCTCTACTCTGAAAGTGGCAATGCACCACCGATTTACCTTACCGGAAATACCATCATTAAACTGGGCGCCGGCGCCAGCTGTGATGTGGTCATCGATAACTCTTACATCTCCGGGGAGCATGCATCGCTGCAATCAGTCGGTGGTAAGGTGATTGTTACTGATCTGAACTCAACCAACGGCACATACATCAATGGCCGCAAGCTTACCGCCGGCAGTGCCACTGAATTACGCTCGAGTGAGCGCCTGATATTTGGCACGGAAAAAGTGGTTTATCGACTGGGCGATCCGAATACTTCCCCATCGGCTGCAGTTTCCGATCGTTTTATTACACTCGCTGCCAGAACCAATGGCATTCCTGACATTAAAGTCGGTTCGCACCGGCTGGTGATCGGTCGCGAGGAAGGTCAGGTAATTATCGACAAGACTTATATCTCCGGGCGTCATGCCGCGGTATGGGTTGAAGGTGGTAAGCTGATGCTGCAGGATCTCAATTCCTATAACGGCACTTTTTTGAACAACAGCAATCATCAGTTGAAAGCGCATCAAACTGTTGCGGTGAAAAATGGCGACTGGATCATTCTCGGATCGAAAGACGTAGTTTATGAAGTTAAATATTAGGAGATAGGCGGTAGGCTATAGGCTGAAGGCCTAAGGTACTGATTTTGAACAGCCTGATAGCCTATAGCCTTTTGTCTGAGCTATGAAGTTAAATATTAGGAGATAGGCGGTAGGCATTAGGCTGAAGGCCTAAGGTACTGATTTTGAACAGCCTGATAGCCTATGGCCTTTTGTCTAAGCAATGTAGCACAATAAAAACAAGCAACAGGCTAACGGCCAGCGGCGACACGCTTTTTCTTTAACCTAATAGTCCCGGGCCTAACGCCTTCAGCCGAACTAAGGATGCATCATGAAACGCAAAAATCGCGAGATTAATATTTTCAGCATTTCCGCGCTGGATTTATTCGCTTCCGGGATGGGCGCCTTTGTCCTGATCGCGGTGATTGCCATGCCTTATTACCTGAAAACCGATCGCTCCATGGCAGCTGAGATTGCGGAATTGCGACAGCAGATCGAACAACTCAGCCAGCAGTTGCAGGCCAGCAACGACCGGGTAGCGCAGCTGGAACAGCAAAATCAGGATCTACAGGCAGAAAACCAGCAAATGCAGGCGGAAAATCAAAACCTGCAGGCAGAGAATCAACAACTACAAGCCCAGCTGGCGCAATCACAGGATCAAAGTCAGAGTGTCCAGGCAATGCAGGTACAAAATCAACAGTTGCAGGAACGCCTGAAAAGCTGCGAAGAGCAATTGGAAGTCACCTTCCTGGCCATCGTCATTAAATGGATAAAGGATGTCGATGTGGACTTGCATGTTGTTGATCCCCGCGGCAACGAATTTTACTTTGAGAAGAAAACCCACACCGGCAGCGCGGCAATTCTTTCGATTGACGCCGTCAAAGGTCCGGGCATAGAAATCTGGGAATATTCCAATGCGATTCCGGGCGTTTACAAAGTGATGTATAATCTCTATAAAGGTGAAGTTGCTCCCACCGTAAAGGGCTCCTTATACTATCGCGGCGGCAGCAAACAATTTCCGGAGCATACATTACGCTACGTCGGACGCAAGGTGCAGGTCGCAACTATTCGCGTCACCGATGACGGGCAAGTTAATATCAGTTTTTAATGAATCATTTTCGCATTTAGCATAAGAGAAAACAAGGGCAGGGCAAATCACGATGCAAAATGAAGCAAAACATTCCTTACCGGCGAATTCAATGCTGCGCGAGTTCCGGATTACCCGAGTGCTCGGCGCCGGCGGTTTTGGTATTACCTACCTGGCGGAAGACACTCACCTGAAGCGCAATGTCGCGATCAAGGAATACTTCCCTACTGAACTGGCCTGGCGGGAAGCCAGCACCAAGGTCGTTCCCCGCACTACACAAAACGAAGCGCCCTTTGTTAAAGGTGTGGAAAGCTTCATGAATGAAGCGCAGAAACTCGCCCGCTTCAAACATGCGAATATTGTGACGATCCATAACTTTTTTCCTGCCAATGGCACCGCCTATTTTGTAATGCCCTATTACGAAGGAGAAAGCCTCGAGGAATATCTCCACCGGAAAAAGAAGCCCTTAAATGAAGCGGAAATTCTGAAGTTCGTCCGCCCAATCCTGAATGGCCTGGAAGCGGTTCATAAAGAGAAAATTCTTCATCGGGATATTACCCCGGGTAATATCTACCTGAGAAATTCCGGTGATCCGCTGTTAATAGACTTTGGCGCAGCACGGGTGGCGGTCGGTAAAGCCAGCCGTAGCCTGACGATGGTACTGACCCAGGGATATGCCCCTATGGAGCAGTACAATGAGAAGGGAGAGCGGCAGGGGCCCTGGAGCGACCTTTACGCACTTGGGGCGGTTATGTATCACTGTATTTCCGGAAACCCGCCTCCACCGGCGCCGGAACGTCTGGTGGAAATTTATGGCGAAAATGACCCTTATAAAAAAGCGATAGATATCGGCAAAGGGAAATATAGCGAGGATTTCCTCAATGCTATTGACCGTGCCCTGGAAGTAAAGACCGTTGCGCCCCGCCCACAGAATGTTGCGGAAATGCGTAAGCTCATCGGAAAAGAAAAAACCGCCGTTACACCTCCGGTCGCGCCTCCGCCCCCGGAGCCAGTGAAAGCCGCTGGCGGCAAAATCTGGAAGGTCGCAACTATCCTCTTTGCCATCATGGCAGCAATCCTTGGCGTTACGACCTACGAAGGATATGATGAAGCAGAGCGCTGGGAAAGTAACTACTGGAGCGCTAATTACGAGAAGCGGGAGCTTACCAACAACGTCAGTTCGTTGAATGATGAGCTGGAGAAGATCAAGGAAGAGAATCAAAACTTACAGGGGCGGAAAATTTCCTATCCACGAATAACGACTTATCCGTTAACCCTGACCAAAATCGAATTTGCCAGCTGGGACGGCAACAATCTGGTCAATAGCTATGGGAATACGCTTTACTCTAATAATCTGAATTACATTTCACCAAGAATTCATTATTCGACCAATATTTTCTTTAGCGCCGGCAACAAGGATATCTATGTGAAACTTTATCTTCCCAACGGCACACTTTCTACCGGCAGTACCTCTCCAGCCGGATATAGCTACAAGTCGTCTTTATATATCGGCACTAACAGCACAAATAAAATGCTCGAATTAACCCGCTGGGGCACCGATAGCGGCGGCTATTTTGATCGTGGCTGGTATCGCTTTGAAGTATGGTATAACGGCGGTTGCATCGGCACCGCATCCTTTTTTGTCAATTAGCAAGGTCCGGATCGGACAATATTTTATGTTCGCAAAAAGAACGAACGATTTTTATGCCAGATAATCATATACATGCACTCCCGGTCGGCAGTCGGCTGCGGGAGTATGAAATTCTTCGGGTGCTCGGCGTCGGTGGCTTTGGCATCACTTACCAGGCCAGGGATACCAATCTGCAGCGCAACGTCGCCATCAAGGAATATTTCCCCAGTGAACTGGCCGGCAGAGATGGCGCCAGCAGTCGTATTGTTCCCCGCTCAGAAAAACAGGAATCGCTGTTCGTAGAAGGTGTGACCGGTTTTATCGAAGAAGCACGGGCCATTGCCCGCTTTAGCCACCCGAATATTGTGCGCGTGCTGAACTTTTTTTCGGCCAATGGCACCGCCTATTTTGTAATGGAGTTTATCGAAGGGGAAAGCCTGCAGCAGTTGATCAACTGTCAGGGCACCCCAATGCCGGAAGCGCAGCTGGAAGAGATACTGCGCGCCGTGCTGGAAGGCCTGAAAGTTGTTCACGAACAAGGGATGCTTCATCGGGACATCAAGCCGGACAACATCTATTTACCAAAGCACGGACCGGCGATATTAATTGATTTTGGGGCAGCACGTTACGCTGTCGGAAAGGCAACCAAAAGTCTTTCTCTTGTTCTCACGGAAGGATATGCGCCTTATGAGCAGTATCAAAGCGATGGCCGCCGCCAAGGTCCCTGGACCGATCTCTACGCACTGGCCGGCACGCTTTACACTTGTATCACCGGGAAAGTGCCGCCGAAAGCACCGGACCGGGCAGGCTTCGATGATGCTCCCGATCCCTTCCAGCCAGTCAGTAAATTAGCAGCCGGGCAATATAAAACCAGTCTGCTGGCAGCGATTGATGCAGCGATGACTTTTTCTTTCCGAAAGCGCCCGAAAACCATCGAAGCCTTTGAAACGCTGATTGAAAAAGTGCACCAACCCTCTCCACCGCCAGCAACGCCACCGGCAGAAACAACTGCGACTGAGGAAAGTTATTACGAAGAAGCATTTAGCGCGGATGACTTTATCGAGTTTTCCGCACCTCCGGCGCCTCCGGAGTATATGCTTCAACAGGAAGAGAGTGTGCCGCCTCCCCCGCCAAAACCGAAAGAGAAGGCAATGCCGAAGCGGGTAAAGGAAAAAGTGGCGAAGCAAAAACCTCCTCTTTCAGCGCCGAATGCGCGCCTGAAAAATATTGCCATCGTTTTTGGTGCTATCATACTTATTGCGGCAATTTGGAATATTTCCCGGCAACCGGCAACATCATCTGCGGGAAATGTAACTTCCCCACCGGCGGAAAATCGGGCGTCTTTATCCAATGCAGATGTGCGGGATTTCGTGGAGCGATATGTTTCCGTCGCCAATGCCGGTAATATTTTCTTTATGCTGAATATGTATCATGATCGGGTGAAGTTCTATGACAAAGGATTTGTCAGTAAAACCTATATTGAGAAAGATAAACTGAATTATTACAAACGCTGGCCAATCGTCAACTATCGTTTGGATGGCGGCATAGATGTTCGTTCGGGTAGCTCTCAGGATAGCCGGCGGGCAGTTTTCAAAATTAATTTTTTAGTGCGCAATGACGCCGAGAACCGCCAGGTTCGCGGACAGGCGGAAAGTCAGCTGGAAGTTCGCCTGATTAATGGCGAGCTGAAAATTGTGGCAGAATCGCAAAAAGTACTGAAACGGGTTCAATAAACTTGCGCCGGATAATTGTATTAATCAGTTTTATTTGTTTATTTTGGGTTGATATCTCCGGAGATGCGGCACTTCCGGAAAAGCCTTTTCTGATCGCGATCGACGTCGGTCATACCCAATCGAGTCGCGGCGCCATTAGCGCCAGAGGAAAGGGAGAATTTGATTTTAACCGGACGTTTGCCAGGGAGTTGCAAGCAGTATTGACGGACAGCGGTGGTATTGAGACTGTCCTCATCAACGCAAACGGAAAAATTGGCAGCCTGCAGCAACGGACTGCCGATGCCGGGAAAGCCGGGGCGGATTTCTTTCTTTCCATCCACCATGATTCCGCCCAGCCGAAATATTTTTCCAGCTGGAAATATAACGGCAAACAACATCGCTATAGCGACAATTTTCAGGGCTATTCTATCTTTTATTCGGAAAAGAATATTGCCCCGCAAAAGAGTTTCAGATTTGGGCAGTTGCTGGGAGGCCATTTACAAGAGAACGGTTTTAGCTATACCGATCATCATGCGGAAGCCATTGCCGGAGAAAACCGGCCATTGGTAGATGCAGAAAAAGGCGTTTACCGCTTCGATGACCTGATTGTGCTGAAAACCGCGCAAACCCCTGCAATACTGCTGGAATGCGGGGTTATCGTTAACCGGGATGAGGAACTGCTTCTTTCCGACCCGGCGTATCGTCGAAAAATGCAGCTGGCTGTTCTCGCTGCTTTTCAGCAGTATTTAGAGAAATAATCCGAGGAGTTTTTAATGAGAAGTTATCTGCTGATTATAATCTTGTCTTTCTTACCTTTCTCCCTGTTGGCCCAGGAAGCTACCATAGAGATGCGCCTTAGCGATGCGGGTAATCTGGCGTTCACCTGGCAATCCAATGGCGCTGCACCGGACGCTGTAAAGATATCCGCGGGCAATACCGTATTATTCGAGGATTCCATCCATAATGCAACACAGCTGGAAAACTATATCCTCTTTCTGCTCGATACCAGCAATTCGATGAATCGGCCTTTCCGCCAGGGTATTAAAGCGTATCTCAAGAATACTTTGCAGCAATTACCGACCGGCTACCAGGTAGCGCTGGCTACTTTCGATGACAGTCTGCGGGTAATCAACAGTTTTACCGATAGCGACTCCCTGCTTTCGTCCCAGGTAGATGAGATCACCACCGGCAGGAAGCGCACCGAGCTTTTTGGCTGGCTGGTAAAAAGCATCGATCATTTTCCGGCGCGGACGGATATCAATAAAATTGTCGTGGTATTTTCCGACGGCAAAACCACCGATATCGCCTACGACCATGCTGCTGTCGTGGCAAAGGCGAAAGCGGCTCAGGTCAGTATTTTTTCCGCAGCATATCTGAATCTGCCGGAAGACCAGTATCTCCGCCGCCTGTCCGATGATACCGGCGGCTATTTTGAGCGGGCGAGCAGCAGCCACGCGCTGGCAGATCGTTTTAATGAACAGTTATTTGCCTCCGCGCGATACCAGGGCAGCAGCTCCGTCGATCTCACCAAAACAGATGGCAGTCTGGACGGCGAGCAAACCATCACCTATGCGCTGACTTTCCCGGATGGCAGCGTTCAAAGCGAAAATTTCACCCATACTTTTGAGGCTGCACAACCACCGGCCTGGCTGGGAATCGGTGGCGGCGCACTTTTACTGGCGCTACTGCTGCTTTTCTGGTTTATGCGTAAACGCAAACAAACAGAAGCCCCGGCAAGTGATGGCGAAGAAGCGCCGGCAGTCGATTTTTCCTGCCCGGCCTGTGATGCGACACTGCCGCCGAATGCCACTCAATGCCCGAAATGCGGTAGTCCTATCGATGCAGACTTATCCGCCCTCGCCTGGCTGGAAGAAGCGAAGGGAAACACCCATCCGATCAAAACAACTTCCTGCAAAATTGGCGCTTTGGGAAACAACGAAATTGTTTTAAATTATGAGAAAATCAGCCGTAATCATGCGATTATCGATTTCAAGGACGGCCGCTTTATTTTAACCGACCGTAACTCTGCGAATGGCACTTTTGTGAATGATAAACGGGTAAACAGCACAGAGTTGAATCATGAAGATATCGTTCGATTCGCCAATCTTCATTTTCAATTTCTGATTAATCCGTTGATAAAACGCTCCTGATAAACAGGACGATAGCAAAGGAGGGCATCATGAGTTATTGTACTATCGGCCGCCGGGATGTCGGCACTGCAGCAATATTGATAGACGACAGTACCGTCTCTTCCCGCCATGCGGTGATCTACCGAAATGCGAATGGGAATGCCTGCATCCGCGACGAAGGCAGCCGGAACGGCACGCTGATCCGCCGCGGACAACAATATCTGCCGGTGAAGAGCGAAGAAGAAATTTTTCCCGGAGACCAGGTTTATTTTGGCAAAGCAATGCTCAGCTATGATTATCTGGTAAATGGATTAAAAGAGTGGCAAAGCGGCCGAAAAGTGGCGCCGTATGAGCCTCAGACGCCGGAAGAAAAGAACATGATCCGCTGTTTTAATTGTGCGAAACCGGTTTCAAACATGCAGAAACGCTGCCCCCATTGTGGCGAAGATTTGACACTTTAAGAGGAAATGAAAATGAAGAACAAACAATTGAGCCGCGGCATGATTGCCTGGATCATGATCGGTGTGGCAATTGCCTTTCTGGTTGTCTCCCACTTTCTCCCTTTAGGCGATAATCTGAAAATGATTATCTTCGATTATGGCGGTGATACTTATCCCTTTTCGATTCAGAACATTATGTGGGTCGTCTTTTTTATCGGATTTGGCGAATTGTGGTATCGGGTGCAGTTGACCAACGCCCTCGGTGATGAGCTCAGCAACAAGCTGCTGCCGGAAGATGACCATGCCGTACTGACCCCGAAAGACCTGGGAGAATACTTCCGGAAGGTGAAGGACAAAGACGATAGCGGCCTGGCCGGCTTGATTAAAAGTTTGATTATGCAATTCCAGACATCTCACTCTATCGAGCAGACGCATTCCATGCTCAATTCTCAAATTGAACTGAAGAACTCCCTGATGGATGTTCGCTACAGCTTCATCCGTTACATCGTCTGGCTGATTCCCACCCTTGGTTTTATCGGTACGGTGATTGGTATTGCCCTGGCGCTTGCTTATGCCGGTGATCCATCCACCGACCCCAGTGCGCCGGAATTCCTCGGGGTATTGACCCAAAAACTTGGTGTCGCCTTCTACACCACCCTGGTCGCCCTGGTGATGAGCGGTATTCTGGTATTTGTAATGCACATTGTGCAGGCAAAGGAAGAAGAGCAGATTTTAAAAGAAGGGAAATATTGCCTGGATAATTTTATTAATCGTTTATATGTAGATCGTAGCAAGTAAGCGATGGCCAATTGGTTATATCTTGCCTCGAATACTAAAACATTTTACGCTTCCCAGGTTTAATGGAACCGTTGTTCGTTGTCCGTTCTTCGAATTTCGAACAACGAGCAACGATCAACGATCAACGATCAGAAATGATAATTTTCCGATATTGAATCAACGAATTACAAGTTTATTAATGTTTTCAGAAAGGAGTTTCTCATGCCGATGGTACGATGCCCAGCCGGTGAACATTTTTATGATAACGAGCTTCACAAGGAATGCCCATATTGCCTGGATGAGAATTATGTGCCGTCTCAATCCGGCGGTGGCGGTGGCCGCAAAACCGAGTTAAATCCCGGCATGGGCGAAAGCACTCCCCAGGGCGCGCAGCCAGGGAGAAAAACAGAGATTATTCCCGGTGGCAGTAGCGCCGGTAGCAGCGCCGCAGGCAAACCTTCCGGCGCGAAAACAGTGATGATTTCTCCCTCTTCCGGTAAATCCGATGAAGGCAGTGCGCCTGCTGATAGCGGCGGCCAGGAATTTAATCCGATGGTCGGTTGGCTGGTGATCGTCGAAGGTCCCGGTACAGGCAACGATCTGAAGATCTACAATGGCTTCAATACGATTGGCCGTGGCAGCGGTAATCGCATCGTTCTCAACTTCGGTGATATGACTGTTACCGAAAATAAACATGCCAGCTTGTTATACGATCATGAAGAGAACAAATTCTTCGTTGCCCATAACGAAGGAAAAGCGCTGACCAAGGTAAATGGCAAGCTCGTTGCCGGATTAACTGAATTAGCGGCATACGACAGAATCAAAATTGGTGAGACGATTGCAATGTTCGTCCCGCTTTGTGGCGATAACTTTACCTGGTAAAAACATGATGCGCATCGGAAACGAACAAAGTAAAGGCGCCCGGGAATTGCAGGAAGATTATTTTGCAATTCCCGAAGTTCCCGGCGGCACGCTGGTTGTCGTCGCGGACGGGATGGGCGGATATGCTGGCGGTAATATCGCCAGCTCATCGGCGGTGAAAACGTTTACCCGGGTCTTTAAGGAGCAGTTTAACCCGGAGAATATTCCCGCCTGCCTGGAGAATGCCCTTTACAAAGCAAACAATCAAATTCGGCAACTCAAGGCTGAGAAGAGTGAATTGCAGCAAATGGGCACCACCATCGTCGCCGCTTTTTTCAATGAAGAACAAGTGTTCTGGATTAGCGCCGGCGATAGCCCCTTTTACCGTTGGCGAAATGGAAAGCTGGCCCGCCTGAATGCCAATCACTCTTTCGCGGCAGAGGTAGACCGCAATGCTGCTATGGGATTGATCAGTGAAAACGAAGCGCGGAATCATCCGCAGCGCCATGTCGTCACCAGTGGCCTCGCCGGGGAAGAAATTCATTTGGTCGATAAAAGCACAGTGGGCCTAGAAGTACGCAGCGGCGACCGTTTTATCCTTGCCTCCGATGGTATTCACACCTTACCAGATATGGAAATCCGCGATGTCATCGCCGCCAGCGATGATCCGCAAAGCGTTGCCCGGGAGCTGCTGCAAAAAGTTAGCGCTGCAAACCTGCCCGATCAGGACAATTGTACAATTGTCGCTATAAATCCACCGGAAGCTGCACCACGTAATAAGCTGGCAATTGCCGGTGTATTGCTGTTTGTGATTGTAACTATTCTCGGGTATTATATCATTTCCGGACCGGGCACTACAACGACCAACAATAATCAGCAGTCGCTACCAGCGGTAGTTGCGGACAGCACTGATTCCCTGCAGCAAATCTCCGACAGCCTGGTTACAGATAGCCTGCAAACCGACAGTCTTGCCACAGACAGCAGCGCCAGCGACACCACCCGCCCATAAGCCCCCTGCTGGCGTCAGACCAGCCATTCCCGGGTTTCGTAGTCTTCGTCGGGCACTTCTACTTCAATAATTTTCGTATGGGGAAAAGTCTCCACCGACTGCCCGTTTTGCTTGATGATCAGCTGGAAACCAAACAGGTCGCCGGGCTTTAGTCCCAAACTTTCAAAGGTAATCGCTCCTTCAAAAATCTGCCGGACACGAAACGTCGGGGTCAGCAGTATTTTCTTTACCGGCAAAGCATGAGATTCGAATTTCTCCAGCACGCCACGCAGCGGAGAATACACCAGGGTTACCTGACGGGGTGTTTTTGCCGCGATGACAAATTCATACAACAAATCCGGCTGACGGGCAAAGTCGATGCGAAAGTAAAATTGCTTCTCATCGAAGCCGAGATGGAATTTGTCAATAATCCGCGAGATACGATGCATGGCAGTCTGCGGAGACTTCCGGCCTTCATACACTGCTGCACCAGTCCACTCGTAGAAGTGCGTCTGTTCGCCATCCATTGTGGGATAAATAAAATTCTGCGGACGAATACTGGCAAATCGGTCAAAATGGGTTTGTTTAATCGTTTGATACAATGCCGCCGGAATTTCTCCATTGGCCAGCTCGTAGACTTTCATAAGGTGCTCCCGGAAAAGCTGATCGAACTCCACATCCTGCACGGATGAATGCTCGTCTCCATACCACCAGCACCATTCGGAATCCTGGGCGATGTATATCTGCCGCCAGGCCTCTTCACTGACTTCATTGCTGAGCACGCCGCGGTTTTCCTGCTTTACCAGAAAGTCGCGGGTATTTTTCAGTAGCGTCCAGGCCCGATTATCTTCTTCCGAGCCAATCCAGATATCAAAATTATTGTTTATCCAGCTCCCCGGATAAAGCTCATAAAGATTTGGGGTTTCTCGCTCCGTTTCCAGAAACTGCCCGAAAGTGGTCGTTTGAAACATTTCTGCTTTCGCCAGGCGGCTAAAGAGGGCATGGAGAAAATCCCGCCCGTTGTTCGGATATTTTTCCCAGCAGGTCTCTCCATCGATAATAATCGGGACAATATGTTCCCTCAGCGCTTTTGCAGAATACTTTTTCATCAAACGTTGCCGAATATTACGTAAATGACTGATGAAATCATCAGCGGCTTTCTCTGCATCCCAGCTGCTATACACGTGGGCAATAGCTTTCGAAAGCTGCTGATCCCGGAAGAACATATGAATCGAACGACTTTTTCCATGAAAGAGATGCGGCTGATAAATTTGATGGGAATCGAATTTTCGCTTCAGACTTTGCGAGAGAATATTCTCATCGGCGGCGGTCCAGCGTACCCGCGTACGGGCAATCAGATCTGCCGTCGCCGTGGAAACGCCTCCTTCTGGTGGCCAGATGCCTTCCGGACGTCGTCCAAAAACATCTTCGAAGAAATCCAGCCCGCGCTTTAACTGGGCTTCTGCATCTTCCGGATGGCGGTATGGCGGCTTCGGATAAGGATTATCTGGACTGGCAACCGCGGCAATATCGCTGTCTATCAACAAGGGAAGGATTGGATGATAAAAAGGCGATGTCACTAATTCAATATTTCCCTCTTCCCACATTTTCCGATGGCGGGGAATAATATCGCCGAGAACTTTTTCAGTCTCTTTAAAGAGCAACTGCTTATCAGTTTCGCTGAAGTCCCGCCCCTTCTCAAAAAGCATCTGAAAGGGCTCCTCACGACGACTTTCCTGGCCAATCCAGATCAGATTATACCACACCTG
Organism: Calditrichia bacterium; assembly: GCA_028284905.1. Taxonomy (GTDB): domain Bacteria; phylum Calditrichota; class Calditrichia; order RBG-13-44-9; family J075; genus JACKAP01. Next base: position 42,911 of record JANQQU010000006.1, read on the forward strand.
CAAGTCCCGATAGTCCTGAGTATCAAAACGTTCGACCTGCTCCCGTAACGATTCATAGGGCGATTGGTATTCATATTTCTCATATAATTCAAAATAACGGGGATAAGGGCGGATCATCGTGTCGACATTCGCCAGGAAAAAATTCTCCAGAATATTATGTTGTTCATCGCGGGTTAAAGTCTCTGCAGAACGACTGCTCAGCAACCAGATATTATCCCGTGCATGATGTTCGCTATAATCCTGCAGCTGTCGCACCAGGGAAGGCACCAGGTTGATGGTATGCCGCAACTCCGGATAAGCCTCAAACAACAGAAGCATATCCCGGTAATCCTTTGTGCCATGAAAACGGATCCAGGGCATATGATAGAATCCGCTGGCATTCTTATAGAATGGCTGATGATAGTGCCAGAGAAATGCAATATTAAGGGGATTTTTCTTTTGCGGCATATGTTTTTCCTCAGGATCCTCCGTTTTCAAAGATAATCAATTTGTCTGAGAATTAAAATCCACTGAAGCGCGGATTTTAAATGTCCAATGTCCAATATTTAATTTCCTATGTAGAAGTAATTATTTTCCTGCACCTTCGAAATTGGAAATTGATTATTGAACATTGTTATGTGTTGTTAAGTCGTACCCCCAAAGTATCATAAAGTCGTACCCCTCTTAGCAGGTGTAATAATTTGTAATTTTCTCCAATCATTATAAG
>JANQQU010000076.1 GCA_028284905.1 Calditrichia bacterium
AGGGAGTTCGTATCTTTATATCGTTTCTCTATCTGGCCACAGATTGCGCCAGAACAAAAAGGAACTTGATTTTCAATATAGCAGGGATCCCTACGGGGCGAGGCATCTTTTTGCCGAAGCAATCTCTAATATGAGTATTTATGGGGAGATCGCTTCGTCGCTGCCCCGTAGGGATTCCTTTGGGGCACTCCTCGCGATGACAGCGAAAAGAACATTCAGCATTAACGATGTAGCACTACCAAAAGTTTTTCCTTCTTCGGTATTGATTTTCATTATAACTCCTCGAAAAAGTTAAAGGGCTGTTCGGGGTGAATGGCAAGATTAACGGCCACTGGCATTCAGTCCGGTAAGCCGGATAGCGACTCGGCCGTTATTGGGCGGGGTTATTGTGTTGTTCAGATCCGGTTAATCCGGTGAGGATTGCGGCTGAAAAAGCTGGAGTTTTTCGCTTAATTCTCCGAGTATCTCCAGCGCGAGATTGGCATTCTCGAAGCCTTTCCGCACAATGGTTGGGTCTTGCCTTTCACCAATTTTCGTCAGCGCATTTTGGTGAAGTTCCGTTGACCAGCGTAAGGGACTCTGGAAAATTTCCTGATTGCCTTCCGCATCGCTGCCGCTATTCTGGTAAGATTCCAGGCGGGATGTCGTTGCGGTATGAATCTTCCAGAAAACCGTATTTACAATACGATTGACTTCCTGGGCCAGGTCTTCAAAGGGAAGTGTATTCATGAAAGCGAGCTGTTCCGGGGTCATCAAATCAACTTCGCTGTGGATTTCGTGGGCTTTCTTTTTAAGCGCCTGAACTTCCCGTAGCCAGATGCTGCGAATATTATTTCTTAAAAAGGTTTGATCATTATTTCTCAGGGCGATGAGCACTTCCAGCTGCTGCTTCCATTGCAAAAAAGCAGTGTTTGCAGAGTCGATAAGTGCATCTGCCTGTTTATAGTCTTTTTTTCTCAGGGCAGCGTTTGATGCTTCCAGAATATTCAGAAACTGGATGGCATCCGGAGGGGCGGGCATTTGTTGTAATGTTGGGGAATGGTTCTTTTTAAATGCGGTATATGCCTGTTCGAGAGAGGCGATCCGGCCTTCAATACGTCCGGAATCCCGGTCACTTTGCCAGGAAGTTAGCAGGAAATAGGAGCAGAGCCCTAAAAAGACGATCAGTGCCGGGAAAAGATATTTGGGGTTAAGGTTCCGAATCTTATTAAATGGTATAATTAACAAAATCCTGACAGAATAATTTAAAATCCTTCGAATTGGAGTGAAAAACATTGCATTTATCCATCGAAGAATCCCGCTCCTTACTTCATCCTCGCCACGCGATTGCACCCGGACTAATCCCAAATAAAAAGCAATTACCAGCAAGGAAGCCAGCGCGCCGGGCAGGGCGGGATGGGTAGCAAACGCATTACCCAATTCCTGCCAGGAACGTTCCCGGGGCACCCGCACCAGCCGGAAACCAACACGGTTGCTCCGTTGGTTCAAGCCAAAAATTACCGCTGTATCTCCATATAACGCCTCGTAAACCACGCTACCGGAGTCGGCCCAACTACCACCGCGGGCAAGCGGCCAGGTTAATGTTCCGCTGGAATCTATGTTTGGGCTGAGGCCACTGGTATCACAAAGTTCCGCAACATTTCCAAGCACATCGTGAAGCCCCCATTTATTTGGCTGCTTTTTGCCCACCGGGCGGGATTGCTGGTTGGCTGTGCTGTTGTACCAGACGCGGCTATTCAGAATAGTATCAATTGCACTATTTTCCAGGTCATAAAAAAATACGGTTTCTACATCGTTGGTGTTGATATAGGCCAGGGCAGCATACTCCCACTCCGTAGCGGTGGGCAGGCGGTAAGTAGCATCTTCGGAATAATTATTCAGGCGCTGCAGGAAAGTTTGCACCTCGTTCCAGGAAACATTTTCTACTGGAAAATTTGGGCTTTTAAAATGAGCGGGATTGTTCCCCATAATCGCTTCCCACTCCTTCTGCCGCACTTCATAAGTGCCGAGTTGGAAGGAAGAAATATTTTCCAGTTTATTATTTTTTCCAGCAGGGATTATTCGAAAATTTTCCGCCCCAAAGAGTCTTTCCGCCAGTTGTGGCTTATACTGCTTAATCGCCAGTGGTAATTTTTCCTGGGTATACAAATTAATAGTATTATCCCATGATCCAGAGGCCAGACGCTTGCCATCCGAACTGAAGGCTACATATTCGGCAGAATTAGTATGACCAGAGAATTGTAACAATTCTTTTCCCGTAGCCACATCCCAGATTCGTAACGTATTATCCCATGATCCGGAGGCTAGATTCTTTCCATCCGGACTGAAGGCTACACATACGGCAGAATTGGTATGACCGGAGAATCGCAACAATTCTACACCCGTTTCAACATCCCACAGGTGCACCGTATTAGCCCATGATCCAGAGGCCAGACGCTTTCCATCAGGGCTGAAGGCTACACTAAAGACAGGAAATGTATGACCGGAGAATTGTAACAATTCTTCACCCGTTTCAACATCCCACAGGCGCACCGTATTATCCCACGATCCAGAGGCCAGATGCTTTCCATCAGGGCTGAAGGCTACACTTTCAACAAAACTGGAACCATCGGAAAATTGTAACACTTCTTCTCCTCTTTCAACATCCCACAGACGCATTTTATTAGCCCTGCCGCCGGAGGCCAGACGCTTTCCATCCGGACTGAAAGCTAAACTTACTACATCATCGATATGGCCGGAGAATTGTAACAATTCTTCACCCGTTTCAACATCCCACAGGCGCACCGTATTATCCCTGCCGCCGGAGGCCAGACGCTTGCCATCCGGACTGAAGGCTA
>JANQQU010000008.1 GCA_028284905.1 Calditrichia bacterium
GTATTATTAGTAACACCTTATATGTAACCCCTTCAGGGTAAAACGCTTTCGGGGGTTTTAACCCTGGGCTGGAAAGACCTTCAGCCCAGGGTTAAAACCTGTAACCGCTTTGCGGTAAAAATACGTCGAAGGCGTTACATATCTCAACCGGGGGGCATCCGTGAGCCCCCCCGGTTGAGATAACTTTTTTACAAACCCTGAAGGGGTTACAGAATTTTTTATGTTAAATATTGCCAGTGAATACATTTTCACAAAATTTGTCTAAGAACGACAATTTTTTAGGCTCGACTCATCCATTATACCGGAGGTTTTCGTGAAACTATTTATTCTACATCTCTTGATTTTACTGTTAACACTATCCCTGCAACTGACTGCGCAGGAAAGCATGGGATTTGGAGCGTATGAAGTGAATCAGGATTTCCCCTGCCTGACCGATGAAAAACGTGTTGAAATTCAAGCGCAAATTGATGAGAATGTCGCCCGGTTACAGCGGGAAGGACGCTTACCGCAGCAATGGAGTGAAGATATTGTCTTGTTTGAGTGGCCGGTAGTTGGCGCGCCCGGGCAAACTGATTATGGGTATCATGGTGTCTCTAATTTTGTCGACCTTGATGAAAACTTCCCCAATCAATTGCAGGATTATAATTGTGGCGAACGTACTTACGATCTCACTTCCGGTTATAATCATCGCGGAATAGACATCTTTAGCTGGCCCTTTTCCTGGTATCGGATGGATCATGACGAGGTTATCATCGTTGCCGCAGCTGCGGGTATGATTGTCTTGAAATCCGATGGGAATTATGATCGTAATTGTGCATTTAACAACGATAACTGGAATGCGGTATATGTGCAGCATAGTGATGGCTCCGTCACCTGGTATGCACATATGAAAAATGGATCATTAACCAGTAAAATTGTCGGGGATAGTGTTGATGCGGGTGAATTCCTCGGTGTCGTTGGCAGCTCCGGCAGTTCAAACGGGCCGCATCTGCATATGGAAACCTGGGACGCGGGGGGAAACCTCATCGAGCCTTATTCCGGCAGCTGTAATAATCTTAATAACGATTCCTGGTGGAATGTTCAGCGCCCATATTTCGATTCCGCAATTAACCGTTTGATGACCCATTCCGCTCCGCCGACTTTTCCAGCCTGCCCAAATCAGGAAGTGATCAATGAAAAGAATGATTTTGTGGCTGGAGAGCGAGTCTACTTCGGTAGCTACTATCGCGATCAGCTGGAAAATCAACAGAGCAATCACCGGATTTATCGCCCGGATAACTCGGTTTTTCGGAACTGGAACAGTGCTTCTGATGTCGCTCATTATGCTGCGTCCTGGTGGTGGTGGTCCTGGGAGTTACCCATAAATGCGGCCAGTGGCGTTTGGCGGTATGAAATTGTATATGAAAATGTCACTTACAGTCACGAATTTAACGTTGGTGTCACCGCCATTGATGAGCCGACGACTCTGGCAGATCAATACGAATTGGCACAAAATTATCCCAATCCTTTTAACCCGGAAACAACCATTGAATATCACTTGGCCAAGTCCGGCAATGTCTCTCTAAAAATTTACAATTCCCTCGGCCAGCAAATCCGCACCCTGGTAGAAGTTCAGCAAACTGCCGGTCGGCATAGCGTTAAGTGGGATGGCCGGGATGCGCTGGGGAACATAGTGCCGGGCGGCGCTTATTTTTATCGTATTTCCAGCGGTAATTTTGTTCAGACCTGGAAAATGACTATTTTGAAGTAAATGCTAGGCCAAAAATGGGGGTTAACGACGAGATCAAAGCTGAAAACTCAAATGCATTTTGCCCATTTGCCCATTTGTAGATTTGCAAATGGGCAAATGGGCAAAGGGTTCTGTAAAAGGCCGCTGATATATTTTTACCCCAACACTTAATGAATATAATATTCAAAAAGATAATGTTCGCTTATGATTCGTGATATTGAAGGTGTCGTCAAAGGACAATTGAATCCCCGGGAGAAGCTGATCTGGCATGGTCAGCCGGTAACTTCGAAAACTGTGAAGACGCTGCAGCCCATCGAAACCTTGCTGCTCACTTTCTCCCTGGCTTTTTTTGGATACGCGATTTATATCATCGCATTCGACATCGTTGTTGCCCATCAGGCCGGCAGATTATATGGCGACCAGGTATACTATGCTGTTCGTAATATTTTGCTGGCCTTGTTTGGTGGTGTATTTTTCCTGGGATTCCGCCACTATTTGCCACAGAATTTCTACTCGGAAAATAATGTTATTTATGCGGTGACCGATCAGCGGGCCTTAATCATCAAGCGAGATCAAAAGGACCAGAAAAAGTTTAAAATTTCCGATCAATGGGGGGCGGGCGATGTCAAAAAAGCCAGCCTGAAAAAACGGGGCGACTCCAGCGGCGATATCTGGTTTGCGGAAGATTTTGTTCAGCTGGGAGACAAAGATGATGGGGGGCGAAAGCCGGTTGGCTGGCGTGGTTTCGATAATGTGGAAGATGTCGCCGGGGCATTTAATGCTTTGAAAGAGTGGGAGAAAGTTCGCCGGCAGAAGACCTATCAGGTCGATAACGAAGGATTGGGCTTTTCCATCGGCATTCCCCCAAGCTGGACGGCGAACAGCTTTTTGCTTAAACCGGAACATCGCGACAATACTTTTATCGCGCTACTAAGCGGTGAAGTGCTGGACGACGACGGTCAGTTGCTCCGTGGTGCGAAAATCGGGAAGAAATGGAACACCCTGGTGCTAACCAAGCGGCAGACGACCGATCGGAAGGAAGACTCCGCCCGCCATAAGTATATTTCGATTATTATCGATGCAGCGCTGCGAAAAGAAATTCCCGAAGGAGATAGTAAATTCTCGGTATCGAATAAGGATGTCAACCTGGGGAAATTCTTTGAAGACAAAGATCAGTTGACCATCATGATGAAACGATCGATAACGATCTTCGAATTTAATGACGCCTGTGTGCAGGATAAAAAAACCAAGAAGTGGAAGGTTCGTTATAACGCCAGGGCCAAAGAAGTAGATTACAATAATGGTATGCGTTGTTTTGATATGCCCATGGGGAATATCAAAATTATGAACCGCGGCTTCAAATTTCGGCATGTATACTGTTACCGGGTAATTCCCTGGGATGATTTTGATCCGGAATTATGTCTGCATATTCGCCTCTCCTTTTTATGCTACGACAGCGAAAAAGACAAGGTCTATAATGGTAATAACAAAGTATTAAATGATATTGCTGCCAGCATAAAAATTCTCAATCTGCCGGAAGAAGAGGAAGCGCCGGCAGAGGAGAAACCCGCCGATAAGCCCAAGCCGAAAGCCAGGCCAAAGAAGTAGATTGGTTGGTCGTTTTAGAGATGTAATGTTTCAAGCTGTCATCGCGAGGAGTGCAGCGACGACGCGATCTCGTTGTAATGGCAACTATTGAGATTGCTTCGTCGCTGCACTCCTCGCAATGACAGCAATCCTCTAATAGCACAGACTACTTTACCCCTTCCGAATATAAAACCAGGGGAACGGGGATTCCGGCGTTCCCTTAATCCGCTGACGTATCCGCGCTGCGAGAGTGCCGGGGTGATGGAGGAGTTTCGGGTTGTAAGCCGCTAAACTTTCCCGGGAATGGTGAAAGTATTGCCCGGCCATCTCCGGATAGCCCATCTCCTGATAATAGTGCCGGGAGCGTTCCTGCGCTGCGGGAATTTCTGCTGATGCGTAGAGTGGGCTGTCGAGAATATGAATTTCCCCGCCGGGTTTTAGCAGGGAAAGCAAACGATCGAGCAACAGCGATACATCCGGAAAATACTGGATGCTGCTGGCGAGCAGAATAACATCCAGCCCTGCCGTAGGGAAATCGTCCCGAAGAATATCACCATAAACAAATGCTAGTTTCTCGTTCGTCCCGAATACCCGCACCGCCTGCTCCAGCTCCGGTCTGTTCAGGTCCAGACCAATTACCCGGCAATTTTTAACTGTGGATATGTGATGGCTCATCCAGCCATTGCCGCAGCCGATGTCCAGCAGTGTCCGGGAGCGACGGGATCGCTGCAAATGATGGCGAATTTTTTTCAGGGTATTTTCCCGGATGGCCCACTCGCGGGCCAGGGGATGACTGGCATCAATTCGCGGTAAATGGCGGACAACCGCATCGTCGTAGACGCGTTGCTCCGTTTCCCGCACCGCAATATATGCTGCTTCAAAAGCAGGTGCTTCCTTTGGTTGATGCAGATAAAACACCTGCTTGTTTCTGGAAAAGAAGTCGTCCGGTTTCAAATCAGGCATTTTTTTCAGCGTCCTTCTTGGTACCAATCCAGGGCACATCGAGCAAGACTTCCGTTCCCTCTTGGGGCGCGGCAGATACTGTAACAGCGCCGCCCATCGCTGCCGCCCGGCTTTCAAAATTGTTCAATCCATTGCCATCCCGGGAAACGGAAGGATCAAATCCAACCCCATCATCACGAACTTTCAGAGTAAACCGCTCATTATCAATCGCCATGGCAATATCTACCTGCTTCGCATCCGCATGCTTGACGATATTCTGCAAGGCTTCCTTATAGCTGAGGTAAAGATTGCGGCGAAAGTTCAGATCCGGTTCTCTATCGACCGGGGCATCCGGGATTTGGAAAGTAAAATCGATATGGTCGAGCATAAGATTCGCGGTTTGGCGCATCTTTCCGAAGAGCTTTTCCATCGTGTCGTTAATGGGATTAACGAACCAGACAATGTCCCGCATTGCCGTAGCGGTTTGCTGGGAAACCCGCTGGATTTCCCGCAGCTTATGCTGCTCCTTATCGCCAATTTCCCGGCGACGCTGCAGCATTTGACTGATGACGGCGATGCTACTAAGATTGCTGCCGATTTCATCATGAAGGTCGCTGGCGATACGGCTGCGCATTTGTTCTTTTTCCACTTCCTTTTGCGCTTCCGCAGCTTCCGCTTTCAGATAAGCCTCCTGGAGGCGGGAGCGATTCTTTTCCGCTTCCAGTTCTGCTGCGGCCTGGCGGCGGTAACGATCCACCTGGAACCTGGTAAATCCATATATGGCGGCAATGCCTGCGAGGAGATAAGCGAGATACGCCCAGCCACTGCGATACCAGGGCGGTAGGATCGAAAAGGCGTAAACGGCTTCATCCCCGATCTGGCCGTAAAGATTTTTCGCCCGCACCCGGAAGCGATAATCGCCTTCCGGTAAGTTGGTATAATCCTTTCGGGTATCGGCGGTCCAGCCGGACCAGTCTTCCGCAAAACCATCAAGGAAATATTGATAGCGGTTTTCCGCCGGCGCATCGTAGTATGCTGCGGAAAATTCAAAGCGGAGGACATTATCCCGGTAAGCGAGCAGTGGTGCGGAGGTGCTATCACTGCTTTTACCGGCAAAAAGGAGAGAATCTTCTCCGGCGATTACCTGGCGGATCAGAGTGGGAAAAGTTGCACTATAATCTTTTTCCGAGCCGGGCTGATAACGAACGATGCCCTCGGAGCCACCAAACCAGACGACTTCATCCGTTTCCGGCAGGAAGGCTTCGATTTCTCCGATATCGACCATCCGCTGAAAGGGCGTCGACTGATACTGATAGCCGCTATTTCCATCCGGGATACAGACGGTGACTTCTGTACCTACTTTGCGGGAAGCGATCCAGATTTTCCCATCCTCGGCAGCGTGAACCTGGCGGATTGAACGTTGCGGATCGGTGAACATCGGGCCGAAACTGCTATCCGGATAAAATTTTTCGCTGGCGGCATCATAACGGTAAAATCCGCCGCTGGTAGCGATCACCATCCGATTGTTAACGGTGAATACCCGAATTTCCCCACCGGGTAAACCGTCTGCTTCGCTAAAATGACGGACCCGGGAATGAACGAGCGTGTCCGGCGATTCTTCCTGCGGAATCAGTTCCGCGCGAATCAATTTGCTGCCGACGGTACCCAGCCAGAGCACATCATTTTCATCGCCGGAAATTGTGCGCACTTCTTCATGAATATCCTGAATGCGCCGGTCATGATCCCAATGACCGTTTTCAAATTTCATGAAACTGTACCCATCGAGCAGGGCGACATACATCCGGTTGCTATCCAGGCGGGATTGATGAAAATCGTATACCCGCGGCCAGGCGGCATCGATAAAATTTGCTTTTCCTCCTTCGATTTCAAATACCCCACGATCGGTGCCGGCGAGAAGCACGCCATTGGCGATATGCAGCTTCCAGGCAAAGCTGCTAATGCCTTCGACGACCTTAAAAACCGGCGGTTTTCCGATGTCGGTTACAGCATCGAGGTAGTAAACGCCATGGCGGGAACCGGCATACAAAATACCTTTGTGGCGGACAATCTCCAGAATACCGCTTTCCAGTCCGTCATCGGCGCTATAGCGGGTAAACGGCGAGGTGAATTCGACGCGTGCCAATCCGTTCAGTAATGCGAGCCAAAGTGTGCCATGATCATCGGTGTAACCGGAAACAATGGTTTGATCCCGCAGGCCAAAATCCTTGTTGACAATACGCTGTAATTTCCCGGCGGCATCGAGAATCATAGCGCCGCCGCGGATCGTGCCGAGAGCGATGTGTCCGTCCGGTAGTGGCGCACTGCTATAAATCCGGTTGGCGGTTAGATAAGCTTCCGCATCCGTGGGAAAGGATTGAAAGATATCATCCCTATGGATAAACAAGCCTTCTTCACGGGTCGCCACCATGAGCGTGTTAGCAGGCTTATAGGGTAAGATGATGAAATTCTCTTCCCGGGCAAAACGATCTCCCCCGGCTATCAAAGTCGCTTTTCCGTCAACGACGCGCATAATGCCGCTGCCGTATTCGCCGTAATACATGTCATCCCCGATTTGTGTCGAGAGTGTAGCGGTACGAATCGGTAGTATTTGCAGGGAATCGTCTGCCCAGAAGTAAATTTTCGCAATTGAAAAAAAGTAGGTGCCATATCGAGTGGTATGGACTTTCCAGATGGTCGTAATATTTTTTAAAGAATCCGCCAGCTGTTCGCCAAGCGATACATATTTCAACTGGCCCCGTGAATCGCCTTGGAAATATCCAAAGTCATTTTCCAAACCGGCATAGACCGTACTGGCACTATCTACGGAAATTGAAATAATTGCGGTATTTTTCGGCGTGGTAATCAGCCGCCAGGAGATACCGTCAAATTCCAATAATCCTTCGTTGTTTGCAGCATAAATCAATCCGGAAGGGCTCTGGAGAATATCCCAGTTCTCCTGATGAGCGCCATAGGTTTTGTAGTCAAAATTGTCCAGATAAAAGCGTCCCTGTTCGCTGGCGGCAGTCGATTGTCCAGTTAAAAATTGCGGTGTGATCAGAAGTGCAGACAATACAAATAGCAAGGTGGTGAATTGGCAGATTTTCATCTGAAGCCCCCATTTATGCTGTCGATGGAAATGCGTGAAATCCATAATAACAGTTCGTATGGAAAAATACAATTTTCAATCGAAACTCTTTCCGTAGCAATCCTTCGGTTTTGTAATTTTGCCTGCAGGCGCATTGATATTTTCTCTTTTATTTTCTGATCGGGGATACTAGTTTACAGAGCGTTCAAACCAAGAGGAAAATCCATGAAACAATTATTTAAATTACAATATTTTCTCTGCTTTATTTTGCTGGCAATGACAATGCTTTCTGCACAGCCCCACCGTATTGTTACTGATGGTGATTACGAAGACTGGCAGCCGGTACCGGTTGCCCATACCGATCCCGCGGGGGATCAAAACAGCGGAAATCTCGACTTTGGCCGGCTTTGGATAACCAACGACGAATTCTCCTTGTTGATTCGTTTGGAAGTTGGGGAAGAAATTAATTTACAGGATTTCAATTCGGTTACCCTGTATCTCGATACGGATAACAATCCCGGCAGTGGGCTTAGTATTGGAGGCATTGGCGCCGAGTTGCAATGGACGTTCGGTCAGCGCTCCGGCACATTCCGTCCGGGCGGCAGCACGATAAATATTTTCCAGAATGACATCGGTATCGTCACCGCACCAACGGTGACAGATGATGAATTTGAAATTTCCCTGAAGCGCGATGCCCGGCCAAATGGCAGCGATCTTCTCTTTCCCGGCAATACAATCCGTATTTATGTGCGTGATAATGGCAGTGGCGGCGATCGCTTGCCGAATAGCAATGGCGGTATAAGTTATACATTCTCCGATACACCGTTGCCGGATATCGTTGCACCGGCGATTGCCCAGAAAGATCCGCAGGCAATCCGTTTCCTCAGCTACAATGTGTTAAGCGACGGCCTTTTTGATAACGGGCGTCTGCCCAGCTTCATCCGTTTGCTACAGGCCATTCAGCCGACCATTATCGGTTTCCAGGAAATCTACGGCTACAATGCCCAGGAGGTGACCGACCAGGTGGAAAGTATTCTCGGTGGTCAGTGGTATGGGGCAAAACGAGGACCGGATAATTTTGCGATCAGCCGTTATCCGATTCTTTCCAGCTATCAAATTGACGGTAATGGCGCTTTTCTCATCGATCTTCGTCCGGATTTTGATACCGACTTGTTATTCCTCGTTGCTCATACCCCGTGCTGCGCCAATAACGATGGTCGGCAAAGGGAAATCGATGCGATGATGGCGTTTGTCCGTGATGCCAAGGTCCCGGGCGGTGCACTTTCTCTCGACCCGGAAACACCGATTGTAATCTGTGGGGATATGAATCTGGTCGGAGATTCCCAGCAATTAACAACATTATTAACAGGGGATATTGTTAATACAGGGAGCTATGGTCCCTCCTTTTCGCCAGACTGGGATGGCAGCGATTTCAGCGATCTATTTGCCCGCCATACCGACCTGCCACAGGTATTCACCTGGTATTCGGAAAACAGTAGCTTCAGCCCCGGCCGCCTGGATTTTATCGTATACAGCGATGCGGTAATGACTGCTGTGCAACAGTTCGTACTTTTTACACCATCCTTACCGCTGGATACCCTCATCCAATATGGCATTGCACCGAATGATGCCATTGATGCATCCGATCACTTGCCGGTTGTTGGTGATTTTCGCTTAAATAATTTTACCGCAATTTCAGATGGAGAAAATCTGCCGCCGGTTAATTTTGAGCTGGCCCAGAATTACCCCAATCCGTTTAATCCCACTACCAACATCAGATTTCGGATGGCGGAATCGGGATTTGTAACGCTGAAAATTTTTGATGCGCTTGGGAAGCAAGTGCGTTTATTGCTGAATGATCGGCGAAATATCGGGACGCATATGGTTACCTGGGATGCGCTGAAAGATGACGGTGGTGAAGCTGCCAGCGGTATCTACTACTATACCTTGCAAGTTGGAGAGCAGCAATTAACCCGAAAGATGCTCTTGCTGCGATAATCGAAGGACATACCCGCACAGAGCGGTGCAGATATTTGGCCGAATTGTAAACATAGTTAGCGGTTCAGGTAGTGAGCGGCGGTATTTTTGTCGAGAGAATTGTTAACTTGAGTAACGATTCCCGGCGTTTACAGCGATTTCGCGTAATTTTCGGCGAAAATCGCCATGATTTATCCGTTTTCAGGCTTCAGGGAAGAATGGTCCGGTAATTGCAAAATACAGAACGGACATTAAAAAGGAGAGTACAATGAAAGGGGTTTATTTCTTAACACTGTTGTTTGCAGCTTTTCTCGCTTTTGCTGCCTTGCCGGAAGTCGCCATGGCGCAGGAGAAAGGCAAAATTGGTGAATTTGAAGAAGAAGTAGAAGAAGATGACGGCAAGAAAGAGCGTCGGTCTTCCCGGCGAGGCCACCGCCATCACGATCATTGTGGTTGTAATGATGACGCCTTCTGGGCAGAAGTCGCTTTTCACCTGTTGTTCGATATTCCCGATCGCTATTCCTGGGATAATCTGACCTTTAATGCCTATCCCTATGCGAACCACGAGCGCGGCTGGATGAATCAGCATGGTAATGCTGCCCGAAAGATGATCGGCATGAACTTCACCTTGAATAACTTCCGTAATGGCGATGACCTGAACGGGATGGGATTCCGCGGTAGAGTGATGCTAACGCCCTACGCATCTGTTTCCGGCGAATATACTAAGCTGACGGAAAGATTACCCGGCGCAGATGATTATGTCGAATTGTATAATGCATTTGTAAACTTCAATCGTTTTCGCACGGATGCTTTCAATTTTTGGTGGGGCGCAGGCGTAAAGGGAATACGCGGCAGCATCGACCATACCGGTCCGGCGTTTAATATGGGCGCAGACCTCTTCCTGAAAGTGCCGGTAAGCATTCACGGCTCTTACAACATCGGTTCCCTCAACGACCGGGCTGTGCAGGAGTCGCTCATTCGCCTGAATTATCACCTTGACCGAACAATCTTCTATGTCGGCTATCAGGATTTTCGGGTCGGTGATGCAGCATTAAATGGCTGGATTTATGGCATTGGCATCTATCTGTAAACCGGAGGCAGCCATGCTGGTAAAATTGTTGATTTTTCTTATAGCAGCCATGTGTTTCACTGGCTGCTATTTTCCCCGGACGGTCGCTCCGGCGGAAAATACAGCATCTCCCATAACCGGCCTCAGTCAAAAAGATATCGGCAGCAAGATTAAAATAACCCGGCCATCCGGTGATACCCTTTCCGGACGATTGCGCGCTTACGATAGCGAAAGTTTGATCCTCGAAATTGATTGGGATAATAAACGCATTCCTCTCTCGGAAATATCCGAAATTGCCGTTTACCGGGTAAACAAACCATTGGCCGCGGCAATTTTTCTTGGCGGTGGATACCTGGCGATTAAGGGGATGCAAGGGGCGTTTCCCAACGATTTGGGGCTGCGCTAGCGAAAAGAGTTAATATTCAATATCGAATCTAAAATGTCCAATGTTGAAGGAAAAGGTGTAAAGATTAGCCAGCTTAAGTAGAAATAATTTACTTCTACATTGAAAATTGAGTATTGGAAATTGGACATTCAGCTTTTTCTTATTCAATTTGTAATTTGCATTATCTCTTTCACCCGGAGAACACCGTTTGACGATTCCGCAAGAAGAGCGGCGCGCTTATTTACTGCTTGGTATTGCCATGTTCGCCACTTTGCTGGCGATCCGCTTTCTGCTAGATTTTAACGGCCTGTATGGCCAGGATAGCCACGAATACTTCCGCTATGCACAGCGTTGGCGGGACTTTTTGTTGGGAGGAGCGCATCCCGGCGACTACTTCTGGCCGGTGAATTACCCGCTCTATGGGGCGTTTCTTTCCTTGTTATTGCCGTTTGGCAGCTTCCCGATGCAGCTGCTTTCCATTTCCACATTTGTTCTGCTGTGCATTTATACTGCGCTAATTATTCGATGCTTTTATCCGGCAACGAATCAGCGATTGGTGCGTATTTACACTTTCCTTTTCCTCTTTTTAGCGCCGTTTCTCTTTCAGTCTTCTCTGCTGGTGATGTCCGACATCTCGGCGGCATTTTTTACCCTGGCGGCGATCTATCATATTTTACAGTATCGAGAAGAGGCCCGCTTTCGACACTTTACCCTGGCGGTGTTTTTCAGCGCCTCCGCAATGATGACCCGCTATTTAGCTGGCCCGGTGCTGTTGTTGCCACTACTGATTTTCGCAGGGGACTTCCGCCGCAACTTTCGTTGGGATTATCTGCTCGCCGGATTCGGCATTGCGGTCATCTGTTGCTTTCCACATCTTTTTATTCGTGGAATGGCATCCGGGGATTTCATCTCTCATAACTGGCTGCTGAACTGGCATCCTCGTCATTGGTTTATGCGTAGCTTCACCACTATCGAAGGGCAGGCCGCTTACCCGATGCCGAATATCTTCTATGGATTCAGTAATTTCTTTTACCCCGGGTTTCTCTTTCCGGGAATAATTTTTCTGGCATTCTTCCGACCTCCGAAAAATCGGCTGCTTATTTTACTGTTAGCAATTCCCCTGCTCCTCTACGGTCTATTGCTGGGCGGCATTCCTATTCAAAACATGCGCTATCTCCTGCTAACACTTCCAATGGTTCTTGTGCTGTTATTCCCTGCTGCAGAGCGAATCTCAAACTATATGCCCTCGGCCATCCGCCCGTTACTAATTGCCGCAATTATTTTGATCCAGGCCTTTTTGATCCAGAAATACAGCACCCACATCTACCGGGCGAATCAGGTGGAAAAGCAAGTGGCTGCAGCATTACACAAATACAATAAAGCTCCCCTCTACACTTTTGCTATCGACGGCGCTTTACGCAGCTACGGCGTGGAGAATGAGATCATCAATCTCTGGGAACAAAAACTGGACTCGGCCGAGGCAGGCGCACTGGTATTGTTCGCCCCGGAAAAATTCAACCGCCAATGGCAGGATGAAAATCCCATGATCAACTGGCGTTTTTTAGAGAAAAATTATTCGCTGGAAGTGATGGAGGATTTGCCGGATGGGTGGAGGATTTATCGGATTGGCGAGATTAAGTAGGTGTGACGGACGATTGTAATGAATGGTGGCTAAGTAATAAGAGCGTACCTGTTTCGGTGTGGTATGGTTCCACTCACTGCGTTCGTTCATGGCTCCGCTCCCGTTGGTCGCTAATGGTTGGGGACTTTCACAATAGCGTATATAAGTTTCTTTTTATTTAACTTTTGCTTTTTCGCTGACGCTTGGGAAGAGTATGGCTCCACTCACTGCGTTCGTTCATGGCTCCGCTCCCGTTGGTCGCTAATTGTTGCACTCACTGCGTTCGTTGATGGTTGCTTATCAGCTTGTTTTTTAACCATCAGCGACCAACGGGAGCGGAACAATTAGCGAAGCGGAACCATGTTCTCCCCAAGCGCCAGCGAACGAGTAATGGTCGAATAGAGATAAACTTTTATACGCCATTCCGAAGGCCCCACCATTAGCGAAGCGGAACCATACTCCTCCAGGCGCCAGCGTAAACATAAAAAGCGTAATAAACAAAAATTCCCTACGATACACAAAACCAGCCCCCTAAGCCTTAACTTCCTCCCGCGACCCTTCCTTCCGTTCCCGAAACACCTCCGGATACTCCGAATACATCGTACCAAAAAGACGATCCCAGATATTCGTATACAACCCCATATTGAGCCGCCCTTTTTCATGATGCATGTCATGGTAAATGGTAGTGTTCAGGTACTTGAAAAGCCAGTGCTCCGCAAACCATCTCGGGAAAAAATCGTGACCGGCGTGGCCGAGAACGTTAATGCCTTTGCTGGTGAGAATGAAGAGCATCATCGCGAGAATGTGGAAATCGTGACTGAGGAGGGCAATGGGAAAAAATGCTGCTTCCAATAGCGCTTCCAGCGGATGAAAGGAATGGCTGGTAAAGGGCGTCGGATGATGGGAGCGATGGTGCACCAAATGCACCCGCCGGAAAAACCAGCGATGATGCATCAGGCGGTGAATGCCGTAAAAATAGATATCATGGATAATTATCATCCCAATCCACTCCGCCAAAATACCGGGAATCACCGCCGTGCTAAATGTTGCCCGGACGGTGATCCAACCGTTTTGAATCAGGTAAAAGGCAGCGGTTGCCAGAAAACTCCAGATGATCAATGTTGAGACGCTATAGCGGATTTCCATCCAGAGTTGCTTTCGCCCGGGTAGGGATTTGTGCAGGCGGCGATGCGTAAAAGTGTAACGCCCAATTTTGAAAAGTAGCAGGAATGGCGGCACCACAAAAAGGGCGGTAACAATTGTATTGGCAGTTAAGCGTAGAAAAAATATTTCAACGAGGCTGAATTGCGACAACGCTTCAGGGTTCATTGCTTCTCTCCCGGGCATCGGTGAATGATTACATTTTATTATAAGAAAATCGAAATGCAATTACCGTAAAAAACTAGCGGTTAATTTCCCCGCTAAGCAGATTAACGGTGAAGGTAATCCCGCGATTCGGCAGCGCAACGGTGACGTTTGCATTGCCCTCGAATGTTACCGTGTAGGGGATCTCATAGGGATGTTTCACCTGGGAATTCCGTTCCGCGATTGTTCCGGCGATAGTGCCATCGATGGTGCCACTGATAGGAATAAAATTATTACCGGTTAAGGGCATGATAACATCATTGATGGTTAATACACCGCCGGTTTCAATGGTATAATCGATGCGATTGCCGTTATATCCACGTACTGAATTATTGTTGCTGCTGCCGTTTATTCGTAAGGTATCGGAAAGTATGTTGGAGATGGTCAATCCACTGTTGCGATTCAGCGTTAGCTGCCACTCGCTGTTGGGCAGATTAACAGCGGCATAAGCAGTATCGCCGGATAAACTGCCCTGGTAAACGATGCTGTCCACTGCAGAAACATATACCGGCACTGCCGACCCGTTGGCCAGATAAAAAGAGAGGTCAATGTCATAGTCGATCCACTGGTATGACAAAGAAGTATCCAGCGATGTCTTAGCGCTATAAAAATTGGAATCAGCGGCTGCACTGGCGGTCTGAATATCGCTCATTACACCGCCGGTTTCCGCGCTGATATCTGCCGCTACCATTTCCATTTCCTCTTCGCTGCTAAATGTGATTGGGTTTTCCGTTGTCTCCGGTTCAACGGGACTATCGCTGCAGGCGGTAAATGCCAGAATGGTCATCGTACTGATCATAAAATAAAGAAACTGTTTCATCGCTAACTCCTTTTCGATTGGTTTAGTATTTGGGTCGCGTTTAAACGAAGCCCTATTTGATTTGTCATCGCGAGGCGTTTTTTGCCGAAGCGATCTACTTGTTGCAAGCACGTTTGAGATTGCTTCGGCAAAAAGCGCCTCGCAAAGACAGCTAATACAACTTTCAACTTTACATCTATGAAATCACCAAGTACGTGTAATAGACTCGCCTCGAATATATGGGCGCTCTTCCCGGAAGTTGTTGCGAAGATGTTGCAATAAACTGCTGATCTGCTGACGATCATTTTTTCCCGGCATGGCGGGTAATTTTTGCTTATTTTGTCGGGGCAATGCAGGTAAGGAATCAGGTTCGATAACGGGAAACAGGTTGTGGAATGACAGTCGAAAAAGAAAAAATCCTTCTTATCGAAGATGACGAAAGTATCGCGAGGACGATAACCATTCAGCTGCAGCTGGTGGGATTTTCCGTCTCGCATTTCTCCCGGGGAGAAGATGCCCTGCAGGGCGCGGCGCTAAAAACTTGCGATGCGATTATTCTCGATTGGATGCTCCCGGACAGCGAAGGTCCGGAAATAATTCCGCTGATCCGTCAGTCCACCGCCGCGCCTTTGCTGATGCTAACGGCACGCTCGGAAATTGTCGATAAGCTCTCTGGCTTTGAAGCCGGTGCCGATGATTACCTCACCAAGCCCTTCGATATGATGGAGCTGATTGCCCGCTTAAAAGCACTAATTCGTCGCCGGGAAATTGATCGGGATGATGAAAAATCAGCAGCTAGCGAAGTGCTCCAATGTGGCGATATTTCCTTCGACGCCGGCACCCGGCGGGTGATGGTTGGGGAGGCGCTGGTGGCCCTGACGCCCACCGAGTTCAAGCTGCTGGACATTTTGATTCAGCAACCGGAAAAAGTATTTAGCCGCGATGATTTGATCGAGCAGGTCCTCGGTTATGAATATGAAGGATACGGCCGTACGCTGGATTCTCACATCGCCCGTCTGCGTGGAAAAATAGAGGCTGATCCGCGTAATCCCCGTTATATTCAAACCGTTTTTGGGATCGGCTATAAGCTGGCAATTCCTGAGGAGCGAGAAGAGAAATGATGATTTAGTTATTGGCCACGGATGGCACAAATGCTCACTGATGAAATTTTTAAAACACTATTTCCAGTCACTTAAATCCGTGTATATCAGTGTCATCCGTGGCTAGAATAAACCGATTTAAGAATAAAAAATATTGAATAGCGAACCATTATGAGGCTTCTCCCAAAAAGTTTTTATCCACGTATTATTCTGATGCTCTCGGCGGTTTTTCTGCTACTCTTTGCAATATTGGGCAGCGGCATCTCCTTACTGATTAAGTATCGCATTAATGAAACCGTGATTGGAATGCAATCGCAACGCGCTGTGGATTTGTTTCAGGAGATAAACAAATTGCCAGCGGAGGATGATAGCGGATTAACCACTTTGCTAAACAGCCACTTCCCGGAATTACAGGTAGATTTGTTTGGAAGGGACAATCTATGGCGCATCGGCAATCAACATAACTTTGCTGCTCGGGATTCTTTAATGGCGGCAGATTTTCAATCCGAACATCAGTTGGTCGGATTTTCCGCACTTTATGAAAATCCCGACGCTCAATCGCCTTACCGTTATTTACGCCTGGCCTGGCGCTCGCCGGGAGAATCGATTCTGCTACGCATCCTTAGCCTTTTTGCTATCGCCGGGGTGATCATCGTGTTTGTTGCTGCCTTGTTGGGCTGGGCAATGTCTGCATATCTGAACCGGCGTTTGCTGCAATTACAACGGGCGGTGGCAGCAGTCTCCGCCGGAAATTATGAGGTCGATCTACTGATCAGCGGGGAGGATGAAATTGCCGATTTAGCCGGGAATTTTCGGCGGATGTCTCTGCAAATTAAGGACTTGATCGCCCGATTAGAGGAAAGCAATACCGCCCGGCAACGGCTGATTGCACATGCCTCTCACGAGATAAAATCGCCGCTGACGGCAATTAAAGGATTTGTCGATATCATCGACTATCTGAAGGTGCTGCCGGAAGAAGAACGCGAAAAATTATTACCCGCGGTGAAAACCGATATACTCCGGGCAATTAAAATTTCCGATGATATGCTCCAGCTGGCGCGACTGAAAGAACCGGCTTATCAGCTGGAAATAACTTCGCTGGAGATCGGAGAATTTTTAACCGAAAATCATCGCTATTTCACGGAAAAAGCCCAGCGAAATAATGTGCGTGCAGAATTGGAAATTCCTTCAGAAGAGGATGAAATCTTTATCGAAACAGATCCGCAACGGCTTTCCCAGATTCTGGAAAATATTTGGGGAAATGCCCTGAAGTATGGCGACAAAAGCTATCCGGTAAAGACGAGATATTCCCGCTCCACCAGGACGATTATGCTGGAAGTTGAAAATCATCTGCGGTCACCGCTGGATGTACCGGCAGCGCAGTTACTGGAACCATTTTACCGGCATCCGTCAACAGCAGGCGGCATAAAGGGCAGTGGGTTGGGGTTAGCAATTGTGCAGGAATTAGTAAGCCGGTTGGGTGGTAAGCTGGATATTTCCGCGGCGGATAAAGAGTTATCTCTGCGGATATCGCTGCCGGAAACTCAGCCAGTCATTAGCAAAAAGGAGCGAGTGGCAGATGAGCGTCCGTGATTACCTCAAACCGCTGATTCATCGCGTCTACCAACCGCTGTTGATGCGCTACTTGGCTCGCCAGCGCAGCTATCGCTATGGAGACATCCGCATTCGCGTCCATCCGGGCGTTTTCCATCCGGGGCTGTTCTTTAGCACGAAAATCCTGTTGCAATATCTTGGCGGGCAAGCGCTTACGGGGAAATCCTTTCTTGAACTAGGGGCCGGGAGTGGATTAATTTCCGTCTTTGCAGCCCGTCAGGGTGCGGTGGTAACGGCCAGCGATATTAGCCA
This sequence comes from Calditrichia bacterium, assembly GCA_028284905.1. Classification (GTDB taxonomy): domain Bacteria; phylum Calditrichota; class Calditrichia; order RBG-13-44-9; family J075; genus JACKAP01. Next base: position 17,526 of record JANQQU010000008.1, read on the forward strand.
GGCAGCGATTGCCAATATTCAGGAAAACGCTCGCCTGAACACTACGGCTGTGGAAACGATCCACTCCGATCTATTTGCAGAAATTCCCGATCAGCGATTCGACTGGATTGTCATCAACCCGCCTTACTATCCGCGCAATCCCGCAAATGAGAGTGAGCATGCCTGGTTTTGTGGTAAGGATTTTCAATACTTTCAGAAGTTGTTTGCTCAGCTGGGAAAATTCATCAATGCTGATAACCAGGTAATAATGATTTTATCTGAAGACTGTCAGTTAGCACACATCCAGACACTGGCCGGTGAGCGTAATATTACCATGTCGCAAATTCTGCAAAAACGGGTGTGGGGAGAAGATAATTTTATTTTTCAACTAAAGTCTCCCAATTAAACATATCACATAACATTCGGCCCTTTCACTGTTCACTGATAACTGTCAACTGATAACTGTTCACTGTCAACTGTTAACTGTCAACTGTCAACTGCCACTAGCTTCCTTCACCCGGGGATGATTATTTCCCTTTTTCCCGGAACCGCCTGCGCTTATATTGGTAGGATATTAACGGAGGAATATTATAGGAAAATCGCGACATAATTCTATCGATACCCGGTTTCGACCGATTTCTAATTGTGGAGCTAATACCTGTAATGAATTGCCCGTACACCCGCTTGAGACAATCGTACTTCCCAACGTTTATTTTCCTGCTCATTCTGCTCGTTTGCAGCTATTCTGATCGTCTGTCCGCTGAAAATTTACAAATCTTATCCGGTCAGGTAACCAGTGAAGTCGATAATGCGCCATTACCACACTGTAATATAACGGTATTTCCCGGAGAAATCGGCACCGTCACCGATAGCCTTGGCCTCTACGTACTGTCGCTGTCGCCGGGAGAATATAGCGTTCATTTTTCTCACCTTGGCTATGAAACCGTTACCCGAAAAGTTCGCCTGCGCAAAGGGCAAAGCCGCACTCGCTTGAATATCGCTTTGCCGTTATTACCTGTCGCCGCGCAAACAGTTACAGTGCTGGAAGACCGCGACGAAACCCCGGCGATTCTTCAGGAGCTGGCACAGCAGGATATTCGGCAAATGCCTACATTGTATTCAGACGTTTTCCGCAGTATCAAAATTCTGCCCGGTGTTACCTCCAATAACGAATTGAGTAGCGCTTACAACGTCCGTGGCGGTAATTTCGATGAGAATCTCATCTATCTCAATGGCTACGAAATCTATCGCCCCTTTCTGCTTCGGCAGGGCGTTGAGGAAAATCAATCGCTGATCAATCCGGATATGGTCGCAGACGTACGTTTTTACGGTGGTGCATTCCCGGCGGAATTTGGCGATAAACTTTCATCGGCGTTGGCGGTCAATTATATCAATCAGGAATCCGATGCAATTCGTACCACCGCCCGGGCGGATTTGCTTCATGCCGGACTGGCGATGCAGAATCACAGCGGACGCCTGCGTTGGTCTTTCGGGGCGCGCTATGCCAATCCCGGGCTATTTGTGAATGGACTGCAAACCGCCGGCAGTTACCGACCATTGTTCGCGGATGTTCAGTTGCTGGGAAATTACCGGTTGTCAGCGAGCAGTAGCTTGGAACTGTTCGTGATGCAAGCTTATAACCGCTTCAATCTGACCCCGGATGTCTGGTCCGGCAATTTCAAGTTTAACGTTCTGGATATTCGCCAGATCGACATCGAGTATGACGGCGAACGAAACTATACTTTTCAAACCGGGTTGGCTGGCTTGCGCTATGCGCGCACCTTTTCTCCGAATACCCGCTGGCAACTTTCCGGTGCTGTTTATCGAACCAGCGAGGATGAGACTGCGAACTTACGCGGCGATGTCTTTTACATCGATAATCCCATCGAGCCGGAGCGTGGTTCCCGTGATTTCCTGAAGCGCCGCATCGAACGCACAGATAATGACCTCACACTTAATACGCTGCAGTTGCAAACTACCTTTTCCCACAAAACTGCAGTTCATGCTATTCGTAGCGGTATTATGTTTCGGCGCGCTTCGCTCGATAATTCTTTGAATGATTTGATCGCGGAAGAAGGGGATGACACCATTCTGGAGGCGCCGCAGGTAGAGATTGCGCAGCAAAATCTTACTTTTAATACGGTTAGCGCTTATCTGCAGAATGTTTACACGATCAATCGCCAGTGGCAGTTTGTTGCTGGTTTGCGGGGATTTTATTACGATTACAACCAGGAGGTTTTGCTAAGTCCGCGGGCGAGCTTCCACTATTCCCCGTCGATCGCAAATCAATTCACACTAAGTGGCGGCTTATATTATCAACCGCCATTTTTCCACGAATTGCGAAATAAAGATACTGCACTTAGCGATCCTTTGAAGTCTCAGCGGGCGGTTCATGCCATCGCCAGTTGGGTGCATAAATTTGAGAAACCGCTGACCCTGCACACAGAAGTATTTTACAAAAAACTCGATCGCCTGATTCCCTATTATCTTGATCGCCTGAAGCTGGTTTACCTGGACGAAAATAGCAACGAGGGATACGCTTACGGCCTCGACGTGCTGCTAAAAGGGCAATTGGTTAAAACGCTGAACAGCTGGATCGGCTACAGTTACCTCAACACACAGGAACGATCGACTGGCGGCGCGTATCAGCGACGATTGCTGGATCAGCGGCATACATTACGGTTATTTTTGCAGGACAGGGTGCCAAAGCATCCGTTTATCCAAATGCACTTGCGTCTGCTGTTTGGCAGCGGCTATCGTTATTTCTCCCGGGTACAGCAGGAAGACCCGCTCAGTGGGGAAACGACATTGGCGGTTGACTTCGAAAATCAGCGCACCTTTTCCCCGTACGCCCGGGCCGATATGGGCCTTTCGGCAAGGATCAAATTGCCTGCAAATCGGGAGATGGTGGTTGTTGCAGAAGTGCTGAATATTTTCAACAACATCAATGTCGCCGCCTACTCCTGGTTCCAGGTTTTTCCCGGACAGCCGATTCGCACGCCGCATATTTATACTCGGCGCTTCTTTAACCTTGGTGTGGAAATTGTGTTGGGTGGTTAGATCTACAAATATGCAAATATACAAATGGGCAAATGGGCAGTTTTGCATATTTGCCCATTTGCCCATTTGCTCATTTGAATAACCCTTCCAGTTTCATCAACGCGGCATCGATACCTGCCTGATAGTTCTTTTCCGAAGCCGATTTTAGCGCCACACTATAATGCTTTTTCGCAGCAGTGACATCTTTTGTTGCCAGGTAAATATCGCCGATGTCGAGATGCGGTTGCACCTGGTAACGGATGAAGCCAATCTCAGTGGCGAGCATTGCGGCTTTTTCGTACATAGAAATCGCCTTCTTGTCATCGCCCATTCTAACTGCCATATCGCCGATCGATGAATATGAGGCGGGGATAAACGGGCGGAAGCCAATTTCCTCTCGTAACTCAAGCGAAGTTTGAAAGAGCGCCATTGCTTTATCAAGCTGATCGGTGTGTCGGCGATAAATTTGCGCGAGGTGGCGCGTATTATAGGCGAGTACATATTTATTATCGCAGGCTTTGGCGAAAGCGATTTCTTCTTCGTAGGCAGGAATTAAAGCAATGAGGCTGTCTTTCTTCCCGACGGCGCGTAAGCGATTCTGTAAACGGGAGATTTCATTGCCACGCACCTGGGCCACTTTTTTGATATTGTCGGCAGACTGAAAATGTGCTTTCGCCTGCTGCTGACAAGCTTTGGCCGAATCGGGCATCCCGGTAGCGTATAATGCCGAGGCGAGAGCAACATAATATTCGCCAAGGATATTGTTATCCTTAACCGCCGCCAGGCCCGGTCTCAATTTCTCCAGGATTTCTAAAACAGGTTCGCCTTCGTATTTTTCCAAATAAAGAATCCGCCGAAAGGCCTGAACCCTTAATCCCTGTAAAGTTAGGGCAACTCGATGCGCCGGCTGCAATAATGAAGATGCTTCCAGGGAAGCTATATCACTAAAGCGCGCTGCATCATCAAGTTGTGCCGCAAACAATGCCTGCTCGGATAAGGCAAGGCTGTTTTTCACCCATGCGTCAAATTTCTCCGACAATTTTTCAGACTGAGCATGAGCAATACTGCCTGCCAACAATAGACAAAGCAGCGCATAAAACAGTCGTTTTCTGTTCATATGTTTTCCTGTTAGAAATGAGCAAATATGCAAATATGCAAGCCTGCTCATTTGCCCATTTGCCCATTTGAATATTTACCCATTTACTACTCAACTTTTTCCCACTGTTCCCCATTCCAGCGCCAGAAATCACCCAGGGCAACATGCGTGTCTCCCTGGTATTCTTTGCCGCCGTAGAGGTACCCTTTTTGCCGCTGACTGTCGTAGGTAAGACCGATACTGTGGCGGGGGGATGGGCCTTCATCAGTTAGAAACTCGATGCTACTACCGGAAACGGTTTGGGTTTTTTGTTGCGCACGGTAGCGATAGTTCTTGCCACCGAAAAAGATGACCTGCTGCAATTTCTCATCATAAATCATGGCGTGATGATCGAGGGAGGATTGATCGTAGGGGCCGCCGTGTTGTTGCCATTGGCCGTCTTGCCATTCCCAGATGTCGGCGTATTGCCCTTCCAGCCACAAGCCGCCATAGAGGACAACGGATTTGGTTGCTTTATTGTAAGCCATGGCAAAAGCCGCTCGCTTACGTGGGCCGTCCTCGGATAATAACTGCCATTTCCCTTTCTGCCAAACCCAGGTTTTTCCGGAAACGTCACTGCCATTCCAGCCGCCATAGGCCAGTAACATCTTTTCTTGGTCGAGGTATATCATTTGATGATGATCGGATGCAAAATCGCTTTCTGCGGATAATTGTTGCCAGTTGCTGCCGTTCCAGGCCCAGGTATCGGAGTTGGTATCACGCTCATTGCCGCGGCCGCCATGGAGCACGACCGCCCCACTTTTTTCGTCCACAGCAACGGCACAAAATCCGCGCGGGGAGGGACCGTTAACATCCTTTTGCTGCCACTGGTCACCGTCCCAAATCCAGGTGTCGCCAATATAGCTACCCCGTTCGCGGGCACCGCCGAAAAGCAGTATCTGGTCTTTAGCCGGGTGATAAATTAGCACATGACCCCAGCGAGGTCCGGGATCATCTTCTTGCTGTGTAAAAACCGGCAGGGTTAACGTCGCCAGCAAACAAATAATCAGCATTCTGATAATAATTCGAGTTTCATCTCTCATAAACAAGCTCCTGTCGTTCAGGCATCGCCAAGCATTGCAAAATGGATGATTTATCCAACGGGATATGTACTTTTTGGATTCAAGAAAAGAAAGGATCTTTGTCAGTTATCAGTTGACAGTTATCAGTTATCAGTTATCAGTTGGTTTTTGCTGCTACTGTTGAGTGCTGCTGCCACTACTCATTTTTGGCTGGTGTGAAGGAAATCCGGGCGACGCGGCAACTGAGTATCTGCCAGTCTGCTTCTGATTTTTTAACGATGACCGTCATGGCCTCTTTCAGGACGCCGGTTGTTTCGTGACCAAAAGTCATTACCATATCGACTTGCGCCAGCGCTTCGCCAAGCATTTGGACATTATCAATGTCAATTACCAGCTGTTTCTTTTCAGCTGTATCGCGTCCCTGCAGGCCGACCTGCCAAACCTGGGCAACCTTTTCGCGCCCGCTAAAGATGCGCCGGGAGCCTGGTAGACTCATCCAATCGCCTTCAGGGTGCCAGAGTGTTGCTAGCTTTTCTGCATCAGCGGTTTGCCAATGAGCGTGAAACTGCTTTAGAAAAATATCTTCAATAGCCGTTTGCTCTGTGGATTGTCCTGATAACGAACTAAATGCTATTAACAAAATGCCCAGGGAAAGTATTCGAAAATGCATAGAGATCTCCTTAAGTGAGATGGCAAACGATCGCGCGATAACCTGCCAGCAGATTTTTAAACGGATTTTTGGAAAATATGTTTAGAAAAGATGCGCGTTGGAAAGTGCTGCCCGAATTTGTCGGATATGATCCGGCGTGGTGCGGCAGCATCCACCGATCAGCCGTGCACCGAGTTGGTGCCATTTCTGTGCAGCAACGCTGAAATCTGTTGCACTGGCTGTGTCCGTCCAGCAGTGCGACACGGCATCATATTTTTCACCGGAGTTGGGATAAATCACTATGGGCTTCTCCGGCGAAGCTGCCGCAATTTCGGCGATGAGACTGGGGATGAACGCCGGCGAGGTGCAATTGATTCCAATCGCAACAATTTGCTCGCACTCTTTCAGGAAATCCGCACATTGGCGAATGGGAGTGCCGTCGGCAATGTGCATTTCGTCCCGGCAGGAGAAACTAACCCAGGCAGTTGTGGTTGGATTAGTTTCGAGAATTTTCCGCAAAACCACTGCTTCTTGGAAGCTCGGAATAGTTTCACAGGCGAAGAAATCCGGTTCGGCATCTTCGAGAATTTCCCAACGCGGTTGGTGAAAATCGCTCAGCGCATTTTTCGATATGCCATAATTGCCATGATACTCCGCGCCATTGGCGAGATAGGCACCATAGGGACCGATGCTGGCGGCAACCAGTGGTTTGAACTTTCTGCGTGGATTGGCTTTCGCCCAATATTCATCCCGGGCGGTGCGTGCTAACTGAACGGATTTTTTCAATAATTGGGTGGCAGTACTTTCCGGGATGCCTTGCTCGGCAAACCCTGGCAGACTGGCCTGATAGCTGGCACTGATAATGACATCCGCACCAGCGTTGAGATAGCTGGCATGCACATCCTGAATGGCAGATGGGTAACTGTTTAACAGGCGAGCGGACCAAAGGGGGTGATTCAAATCGAAATCGTGTCGTTCCAATTCAGTCGCCAGGCCACCATCCAGCACGAGGAAACCTTGTTGCCCAATCATTGTTTTCAGCGCCTGCGAAGAGATCATTTTAGTCCCGAATCTTTATTACTATGGTGATACTTTCAGTAGAATCACATCATAATAAAGGGTATCGGATGGACCAAACAAACCATTTTCCGGATAACTGCTCCGTTTGCTGAGGGAAGGAGGCACGATAAGCTTCCGGCGCTCGCCAACATGCATGCCGGTAACCGCTTCGTCTAAACCGTCGATCACCTGCTTGCCGCCGAGGAGGAATGAAATCGGAAAGTTCATCGCCCAGGTATCAGTAACAACTGTGCCGTCCGCCAGAGTGGTGATTTCATGAATCATCGCAGTATCCCCGGCTTTCGCTACTGGGCCACTGCCCGCTGAAACAACTTCATAGATCAAGCCGTTCGCAGTAGTGATTTTTTCCGGCGCGGAGGGTTGATCGACCGCTGGCTTTTCTGCCTGGTTGCATCCTGCCATTAGCAGGCCAGCCAATAATACTGTCCATGTTTGAAGATGATTTTTTTTTACCCTAAGACGAATTATTACTGAAGCACCGGAAACAATTTTATTGATTATTTCAATTCCCATACAAATACCCTCATCGTTTTTTAGAAAACTTTTTCCCCGGAGAAGACTAATAGTTAAAGAATATTAACACGCCCGGGTTGGGTGATTGTTCCTGGTCGAGTTAAAAGCGAATGTCCAAAGCTCAATTTTCAATGTCGAATGTTGAAGTAACAAACATCGATATTTTCTTTGCGCTTAAAAGCATGGCTTAGCGGAAGGTGCGGGAGTCGAACCCGCAGAACGTCGAAACGTCACGGCGTAGCAAGCCGTTGCAATACCATTATGCGAACCTTCCGAAGAGGAGGGTAGAAGAATCGAACTCCGGGCGCGAACGCCCCCACGGCTTTTTCCATCGGAATCCCCTTGGGGCAAGGCCGCTTGCCCACCGATGGACGGTACCCTCCTGATTTTGTGGGTGCGGTTGGAATTGAACCAACGATGTTTACCACTTGGGGACAGATTTACAGTCTGTCGACACACAACCAACAGTGTCCTCACACCCATTTTTTGTACCCGTGATTGCAGTCGAACCTTTAACTTCTTAATCTTAAGTCAAGTGCCTCTGCCAATTGGGCTACACGGTTTTTTTGTAGTCACGGAGGGAGTCGAACCCTCAACACACGGGGCTTAAACCCGATGCCTCTGCCAATTGGGCCACGTGACTATTAAGGCAAAAAAAAAGCTCCGCAAAAAATTTGCGGAGCTTTATATCTTGAAAATTTCTAATGATTCAATTTATGACATAATTATATCTCTCCGCTGTGCGTAGCATAAATACAAACTCGATGAGAGATATTGCCGAAACATTTTTCTGCCTTGTTAAATTTGAATTACGTTAAATAAAAACTGCTTATATGTCAAGAGAATTGTTAAGGGCCTTTTTTCTCAATTAAAATAGTTCTTCTAATTTTTTGTCTGGCAAATTAGCCTGTTAAAAAGAGAATATCCAATTTTCAATATCCAATGTAGAAGTAAATAACTATGGAAAAACTTCGACATTCGATATTGAGCGTTGGACATTGTTATGTGTTGTTAAGTCGTACCCCCAAAGTATCATAAAGTCGTACCCCTCTTAGCAGGTGTAATAATTTGTAATTTTCTCCAATCATTATAAG
>JANQQU010000084.1 GCA_028284905.1 Calditrichia bacterium
AATACAACTGCAGCAACGATTCCACTGGCGCTGTCCGAGATTGTTCATAACAACCAGTTGCAAAAAGATGATATCGTTGTTATGGCCGCCTTCGGTGCCGGTTTTACCTGGGGAAGTCTGCTGCTAAGATGGGCGATATAATCAGAAAATAAGTTTGAATGAAATACTAAATAATTGAGGAGATGCTTGATGGGAAAGACCGCATTTTTATTTCCCGGACAGGGGTCGCAATATGTCGGAATGGGGCAGGATTTATACGAAGCCTATCCGAAAGTGAAAGAAATATTTGACCGCAGTGAAGAGATCCTGGGATTTTCTTTAAAAGAGATTTGTTTTGAGGGCCCGATGGAAACCTTGAAACAAACCCAGTATACACAACCGGCAATTTTTACCCATAGCGTTGCTGCTGATGCGTTATTAAAAGAAAAGGGCATTCGCCCGGATGCAACGGCCGGCCATAGTTTAGGCGAATATTCCGCATTGGTAAGTGCCGGTGCACTTAACCTGGAAGATGGTGTCAAACTGGTAAAGATCCGCGGCGCCTTAATGCAGACGGCCGGTGAAAAAAATCCCGGCACTATGGCAGCCGTACTGGGAATGACGCCGGAGAAAATTGAAGCAGTTTGCGAAGAAGCAGCGTCTGCTGGTATTGTGCAACCGGCGAACTTTAACTGCCCGGGACAAATTGTGATTTCCGGCAGCATTGAAGGTGTTCACCAGGCGATGGCACTGGCGAAAGAGAATGGCGCGCGGATGGTGAAAGAACTGCCGGTTAGTGGCGCGTTTCATTCCCCGCTAATGGGAGATGCCCTGACCGGATTGGTAGAAGCGTTAAACGAGGTGGATATTCGTACCGCAGATGTGCCCGTTTACAGTAATGTGAAAGCACAACCGGTGAGCGATCCTGCGGAAATCCGTGAATTGCTGCAACAACAGCTGATGGCCCCGGTACGCTGGGAAGAAATCTTGCGCAATATGATCGCCGATGGCTGCGAAAACTTTTATGAAGTTGGTCCCGGCAAAGTATTACAGGGACTTCTGAAGCGAACCGATCGCCAGTATGCTTGTAAGGTAATCGGGAAAACAGATGATCTACAGATGGAGAGTGAATAATGAATCTGAAGGATAAAGTCGTAATCGTTACCGGTTCTACTAAAGGAATCGGAAAAGAAATCGCCCTGGAATTTGGCCGCTGCGGCGCTAAAGTGGTTGTTTCCGGGAGAAATGAAGATCGGGCCAATGAAGTCTGTGAAGAGATTCGCGCGGCTGGCGGAGAAGCCACTGCTGTTATTGCGGATGTTTCCAAAATGGAAGATGCCCAGACGCTGATTGATAAAACCGCCGAAACATATGGCCGTATCGACGTTCTGGTGAATAATGCCGGTATTACCCGCGATAACCTGATCATGCGGATGAAAGAAGAAGACTGGAATACCGTCGTCGACATCAACCTTAAAGGTACTTTCAATTGCGTCAAAAGCATTACCCGCCTGATGATGAAACAACGGGGTGGGAAGATTATTAATATCACTTCCGTTGTGGGCCAGATTGGTAACGCCGGTCAGGTAAATTATAGCGCATCGAAAGCCGGCATTATCGGATTGACAAAATCTGTTGCGAAAGAACTGGCAACCCGCGGTATTACCTGTAACGCTATCGCACCGGGATTCATCGAAACGGACATGACTGACGTATTGGATGAGAAAACCCGCGAAGGTTTATTGACGCAAATCCCCTTAAATCGCCTTGGGAGCGTTTCAGATATTGCCCGTGTTACAACCTTCCTGGCAAGCGATGCAGCAGACTATATTACCGGACAAACCATTAATGTTGATGGTGGCATGGTAATGATCTAAGTCTTTTATTAATAGGCTTATACATGGCAAAATTTGAGGGTGTAAGTAAGAAAAAATTGAATTATTTTTAAAAAATGTTTTAATTTAATTCGCAATCGTTAAATTTGAGGCTCTTTTAATTTAATACCTAAAGTAAGTAGGAGGAATTATGTCAGCAGATTTGAAGCAGAAAGTAAAAGAAATTATTGTCGACAAGTTGGGCGTAGCAGAAGATAAAATTAGTGATGAGGCCCATTTTATTGATGATCTCGGCGCAGATTCTCTCGACACCGTTGAATTGGTAATGGCTTTCGAAGAAGAATTCTCCGTAGAGATTCCTGATGAAGATGCTCAGGAGATTACTAACATTGTTAAGGCAATGGAGTATCTGAGCAAAGTAATGAAAGATGCCGACTAAACCGGAAATTATCCCGGACATGTATCGCTTTAAAAACTTTACCGAGTCTTATGATTCGGTAAAGTGCTTTTTGAGATGAATGTATTTTCCGTGACATGTCAAAGGATACCGGTAAAAAATTAAGGAATTTGTTATGCAAAGACGAGTTGTAGTTACCGGTATGGGCGCTATAACCGCCATCGGTAACAACGTTAAAGATTTCTGGGAAGGTTTGCTGGAAGGGCGTAACGGTGTCGATAATATTGAAGGTTTTGATGTTTCCCTGCACAGCACAAAGTTTGGTGCGCAGGTAAAAGATTTCTCGGTCGAAGGCATTCTTGACCACCGGGAAACCCGCCGAATGGATAAATATACTCAATATGCCATGGTTGCATCGGAAGAGGCAATTCGCAATTCCGGACTGGACCTGGAGAAAATAGATGTTAACCGGGCTGGCGTTATTGTTGGTTCCGGTATTGGTGGATTACTCTCCTTTGAAACTGAGCATGAAAAGTTTCGCAAGGGTGGTCCCCGTCGTGTAAGTCCTTATTTCGTACCGCAGATGATTGCAGATATTGCTGCTGGCCAGATTTCCATCCGCTATGGTCTGAAAGGGCCGAATTACTCTGTTGTATCTGCCTGTGCAACGGCGAACCATGCTATTGGAGATGCTGCACGCTTAATTAAATATGGTGATGCAGATGTAATGGTTACCGGTGGTTCCGAAGCGCCGATTACCCCAATGGGATTAGCTGGCTTCTGTTCGATGAAAGCACTGTCAACCAGAAATGACGATCCCAAACATGCCAGTCGTCCATTCGATTTAAATCGGGATGGATTTGTCATTGGCGAAGGCGCCGGTATTGTTGTTCTGGAAGAACTGGAGCACGCTAAAAAACGTGGCGCAACGATTTACGCCGAAGTGGCTGGCGTCGGATTTACCGGAGATGCACACCATGTGACTGCCCCCGCCCCCGGTGGTGAAGGCGCGGTACGTGCGATGCGCCGTTGTGTAGAGGATGCCGGCTTAAATCTCGAAGATGTCGATTATATCAATGCGCACGGTACTTCAACGCCGTTCAATGACAAAAACGAGTCGGCGGCCATTAAAACGGTTTTTGGAGAGCATGCTTATAAGCTGAATGTTAGCTCTACAAAATCGATGGTTGGTCACCTGTTAGGTGCGGCTGGTGGCGTAGAAATGATTGCCTGCGCGCTTGCTGTTAAAAACAACGTGATCCCCCCGACGATAAACTATGAGACGAAAGACCCTGAGTGCGATTTGAATATTACACCGAATGAAGCCCAGGAAAGAACAGTGAATGCTGCCGTATCCAACACTTTCGGATTTGGTGGACATAACGCCTGTTTGTCTATCCGCAAATATGAATGATGCGAGTTTTTAAAGTGTGAATGGATTAAAATCTTTTTTCAAAAAAATTTTTTCAAAAAAGATTGAAAAGGAATTGTCTCATCCGGGTGCTTCATCCGGGCAAATAAGCCCTGATGAAGCCCGGGTGATAGAAAGCTTTCAAAAACAATTCAAAATCAACTTTGATAATAAAGTACTGATCGCGACAGCGTTAAAACACCGCTCGTACTTAAATATGACGAATGAACCAAGAACGCATTCCAATGAACGCCTGGAGTTCCTTGGGGATGCGGTTCTGGATCTTGTCGTTACCCATTTCCTATACGAGAAATTCCCCAAAAAAACAGAAGGTCATCTTTCCAAAGTAAAATCAATTTTGGTTAGTAAACCGGTTATGGCAGACATTGCCGTTGATATGGCGCTCGGCGAGTTGGTACTAATGAACCGCGGTGAAGAAAAAACCGGCGGCCGCAAACGGAAATCAATTTTGGCAGATGCATTTGAGGCGGTTATCGGTGCAATCTATCTGGATAAGGGATTAGTGGATGCCGAAGAGTTTATTCACACCTATTTATTAGTGGAATACAAGAAGATTTTACGGGAAAGTCTCTATCGAAATTATAAGAGCCTCCTACTGGAGTATGCACAGAGCAATGCCAAGTGCCTCCCGGACTACCGTGTGGTCGAAGAACTGGGGCCAGACCACGCCAAAGAATTTATCGTCGAAGTGTGGATCGCCCAGGAGCTCTTGGGAGAGGGGAAAGGGAAAAGCAAAAAAATTGCCGAACAGGAAGCCGCGAAACATGCGGTGCGTAAATTGGAAATCGAAGAAAAATAACCTCATGGAAACCTGCTGATAACCGGCATATGAATATCCGGTCGTGCAAATCCACCCGACTGGTACGTTTTTTCCCGCTTGAAAAATAAAGTTGCTTGACCATCCTGCGAAAAGTATATTTGCTCCCTAAAAATAAGCTTTTCAGATCAGATTTTATTTATCGAAATACTAGGTATTGAAATTCAGGAGACCTGACATTGAAACGACTATTTGCTCTCTTCTTCATCTGCAGCATTTTATCTCATTTTACTTTTGCGCAGAATCAAGAGATTACCAAGAAAGACCGGGTGGATGTATTCGATTCCGACATGAACCAGTTGGAACGCTCTAACGAACAGCTTATTCCACAGGCGCAGTTGCTTGAACAAGTATTTGAACAGGAGATTGACCCGGAAAGTTATATATTAGGCCCGGGAGATCAGCTACTGATCAAGGTTTGGGGTATCCTGGAAAATCAATTCCTTTCTGTCGTCTCACCGGAAGGGTATGTTCTGATTCCGTCAGTTGCAGAAGTGTTTGTGGCCAGAAAATCCCTGGCGGATGGATCTGCCGCAATTCAGTCCGCAATGGCTCAGGCTTTTCGGGATGCAAGTTTTTCAGTTAGCCTGGTAAAAATGCGTAAGTTTCGGGTGTTTGTAGTCGGAGAGGCAAATTTCCCCGGCACCTACTTTCTGAGGTCAGTCGATCGGGTCAGTGACGCTATCCAATTGGCCCAGGGGATTAGCACCTGGGGTGATGATACCCGTATTGAACTCCGCAATAAAGATGGTGAGACGCAAACCATCAACATTAACAATTTCTACCTGGAAGGGGATTTGGATAATAATCCTCCGCTTTCCGGTGGAGATGTTATCTATATTCCATCTATCGATTTGAACAAGGAGTATGTGATTATCGAAGGAAATGTCGGTTCCCAGGGAATTTATCAGATTCGTGAGAATGAGACATTGCCCGCCTTTCTAACTCGCCTGCGTGCGATTAATCGTAATTCTGATATTGAAAACGTTATCCTTTTCCGCGGGGATGAGAAAAAGACCTACAATTTACTGCAGAAAGACACCCCGGCGAATAGCTTGCTGTTACAACGCGGGGATCGGGTTATGGTGCCAACCAATCGTAATCGCGTCTATGTTCGGGGGGAAGTCACTACACCCGGCGCATTCCCATACCTGGCAGATTATACCGCAAAAGATTATGCCGGTGCAGCCGGATTGCTGGAAACAGCGAAAGATTTGGATGAACTATTCGTCATTCGTACCAAAACCGGGAAAGTTGAAAAAGGCGAAAATGTTGTTGTAGATAATGGTGATATTGTTGTCGTTCCCCGGAAATCCCGCGAGGCGTTTAAGGACATTATCACGATCCTTACACCGATTATCAGTTTAGGAATTTCGGCAGTTGCCTTAATACAGGCGTCGAAGAATTAGTCATAAACCTGTAGTTCATCGATATCCGGGATATTGCGGTTATATAAAAAGAGGAAAGTATGCAGGAAAGAGAATTAACCCTGAAAGAGATAGTTGCAATCGTTTGGGACAAACGGAAAATGATTAGTTGGATTGTCGGCGCTGTAAGCGTTTTGACGGCAATCGTAAGCTTGCTGTTGCCAGTTTGGTATAAATCTACAGTCGTTATTTTACCACCTTCATCGCAAAGCTCTTTTAGTGCTGCAAGCTTAATTGGGCAATTGGGCTTCGGTAGCTTTTTGGGTGAAGGGGAAGACGTAAATCGCTTTATGGCTTTGCTGAAAAGTCGCACGATTATGGAGAAAATTGCTCACAAATATGATCTCCAAAATGTCTACGAAACTGAGGATATGGAGACAACCCTGCGCGCCCTTGATGGCAATTTGACCTACGAGATTGGAGAAGAGAATCAATTAATCTGTTCGATTCTTGATCAGGACCAGGAGCGGGTGGCCGATATGGCAAATTACATCGCTCAATGCCTCGATAGTATGAATATCGCCTTTTATACCGGGCAGGCCGGAAACACCCGTAAATTTATCGAATCCCGCGTGTTTATGACGCTGGACAGCCTGAAAATGCTCGAATCTCAACTGACGAAATTGATGAAGAGTGAAGGCGTCATGAGCCTGGAAGACCAGGTCAGCGTTGCGATTGCAAAAGCCGCTGATATTAAAGCGGAGATCATGACCAAGGAAATTGAGTTTGAAGTAGCGCAGAAAACCATCAGCGCGAATAATTCCCAAATCCAGAAGCTGCAATTGGAATTAAACACGCTGAAAAGAAAATACCGGAGCGAGTTTTTCTCCGGCGAAGGTGATGGTTTAATTCCGGATTTATCAGCGGTGCCGGAGCTGGGCATTCAATTCTTGAGGCTGAAAAGACAATCAGAATATTATATCAAAGTGTTGGAATTCCTGGGGCCGCAGTATGAGCAGTCCAAGATTGAAGAAGCCAAACAAATTCCAACACTGCAGGTGTTGGATCCTGGGGTTCGCCCGGAAAAAAAGGATAAACCGCGCCGGGCCAGAATGGTCATTATTGCATTTGTTTTAACCCTGGGGGCCAGCATTTATCTCGCCTTTTTCCTGGGAAGAATGGAGCGATTAAAAAATACTTCGGGCGAGAATTAAAATTGTCTGGCTAAACGCTCAGTGCAATTTTAGGCAGGAAGGTTCATTGGTGATAAGGGGATGACTGACAAAAGAAATGGTTTTATTTCGGAAATATCCTTTACGTTTGTCAGTCAGATAATTGTTACCATACTTAATATTGTCATTCTCAAAATCTTATCTCAGGCGGTTACCGAAGAGGGAATGGGCGTTTATCTGATTAGCCGGCGTTTTATTGCCCTGGCTTATCCGGTGGTAACCTTGAACCTGAGTATGAGTCTGGCCAGATTTATCAGTTTTGAGAAAGATCGTGCCGGCACATTTTTGATTTCATCGACGTTGCTGCTAACGGTTATCTGTGCCTTCCTTGCGCTAATACTGGGCGTTATGCAGGAATATTTATCGGTTGTGTTGTTTGGTAGTACGGACTATTCCCGATTAATATTGCCTATGCTCTTTTTTCTCTATTCGAATTCTTTCCAGGTGTTATGTGTTAGTTTTTTCCGAGGGAAGCAGGACTTCAAGATGATGAATTTTCTTGATATCCTTTTCTGGATTGGAGGCACAACAGCACTACTGTTTTTGATCGTTACACCGGATGATTTCATTCAGTTTATGAATTTATACTTTCTGGTTTATGGTGGATTGATCTTTTTCATTAACTGGTTGCTGGTCATTCGATATGGCACTCTAAAAATGGCAGATTTTAAACCGGTCACTACTTACTTGAATGCCGATTTTTGGAAGGCCGACAGAAAATTCCTGGGATACGGGTTCTCACGGATTCCCAGTGGTTTCTTTATGGGGATGCTTTTCTTTGCCCCAATTTTAGCGGCATCGGATTTTATTTCGCTTGCTGCTGCGGCATACGTTGGTATGGTCGTCTCAATTGTTCGGATGATTCAGATTTTAGGGTTTCCATTTCGCAGTTTGTTTTTACCAAAAATCTCGACATTGCAGGCAAATAAGGATGACCATTTAATTGTTAAGTATAGTCAAATTGTTGTAGACTTTATCTTTACACTGCCGATGCTGCTAGGGCTTTTTTGTTATTTGCTGGCGCCGGAGTTAATTCTGCTCTGGTTCGGGGAAAAATATGCGGTCGTTATACCATACTTGAAAATCGTCTGCCCTTTTGTTGGGCTATTGTTGGGCTATGTCGTTGTTCAGGGCATTCTGGATGGATTTGCCGATTATCCCTTCGTTAATATCGTAACATTTTCCGGAATGATATTAACATTGATAATAAGCGCAGTTGCAATCGTTTATTACAAGGATATTCAAGTGCTTGTCATAGCCCTGGCTGCCGGAATTTCGCTGTTAGGACTCAGCTCAATTTACATTTTGATGCTGAAGCAGAAAGTGCGAATCATCAGTGGAAAAAATGTTGCCGCAATCTTGTGGTTTCTCCTGATTTTATTCGCTTTCAGTTATTTTGATGAATGGATGGGCGCAACATCGATAGTGGTGGCCCTAGGACTAAAACTGACCACAATTGCCGGATGTCTGTTGGTTTCTCTGGGCATCTATAAATTACTGGCATTTGAATGGATCGATGAATTGTTGACGCGATTGCGTTTATTTAATTAAACTTGATATCAC
Organism: Calditrichia bacterium; assembly: GCA_028284905.1. Taxonomy (GTDB): domain Bacteria; phylum Calditrichota; class Calditrichia; order RBG-13-44-9; family J075; genus JACKAP01. The sequence continues at coordinate 8,623 of JANQQU010000084.1, forward strand.
TTATGATTTCCAAAAGACTGGATCCGGACATTATCATCCTTCTCGGGCTGCCGTTTTTTCTCGGAGGAGGATTTCTGTTTTTACCCTACGAATCCTGGGGCGCATTCAGCGGTTTGATTTTGGGGTTATTTGTTTACGAGATGCTCACCTTTCATAAACGCTGGGTGTTTGGATTTACCGGTCTTAATATTGTATCCATGCCGGCGGTTATTTTACTTTCCTACACGACCCTGATCGCTATGCCATCGATATACATATGTGCCATCAAGGATCATCCGGCCGTGGATACCTACTACATCGCAGTAATGAGCTTTTATTATCTCTATCCGTTGGGGTTGCTGTTTGCCGAAAAAATCTGGCCGTTAGATATGGCGAAAGCAAAAAAACTGCGTCAAACCGATTTAAGTGCCGATCCTCTCGATCCGTTGTTAGGTGAATTCCTCTATTTTCTTTTGTTGGTTGGCATTGCGATAACGGCATTATACATCTTCCGGGTTAAAGTCATTCCACTCTTTGAACTTATTACTAACCCGGGAGAGGCGATAAAATTTTCCATTCTACGCGATGAAGCATTTAAGTTTCTGGAAGTGACTTTTGCAGAGCGTTATCTTATTCTCTGGCAGCGAGCGACCATCATGCCGGTGGGTATGGTTATCAGCCTTTTTCTATACCTTGTTTACCGGAAAAAACAATACCTCTGGTTCCTCGGAATATTCTTTTTCCTGGGATTGTTCTTTAATTCCCTGACATTGGAAAAATCGCCAACCGCAGCGGTCTTCTTAATCCTACTGGCTTTCTTTTATCTTAGGAAAAAAACCTTTAGTTTTAAATTTGTTTTATTCTCTTTTGTTCTGGTAATGCTGTTGCCGGTGGCCATTGTGTATTTCAAATTCTTTGTTGATCATGATGATATTGCGACTTATATCCTGATATCAATGAGTAACCGAATATTTGTTATTCCCAGCGAAGCGCTGTATTTGCACTTCGAGATGTTTCCCAGATTTCACGAATTCCTTTATGGCCGCTCTTCCCAATTATTTTCCTGGCTGCATCACGAAGGTGGGGTAATGCTGCCCAGTATTGTTGCGGGTTATTGGTATAAAAATCCCCATTCTACTGTATACGCAAATGCAATCTATATCGGAAACTTCTGGGCCGATTTTGGAATGATTGGGGTCTTTACCTCCACTTTTTTTATCGGTATCATTATCCATTGGCTTAATCAGGTAACACTGAAAGTAGCCCGCTATCGCAAAAATATTGTCTATATGTTATTAACATCGGTTGTTGTGCCGATTTTTACGATTAAATTTCTCAGTGCAAATTTTACCACCCTGTTTTTTTCCAGTGGTCTTATCGTACTGGTTGTCTTTTTGATATTCCTGGATAAATTCTTTTATAAATGGATTAAGCAGGAATGATGATAAAACATTGTTAGATTGGTTTTGCAGAAACGCTTATTGATTTAAGTAAATATCTTTTTATATACCGATTACAGAATTACACGCGCATGGTTGCCACCACAATAGAGAACGGTTTTCCGGTATGAAAAAAATGCTTTTCCTGACATCTCGCTTGCCATTTCCACCGATTGGGGGCGATAAACTTAGAACGTTTAATTTCCTGAAATACATAAAGGAAAGATACGAAGTGACACTGGTGTCATTTGTTGAACATGAAATGGAGCTGGAATATCTGGAAGAATACCGGGATTATTATGATGAAGTGATTACAATACTTCTCCCCCGAATGAAATCCTATCTGAATTGCATGGTGGGATTATTTAGCAGCACCCCGTTACAAATCCATTATTACAATTCTGGTAAACTGAGGAAGATTGTCGAAGATGAACTTCAAAAAGGCTATGATTTCATCTTTTGTCATTTAATCCGTATGGGGCAGTATTTACCAGCGGATAAAGAGATCTTGAAGGTTGTGGATTTTACCGATGCTATTTCTCTGAATTATGATCGCAGTAAGCAGTACCGAAAAGGGGTCTTTTCCCTGATAAATTCCATAGAATCCCGCCGCGTCTTAAATTATGAACATGATGTTATACGCCGTGCGGATATTTCCATATTTATCTCCAGTATTGATGCCGAATTTCTGAAAAACAACGAAAACCGTGAGAAGATTAAGATTGTTGCGAACGGTGTTGATTTAGAGCGATTCCAATATTACGATGGCGAATACGACAGCAATAATATTTGCTTTGTCGGGAATATGCGCACCTTTCCGAATACCGATGCTGTTTTGTTTTTTGTAAAAGAGGTATTCCCGCAATTAAAAGCGAAAAAGGCCGACTTGCGATTTTATATCGTTGGTACCGAGCCCGGAAAAAGTGTACAGCAATTACATAATGGTGAGGATATTATCGTTACCGGGTTTGTTGACGATGTGATTCCCTATATCAACAATTCTGCATTGTTAATTGCACCGATGCGCGTCGGCGCCGGGGTCCAAAATAAAATACTTGAGGCGATGGCGCTGGGAACGCCGGTTGTGACGACATCAATCGGTGCTGAAGGGCTGGCACAGGAGAACCTGTTGATTGGTGATACGCCAGCAGCGCTTACGGAAAAGATTCTTGAGCTGGTTAATAATCCAGAAACCCGGCGGGGAAAAGCCAGTGCCGGCAGAAAATATATCGAATCGCAATTTAAATGGGAACAGGTACTCAGTAGCCTGGACGACTGTTTAAACCTGAAATGATACCAAGCGGATCTGTTATGAAACCAGTGTTTATCGGTGGGACTGGCCGGAGTGGCACCACGATTTTAAAGCAGGTGCTGATGCATCATCCACAGATTGCCGCTATTCCCCGCGAACTACGTGTGATTGTCGATCCTTATGGCGCATTGGATTTAAAGCAGGCATTAAGTGAGCGTTGGTCCCCATACAATGCCGATCACGCTATTCGCAATTTCCGTAAATTAATGATGAAATCCCGCAGTGTGTCAATATGGGCACGGGCGGAACGAAAATTCTTTCCGAAATTTGGTGTTGCCCCACGACGATATATCACCATGGGGTTTGATAAGCATTTTGGTAAACCCTACTACCGCAATCGCCTGAAGAAGTTGCTGAATGATCTTTCCTACCATGTGGCCCGGGGAAACTGGGACGGAACGCCATCCTTGCAATTACGTCCGGAAATATACGAAACAGATTATTTGCCGAATGAAACGATCGATACGTTGCTTGGGAATTTTTTCCGGGATTTGTATGCACAAAGAAATCCGGATGGCAGCAAAACGCACTGGATCGAAGATACGCCATACAATTTGTTACAGGTGCCGGAATTGCTGGATCTGTTCCCGGATATGAAATTCCTGCATATTTACCGGGATTTAAGAGATGTGCTCGCCTCTTACTTTCGTCACGACTGGGGCGGAGATGATATGACTGCTACCGCCCGCCGTTTGGCTAATATCATTAAACGCTGGTTAATCATTCGGGAATCGCTACCTGCGGATATGTTCCTGGAAGTGCGGCTGGAAGCATTGGCGAAAGCGCCGGAGGCAGAATTTCGGAAAATCTGCGACTTTATCGGGATGCCGTTTGCAGACCAGCTAAAGGATAATGTCGCCGCCCTGAATGTTGACCGTATGCATGGCGGCCGTTGGCAGCGGGAAATTCCCGCAGATAAACAGGAAGAGATCGTTGAGATTTTAGCACCGGCTCTCTCCGCATACGATTATATCGCAGCAAAAAAGTAAAACGATTGATGACCTGAGAATTGCCTACAATAATCGAATAAATGATATTTTTCACTAGCATTTTGCTTTCGATTGTATTAAGCAGTTATGATGAATGAGAAAAAAACCAAAATAGCTGTCTGTAGCTCTGCCCACCCCTATGACGATGCCCGTATTTTTCATCGTCAGGCTCATTCTCTCGCCCGCCATTTTGATGTCACAATCTTTGCCTGCGCACCATTTCAGGATAAAACCACTGAAGAAAATATTCGCATTCAGGGACTACCGGAGTGGCAGAAAAAATCTTCCCGGATCAAGAACCTGTTTCTGCTGATGAAAAAAGTGCATCGCTCAGATGCCGAGGTGTTCATTTTTCACGATACGGTTGGCATGCTGCTTATTCCATTGGTGAAAATATTTAAGCGCAAAAAAATTATTTACGATATCCACGAAAATTTTCATGGTTTTATCCAGGAGAAAACCTGGATTCCCAAACCATTACGCTGGCTGGCAGCAAAGGGATATATGCTGGCGGAAAGCGTTGCTCTCTGGTTCACGGATATGGTCTGGTTTGCAGTTCAGGATATCGGTGATCATTATAACCATATTAACCGCATTCCAAAATTGTTGGTCGGAAATTACCCGCCGTTAAAGCAATTCAATGCTGTCGAAAGAGAAACTGTCTCTCCAAAAAATCGCTTTTTCTTTGTTGGGAGTATTGATGCAGATCGCAGTATTTTGCAGATTATCGCCGGTTTTGACGCGTTTGCCAAAAAGGAAAAAAGTTATCAGCTGCTGATCGGGGGCGTGTATTACAGCGAGGAATTCCGGAATGCTGTCGCCAGTGCGGTGGAAAAGAGCGCAGCCGCATCGCGCATCATTCTGATGGATAAAATTCCCTACCCGGAAGTGCCTAAATATATTGCCGAATCAAAAGCCGGACTGGCAGTATATCAACCGACCTATAATTTTTTGAGAAGTATGCCGAATAAGCTTTTTGAATACCTGGGAATGGGGATTCCGGTGATAACGTCAAATTTCCCGAATTTTCAGTTTGTTAACGGTGAAACAGAGTGCGGCGTTTGTGTCGATCCGAATGACGTAAATGCGATTGCTGAAGCGATGCATTATCTGGCAGAGGATGACAGCCGGCGTCAGCAAATGGGCGAAAATGGAAAAACACTGGTAGAAGAGAAGTTTAACTGGGAAATTGCGGAACGGGAAATCATACAGGCTGTTTACAAATTAGCAGGACAATAAGGATGCTCGGTTTCAATGCTATTTCAACCCGAAAGCATTAGAATTGAATAACAACTTGTCAGTATTAAGCGTAAACCATGGAAGTAAACTTTGGAGTAAGATATGACTTCATTCGGAAAAATCACTGTTTTCACTGTTTGTTTTTTACTGTCTGTGTTTCTCCCTTCGTTCGGAGATGAAAAACAGGTGCTGGAAAACGAAAATGTTTATATCAGCTTAGTGCTGGACAGTGAGAGCCAGCGGGTTTACATCGATGAGATTATAGATAAAACCAATTCAAATTATATCTCCCTTTTTGATAATGATGAACGCCCGGCACCAATATGGGGGCTGCAGATGGAAGGAAAAACGAATTACCTGTTTTCAAACAATGTTCGTTTTATTCGCTGGGAAACGCCGTCGAATGATCAATTGGGAATCGTGTGGGAATTGAAAAATGATTCCGACCTGGGGGACTTACGATTCACCGCGACCATTACTCTCAAACGGAGTATTTATTGGGACTTCTCCGTCGAGGCCATTGGACGTAACCCGCAATCATTTAATCTCCAATGGCTGGAATATCCCTATCTCGGGGATCTGAATCCGGATGACCTGAATATGGTTTTACCACAGGGGTGGGGGAGAGAGTATCATAATCCCGGCGCATTTTCCGGATATTACAAATACCCGACAAAAGATGCGAATATGCAGTTTATGGCATATTACCGGCAAGGAAATAAGCATGGTTTATATTTTGCAGCCAATGATAGCAGCGGTTTCCAGAAGTTGATTCGCCATAACCTGATCAAATCCCGTAATGATCCTTCCCGCAGTAATATCCGCGCATCTATCCGTACTATTCCCAGCGTGCAAAAAAATAGTGTTTCCTGGCAGTTACCGTTTCCGATGGAAATACGTCCGTTTACCGGTGGGTGGTTTGAGGCCTCTCGGATATATCGATTGTTTGTAGATGGCTGGAAAGCACCAAATCAGCGCAATGGCATTAATGACTGGACATTCGACAACGATCTCTTTTTGCTGGTGCTGGCGGCAAATGTCGATGGGGGAAAATTAATGGAACCGGGCAGCGGCCGACCCCTGCATGAAAAATTGAAAACGTTGATGGAAGACCTTGATGCCAATACCGCTGCGATCCATCTAAATCGCTGGCATAACCATCGCTTTGATGATAACTATCCAAACTATTTTCCCCCCAAAAGCGGCTTCGAAGATTTTCTGGCAGAAATGAAATCGATGAATGTCAAAGTATTACCCTATATTAATGCCAGAATTGCTGATATCGACGTCGCCAATACAGAAAGCAGCATCTACGATAACGCCAGCCAGGGCGTATCCGGGGATTTTTTCCGTGTGAAGCATAATGTTAACCAATTTCTGACAATGTGCCCGAATACCGAGTACTGGCAGAATAAAATCCGCACAATTTCCGAGCGCCTCTTAAAAGAGTATGGGGTCGATGGGGTATACTATGATGAAGTCGGCACTGCCCCCTCTTACCTCTGTGTAAACGCATCTCATAATCATCCTGAGGATCAGGTCTATCGCTTGTTTAGCGGCAATCAAGCGCCTTTCAATTTTGCTTCCGGAAATCGTTGGACAAAAGCTGTGAATCGTTTGTTTAACCCTGAAGCTGTTTCGATGACGGAAGATAATGGGGAAGTATATAATGCCGATATCCACCTGATGGTCAATCACGAATTGAAAATCTATAAAGGGGGATGTAACGATTTTCAGGAAGAGCCGTCAACAACGATTCCTCTCTTTCCGGCAGTCTACTCCGGTAAAAAACAAACTTTAGGCTTCAGCCGCCACTATCTCGCCGAAAATGGCCGAACGCTACCCTCTTGCAATGGGAATATCGATGTCGATTTTTTAAATGGCGGTATGTTTAAAATGGCTCTGAATTTTCTTTACGGATCGCACATTAGTTGGGTGAGCCACACTTACTTGCTGGAAAACGAGGGACTTCGGGATTATATGAAATCATTGCTTCAGCAGCGGAAAGTGATTCGCGATTATTTCAATTTTGGCGAAATGTGGTTTCCCCCGGCTGTTGAAATGGCTGATAATACTGCCCGGGCCCTGATTGAGGAGGACCTGAAGCTTCGTGGCGAAAGGGTTGGCAAATACCAGTTTTTTGAAGATCCGCTACAAGCAACATTCTGGAAATATACAGATGATGATACCCAGAAGTTTGCTGTAATGATTACGAATTTTACCCAGAATGAGGCCAGCGCAAATGAAATTTCTCTCCGCTTGCCTGCCGGAAATTATTTTGAGCAGGACTTGAGTGAAACGGAGCGAAAAAAAGTAAAAAGTAATGGCGAATATGTCCTTAAAGATGTTACACTATCGGCGCTAAGCGTGAAGGTTTTTGAATTTGAAAGACGCTGACAGGTATTCACAACAGTGCCATTATTTGGAACCACTTGTAACTTTCTTGCGGATAACGGATACTGGATAAATTTAAGCGGCACTGTTCTTATGCCAATAGTTTCAGAGATAATTTTTTAACCCAAAGGTGAGATATGAAAGTACCATTTGTAGACCTGAAAGCACAGTACCAATCGATTCGTTCGGAAATTCTCCCGCAGTTAGAAGCTGTATGCGAGAATACCAGTTTTGTTCTCGGCCCATTTGTGAAAGAGTTTGAAGAGGCCTATGCAAAGTTTTGCGATGCGAAGCATGCCATCGCTGTAAATAATGGCACCTCTGCCGATCAGTTAGCGATTATGGCGATGATTAAACCTGGTGATGAAGTAATTACTCCACCAAACACTTTTTTTGCGACAACCGAAGCTATTACCGCTGCCGGCGGTAAGCCGGTTTTTGTCGATATTGAAGAAGATAGTTATAATATTGACCCGGCAAAAATAGAGGCCGCGATTACCCCAAAAACCCGCATGATAGTGCCGATCCACCTTTATGGGCAACCCGCAGATATGGACCCGATAATGGATATCGCGAAAAAGCATAACCTTTATGTTGTCGAAGATGCTGCCCAGGCACATGGTGCGGACTACAAGGGACGGCGGGCTGGCTCTATTGGTGATGCAGCTGCTTTCTCATTCTACCCCGGTAAAAATCTTGGTGCTTACGGAGAAGCCGGTGCAGTGACGACAAATTCCGAAGAGGTTGCCGATTTTGTAAAACTCTATCGTGATCATGGTTCAAAAACAAAATATGTGCATGATATTGAAGGGCATAACATGCGGATGTCCGGTTTCCAGGGAGCAGTGCTGGGCGTAAAGCTGAAACATCTGCCTGGTTGGACGGACAACCGCCGCCGGAATGCTGCGCTCTACAATGAGCATCTAAGCGGTGTGGACGGAGTGATTACACCAAAAGAGATGCCCTATGCAAAGCATGTCTATCATCTCTATGTCATTCGGGTGAAAAACCGCGAAGGTCTGCAGTCATATCTTGCTGACCAGGGAATTGCCAGCGGCTTTCATTATAAAATTCCCCTGCACCTGCAAAAAGCCTATGAAGGTATGGGACATAAATCCGGCGATTTTCCGGTTACTGAAAAAGTGATGGAAGAGATTCTTTCTCTGCCGATGTACCCGGAATTATCTGCCGAGCAGATTGCGTATGTGGCAAATGCCGTAAAGGAATTTATTGCTAAATCATAAGTAAAACCGGTTTTTAAAATTACCCGGAGAAACCAATCAGTTAAAACGGTGAACTGAAGCGAAAATTGAGTTGAAAAGAAAAAGGAAGCGAACATGTTAAACGTAGGCATCGTCGGGGTTGGATATTGGGGACCAAATATTGTCCGGAATTTTTCCGCCAATAAAAATACAAATGTATTAATGGTTGCAGATTTGAAGCAGGACCGCCTGGATCTGATCGAATCTAATTATCCAACCGTGGAGACAACCCGGGATGTTAAGGATATTATCAACCATCCGAAAATTGATGCTGTGGCGATCTGCACACCGGTATTTACCCATTACGAAATCGCCAAGGCTGCACTGGAAGCCGGCAAACACATTCTCATCGAAAAACCAATGACATCAACTTCTGCGCAATCGGAAGAGCTGATTAATCTCGCCGAACAGAAAAACCTGACGATTATGGTCGATCATACTTTTCTGTTTACCGGCGCCGTTCGCAAGATTAAGGAGATGGTCGATGGCGGGGAAATCGGTGATATCTACTATTTTGATTCCGTGCGGGTGAATCTCGGATTGTTTCAGCATGATATCAATGTGATCTGGGATTTGGCGCCGCATGATATTTCCATTATGGATTTTATTATTCCCCATAAAGCGGAAGCAGTTAGTGCAACCGGCGCGGATCATGTCGGGCGCGGCCTGGAAGATGTGGCATATATGACCGTTTACTACCCGAATAATATTATTGCCCATATTCACGTGAACTGGCTCTCACCGGTAAAAATTCGCCAGACCCTGATCGGTGGCTCCCGCCAGATGATCGTTTGGGACGATAACTCTCCCAGCGAGAAAATCAAGATTTACGATAAGGGGATTGAAGTAATCAAAACCCAGGATCAGATTTATAATACGTTGATTCAGTATCGTACCGGCGATATGATTAGCCCGAACATTCCTCCCTCCGAAGCGCTGGCGATCGAAATGGCGCATTTTGTTGATTGTGTGACCAATGGAAAGAAGCCGATTTCCGATGGCCATTTGGGACATGCCGTTGTCAAAATTCTGGAATCTTCAGAAAAATCAATCAAAAATCGCGGTAAAGAAATCCTGCTTTAACGCTACGTTTTATAAAGACCTTGCCGCTCCATTCGACTTTCTTTTGGAAAGATGGATGGGGCGGTTTTTTATCCATTCCTGCAAAACCGGGAACTCGTAACCTTTAATTGGTATTTGATGCTGTCGGTGCTATATTACTCGCATTTCTCATATGGAGAAGTACGCAAGATGCATTATGCCGGAAATAAGAAAATGAAGCGAATGAATTTACAACGTTCTCCCAGAATCCTCCACCTGTTAATACCCACCCTGCTATTGATTTCCAGCTTTGTAGCCGGTCAGGTCGTTTATGAGCCTTTGCATCGCGATGTTTATGACTATTTATCCCGCCTCAGCCAAAAAGGTGTTATCGAATACAACGATATTATCAAGCCGTTGTCCCGGCAGTATATCGCTGGAAAATTAACAGAAATTTCCGGGCAGGTTGATCAATTAAATACGCTGGAAAAACAGGAACTGGCTTTTTTTCAGCAAGAATTTTATCATGAGCTTAATCCGGTGAATCCTTCCGAAGAAAGCCGTTATAGCTTCCTGGGAAAAGATGCCGCGGAGCGCTATCGCCTTTTTTCCTATCGCAGTGAATTATTGGATTTGAACCTGAGCCCGATCTACGGTCTGGTAAACGGCCGCAACGATGGTGAGAGTGAAAGCGCCCGCTGGAATGGTGCATATCTTTACGGACGCCTGGGAGAAAATATTGGCTTCAGCTTCGATTTCCGCGATAATCTCCAAAAAGGAAAAAACCTGGATATTGATAAAGCCTTTTCCCCGGAAACCGGCGTCGATGCAGAATTCTTTCCGGAGCGGGATGCCATCGAGTTCAGTGAGGTCCATACTACACTCGCTTATAACTGGACCTGGGGAAGTATCGCCTGGGGGAAGGATTTTCTTAATTGGGGACAGGCAGAAAGCGGGCAGATTGTACTTTCTTCCAAAGCGCCATCTTTTCCTTTTATCCGATTGGATTTACAGCCGGCAAAGTGGCTGCACTTCAATTATTTTCACGGTTGGTTAATCTCGAATGTTGTCGACTCCAGCCAGGTGTTTCCCAGCCTGATCGCGGGCAATAACAGTTTTAAAAACCGGGAAAAATATTTAGCCTCGCATACGGTAACGCTGACACCAAAGCGGGGGTTGGATATCTCCCTGGGCGAATCGATCGTTTATAGCGATCAATTAGAAATCGCCTATCTGATGCCGTTAATGTTCTTCCGCCTGGCCGATCATTATCTCTCCAGCAGGCAAAATAGTGCCGGCAGCAATGCCCAGCTTTTTGCTGCACTCAGTTCCCGGAATCATATTCCCAATACGCATCTGCATTTTACACTTTTTATTGATGATCTCTCGATTGCGAAAATCTTTGACGACGAGAACCATATTAATCATGTCGCAGCGACATTCGGCGCTTCAGTAACAGATTTGCTTATCCCGAACCTCACGGTTTCAGGAGAATACACCCGCATTAATCCATTCGTTTACAAGCACTTTATTCCCACCGAATTATATACCAGCTCCAGCTATGGGATGGGCCATTGGATGGGCCATAATAGTGATTTACTGTACGGAAAATTGAACTACCGGATTCGCCGCGGATTGCAAGTAAGCGCCTGGGGACAAAAAGTACGTAAAGGGGGAGAGGGAGAAGTGGTCGATCAATATCGATGGCCTCATAAACCATTTTTGTTCGGACTGAATGACCGGTTTAACGAATGGGGCGGCGAAGTTTCGTATGAGTTGACTCATGAACTCTTCCTCGGGGCAGAATTTCGGCGCCAAACGATTAACCGGGAACAAGCCGAAGGACCCGCGCTGGAAACCAACAACAACCGGTTTTTCTTCTCTCTTTATTATGGGCGATAGCTAAAAGAAATATCCAATATTGAATATCCAATGATCAATGCTAAAGTGATAACAAGAACTGTACTTGGGAATTGGACATTGAATATTGGACATTGAAAATTGATGTTTGTTAAATTGCGGCAGCCAATCCATGAAATTATTTAGTGTGTTGATAATATCTTTAGCGATTTCCCTGCTGGCGGTAAAGCTTACCCGCCAATGGGCGATTCGTTTGCAGATCGGCGCACTGCCCACCGCTCGTAAAATTCATGAATCATTTATTCCGGTCCTGGGGGGCATTGGTATTTTTTGTGGCCTGGCTGGGGGAATGTTAGCCGCAGAATTGCTCGGTGTTCTGCCTGCGAATGCCTGGGGAAAACATCTCCATTTCTGGGTTGGATTGCTGCTGATTACTGCTGTCGGATTAATCGATGATATTCGCGGTATTCATCACCTGCAGAAATTCGCCGGAGAATTAATCGCGGCAATCCTCGCTGTTGCTGGCGGATGCATCATCGAAGCTTTTTTTAGTCCTACCGGTACTGCCCTTAATCTTGGTTGGTTTAGTTATCCATTTACAGTGTTGTGGATTATGTTTATCATCAATGCGGTGAATCTGCTTGATGGCCTGGATGGTCTTGCCAGCGGCATCAGCCTGATTACAGCCTGCGGATTTTTGGTTATTGCCGCACTGGGCGGCCTTTCCTATTGGGTTGTTTTACCCATCGCCCTGATAGGTGGTCTACTGGGTTTTCTTCGCTATAATTATCGCCCGGCGTCAATTTTTATGGGAGATGTCGGCAGCTTGATGCTCGGTTATATTCTCGCCTGCCTGTCCATCGAAGTTTTAAAAGTTGCCGGTAGTCATCGGGTTTATTTTCTGGCTTCGCTGGTGATGTTAGGAATGCCGGTAACCGATACCCTGATTTCTTTCTTCCGTCGAATGGGACGGGGAGACCATCCCTTTAAACCGGATCGCGAGCACATTCATCATCGCCTTTTAAAACTGGGATTATCTCATCTGGATTCTGTCTGGATGATGTATTATTTCACGGCCCTTTTTGTTGCCCTGGCCATCCTGATGGTTACATACCAGGAATTTTTTGGCATTCTTCTTTTTGTTGTCGCCCTTTCTTTCTCATTGTTTTGGGCCTGGCGACTGGGTTATTTGGAAACCCGCAAGGTGGTTAGCTTCGGCGTTAACGAATTGGAAACCCGGGCAGCAATTCGTCCGCAAATCCATGCCGATTCGGTTTGGCACAAAATTGCGATTCTTTGTGGGGATATAATCTCCATAAATTTTGCAATGTATCTTACCTGGTGGTTTAAATTTCAATCTGGGATGATTAATCCGCTCACCATAAAATCGCTGCAGGATTATTTTACCGCGCCGGTCTGGCTGGTTTTTACCGGCGCCTGGCTAATTCTTTTTTGGCTGAATGGATTATATCGGATGACCTGGGACGTCTCCCGCTATGATAAAATTCTCCGGGTCAGTAAGATTATTTCATTCGGGATTTTCTTTATCCTCATCCTGATGAACATTGACTTATTGATGAACAGCAATGCTATTGAAAGAACGATGTTCAATAGCAATCAAATATCTACCCTGGCGTTTTACTGGGTGATTATGTGTATCGCGGTGAATGCTGCCCGTATGCTGATTATTATCGTCGAGAAGAAATATCATCTCTTCGAATATTCTTTTAAAAACACCCTGGTAATTGGCACTACCCGCCAGGCGAAAAATATTATTCGGGATATCGAAAAAAATCCCCATATGCTCCATAAGATTGTTGGTGTGGTCGATCGGAAAGCCAAGTGCGAAACGTTTGAGAATTATCCACTGCTGGGGGACTATAATGATTTACCAAAATTGATTTATGAGCATAAAATCGAAGAGATCATTATTGCGATCCGGGATACTGCCCGGGAAGATCTGCTCAATATTATCGGGGTCTGCGATCGTTTGCAGGTGGTCATAAAGACCTTGCCTTCTTTGCAGAGTATTTTTGCCGGTAAATCTCCCGAGCTCGCCGGTTATTCCCTGGTGCGGGCCTTCCCGGAAAAAATGATGCTGTGGCAGTGGGGAATTAAGCGCTTGATTGATATCTCTTTTGCCGTAATTTGTTTGCTGCTTACATTGCCTTTCTGGCTGACACTGGCATTGATTGTTCGTTACAATTTCCGGGAAAGCATTATCGTTAAAACGCCAATTATGGGGAAAAATGGCCGGGTGTTCAATATGTACCTTTTTCGTCTGGATAAGAATACTGCCGAGACTCCGAACGCCTATCACGGCGAACTACCGCCGGGGAAACTGACGCCGTTGGGCAACTTTCTCTACAAAACGCATATTTACAAATTTCCACAGCTTTTTAACATTCTGCGTGGGGATATGAGTTTAGTTGGCCCCCGCCCGGAATCGTTGGAATGGTATCGTAAACATCAGAATCATTTCCGCTTTCTGCATCGGCGGGTAACGGTTCGCCCCGGCATAACCGGAATGGCACAATTCAAATATCGCTACGAAGAATCCCAGAAAAAATTGCAGGAACGAGTGCGGTCAGATGTCTTCTATGGAGAAAACATCACCCTTAGCCTGGACCTGCGGATAATTATCAGAAGCCTTTTTTTGCTATTTAAAAACGCATCAGCATGAAAAAAATACCGGACATATCAGTTGTCATCGTTAACTATAACGTCAAGGAATATCTTGACCAGGCGTTGCTCTCATTGCAGCGGGCGTTAAAAGATATTTCCCACGAAATCTTCGTTGTCGATAACGCCTCCGTGGATAATAGCGTGCCGCATATCCGCCAGCACTTTCCCGATGTAACATTGATTGCCAGCGAAGAGAATCTTGGATTCGGAAAGGCAAATAACATCGCCCTGGAAAAAGTGCGCGGAGAGTTCGTGGTGTTGATTAATCCCGATACGGTTGTCCAGGAAGATACTTTCGAAAAACTGCTGACGTTTTTTCGGGAGACCCCGGACGCCGGTGCAGCGACCTGTAAAATCCTCAATCCGGACGGATCATTTGCAGTGGATTGCCGCCATAGCATTCCCACACCGATGATCGCCCTCTGGAAAGTGTTGGGACTCAGCAAGCTTTTCCCCCGCAGTAAAACCTTTGCACAATACAATCTTACCTATCTCGATACAGAGAAAACCTACACCGTTCCGGCGATCTCCGGATCGTTTATGATGATCAAAAAATCTGTGCTGGACGCCATCGGCCACTTTGACGAACGTTTTTTCATGTATTGTGAAGATATCGATTTATGCCATCGCATTAATCTGGGTGGTTTTAAAATATTCTATGTGCCTACTACTCAAATTATTCATTACAAGGGGGAAAGCACCAAGAAGAACAATCTGGATTATGTCATCACGTTTAATAAGGCGCTCTATCAGTTTTTCGAAAAGCATTACGCATCAAAGACCCTGTTTGTCTTTCGCTGGATTATCGTTCTGGGGATTGTGGCTCGTGGCGTGTTTATCTATCTACGGAATTTTTTGAATCAGCACTTTGCCCAAATCCTCGATACGCTCATTTTAAACGTGGCAATTATTGTTGCTTTCATGATTCGCCTCTCTTTTAAGGACGGCTTTTCCTGGTATACTTTTTTTCATTCAGACGGAATCATCAACCTGATATCAATTGGGATATTTTGGATAAATGCTTATTATCTTGAGGTTTATCCTCATCATCGCTTTTCTATTCAGGGAATCATAAAAGCAAATGTTCTCACTTTTTTATTGCTGGCAGCGCTAACCTTTTTTCTGAAGCAGTTTGCTTTTTCCCGAATGGTAGTTCTCATGGCAGCATTTTTCTCTCCGTTGTTGATGATGGGCTGGCGCAGCGTGCTGAAGCGCTATCACCGTGGCGATCATTCGGCCTGGGGGAAAGATCTCTTTACAAAGCCGACCCTGATTGTCGGTAACGACAGTAGTGTGGCCGCACTATTTGAAAAGATTCGCGATATGAAAGATATGAGCTACGAATTGCTTGGCGTTGTTACGATTGACGGTGATGAAAGTGCCTTCGATAATCGCCATATTCCAGTGTTGGGCAGCCTGGAACATCTGGGGGAATTGATTGGCATTCACAAAGTTCGACAAGTGATTTTTTCCTCAGAAACCCTCAGTTATGAGCAAATTCTGAAAACGATGAGCGATTTGGGAATGCCGGCACTGGAATACAAAATTGCCCCTTCGAATCTGGAAGTAATGATTGGTAAATCAACAATTGATCGCTTAACCGACTATCCGCTTCTCGATATTGAATATGCGATTGGAAAACCGTTTAATCGTTTTGTTAAGCGAGGATTTGATATCTTTCTGGGCATATTTCTTTTCATTATCTTACTGCCGGTAGCTGTCCCGCTTTATTTACTTAACTTTAAGAAGTTGCAAAAGTTAACCATTATTGGTAAAAAACAGCAGAATTTCACCTTGAAGCAGTTGGGCAGCTTACGTCCCAAAAAGCTGTTGAATTTCTGGTTGTTCCTTCGTGAAATTATCCGCGGAAATGTCTCATTTGTCGGTGCGCCTTTGCTGGAAAGTAGTAATCCTTCTCAAAGCGAGACCGATTATTGGTATCAGCCGGGCATAACCGGACTGGTGCAAATTAACCGAAAAAAAATTATTGCGCCGAACGATATGGAAAAATACCACATCTTTTATCTGAAGAACCAATCACTGATGCTCGATCTGGAAATACTTATAAAATCTTTCTTTAACCTGCTTTAATAATCTCTTCTTATAATACGTTTGAACTGGCGTAGATAATTGGAAATCAGCCTTCATTAAAAACACTCCCTTTCAGAGTAATCGGCAATTGTTAATTGACCCTCAAGTCAGTTATGTCTACCACTATAAATACGGCACCAGAAGGGAATTTTCGGCTTGCATTTTCAAGGCGGAGCCGATATATTTAGCCGCTATTGAACAATAAGTATAACTTATACAGGGTAGAAGCATATGAAGTCTAAACTTCTGATAATTTCCGGAATTTTTTTCCTGGCTGCTTTATTATCTTGCGAGCAGAAAATGGGCGAAAAAGAGTATTTTGATATGGCCCAACAATATATGGAACAGCAAAATTGGGATAAAGCTGCAGAATATTTTGAGAAAACATACGGCGAATTCCCCGATGGTTTGTTCTCCTCCAAATCCCTCTTTATGATCGGATATATTAATGCCAACCATCTGAAAAATTTTGATAAAGCACGGAAGTTCTATCAGGAATTTGTCGATAAGTATCCTGATCATGATTTAGCTAATGATGCTAAATACGAGCTGGAGCACATGGGGAAAAGTGCTGATGAATTACCATTTTTGAAAGACTCCAATGGCACTGAGGGTGAAACTACTTCCCAGACCGTTTCCGAAAAATAATCACCAAATATATTTTATACACAGGGGTGTAGTTGTCGACTTCACCCCTTTTTATTTTAGTCCGTATCCCTTTCAGAAGCACAGAAGACAATTGAAGTGTCTTGAAATAAACTGCTTGCGAAAATCAATGGTTGAAAAAGAACTATTTTGTGAATAGATCTGTCTTAGTGAATATCATTGAAATTTATTCGGCTTGCTTTTGGGAAGGATGAAGATTGGCCAGAACCTGTAATCGTCGTGTAAAGATCAGACAAAACAAACGTGTACAGACAATGAGGAATTTAAAAGCGCATGTAATATCGGTAACGCTGCTGTTGATTTTATCCGGCGTAATGAGTGGGCAGACCAATGATAGTCTGCAAACAGAAGCGTCCTTAATCCCCCCTGTTTTAGAACTCCGAACATATGTTGAAGAAAGCGAAGTGCCGCAGAACCGGCAGGTGGTTTATCATCTGGAGCTGTCCTGGGTAGGGGATATGCGGCGATTCCAGATTATGCAAATCCCTCAGCCGGAGTTAACCAATTTGTTGTTGGAATCCAGCAGTGCCTCGAACAAAAGAGAGATTCTCGAGAGTGGGGAGTATCGTTGCATTAAAACATCAACCTATCGCTTTAATCCGGTCGATATTGGTATGGCCTACATTAGTGCGATGGAAATTAAATACCAGGATACCGTTAGCGGAGATGTTGACGCACTTTTTTCGCAACGATTATCGGTTAAGGTCATTGACCCTATAGCAGAGGGCGGTGCCGGACTAAACGCGCTGATATATATTATTCTGCTGGCAATATTTACTGCTGCCGTTGTTTACTTCATTATTCTGTTTATCAAAAGACGAAGAGAGGTAAAAACCGCGCCAGAACCGATGATATCCCGGGCAGAAATCTTTCATCAGAAGTTAGCGCAGGAAGTGGATCCGAAGGGAACAAATCTGCCGGAGATGACCGATTTAATGTCCCGGATCTTTCGCGATTATCTATCCGAGGCATTTCAGGTGCCGACGACGGAATCCAATACCGCCAGAATTTTGACGCAATTAAAGGATGAGGGAATCGAGGAAGTAAATCTGCAAAAAATTGAAGAACTTTTTAGCAAATTAGATGTAATAAAGTTTGCCGGTGGTACTGTAAACCCCGCTGAATTTTCTATGATGTATGGTATCGTAGAAAATTTTCTTTTTGAAAGGAAAAAACTAGAAGACGCTGAAAATGCATAGTCGAAGGAGAAATGATGCAAGTTGATATTGAAGCGATCAATGCCAGGATTGCAAAAGAAAGCGCCTTTATCGATAAGGTTCAGGAAGAAGTTGGCAAAGTAATCGTTGGCCAGGCTTATATGATCGAACGTCTGCTGATCGGATTGCTCGCCAATGGACACATTTTGCTGGAGGGGGTGCCGGGATTGGCAAAAACCCTTACTGTCAGCACACTCTCGAATATCATCGATTGTAAATTTCAACGCTTGCAATTTACCCCGGACCTGCTGCCGGCGGACTTGCTCGGAACACTTATTTACAATCAAAAAACCGCCCAGTTTACCACTCACAAAGGACCGATCTTTGCCAACCTGATTCTTGCAGACGAAATTAACCGTTCGCCGGCAAAAGTGCAGAGCGCTTTGCTGGAAGCCATGCAGGAACGCCAGGTAACGATTGGGGACGAGACCTTCCCGCTGGAAGATCCTTTCCTGGTGATGGCGACCCAAAACCCGATTGAACAGGAAGGTACCTATCCGCTCCCGGAAGCACAGGTAGACCGTTTTATGCTCAAGTTGAGAGTTTCTTATCCGACCAAGGAGGAAGAGCTGGAAATTATCCGCCGCATGGCTGGTGGCAGCAAGCCGGTCGTTAAGCCGGTGATCAAACCGAAAGATATCATCTCCGCCCGCAGTGTTGTCAATGAAGTTTATATGGATGAAAAAATTGAACGGTATATCGTCGATATTGTCTTCGCCACTCGTGAGCCGGAAAATTATGGCCTTGCCGATCTGAAGCCGCTTATTGCCTTTGGCGCTTCTCCCCGTGCATCGATTAACCTGAAAGCGGCAGCAAAGGCTCACGCATTTTTGCGCCATCGTGGCTATGTTACCCCAGAAGATGTAAAAGCAATTGGTATGGACGTATTGCGCCATCGTATTATGGTAACTTACGAAGCGGAAGCGGAAGAAATTATGTCGGAAGATGTTGTTCGTCGCGTGTTAAACCAGGTCGAAGTACCTTAATCAGAAGATTGCCTAAACAACTATGGATACCAAAGAACTTTTAAAAAGAGTCCGGCAAATCGAAATTAATATTCGTGGTGTCGTGAACGAAGTATTTGCCGGCGAATACCATTCCGTCTTTAAAGGACGCGGTATGGAATTCGCGGAAGTGCGCGAATACCAGCATGGTGATGATGTCCGAAATATCGACTGGAATGTCTCTGCACGGATGAATCGCCCGTTTGTGAAAGTCTTCGATGAAGAGCGGGAGCTAACCGTTATGTTGTTGTTCGATTGCAGCGCCTCGGAAGTGTTCGGGAGCCGTGGACAGGTGAAGCGCGATGTTGCTACGGAAATTGCGGCACTGATGGCTTCTTCTGCTATTAAGAACAACGATAAAGTCGGACTGATTATCTTCAGTGACAAGATCGAAAAATTCGTACCGCCGCGGAAAGGCCGCCAGCACGTGCTGCGGGTAATTCGTGAGCTGATTTATATGCTCGATGATGACAATGTTCAGCGCCATACCAATACGGATATCGCCGTTGCCCTGGAATATCTGAATCAGATTGTCAAACGGCGTGCAACGGTTTTTCTTATTAGCGACTTTATGGCCGATGGCTTTGAGAAAGATCTGCAGATTGCCAATAAACGTCATGATCTGGTGGGCATCCGCATCGTGGATCCCCTGGAAGAAAAACTGCCGGCAGTGGGCTTGATCGAGCTCGAAGATCTGGAAACCGGGGAAGTAATGCTGCTGGATACTTCTCAGCAAGCGATTCGCAAATCCATTAGTGATAATGCCAGTGGCGAAAAATTGAAGCTGGAACGTTTTTTTAAGTCCATCGGGATGGATTTTATCGACATTTATACCCATGAATCATATGTACGACCATTAACAAAATTCTTCCGGATGCGGGCCAAGCGTTTTCATTGATTGTGAACAGGAATCAGGACTATGAAACATTATTTACAAGATTATGATAGAAAGCATGTCATTGCCCCAAAGGGATCTCAATGGGACGAGAGTAAAGCGACGAAGCAATCTATCGTTGAAAATTATGGGATTGCTTCTTTGGGCAAAAAGCGCCCACTCGCAATGACGAGTTTCAAGGGATATATTGTTTTATTGGCGGGGTTATTATTAGGCTGTTTGTTGCTCCCGGCCTGTAGTGGTGGAGAGCCGCCGCTTTCTGCGGAAAAGAAGCGGGAAATTGCCAATGTGCTCTATAATCAGCAGCTCTACAGTCAATCGGCGAAAGAGTATGAGGAATACCTTAGTAAGTATAATCTGGATGCCAAAGAGCAGGGCAATATCGCCTATAAAATTGCAGATATTTATTTCGAACGTCTGCGCGATTACGAAAACGCCCTGGCATTCTACCTCAAGTCCAAACACCTTTCCGCGAATGATAATCTGAAATCGGAAATCGAAAAGAAAATTGTGCAATGCCTGGAACGCCTGAATCGTTCCGGCGATGCCCGTCAGGTTATTCAGCAAACTTCTGCTTTAGATGACAGTCAGAAGCCAGTCGTGCGTCCCGGCGAAGTAGTCGCAAAAATAGGGGATCGGGAGATCACCACCGGCGATCTCGCTTTTTACATCAATCAAATGCCTCCGCAGGCGCAGCAGGCTTTTCAGAATGCAGAAAACAAGCGGGAGTTGTTAAGGCAGTTCGTTGCCCAGGAAGTGCTTTATGATGCTGCAAAGCGATTAGGGCTGGACGAAGATAAAGAAGTGCTCGAGGGTATCTTCCAGGCGAAAAAAGCGTTAATGACCGAAAAAATGCTTCGCGATGAAATCGAAAAAGAATCCAATCTGGATAATTACACCAACGCCGATGTAGAAACTTACTATCAGGCAAATAAAGAGCGCTACGCCGAAAAAGATGACGACGGTAAGGTAAAACGTATTCGTCCTTTTAATGAAGTCGCGCAGCAGGCTGCCCAGGATTTTATTCAGGAAAAACAGCAAAGTGCATATCAGGGAATCGTTGAACGGCTAATGAAAGCGGAAAAGGTTGTTTTTTATGAAGATAAAATCCAGTAAGACATTTGGATATGCTTACCGGGTCCTCTTTGCGATCTGCTTTCTGGCGAGTAGCCTGCTCTGGGGGCAGGAGACCCTGATCGATGTTTCCGCGGCGGTTGATAAGTCGATTATCACTATTGGCGATCGGGTTACTTATACCCTGACGATCGACCGCAATAAGGAATTGCAAGTTCACGATCCCGGAAAGGGGACGAATCTTGGCGCTTTCGAAGTAAAAGACTATAAAATTTTCGAACCGGAAATTCGCGGCGATCGGATTATTGAAAAGTTTGAGTATTCGATATCGGTATATGATACTGGTAAATTTGTCATACCGCCCTTTCCTGTAGCGTATCTAACTTCTGACACTACCAGTCAATACCAGTTTATTACTGCCGAGCCGCTGGAGATTTATGCGAAAAGCATTCTTAGCGACCCCAATGCGGATATTAAGGATATTGCGCCGCCGTTTTTTATTCCTCCGGATTATCTGCGGCTGGCACTCATCGGTCTAGGCATTTTATTGCTGCTCGTGCTTGCCTGGCTGGGATATCGCTACTATCGTAAACGGAAGGAAAATCAACCGATTTTCAAGAAGAAAGTAGTGCGGCCGCCCCACGAGATTGCCCTGGAGGCGTTGGCAGCACTAGAAGGCAGTAAATTACTGGCGGAAGGAAAAGAGAAGGCATTTTTTACTGAATTGTCAAATATTACCCGACAATATATCGAAGGTCGCTTCTTTATCAAGGCAATGGAAGAAACAACGTCGGAGATAGTAACATCGCTGCAGGATAATGATGTGCGGAGTGAAAATCTGGATTTTGCACGGAAGTCCCTGCAGAATTGTGACCTGGTGAAGTTCGCCAAATATCTTCCCGGGGAAAAAGGAGCGACATCCACCGTATTGTTGACCCGGAAATTTATAGAGCAGACAATGTTGACCTACGAAAGTGAAACCGGGGAAGACGCGCCATTGGAAACTGAGAAAGCTGAGTCCTAGTATTATGTTTCGATTTGCAAATCCGGAATATTTGTTTTTGTTGATAATCATCCCGTTGATTGCTGTGTATTACCTGCGGAGGCAGCGGCGGTTGAGCGGGCATGTAAAGTTCTCAACACTGCGTCATTTGAAAAAAGTGCCGAGAACTTTGAAGCAAACCTTGCGTCGTTATCTGTTTCTGCTGCGCTTGGGTGTTTTAGCATTACTTATTCTTGGGCTGGCCCGCCCGCAATCCGGCAGCAAGCAGGAAGAGATTATTACGGAAGGTATCGACATCGTGCTGGCGTTGGATGTAAGTAGTTCCATGCTGGCAGAAGATTTTCGCCCGGAGAATCGCCTGGGTGCCTCGAAAGAAGTTGCGAAGGAATTTGTCGAGGGACGCACCAATGACCCGATTGGTATGGTCGTCTTTGCCGGAGAGGCTTTTAGTCAGTGCCCATTAACCCTGGACTATGGCGTGCTGATGCAGATAATGGATCAAACTGATATTGCGCCGAGTGAATGGGATGGTACCGCAATCGGTAATGGCCTGGCAACTGCCGTCGCCCGATTGAAGGACAGCAAGGCGAAGAGCAAAGTTGTCATTCTCTTGACCGATGGTGAAAATAACGCCGGAGAGGTTGATCCGGTTACTGCTGCGCAGGTTGCCCAGACGTTTGATATTCGGGTATATACGATTGGCGTAGGATCGCGTGGTACCGCGCCAATTCCGCGTGTCGATCCACTGTTTGGCAAGCGCTACGTGCAGGTGCCGGTATCCATTGATGAAGATTTGCTGAAGCGGATTGCTGCAATTACCGAAGGGCAATACTTCCGGGCGACCAATACGGAAAAGCTGCGGGAAATTTATGCGCAGATCGATGAGCTGGAAAAAACTAAAATCGAAGTTAAAGAGTTTACAAAATACAGTGAGTTGTTCATCAATTATGCTGGTGCGGCGTTGTTGCTGCTGTTGCTGGAAGTGTTGTTGATGAATACCTATTTACGAAAATTACCATAATGCTCGTTGACCGTTGCCAGATTCCAAACAACGAACAACGAACAACGATAAGGAATAAACAGTGTTACGTTTTGGAAATCCTGAATTCTTCCACTTATTTTGGCTGCTCCCGGCGCTGATCATTTTCTTCGTCTGGGTATTTCGCTACAAAAAGAAATTGCTGCTGCGGTTGGGAGACGAGGAGCTGGTCAATCGTTTGACTGCCAGCGTTAGCCGCAAGAAGCAGGTCTGGAAAGTGGTTTTGATCGTATTCGGCTTTTCCCTGCTCGCTTTCGCATTGACCGATCCACAAATTGGCACACGCCTGGAAGAGGTGAAGCGGGAAGGAATAGATGTCTTTATTGCACTGGATGTTTCCAAGAGCATGTTGGCTGAAGATGTCGCGCCCAGTCGTTTTGAAAAGGCAAAACATGAAATTTCCGAATTCATTAGCCGTCTGCAGGGCGACCGGGTTGGGCTGATTGTTTTCTCCGGACTCGCCTTTGTCCAATGCCCCCTGACGCTGGATTACGGCGCTGCCAAGCTCTTTCTTGATGATGTTTATATTGGTATAGTGCCTTCGCCGGGCACGGCTATATCCGAAGCGATTAAAACGGCAGAGAAATCTTTCGTTGCGAAAGAACTGAAGCATAAAGCCCTGATTATCATTACCGATGGGGAAGACCATGAAGAAGATCCTGTGCCTATTGCCCGGGAAGCAGCAAAGGCCGGTATGAAGATCTACACCGTCGGGATTGGTTCTCCGCAGGGCGCACCCATTCCGGAATTTGACCGGAATGGCAATCGCCTCGGTTATAAGAAAGATCGAAGCGGGCAGATTATTACTACCAAATTGGACATTGCTACCCTGGAAAAAATCGCCTTTGAAACCGATGGCAAGTTTTATATTTCCAGCAGCGGTTCCGCAGAGCTGGATAGAATCTACGATGAGCTTTACCAGATGGATAAAAAAGAACTCTCTTCCCGGCAGTTCACCCAGTATGAGAATCGCTTTCAGATTTTCCTTTTACTGGCGCTCCTCCTGTTAGTCATAGAAGCTGTTCTGGGCGAACGTCGTAAAATAAAAAAGATTCAATCGGCAGGACAAACCTCATGAAAAGGATAACTTCTCCGACTATGATAAATCGATGCTGGCAGGGGATGCTTTTGCTGATGTTCTTTGCCGGTTCGGTATTGCTCGCCGCGCCACCGCAGGATAAACTGAAGAAAGGCGTCGAAGCTTTCCAGGGAGAGCAATGGGATGAAGCGCTGAATTATTTTCAGGATGCGTTGGTTGATGAGCCGGAAAACCCATTGGTGCATTACAATGTTGGCACCGCGCTCTACAAAAAAGAACGTTATGAAGATGCATTGGCATCCTTTGAAAAGTCCCTGCAAACGGAAGATATTTCCTTACAGCAGCAAACATACTATAATCGTGGAAATGTGCTTTATCGCCTGGAGAAATACCAGGAAGCAGTTGAAGCCTATAAGAAGGCGCTGGATATACAACCGGAAGATATGGCCGCGAAACACAACCTGGAGCTGGTCCGCGCAAAACTAAAAGAGATGGCAGATAAGCAACAGCAGCAACAGCAGGATCAGGAAGATCAGGAGCAAATCGAGCCATCGGAATATGCCAAGCAGCTGAAGGCGCAGGCGGAAATTCTCGTCGGGCAGAAGCTCTACAACGAAGCGCTTAATTTAATGATGCGTGGATTACAAACCGATGAAACAGTTGCGGCGTTTCAGGATTTCATTCAACGGATAAAAGATATTGTCGATATCGAGGAAGCAATATGAAACGATTGACCTGGCTATTTATATTACTGATCGCATTCAGTTACCAGCTAGCTGCGCAAACTGCTGACGATTATTATCATCAGGGCGCACAGCATTATATTGGGGCACAGCTGGCACCAGCCATTGCGGCTGTGGAGAAAGGGCTGGAAATTGCCCCGGATGATCCGAAATTGCAGACCTTAATGGAAAAGCTCAAGGAAGAACAAGAGAAGCAACAACAGCAACAACAGCAGCAGCAACAAAATCAGCAACAGCAACAAGAACAGCAGCAGCAAGAGCAGCAACAGCAGGATCAGGAAAATCAGGATCAGCAAGATCAAAAAGATGAGCAAGAGCAGCAAGAGAAGCAGCAACAGCAACAACAGCAGCAAGATGAGCAGGAGCAACAGCAGCAACCGTTGTCTGAAGAAGAGAAAAAAGAACTTTCTAAAGAAGAAGCAGAACGTATTTTACAGGCTTTGCGTAGTAAAGAAAAAGAAAACAAAGAGCTGAAGCAGGTAAAAGCCCGCGGAAAACGGACAACGGAAAAAGATTGGTAAATTCATCGGTTATTGAAAAGATGCCGAATGCCGCAAACCTTTTTTACCTTTCGGCAGTAAATTCCATAAATATGGGAATTTGAAGTAAATGAAAAAAATATCTGAAATACACAGTACCGGCTTCAGGATTCTGATGCTGGCGATACTTTTTCTGGGGATGCAATCCCTTTCTGCACAGGATTTGAAGTTGACCGCCAGTGTCGATCGAAATCCGGTTGGGGTGAGTGAGCCATTTGTTTATCAGTTGGTCGTTAGTGGAACCACGCAAAATTTGCCGAATATCGAATTACCGGATCTCTCCAGCTTTACCCTTTTAAGCGGACCCAATCAGTCGAGCAGTTTTAACATGGTCAATGGTGCTGTAACGACCAGTCGCACTTATTCCATGGAATTGCTACCGAAAAAAGCCGGGAAACATACTTTCCCCGCGGTGGCCGTGGAGTATCGCGGGAGAACCTATCGCTCGAATGCCGTGACGGTAACAATCTCGGCCAATGCCAGTGGGAGCAGCAATACCCAATCCAGTCGCCGCAACGTAAACGAACCCTATATGCGGGCGGTGCCTTCAAAAAGAACCGTTTATGTCAACGAGCCGTTCAATGTCAGCTTCAAGGTTTATTTCCGACAGCCGGTTCGGAATCTGAATTATATCAAGCAGCCGGAGACGGTTGGTTTTTGGGTAGAAGAATTCGAGATTCCATCGAATATCCCCGTCGAAAAAGAGGTGATCAATGGGGTGGAATACAATGTTGCCACCGTCAAGAAACTGGCCCTCTTTCCGACTAAATCCGGAGAGTTGAGTGTTTCCCCGATGCAGCTTTCCGTAAACGTACAAAAAAATCGCCGTCGGGATCCTTTTAGTATGCTCGATAATTTCTTCGATGATCCGCTGGGGCGTACCGTGCGAAAAGTGCTGACCACAAAAGCGATCAAAATAAACGTAAGACCGGTGCCGCAAAAAGGTAAACCGGCCGATTACAGCGGTCTGGTTGGAAGCTTTACTATGCGTGCCAGTTTGGATAAATCCAGCGTGGAAGCGAATCAGGCGCTCTCTTACAAAATCCGGGTAAACGGGAACAGTAACCTGAAATCTCTCAATAATCTGGAGATTCCCTTTCCTAATAGTTTTGAAGTGTATGATCCGAAAGTGAAAGATAATACCAATCTTTCCAGTGGATATTTTAAGGCCAGCCGGGAGTTGGAATATGTGCTTATTCCCCGAACAGCCGGTGATTTTCAGATTAAGCCCTTTAGACTTTCCTTTTTCGATCCGGCGAGCAAGACTTATAAAACGCTAACGTCTCCGCAATACGACATCACAGTGAGTGAGGGAAAAGACCTGACCAGTGGCATCAACAGTCAGTATTTGCAAAAATCCGATGTCCAGCTGATTGGTAAGGACATTCATTTTATTAAGGAAGATGCACTGAGTTTGATTCCCCTTGGCTATAAGCCCTATTCCGGTGGGTGGTTCTGGCTGGCGTTGATACTGCCGCTGGCTTTCTTTGGCATTGCCTATGGGTATCGTAATCATCAGGAAAAGATGTCTACGAATGTCGAATATGCGCGCAGACGGACAGCTTTGAAACAAGCCAGTAAACGCCTGAAAACAGCGGAAGCATTTCTGAAAAAAGAAGCGTTTGCCGATTTCTATGGAGAAACAGCGCGGGGATTGATCGGATTCGTCGCAGATAAGACCAATCATGCCGCCGCTGGTTTATTGCGGGATGATGTTCTGAAAATTCTCAAAGAGCGGGAATTGGAGAGCAGTTTAATAGATGAATATATGAAGTGCCTTGATGAGGCAGATTTCCGGCGATTTGCCGCCAGTGCAGTTACCAGTGACGAAGCGACAGCATTCTATAACCGCGCACTGGAAATACTGGCGAAGCTGGGCAAATCTTTTTAGACGCAGAGATGAAAATGACTTCCCGATATGTGAATGCCGGGAATTGTGAAGGTGAAGAGTGAGATGAAACAGGTGAATAAGGGATGGTTTGCTGCTTTCTGGCTGCTGCTGTTATTGACAGTTTCGGCGGTCGGGCAAAGTGGCACAAAATACTTTTTTGAACAGGGGAATCAGGCCTATCGGGATGGCGAATATGCTGCCGCCCTGGAATGGTATATGAAAATCCCTGCCGCCGGTTATGAGAGCAGCCAGGTTTATTACAATATTGGAAATTGCCATTATAAGTTAGGCAATATCGGCCCCACTGTGTTGTTCTATGAGAAAGCCTACAAGCTGGCACCGAATGATAGCGAAATCCGGGAAAACCTTGCCCTGGCCAACCTCAGGGTGGTTGATCATATTGAAATGCCCCCAAAGTTTTTCCTGTTTGAATGGTGGGACAGTTTCATGGTACTTTTTAACATACCGGATCTGACAAAAATCTCCTTATTCTTCTATATCCTGTTAGTGGGATTATTAGCACTGTTGTTGTTCAGCCGGGGAACCACTTGGCGGCGCTGGGTTGTCTATGCGGTTTATTCCGCGCTGGTTTTAACCGTCATCGCTAGTTATTTGCTGATTGCTAATATTTACGATGATCGCAATACCACGGAAGGAATAGTGTTGGCGAAGTCCCTAAATGTGCAAAGTGCGCCGGATGCCGGCAGCACGGATATCTTTGTCTTACATGAAGGGGCAAAAGTAACCTTGGATGAAACGCGCGGTGAATGGGTGAAGATAAGTTTACCGGATGGCAAAACCGGCTGGATGCGTCAGAATCTGCTCGGGGAAATTTAAGGAGAGTGGCAGTAGCAGTAGCACCAGGCAGGTTTTAAGTTGCCGGGAGCGGAAATTAAAATTTCGTTTGGCTAAAGAAGAGTAGTTCTTTCCACTGCCACTGCCACTGCCACTGCCACTGCCACTGCCACTGCCACTGCCACTGCCACTGCCACTGCCACTGCCACTATCGATTAAAAAGAAAACCCTGCCCGTGCAATCGCGACTCTGCCAATCGAAGGTGCCCCGGCAAATTCCCGATACTTCACACTGAATAAATTCTTCACCGCACCGTCAATCCGGAACCCGGGAATAATCTTACCAAAATCAAATCCCAGATTAACATCAGTAATATAAAGCGGATCGACACCACCGACGCCATTGCCATATGGTTTCGGTAAGCCGCTAACATATGGACCGGAGCGAATCGGATAAGATTCTGCATAGCGGAAGGAAGCGCCAAAAGTAACGCCTTTCGGAACAGTGAAAACCAGCCCACCTTTAAATTTTACCCGCGGGACGTTTAGGGCGACATTGAGGCTGGTATTGGTTTCTTTTAGTTCCTCGTTGTCGAAAAAATTGTCGCTGATGAGAGAGAGGTTCGCAAACAGCGTCAGGTTTTTTTCCGCCAGGTATTGAATGCTGATGTCCGTTCCAAAATATTGAACTTCACCGTAATTACGGTAGGTAAGCAACGCGCCGACCTGATTCGGTCCGGTAGAAGGCAATAAACCGCCGGACTCGCTGACGGGATCCGGTTGAACAACCGCAGCGGGGGTTTGGCTGAAGAAGTTGGTCAATGTGCCGGTGACAACGCTGGGATCCAGCCCGATCTGATCGAGGAGTGCCCGCACTTCTGCATCCCCGGAGCTGAGGATGTCAATCATACGGCCGCGAATATATTCTGTCGGTAAATAAATGTATGGGGTTTCCAGAGCCAGCGGGCCAACAAAATTTTGTTTCTGCGTATAATATCCATCGATGGAAATCAAAAAGCGATTTTCAATCAATCCTTTGTAGCCTAATTCGAACCGTTGAGTAGTGCTTTCCTGTAATGGGGAAATATCTTCCAGGTTATCTATCTGCTGATATCCCGGACGATTCAGATTCGGCATGCCCAGCAGTGCACCGGTCGTTTCTCCTGAGTTTAAAGCCCTTCGACCGAGTAAGTCCATCAAGCTTAAAAAAGCATCGCTTTGCGTTTGGCTGAAAAATTTGAACTGTGCCGGAATATCCCCTTCCGGGTCGGCAAGCACATCCTGTAAATTCGCCAGGGTTTGCAGATAAACAACCCCAACCGGAAACTGATCGAAAGAATAACGGTCGCCAAAGGGGTTAATTGTTGCATCGGATAAAGATGCGAATGTCGTTACCAGGCGATCGTTCCGAAAGTTGTTAAAAGTAAATCCGTTGAGCGCTCCCATTGCCTGAAAGCCGAGTGTATATGTGCCATTACGATTGAAAGTTGTTTCATCAAGCGTGACATCCAGATACATCTCAGTGTTGGAAGGAAAGGAGACACCCCGGTTAAACATGCCGCGGATGATGTGATCTTTGGAAGGGTGATAGAGAATGCCAAATCTTGGTGAGAGATGGGATTTGTCAAAAATATCATCATTGTCTATCCGGGTGGCGGCGTTTATTTCGAACTTCGAAGAAATTTTATAATGGGCATTCAGATATGCACCCATAATGTTGTTTTCAAGATCGACTTCATTGCGGCCATAGCGGGTCTGATCCGTATCCAACTGAACACGATTCATATCGCCGCCAACAACAAACTGGAGATTTTTGTAAGCAGAATTAAAATGATACTGCGCCTGGCCGTAAAGCTGTGTGCTTTTGTCCAGATACCGATCGCCATTGGTATAATTCAGGAATGTTCCTTCAGTATTCATTTTGGTGTATGCCTGGGCGAAAAGGCCAC
This sequence comes from Calditrichia bacterium, assembly GCA_028284905.1. Lineage (GTDB taxonomy): Bacteria > Calditrichota > Calditrichia > RBG-13-44-9 > J075 > JACKAP01. Next base: position 38,767 of record JANQQU010000084.1, read on the forward strand.
CGGCATTAAGGCGAACCTGGCCATACATATGGACAAGGCTATCAACATACATGCTGCCCAAATCGCTGAGAATATTGGCGTCCAACCGGGAATATCCCGCATTGGCGGATAAGGAAATGTTATCGGCAAATCGTATCTTAAAAAGGCCATTCAGGTTAAGGCGTTCATAATCCGTATTGCGTTGCAATCCTTCCAGATCTCGGGCCAGCTCTTTTTGATCCTGACGATCCAGCGGATCCAATTCCCAGTCCACGCCCTTGGCATATTCCCCGGAAATGCTGTATCCGACGCGGTTGAAGAGGGCGTAGGAGTTGCGAAAGTTGATCATTGAGGTGGATCTTTCCCCGCTGGCATAGGAAAGGAAAGTGCCCGGCTGGGTAAAGGGGTCTTTCGAGATGTAGTGGATAACGCCGGCATCCGCCCCAACGCCATATACAACCGATTCGTTGCCGGGAATAACCTCCACCCGATCGATATTCTGTAATACCGAAGAGATACCGGAATGGAGACTTAAGCCCAATCCGGGAATTGATACCTGGCGATGATCCGACAATATGTAGGCTGTGTTGTTGGTGACGCTGTTCATTCCCCCGATGCCAATAACCCGCTGGTTCAGTCCGGTGCTGACCATGTCGATACCCATCACGTCTTTCAATGGTGAAAGCGATCCCGGGTAAACTTCACCGACAGTGACATTGCGATCCATGATTGCCAGGGGGGTTGCCACCTTCAGGGCTCTTTGCTTATGGCCGGCTGCACTGGATATGTTGCGGGCGTTATAGCTTATGGACGTGGAGCGCATTGTCAGATTGATGACAATCGTAGTGTCGTTAAAGAAAGGGATATCAAAGTAGCGCTGACGGAGATAACCATCGGCAGAAATCCGCACCGGGTAATGCCCATCCGGTACTTCCTTGATCAGGTAATAACCCTTTCGGTCGGTAAACGCTTTTTTCGCTGCGCCCTGAACGTCGATTTTCGCGCCAATGACCGGATCGCCACTGAATTGATCCAGGATGCGGCCCCGTAAGACGTTTGTCTGGGCATTCGCAAATAGAGAAAGCAGTATTAGGTAAAAAATGATACGAAACATGGCAGTATTCATGAGGATTTAAACATTCCTTTGTTTAATTGAATTCACAATAAATGAAAAAGATCGGGCGCGCGGGGTAGATTACGCCAATGCTGGATTATACAATAAATGCCGGTGAGTTTTGTGAGGCAGTAACATTATTTGAAAATGAATTTCAAATTTCCTGAGAAACATAATAAAAGGGCTTTAGCAAGGGGAGGAGATTACCTTAGGGATAAATAACAGGTATATTTTTTAACGAAGAATTATAAGAAATTTCGAATAAATTAAACCATTCAGTCCCCAGATGATGTTTGTCACAATAAAGATGGGTAAAAATGCTTTTTTCTATCAAAATGAATCTCAATACAGGAGTCTCTGATGATAAAGCTGCGTAACATGGGAAATCAGCTGAAATTACTCTGCTTAACATTTTTTTTGATCGCAGTCGTTGCCGGATGTTTGCGCGAACCGGATGACGGACCGCCGCGGGTCAATATTCTTAACCCAAGTAATGGTGATTTTGTAAATGGCGTTGTACCGATTGTTGCATCCGCCTCTGATGATAAAGAGGTCGAAAAAATCAAAATTTTGATTGATGGGCAGGAAGTAGCTTCAGCCGATGCGGATATGGTCTCTTATAATTGGGATACAGACCCGATTGCGGATAATCTCAATCATGTTATTGCTGCTTACGCCTTAGACGAAGAAGGAAATATTGGCGCTTCGGATTTAGTGACGGTTCGAATTCTGGAAACACCGTTAATTGGCGCTGTGCCGACGATCTTGTTCGTTTTTCCCGACCCGACCGCAAACAATGTTTTTTCGAAAGCAGTTACCCCAACAATTCAGGTTGTGGTAGATGCAGACGACGATAAGCCGTTGGATCGTGTAGATTTTTACATTGATGGACAATTGATGAGCAGAGATTCTATTCCTGATCCGCTTTATCGCTATGATTGGGATATTACCCAGGAATTGAGCGAAATTGACCATACCATCTACGTCGTTGCATACGATACGGACAATAACTCTGCAGCCGCTCTGGCCGCGGTAACGATTGTGGATTAATGCCGCTTCGCCTCATTTACTAATTAAATTCCCTCAGCAAAGCAAAGACTCCTTCTTAATGCCATCAAGCTGCGGCAGATTACCGCAGCTGATGATTCCTTCTAAACTGTTTTCACCCTTGCTCCAAATATCGAACTCTGAAAAACATACAAAGCGTTAATGAATTATTGCCGAATACCGCAATAGCAAAACATTATCCCCTGGGAAAATTTGAAACAATGCCAGGGATCAATAACACTACATATCCTATATAAAACTATAAGATAACCCCGAGCATACAGCTCGGGGGATAGAATATGTATAAAGAGCAAAAAAAATCCCCTAACCCAAAAGGGCAGGGGATTGAAATTTATAGGAGCGTATATGGTGCTCGTAGTTCTGTTTGATGCTTAGGGAACCAGTCGAATGGTTCCCATAACCACGCCAACATTGCCGGAAGGATCAAATGCCCGAACAAAGATAGAGTGGTCGATGTCGACAACGTAGTTAGTTAAATCCCACTGAATTTCGTAGAGTGGGTCGCTGTCTGTGCCCATCAGAACGCCATCAATGTAAAATTCCACATTGGTAATTCCGAAATCGTCCCGGGCATTGGCAACAACGTTAATCGTGTTGTTGAAAGCACTTTTCGAGATGATGTTGCCGGCCACCGGGAAAATCAATTCAACAACCGGAACGTCGGTATCCGGAATAACATTGGAGGCAACAGTGACGTTGATAAAATTAGCCGATACATTAAATCCCAGTTGGTCATAAGCGACTGAGAAAATGGTATGGCGCGAGTTATTCGGCAGATTCGAGGTTTCCCACTGATAGGTGAAGGGGAAAGTTGTTGAAGTGCCGCGATAGGCGCCGTCAATAAAAAAGCGAACGCTGTCGACTGGGTTGAATTCTACATTGCTGACATGGGTAACTACGTTAACAAGACCGCTGACGGTTTGGTTTTCAATCGGATTTTCGATGACGGCAATCGGTGCAGTAATGTTACCGGGATTATCCGAAGCGATAGTCACCGAGGTAACGCTGGAAGTCACGTTAAATCCAAATCGGTCATAGGCAATACCAAAAATTGTGTGGGAAGAACCATTTACTAAATTCGAGGCGTCCCATTCATAGATATACGGAAACGTCACATCCGTCACAACTTTTTCGCCATCGATAAAGATTGCAACACTATCGATCGGGTTGTTAATGTCCGGATCGACACCAATAGCAACGTTAACTAGCCCGCCGACACTCTGGGCATTCAACGGATTTTGCACGGTCACCAGTTGCGGCAATGTATCGGAAACCTGGGCAAATACCTGAACGGAAGTAATTGCGGAAGGCCCAATATTATCATCATCATCGACGGCATATGCAACGACATGATGATTGCGATTATCAGCAATCGGCGCGGTATCCCAGTTAAAAGTTGCCTGGTCGCCCTCTTGCTCGAGGACCTGCACACCATCAACGAATACCCGAATAAACTGGACATTCTTTTCGTCAACAGCAGTAACGATTACCGGTACGTTTCCCCGAACAACGTCGCCGGAAGTTGGGCTAAGAATTGTTGTTACCGGCGGTCCCTGATCAGTTTGATCGACACAACCGGTTGCTACTATAGCGGTAAAAAATGTTAATGTCAGAAGTAGTAAAAATTTTAATCCACGATTTTCCATGTGAGAAGCTCCTGTGATTTGTTTTGTTGGCGCTAAATAAGACGGTAAGGAAAGCATTTTTGAGGTTTGCTTTGTGATAAGTATCATAAACAAAATGCCTTAAACTTTTCGATACAGTATGTTCATTTTTTGTTAATAATTTGTTTGTTATAATGATCTTTGAAATGGTGGAAAATTCTCAATCTTTTCAAACGGCAGGTAAAATTCTTCAAATAGCCGGGAAAAAATTGCATTAATAATTTCCCTTGAATCACCGTCGATTATGCGTTATTTTTTGGGGTTGCATTTATTTTAAGTGAAGGAATTCAAATATGATACATGCCTTAAGATCAATCTCCCTCAAATTGTTCATTAGTACTTTCCTGGCGATGGTTGTTTTTTCATGCGCCAGCACAAATAGTAATGCGGTACGGAATCCGGACCGGGACCCGGTCGCAACCATGCCAGTGGTTGACGAATCATTCGATCCGGTAACCCTGGAAGATGAAGATTTAGATTTCCCGGAAAACAATACTCGCCTGGACGAAGAAAGCAACACCAGCCTGCCTGGAGAAAACACCGGAAATAATACAACGGCCAGTCCGGCGGAGAATCGCCAGATTAATGGGTATCGTGTGCAGCTGTTTGCCACCCGGGACAATGAGATTGGCGAACTGGAAAAGAAGAAAGCGGAATTCCTCTTTGCAGAGGATGAAGTCGCAGTATATATCGAATATGATTCTCCCATGTATAAAATTCGCGTCGGGGATTGCCAGTCCCGGGAAGATGCGGAAGCACTTCGGGATATTGCCCGCAGAAAAGATTATGTTTCTGCCTGGGTAGTGCCTACCAAAGTTAACTCAAATCCGATTTTGCCGATGATGCAGGATGTTAATAGCGGCGCCGGCGGAAACGCGAACGATTTCCAATAATCATGTGAATATCCAGAATTTAAGAAACCGGAAGGAAATACGGAGGACCTATGGCGGGACATTCCAAATGGGCCAATATTAAGTTCCGTAAGGAGCGGCAAGACGCCAAAAAAAGTAAGGTTTTTACCAAAGTGATCAAGGAAATTACCATCGCTGCACGTTTAGGTGGTGGTGATATCGATTCCAATCCTCGTTTGCGTTCGGCAATCCAGGCGGCGAAAGCAGCCAATTTGCCAATGAAGAACGTTGAAAACGCCATCCAGAAAGGCACCGGGGAGCTGCCCGGTATGGTGTTGGAGGAGATTGTTTATGAAGGTTATGGACCGGGCGGCGTCGCGCTCTATGTTCTCTGTACAACTGATAATAAGAACCGCACGGTTGGAGAAGTTCGTCATTTAATGTCCAAATATGGGGGCAACCTTGGGGAAAGTGGTTGCGTTGGCTGGATGTTTGATAAAAAAGGTCTGATCCGCGTAAATCGGGAAAATCACGATGAAGAAGAGTTGATGATGGCGGCAATCGACGCCGGTGCGGATGATATTGTCAGCGAAGAAGATGCATATGAAGTTTATACCTCCTTTGAGGAAATGTATAATGTAAAGGCGAATCTTGATGCCGCCGGCATCGAATCGGATTCTGCCGAGATCACTTTTATTCCGCAAAATACAGTGCCGCTGGATAAAAAGAAGGCCGAGTCGATGTTGAAATTGATGGATGCGCTGGAAGATAATGATGATGTTCAGAATGTATTCGCCAATTTTGATATTGATGATGAAGTAATGGAAAGCTTAAGCTCTTGATCATTTTGGGAATAGATCCGGGACTGGCTACGACTGGCTTTGGGGTAATAGAAGTTGCCGGAAATAGAGTGCATTGCCGGGGATTCGGGGGAATCAGCAGTAAAGGTAAAGAACCGTTGTCAATTCGCCTGAATAAGATTTACGACGGTGTCCGGGAAGCAGTGGAAACATATCAGCCGGAACATTGTGCGATTGAAGACGTCTTTTATCATGAGAATGTAAACACCGCCATTGTGATGGGACATGCCCGGGGCGTTGCTATGCTGGCTGCGCAACAATCCGGCGTCACAGTGTTTGAATATGCTGCCAGAGAAGTAAAAATGTCAACCGTTGGAAACGGGGCTGCTTCCAAAAAACAGGTGCAGGCGATGGTGCAGCGTTTACTCGCTTTAAAAGCGCTGCCAAAACCTCAGGATGCCGCAGATGCCTTAGCAGTAGCCCTGTGCCATCATCATCGTATAAAATTCCGTATGCTTAAAACCGCAGCAAAGTGACCAGGGATGATCGAAAGAATATCAGGTAAAATTATTGAAAAGAATCCGGCATTCTGTATTCTCGATTGTCATGGTATCGGCATCGGATTGCACATCTCTCTGAGTACTTTTGAATATTTGGAGCAACATCCCGGGGATCAACCGGCAATGTTGAGTACTTATCTGCATGTTCGCGAAGACGCCCTGCAGTTGTTTGGTTTCTCGTCGGCTGCAGAAAAGCAGATGTTTCAGCTGCTCATCGGAATATCCGGCGTTGGTCCAAAGTTGGCTATCGCAGTGCTTTCCGGCATTGCCCCGGATGAGCTTAGTAATGCCATTGCCAGCGAGAACGTTCGGGTGCTGACAGGTATCTCCGGTGTCGGGAAAAAAACCGCTCAGCGGATTATTTTGGAATTGAAAGAAAAGATCGGGCAGCAGTTCGGTGAAATTGACAGCACCGCTGCACCGGTAGCGGGTGGAGAGACCCGGGAAAAAGCAATGCAAGCGGTGATGGCCCTGGTTGCACTTGGTTATAAGCAGCCCGATGCCCAGCGCGCTGTAAACAATATTATTAAAGCCCATGGTGGTGATGCATCCATCGAGATAATGGTAAAGCAAGCATTGAGAGAGCTCTAAGATGACCGATAAGAATTATCCGGACAGAGACGCGATCGATCCGTTTGCCAATCTGGAAGATCAGGCGTTTGAAGCAGCGCTGCGGCCATCTGCCTTCGATGATTTCGTCGGACAGCGGAAAGTCGTGGAAAATCTGCGGATTTTTATCGAAGCAGCCCGCCAACGGCAGGAAGCGCTGGATCATGTGCTGCTCTATGGTCCTCCCGGGTTGGGTAAAACAACCCTTGCTTATATTATTGCCTCTGAAATGGAGGTGAATGTTACCACCACTTCCGGACCGGTGCTGGACAAAGCCGGAGATCTCGCAGGATTGTTGACAAACCTGCAGGAACCGGATGTGCTTTTTATAGATGAAATACATCGCCTGAATAATGTGGTAGAAGAATACCTCTATTCTGCGATGGAAGATTATAAACTGGATATTATGATCGATCGTGGTGCGAATGCCCGAACCATCCAGATCACCCTGCCCAGATTTACCCTGGTTGGGGCAACCACCAGAGCTGGATTGCTAACAGCACCAATGCGGGCGCGTTTTGGCGTGGTATTGCGATTGGATTATTACCAGGCGGAAGATCTCTTTCATATTATTCACCGCTCCGCCCGTCTTTTGAAAGTGGAAATAGACGATGAAGGGGCGATGGAAATTGCCCGCCGTTCCCGGGGAACACCGCGGGTGGCAAATCGACTATTGCGCCGCACCCGGGATTTTGCCCAGGTGAAAGCAGACGGAAACATCACCAAAGAAGTTGCCGATCAGGCCCTGTTGATGCTGGAAGTTGATGAGATGGGATTGGATGAGATGGATAAGCGAATTATCCGTGCGATTATCGAAAAATACAATGGCGGCCCGGTAGGCCTAAATACATTGGCTGTTGCTGTCGGTGAGGAGAGCGACACCATTGAGGAAATATATGAACCGTTTTTGATTCAGGAAGGATTTATCAAACGGACACCACGCGGCAGAGTAGCGACGCCATTTGCATATGAACACTTTAACTACGGACAAAAAAGGAATGGAACTCAGCAAGAACTTTTTTGATGACGATCATGTCAAGCTCAAACTGGCCGATTTCACATACGAATTGCCGGAAAAATTAATCGCTCAATACCCTCTGAAGGAGCGCGAATCCTGTCGGATGATGGTGCTGGACCGGAGCAAAAAGGATATCAAAGGACAGGAATTTAATAATATCCTCGATTATCTTTCTCCCGGCGACTGTCTGGTTGTCAATAACACCCGGGTTTTTCCGGCGAGATTAATTGGCACAAAAGACAAAACCGGCGCCAAGGTGGAAGTCTTCCTTCTCCGTAATCTGGAAAACGGCATTTGGGAAGTAATGGTGAAGCCGGCGAGAAAAGTGCGTCTGGGCAACAAGATTGTCTTTAGCAAGGATTTTACTTGCGATATTATCGACAATACTGTTTCCGGTGGCCGGATTATTGAAGTGCATTGCAATGGCAGCTTTTTCGACGTACTTGAGGAAGTTGGGCAGACGCCGTTGCCGCCTTATATTAAACGCCAACCGGAAGATATAGACCGAGAATACTATCAAACCGTATACGCCAGCGAGCGCGGCGCTGTTGCCGCACCAACCGCTGGCTTGCATTTTACGGAAGATATTCTCAATGCTGCAAAAGAAAAAGGGGTTCATATTGTCCCGATTACTCTGCATGTCGGTTTAGGTACTTTCCGTCCGGTACAGGTAGACGATATTTCCCGGCACCAGATGCATTCCGAATACTACGATGTAAGTGAGGAAGCGGCAGAAACGATTAATAATGCGAAAACTAATGGAAATAAGGTGATTGCTGTTGGGACGACTTCTGTTCGAGTGTTGGAAACCGTTGCCGGCAGAAATGGATTTATCCGTTTCGGAAAAGGCTGGACAGATAAATTTATTTTCCCGCCTTATCAGTTCCAGATTGTTGATCAATTGATTACTAACTTTCATCTGCCTGAATCTACATTGCTAATGTTGACTTCCGCATTTGCTGGATATGAATTTACAATGAATGCTTATAAGCAGGCAGTGAGTGAAAAATATCGATTCTTTAGTTACGGGGATTGCATGCTAATTCTCTAATGATGATATCAGAATTATGATTTAACACTTTTTTATCTTTTCCCGGCATTTCTTTCCAGAATTGCCGGGATTTTTTTATCTATAAATTCCTTCCTCCACTTTCCTCCACATCATTCCACTTTTTCTTTTATACGAATCGAAATTTATAATTCCCCCAAAACCTGTTGGAAATAAAGTGTTTACCCCAAAAAAGGTGAATTCTGGAAAATATTATTAAAAAAATTTTTTTCAATTTTTGAGTTTTTGCTTGATTTATTGTGGAAAACGGTAGATATTTGTGACAAGAAGTGGAGAAAATTCCACTTTTTTCCATCAAAGTAGTATACAAAGGATGATATGAGCGGTTTTTGGGGTAGTTACAGAAATACACTGGACAGCAAAGGTCGCATCAACTTCCCGGCTAAATTTCGCAAGAATTTGATCAAGGAAGATGATGATACGCTGATATTGGTGCGCGGCACAGAACGCTGCATCGGTGTATTTCCATTGTCTGCCTGGAACCATACAATAGAAGATATTAAGCAAAAAGTAGGAACTGGTAAGGAATTCGGTATTGTATCCAGACGATTAATGTATCAGGCAAGTGAGCAAAAAGTTGATAAGCAAGGAAGACTCAACTTGCCGGCAAACCTGATTGAATATGCACAACTCGAGGGGGATGTACTGGTAGTTGGGTATGAAAACAAAATCGAAATCTGGGATCACGACAAATATCAGGAATATGTTGAGACGACTGAAAGCGCTTATCTGAAAATCGCTGAGGATCTTGACATATAACATTGTCTTTCCGGCGCAAAAATGCACAGCATAAGTTAAGGACGTGCATTGTTAAATCGGCGCCAAAATAAGGCTGAAAAGCCGATAAAGAATTTTTTGCAAGGATCGCATATCATGAACGGTGGTTTCCATCGGCCGGTGCTGGAAGAGCAGGCTGTTAAATTTCTGGTGGCCCGAAAGGGTGGGGTTTATGTCGATTGCACACTTGGCGGTGGTGGGCATAGCTTTGGTATTCTGAATAATACCGCTTCAGATGCTTTTCTGGTTGGCATAGATGCCGACCCGGAAGCCATTGCGTTCGCTACAGATCGCTTATCGTCATTTCCCAATAAATACCTGCGTAACATTTTTTATGACCAGCTGGAAGTTGTCCTGTATGAGGCAGGAAAATATCCGGTGGATGGTGTTCTCTACGACCTGGGGATTTCCTCCTGGCAAATAGACCAGCAGCGACGTGGTTTTAGTTTTCGTGGAGACGGTGAATTGGATATGCGTTTTGGCAGCGCTCAAAAAAGCAGTGCCGCTGATGTGCTAAATACCTATCCCCGGGAAGAATTGGAAAGAATCATTCGGGAGTTCGGAGAAGAGCGGCATTGGCGTGCTATCGCCAGAGATATTGTTGAGAAAAGAACCCAGGGGGAAATTCGCTACGTTAGCGAATTGACTGAGATTGTTCGGAATATTACCGGGGAGCGTTTTCTCAATAAATCTCTGGCGCGGGTGTTTCAGGCGATCAGGATTGAGGTTAATAATGAATTGGATCGTCTGAAAGCATCTTTAGAGAGCGCTTTTCAGATGCTGCGCGAGGGAGGGCGGATTGTTGTGATCAGCTATCATTCACTGGAAGACCGGATCGTGAAAAATTTTATGAAGGAGAAAAATAAAAGCTGCGTTTGCCCTCCGGAACTGCCGGCCTGTATGTGTGATAAAGTGCAGGAGCTCAAGCTGGTGACCAGGAAACCCATGGTGCCGGATGCAGCAGAAATTGCCGAAAATAGCCGGGCGCGTTCAGCCAAAATGCGTGTGGCAGAAAAAGTAGTGCCTTACACCGGGGAGGAGATGGCCTGATGGGACGATCCGATACCCGCGTGAGTAGTACCCGAAAAACCTACCGGAAAACCAGTAGCGGCTCCGGCAGAACCCGTAAACCTGTGGCTGGCAGCAGTGCAGGCAGCCGTAAGAAAAATACGGTTAAGACGACCAGAAAGAAAACCACCACCACATCAAAGAACCAAAGAAAAAAGAGCCCGAAGAAAACTGCGGCAAAACGGAAATCAACAAAAGCCCGCAGTAAAAGTAAGGAAACCATCAAAAAAGGCGTTCGCCGGGCTTTGCTGGACTTTTACACCATCAGCCTCATTTTTTTAGGGCTGTTGATCGTCAGTTCGATGTTCCTGGTATATCAGTGGAAGGATTTTTGGATCACTGAATACGGAAAAGATATCGGACGTTTGCAGGGAAAAATTTTTACGTTGACCAGCGAGTTAAGCCATAATCAGGCGACAGTAAATCACCTACAGCAGCAAGTTGAAAAGGTTGCCCCGAAAAAGTTGGGGCTACAGCCGTCTTTAAAAGAACCTATCGTATTTAAAGTGAATCAGAATAAGTTGGAATATTATGTTCGGAAAGACCAGGGGAAAGAATAAGAAACGGCAGAAAGCCGACGGTGCATTTTATGATCAACCGGAAAATCGCCTTTATATTCTCGGCGCTTTCTGGAGTTTTTGCTTTCTGCTCATTCTGCTCAAGCTTGCCTATGTTCAGGTTGCAGAATATAAGCGCTACCGTACTGTTGCCAAGGGGCATCTGGAACAGAAACGCGAACTGCCGGCCCAGCGTGGTAATATTACCGATCGTAACGGTCAGTTGTTGGGCGTGGATTTAGTGCATTATTCTCTGGCGGTGAAGCCCAGTGCTATTGCGGATCAAAAGAAGCTCGCTAAGCAAATTGGAAAAATTCTTGGGAAGCCCTCGGATAAATTGCTCAAACGAATGAAGGCGAATGAGAATTTTGCCTACCTGGATCATCGGGTGAATTATGAGAAAGCAAACGCTCTTAAAGCTTTGAAAATTAATGGTTTGATTCTGGAGAAAAAATTTAGTCGTTATTATCCTTATAAGAATATGGCTGCCCAGGCGATTGGTTATTGCGACTTTGAAAATGCGCCAAAAGGAGGCCTTGAAGAAGAGTTTGACAGCTATCTGAAAGGGAAGCCCGGCACTTCGATTTATCTGCGGGATGCGCTCGGCAATCAATTTCCTAATTGGGATTTCCCCATGGAAGCGCCGGTAAATGGCATGAATGTGGAAACGACCTTGAATATGGTATATCAGGGCATTCTTGAAGATGAGCTTAAGCGTGCCGTTTCGACGCACCGGGCCAGCAATGGCGCGGCAGTATTGCTGGATCCGAACACCGGTGAAGTGCTCGGAATGGCAAATTATCCCGGATTTGATCCAAACCGTTATAATGAATTCGATATCGCCAGTTTTCGGAATAAAACGATTACAGATCTCTACGAGCCGGGCTCGACATTTAAAATGGTTTCCCTGGCGCTTTGTATCGAGCAGCTGAACCTGGACCTCAACAAAGAGTTGGTCTTCTGTGAGAATGGCAAAATGACCTTGGCGGAAAATACGGTCCATGATCATGAGCCCTATGCGTATCTGACAGCGAAAAGCGTTTTCGAAAACTCCAGTAATATTGGGGTTATCAAGCTTGCACAGAAATTTAAGGCGCCGATGTATTACCGCTACGCTCGTGATTTCGGTTTTGGGGCAACTACTGGGATCGATTTACCAGCGGAAGCAATGGGTATCCTGAACAAGCCGAAAGATTATTCCCGTTATTCCCTCGCATACATGAGCATCGGTTATGAGGTTTCAACGACACCGCTGCAGGTCGCATCCGCTTACGCTGCTATTGCCAACAAAGGGAAGTTGATGCAACCGTATTTGGTGAAAAGAATTGTGGACAGCAATGGCAAAGTGCACATGGAGCGTAAGCCGCAATTGATTCGCCAGGTGGTTAAGCCGGAAACTGCTGCAAGGATGAAGCAAATTCTGCAAGGTGTTGTTGAGAACGGCACTGGAAAAACGGCAAAAGTGAGTGGTATTGCAATCGCCGGAAAAACCGGTACCGCGCAGAAATATGATTCAAAAATGAAGAAATATTCTAAGAGTAATCACGTCGGTTCGTTTGCCGGCTTTTTCCCGGTTGACGATCCCCGCTTCGTTTTAATGGTGGTGATTAATAACCCGCGCAATGGCTATTATGGCAGTCAGGTCGCTGCGCCGGCTTTCAGCAATATCGCCCATCGGATAATCGGAGTGCCGGTGATTCGTGAAGATGAAGATAATGTAGAACGGGCCCAATTGGAATTGCCTTCACTGGATAACTTTGTTTACCCAATGGAAGGAATGGAAGTGAGTCGGGCGGTTCGCATGTTGCAGGATAAGGAAGTGAAATTTCAGCTGGTGGGAAATGGCAGCGTCATCTACCGGCAGGAGCCCGCGGCTTACAGCACTTTAGATAAGGATGCAGGTATCACACTCTTTACGGAAACCCAGAAAGTGAAACCGGGCAATGTGATGCCCCGACTGATAGGGTTGTCCCTGAAAGAAGCATTGCAAAGCGTCTCCCAATGGCAAATCCAGGTTGAAGTGGAAGGAACCGGCATGGTTCGGGAACAGTTCCCGGCACCCGGTAAGAAAATGAAAGATCAGAAGATCATTAAATTGGTGTGTAGTCCGATATGAAACGCGTTTCCGAAATAGTCGCCGACATTCCGGTACTCGGAACAAGTGGCGACCTTTCCACGCTGGTGAAATCGTTACAGTATGATTCCCGCCGGGTCAGTGAGTCCGATGCATTCGTCGCCATCCGGGGCGGCGTAGTGGACGGGCATCGCTATATTCGCGAGGCATACGAAAGAGGATGCCGGGTGTTCTTTGTAGAGGAAGCACCGGAATTCGCCGATGTCGTTGTCGTTCAGTTGGAGGATACTCGCCGCGGATTACCATACCTGGCCCGGAATTTTTATGAGCGCGTTTCGGATCAGATGAAGTTGATTGGTATTACCGGCACCAATGGAAAGACAACGACAGCTTACCTGATACATTCTATACTGCAGTCTGCTGAGTGGCGGGCTGGATTAATCAGCACCGTCGAAGCGGTTGTCGGAAAGAAACATATTCCCAGTGTGCATACGACGCCTGAATCGTTAGACCTGGCTGGAATGCTTGCCGAGATGTATCGCCGGGGGATTAAAAGTGCAGTCATGGAAGTGTCTTCTCATGCATTGGCGCTGAATCGTGTGGACGGACTGAATTGGACTGCTGCCGTGTTTACGAATTTAGGGCATGACCATCTCGATTTTCATGGCGATATGGAAAGTTACTTTGCAGAAAAACGGAAGTTGTTCGAGCGTTTGCGTGAGTGCGACCGGGCAATTGTTAACCTGGACGACCCCTATGGTGAAGCACTGATTGAAGCAACAAACGGCGATGTGTTGACCTATGCTTTTTCAAATGATGCCGCAACAGTTTCTGTGCGCTCGATTCACACGCTAAAAGAAGGAATGGCCCTGGAGCTCAATGTGCCTTCCGGCGTTATGCGTTTTACAACATCGTTGATAGGGAAGTTTAATGTTTACAATATCTTGGCCGCTGTTACAACTGCCCTTTCGCTGGGCGTTGTGGAATCGCAAATCAGCGCGGGATTGACTGCCTTAAAAAGGGTGCCGGGCCGTTGTGAAAGTTATGATACGACCGGTGGATACAAAATTGTTATTGATTATGCCCATGCCCCGGAGGCGCTAGAACGTGTTCTGCAGGCGATGTTAGCCCTTCGTCCGCGTGCTCTCTCTGTAGTGTTTGGCTGCGGTGGCGACCGGGATCGTGAGAAGCGGCCGAAGATGGGCAAAATTGCCGAAAATTATGCGGATAAAATCTATTTAACGAACGATAATCCACGTAGCGAAGACCCGGAAGAGATTATCGCGGAAATATTATCCGGCATTTACAATCGGGATAAAGTTGAAGTAATTCCGAACCGGGAAGCAGCGATTGTTGCCGCCCTGAAAAATGCCCGTAAGGGTGAAATTGTTTTATTGGCTGGGAAAGGACATGAAACCAGTCAGACTTTTTCCGATGGAAAAGTTCATTTTGATGAACGGGACGTCATACGCGAGTGGCTGATATGAGTTCGGAACGGGAAATGAAACTTGGATCTTTCTTAGCTGGTTACGGTGGTTTAAAAGAAACAAGCGGCAATGTAGAGAACATTGACTACCGCCGAATTTCGATTGATAGCCGTACGATTGCTCCCGGGGAGCTCTTTGTTGCGATTAAAGGAGAAGTGCACGATGGCCATCGCTTCGTGGAAAAAGCGTTCGGGAAAATGGCAGGCGCGGTAGTCGTAGAGGCTGAATGGTTCGGGAAAAATCAGCAACTATCCGAGAATAGAAATATGGTGGTTGTCGCAGATACGCTGGATTTCCTGCAGCAGCTCGGCGCCTATCACCGACGCCAGATGGATGTCACTGTGGTCGGCATAACCGGATCGAATGGGAAAACAACCACTCGGGAAATGATCGCAGCAGTGTTGAGCAAAAAATACCGGGTTTTTCAAAGCGAAGGCAATAAAAACAACCATATCGGGTTGCCACTGATGTTACTGAAACTGCAAGAATCCCATGAAATCGCCGTGATTGAAATGGGCACGAATCACCCCGGGGAAATAGGACTGTTGGCGAGCTTAAGTGCGCCGGATGTTTCTGTGATTACCAATATTGGCAAAGGGCACATTGGTTTCTTCGGCACCCTGGCGGCGGTTTATGAAGAGAAGACAGCATTATTCCGTCAGACAAAACCCGGTGGTACGATTGTTTTGAATACAGATGACCCTTTATTGAAGAATTACCCCTATGGAGAGATGAAATGTGTTACGGTTGGGTTTCAGGGAATGGCGAATATCGCTGGCGAGGTATTGGGCGCAGACCGGCTGGGACGGTATGAGTTAAGTGCTGGTCCAGATCTGCGAGCCCGCCTTGGCGTGCCGGGTAAGCACAATACAACCAATGCTTTACTGACGGTTGCTGTCGGGGAACAATTTGCCGTTGGGCATCCGGAAATTTCCCGGGCTTTAGCGGATTTCTCGCCCGCCGATCAACGGATGGAAGTGTTCGAAAAAGGGGAAACCGTCTTTGTTAATGATGCTTACAATGCCAACCCGAATTCGATGCAAGCCGCGGTTGATTATGTCGCTGAGCTGGCAGTAAAGAAGGGGAAAAGAATTCTGGCGCTGGGCGATATGCTTGAACTGGGGGACCTGGCCGAAAGTGAGCATTATGCATTAGGGGAATACATTGCCGGGAAAAAAATTGATGTGGTCTTCCTCTATGGACCTGAATCCCGTCATACCGGGGAAGGCATTACCGCCAGAAATAAGCAAATTGATGTCCGCTGGCGGGAGACTCACGAAGCAATTGCCGAAGAACTGGCAGCGTTATTACAGGATGACAATGTTGTGCTTTTAAAAGGATCACGGGGGATGAAAATGGAACGCGTTTTAGCTTTGCTGCCGAATTTACAGGAAAGTTGAAACGCAGTGTGTGGATGGCAGGCAGGAAGCTGCGAGAATATAAACGACACCGGACTCCAGTGAACGGATGATGGCATCGAGAAGCCGATAGGGAAAATTATGCTGGCAGATCTACTGTTTCAATATAGCGATATCTTCAGTCCGCTGAACCTGTTCCGTTACATTACGGTGCGGGCGGCTTTTGCAGCAATTACTGCGTTGCTGTTTAGCTTTGTAATCGGCCCAAGGATTATCGATTATTTGCGCAAAAATCAGTTAGGCGAGGAGATTCGCACCGATGGTCCCGATACGCATCAGGTGAAAAAAGGAACCCCGACGATGGGCGGTATTATTGTTCTTGGCGCGACTTTTGTTTCACTTTTGCTCTGGGCTAAGCTCTCGAACTTCTACATCCAGCTGTTGTTTTTAGCAACCTTCTGGATGGGCGTTGTCGGTTTTATCGATGATTATTTGAAAGTCGTTAAAAAAATGAAAAAGGGATTAATCGCCCGTTATAAGCTGATCGGGCAGATCACCCTGGGATTAATAATCGGATCGCTGCTTTACTTTAATCCGGAATTAAATGCCCGGGATATTCATGATAGTACTACAATCCCTTTCTTTAAAAACTGGATGTTCTCTTTTGAGATACTCTATATCCCAATGGTGGTATTTGTGATAACCGGATTTTCCAATGCTGTAAATCTAACTGACGGCCTGGATGGATTGGCCAGCGGTCTGGTCGCTATTTCCATGCTGGCTATTGCCGGGATTAGCTATGTGACCGGTCACGTAAACTTCAGTACCTATCTCAATATCGTTTACTTGCCGGGGAGTGGGGAATTAGCGGTGTATTGCCTGGGCATCTTTGGCGCAGCAATGGGATTCCTCTGGTTTAACACCCATCCGGCGGAAGTTTTTATGGGAGACACCGGCTCCCTGGCCCTGGGCAGCACGCTGGGGGCAGCAGCTGTTTTGATTAAGAAAGAATTTTTGCTGGTGCTGATTGGTGGCGTATTCGTCGCGGAAACGATCAGCGTAATTATCCAAACCAGCTACTTTAAATATACCCGGAAAAAATATGGTGAAGGAAAACGGGTGTTTTTGATGACCCCAATCCATCATCATTTCGAATTAAAAGGATGGAGAGAATCGAAAGTTGTTGTGCGCTTCTGGATTATCGGCGCGTTACTGGCCTTGTTCAGTTTAGCAACATTTAAGATTCGCTAAATAAGTTCAAAGTTCAGGGTTTAAAGTTCAAAGTTAACTCTAAACCCTGAACTCTGAACTTGAGAAAGTATATGACAGAGAAACGTGAACATTATTTAGCATCACAAGCGGAACGCCGCCGGCAATTGTCGGGGGCGACAGTGGCAATTATTGGTGCCGCCCGCAGTGGTATTGCGCTGGCAAAGTTGTTACGCCAGGCTGGCGCTGATGTATTGCTAAGCGATGCGCGTGAATCTGTGCCGGAAACAGCAGAATTATTGGCGGACGGTATTCGGGTAGAATTAGGCAAGAATAGTGATGATTTACTGAAGGCGGATTTTCTCTGTGTTAGTCCCGGTGTGCCGTTGGATATTCCTGTTTTGCAGCAGGCTGAAAAAGCAAAATTACCGGTTTATGGCACGCTGGAAGTGTCCAGCTGGTTTTGTGGTGCGCCGGTAATCGCAATAACTGGTAGTAATGGAAAAACCACAACCACCAGTCTGATTGGGGACATGTGCCGTTCGCATTTTCAGAGAGTCATTGTTGGTGGCAATATTGGCATACCATTGGCCGGAGAGGTGATGAATAATCGGGATGCAGAGATTGCTGTTCTTGAAGTTAGCAGCGCACAGTTGGAAACAATCTCTCATTTTCATCCCGGTATTGCCGTGTTTACAAATTTGTCGCCGAATCATCTCGACAGATATGGAAAGTATGAAGCATATGTGGCAGCGAAAATGAATATGCTGAAAAATATGAATGCCACGGATATCATTATCTACAATGCGGATGATGAACTCCTCACGGAGCAATTGACGAAAAGCGCTGCCCGGCAATTGCCCATTAGCCTGACACCGTTGTCTACAGGCGCATGGTGGGAAGGAGAAGCGATTCGAATTCGCTGGGAATCCCACGATTGCCGGATACCCGCAGGGGATAGCAGCTTGAAAGGCAAGCATAATCGTTACAACATGTTAACTGCTGCTTGTGCTGCTATTGTTGCTGGTGTTCCAGCTGCGAATATACCGGAAGTTTTCCGTTCTTTCCCGGGCATCGAACATCGCCTGGAATCTGTGGCGACTATCGATGGTGTTGAGTATATCAACGATTCCAAGGCTACTTCGGTAAAAGCACTAGGCGTTGCGCTGGAAAGTTTTCAACAGCCATTGTTTCTGATCGCCGGCGGTAAGGATAAGGGCGGAGATTATAGCAGCCTCAATCCTTTACTGAAAGCAAAAGTGCGTGGTATTGCACTATTAGGAGAGGCAAAAGCCCGGATGAAAAAAGCCTGGGAAGAATTGTTGCCGGTATACCCAGTATTGACGCTTGCCGCAGCTGTAGAAATCGCAGCCGAAAAAACGCTCCCCGGAGATGCTGTATTATTATCTCCGGCATGCTCCAGTTTCGATATGTTCGATAGCTATGAGCAGCGGGGCCGGCTGTTTAAAGAAATTGTATTACAGATGAATAATAATGGAAATCGTAAACCGGCAGGACAGCCAATTTTATCATGAAAAAACGTTATTTTGACACAACTTTGGTTTTCACCTTTTTTGCCCTGATGCTGCTGGGAATCATCATGGTTTACAGTGCCAGTGCATTCTATGCCCAAAAGTATTTTGGTGATCACTTTTACTTCCTGAAACGTCATCTGGTTTATCTCTTTATCGGGTTAATCGGAATGGCTGTGGCTTATAGCATGCCTTATAAGAAGCTGCGAGGGTATACATGGATACCGCTTTTCATCAGCGCAATAATACTTTTTTACACTGCGTTTATTGAGCGGGGCCGCTGGATGCATATTGGGCCGATGCACTTTCAGGTCGTGGATGTCGCCAAGTTTGCGGTTATTCTCTTTTTTGCGGATTCGTTAAGCCGGAAAGAAAGAAGCATGAAAAGCTATAGCGAAGGATTGTTTCCGCACTTGTTCTACCTGGCTGTGTTTGCCGCTTTGGTATTGCGTCACCCGGATTTTAGTAGTGCCGCGCTGTTGGTGATGATTGGTGTAACTATGTTGTTTGCCGCACCGGTAAAAGTGTCTCACCTCGGGTATACCGGAGCCGCTTTGATCCCATTTGCGATTATCCCGGTGATTATATCACCCTATAAGCTCCAGCGGGTAATGGCCTTTCTGAAGCCGGATGATGATATTCAGGGCATTGGTTATCAGGTGCATCAATCTCTGGTGAGTCTTGGCAATGGCGGCATTACCGGGGTGGGATTTGCCGGCAGTACACAGAAAATGTTCTTCCTGCCGGAAGCGCACACGGATTTTATCTTTGCCATCATTGGCGAAGAGTGGGGACTGATTGGCACTGCTGCAGTGGTTGGATTGTTCGGAATCATCTTTATGCGGGGATTAAAGATTGCCCGCTTGTCGGAAAACCGGTTTTACGCATATCTGGCAATTGGTATTACCGCGCATTTCACCTTGTATGCGATTGTGAACATGATGGTTACCTTGCGCTTGATGCCCGCGACTGGCTTGCCGTTGCCATTCATTAGCTATGGTGGCACAGCGTTACTCTTTTCCTGCATTTACGCCGGAATGTTACTAAAACTATCGAATTTAACACTGGGACGGAAGCGAGTGCGTAAACCAGTTACCAGTAGTCGAAAGAAGAAAAGTAGCCGTGGTCGAAAGCCGGCATATGTGCCAGCCGGCAGAGGGCGACGGTAGAGAGAATTTCCAATATCCAATATTCAATGTTGAATATTCAAGTATTTGAAAATTGGAAATTGGACATTGGAAATTGGATATTACAAAGGGATAGACTGCTCTGATGAAAAAACGGGTATTAATCGCTGGAGGTGGCACAGGTGGCCATGTTTATCCGGCACTGGCAATCATCGAAGCATTAAAAGAAAAGGCTGAAATCGAATGTCTCTACGTCGGTGGGAAAAATGGTATCGAAACCAAGATAGTGCCTCCGCTGGGTATTCCCATGGCGACCATCTGGATTGCCGGATTTTCCCGCAGCTGGACATTGAAGAACCTACTTTTTCCGGTGAAGCTGTTGAGTAGCCTGTTTAAAAGCCGGCAAATTATCCGGCAATTTGCCCCGGACGTTGCAGTCGGCACCGGGGGATATGTCAGTGGTCCGCCGTTGTATGTTGCCGCGAAAATGAAGGTGCCGGTACTCATTCAGGAGCAGGATGCATACCCGGGCGTAACAACACGCTTGCTTGCGAAATATGCCCGGAAAGTTTGTCTCTCTTTTGAAGCGGCCAAAAAACATTTCCCGGAATTACTGGAAAAGTTGACGGTAACCGGTAATCCGATTCGGGGAAACCTGGATAAAGGTAATCGCCGGAAGGCACTTGAAAACTGGGATTTGAAAGGCGGCCGAAAAACGATTTTCATCTTCGGTGGCAGCCAGGGTGCCCGCTCGATCAACATAGCGATGAGCGCGATATTACCAGAAATCTTGGAAAAATACGATGCTCAGGTACTCTGGCAAACCGGGCGCGGCCAGTTTGAGGCAGTAATGGCAGCCAACACCTTGAAAAGCGACCGTGTAAAGATTGTCCCATACGTGGAAAAAATGAATGATGCCTATGCCTGCGCAGATGTCATCGTTTGCCGGGCTGGCGCCAGTAGTTTGGCTGAGCTGGCTTTGGTTGCTAAGCCGACAGTTCTCGTGCCCTATCCTTACGCTGCCGGAGATCATCAGGTGCATAATTCCCGCATGATGGCAGATGCCGGTGCCGCACTGATGGTTCAGGAAGGCGAGCGTTGGGAAATAAAGTTGCAAAGTGCCCTGGAAAAAATACTGGATGACAAAAAATTGCAGAAAAGCATGCCGGCCGCCTGGCAGGAAATCGCCCGGCCAAATGCCGCTGCAGAAATAGCCAAAGAAATACTGGCACTCGCAAACGAAAAATGAGTGTGTTGATTGACATTAAAAAGGCCCGTCGCATTCACTTTGTCGGCATTGGCGGGGCAGGAATGAGCAGTATCGCAGAAATTTTAATTGAAAGTGGTTACCAGGTGAGCGGATCAGATTTACAACTGACAGCAGTAACAGAGCGTTTGCGCGAAAACGGCGCAATGCTCTTTGCCGGACATCACTCCGAAAATTTACCGGATGTTGATCTGCTTGTCTTTTCATCTGCGGTCAGCAAGGCTAACCCGGAATTGTTAGCAGCAAAGTCCCGCAGTATCCCGTGCGTCCGCCGGGCGGAAATGCTTGGTTTGATGATGGCCGAACATCGCGGTATCGCTATTGCCGGAACGCATGGCAAAACAACGACCAGCGCATTGGTTGGGGCAGTTTTACAATCAGCAGGATTAAATCCCACAATGGTTGTCGGGGGACAATTGCATCGTCCGGAAAATGCAACTCCGGAGAGGGGAGAGTGGCTGATTGCTGAAGCGGATGAATACGATCGCAGTATGCTGGCATTGCAGCCGGAAATCGCTGTCATCAACAATGTTGAAGCGGAGCATTTTGATTGTTACCGGGATGAAGCAGATTTGATTGACACCTTTCTGGCATTTGCCGGCGCTGCCAAAGAGACACTCGTTTGCCTGGATGATGAAAATTTAAAGAAAATGATTCCCGATTTTGATACGCCACCGTTTACCTATGGTTTAAACAGGGCTGCAGCGCTGAGAGCTAAAACGTTAGAGAATAGTGCCGCCGGCAGCCGCTTCAAGGTCTATTTGCATGAAGATGAACTCGGAGAAGTTGTTTTACCTTTGCATGGTGACCATAATATACAGAATGCCCTGGCGGCTGTGGCAGTAGGTTTGAAAGTCGGTGTAACATTTCAACAAATAGTTGAAGGATTGCGCACCTTTCCGGGCGTAGGGCGGCGTTTCGAAATTAAGGCTGAGCTAAATGAGATTATGATTGTCGATGATTATGCCCATCATCCGACGGAAGTGCAGGCAACACTTGCCGGGGTAAGCGCCAGCTGGCCGGAAAAACGTATTGTTGTGGTTTTTCAGCCGCATCTCTACAGCAGAACCCAGCAGTTCTTTACAGAATTTGCCCAGGCCTTTTTGAACGCTGATGTTTTGATTGTGGCCGATATTTACCCCGCCCGGGAAACGCCGATCCCCGGAGTTTCGGGTAGCATGATTAGTGAAACTGCGAAAATGCTGGGGATGGAAAATGTGCAGTATATCGCAGATATGAACGAGATTCCGGCACTCATTCTGCCCCAGCTTCAAAGCGGAGATATGCTGATAACCATGGGGGCCGGCGATATTTGGAAGACCGGTGAAAAAATCATTGATGAACTGCTTCAAAATTCAGGGAATGGACATGAGAAGAAGCACTAAAAAGAAATTAGGGAAAATGCTGTATCCGACCCCGCAAACTGCGGTGAATCTGCTGATATGGGCAGTGATCCTTTATGGCGCCGGATATTTTGTCAATTATCTCATTCACAATAGCCGTTTTTTCCTGGTGAAAAAGGTCGAAGTGACCGGAAATCGCTACCTGGAAACGACGGTGGTTAAAGATAGCGTAAAAGTGATCAATAATCAGAGAATGTTCAGTGTTAATTTGCCCGAAGTCACCGATGACTTGCTGAAAAATAAATATATTCGCGGCGTCAGTGTGTCCCGTGTTTTGCCGTCAACAATTCTGGTTGATGTGCAGGAGCGGGAGCCCTTTCTCTACATGGTCGATAAATCTATTTACATGGTTGACGAAACCGGATTGATACTAAAGAAATTACCCAGAATGCCCATGGGAAAATTGCCAATCGTAACCGGAGTACCTGTTGCTGAAATGCAGAACGATAGCACTGCATTACCGTCTACCATTGCGCTGATTCAACGTATCAAGGAAGTCGACCCGAGCCTGTTATCCCTGATTTCCGAAATAAACATCAATAAAAATAAACAGCCGGAACTTGTTTTGATTAAAGGTGCTGCCAGAGTTAAGCTGGGCGATACCAATCAATACGAGCGCCTCTATATTCTCAGTGAGTTTTTAAACAAGAAGCCAATAATCGAAAAGTTGCAGGAAATTAAGCAGATCGATCTGACATTTGCTGATCGAATCGTTGTTCAAAATAAAGGTTAATCATAAAAAGAGCGCTTGAGATGGAAGGACGTATAATAACAGGATTAGATATCGGCACAACGAAAATTTGTGCGGTAATTGTCAAGGAGGATCCGGACGGTACCCTGAATGTGGTGGGTATCGGCAGTTCTCCCTCGCATGGATTGCGAAAAGGTGTGGTCGTCAATATCGACAAGACGGTCAATGCTGTCCGCTCTGCGCTGGAAGAAGCGGAAACGATGGCAGGCATTGAGGCCGAATCGGTATTTGTTGGTATTGCCGGCGATCATATTCGCAGTATTAACAGTAAAGGCATGGTCGGGGTTTCCCGGGATGATCATGAGATAACACCGGAAGACGTGGAGCGCGCGATAAATGCAGCGAAAGCGCTTGCCCTGCCGATCGACCGGGAAATTATTCATGTGATTCCCCAGGAATTCATCGTGGACGATCAGGATGGTATTCATGATCCGGTAGGTATGTCCGGTGTTCGCCTGGAAGTGGAAGTGCACATCGTTACCGCAGCGGTTACTTCGGCGCAGAATATCGTGCGAAGCGTGCAGCGCGCCGGATACGAAGTGGAAGAAATCGTGCTGGAACCACTGGCATCGAGCCTGGCAGTTCTGGACGAAGATGAGCAAAACCTTGGCGTGGCACTGGTTGACCTCGGTGGCGGTACCTGCGATATTGCTATGTTTTTCGATGGGCACATCCAGCATACATCGGTTGTTGCTCTCGGTGGGCAGCATGTGACCAACGATATCGCTATTGGTCTGCGAACCCCGCCGGAACAGGCAGAAGCCATCAAGGTGAAGAACAGCACCGTTAGCCGGGATAATTTGACTGCGCAGGACACGATTATGGTGCCCGGTGTTGGCGGTCGCCCCCCACGGACAATTTCCAAATCCGTTTTGGTGGACATTGTTGCCCCGCGAATGGAAGAAATGGTGACATTGATTTACCAAAAAATGAAGAAGTCCGAATTGCTGGAGCTGATGGCTGCCGGGGCGGTTATTACTGGTGGCGGCGCTTTGCTGGAAGGCACTGCGGCGATGGCAGAAGAAATTTGGGGCGTCCCGGTTCGTTTAGGTGTTCCCAAGCATCTTGGTGGATTAACAGATACTGTGCAAAGCCCGATTTATAGTACCGCGGTAGGACTTTGCCTCTATGCACCTCGCTATCATGAAGATGGACCGTTAACCTCTGAAGGTGAGGGCGACGTCGTTTGGGATGATGTATTAGGTAGTTTTAAACAATTTTTTAAACGTTTTTTCTAGTTCACGGAAGAAGGTAAAGACTTAGACAGTAATCATTAATTTAAGGAGGCGTAAATGGCCATTGAATTTGACGAAAGAGCTGAGCTGAACGCTAAGTTGAAGGTGATCGGCGTTGGTGGCGCCGGTGGAAATGCGATTAATACGATGGTTGATGCCGGACTGGCCGGTGTTGATTTTATCTCTATTAATACGGATTCGCAGTCACTGGAGCAGAATAAGGCGCAAACCCGAATCCAGATCGGGAAACAATTAACCCAGGGACTCGGTGCCGGCGCAAACCCGGAAGTCGGTCGTAAGGCGATGGATGAAGACCGGGAAGAAATCAAGAAAGTGCTCTCCGGCGCGGACATGGTATTTGTTACCGCTGGCATGGGCGGTGGTACCGGTACTGGTGCTGCACCCGTCGTGGCAGAAATTGCCAAGGAGTTGGGCGCATTAACCGTTGGCATCGTGAGTAAGCCGTTCAATTTTGAAGGACTGAAGCGTTTACAGCGTGCCGAAGCAGGCATCGATGAAATGCGCAAAACCGTAGATACGCTTATTGTCATTCCCAATCAGCGTCTGTTTGCAGTTGTAGACAAATCTACCCCGTTGCTCGACGCTTTTAAAGTTGCTGATGACGTACTGCTCCATGCAACCAAAGGGATTTCCGATTTGATTACCGTGCCCGGATTGATCAACCTGGATTTTGCTGACGTTCGCACGATTATGTCCGAGATGGGCGATGCCCTGATGGGAAC
Organism: Calditrichia bacterium; assembly: GCA_028284905.1. Taxonomy (GTDB): domain Bacteria; phylum Calditrichota; class Calditrichia; order RBG-13-44-9; family J075; genus JACKAP01. The sequence goes on from JANQQU010000084.1 coordinate 64,087, forward strand.
CGGTTATGCGAAGAGCGATGGCAAGGCGGTTCAGGCAGCACAGCAGGCGATTTCCAGCCCGCTCCTCGAAGGTGTTTCCATTCGTGGTGCTCGTGGCGTACTGGTCAATATCACTGGTGGTACGGATATGTCCCTCTATGAGGTCAGTGAAGCAACAACCATCATTTATGAAGAAGCCGGCGAAGATGCGAATGTTATCTTCGGTGCAGTTATCGATCAGAATCTTACCGACGAGGTATTTATTACTGTTATTGCTACCGGATTTAATGTGGAAGACCGGAAAGTGGTGCAGCCGCCGAAAGACGATGCCGCCGCACCCAGCCCAAAACTTCTGGACCTGCCGACCTTCATGCGGGAAAAGAAGAAGAAGACCGATGAGGCTACTGGCAGCAGCAAGCAGGTTGCCAGAACCAAATCCGAGAATATCTCTTTCGATGATGAAATCGATGATCTTGATATTCCGACATTTTTACGGAAGCAAATGGATTAATTCTGTTTGAACCGTTCAACAGCTCGTATTATATAAAGCCCGTTACTGTCTAAGTCAGAGGCGACCGGTAGTTTATGCCAGGGATTTGGTATAAACTACCGGCATTATTTGCCGCCTGCTGAACGGGATTCTATTTCCATTTTAAATTTCTCCCTTCTTTAATTACCATTCTACCATTATTTTCTATAAAATCGTTTCGTCAGAATAAGCTGGATCCATTTATTGTGATCTCAGGTAAACACTTGTATTTAAAAAAAGAATTAAATAAATCTTGTTAGTGCAGCAATTTTACAGTGTTATTTTATTTAAGGTAACAAAATAGTTGCCTTAATGACGCCTGAAGCATTTGGAAGCATTGAGATATTCGGATAAAATTACAGTTAAACACAACCGGATTGTTGTTAAATGTCTACTGTAAACAAGAAGAAACGAGAGAAAAGCGACATTGATTATCGAGCGCTTTTCAAGTTCAATGAAGAGAAATTCAGCACTCTCTTTCAAAATTCCAACGATGCGATTATTATTCATGACTTCGATGGCGAAATTATCGATGTAAACCGAAAGTCCAGCGAAAAGCTTGGATACTCCGAAAGAGAACTACTCCAGAAAAATATTTTTAGTCTTTATCCCGCCGATCAAAAAACGATTATTCGCAAACAGCAGGTTTTATTCCAGAAAAACGGATTTGCCAACTTTGAATCAGAAGTTTACCGCAAAGGAGGCGATCGCTTACCGGTAGATGTATCAGCGGTCTCTTTTGAGCTTTCCGGGGAACAATTTGTGCATAGCATTATGCGCGATATGACCCGTCGTAAGCGATCGGCGAAGGTGCAAGCTGCCTTGTATAGTATTGCCGAGCGCGCCAGTTACGTGGAAGATATTCAGGCGTTTTATGCTGCCATCCATAGAATTGTCGGGGAGTTGATGTATGCTGACAACTTCTACATTGCCCTTTACAATGAAAAAACAGATGAGATTATTTGCCCCTACTTTGTCGATGAATTTGACAAGGAATTCCCGCTGACTCCGCGAAAACGTAAGCGGGAGAAAGGATTCACGGAATATATCATCGAGTCTGGCATACCTTTGCTGCTTACCCGCAAAGATATCGAGAAAATGATTGAGGAAGGTGCAGTTGCGCAACTGGGGAAAGTTGCTGTCGATTGGCTGGGCGTGCCCTTAAAGCGCGGGGGAAAGGCGATTGGGGTAATTGCCGTGCAAAGTTATCGCGAAGATATCCGCTATACTGAACAAGATAAAGAAGTACTGACATTTGTTGGCCAGCATATTTCCAATGCACTGGAACGGAAGCAATATCTGGATAAGCTTTCTGAAGAACGGAAACGGCTGAGTGTAACCATGCGCAGTATCGGGGATGGTGTAATTACGACCGATGTTGATGGCAATGTTCGTTTAGTCAATGATGTTGCGGAATCTGTTACCGGTTGGTCCCGGGAAGCGGCAGCCGGAAAACCGATTTCAAAAATATTTGATATTACCAATTTGAGTGAAACCGGTGAAGCTGCCGGGCAAAAAATTTCGCCGGTCGATATGGTTTTTAAGACCGATCAAATGATTGAAATCGACAAGGCCCGTTTGAATAACTCCCGCAGTGGGCAGCCGAATCGGATGATCTCGCTGAATGCTGCCCCGATCCATGATGAAACCGGACAGACCATCGGCACTGTATTAGCATTCCGGGATATCACCGAGAAGCTTCAGATGGAGATGGAGCTTTACAAGTCTCAAAAATTGGAGTCGGTAGGCGTTCTGGCCGGCGGTATTGCCCATGACTTCAATAATATTATGACTGCAATTATTGGCAATATTTCCATGGCAAAGGTTAAAATCAGCCCGGAAGACAATGCCTATCAACGGCTGGAAGAAGCAGAGAAAGCCTGTCAGCGAGCGCGGGATCTCACCCAGCAACTGCTGACATTTTCGAAAGGCGGCACACCGGTTAAACAGGTGATACGGGTTGCGGAAATTGTTGAAGAAGCAGCTAATTTCGCCCTTTATGGCAGTAAGTGCCGGGCAATTTGTCACTTCGAAGATGACCTCTATTCGCTTGAGGCGGATGAGGGGCAGATTGGGCAGGTGGTGAACAACATTGTTATCAACGCTGTTCAGGCGATGCCGAATGGTGGTGATATCATTGTCAATTGTAGTAATTTTAACGTTGCTAAAAAGAAACAACGCCATGCACTACCACTACGCCCGGGAGAATATGTAAAGATTTCTATTAAGGATAATGGTATTGGCATTCCCGGGGAAAATATTCAACAAGTGTTCGATCCCTACTTTAGCACGAAGCAGCAGGGGAGTGGGCTGGGCTTGGCAACCTGTTACTCAATCGTTAGCAAGCATGGTGGATATATTGCCGTACGCTCCAGATTAGGCGAGGGGAGCGATTTTACGATTTACCTGCCGGCCTCCCGGAAAAAAGCGGAAAAGACCAGGATTGTCAATAATCAATTGATAAAAGGCGAGGGCGCCATTCTGGTAATGGACGACGAACAGCCGATTGTCGACCTGGTCGGCATTATGCTCAATCATTTAGGATATGAGGTGATCAAAACCAATGATGGCGATGCGGCAATCAAAATGTTTCGCAAGATGCAAAATAATGGCAAACAATTCGCTGCTATCATCATGGATTTGACAGTCCCCGGTGGTATGGGTGGCAAAGAGGCACTTGCTGAAATTCGCAAAATGGATCCGGATATCAAGGCGATTGTGGCCAGCGGATATTCCAACGATCCGGTAATGAGTGACTATCAGCAATATGGATTCGATGCACGCATCACCAAACCATTTAATCTGCAGGAAATAAGCAATGTGCTCGGCACTCTTATGCAGGCTAAATGACATCTTTCCTAAACATTGATATGATGGCCAAATTGTGAAGTTCTTTGCTTCACATCCCAAAAACGCTGCTTATTTTCGGCAAGCGTATTGTTCTACACTTACCGCAAATTCCATTTAAAAGCCATCAATCTAATTAGAAATAATCTTTATTCTGCTAAAATACCGGCAAATTACTTATTGCGTTAATGTGGCAACTGCAGAAAGCAATTCCGGATAACGGGCATGTAAGCCTTCCAGCCAGCCGGGAATGCCAATTTGATCTCTCGGTAAAGCAAGAATCATTAATTCGTCCATGTACCATTCCGGGTCAATTGCCAGGTTGCTTAAATGCAAGGTTGTGATTGCAGCGTTGGAAAGAAATGCGTCCATCGCGTCAATTTCCCGGGGATGATCCGTTAATCCCGGAAATACCTGGTAATCGAGAATTGTTTCTCCACCGCAATCCTGCATTGTTTTTATCGATGCTTCCAGGTTTTCGAACTTACTGCCGAAAGGCTCATGGAGCTTGTTAAAATAATCTTCCTGAAAAGAATTGGTCGATACCCATAAACCGCTAACGCCGGCATTGCAAAGTGTGCTGGCCAATGTAGGTGATAGATTCGGTGTTTGAACGTAAACCGAAATATCTCCGTTTAAGCTGCGAATAGATTTAATGAAATCAGTCAGCAAATCTTCACTTTCGCCATTCACATTGGAGATCACCAGTGCGGTATCGTTTGCTGTTGCTGCGGATTGGATAAGGGCAGCTGGATCCGCTTCACTTAAATTGTTTACGAAAGTGTAGGAACGTTGCTTTTCAGCAGTTTGGGAAATCTCCGTCGCTGCTGCAAAAAATGCCCCGTCACGCATACCGGTAGCAGTATAATTCTTTCCGGGGAGACGCGGTGCATCGAGCACCATGGAGAATGCGCTACGATAAATTTGAAGCTGATGTTGTGGCAGGGCAGCCGCGACTGGAAAAACGGCAGTGCCATTATATTCTCTTAACTGAATATATTTTTCCAGATCAGGATCGTAGCCTATTGCTACCCGGCCCGGTAATACTTGTAAAGCGGTTTTGTCTGTTAAAGCCAGCAGGTCATTCTGACCCGGTAATAAAGGTTTTATAAAACCTACGCCTGCCATGTAAAGTTCTGGTACTTCGTAAAAGTTACCCGCGGCATCGCCAACAACCAGATGCGGAATATTCACTGATTTCTCCCGGAATTAGATAATATTTAACAACAGTCATGCTGAGATCATTTAAAACGTATTCAAAGAAATATAATTCGATCGAGCATGTACGTGACCGGTGACAAAACCCGCCAAACAATTTCATGTTTATTTCTCGCGAATATGGTGTTATTCTACCGGTGGGTTTTCATTAATTGGCATTTTTATACATTCCGGTGACTTTGGTCAATAACGCAGGTCTTAATATTCACTTAACTTATAAAGATATTATCCGGTACATTTTTAACAGAATTGCAATATTATCGAAAAATATCGAATGCCGGATAAATCCTGACGATTAAGTGCCTTCTGAGAAAAATGTGAATTTTTACTGAGGCAAATAATTTAAGTCAACGGGAAATGTGATCTTTGTCCGAATTTTTAAGCAATTTCATTTTATAAATGGGAATTGTTTTCAGGATGGAAAGCCATCCGAAGGGTGATGCCGGAAAGCATAAAAGTAAATTTTGCGGGAAAAATTCACGATCCAGAGAAAAATGTTTTATATTAATGCTTCCCCAACTTTACCGGCGAAACAGGAAATATTTGAAATATATTGCGATGTGACTATGCAAACTGAATTGGCAGGAATGAATCAAATGCATCACGCTATCACCACACCACAGAAAATCCTGTGCCGTTTTACAGTGCATTGCCAAAGCGATCGCACCTCTCTCCAAAAATTAAACCTTCATCATAGATATTATAGCTGCACCCATACGGGACATAATATGCTTGCGGCAAAACTCCGGTTGCGTAATAGTAATAACCTGCGTTCCGGAAAAAACGCTATTCTAAATGAAAAGAGAAATTCTAAAACTAAAACGGGTGAATAATAATGTCGAAAAACGGCACAAATAATGGCAACATGGAATACTGGCGAGAAGATATTGCCAAAATAAAAGCAGATTCAACTCATGGTTCTATTTACCTTTCCAATCAGGCACTGTTCATTGTAGAAGAGTTTGTTCAACGGCAATTATATAAAAACCGCACTGAACTTATTCAGGCGCTCTCCAAACTGAGCAATGCGCTTGTAAGAGCGAAGCCTTTAATGGCCCTGATCTACAATCGTACCAAACATATTCTCCAGTTTATTCAGAACATTCCTAAGGAACAGAAAGATATCATGGTCATTAAACAGGCCACGTTAGAGGAAATTGCGGAATTGCGGAAAGCTGCTGAAAAGAACGTCGGTGTTGTCACCCGATGGGGCTGCCGCCTGATCCTTGATCATCATGTGATTTTAACGCACTCCGCCAGTAGTGTTGTGGAATCTATTTTGCTGGAGGCGCGCCGGCAAAAGAAACGCTTTCGTTTGATTTGCACCGAAAGCCGCCCCCTGAAAGAGGGCACCGAAATGGCTTATCGTCTGGCGAAAGCCGGGATTAAGGTGCGCCTGATTCCCGATGCGGATATCGCCCGGGCAGTGCGGGATTGTCATTTCGTCCTCACCGGTACCGATCGATTTACGGAAACATCTTTTATTAACAAAACCGGCACCCATGCAATTGCGACACTGGCGAAGGTGATGAATAAACCATTATATGTTGCTGGTGAGACGGGGAAAGTGTTGTTGAAACGAACTTATCCGGTGCGCTTCGCGATGAATGATCCGCTCGAACTGGTGGACAAAGGCAAAGATAACGTTCAGGTCGACAATGTCTATTTCGAAGAGTCGCCGCTAGATTATGCCGACAAGATTATTCTTGAAGATGGTGTTTTCGAATTGAAAGAATTTAAGGATCGTTATTTGTAATAGATCGTATCAGATCTAGTGGGAAGATGATTCCCCAAACAGTTTTTGGAATGCCGGGTCGGTATTGTATGCTACCATCCGGCATTCGGTATTAATTGGCAGGTTTTATCATTTATTCTGGTTTACATTATGAGTGGCTTTAACGGCGGGATAGAAAATTTGAATATCTTAATTGCCGATGATGACCCGGTTGTGCGGGAAACATTTCGGGAATATTTAAATGAGACGCCTTGCAATATAATGATTGCCACCGATGGCGAAATCGCCCTGGAAACCGCCCTGGCTGTACGGCCAAATTTGATCTTCCTTGATGTCATAATGCCCAACATGGACGGACTGACCGCACTTACCCACCTGCGTGAAAAAGAGCGCACCCGCGAAATTCCCGTTATTATCGTCACTGGTAAAAGCGATGCCGCTACCCTGGTGAGCGCAATCCGTGCCGGCGCGGATGACTTTATCACCAAGCCATTCCTGAGAATCGAACTGCTCCGGAAAATGAATTATGTATTGATGGATCAGCAAGAAAAACAAGCGGTTACGGAAGCTACTTTGCCGAGGGACATTAGCACGTATACTTCCGGAAAGCCTTTCGAAACGATGCGAGCGAATTTTATCCTCGGCTTTGAAACGGTTTATATCGATCTGATTAAGCTTGCCTCCATCGAAGACAAGGATGGCCTGAAAGAATTAATGTCCCGTTTGCTCGATTCCGTCAAATTCTTTGATATTCCCGGTGTAAAAGAAAAAGTGCTAAAAATTATCATGACAATGAGTGTTGATGATTGGGAAGAAACTGTAACCCTGCTGGAAGAAATCTATAGCGTCTTCAAACAATTACGCCCCGCCTGAGCCACGCCCCTCGGTTTATAAATTAAATACAAAATCTTTTTTCGTCTAGGGGCAGTAGCACCAGACAGTTGCAGGAAAGACTCAGGATATCGTTTTAACATAATCCGTTGATAATTTCCTTTCGCTGCTACTGCCACTGAATTATTATTGCCAGAGGTTTTTTCCCACTGATTGTGTATATTCTGCGGTTAACTGGTATGAGGTAACAGTAGACTTGTTTAAGGAGTGCGTGTGAAAGATCTGATGAAAAGAATTAGTGTGGCATTGTGGGGCATTCCACTGCTGGTTTATATATGCTATTTGGGAGGTTATTTTTTTCTGGCGTTTGTTGTAATTGTTAATGTCTTAGCGCTATGGGAATTCTATAAAATCTTTGAAGAGAAAGATATATTCGCCTACCGTCTTCCCGGCGTAATTGCCGGTTCGCTATTTCTTATCCTAACCTTTCTATTTCCCCAATATTGGCAAATGATGGTGTTGCTTTTCACAGTGTTCTTCCTGATCTGGCATTTGCGTCCACCGAAAGAAATGGCCAGTGCTAATACTGTTTATACCATTAGCGGATTTTTCTACATCCCGGTACTGCTATCTTCATTATTGTTGCTTCGGATGAATTTTGAAAGCTGGCAACCAACAGCCAGTGGAGGAGATGCTCATGCGGGAGGCTGGTTTATCGTGGTAATGTTTGCTGCTATCTGGGTTTGCGACACCGCTGCATATTTTGGCGGCCGCCTGATGGGTAAACATAAGCTGGCGCCGAATGTCAGCCCCAACAAAACAATTGAGGGGGCTGCCTGGGGATTTTTGTTCGGCGTGGTTAGTTTTGTTGGATTTGGTAAATTGTTCCTGCCGGATATGTCCATGGAGTTTGCAGCCGTTTCCGGGGCGATTGTCGGGACCATTGGCCAGTTGGGAGACCTGGTAGAATCCCGTTTTAAGCGTGATGCCGGGGTCAAAGATACTTCTGCATTACTCCCGGGGCATGGCGGCTTTCTCGATCGCTTTGATTCAATCATATTCGTTTCACCCTGCCTTTGGACCCTCGCCCAGTTGTGGTAATTCCCTGAAAATAAACGAAGATAATTATCCGCCGGGAGGTTGAAAACTTCCCGGAAAGTTTTTTTTCGCATATCTGTTTTTGGGGAAATCATCAAATATATTCCGCTATTATCCCATAAATTAGGACAATCAATTTAACCGCCTGCCTGGCAGGCGTCGTGTTCTGATTTATGACTCACCAACCACTTTCGGTCTATATCAAAAAATATTCAGAGCTTCATCCTCATTTGGAGAGGTGATATCTAATTACAGATATTTCAGGGAATTAGAAATATAAGGGAATAGTTAGGAATGGAATCAATTGTTAAGCAAGTCCCCATGATGGAGATTGCCAGAACCTATTTGGCGTTATCTAAAGAATTTCAGGAATCGCAGCTATATCGAAAAGCTGAAGATACCTTACTCGTCGCATTGGAAAAATTACCCAATCATCCGTTTTTGTTGAGCAGATTGGTCAATTTGTATGTTAAACTGGACATGCCCGGTAAAGCGATGGAAGTTGCCAATAAGCTGATTAAATATAATTCCGGTTTAAATTTCTCTTATTTTATGCGTGGAAGAATCCACGAAGATAATGGAAATTTAACCCGTGCCATTTATGACTATAATTCCGCCCTGCAAAAATCTCCGAAAGATATTTATGTCCTCAACCGCCTTATACCCTTGTTGATGGGATTTCAGGATACTTCTTTGGTGTTAAAGCTCATCGAAAAGTACCAGGGATTAACCAACGAGCCATATTTGTTCGCCGAATATGAAGCAGAGGCATTATTGCAAACGGGGAATAATCCCGGCGCATTCAACAAAATGCGTGATGCGATTATGAAAGATCCGGGGAATAAAAACCTGGTAAAAGCATACCTGAGATTGTCTAATCAAAGTGGGAAAAAGAAGCCCAGTGAAGTATATCAAATACTGCTTTTATCCGTCCCCGGCGTTGCGGAGCTTAACGAAAAAGACCATTATGAAATTGATATTGATTTCCTGATACAGCGGGAAAATTTTTCGGAAGCGCTTCTGGAGGTCAGTAAAATTCTTGAAAAACATCCGGAAGACTATTACTGGCGGAAACGGTCCGCTTTCCTGCAATTGCAGATGGGACTCCTGGAAGAAAGTGCCGAGCAATTCCGTCTGTTGTTTTTGCAGGATTCTACCGATGTCGAAGTTCGCAACGTACTGGAAAACTACTTTATTGTGCACGATCGCCTGGATACCTGGCGCCAACTAGTGCAACAAGTATTGCAAACCCACGAGAACCCCATTGTTCTTTTTAACTATCTCCGGAGCATTGGCAAAAAGAAAAACTGGTTGGCGATTTGCGAATTCGGTTTTCAAGAATTTGTCGACCATGTCGAAAATTTAAATTTGGCGCATTCTGATATTGAAGACCTCACTTACGAAAAATTACCGGCCTATGCGCTGGAAATTTTTATTAGCCAGGTTGCAATTCATAATAAAATACCCAACCCGGCAGACCTGTGGAATTTGATTTATAATGAGCGTAAAAAGAAAAATCAGATTCCGCCATTCCATCAGGAAGATTTAGAAGCCGCTTACCCGGTGTGGATATTTGCATTACATATTTATTTCCTTTTCGAGTCTTTCTGCGATCATCCGGTATCTTTCGAGCCGCGTAGGTTTCAGGAAGATCATATTGTGGTAACCGTGACGATTGATGATAAGCCGGTGCATGTAAATATTGCCCAGCTGATTGGTCGCGGAAACTCCCGCCTGAAGCAGGTTGCGAAAGGGCAGGATGGACTCCACTGGCGCTGGCAAAAATCGGCCCTTCCCCCGGAATTGATGTTGCATGAAATCAGTTTCTTTTCAGCACGCCAGGCAGAACGAATTATGAAGGAAATGAATGCAAATGTCGGTAATCTGCTGCAGGAAGCGGAAATCGAGAATATATAATCCTCGGCCGGGCAAAATTTGACTTATTCCTGCGAATCGCAATTTCGCCTTTTATTGAAAGAAAATCGTGCAAAAGTAGCTGTTTTTAATGCGTTTGTCGCCCGATAAACGCATTAAAAATAAAAACTTGATTTTTTAGTTCGGTGACGATACACAAACCAGGTTATTCAGGTCCGATTATATTTATCCCCTTGGGAAATACAGAAGCGGGTTTGTTTTGACAGCAAACTGAGAATTGAAGGATTGGCATTTCATATTTTTTGGAGTAGGGGATCGCAGAGTGGTTAACAGCCGTCGTCAGCGATCGACAGGAGGTCGGCATCTCCCTGAATGCATGCCAGTATTTTCTATCCAAGCTATTTGTCAGAGATAAATCTCGCTGTAATTGCAATTCTACAGTTAGCAGGCTAGTATGGAAAATGTTATGATTGACAGCAAAAGACCGACACTCCAAAAAAATCTTAGTACTTATCGCACCTTTTTTCCGCATACGGAATCCCGTGTATATTTAAACCACGCCGCATTATCTCCATTACATAATCGCTCCTTACAGGCAATTCAGCGCTATCAATTTAATCGCACTTACGAGAACGTTGAATATTGGCCGAATATGCCCGAGGATAAAGCGCGCTTCAAGCAATTAATTGGGCAGTTGATAAACGCTAACCCGGATTATATCGCATTTACGGAAAACACTTCCATGGGCTTAAACTGGCTCACTCGCGGACTTTCCTGGCAGGAGGGAGATCGGGTATTACTGAATGACTTCGAATTCCCCTCGAATGTTTATCCGTTCCTGCATCTGGAATCGCAGGGAGTGGCGATCGACTATGTAAAGCATCGCAATGGCCGAATTGAGCTGGCAGATATCGCTGCGCAAATCCGTCCGGAAACGCGCGTGCTGTCGATTAGCTATGTTCAATTCCTGAATGGATATAAATGCGACCTGAAAAAAATCGGGCAGCTTTGTCGGGAAAATGATGTCATTTTCTGTGTCGATGGCATTCAGGGAATAGGCGCCGTACAAATCGATGTGGAAGATTGTATGATCGACTTTTTGTCCTGCGGCGGCCAAAAATGGTTGATGTGGCCATTAGGCACAGCTTTTATGTATATTGCCCCGCGTATTTTTGACGATATTAACCCAATGGCGCCTGGCTGGCTGTCGGTCGATGACTCCTGGGAATTTTTTGATTATGACCTAAAGTATCTTCCCACAGCCGAACGGTTTGAGCCGGGAATGGTGAACCTGGCCGGTATTGCCGGTGCGATTGCCTCTCTGGAAATGTTCCTCGAGGCCGGACCAAAAAATATTGAAGATACAATTTACCGGATAACGGATTACCTTATTGATCGTTTACAAGAACATGAGTATTATATATACACACCGCTGGAGAGAGAGCATCGGGCTGGCATTGTTAGCTTTCATCACAGCAATGCAGAAGCGCTGGCGGTATATTTGAAAGAAAAAGGCGTACATGTGTCCGTTAGAAATGGATTTATACGGGTCGCGCCGCATTTTTACAACACGGAAGAAGACATTGATTGTTTGATGGAACTGATGATTACGTTTGATCACGCTCGATAAGAGGCTTCTATGCTACAAAGATGGTCCGGGAGATTATCACGCGGAATTTTCTCCGGAATTATCGCAGGAACTATAATTTTCTTCCTGTTTACCGTGGGAATTTCGAAGGGATTTTTTTATCGCTTCGAAGCCGCATCCTATGATTGGCGCGTTCGTAAACTTATAGAACCCGCTAAATATCCCAATTATACGACGAATGGCAATTTTAACCGGGACAGCCTGGACGTTGTCATTGTCTCCGTTGATGGCCGCAGTTTGAATGAACTCGGCTCTTTTTATCAATGGTCCCGCACGGAGTGGGCGAAAGCGTTGGATATCCTCAAGGAAGCCAATGCCGGCATCGTTGGCATGGATATCCTCTTTGACAAAAGCAAGCGCTTTCCCGCCGAAGATGATCGTTTTGTCGCAGCGGTCCGCTCTTATGAAGATGTCTTTAACGCGATGGTTATGACCCAGTCCGATCCGAACAGTTTCCTGGATCCGATGGCTTCTGAACCGGAAGGTTTGGAAGTGCCCCGCTTTATCAAACGCATCAATGACCTGAACTATCGAATTCCTTCCTTCGAACGATTTGAACCGAATTTTCCGGCATTAATGAATGCCGGCAGCGGTATTGGTGCCGTCAATCTCTTGCCCGATGATGATGATATCATCCGGCGAATCTCTCTCTTCATCCGTTTCAACGAAAATATTTATCCAACCTTTGCCTTCGGAATCATCCTGCAGCATTTGGACGCTCAGGAAATCAACTATGACGGCGATAATGGCACAGTCGATGTACTGCGAACAAATGGCGAAACCGTCAAGATTCCCGTCGATAACAAAGGCCGGATGCTAATTCATTACCTCGGGCCCTATCAAACTTTTCGTTACATCTCATTCTATTCACTCTTGAATGAAATCTATGAAACCCAGGCCCAATCCAATGCCCTGAGTATTTTTAAGGATAAAATTGTGTTGATGGGATCTGATGCTCCTGGATTATATGACCTGCGTCCAGTGCCCAGGCAATACGCCTTCCCGGGAGTGGAGATTCATGCTAATGTCATCCAGCAAATTATCGATGGTAATTTTATTCAGGAATTTTCGACCATCGAACTGTTTTGGCTGCTACTGCTGGTTGGCTTGATTGCCGGAATGGCATTTTCTACCTGCCAGCCTTTGCGCGGAGCGGCCGTTGCTTTCCTGCAGGGATTGATCATTCTCAGCATTGCGATTTTTACTTTCGATGCTTATCAGCTCTGGATGCCGTTGATTGCTCCGCTCGGCACAATTTTCCTCACCTATGCGATCCACTATGCAATCCGCTATAGTACCGAGGAGAAAGACAAAAAACGGATTCGCGGTATTTTCTCCCAGTATGTATCTCCCCGGGTTGTCGATGAATTATTGAGAGCACCGGAAAATTTGAAACTGGGTGGCGAAAAGCGTGTCTGCACCGTTTTATTTTCTGATCTGGCCCGCTTCACTAATCTCGCTGAAGCAACGCCCCCGGAACAGCTCATTTCATTGTTGAATGAATACCTGAACAAAATGACTCATGTCGTTCATGAAAATAACGGCACTCTGGATAAATATGGCGCTGATGGTATTATGGTACTTTTCGGCGCGCCGACGGATATCGGTAATCATGCCTCCTATGCTTGCCGGACCGCCCTGGAAATGAACCGGGCAATTGAATCCATTCGGGAAGACTGGCGGCAACGAAATTTACCGGAAATTCATCACCGCATCGGCGTTAATACCGGGCAGATGATTATCGGAAATCTGGGATCGGATATTATGCAGGATTACACGGCCATCGGGGATTCTGTCAATCTCGCTGCCCGCCTGGAAGGGGCAAACAAACTGTATGGCTCGGGCATCCTCATCGCAGAGGATACTTACCAAATGGCCAAAGAAGATATTTGGGTACGCCAACTCGACCTGCTTCGGGTAAAAGGTAAACGTGAACCGGTGAAAGTATACGAATTAATTGCCATGCGCGATGAAAAACTGGATATCAAGACCCGGGAAGCATTGAGTTATTTTCAACAGGGATATGAGTATTATCTTGCGCAAAACTGGGATTGGGCGATGAACCAATTCCGGCAAGTATTACAAATTAAAGGTGAAGATGAACCCTCCCGCCTCTATTTACTACGTTGCCAGGCGTTTATGCATCGTCCCCCCGGGCAAGCCTGGGATGGCGTTTATACCCTGCGCGTTAAGTAATTTTTCAGCGAATAGCAGTGGAAAGTAGCAGTAAGCAGTCGTTTTTTAGCTTAGCGACACTGTCCATTGCTACTTTAAATTTCGTCAATAAAAATTACCTGCCAGATTATTACCAGATTTTAATTGATTGTAAACTAAGTTTTAAGGTTTTGAAGATTAGTAGTAGAAGGCAGGAAAGTTTTTTATGTGATTTTACTGGATGGGTATGCTAAATCTCTGTTTGGACCTCACCCCCGGCCCCTCTCCTAAGAGGCGAGAGGAGAAAGCCCCCTTCTCCTTTCAGGAGAGGGGCCGGGGGTGAGGTCAGCAACGACCTGTTACCAGGTAGAATCATATAGTGCCGCAGGAAAACAAAGACTGCCAATTGCTATTGCAACGAATAGAAAATTCAACATACTTAGTAGACAATCTATCAATTGCCTTCCAATAGTTTTCTTATTAATGTAAGCCGATTTTTATAGGGAATGCCTGTTTCGAGTGGTATTACTTTTGTGGTATGCCTAAAAATTAAAGTTTTCTGTCTTTTTTAAGACATCTCCGAATATAAGTGCGCGCTAAACCAGAGAGGAGTTTACATGAGATTTGTAATCGTTAAAGACATTTTTAAAAGAGCATCGGTGCTTCATTACCTGTTGCCGATGCTATTGATTGTCGGCGGTGTATTGACCAGCCAACGCTTAAATGCACAATCATTCGCGGATTCTTCCCAAATGCTTCATCCCTTGAATAATGGCTTTGAGTGGGGAACTAGCGCCGCGGATTTCAATAATGATGGCTGGGTGGATATTTACCACGAAGATCGCCTTTACTTGAATCGTGGCAAAGAAGGATTCGTCGATATACTTGCTGAAACCGGAATTAACCAGGGAAGTTCAATTTTCGGCGCTGTGTTTGGCGATTACAACAATGACGGATATCTCGATATTCTTTTCGAAGACTTTGGTCCTCCCAGTAAGCTTTACCGTAACGACAATCGCCTCGATTTTACTCATGTAAATGCGCAAACCGGTTTGAACGTAATCGGACTCACCCAGGGAGCCGCCTGGGCAGATTACAATAAGGATGGCACATTGGATCTCTATGCCAATGAAGATACCGGTGATAATCAGCTTTTCGAGAATAATAGTCATTCGGATTTTACCGAAGTTACTGTGCCGTCTGGCGTGGTTACCCAGGGGAATTCCTACGGTACTTCCTGGGGCGATTTCAATAATGATGGCTTCCCGGATATTTTTATCGCTACCTGTAATTCCAGCCCATTCAACTCTATCAAACACCTTTTGCGGAATAACGGCGATGGCTCTTTTACCGACATCAATTATGATGCTGGTGTGGCAGATTCTCTGGCAAGCTGGGGAATCACCTGGGTCGACTTCGACAATGACGGCTACTGGGATATCTACATTGGCAATAGTGTCAACAATCCCCGCCCCGGTCACAACAAGCTTTATCACAACAATCGGGACGAAACCTTCTCCGATCGCAGTATCTCAGCTGATGTTCAGGGAAATTCCAATGAATCGACCTACGGTGTTGCCGCTGCAGACTTTGATAATGATGGCTGGATTGATTTGTATGTTGCGAATTCCAATGCCAATCATCGTCTATACCGGAACAATAAAGACGGCACTTTTACCGATGTTGCTGCCAGTGCTGGCATTACTGAAGATGGCCATCGGGCAGTTGCAGTTGCGGACTATAATAATGATGGCTGGATGGATATCTTTACTGCCGGCGGCCCGGACAATCGTCTGATGATTAACGAAAAAAATGGTCTGAATAACTGGATTAAAGTCAACCTGCGTGGAACAACCGAGAATTACTACGGAGTTGGTGCAAGAATTGAAGTATACACGGGAGATCATTTCCAAATGCGCGAGATTCGTGCCGGGGATAGCTTCTGTTCTCAAAATGACTTGTTGTCTGCACATTTTGGTCTGGGCACAGCAGTGCTCATTGACTCAATTGTGGTGAAATGGCAGGCTGGTGTGGTAGATGTTCTGGAAAACGTTAATGTGAACCGCCACATAACCATTGCTGAAGAGGTGGGATTGGTTAATCCGCCAATGAGTATCTTCCTAAAATCTCCCGCGAACCAGGAAGTTGTTCGGGCGCTCTCTAGCATCGAGCTGGACTGGACGAACGCCACTGCCGATGCCGGCGAAGAGACCATCCTGCCGGTTGCTTACAAATTGCACATTTGGGGTGGTAGCCTGGATACGATTATTACTGACATCAACGTTGACAACTACATGATCGATGCAGCTTTGCTGGAAGACGGACAAACTTATCGTTGGATGGTTGAAGGTGGTGATGGATATTCAATCTTTGCCTCTCATGAAATCAATAGTTTCACCTACGATCGTGATGTCTTCGAGAGAGTTGCCGGTGCAAGTATTGTGAACGATGACGGATATTCCGAAGGCGGCGCCTGGGCAGATTACAACAATGACGGTTTTCCGGACTTGTTCGTTGGCAACATTATCAGCCAGGACAACCTGCTTTTTGACAGCGATGGCGATGGCACCTTTACTCAGGTCAACAGTGGCGCTGTGGTTAACGACGGTGGCTTTTCCTATGGTGGCCACTTTATTGACTATGATGAAGACGGAGACCTCGACCTGTATGTTATTAACCGCGGGCAATCCGGTGGCGAGGCAAACTTCCTTTATGATAACATCGACGGAAATTTCGTGAAAAATGAGACGAATATTATCGCGGCCGATGTGGGCAGCTCCTGGAGTGGGGCCTGGGCCGATTATGACAACGATGGCCTGGTTGACTTATTTGTCTCAAATTTTAATGAGGAAAATTTCCTCTACCAAAACAATGGTAGTGGGGTATTCACCAAAATCACTACCGGCGATGTCGTAACCGGCAGCAATTCTTCCCTGGGAAGCGCCTGGGGCGACTATGACGGTGATGGCGATGTGGACTTGTTCGTCGCAACAATTGATCCTTCGTTTACTGGTGTTTCCAGTCCGAATAATCTCCTCTATCGGAACAATGGCGACAGCACTTTTACCGAAATTACCGACCTTGCACCAGTGATGGACGGTGGAAATTCCGTTGGCGCCAGTTGGGGCGATTACGACAATGATGGCGACCTCGACCTGTTCGTAACTAACTACTTTGGCGAAGATAATTTCCTCTATCGGAACGATGACGGTGTTTTCCAGCGAATTACTGAGGGGGCTGCCGTTACGGATGGTGGTTTATCCGTGGGCAGTAACTGGGGTGATTATGACAATGATGGTGACCTCGATCTGATCGTCAGCGACGACGGTGCAGAAAATCGCCTGTATGAGAATGTTGGCGACGGTCTCTTCAATAAAGTTGAGAATATGAACGTTGTTACGGATGTATCCCGATCCAATGGCATCAACTGGATTGACGTTGATATGGATGGCGATCTCGACCTGTTTGTTACCAACGGAGATAATTCGCCGCAGAGTAATTTCCTCTATAAAAATGAATTGACGGATGTAAATTATCATCTGGCCATCCACCTGGTCGGAGATGCGTCTAATATTGGCGGCATCGGGGCGAAAGTGCGGGTCAAATCGGATCTCAATGGCACACCCACCTGGCAAATGCGCGAACTCACCACCCAGCATGGATACAACAGTCAAAATGGCTATGTGCTCAATTTTGGTTTGGGAAATAGTTTTACTGTTGACTCAATTGTTGTCGAATGGCCCTCCGGTAAAATTCAATCGCTTGTTCAGCAGGCTGGTAATCGTATGATCAGTATTGTGGAAGATTCCACTGCTGTTGTTGGCCTGATCGGAAATAGCCGTATTCCGGAAGCATATGAGCTGATGCCAAATTATCCGAATCCGTTTAATCCGGAAACGCAAATTCAGTATGCACTCCCGGAAGCTGCGGAAGTTCGTCTGCGCATTTTTAATGTTTTAGGCCAGGAAGTTAAGGTGTTGGTCGCCACTTATCAGGAAGCAGGCATTCAGGAAGTTAGCTGGGATGGCCGGAATGATCGCAATGAAATGGTGCCGTCCGGTATTTATTTCTATCGATTGGAAGCGAACGGTTTTGCCCAGTCCCGAAAAATGATTTTACTACGTTAATTTGACATTCAAATTTATTCGCATCCTATAAAATAAAAAAGCCCGGAATTTGTAATCCCGGGCTTTTTTATGGTTTTAAAAAAATAATTATGCGCCAAACTTTTTCAGGCGGAAGGCATTTGCCAATCCCAGCATAATCAGATGCTTCGTTGCCATGCGGCCGATAGCGCCCTGGGTGCAGGGGCGTTCCCCAAATTCTTTTACCAGGTCCGGCCGGCTGTGCTGTGCGTGCAACAATACCGGCACCGGGTGCCAGCTATGATTGGAAACCGCCGCCGGCGTTGAGTGATCGCCGGTAACAATTAAAACTGCCGGATCCAGCTCACGCAATTTCGCCGTCCACTCATCAATTTCTTCGATCACTTTTACCTTCTTCTTGTAATCGCCGTCTTCGCCGCTGCTATCGGTTTTCTTGAAGTGAATAAAGAAGAAATCATAATCATCATAATTATCTTTGAGCTGCTGCCACATCGCCTCGTAGGTTTCCGGTCTTTCAGTGATGTCCATCCCTACCAGACGGCCAAGACCACGATACATTGGGTATTGTGCAATCGCTAAGGACTTCAGGCCATAGCGCTCTTCCATTGTTGGCAGCGGGTCAAATTTCGCAAAGCCACGGGCAAGGAACATATTCGCCGGCTGTTCATCTTTCAATAATGCCTGCACCTGCTCCATGAAGGCATTTAAATACTTCACCGTGCGGGCAGAAGCGTCATCCTCACCAACCATTTTCCGGGGAGGAACGCCGGTAACTTGCGGGTCGGTGTCGTTAATGTCTCCACCGAGATTATCACCACGAAGCACCAATACGGCCCGGTGTTCGGACTCTGTTTCCAGAAAATACTCGATACCATCCGGCAAGGTGACATTCTCGCGGATCAACTTACAAAGCCGCAAATTCGTTTCAGTGGGAATCCTCCCGGCCCGGCGATCGGCGACATTACCGTCTCCGTCGATGGTGCAGAAGTTCAGGCGGGCAGCAACATCCCTGCCGGTGAGGGTAAACTCTACGCCGAGAGCGGAGAGCACACCACGGCCAATCAAAAACTCCAGGGGATCGTAGCCAAACAGGGCAAGGTGGCCGGGGCCACTGCCCGGGGTAATGCCGGGCGTTACCGGATCTACCATACCGGTGATGCCTTCGCTGGCGTATTTGTCCAGGTTGGGGGTCTTCGCAGCTTCAAGTTCAGTCAATTCGCTACCATCCATTGGTAAACCGCCGAGGCCGTCCATGACCATAAATACTATTTTGTTGTCATTTCTGGTGATTAACTCACTCAATATTTCCGCTTTCATCGTTTCCTCCTCGTAATCTTTGTTGCTCTATTTTGTTTTGATTTAATTCGATTTCAGCGGGCAATATAACTAAAAAGGCAGTCTTTATAAACTAAAAAAGGAAAGGGGAGTGCCGTCTTTTTGACACTCTAAAGAAAGGAAAAATTGAAGGAGGAAAACCGTTGCCCATTTGTATATTTGCAAATTTGCAAATGGGCAAAGGGGGGATGAGTGCTACCTCTCTGATCAAAATATTTTTTTATTTTAGCACTTAAACTGAATACCCGTTCTTATGATAATGAGTGCTGCTGCCAATTACCCGCAGCATTTCCTGGCGAATCAGCTCCATATTGAACGGTTTCTTGATGACACCATCAATTACTGCGCCGGCATCTTTCAGGGAATTATCCGTTTGATTCCAGCCGGTGACGATAAAAATCGGGATTGAGGGATTGATCTCGCGCAGATCCCGTGCGAGTTCTACGCCGTTTACCTTCGGCATGCTCAGGTCAGCAAAGACCACATCGCACTCGTATTTCTGAAATTGCAGCAATGCTTCCCGGGCATTCGATGCCGTTTTAACGTAGCAGCCTTCTTCTTCGAGCATCTCTGCTAATGTTTCGCGGACAAAACCTTCATCCTCTACCAGCAACACCCGATAATTCAGGGGCTGGTAAAACTTAGGGCGGTTGCCATCCGTCGTTATCGCCGGTTCCCCGCTGGCTGGCAGCTCAATCATAAAGATGGACCCCTTGTTAACGATCGAATCGACATAGATCGTTCCCTTATGTCGTTGCACGATTTCCAACGCAATATTCAAGCCAAGGCCATTCCCCTGATTGCCCTTGGTTGTGTAAAATTTGTCGAAAATCTTGTGGCGAATTTCCGGGGGGATGCCGATGCCGGTGTCGCTGACAAAAATGAGGACGTTGTTCTCTTTCAATGTGGTTTGAATGGACAACTTGCCGCCGCGTGGCATGGCATCCAGGGCGTTATTGATTAAATTCAGAGCAACTTCCCGAAGCGCCTCAGCATTGCCGTGCACCGGTTTTACAGTGCCCAGATTGAGATCGAGCTCGTAATGAATGCCGCGGGATTGTGCCTCTCCCTCGAAACGGGGACGGGCAATGTCGACAACTTCCTGGACCAATCCGTTAATGTTGATTGCGGCATCTCCCTTCGGTGATTCTTTCCGGGTGGCATAGTTTTGCAATCGCTGGATATTCGCGGCACCGTCGCTGGCAGCTTTCAGAATTAATTCCAGATCCCGGTAATGCTCGGATTCGCCGAGATGTTTCTGCAGCAACTGACCTTTCCCAATAATCACACTGAGGATATTGTTCATGTGATGCGCCGTGCTGCTGGCCAGCTCGCCCATCGTTTTCATCCGTTCCAGATGTTTCAGATAGTTGTCATATTTATTCGCCTGTTCCAGCAGCGCTTTTTTCTCAATCAGCTGTGTAATCAGATAATGGATGAATTCATAGCGCAAGATTTCATCCGGGGCGGGGCGTTCCTTTTCACCATTGAAGAGAATGACCCAGGCACCGAGATATCGATTGTTGACAACAAAAGGGAATACCAGTGCAGCATCTGCAGGAACATCTTTCAGCGGTGCGCGAAAAACATCGTTCAGGAAATGATGCTGATTGCTCTGCTGCCAGAATACAGTCTCCGGGGAGTCGAACAAATTGAGTGGAATGGCAGGAAAGCCCGGCTTTAAACGCAGGCTAATATCGGCATATTCCGCTTTTCCATAGGCTTCGTTTAACAACGCCCAGCGTTGATTTTGCGGAGTGCCGAGAAAAAGTCCCGTATATTCAGTCGTGGGATGTGCCAGCACAGAAAAAAGAAGCTGGTTGAGGACGCTCTTGATGGAATTGCGGGTCTTTCCCCGGGGCAGGGCGGTGTCAAATACCCGCAGGCCGCCATTGGATTCCTTCACGTAATCGTAAAGATAAACATTCTCAATTGCCTGGCTAACAACGTTGGTTACCGTAGTCAAAAATTGTTTGTCCTGAAAGCGCAGAAAGTAATTGTCGTCCTTGTTCCAGACAACAACTGCCCCCAAAACTTTGCTGCCAACATTCATTGGGATTCCCAACCAGGCATTGGCTGGTAATGCTCCCTTTTCCAAAGAGAGATTATCGCAAAATTGTTCATAATTATTCGTCAATACCGCCTGACGCTTGGACAGCACATAGGTATAAAGGGTTTGGCGATCATTAAATTCTTTTACGGGGACCGCCTGGCGGGAGGCGGCATCATAGGTAAACTTAGTCGGCACCTGCTTGTCGTGCGATAAGATAATCTCGATCTCTTGCTGACTGTAAATTTTGCGTAGCTCTTCGAAAAACACTGTTAAGATGTTTTTAAAATCTTTTACCGCAAAAATCCGCCGGGTAAAGGCGGCATAGTAATCGAGTAATAAATCTGAGCCTTCGGCTGTATCCATCAATAGATGCAGCGAAGAAAATTTGTAACGGCTCATGGGAACGCTATCTCCCGGCTATGAAAAAATGATCCCACTTGGATTTACCATGAAATTTGGCAAACCAGTATCATCAAGCGGTTAAATTACCATTCTCCCACTCATTGCCCAATAAATCGGAGATATGACGGTTTAACGCATATAATCAACCGGAAATCAACTCCATTAGATGCTGCTGAAGACGCAAACTCAGGAGGTTAATAATTTTCTGAGATCCGCGAATTATGGTAATGACTAGCATTACCGGAAGAATAATATTAGCTGTAATTCATATAAAAATCAAGTACTAAATGCCTGTGGAAAAATTAAAAGACCGGAGTTCACTGTTGGCGCTTGAAGATATTATCGACGGAAAGTGTGCTTACATGAGCAGGGGAATAGTATAAGATGTGAAAATTTCGAATATTCATACTGTGATGTGCTTCAATAAATATTCATTCGAAAATCGATTAAAATAGATACTTGGATATTGTGTTAATTTCACTGCAGAATCCTCTGCATACACCGGATAGGTTTTCTGTGTGCCGTATGTCAATTAAAGTTAGATTATCACCTGCTGTCTCTCCGGGAGGACGGAAGAAATGCTATTACAGCCAAATTTCTTCTCGGGCAGAGGGGGCTAAAAAACATTTCATTTTCTTATAAAATACCATATATTTATACATTATTTCTAATAGGAATGAAGCGGCTATGAGTTCGAAGTTAAATAAGCAGAAGCAAATACTGGCTTTGCTCAACTCCCGGGACGCTTCGGAGACACCTGATGGAGATAATGATGTTGCCGGGGAGCAGCCGGTGCGCCGGGATGAGGAACCGGTAGCGACGGACCGGCTGATCAACCAGATTTTCCATTTTCATAAAAGTATTATTCAGAATATTAATGCAGGATTAATAACGATTAGCCCGGACGGCGAAATCACTTTCGCCAACAAAATTGCCGGTCACCTGCTCGGATATGAACCGGATGAAATGCCCGGCCGAAATCTGAAATACTTTTTTAAATCCATGGAAAATGCGGAACGCTTTTTTCATACAATCGCGCTGCCCGGAAAGAAAATCGACGACTGGGAGTCGATTTTTATACATAAGAGCAAGAAAGAAATCGTTGTCGAAATTAATGCCTCACGTTTCGAGGATGTAAAAAACAGTTTTCAGGGCGTTGTTTGTTTATTGCGGGATGTTACCGAAGTCGCGCAGTTACGGCAACAGGTGGGAAGAATGGAGCGTCTGGCATTTTTAGGAGAGCTGTCCGCTGGTATTGCGCACGAAGTTCGTAATCCGCTGGCAGGTATCAAAGCATCCACGCAGCTACTGGAAGACCAGGGAGAGAACCGGGAATTACAGGAAGAATTAATTCGCCGCATCGTCCGGGAGGTGGACAAAGCGGACCGGTTGCTCCAGGAGTTCTTTAAATTTGCTCGCCCCGCCCGGCCCCAGCCGGCTTTTCACGATTTAACTAATTTACTGGAAAATTGCCATTGGCTGGTAAATACCCGATTAAAAAATATGCAAATTCAACAGCATCAGGAGATTGCTAAATCACTCCCGAAAATTTATGCGGATGCATCGCAAATCGAACAGGTATTGCTTAACTTGATGCTGAATGCAATTGATGCCATGGATGCTGGTGGAACCCTGTCAATACGGGCATACAAGAAGCGTATGCTCCCTTTAAAACAAGGGAAAAAGGACTTTGGTATTCTCAATCAACCGTTCGATTATGTGATGATCGAAATTAGCGATACCGGTTCGGGGATCGAAGAAAGTGAAATTGAAAAAATATTCAATCCCTTTTATACTACGAAATCCGGGGGGCTCGGACTGGGACTTTCGATCTCCAGCAGACTGGTTGAAGAAAATAATGGCAAAATCGATGTGGTAAGTCACAACGATCAAGGTACAACGTTTATATTGGCTTTACCTGCTTTTCTACGATAGTGGAAATCAGGACGTCTAAGAGGAGTGTCTCTTGGGATATTTGAAAAGATTGTTGATTGTAGATGACGAAGAAACGCTGACGTTTAGTTTGTATCAGACATTTATTACCGCACCAATTGAATGTGAAGTAATAACTGCCGAATCCGGCGAAGAGGCCTGGCAGCGGTTTGAAGAAAAAGCGTTTGATCTTGTTATAACAGACATATCAATGCCGGGAATGGATGGACTGGCACTCTTGAAGTTGATAAAAGGAAAATCATCTGATACTCAGGTAATCGTGATAACTGCCTACGGATCTCCGGAAAAGAAAGCTGCCGCGTTTAATTTGGGAGCGGATGATTACATCGAAAAACCGTTTGACATCCACGATGTCAAAAGCTTGGTCATTAAAATGTTAGAGTAGAGTATGGCGCTGGTTGGAAATTTAAAAGATTTAAAGCTTGCGAATATTATTCAGATCAATTGCATAGAACGCAATGTGGCGAAAGTAACTGTTCATAGCAATGATTCGGGCGGTGCGATTTTTTTTACGAATGGCGCCATTGTCCATGCTGAATACGGTCCCTTCGTTGGAGAGCGGGCGGTTCATGAGATGCTGGCACTGAATGATGGAGAGTTTAAGGTGGAGGCTGGTTTGGAATCGCCAACCCAAACGATTACGCTTCCCTGGAATTCAGTCGTGCTGGAAGGTCTGCGGTTATTGGATGAGAAAAAGGTCGTCAGCACACCGATTCCCCGGCAACTGTTCAGCATGATTTCCGGCCTTAAGAATGTTCGCAATGTATTTGTACTGAATTACAATGGACAAATCCTCGAAGGTAAAATTGATGATGAGGTCCATCCATTGTCTTTGACATTTGTCTGGTATAAACTGAAGAAGATGCTCAATCTTTTCTACTCCGATGTTTTCGAACATATCATGTTGCGCTCCAAGGAAGGATATATTTTTGTCTTCGAACACCGGCCCAACCTGATCGTGGTTGAAACCAGTTTGCGGGTAATTACGCCGGAGTTTTCAAAAATGGTCAAGAAGATTTTAAAACAAGTAAATTCAATGAAATAGGACCAGGGAGTTGTTTTGCTGCTGCCGAATGGGGTTGAAAAGCATAAAAATCTCAGCACCTCGTTTACGAAGTTTGATCAGCTGTTGCAAGATTTGGGGGAGAACCGGTTTAGCGGTTACATCAAGCTGAATTTTTGGGAATACGAAGGTGTGCTGGTATTGGATACCGGACGAATGATCGAGGCTTATTCCTCGGAAAAAGACGTCTATCTTACCGGCGAACAGGCAGTATTGAGGATTTTGAAACGGTCACAGGAACAAGAGGGCAGTATCGAAGTGCATGAGTTGCCAAATGAAATTGCCATTGCATTGGGATATGCATTCCAGTCTTCCGGATACAAGGAGGACGGCTCCCTGGCGAATTATTCGCTCGGACAGGTTTTCGATTTGCTGGAACGGGAATCGGTCACTGGCTATGTGGATTTTCAGTTTAGCCGGAAAAAAGGCGCTGGCACTGTCTATTACCTGGAAGGAACGCCGGTTGAAGCAGTGATTATGTCCAATAGCGGTAAAGTAGTTAATGGCGAGCCGGTCATTCAAAAGTTCTCGGAAATCGGGGAATTCTTTCAGCCGGATGTGAAAGTGCATCGGGTGGCGGAACCAGCCTCAATCGTAGAAGATCAGGCGTTTATTATTCCCTGGCAGCATCAAAGATATATCGAATTCTGGGGAGAAATCTTCGATTATATCAACCAGTTAATGGTTGAGCAGCTTAAAAGAAACAAGTTCTATCAGGATGTCCGGAAGATTTGTGCAGAAGTGGCCGATCACTATCCATTGCTTCACGTGGAAAATGGAGACGTGGAAATCAACGAGTCATTTTTTGAGATCAAACGGATTGTTCATCACCGCACTTTTCGGCAGGGAATTGCCATGGTGCTTCATAAAGCATTACAAATGGCGCCTGCCAGACGTTTCAAGAAACTAAAAATTCAGGAAATCATTGCCGCAGCGGCCAAAATAGCCGAGAAGCATGATATTCCTGTTGAGCAGGTGAACACGGAAAAACTGATCGTGCAGATATTCAGAGGGCTGATATAATGGTGCAGCAATACTTTAGCGATTTAACCGAGATCGCCGGCATCGAAGCTGTGGTGATCTTTGACAACCAAAACAATATTGTCGATTCCTGGGCATTACCGAAATATAATTTGACGGTGTTCAGCGAATTGGGCGAAACCTTTATGCATGTATTCGGGCTAATCGAACATCTGGATTACGATATGGAAGAAATCGTTATGCCATTTGACCGCGGGCTTGTTTATGCAAGAAGTCAGGAAAAGTTCTCTATCGTGGTAATCGCCCGGTTGTCCGTGGAAGTCTCATTGATTCGTCTGGCCTTAAACGTGAACCTGCAAGAATTTCACAACACCCGAAAAGTACGAAGAATTTTGAAAAAACTGCCTGATCAAAAATTTTATCAGATAAAATCGTCTACACTGGATGATGTGGAGAAGATAATGTTGGAAAATATCCTCGAGGGAGGCGATGACGACGGAGCAGTTTAAAATTCACGAGGATATGATCTTTAAGCTCAGTCAGCGAAGATCGCCTTCGGAAGTGAAATTGAAATCGATGGAATGGGCAATAGTTACCCAGCTGAACGGGGAAAAGTCCGTTGGTAAAATCGGCGAAACCCTTTCCCTGAATCCAACCGAGACCCTGGTGATGTTTAATCGCCTGATGGAAGAAGGGTTGCTGGAATTGGTTGGCCTTCCGGAAAAAGATCCATATGCGCCGGAAGCGCTGCTGGATGAAATTGAGTATGCGTTTACAGTATTCGTCGGCCCGGTATCTTCAATTCTGATCGAAGACACATTGACGGAGCTAAAGCGGAACCGGAAAAATTTGGAAACGAAGCTGGTAGCTTTATTAGTGGAACTACTTAGCCTGGAAATAACCAGTGCAGAAAAGCGGTATGAGTTCCAAAAACAAATGCTAAGTAAAATTAAGGGATTGGTTTGATGGCAAATTCAAATAGTATGTTAAACAACTTAAGAGTTAAGATTAGTCTTTACATATTGATCGGCGCTGTGATTTTCTCTGGCGTGATTATTTTTGTAACGTCACATTTCTTGCAGAAGATTCTTACTGAATCGTTGGTGAAACAGGGACAAATCGTCGCCAGCAGCATCGCAGAACTGGCTGCGGAAAAAATGATTGATAATGACAAAATTGGTCTGAAAAAAATCTCGGAAAAATTTCGTTATACGCTCAGCAATGAATACATTATTATCATCGACCCGGAATATAATGTGGTGACGGATTCTTACAATGGCAATATTCCACTGGAACTGACCGATAATACGGTCTATCAAAAGTTCGAGACATCCGAGGTAGAAGGATTCTCCAACGAGCTTCTCGAAATTGGCGGAAATGATATTTACGACGTCATTTTACCGATTGAAGAAGGATTGCTGGGATTTGTCCGGGTTGGCTTGAAGAAGTCTTTTGTCGACCAGCAGATTCAGGAAACACTGCTTTACATCGGTATCGTTGTCGCTATCGGTACGCTGGCAGCAATTCTGGTTGCTTTGATGGTCATCACGGTACAAATTACCCGTCCCGTGCTACATTTGGCAAATGCTGCAAAAGAGATTAGCCTCGGCAATTTCAATACGCCGATTAACCTGAATATCAAAAATGAATTGAATATTCTCGCCGCCGCAATTGATCGTATGCGGGAAAGTTTAAAAACAAGTTTAGACAGATTAAAAACTCGGTCCACGATGGGACGTTTCTAAAATCATTAGAGGGAGACTCTAAGCATGGTACAAGTAAAGAAGTTAAAGGATGGCAGCCGTCAAATTATTTTAACTGCGAAGCAATTTGATGAGATCACCAAAATCCTGACGGAGCTGGCAGCAAAAACGAAAGCTTCGACAATTTTGTTGGCCGACATCAGCGGGCAGTTAATTACCCAACGGGGGAATACGGATGAAATCAATACCGCGATTTTATCTGCACTGGCTGCCAGTGACTTTGCTGCGACCTCGGAGATGGCGAAATTAGTGGGAGAAGATGCAAAATTTAAGTTACTGTTCCATGAAGGTGAAAAACGGAATGTTTATTTATCCAATGTCGGTGATAATTTCTTCCTGGTTGTTGTTTTTGATGTTAGCGTAACTTTAGGTTTGGTAAGGATTTATACCAAGAAGGCAATTCAGAATCTTTTAAATGTTTTCAAGACTTCCGAAGCTGGGGACGATGCAGGCCAGATCCTTGATCAGGACTTTAGCAGTATGCTCGGCGATATGTTGGATGAATCTTTTAAATAACTGTAGATGGCTATAGCGGTATCCGGAAGTGAAAGATTTTCCGGCATAAATTTTTTAATATGAGGCAAGAAGTCTATGTTTATCAATTGGGCATTACAAGAAATCAACCTTAAGATCGTTTATTACGGTCCTGGCATGTGCGGGAAAACAACCAACCTGGAATATATTCACTCCAAGCTGGATCCATCGCTAACCGGGGAATTGGTAACCTTGAAGACCAAGGAAGACCGAACGATCTTCTTCGACTTTATGCAGATTGAAGTCGGCCGTATCAAAGGCAAGAAACCGAAATTTAACTTATACACTGTTCCCGGACAGGTGTATTATGCGTCCAGCCGTAAGATTATTCTCAACGGTGTAGATGGCATCGTATTCGTCGCGGATTCTCAGAAAGACCGGATGGAAGGGAATATCGAAACATTGCTCGATCTTGAAAACAACCTGATGGCAATGGGGCATTCCCTGGAAACATTCCCCTGGGTGATTCAGTACAATAAACGCGATCTCCCCAATACGGAATCTGTGGATATGCTGCAAAAGAAGCTGAACTTTTTTAACGTGCCGCATTTTGAGTCTGTAGCAATCAAGGGCACCGGCGTTTTTGATTCATTGAAGGCAATCATCAATCTGGTTGTTCAGCATGTGCAAAAGCAGCTCTAATCGGTATTAACAACCCCACCGAATTTACGAACGCCTTTGGATGAATTATCCAAAGGCGTTTTTGTTTTCTGAAAATGAAAACACCTTCAATTTCTATCTCTAATTTAAACAACATCTTTTAACCGGGATAATATTGCTTGCAAAGCAAGTGCTTCTGGTATTAAATAATAATTATGTCCTGTTTTATTCGCTACTGCATTACCTCGCTGATTTTTTATCTGACTGTATCCATGGTGTTGCCGGAAAAAATATCGGGGCAAAACGAATTAGAGGTAATGAATTTCCGAAATTATACGATAGCTTATAATAGGGGCGATTTGGAAAATGTTCGCTGGATTCGGGAACGCCTGGAAAGATTTTCGCTTGAGCTGGATGATTTTTATCAGCTAAAGCCGACCAGCCAGGTGCGGGTTGTTATCGCTCGTTCCCAGCAGGCGTTTATTCGATATCATCGGCAGATTCCCCATTGGGCCGCTGCCGTTTATATACCCGCCCGGAAAATGATTGTTCTGAAAAGTCCATCCTGGGCCGGCAGTTCCTTGAGTCTGGAAAAAGACCTGCTGCACGAAATGTCTCATTTCTATTTTGATGAGAAATTCTCTCATCAACAAATGCCGCTCTGGTATAATGAAGGGTTGGCGAAGTTTTTAAGTGGGGAAAGAATTGATATTTTGACTGCGGTTCGGCTCTCCAATGCATTTCATACCGGGGGCATCGTCCCTTTTGATGACGTGGAAGATCTCAGTCGCTTTCCCCGGCAACAGGCGGAATTAGCATACCAGCAAAGCCTTTCCGCTGTGCTCTTTCTTCAGGAGCAGCTGCAGAGCAGAGAGCGCTGGCAACAATTTCATCAAAAAGTGACTGTTGCTGGCTGGGATGCTGCTTTAGAGGATTACATCAATACTGACGCGTTCGGGTTGGAACTGAAGTGGCTGAATAGCATTGAAAATGATTATCGCTGGCTGTTCCTCTTTAATACTGAAAATTTGGTCTGGATCAGTATGGCGGGTATTTTTATTGCGGCATATGCAGTTACGAAACTTCGCAATCGTCGCAAGTTAAAACAGTGGGAGCAGTTTGAACAGGATTTAAATGAATTTGAATAGAGATCAAATTTTTCGCAAAAAGTTTCTAAATGCGCCAACTTTTCCCGATAGACAGTTTTTTCGGAATCATATGATTTGGAGGTAATTCTATATGTTTAGATCACGAAACTCTGCTGTTTTTGTGATTGCAATCGTACTTTGCAGCGCCGTTGGTTTTGTCCTTACCCATGCAGTGTTCGCAGATATGCGTAACAGTGCACAAAAGCAAGTGAACAAGCTGGAGGATATTTCCCGCCTGGTCGATCGGCATTATGTGGAAGACATTAACTGGGACGAAGCCATGGAGGGGGCAATCAATGGAATGCTGGAAAAACTGGATCCGCACTCGGTATACATTCCCGCGGAAAAAGTGAAAGGGAACAAAGAAAACTTTGCCGGAAAATACGAAGGCATAGGCATACAGTTTGATGTGCTGGATGGTTACATAACAGTGATTTCACCAATCCCCGGATCGCCCGCTTATCGGCTGGGCATTATCGCCGGAGACCGTATTGTCAAAATTAATGGGGAATCCGCTATCGGTATCAGCAGCGATGATGTCCCGAAAAAATTAAAGGGTCCGAAAGGGACTTCGGTAGATGTCATGATCCAGCGAACCGGTGTGGCAGAAGAACTGCCCTTCACAATTGTGCGGGATGAAGTGCCGATATCAACCATTACCGCCAGTTTTATGGTGGATGATAGTACTGGTTATATTGCGGTCAACCGTTTTGCGATGATCACTGCGAAAGAAGTGGAAGAACGCCTGGTTGAATTAGAGAAGCAGAACATGAAGCGGCTAGTGCTGGATTTACGCTGGAACTCCGGCGGGTATCTCTACGAAGCCGTTAAGATGGCTGGAAAGTTTATTTCCGGACACAAAAAGATCGTTTACACCAAAGGCCGGGAAGGGCAATATTCCGACGGCGCGGAAGACTACTTCGCTGATCAGTTTGGTCGGAAAACGCCCCGCGATTGCGATTTGGTCGTTTTAATTAACCGTGGCTCAGCCTCTGCGGCAGAAATCGTCGCTGGTGCGATTCAGGACTATGACCGAGGTATGATTGTCGGGGAGAACAGTTTTGGGAAAGGGTTAGTACAAAAGGAATTTATGCTCAATGATGGTTCCGCTGTCCGCATTACTACAGCCAAGTATTATACGCCATCGGGGCGTTGTATTCAGCGGGATTACAAAGGTAAGGAAGTCGAAGAGTATTACGAAGAGATCAGTGATTCTGCCTGGGCCGCAACCCAGGACAGTATTACCGACCGCCCGTTGTTTTATACGGCAAAAGGACGGCAGGTTTATGGTGGGGGAGGTATACAGCCGGATATCCAGATAAGGAATGCTCATAAATCACAAGCACCGAAGCTGGTAAATGAGATACTAAAACATCGCCTCTTTTTTGAATTCGCTAATGATTATGCAACCCGGCATCCGGAGTTAAAGAGCAGTTTGGCGTCTTTCCGGAAAACATTCCGGGTAAATCGCGATATAATGAACGCCTTTAAAAAGTTATGCCTGCGTAAAGGCGTTAAGCTGGAAAACGGACTGTTTGAGAAAGACGAGCGTTATTTGCAGAGTCGCATCAAAGGGGAAATCGCCCGTAAATTCTGGGAGAATGACGGATACTATTATATAATGCTTGATTATGACACCCAATTCCTCCGGGCACTGGATTCATTTGAACAAGCACGAGAGCTTGCCCAGGTTGCCCCATAGTTCTTAGAACGTAGCTGTTCCGGAAAGGGACTTTTGAACCGTAGTAGCAAATATTGACCTATAGGTTATCATTTTAAAAATGCGTATATTTTCGCTTGGCAAAATATACGCATTTTTTTATGCTTGATGGTTTTCGGATTTTTTTCACAAATTACATTTTACCCCTGGCAAAATGCCGATAAGCAGATGCGCTAATTGTAGAATAATAATTGATTTGAGACACAATATTTGCCAAAAGCATCAAAAAAGATATTGACTTTATAATTCATTATCCGTAATATTTGCCAAACATTGGAAATTTATATACTAACAGAAGCGAGGAGGCTCTAACTTATGGTTGAGTTGTATATCAAAGGCGGTGGGTTCATGCATCCCATTCTTATCATGTGGATTATTGGTTTGGCGATTGGTATTGCTAAGCTCTTCCTGTTGTTCCGCGCGAGTGTTAACACCCGTAAGTTCATGGTAAACGTACGTACTGCCCTTAAAGATGGTGGTGTAAACAAAGCGCTAGAAGAATGTGAAAACACCAGAGGACCTGTTGCATCTATCGTTCATGCTGGCTTAAGCCGTGCGAAAGATGGTGTAGATAGTGCTGAAAAAGCAATCACCAATGCTGCTTCTATCGAAATGGCATTCCTGGAAAGAGGCATGATTTGGTTAGGTTTTATCATCGTTATTGCGCCCCTTTTAGGCTTTACCGGAACGGTATGGGGTATGGTTGAAGCATTCAACGCGATCGAGCGTGAAAACAATATTTCCCCCGCAGTAGTAGCCGGTGGTATCTCTCAGGCATTGTTGACCACACTATTTGGTTTGATTGTGGCAATGACTGTTCAGCTATTTTTCAATATGGCAACTTCCCGTATTGACCGTTTGATCATCGATATGGAAGAAGCATCTGCTGAACTGGTTGATACGCTGATTGATATGAGAGGTTAATCCTCGATAACCTTTTAGTATGCGCGATCCATTTTTCTTTTAACACCGCAGTCAGGGAGAAATCTATGACGACTAAAAGAAAAATAGCCGCATCTAGGATTGAAATTCCGACATCTTCAATGGCAGACATCGCTTTCCTTTTACTGGTCTTTTTTCTGGTTTGTACCGTAATTGATTTAGATAAAGGTTTAAAGTTAGTTCTGCCAGGTGAAGAGCCGGTCACTGTTAGTCCTGAAAAAATTATCCATCTACTGATCAATAGTGAAAATGAAATATTAATTGATGGTGATCGGATAAACATTACTGACGTTGATGTAACTATCAAGGAAAAAATGCGGGCGACTGAAGACCTCATTGTTTCCTTGAAACCATCCAGGAAGGCAACTTATCAGTCCTTTATAACTGTGCTAGATCAGTTGAAAAGTATTGATGCCCGAAGAATTTCAATTGCCGACCCGGATTGACCATAGTATGCGAAAGATTCTTCGAAAATGAAGAATTTACCTTAAAACCGAGGTTTAGAATGGCTTTAAAAAAACGCCCAAAAGATGATGTGGAAATTCCTTCCTCTTCGCTTGCTGATATTGCATTCTTGCTATTGGTCTTTTTTCTGGTCTGTACCACAATCGACGTGGATAAAGGTCTGAAGTTGGTTTTGCCGCCAACCGATGTTGAAGATATCGAAATCAATAAAGAAAATATCACGAATATTCTTATTAATGATGCCGGACAGGTGCTGCTTGATAATGAAGAAGTGCAAGTACGGGACATTGAGCGGATTATTCGCGACCAGATTCTTGATAATGATAAACTGATTATCTCCCTGAAAACCACTCGTGGCACAAAATATGAGGTCTATATTGCCGTGCTCGACCAGTTGAAAAGGGCGGACGCAACGAGAATATCGATTGCCGAGCCGGAAGAAGGATAACGCTCCTTTTTGCCCGATGTGTATGAAATCTACTGTAATCCCTTTCAAACAGGAGACAGTTTAAATGTCTGTAAAAATTCAACGTAAAGCAAAAATTAAAATCGCAGTGCCGACTGCTTCTATGCCGGATATTATTTTTCAGCTGTTGATCTTCTTTATGGTAACAACAGTGCTGAGACAGTACGACGGCCTGGAAGTTGAGCTGCCGGATGCGAAAAAGATTGAGAAATTACCGAACAAACGCGATGTGTCGACCATTTGGATCAATGGTAAAAACCAGATTGTCCTCGATGATGTTACCGTTTCGGAAGTGAATGAAGTAAGAACCGTCGTCTATAATAAGCTCGTAGAAAACAAGCGGCTTATTATGTCCTTGAAAGTCGATAAGGGTGCCGAAATGGGAACATTAATCGATGTGCAGCAGGAGCTACGAAAGGCTAATGCTCTAAAAGTTAACTATTCCGCCCTTCAAGTATTGTGACGTGGCGGAATAAGGAGGATTAATGGAACAAATCAATTTAATCAAAAAGAATCCTGAGGTCGATTTAAGGCTAAGCTATCAGAAATGGTTGGAAGGCGCGCTTGTCGTAGCTTTACTCCTTACCATCGGTCTGTTTTATGCTTTCAAGCGCTTTGAATCGACAGTGACTCTGAAGAAGGTGGTCGACAAGGATATCGAGCAAATCGAAATCCCCCCTACACAGCAGTTACAAAAGCCGCCGCCACCTGCGAAACCGAAAATTCCGGTAGAATCCGAAGATGAAGATGTACCGGAAGATTTGACAATCGACGAAGAAATGTTCGACTTTGAAGCAGAAGTCGAGGACTTGCCTCCTCCACCGGAAGAAGAAGAGCCGATCGTTCCTTTCTTCGCTTTGTCGGATAAGCCGGTAGAAATTAAACGAGTAAATCCGAAGTATCCGGAGCTGGCTAAGAAAGCCGGTATTGAAGGTACTGTTGTTGTGAAGGTGCTCGTTAATACCAAAGGTGACGTCGAAGCTGTCGAAGTTTTAAAATCTCACCCGCTTCTGGACGAATCAGCAATCGAAGCTGCCAAGCAGTTCAAGTTTAAGCCCGGTAAGCAGCGTGACAAATTTGTGAAAGTATGGGTAAGTATCCCCTTTAACTTTAAACTAAAGTAACCTGGGAATACTATCAAATTTTTACTTCAAAGAGCAGTGTGTTTTAGCACTGCTCTTTTTTTTGAACTTTTTTATGTATCGAACTGCATACATGAAAAAGAGGTTGTGGAATGAAGAACGTTTTATTCGAAGATGAAAAGTATACCCAATTGATGCCGATGGTCTATTTCCGGCCGGTTTGGGAACTACGCTGTGGCGCCCGCATGCTGTCGGAAAAGATTTCGGAAATTATCGGTAAGCCACTGAAGTTGGTCGCCCGGGACTATTTGCAGCAATATCACCTGTTTGACAAAAATCGTTTAAAGGATCATGAATTCAGAGAGCGTCTGCTGCTAATAAATGGCCGCTGGGTGATGGAAGAAAACGATCTCGATGCGCTTAAGGAATTGGCACCGGGTGAAGCCCTGCTCGAAGGAGATACCGTTCTGGCCTGTGTGGTGCCGCAAGGGCAGTTCAAAGGCTTGTTAAATGATGGCGTTCTGAACAGTGCATTAATCCGCAACACATATACTATTAAGCCTTATCAGGGGCAAACGATCGATTATCTCTGGGATGCGGTTAATCTCAATGGAAAAGAGATTGTCAAAGACTTTCAGCGTGCTGGCATCGCCGGGAAAATTAAGAGCGAAATCCCCTCCGGAGTGCATCTCCTCAATAAGGAAGAAATTTATATTGGTGAAAATGTCAGCATTAAACCGGGAGTTGTTATTGATGCATCGGATGGCCCGGTCTGGATTGAAGATAATGTTACCGTGATGGCCAATGCAGTATTACAAGGACCATTATACATCGGCAAAGGCAGCACGATTAAAATTGCCGCAAAAATATATGAAAACACCACCATAGGGCCGGTTTGTAAGATGGGGGGAGAAGTTGAAGGCAGTATTATCCAGGGATATAGCAATAAGCAGCACGATGGCTTTCTTGGACATGCCTACCTGGGGGAATGGGTAAACCTCGGCGCAGATACCAATAATTCTGATTTAAAAAATAACTATGGCACCATCAAGGTTTTCGTGAATGGTAAGCCGGTGGATACCGGTTCCCGTTTTGTCGGATTGATGATGGGGGATCATTCCAAGAGTGGCATCAATACCATGTTTAATACCGGCACTATCGTCGGTATCAGTTGTAATGTTTTTGGTGCAGGAATGCCCCAAAAGTTTGTGCCTTCCTTTTCCTGGGGGAGTGGAGAGCAGTTTAAGGGCTACCACTTCGAGAAAGCAATTGCAGTAGCGGAAACTGTTATGGGACGGCGGAAGGTGGCCTTTGATGAGAATCAGGCAGCGCTGTTTAAAGCCGCCCGGGCGCTGGCTGCGCAATTGGAAAACGAATCTTTTTAGATGAAAAGGTCAACGAAATGATGGTCATTCGTAAACTACCGACACTAAGACCAGGCGATAAAGTATATGCTGTAACGCCGGCATCTGCGGTTCAACCCGAACAAGTTGCTGAAGGCATTGCCAAGCTCGCATCTTTTGGCATCGAATGCATTATTGCGCCCAATGCCTATGAAAATAATGGTATTGTTGCCGGCACTATCGAGGAACGGCAAGCGGATTTATACCAGGCATTGCAAAATGATGATATTGCCGGAATTTGGTGCCTGCGTGGTGGATATGGCAGCGTCCAGCTTTTATCTACTTTGGACTTTGACCTTTTTCTTGAACACCCCAAGCTGATGATCGGATTTAGCGATCTGACCGCGTTTCAATGGGCAATTTTCCAACGGATTAAATTCCCGACACTCAGTGGTTTTCCGGTGACTTTGCAGGTAAGCGAAAATAATCCATTTCTGAATAGCGGAATGGATGTGGTTTTCGGTAGAAAGCAATCCGTTTCCTGGGATGACCTGCCGGATGAAGATGCCCTCGTCTACAATGACGGCGAAGCGGAAGGTGTGATGGTTGGCGGTACACTATCAATGATCTGCTCCATCAGTGGCACACCATACTGGCCGGATGATGATGATTACATTTTATTCCTCGAAGATGTCGGGGAGCCGCTTTATCGCATCGATCGTTGCCTGCAACAACTGCAATTAACCGGCTTCCTGGAAAATGTCCGTGGACTCATCCTTGGTAAATTCTTATATCAGGACGGATTTCTCGATGTCCTGCCACTAATAACGCCATTGCTTCCTCCGAATATTCCCATCGTTTATAACTTCCCTTATGGGCACATCGCCGAGAGTTTCCCCATGCCAATGGGCGTCCGGGCACGCTTAAAAACAAATCCTTTTCAATTGTCCTGGGCAGAAATTATTGCTTAATTAGAGCGTTTCAGCAAAAATTGTTGTTTAATGGCTATTTACCGCTGAAAACATTACCCTTAGGGATTGACAGAATCTCCTGTTAATGTTATATTAAGGGACTTTTTTAAATAGGATGAGATGGTGACAAAAATAGCTGTATTTGCTTCCGGACGGGGCAGCAATTTTCGCGAAATTTACAAAAATACCCGGAGTGGATTTATTCCCGCAGAAATATCCCTGCTGGTGAGTGATAATCCCCGTGCCGGCATCATCCCCTTTGCTGAAGAGCATTCCATTCCCGTTTCCATTATTCAACCAAAATTATTTTCTTCCACGCAGTCCTTTGGCACTGCAATTTTGGACGTATTGACAGCAGAGCAGATCGAGTATATCGTTCTTGCCGGCTACCTAAAAAAGATTCCGGAGAACGTCGTCTCTGCGTTTAACAATCGGATTATCAATATACATCCGGCCCTTTTACCGGCTTTTGGGGGAAAGGGGATGTATGGAAAACATGTTCATCAGGCAGTGTTTGAAGCCGGCGTAAAAGTTTCCGGAATTACGATTCATCTGGTAAATGAAGAATATGATTCCGGGCCAATTTTGCTGCAACGCGCAACGGATATTAGTCATTGTGAAACACCGGAAGAAATTGCTTCGACGGTTCTAAAGCTAGAGCATAAGGCATTGCCGGAAGCAGTAAAATTGTTACTGGAGAACGATCCGGAAATTGATGGCAATCGAGTGATTATAAGGAAAGTTCATGAAACAAATTAAACGAGCGCTGATTAGCTGCTGGGATAAAAGCGGTCTAATCGAGTTCGCGACATTACTAAAGTCTTTTAATGTGGAAATAATTTCCAGCGGGGGAACGGCAAAACATCTGATCGAGAATGGATTTGAAGTGACTGCTGTTTCGTCGGTGACCGGCTATCCCGAAGTGCTTGGCGGCCGCGTTAAAACGCTTCATCCACTGATTCACGCAGCAATTTTAGCCGATGATACGCCCGATCATCTCGCCGATCTCGCGAAGCTGGAAGCGTCTCCAATTGATCTGGTCGTTGTAAACCTGTATCCCTTTGTTGATGAAGCAATTGAGAAAAATCTGCCCCTGGCCGATGCAATCGAATATATTGATATTGGCGGGCCGACCATGCTGCGTGCAGCGGCCAAGAATTTTAAGCAGGTTGCTTCCATTCACGATCCTGCGCAATATGAAGTTTGTATGAATGTTCTGCGGGAAAATAATGGCGCCCTGCCAATGGCTTTCCGTGAAGAATGTGCCCGGAAAGTTTTTTTCTACACCAGCTGGTATGATGGGCAAATTCAAAGCTACTTCCATCGGCAGGTGGCTGATGCGCCTGAATTTCCGGAGTATCAATCTTATTACCTGGAGAAAAAGCAGACATTGCGCTACGGGGAAAATCCCCATCAGCAGGCGGCGGTATATCAGCCGTTCCGTAATGGGGATAGCGGGCTCGCCGGTTTAACACAACTTTGGGGAAAGCCGCTCTCTTACAATAATTACGCAGATGTCTATGCTGCCTACGCGATTGTTCTGCCTTTCGAAACACCGGGTGTCGCTATCATCAAACATACCAATCCCTGTGGAGCCGCCTTAAGTAATAAAAATTTGGCTGATGCTTTCGAAAAGGCATTTCGTGGAGATTCGCTTTCAGCCTTCGGCGGTATTGTCGCTTGCAATCGTACGGTTGATCGGGAAACAGCTGAGAAAATGTCGAAAATTTTCTTCGAGTGCATCATTGCTCCCGGATTTGATGAGGCTGCCCGGGAGATTCTCCAGAAGAAAAAAAATCTGCGTTTACTAGAACTTTCTACAGATGGCCTTTCCGGCGAGCACGTTGCCGTCACCGGCATTGGCAGCACCTTTTTATTACAGCAGGAAGATCGCATCCTGCAGCATCGGGATGACTGGAAAGCGGTGACCGAACGGCAGCCCGATGATAATGAGTGGGAAGAGTTAACATTCGCGTGGCGCCTGGTGAAGCATGTAAAGTCCAATGCGATCATTTACACCCGGGATCGGGAACTGTACGGTGTGGGAGCCGGCCAGATGTCCCGGGTAGATTCAGTAAACATCGCTCAAATGAAGGCAGAACAGGCCGGCCGGAAAATGGAAGGCCTGGTAATGGCTTCAGATGCATTCTTTCCATTTCGCGATGGCATTGATGCAGCAGCAAAGGCGGGAGTCACGGCCATTATCCAGCCGGGTGGGTCGATTCGGGATGAGGAGGTTATAGCGGCGGCAAACGAACATAATATTAGCATGGTATTTACGGGTATCAGGCATTTCAAGCACTAATGGAATGGAGTTTAATGTATGGCACTTTTTGATTTTTTTTCCTCGGATATCGGCATTGATCTCGGCACTGCAAATACGCTTATCTATGTAAAAGGTAAAGGTATTGTTGTAAACGAGCCATCAATTGTTGCCTTTGAAGAGCATAGTAATAAGATTGTCGCTGTGGGCAAGGAAGCGCGTGAAATGCTTGGCCGCACTCATCAGGATATTGTGA
Organism: Calditrichia bacterium; assembly: GCA_028284905.1. Lineage (GTDB taxonomy): Bacteria > Calditrichota > Calditrichia > RBG-13-44-9 > J075 > JACKAP01. The sequence goes on from JANQQU010000084.1 coordinate 103,447, forward strand.
CTATTCGTCCCCTGAAAGATGGTGTTATCGCAGATTTTGAAGCGACGGAAGCGATGATCCGGGAGTTTATCAAAAAAGCAAAAGTAAATCGCATCAGTATCGGAAAAATCGTTGTCTGCGTGCCTTCCGGTGTCACCGAAGTGGAAAAACGGGCGGTGCGGGATAGTGCGGAAAGAGCCGGGGCCCGCGAAGTGTATCTGGTCGCAGAAGCAATGTCCGCCGCGATTGGTATCGGCCTGGAAATAGACAAACCGGTCGGTAACATGATTGTCGATATTGGTGGGGGCACCTCGGAGATCGCCGTTATTTCGCTAAGCGGTATCGTTCTGCATACCTCTATCCGTATCGGCGGCGACGAAATGAATGAATCGATCGTACAATATTTTAAGAAAAATTACAACTTGCTCATCGGCGAAAAAACCGCTGAAAATTTGAAATGTGAAATTGGTTCTGCCCTGCCCCTGGAGCAGGAGATCACTACTTCCGTAAAAGGTCGTGATTTGGTCGATGGTATCCCGAAAACGGTCGAAGTGAATTCCGTGGAAATCCGGGAAGCGCTGAACGAGCCGATTCATACTATCGTCGATACAATAAAAATTACGCTCGAACATACCCCGCCGGAACTTGCTTCTGATATTCTTGATCGCGGCATTATCCTCTCCGGCGGAGGCAGTTTGTTACGGCGCCTCGATGATCGCATTGTGCAGGAAACTCGCCTGCCGGTTAATGTCGCCGAAGATGCATTGAGCTGTGTGGCCCGCGGCACCGGGAAAATTCTCGAGGAATATCCCCGTTTCCAGAAAGTGTTGTTGAAAAGTAATCGCCGCATGTAAGACCGATCGATTGAAGGCGAATATAGTTTTAAATACTTTGCCCAATCAGTTTCTGTCGCTTAAAAAATCAAGGCCAATCTGGTAGGATTGGCCTTGCCGTTACCTGAAAGCATAACGCTAACTTTATAATCCAATGAAATTACCGCAATATTTATCATTCCTGAATAAATCTTTTATGCTGCTGATATTCTATATCTTTTTATCGGGCATTATGATGAATTTTAGTGATGAGAAATCTTTAAGTGGGGTGCGCTGGGCTTTCCTGCAAATGGTTGAAGCAGTTGATGGCTTTAAAGAAACCTTCACAATTCGAAGAAATTTGGCCGAAGAGAATGAGTCATTAAAAGCAAAGTTCTTTGAACTCAGTCAGGAAAACCAGGAATTGCGGGAAATGCTTGTTAGTGAAAATGAGCGTTTGAAGCGCATGTTAGAACTAAAGGAAAAATCCGGGTATGAATATATAGCAGCGCGAATTATTGCCAATAGCACGGAAAAAGGATTCCGCTCGGTCATCCTCGATGTTGGTACAAACGATGGCGTTTCGGCAAAAATGGCGGTGATCAACGCAGATGGTTTGATTGGAAAAGTAATTATTGCAGAAAGTGGTCAATCTGTTGTTCAGCTATTGATGGATTTTAATGCGAATGTGAGCGTTAAGCTACAAAATAGCCGGGAAAATGGCATCGTTGGCTGGACCGGAAATTCCTGGCTGGATTTAAATTACATTCCCAAAAATATTCCCGTGGAAAATGGCGAGTGGGTGGTAACGTCAGGTTTAAGCAGTAATTATCCACCCGGGTTAAAAGTGGGTTACGTTAGTGCGGTTAGTGAACTTCAGCAAGCGCACTTCAAAGAGATTCGCGTGCAACCTGCAGTTAACTTCAATGCGGTCGAAGAAGTATTTGTGATGACTTTAAAACCTGTGGAGACGCCCCCTGGGAACGAAGATTAATTATCGCTATCTCATTTTTTTTCTGTCCGCACTATTTCTGCAAACCAATATTGTGAAATATGTGGAATTTGCAGGTTGGAAACCGGACCTGCTGTTGATCGCAATTGTGATGTTTGCAATCCATTACGGACAGAATGCTGGCAGTACCGCCGGCTTCTTTACCGGAATGGTCGTCGATTTTATTAACGGCGGTCTGTTGGGTTTATCTGCATTAAGCAAAAGTATTACCGGATATTTGGCCGGCACCATTCATGGCTATTTTCAGGAAAAGAGCCGTTTTATTATTACGCTATTTATTTGTGGATTTACCCATGATCTTATCTATATATTTATCAATACCTTGGGGAAGAATATCCTCTGGCAGGTAATTATTTTTGTCCATATAATTCCCAATCTTTTCTATACCGCGATAGTTGGATTAGTAATTCATTTCCTTATGGAAAAATGGCTGGAAGAAGATGAGCAATATTAATTTCAGATCCGGCAATCCCCGGAAGCTATTTTACTACGGTATCATCTCCGCGGCTATGCTGCTGTTGCTGGGAGGTTTTTACAATCTGCAAATTCTCCAGGAATCCGTGTATCGTGGTCAGTCCGAAAAAAACAGTATTAAAAGAGAAACGCGAATTCCGGTGCGCGGGCATATTTATGACCGCAATTGGGGCCGGTTTCAGCTAACTGGTACTGGTGTGGACAGCCTTCGGCAGGTAGGTGTGCCGTTCCAATTACTCCGAAAATTAATGCCCTTAAAATCCCGGGTGTTCGATAGCGAAGCTGCTTTTCTGGACTCACTGAGCGTTCGGGGTGGCAAGGCAGAAATTAATCGCTACAAAAATGCCTTCCTGCGCTATTGCCAGATGGGCAAATTAATTGTCGACAATCGTCCTTCATTTGCTTTATACCTTGTGCCTGCATTAACAACCCGGGCACAGTTGGATTCCCTCTCATCGATTATTAATATTTCCGTGGATCAGATGCGACGCAATTTTCGCCGCTCCCGTCGTTTTCAACCAGTAAAGATTGCGCGGTATGTCGATTATCGCACTTTGGTGAAACTCCAGGAAAACCGACTCGATTTTCCCGGACTGGAGTGGAAGGTTGAGCCAAAAAGGCATTACTATTTCAAAAGTAGCTATGCGCACGTTCTCGGCACGCTTGGGGAAATTGGCGAAGATGAGCTGGGGCGCGACGACAGCTATGAGCCCGGCGATATCGTTGGGAAAAAAGGCATAGAGAAGGTGCTGGATAAAGTACTGCGCGGGGAAAAAGGCTACCGCTTTGTAAAAATGGATGCCGTCGGTCGTCGCGTCGAAGAAATTGCCTTTCCGGAAAATGCCTTTCCATATCCCGGAAAAGACCTTTATCTGACGATTGATGCGCGCCTGCAAAGATATGCCGATTCTCTCTTTGCCGATCGAAATGGTGCGTTTGTCGCTGTGGATGTTCGCAACGGAGAGATTTTGACCCTGCTTTCGAAGCCGGATTATGACCTCAATCTTTTTGCCGAAGCTGTCGATCCGGAGGTTTGGAAAACCCTGATGTCCGATTCCTTGAAACCATTGTTCGATCGGGTTACTCAGGCAACATATCCTCCGGGCTCTACCTATAAAATGGTTGCTGCCATTGCCGGATTAAATGAAGGCATTGTATCGCCCAACTGGTCCGTTTTCTGCCCGGGGTATTTTCGGATCGGGCGCCGGACAATTCGTTGCTGGAATGCTGGTGGACATGGTGAGGTCGATGCGGTTTCCGCCATCCGCGGATCCTGTAATGTCTACTTTTATAAATTAGGATTAAAGATCGGCATTGATCAATGGGCAGATTATAGCACTCGTTTCCTGTTTGGAAAATTAACCGAAGTAGAATTAACAGCAGAAAAACCCGGCCTCGTGCCCAGCAAAAAGTATTACGATCGCATTTATGGAAAAAATGGCTGGACCAAGGGTATACTGGCAAATATTGCAATTGGCCAGGGAGAACTGCTGGTAACGCCTTTGCAGATGGCTCAGTTTGCGATGATCCTGGCGAACAATGGCACAAACCATCAGCTACATTTGCGTCGTAAACTTGTCGACAAAATTCCCCGCTATCGGCTGACGGATAAATCTTTCCAACAAATGGCGGAAGAAAATATTTCACCGGAAATATTAAGCGCACTATCTCCTCTAAAGGATCAGGAATATTCTCATAAATCTCTGATTAAGAAGCTTGATAGTCACATCGGACTGATCGAGAGCAACGAGCTACGCCCAAAGATTTTAGGCAGTGCCGAAAAGCGGTTTGCTAAGCCGGATACTTTTGCAACACAATCGACCGAAATCACTGGTATTTCACCAGAAGTTTTTGAAATTGTCCGGGAAGGTATGCGCCAGGTTGTTGCCGGAGGGACCGGTTGGCGGGCCGGGGTGTGGCGAAAAACCGGGGGTGGGAAAACCGGAACGGCCCAAAACCCGCATGGCGATACCCATGCCTGGTATATTGGTTTTGCCCCTTTTGATAACCCGGAAATTGCCATTGCAGTAATTTTTGAAAATGGCGGTGGCGGTGGCGCTGTAGCAGCCCCGGTAGCCGGCAAATATCTTCAGCGATATTTTCACTATAAAGGTGAATTTGATTACCGGGAGTACCGGGAATTTCAACGCATCCTTTATGAAAAGCAGAAAGAACAAGCCTTGCAAGACAGTATTCAGGCAGCGCAGGCAGTGGCTGACTCCTTACAAAACTTAGCACCGAATAATCAGGATTAACAATGCTCTTAGATCGTATAAAAAGCCTCGATGGCATTTTGCTGGCCGCAGTATTTGGATTGATGATCTGCGGGCTGGTAGCGCTCTATTCTACATCCCAATCTGGGGGCGGTGCAAATTTTTTCCTTTCTCAGGCTAGGTGGATTATGCTTGGCACAGTCGTTATGCTGGTTTTCGCTTATCTGCCAAACCGTTTCTTCTATGAGTTAGCCTATCCGATATATATCATTTCAATTTTATTTTTGATTATGGTGCTTTTCTGGGGTAGCACTACCTATGGCGCAACCCGCTGGCTCAGGATCGGTGGCGTCGGCTTTCAGCCATCGGAATTTGCAAAAATTGCCACCCTTTTGGCGGTTGCGCGTTATCTATCTGATGAACGCATGGAAATTAACCGTCCAAAGATCTTTTTGATTGCTTCCGGTTTAATAGCGCTCCCTTTTCTATTGGTCGCTAAGCAGCCGGATTTGGGCACTGGATTGGTGTTCGCGGTAATCACCTTGCCAATCTTTTTTTGGGTAGGATTAAAAACCAATTACCTGATTTTGATAGTTACACCGGTAATTGCTTTTGCGACCTCCTTTAATATCTATCTCTTTATTATCGTGTTGGCCGCGATCATTTATTTCCTATACCGAATTCGTTTTTCAATCTTGTGGGGGATAGGCTATTTGCTCTTAAACATATCCCTTTGGTTTGTTCGCTCGATTTTTTGGAATCAATTGAAAGATTATCAGAAAAAGAGAATAACAACATTCTGGAATCCAGAGGCAGATCCCCTGGGGGCTGGTTATCAAATAATACAGTCTAAGGTGGCGATTGGCTCCGGTGGCTTTTTTGGCAAAGGGTTTTTAGATGGATCGCAAACTCAATTGCGCTTTTTGCCAGAACAACATACGGACTTTATTTTTGCAGTTATTGGGGAAGAATTTGGATTTGTTGGTGTTGTTATTGTTCTGGCACTATTTACCTGGCTGCTGTTGAGAATTATTCATCTCAGCAATATCTTCCGGAATGAATTCAGCAGTATTGTTGCTATTGGTGTTGGAACCATGCTGGGATTCCATACTTTTGTAAATATCGGTATGACAATTGGCCTGGCACCGGTTACCGGTTTGCCGTTGCCTTTTATTAGTTATGGTGGTAGCGCGTTACTTACAAATCTGGTTATGATCGGCTTTTTGCTCAATTTTTACAGGCATCGCTACATTTACTAAATTGGAGAAATAATGCATCCTGAATTATTCCGTATCGGGCCGCTGGTGATCAATAGTTACGGGTTGATGCTGGCCCTCGCATTTATCATCGGAATGTTTATTGCCGGTAAACTGGCTGAGAAAAAAGGGCTAGATAAAGATGAGATAGTCAATCTCTCATTTATCATCATGGTAAGTGCAATAATTGGCGCTCGTGTGCTTTATGTGCTGACGCATCTGGATGAATTCTCCGGCCGTTGGACGAAGACTTTCTGGCCAGTTCAGGATGATGGCAGTGTGGGCATTAATGGATTAATTTTGCTCGGAGGGGTTATTGGTGCTGTGATTGCAGCCAGTATTTACGTCTCCCGAAAAAAGATGCCTTACTGGAAAACAGCGGACAGCATAGCACCCGCACTGGCCTTTGGCCTGGTATTGGGGAGAATAGGCTGTTACCTTAATGGATGTTGTTTTGGTAAAGTCTGTGATCTGCCCTGGGGCGTGAGATTTCCGGATGGGTCCGCCGCAGATATAATTATGCAACACAATTCTCTGCATCCAACTCAGTTGTATTCGTCACTTTATGCATTAATTATTTTTACTATTTTAATCTGGCTAAGTTATAAACGGCCATTTGATGGGATGGTCACTGCTGTATTCCTGATCTTATATGGCATTGCACGGTTTACGGTAGACTTTTTCCGATATTATGAAAGTCAGATGTTTTTATTCTGGGGACTTGATCTAAATCAGATAATTAGTATGATAATGTTCATCGGTGGTATTGTTCTCATTTATAAAAACAGGCCTTCAGAGAAACCAATATTTGGCTCGGATTAATTTCTTGACTGACCTTTATTTAATTCATAAATTTTATAAAAACATCATGATCCACATCGTGAGGGCAAAATGAAAACTCTGCAAACATTTTTAATGCTGTTAACTTTGGCCTGGCTTTATACCGGATGTGCCGGTTCCAAGCCTGAAGCAAACACTGCGGGCAATACTCCTGCTTCCGAGGACGATTACGGCGAAATTGAACAACTGCTCGGAATAAGTCCGGAAGACGCCAATGAACCTACCAGTGGACAGAGCGATGATGATGATTTGCTGAGACTGCTGCAGGAAGGCAGTAATGAAAATACCGGTAATCAGGATAATAATACAGCGAACAATACGCAAAATAATCCTCCTGAGCAACGCCGGATGAATCAACTGGAAAGCGAAGTAAGCAATCTCCAGAAAGAAGTTCGCGACAAAGATCGAACAATTTCCAACCTGAAAGCACAGATTAAAGTGATGGAAGAGGACGATAGCAATAGTTCCAGTTCCGGATCTTACTTACGATTGCCGCAATCTGGCATTTCTGATGCAGAATACGAAAGAACTTACCAGGATGCTTATCAGATGGCCCAATCCCGCCAGTTTAGAGATGCTATCACAGTTTTTGAACAATTACTGGCAGCAAATGCCTCTCACAGTCTTGCAGATAACTCTCAATACTGGATTGGCGAATCCTACTTTGCACTGGGCGACTATCGCGCCGCAATTGTCGCTTTCGAAAAAGTGTTTACTCACAAAAATTCGAATAAAAATGACTACGCCCAGTATAAATTGGGATTGTGTTATTATCAGTTGAATGAAACCGGTGATGCGAAAAGAGAATTCCAAAAGCTGATTGACAATCATCCGGAAAGTGTTGCGCTAATAAATAAGGCGGAACAATACATCGCCAGAATGTAAATTTTTTCTTTGAATTCATTACCGCTTCTGCTATCTTGTCGCGGTAAAAAAATTATTGACGATATAAACCTTTAAAACTATCCGAGAGGTAGTTAAGGTATGATCACTCGAAAAAGACATCTAATTTTGTATACATGTATAGCCTTTGGAGTTTTCTCCAAAGGCTATTTTTTTGTACTTAACTGAGGAGGAATAATGACTGACCGAATTAAGGCGCAGATACTAAACAAACAGGATATGGGAAGAATCATTACCCGTCTTTCTCATGAAATTCTGGAAAAAAATCGCGGCATCGAGAATTTAGTGTTGATTGGATTACGTACCAGGGGTGCTTATTTAGCCGAACGTATCCAGAGAAAAATCAAAGAGATAGAGGATGCCGAAGTGCCGACAGGATTCCTGGATGTCACACTTTATCGGGATGATTTTCGTACTCGCCTCAAACAACCTGCAGTTGAAGTTACCAATATCCCTTTTGATGTCGATGGAGAGAATATCGTCCTGATTGATGATGTTCTTTATACCGGAAGAACCATCCGTGCTGCATTAGATGCTCTGATGGATTTTGGCAGGCCAGCGAGAATCGATCTGGCTATTCTTGTGGATCGTGGCCATCGGGAGTTGCCTATAAAAGCGGATTTTATCGGGAAAAATATTCCGACATCTATTGGAGAAGAAGTGCGGGTAAAGATGTCCGAGATCGATGATGAAGATGCTGTAAATCTGGTAGAAGTAATTGATAACTAGAAGATAATGAATAATAGAAAGTGGGTTAATATGCTAAAATCAAGGCATTTACTGGGCTTGGATGGCATGGAAAAGTCGGAGATACAGCTTTTGCTGGACACTGCTCGTTCATTTCGGGAAATCCTGAATCGACCGATTAAACGTGTGCCAACCCTGCAGGGGAAAACAGTCGTAAACTTGTTCTACGAACCGTCAACTAGAACTCGAATTTCCTTCGAGTTGGCGGAGAAAAGAATGTCTGCAGATATTGTCAATTTTTCTGCCAGTACCAGTTCTGTTAAAAAGGGTGAAACTCTCATCGATACGGTTAAGAACATCGAGGCGATGAAAATTGATATGGTAGTAATCAGGCATTCATCTCCCGGCGCAGCGCATCTTCTTTCCCAGGTACTCGATGCGAATATTATTAACGCAGGAGATGGCGGGCATGAGCATCCCACCCAGGCTTTACTGGATATGATGACCATCAGGGAAAAATTTGGTCGTCTGGATGGCTTAACCATCGGAATCATCGGAGATGTTGCCCATTCCCGCGTGGCGATGTCCAATATTTTCGGATTAATAACAATGGGGGCACGAGTATTGATTTGCGGACCCTCCACTTTAATTCCTCGCGAAATCGAAAGACTCGGTGTGGAAGTATATCATAATATCGACGAAGTTATTCCACAGGTCGATGTCTTAAATATCCTGCGGCTTCAGCTTGAACGGCAGGAAAGTGGGCTTTTTCCATCTTTGCGGGAGTATCACAATTATTTTGGCATTACCACAGAGCGTCTGGAGAAGGCTGAGAAACCCATCCTGATAATGCACCCCGGCCCCATGAATCGCGGTTTGGAAATATCCAGCCATGTTGCTGACAGTGAGCACTCGGTCATTCTGGAACAGGTAACCAACGGAATCGCCCTGCGAATGGCAGTCTTATACTTACTGGGAGGAGGTAAAAGTGAAATTCACTAAGAATATTAAGCATAAACATACCTTTCAGGCACTCCCCGGAAAGTTCATTTTGAAAGGTGCCCGGGTCGTAGATCCTGAGTTGAATTTGGATGAAAAGACCGACATTTTCATTGAAGATGGCGTTATCAAATCTATTGAAAAGATTGACACAGCCGGCTTTGATGGAGAAGTGCTGGAACTGGATGGTAAAATTATCAGTCCCGGATGGATGGATATGCATGTCCATCTTAGAGAGCCCGGCCGTGAAGATGAGGAGACGATTCTCAGCGGTTCATTAGCCGCTGCCAACGGTGGATTCTCGGCGATTTGTTGCATGCCAAATACCAAACCCGCGATTGATACCCAGGAAATTATTCTCTACATCAAAGACCGGGCTCGTGGCAGTTTGATTAATGTTCATCCCATCGCTGCAATTACTAAACGCAGGGAAGGGAAAGAACTCTCGGAAGTGCTGGATTTGGTTGAACAGGGTGCTGTGGCAATCTCAGATGATAATACGCCGGTGATGAGTGCTGAAATTATGCGGCGCGCCCTTGAATATAGCAGAATGGTAGATATCCCCGTGATTGGCTATGAGGAAGAGCGAAATATGGCCGGGATCGGATACATGAATGAAGGGTATACATCTACTTGCCTGGGATTAAGTGGCATACCCGCTGTTTCGGAAGAAATTATGATTGCGCGGGATATTTTACTGGCAGAGTATTGCGGTGGTCGTTTCCATGTCGCTCATATTTCTACCAGAAAAAGTGTTGAGTTGGTGCGTCAGGCAAAAGCCCGCGGTGTTAACGTTACTGCAGAAGTTGCACCGCATCATCTAAAGTTGACTGAAGATGCCGTCCGTAGCTTCAACACGAATACAAAAGTAAAACCGCCCTTGCGCACCGAAGATGATCGCCTGGCTTTGCTTGAAGGCCTTAAGGATGGTACGATCGATGTTATCGCATCGGACCATGCACCCCATTCCTGGGAAGAAAAAGCAGCTGAATATATCTATGCCCCGTTTGGCGTGATTGGTCTGGAGACAACGCTGGGCGTTTCGGTAACTGAGTTGCTCCAAAAAAATACGCTGGATCTGAATGCACTGATTCGCAAATTCACTGCGAATCCATATCGGATATTAGGGTTAAAAGTGCCGGTTATTGAAAAAGGACAAATGGCTAACCTGACTATTTTTAGCACGAATGAGAGCTGGATATATCATAAGGAAAATTGTCTTTCAAAAAGCTCTAATTCTCCTTTTCTGGAAGAGGAACTAGTTGGAAAGCCGTTTGCGGTAATAAATAATAATCAAATCTTTAAATCAATTCTGTAAACAAAATTTTACGATCTTTCTTGGAAAGGCAAATTGCCCATTTAGGTGCAATTTGCCTTTCATATTTATAAGATTTTTGCCGAAAATAATAAACAAGGGCACTTTACTGTCAGAACTACATTGTCATCCTGACATACATTTTGGCATAGTGTCATAGTGAAACAAATTAATATACCAGACTGATTTTCTGTAAGTCTAATATATAATAAGTTTAAGTGCTTGTTTGTCTTTTTGGCATTATAGTTGTTAGCATTTAATTGACCCCTCTATTACAGGGACTATCTTTAAGCAGCTTTTTGGTATAGCTGTTAAAAAAATGAGGATGAGATGGAAAAGACAGGTTTGATCGATCGTTGGATAGAGCGGATGAGTGATGATGCAAAATCCCGTAAAGAAAATACCAGGAAGCTGTTAGAAAATCTCCAGGAAATTTTTGTAGAAGAAGTGAAGCTTGCCAAGAAACTGGAAGCCGAAGCCAATTACCTTCCCTACGAACATTTAACGAAAGAAGCCCTGAAGATAGTAAAAGAAAAAGGCAAAGCTGCTGAACAGATGGTAGCTATGGTTGAGCAACTTGGGGGAGAAATAAACCGTGCAGAAGCAAATGATTACACTACGTTTGCAAACGGTCAATTTACCGAAGTTTTGAAAATGGAAACAGCACTGGGCGAACGCCTGGTTGAAGAACTGAATGCCGCAGAAGACACAGGTTTTGATGATATTGCGGCGACATTTATTGAATTAAAAGATCTGCATGATAAACATCAGGAAGAAATAGAACGATTAATTATGAAAATTAACGCTGCTTTATAATGAAAGCTTAAGGAGGATTATACCTAATGGCTAAGAAAGTAATAGGCATAGACTTAGGAACAACAAACTCTGTTGTTGCTGTGATGGAAGGTGGAGAACCTGTCGTAATTCCAAATGCGGAAGGTAGCAGAACGACGCCTTCTATTGTTGGTTTCACCAAATCCGGAGAGATTCTGGTTGGTGCAACTGCAAAACGTCAAATGATTACCAACCCTCACAATACAGTATACTCAATCAAAAGATTTATGGGACGCCGGCGCAGCGAATTGCCGGAAGAAGCAAAGCAGGTGCCCTATACCGTTAAGGAAGGTGTGAACGATCTCGCAGTAGTAGAGGCGGGCGGAAAAGATTATACGCCACAGGAAATTTCTGCGATGATTTTGCAGAAGATGAAGCAAACCGCGGAAGATTACCTTGGAGACAAAGTAACCGATGCAGTGGTTACCGTTCCGGCTTATTTTAACGATAGTCAGCGTAAGGCGACAAAAGAGGCTGGTGAAATCGCCGGACTTAATGTATTACGTATCATTAACGAGCCGACTGCAGCAGCACTGGCCTACGGACTTGACAAAAAGAACAATCAAAAAATTGCAGTATATGACCTTGGTGGCGGTACTTTCGATATCTCTATTCTGGAAATCGGTGAAGGCGTATTCGAAGTAAAGGCAACGAATGGTGATACCAACCTCGGTGGTGATAACTTTGATAATCGAATTGTTGATCATGTTGCTGAAGAATTCCAGAAAGAGCATGGTATCGACCTACGTAAAGACCCAATGGCACTTCAACGTTTACGCGAAGCCGCAGAAAAAGCAAAAGTTGAATTAAGCTCTACCCTGCAAACCGATATTAACCTGCCCTTTATTACCGCAGATGCAAATGGACCGAAACATCTTCAAATGACCCTGACGCGTTCCAAGTTTGAGCAACTGGTGGAAGATCTGGTGCAAAGAACGCTGGCCCCTTGCGAAATGGCACTGAAAGATGCCGGTTTACGGACAACCGATGTAGATGAAATTATCTTGGTCGGTGGGTCTACTCGTATTCCGAGAATCCAGCAGTTGGTTAAAGAAGCATTTGGTAAAGAGCCTCATAAAGGCATCAATCCGGACGAAGTTGTTTCTATCGGTGCTGCCATTCAGGGTGGTGTTCTGGCCGGAGAAGTGAAAGATGTTCTCTTACTCGACGTTACACCGCTTTCCCTGGGAATTGAAACGCTTGGTGGTGTTTTTACCAAGTTAATCGAAAGAAATACGACAATTCCGACTCGCAAAAGTGAAGTTTTTACAACCGCTGCAGATAATCAACCATCAGTAGAAGTTCATGTTTTACAAGGTGAAAGAGAATTCGCTCGGGACAACCGCACATTAGGCAGATTTATCCTTGACGGTATTCCGCCGGCAATGAGAGGTATTCCGAAGATCGAAGTTACATTTGATATTGATGCAAATGGTATTCTGAATGTTTCTGCGAAAGACCTGGCAAGCGGTAAAGAGCAGAAGATTCGAATTGAAGCCAGCAGCGGTCTCAGTGATCAGGAAATCGACAAAATGGTTCGTGAAGCTAAAGACAATGCCGCGGACGATCGCAAACGTCGCGAGTTGATTGACTCGAAGAATATCGCAGACAATCTGGTTTATCAAACCGAGAAAAACATCACTGAGTATGGCGATAAGTTAGACGCCGAAGCAAAAAATAAGCTGGAAGGCGCTGTAAGCCGACTGAAAGAAGCTAGTCAGACCGAAAATTTAGATGAAATCAAATCTGCAACGGAAGGTTTAAATCAGGTTTGGAACGAAGTTTCTGCGAATCTATATCAACAACCGGGTGCTCCTGGCGCTGAGGCTACTGCAGAAAATGCTGCGCCTGGCGGTAGCGCTCCGACCGGAGAGAATGTTGAAGAGGCTGATTTTGAAGTCGTAGACGAAGAGAATAAAGATAAGTAAGCATATTTTCTAATTTGATAAAGGGGTTGTCTTTATGACTACCTCTTTATTCTATGAAAAACTTTATCAAAACTCTTATGATCAGCAATGATATAGTGTATGTATACCGAACCTGAAAAGGCTTACTTAACGGGAGCTCCTTTTCGTTTAGGAGGAATTTTTTTGATGACCAAAATAGCAGAAGAAGATGACAAGTTAGAGCAGGAAGTCATTTTGGATAAAAAAGAAAAGAATAAAGAACATACAGAGGCAGCGGAAAAATCCCAGAATAATCAGGAAAACAGCACTGATAATTCGGAAGATGTTGTTTCTGAAGATCAAGCTGATAATGATTCAATCGAAGATATTATCGGCGAAGAGCCATTAGAATTCGCTTCTGATGACGGTGAAGCATTTGATCCTGAATTAGCTTTTAAAAGCAAGATACAAGATATTTTTGAATCAAAGCTTAAAGAGATAGAAGACCAAAATCTGCGTATGCGCGCAGAGTTTTCCAACTACCGGAAGCGGGTCGAAAAAGAACAGGCTGATTTTGAAGTTTATGCCAAAAGCGAAATTTTGAAGAAATTGCTTCCTGTCTTAGACGATTTCAAATTAATGGTAGATAAGTCGACTGATAAAGAAGAAGATAGCACTGTCTTTGAAGGTGCAAAATTGATCTATGGTAAGTTTTTGCAAATTCTGGAAAAAGAAGGCCTGGAAAAAATTGAGGCTATCGGTGAGAAATTTGATCCGCAAATCCATGAAGCTTTAATGATGAAGCCCATCGATGACGAAGCAGATCACGATAAAATTGTCGAGGTTTTTCAGGATGGATTTCTACTGAAAGATCGACTTTTACGACCAAGTAAAGTCGTCGTAGGTGTTTTCGAAGACAGTTAAAATATCCAAAAATGTTGTTCTTTTAAGGGGAAGGTGAATTTCATCTTCCCCTTTTTTTATTTGCTTATTAATAAATAAAAGTGTATAAATAATAAAATAAGTATTGATTATTATTGTAGTTTGTTGATATATTCACGAGACAAACGCTCCATTTTATTTTTATGCATTATTTAACCGAATAATTATTTAAGCAACAACTAAACTTTTCTTATCAGAAAAATAAGAGGTATTTCATATGCTAGTATTAACAAGGAGGTTGGGTGAATCTATCAATATTGGAGACAATATTAAAATAACAGTTGTCGATATTGATGGGAAGCAAGTTAAAATTGGCATTGAAGCGCCCAGAGACATCTCGATTTTCCGCGAGGAAGTATACGAGAGAATTAAGAAAGAGAATATGAGAGCTGCTAATGCCAGTTCTGACGAGATTAAGAAAGCCGCCAGCGCCTTGAACAAGGGAAAGGATGCTGAAAAGGACGGTTAGAAGTTTGTTTCAGAATTAAAATTGTAATTTGGGATAAAACAAAAAAGGCAGAACATTCGTTCTGCCTTTTTTGTTTTATCCTATGGAGGGAATTGTATATCATATTTCTACAGTTTTAAAAAGATGAATAAGATTGTCGCTGATGTTTTTAACGTAAAAAGGCTTGCCATACATGGCAAGCCTTTTAAGTGCGGAGAGGGTGGGATTCGAACCCACGGTACCTGTTACAGTACACACGCTTTCCAAGCGTGCGCCTTCAGCCACTCGGCCACCTCTCCTAAATCAATTGGTGTTCCGAAGCTTCCTGAAAAAATCTTTCAAAATTGAAGCGCATTGATCCTGGTTAATGCCGGCTAATACTTCTGCTCTATGATTCAGCTTTGAATTTTGAGCGACATTTAAGACACTGCCGCAGGCGCCGGATTTTGGATCATGTGTGCCAAAAACAATCAACGGAATTCTGGCGAGAACAATTGCACCGGCACACATGGCGCAAGGTTCTAGTGTTACATATAATATCGTTTCTAATAATCGTCTGGAATTTAAAGATTGAGTAGCTGCTGTTATAGCGATGATTTCAGCATGGGCGGTGGGGTCTTGCAAGGCTTCAATCTGGTTGTGCCCTCGTCCAATAATCTGGTTTTCATGAACAATTACTGCACCAACCGGAACTTCACCTTTACTATATGCTTTTTCGGCCTCACGAAAAGCAACGGACATCCAATATTCGTGACCCTGTTGCAGCATCTGCTAACACTTCAATCTATATCTAAAACCAGTTTAAAATTCGTACGCCCGGGAGGAGTCGAACCCCCAACCTCTTGATCCGTAGTCAAGCGCTCTATCCAATTGAGCTACGGGCGCATCTCAGATGACTGCGTGTCATCAAATATTCGGGGCTCAATTTATATGCATGTTTCCCACTTTCAAAACAATTTTTAAATTATTTTTTAATCGAATGTATCCTTAATAAAAACAAGAAAATATCACTAGCTGCTCTGATATCACTGCAATAGAGCTGAGAATCTTGGGTGGTTTTAATTCTTAAAAAGTATATTAAAATTGATAATTTTCGAAAAATTACTTAGCTTCATTTGGTTTGGTTTTTAAATGAGTGGGTTCCGATTTAATATCTAAATTCGGAGATTTTATGGGCTTTGATAAAAAGACTTATGGGGATGCTTTATTCTTTCTGGAAACTCAAGACAATTTTTTAGTAACAACTCATCAAAATGCCGATGGTGATGCTTTTGGCGCTGCATTGGCAATTGCTTATTTTCTGGAAAAACTCGGGAAGAGATACCAGGTTGTAATTCATGATGATCCTGTAGATCCTAAATATCAATTTTTGTGGGGATGGGATAGGATTGTTTCTTACAGAGAGATGAATGGCAGGCATTTCGATGCCAGCATAGTCGTAGATGTGCCGGCTTTTAAGCGCATGGGCGATACGGTGAATCTGCTAAATATTCCGGAAAGATGTCTTAAAATAGATCATCACCCAATCGAAGATGATTTTGCGCATTTCAATATTATTGATATTGATGCTAGTTCTACCTGCAATATTATCTATGAACTGGTAAAAGAAAGCAGAGTTGAATTCGACCGAACATTTGCTCAGTTGCTGTTGTGCGGCATCATGTATGACACTGGCCGATTCTCATTCTCTAATACAAAACAACGCGATTTTGAAATTGCTGCTCACCTTTTTTCCTTTGGCATAACACCAATTGAAGTATCTGCACCGATATTTTTTGATCATAGTAAAGAAAAGCTGAAAGTTATGGGATATGGGCTTTCCCATATGGAGTCTTGCCTCGATGGGAAGGTAAATATCATTTTTCTACCCAGAGAAATTATGGCTTCTTCAGCCGCGGTTGACCTGGATGAATTAGCAAATTATTCCAGCTCGGTCCGGGGTGGGGAAGTGGGTATATTTATTCGCGAGATGCCGGAAGGTGATATTAAAATCAGTTTCCGCTCGAAAGGGAAGGTCGATGTAAACCGGATCGCCCGCAAATTTGGCGGTGGAGGTCATATTCATGCCGCCGGTTGCAGAGTTGTTGAGAGTCATCCGGTTATTAAGCGTAAAATTTTGGATGAAGTATCCGAGCAACTTGGCTTATTCGTCTAGAGATTTGAGTTTGGGAAATGTTTCTACGATTATTCCGGTTTTAGCTGGCATTGTCTCCGATGAAGCTGGCAAAGTGTTGATCACCAGGCGGAAAAAGGCGCTCAAAAATGGCGGTCTGTGGGAATTCCCCGGTGGAAAGTTGCATATCGATGAGTCTCCTGAAGATTGCCTGAGAAGAGAGTTGGCAGAGGAGCTTTCAATTCAAATAAGAATTGGACCCCTCTTTACCCTTGTTAATCATCAATATCCGGAGTTAAATATCCTGCTAATTAGTTACCTGTGTAAATTCACCGGGGGGCAAATTGAGCTGGTCGATCATGATCGCTCCAAGTGGGTAAACCTAAAAGATCTGCATAAGTATAAATTTTCCGGGGCAGATCAGAAGATCATTGCCAAATTACAAAAAGTTCTTCCTGAATGGTGATTTAACCCCTGTGTATTTCCACTAAACGTTTTTTATTGGAATCTCACTAACTCTAATTATTAGTGGATTAGTTTGCAAAAAAACCATTAAAAATTATTGCAGGATCGTGAACACTGTCTTATCATTAGTGGTTTGCGAATTCGGGTATAAGATTCAATAGGAGTAAGCAGATGGAATTTAAGCTGGCCCAAGAAAATGACACTATTCAGGTATCCATTATTGGCGCGGTGGATAATGAAAATGCAGATGAACTAAAGCTACAATTTACGGAGTTGCTGGAAAAAGATTTTACAGAGGCTGTCTTTGATTTAACCTATGTACCTTTTATTACCAGTTCCGGGATCGGTAAATTGCTTATATTTTATAAGAATATCGTCGCCAAGGGCAAAAAAATGCGTATTAAAGGCATTAATGATAACCTGTTGGAATTGTTTAAATCGATTAAACTGGATCAGCTGTTTCCGATCGAACAGTAATAATTAAAATTAGTTAAAAAACTATGAATTATCAGGAAAAACGAATTCTGGTAGTCGATGACGAAGCATTGATTTTAAACATGCTCAACGACTACTTCAGTTCACTCTCTTATCAGGTGATTAAGGCTTCCAATGCCGAGGAAGCAATGAGCATCCTGAATAACGAGAGAGATATTTCATTGATTATTACAGATATCGATCTTCCCGGCATTTCCGGCATCGAATTACTGAAAATCACCCGGGAAACGTATCCGGAAATCCCGGTCATAATCATTACCGGTTTAAAAACGTTGGATTTTGCGATCTCGGCAATCAAGCATGGCGCGCATGATTACATCACCAAGCCATTTGAGCTGGGGGATGTTCGTAAAGTGGTTGAAAAAGTGCTGCGCTACAGGCAGCGATCGAAAAGAAAAGAGCGTATTTTTAAATATGCCAGCTCGATGAATGTCAATTTTGATGTGCCGACTAAGAATATCGATGCAGGTGTTGTCGCTGATTACCTGGCCAGATTTTTACTCAATTCAGGCTTTTGTGATAAAGATGAATTCCATCAATGTTATGTGGCATTTATGGAGACTTTAATCAATGCGATCGAGCATGGTAATCTGGAAATGCCATCCTCTATTAAGGGAAATGATTTTGAGCAAATTACGCGCTTCGAGGAAATGCGGGAGCAGCGTTTAAAAGATCCGGTTTATAATGAACGAATGGTGAGAATCGCATTCATGTATAACCCGCAATGTTTTTCGTTAACTATTGCAGACGAAGGACCGGGATTCGACTGGCAAAATTATACTTCCGGAACGAATAAGCCTTACCAGGTAAATACTGCTGCTTACGGCCGGGGGTTTATGTTGATTAATCATATCATTGATGAGATTTATTTCAACGAAAAGGGCAATTCAATTACCTTGGTCAAGACTAAACCTGATTCTGAAAATCAGGAGAACTAAGAAATTTGATTTCGCTATCTTATTTGCTTTTTCTTTTGTTTATAACCTTTCCTCAACAGATGTTTTTCTACAAATTTGCTTACAGAAATTTTACCGGTTTTGTGATTTAGTATCATATTCAACCGCTTCGAATATATTAAATTCTCTCGAAATTATTTAAAATTCTTACACGGGGAATTGATGAAAAAATTTAATATACTGGTTGTGGATGATGATTACGCCAGCCGTTTGATGCTCAAAAAAGCGCTTGAACAACAGGAAAATTATTCAGTAACGCTCTGCAGTAATGGCACCGATGCTTTAAACCTCCTGAAAGAAAATAAATACGATTTATTATTGACCGACCTTATTATGCAGGGCATAAGTGGTATCGACTTGATTGAGCAAGCCCGTGAACTGGAATCGGATAACATGGCTACGATCTTGCTAACCGGCCATGCTTCCCTGGAAACAGCCGTACAGGCCGTACGTTTAGGCGCCAGTGATTACCTCCTCAAACCGATCAATTTGGAAGAATTACAGATTAGAATTAACCGGGCATTTGAGCGGGTAGAACTGGAACGCCGTTTATATGAAGCTGAAAGAAAACTGACCTACAATGCAACTATTGCGACTACCAATCACGAAATCAATCAGCCATTAACCGTAATTATTTCTGCAATCGACATGGTAAAAATGGAACTGCAAAAGATGAATGTCAATAATCAACGATTGACAAATTATTTGCAGTTAATGACAAAGTCTTCTATGCGGATTGCAAATATTCTCAAGAAGCTAAGGGAAATTACCCATCCGAAGATTCAGGATGTTCCGCTGGGAATGAAGATGATTGAGATCCAGGAAGACAGAAAACCACCAACTCGTCCGGAAGATAATAAATATATTCTGGTAATCGAAGATGAGGAAAACCTGCGGCAAATATTACAAACCGTCCTTAGTGAAGAGCAATATAAGGTAATCCTTGCCGAGACGGCTCACGAAGGTGTTGATTTATATGCTGCTGACAAACATCTCATTGAATTAGTTGTTCTGGATTTTAATTTACCGGATGCAGACGGCCTGCGCGTGCTTCATAAACTACAAGCGATCGACCCCAACGTTAAAGTGCTTCTAACATCCGGTTTCGATGTCGACGAATCAATACAAGAAGCATTGAATCGTGGCGCCCTGGAATTTATTCGTAAACCGTTTAATCGGATTCAAATTTTGGAGTGTGTTAAAAAAATCTATGCCTATCATCCAACCTCATAGCTTATATTGAGGGATGGATGATCTGCTCTCATATTTGATTGCTCAGGACAAAGCTTTATTCCTTTACCTTAATAATGTTTTTGCCACACCCTTGCTGGACGATTTCTTCGTCTGGATAACCCGAAAAAAAACTTGGTATATTCCCGGCGGACTGATCTGGTTATACCTGATCTGGAAAGGCGGAAAGCAGGGGCGAATTCTTGCCGCCAGCCTGGTTCTCGGGCTAATACTCTCCGATCAAATCTCTAGCAGTATTCTTAAGCCCTCTCTGGAGCGGTTCCGCCCATGTAAGTCGCTGGAAGGATTCCGTCTGTTAGTGCATTGTGGCAGCAAATACGGATTTCCATCTTCTCATGCCAGTAACGTTGCAATTGTAGCGACTTTATTTAGCTTGAATTTTCGGAAATGGATGCCGGTCTGGGTTGTCCTCGCATTTCTGATTGGCGTATCCAGAATATATGTTGGTGTCCATTTTCCAGGAGACGTTCTATTCGGATGGGGACTCGGTATTTTGATTGGGTTTTTGCTGGTATGGGGTGGTAAACGTTTTCTTGCAGCAAGAGAAACTAAATAGTTCTAACCAGAGGACAGTTTCTTAAACTGCCCCGATTTTTCCATAACTGCTTCTGCTCTCCAACGTCTTTAATAGCGTCAATAAGCGCTCGATAAAAACTTGATCTTTTTCAATGAGACGCCGTACTAATTCCCGAAAAGTAATATGCCCTTCATTTTCATGGAGCCCTTTTCTTTCCCAGTTTTCCCGGGGCAAGCTCTCGACGATTTGTTGAAGCGCGGAACGCTGTTTGACAAATAGTGATTGTATTTCCGCGGGAGAAAAGCTTTTGTTTTTATTAAGCTTCTGGGGATTTATTACTGGCAGATACGGGTGTTGTTCAGAAAGAATTTTCTTTAAACGAAATTCAATCACCTCATCCTGAATCTCAGTAAGTGTAAGGAAAATCGTGTTGATCTCTGCAAAAATCTCGGTATCAGCAGCTTGCGGTTGATTGGAAAAGGGTGCGATCTTTTGTAAAATTGATTGGTATTGATTGAAATTGCCCACGATGGACTGAATTAAAACTTTAACATCCATTGTTAAAAATCTTCCAAGGTTATTTTTCAGGAATTCTAAGCCCTTCTAATTAATGCCGAGCAGATATAAATGTGATGATTGGAATCACAAGCAGGGAAATATCTATAAATGAAAACTGCAATTTTCAACGATATAATGTTGATTTTTTTATGATTACGAAACCGCTAAGAATTGTTTCGTAATTTGCGCGAATTTGATTACATTTCGACTTTATTAACCTGTGTCTGAGGAGAGATTATGAGCGAAAGCAATCTGGAAAAAATTTACCAACGCTTGGGCCATCTGGAAAATGATATGATTGAATTTCAGAAGTCTATAACTGCCATCCCGGCTTTGAGTCCCAAGAATGGGGGCAGTGGTGAATTGGAAAAAGTGTTGTTTATAAAACGTTTTTTAGAAGAAAATGGCGTATCAGATATTACTCGTTTGGATGCACCGGACCCGGATGCGCAAGATGGTGTTCGGCCCAGTTTGATTGCCAGAATCAAAGGCCGCTCCAATGAAAAAACAATTTGGCTGATGGCGCATAGCGATGTTGTGCCGGAAGGCGATTTAAAACGCTGGGATTCAAATCCCTGGGAATGCGTGGTTGCCGATGGCAAAATTTATGGCAGAGGCACCGAAGATAATCAACAGGGGCTTACCAGCAGTATTTTTACATTGCTGGCTTTTTTACAGGAAGGCATTCAACCAGCTTATGACCTATGTGTGATTGTCGCAGCTGATGAAGAAACCGGATCCGAGTTGGGGCTGGACTATATTTTAGAAAATCACGGAGAATTATTCCGGCCGGATGACCTCATAATAGTGCCGGATGCCGGTTTGCCGGATAGCACCATGATTGAAATCGCCGAGAAGTCGATCCTTTGGTTGCGCTTTGTAACCCATGGCAAACAATGCCATGCGAGTGAACCGGAAAAGGGGATCAACGCATTTAAAGCCGCTTCCCATCTGGTTACCCGGCTGGAGGAATTATATGAGCAATTCGACGACCGCGATGAATTATTCGCACCACCGATTAGCACCTTTGAACCGACCCAAAAGGACGCAAATGTGCCGAATGTAAATACGATTCCCGGCGAAGATGTTTTTTACCTGGATTGCCGTATTTTACCGCAATACCCGGTAGAGGCTGTAATGACAGCTGTGAAAAAGATTTGTGCAGGCGTCGAGAAAGATTTTTCCGTAAAGATCGATATTTCAACGACGCAGGTCGCCGAAGCAGCACCGCCAACACCAGCGGATGCGGAAATTGTCTCTCTCGTAAAGAATGGCATTAAATCAGTTTATGGTGTAGAGGCGAAACCGATGGGAATTGGCGGGGGAACTGTGGCTACGTTTTTTCGTCGGAAGGGGTTAAACGCGGTCGTTTGGTCTACATTAGATGAAACCTGTCACCAGCCGAACGAGTATTGCGTCATTGAATATATGGTGAATGACGCCCGGGTTTTTGCGAACGTTTGCCTGGAAGCATAAGCGGCACATCGCTGCTTCTTCACATAGATGTCATATAATTGTTATGCTTATTGTTTAAGTTTTTTGTAGCAAATTCAAAGATTAAATTTTTTGGTTTTTGAATTTGCTTTAACTTATTGTTTTTAGTTTATTATACAGTCCCTTTCGAATACGACCATTCTCCAGTGGAACCCGGGAACAAATCATTTTATTGAATGTAACACACATATAACTGCATATTTAACGCTAAAAAAGCGAATATAAGAATTACGTTAACCTTTATTCTCACGATCCGGAATGCTATTGCGCATACTGTGGTTGAAGTGATAATAAATGATGGCTGAAATTCCAAAGATATGCTTAATTCACTAGTCCTATTCAAACTGTAAACCGCTAAAGGGGTGGTTTTAAATGTTATCCAGGAGTGTCTTACTCTTAAACCAGAACTACGAACCGTTATCCGTCTGTGATGCGAAGAAAGCAATCATACTGATATTTCTTCAGAAGGCAGAAGTGGTAGAACACGCCGACGAATGGATTCGCTCAGTCTATACCAAGATGCGTTTACCCAGCGTTATCCGTTTAAAGCGTTATGCCAGATCACCGCAGCGGAGAATTTTACTCAATCGCCGAAATCTATTAATTCGCGATAATTACCGTTGTCAATACTGCGGCCGTACGGCCCCGCCTCTGACGATGGATCATATTATTCCGAAACAAGTCGGTGGAAAAGACACCTGGGAGAATTTGGTTATCGCCTGTTTACCCTGTAATAACCGGAAGGGGAATAAGACCCCGGAACAGGCCGGTATGCATCTGATGTCAACACCGAAAAAACCCAATCATTATTTTTACTTCCAGCATTTCTTCGGCTGTAAGGATGATTTGTGGAAACCTTATCTGTTTCTGAAATAAACGGTACTAAGCGGACAAGCTATTAGCTGTCCGCTTTTTTTATATTCCCGGCACACTATAAATGCTTTCTTCGACCGCAAATCCAACATCAAATATTCAGTAAATAATAAAGAATCTGCTTGCCTCATCAGAATTGCCGATGCATTTTTAGACCCTCTAAAAATTTTCACAACCGAGCAGTATCAATAGCGAAAACGAATGGGACTTGTTCATGCAGACGCCTACGAATAAACGAATTTTGAGTGGTATTCAACCGTCCGGTATTTTACATATTGGTAATTATTTTGGCGCGATTCGTCAGTACATCAACCTTCAGGAAAATAATGAAGGACTTTACTTTGTCGCCAATTATCATGCGATGACCTCACTACAAAATCGCCAGGATTTAATGGATTACAGTATGATGGTTGCAGTCGACTATCTTGCCCTGGGGCTGGATCCGGAAAAAGCGATTTTATTTATGCAGTCAGACGTGCCGGAAGTAACCGAACTTGCCTGGATGCTATCCACGGTAACGCCGATGGGACTGCTGGAAAGATCTCACGCTTATAAAGACAAGATCAACAAAGGATTAAGTGCAAATCATGGATTGTTTGCTTATCCGGTTTTAATGGCAGCCGATATTTTAATATACGACTCGGATTTCGTGCCGGTGGGGAAAGACCAGAAGCAGCATTTGGAAATGACCCGGGATATGGCGGAGAAGTTCAATTTTGCCTACGGGGAAGAATTGTTGAAATTGCCAGAAGAGTATATACTTTCCAGTGTGGCTGTTGTGCCTGGCGTGGATGGACAAAAAATGAGTAAGAGTTATGACAATACCATCGAGATCTTTGCCAGCAAAAAGGCAATGAAGAAGAAGGTGATGGGCATTGTGACAGACTCGACACCTTTAGAAGATCCGAAAGACCCCGATAATTCAACTATTGTCGATCTTTACAAGCTTTTCGCAACACCGGCAGAAGTTGAAAAGATGCGGGAAAACTTCCTTGCCGGCGGTTATGGCTATGGACATGGTAAAAAAGAGCTCCTCAATAAAATCAATGAGCACTTTGAGCCACATCGCCAAAAACGGGAAGAGTTGATAAACAATCTCGACTATGTTGGCGAAGTGTTAAAAGAAGGTGCGCTAAAAGCACGGGAGAGAGCAACTGTTGTGATGGATCGGGTGCGAAATGCCAGCGGCGTGCAGCGGTTTTGTTAATTATTTAAAATGAGTTAAGTTATTGTATGTACAAAATAAAATTACCGGCATTTGAAGGACCCTTCGATCTCTTGCTGTATCTGATTCGCAAGCATGAGATCGATATCTACGATATCCCGATTTCGCAAATAACCCGCGAATACCTGGAATACATCGAGCTTATGAAAATGCTCGACCTGGAAATTGCCGGTGAGTTTATCGAGATGGTGGCAACACTTATTCTCATTAAGACGCGCATGCTGCTTCCCCAGCAGGACCTCGATGAGGTTGAAGATGGAGAAGATCCCCGCCTGAAGCTGACTTTACAATTACTGGAATATAAGCGTTTTAAAGAAAAAGCGGAAGAGCTGGAGACCCTGGAAAAAGACCGCCGCCGCTATTTTCCCAGGAAAACAAACGCCCGAAAAAGAATCCGGAGTACCCAGTTCCAGGAAGAAGAATTTGTGCTGGATGCGACCTTATTCGATTTGATGACCGCTTTCAAGCGGGCGCTTGATAATATGCCGAAAGTTACCGTTCATCAGGTGAAAAAAATTAAAGTCACATTGGATGATCAGGTCAAGTTTATTATAGAGAAGTTCGAAGGAAAGAGTTATGTGTTGTTCAGTGAAATGGCTCGCGAGCTTCCGGAGAAGATTTACCTGGTGGTTACTTTTATGGCTATTCTGGATATGATGAAGCTGCGAATGGTATCCGCAAAACAGGCGGACATTTTCGATGACATTCGCCTGGTACCCCTGACTGAAATTTCCCTTTCCCGCTACCTCAGCCTGCGTGAAGAACTGGAGGTTGGTCCCTCATTCGATGAGGAACCGGTTGAATAATATTCCGGCTTTTAAAACCGCACAATCGATATGTAACATATGTCAAACTTAAATTTTCTCCATCGACGATATTAAAAAAGTGCCCTTTTTTGGATGAAAAAGGATGCTTTTTGTAGTTGACTTTATAGCATAACATGTTGTAAAGAATGATCTTGTCAAATTGTTTGCCGGGGATAATTATTCGCATCTTGCGCTTATGAAGCGGAAATGGTAATTTAGAAATTACATAAACTGGAAAAAGCATAAATCCTTAATATATTTGCAGAATTCATATGAGTGAGACAGAGAATAAAATTTCCCCCAAGACCCCTGAAAACGGCGATGCGGCCGCGATTCTGGAAGCATTATTGTTTTCCAGTGAAGAACCTTTGTCAGCTACAAAACTCCGGGATGTAGCGCCTGAATTACAGGAAATCGATATCAAAAAAACGGTTAAAAAACTGAATAAAGCTTATCAGAAAAATGGCCGGGCATTTCATATCGAAATTATTGCTGGCGGCTATCAATTATATACACTGCCGAATTTTGCCGATTATGTCGAAAAGCTCCATGCGAAACGGATGCAAAACCGCCTTAGTGCAAAAGCATTGGAAACGCTGGCAATCGTTGCATATAAACAACCGATCACCCGTTTGGAGATTGAAGAAATTCGCGGGGTTAACGTTGATGGGGTAATGAAAACATTGTTATCACGAAATTTGGTAACGATTACCGGCACAGCCAGTACGCCGGGAAACCCGTTCTTATATAAAACGACGAAGCAATTTCTGGAATATTTCGGCTTGAAAAACATCAAGGAGCTCCCTCGTCTGAAGGAGTTGGATGAAATTGTAGAAGCTGATTCAGAAATTAAAGAAAAATTTGGTGAAGAATTTTTAAAAGAAATTGCCCCGGAAATTTTGGGTATTAAAGAAAGTGACAAAACGGATGAGCAGCAAGAAGGATCAGAATCAGACACAGCGGAAGAACCCAAGCCCGAAACCGAACAGTCAGACGACGCCAAAGAAGACGACAACACCGCCAAAGAAGAACGAGAATAGTGGACAGCTGATTCGGCTGAACCGCTTTCTGGCCATGGCTGGTATCGGTAGCCGAAGAACTTGCGATGCTTATATTCTCGAAGGGCGCGTCACGGTGAATAATGACGAGGTTGTTCGACTGGGAATGCGGATCGATCCTGCTGAAGATGTTGTGTACTTCGATGGTAAAGCGGTGACGCCATCGCAGGAAAATGTCTACATTCTGATGAATAAGCCGCTGCGCACTGTAACGACGGCCAAAGATGATCGTAAACGCCGTACAGTCATCGATTTAATCGGCGCCCCACAACGTCTTTTTCCGGTGGGACGACTGGACTACAATACCACCGGCGCATTATTGATCACCAATGATGGTGAACTTTCCTATTTCCTGATTCATCCCCGTTTTATGGTGAAAAAGAAATATCGCGTAATGCTGAACAAGGTGATCCGGCCTATCGATTTGCATCATTTTCAAAATGGTTTGATGCTGGACAATCGCAAGACCGCCCCCTGCAAAGCCCGTGAGATTCGCCGGATGGGGAACCGCAGCTTTCTGGAAGTTGAACTGCATGAGGGGCGAAATCGCCAAATACGCCGGATGTTTGAAGTGCTGGGCTATCATGTAGAGCAACTCAGCCGGGTCAGCTTTGCGGATTTACAAATCAGCGACCTCAATCCCGGAGAATGGCGCGAATTAACCCCAAAGGAAGTTGAAAAGCTTAAAAAACTTGTGGAAACACAAAAAGATACCGTTACCGGCAATGGTGGTGGATCTGAGGAATAAAATACCCCGCTACTGATCTTTTAGAAACTCAGTCAAACCTGGCTTAATCCAACCCGATTTAATCCTGAAAAATCGTGTCTTTCTAAACGGAAAGATGCTACTCCCTTTTTGGCTTGTTCGCCAGGTTTTTTAATTGTAAATAGCTTAAAAATATTTCTCAAAATTTGCATTATTTGTGGTTTTCCATTTTTATGTTCGTATATTCAATGATTCATATCCGAACGCCTGAAACAGGCAATTCAAAAAGGTGTTTTCAGGGGGAACAATCTTGGCTACAGGGACATTTAATGGGGCATAGAAGAATTAAAATTGCAATTGACGGACCTGCTGCATCGGGTAAAAGTACAACCGCCCGGGAAGTTGCCAAAAGATTGGGGTACTTATATATCGATTCCGGCGCCATGTATCGGGCAGTGACATTGATGGCGCTACGTGCGGGAATTTCCACCAGCGAAGATGAGAAAGTTGCTGATATTGCGGCTGAGATTAAAATTTCCTTCCGGCCCAATGAAGAACGTACTGAAATCTATGTAAATGGAGAAGACGTTTCGAGAGATATTCGCACTCCTCGGATTACGGCAAACATTAATCCAGTTGCCGCAAATTTCCGGGTACGGGAAATACTCGTTGAAAAACAGCAGGAACTGGGGAAAAGCGGGGGCGTTGTAATGGATGGGCGAGATATTACAACGGTTGTATTCCCGGATGCGGAATTGAAAATATTTATGAATGCTTCCCCGGAGGAAAGAGCGAACCGACGCGTGTCTGAGCTGGCAGGGAAAAATCTTTCTGCCGATTACAATGCGGTTTTAAGCAGCATAAAAGAAAGAGACACTGCGGATTTTACCAGGGCACACGGTCCTCTAAAGCAAGCGACAGATGCTGTCGTTATCGATACCACGCTAAAGTCAATCGAAGATCAGTGCAGGGAAATCTACGACCTTGCCATGGCGATTATCGAGAAAAATAGTTCCCCTGAAAAAAACTGAATGCGCTACTCAATAAAGTAGCTTTGAAAGTGAACTTAAGACTTGTTTAGATCATATACTCTAAATATATTTGTCGCCTGACTAGAATGGAGGTGTGGATAGCGCATACTGCTACTATTAAGTGACGGAAGTGTATCTAGCATTAACTTATTCTTATGATGAAAAACCTGCGGTTGCTAAGGCACCTGGCATTAAGCATTTTTGCTTTGGCCTCCATTTTTTTCAGTGAATCACTGCATGCGCAAGGTCTGGTATTGAAAGATTCCCCTCCGGGAGTCGCTTCAATGTTTGACCCTGTTACTGCTGGCATGGAGCAATTCCATCGCGATTCCACTCTCTTCTACAAACCCTTTTCTACTTTCAAAAGAGAAGTGCGGTTTGACAGCTCACAAACATTTGTGATTGTTGAAGAAAAGCTGTTTGACCGTTTCTACAGCCTCCCCGTCAAAATGGATCTGGAAGATTACGTTGCTCGCCGCTTGAAATATGAGCGCCAGAAAATCTGGCGACAGGTAATCACCTCACGTTCCCAAATACAGCTTTCCAGCGGAGCCGGTGGTATCGAACTGAATGTACCGGTAAAAATTCGCAGTAAGCTCTTTAAAACTATCTTTGGTGGGGACCGGGTTGGTTTACGTGTATCCGGGAATATCAGTTTTGAGCTTGCCGGAAGAACCGAAAGTCGCGAGGGGTCTGCAGTATCCTCCATCGAAGAGCGTGGTAACTTCTCTCCAAAATTTAAGCAGACCCAGCAATTCAGGGTCGAAGGCCGGGTAGGGGATAAGGTCACTGTTTCGGTAGATCAAAACTCGGAAGCGACGTTTGACTTCGAAAATACACTCAAGCTAACCTATGAGGGTGATGAGGACGAAATTGTCCAGAAAATCGAAGCTGGTAATGTCGCCCTTTCTCTGCCATCTACGAACTATGTTTCTACCGGTTCTAATCACCAGGGACTTTTTGGGATTAAGACCCAGATGCAGGTGGGGAATTTCAGCTTTACGGGAATTGCCAGTTTGGAACGCGGGGAAAATGAGACCCTTTCCGTCGATGGCGGCGCCCGGGAAAATACCTTCCGAATCCGTGACTATGAATATCTGAAAGACCGCTTTTTCTTCATTGATGATTTCTACCAACAAAACTTTGAAGCCTCACTAGACGAAGAGAACATGATTCTTCGCCTCGATACTACCAACTTTATTCGCCAGATTGATGTTTGGAAAACAACCAGTGCGATCGGGAATACGCAATTCGATGAAACCTTCTTCGGTTATGCGGTGAATGATCTCGACTCAGTTGCTAATATTCCGAATAGCCAGTTGACCCAAAGCCAGGGACAGGTTGAAGTTGGTCGTTTCCAGCGTTTGGTTGAAGGACAGGATTATAAGTTTGATTTCCAGCGTGGTTATTTTTGGCTTACCAGTCAGGTCTCGCAAAACGAAGTTATTGCGGTTGCTTATAGAAATCGCGGTGGGCAGAGTTTCGGAAACCTCTTTCAGGATATTGATTCGCTGGCCAGTGATACGGTTCGCCTGCGACTCATTAAGGCGAAAGGGCAGGATGAGTCTTTCCCGACCTGGAACTTGTCTATGAAAAACGTCTATAACCTCGGTGCTTCTGGTATTACCGCCGATGGTTTCGATGTAAAAGTCCTCTATTCTATTACCGGTGAAGATCAGGAAATCAATCCAACCGGTAAATCTTATAACAACCTGATGGGCCTGGACCGCCTTAACGAACAGGGAATCGTTAGCGCCGGCGGGGATAAGAAGATTGATTACGAGAATCAATTTATATTTGACCTGCGAAACGGTTACCTGATTATGCCCTCGGTGGAACCGTTCAATCCTCCCAATAAATTTGCCTTCGAAGAAGATCGGCGGGTGGATATCTACAACACGACGAATCCGACCCTGATCCAAAATGAAAGCAAGTTTGAAATTGAAGTGACAACAACCTCGGCGTCATCGACCTATGATCTCGGTTTCAATGTTTTAGAAGGCTCGGAAAAGGTGACGCTGAATGGCCGGCCACTCAACCGGGATAAAGATTATACTATCGACTATTTTACCGGTACCCTGGATATTACCGCACCGGAAGCCCGCCGGGCTGAAGCTCAAGTGAACATCGAGTATGAACGGGCGGCGCTTTTCCAATTGGATAAGAAAACGCTGCTGGGTGGTCGCCTGGAGTATCAATTTGGGGAACGGAATTTTATCGGTCTTACCGGTCTCTATTACAGCAAATCTACCCTGGATCAACGGGTGCGCCTGGGGCAGGAACCACTGAAAAACTTCGTCTGGGATATCAATACTTCATTAAACTTCAAACCGAATTTCCTAACAAAAATTTTTGATGCTCTTCCGATTGTTGAAACCTCGGCTGAGTCGAAGTTGAAAGTGGAAGCGGAATATGCCCAGGTGAATCCAAATCCGAATACTTTCAACGAAAATAAGCTCGGTGATAGTGACGGTGTCGCTTACATAGATGACTTTGAAGGCAGTCGCCGGTTTACCTCATTAGGTATCCAATACAGAATTTGGAGCATGGCTTCGGTGCCGGCACATTTCTTCCGCTTTACCGATCCCCGGATCAGTTACGGGCCAGGTCCGTTTAACCCGGACCCGATCAATAACCGGGATTATATTCTCGCGATGGACAAAAATCGCATGCGTTTTAACTGGTATAACCCCTTTGATCAGATTCGTACTCAGAGCATCTGGCCGGATCGTGATGTAACCGCTGCTTCCGGAACAACAACGACGGTGATGACGCTGCGTTGGCAAAATAATGAAACCAGTCAGGATAGTGCCTGGGCTGGTATTATGCGTAGCACAGCCTCTTTTCCGGATCAGCAGAAAACCAAGTTTATTGAGTTATGGGTGCGCGGTGAAAAAGGACAGCTGAACGTTGATCTCGGGCAGATTAGTGAAGACTACTGGGTACGTGGAAAAACCCCGAGTCTGAATGATCCCGACGTATTGATCGATTCGTATGCAACGCTCAATACCGAAGACCGTAACAACAACGGTTTACTGGATCTTGATGACAATAATTATGAAGATACCGGTATCGATGGTATTCGCGGGGAAGACGGTAGTAATGTAGAAAATGATGCCGGCGATGATGACTGGGCAGATCCTCGCTCAACCTCACCAGGGTTCTTAACAATCAACGGTACAGAAAGAAACTCCGACGCAAAAGGTGCTCGTTTCCCGGATACGGAAGACCTTGACGGCGACGGTGTTGTAAACCTGTTCAACAACTACTTCAGCTATACCATTAATCTCGATACCACCCTGGACAAGCGCTACCTCGCCAGCCGCACCGAGTTTGATGATGGCTCTCCAACCGGGTGGAAGCTCTATCGCATTCCGATTCGCCAGTATGAGTTTGTTATCGGAGATCCGGATACGACCTTCCAGCGTGTCTTCTCAGTACGTCTCTGGGTAAATGATATTGCACCCACCGTCAGCAATAACTTCGACTCTGTGCAGATTGCAACTTTCGACTTTGTCGGAAATGACTGGGAAGAAATCGGGTTCAAAGATCGTAACGAAACTCAATTTGAGATTGATGAAGAAAAATTTGGTATTACCGTTTACAATACAGAAGAACATTCCGGTGAACCAACCTTTTATCGTAGTCCTCCCGGGGTAGAGGGAATTAAGGACCGAATAACCAACGCGATTTCGAAAGAACAGTCGTTGGTACTTCAGTTGAGAGATTTACCTGTTGGGGCCAGGGTTGAAGCGAAAAAGCAGTTCCGGGAAAAGATTAATCTGATTAATTACAAGCGCTTGAAGATGTTCGTCCATGGAGATGAACGCCTGGATAATAATGATCTTGTTCCCCGAGACAGTTTGATCTTCTACATGCGTTTTGGGCCGACAGATAAAATTTATTACGAATACCGCCAGGCGTTGTATCCGGGATGGGATGAGGAATTTCGTCGAAATGACATCCTGATAGACTTTGAAGAATTAGCGAGGACCAAAGACTTTCCCTTGTCGCCGGACTCCCTGGCGATCGTTTTCGGGCGAAATGACATACCGGATACCAGTACGGCGGATATCTTTTACCGGCCGGATCCCGGATTTCCTGGTAAAGAATTTATCGTTGTCGGAAATCCCGGCCTTCACAACATCAACTATTTCACTGTCGGGGTGATAAATGCCGGTAAGGACGATTTAGAGGACTATGAGGTCTGGCTAGATGAAATGCGCGTTACCGGGGTTGAAAGGGAAAGCGGCACCGCAATGCGTCTGCTCACGGACCTTACCGTTGCGGATATCGGTAGCATTCGCGCGCAATGGGAATTGATCGATGATGACTTCCGAAGGGTGGAGCAACAGTTTGCCAGTCCAAATGGCAAGGATCAGACCCAGGAGAAACAATCGTATTTTGCCCAGTTAAAGCTCCACAAATTTATGCCGGAGAGCTGGGGATTCGAAATACCGATCGATGCGAAACTAACCCGAAACAGAAGCGTGCCGAAATACTTCTTTAATAGTGACCAGCGAACGAATTATGATGTTGGTGGCTTCGGAAACCGTTTGAAGACATTCCTGGGAATGGCGGATGTGCCGGAACGTTTACAAAGAGATATTACCTTTAGCGAGAACCGTTCGGTCGGTGCGACACTGAAACGGCGAAAAAAGACCCGGGATCCCTGGTTCCTGAAATATACCTTTAATGAGATGATCTTCGACGTGGATTATTCTGAGAAACAGGCATTTAATCCGAATAATGCTGTCGATAACAGCACGGCGCTCAGTGGGCGATTTACCTTTCAAATTCCTTTTGGCCGGGAGAATTCTTTCCGCCCGTTTGGTTGGATGGGGAAAAGCAAAATATTCTCG
Source organism: Calditrichia bacterium (assembly GCA_028284905.1). Taxonomy (GTDB): domain Bacteria; phylum Calditrichota; class Calditrichia; order RBG-13-44-9; family J075; genus JACKAP01. The sequence continues at coordinate 136,457 of JANQQU010000084.1, forward strand.
CCGTTGACTGGCATTAACCTATTCTATACACCCAGCTCTGCCAGCTTTAACTTTAATCTGACCGATAATGAAGATGTTCGCCAGTCCCGCATCGAGCAGGAGCTGGGAGATGATCCGATTACCAATGTAAATGTGCGGAATACCCGTAAATATTCCCTGGGGTATAAACTTACGGATAACATCACTTTTGATTATAACCGCGATTACCAGAGTGATGCGCGACTGGATTCGACAAAAGATCTTCGGGCAGGTGATTTACTGCAGCAAATTGTTCGTGAAGGGGATTTTGGCACAGACACTCGCATCACCCAGCGTTTTTCGGCCGCTTATAATCCGAGATTATTCTCCTGGTTATCCGGTAATTACCGCTATGCAGCAAACTTCATCTACTCTCTGGATCGTCCACAGATTCAGGCAAAGAGTTCAAACTTGACGGTTAATCATAATGTCAATGTGGATTTTAAGTTCGGTCAGTTACTGGAGCGGATATGGAATCCCAAGAAAGCGCCAACCCGGCAACGGGCCAGCAATACGCAACGGGGCCGTCGTGGTGGACGAAATAGTCGGGGGCAAAATCAACAAAGCGACACTGAAGATGACGATGAAGATGACGACGATGACGATAAGGAAGAGAGTAAAGGGCCGAGCATTAAACCGCCCAACCCGATAAAGCTGATGTGGAGCTTCCTGACGGCCTTACGGACCATCTCGGTGGATTATCGTGAAGATGCGAATTATAACGACTTTAACCTGACCGATGTGCCCGGCTGGCGCTATCAATTTGGTCTTGAATCGGAAGATCCAACCAATGGTATGCCGGATACAACATTTAATAAAGTGATTGTCGCTCGAGGCATCCGAAATACCAAGTCAATCGACGGTAGTACCCAAATAGATCTGTTCAACAGTTTAAAAACCAGCTTTAAGTATAATCGTCAGGAAGTAACCAACTTTAGTAGCGATCAGGAAACGGAAACTACCAGCAATACAGTATTTTTCACCGGTAATGACCCGGGTGGTCTCGATTCTACCGGCGCATCGAGTAAAACCAGTTGGTGGGATCTTATTCCGGATTGGCGGGTCAATTTAACCGGTGTTGAAAAGCTGCCGCTGTTTAAAGCTTTTGCCCGTACTGCCACCGTTGAACACGCCCGTAATGGTAAGTTTAGCGAGACGATTCGTCAGGGGCAGCTGGATCAGGCGAGTTATACCATGAACTGGCAGCCGTTTATTGGTTTGACGGTAAATACCATTTGGAATGTTACGGCATCACTACGTAGTAACCGCAGTGTTTCCATCGACTATCGTACGGCTGGTGCAACCACGCGCCGGGAGCAGTCCGGAACGAATATCAGTGCGTCATATTCAGTAACACGCGGATTCCGATTGCCGCTGCCGTTCCTGAAAAATAAGAAACTGAATAATGAAATTCAGTTCTCACTGGCATTTGATCAATCGCGCAGTGCAAATTACTCAAAGAGTATTACCGATGATGATTTTCAGGAACTGGATATTTCTGATAGCTGGAAATTGCGCCCGGCCGTTACTTATCGTTTTAGCCAGAAAGTTAATGGTACCGCTTTTTATGAACAAAGCAGGTCTTCAAACAAACGAACCGGTACCACAACCTATAAAGAATTTGGCATCAATGTAAATATTGCCATCCGTTAAAACGGTAAGCGGAATTCTCCGGAAAAAAGAGCGTTTCTGATGGAAAAAACATATTACGAGCTGCATCTACCCACTGCCGGATTTGACACCGATCAGCTCTCCGGCAGTGTCTTTGCCGCTGGAGCGCTGGGAGTTCTTGAAGAAAGTGATGACAACTGGATTGTATATTTACCGGAAGAATGGCAACCCGTTCAAATTGAGCAGTTCCTGGCCCGTCTGAAAAGTATAAATGCTGACTTCGATTTAGAAAAAGTCACTTTTGATAAACAGCTTTATCAGGATTGGAATGCGGAATGGCGCAAGCATTTTACGCCGTTGATGGTAACTGACAAGGTTTGTATCCGCCCACCCTGGCACGAAATTTCACCAGACCCTGATGTGCAGGAGTTGATCATCGATCCACAGATGGCTTTCGGAACCGGGCACCATGAGACAACCAAGTTGATGATTCAAGCGATGTCCGGTTTATCTATGAAAAACCTTGAAGTGCTGGACCTGGGAACCGGATCGGGAATTTTAGCGATCTTTAGCCGGATGCTTGGTGCTAAAAAAGCGTTGGGTATTGATATCGATCCGGATGCAATCGATAATGCCCGTCATAATACGGAATTGAACAAGGTTGACAATATAGATTATGCCGTAGGGGATATTTCCGATGTGGAAGGCCAGACATTTTCGGTAATTCTGGCAAATATCCAATATCATGTGCTCAGTAAAATTGCCCTTCAGCTGTATAATGCATTGGAAGTTGGGGGGATTCTGGTTGTATCCGGTTTATTGATTGAGGATGTGAACCGATTGTCCTTTCTCTATAAACAAGCCGGATTGGTTGCCCTGGATCGCCTGAGTGAGAAAGAATGGTCTGCGATCATCTGGGAAAAAAAGCATGCGAAGTTTTAGTAAGTATTGCCAACATTAGAGGAGTTTTCAATGTCTCGGCTTTTCAAAAATTTAAGTTTTATTCTGATATTACTGGCGATTTGGTCTTGTGAGGAAGAAATCGTACCGCCAGATTTGGCGCCGGCGTTTTCCATTGAGGCGGTGTCGGTGCCGGTACGCCTGAACACTGCCGGGGGCAAAATGCAGATGATTGCATTCAAGGTGACCCATCCGGAAGGCGTGGAGGCAATTGCCAGCGTTAATGCTGTGTTTTCCAATACCTCACAGGCGGAACTGCTGACTTTACCGCTGCTGGATGATGGCGGAAACAACGCATCCGGAAGCATGGATGCTATTGCCCGTGATGGCGTATTTACCAACTTACTGATTCCAGATGCGAATGTTTTTCCGAATGGCGGCGTGGTTATCCGGGTGGATGTTGTTGATGTTAACAGCGTTTCCTATCAATCGGACACTTTGCAATCTACTGCCTTCCCAAATTCCTTACCGCGGCTGATTACCTTTTCTGCGACGGATACGATTCGTGCCGGTAATCAACCGGTGTTGTTTTCTGCTGTTGCCCAGGATGATGATAGTCTAAAGGATATCTCTGCGGTAGAGATGACCCTTTTCGATGGAGAGTTTGCCGTTAAACTGGTGGAATTTCCCCGCATCGATAGTCTGGGATTTGACCGCGGAAATTTTGGGGTATTCCTGGATTCTTCCTTTGCTGCCGCTTTACAGGGGGATTATGAATTACAGATAAAAGCCGAAGACCTTGCCGGGGAAAATTCTTCGACCATTTCCAGAAATATTCATATGATCAATCTTCCGCCGGTTATTTCCGCACCGAGCATTCGGGATACCATTCCCTTACCTGCACCGGGCAGCCCCGACACACTGCATGTGAAGCTAACGGTTCGGGATTCCCAGGGAGGCAACGATCTTTCTCAGGTCGCTTTCACCGTAACACTGCTGGGGGGAAATGCCAGTGACCCGATTCCGATGTTTGATGATGGCAATCAGGGCGGCGCAGACCACGGTGATGATGTTCGTGGGGATGGGCGGTTTTCTGAAGTCATTCAGTTATTATCGACCAATCAACCGGGCACATATGTTTTTCAGTTTACAGCTACCGACCGTGTCGGGCATACGTCTAATGTACTGACGGATACTTTGATCGTTACACCATAAATGATTGTAAATAAGTTGTTTATAAAAGAATTGTAGGTTTTCGATGAAATATTACATCGGGATTTTTCTCAGCATTCTTCTTTTCTCCGGGATCGTCTCCGGACAAGTGGCAAAAAGCTTTTCATTGCAGGAAAGTGCCGCAGATCGCAGCGGATTGGTCGGAAACGGCATCACAGATTTAAAAAGTTTTGATGGCATATTGCTGCTAGGTACCGGTTTTGGTTTGAGTGTTACCGCTGACGATGGTGAGAGTTGGATGAACTACACGCCGGATGATTACGGCGGCCGTGGCGGCATTTCCGCAATGGATGTGGGTGATGATGGCACAATTTGGGTCGCAACAGCATTCGATACTACCGTTGAAGAGGGAGACCTCTCCGCAGGTGGCGGTATTCGCTACCTCGAGCCGGGCAGCAGCGAGTGGCAGTTTATCCCGCAGCCGGTAGATGCCGTTAACGATACTGCTGATGGTATGCGCCCGACAACAACGGTGATTCAAAATGTAACTTTTGATCTCGCCGTTCGCGGCAGTGATGAAATCTGGATTACCAGTTTCGGTGGTGGCGTTCGCCGCTCCACTGACCGGGGGCAAACCTGGGATGTGATTACCACTGATGGACTGCCGTTCGGAGCGCTGCAAAATCTCAATCACCGTGGCTTCTCAGCCGTTGTCGATACAGACAGCAATGTTTGGGTTGGCACTGTTGGAGGTATTAGTAAATCTACCGACGGTGGAGATAGCTGGACACGCTTTACCAGTGCGAATCAAAGCGAAGGGATATCCGGGAACTGGATCATCGGTTTATTTAACAATCCGGCGGATAACAGCATTTGGGCAACCTCACTACGGGCAACTGCTGAAAATGAGGTAAATGCTGTCAGTGCGACTTTCAATGGCGGGGCATCCTGGAATCTCTTTCTGGTCGATGAATTATCCGATGGGACATTCCCCCGCTATATCGCTTTTTATGAAGAGAACATTTACGTTGCGACAGAAAAAGGGATTTATAAAAGCCCTGATAATGGCGAATCCTGGTTATTGTTTCCGGCAATCCGGGACCGGCAATCCGGCGAAGGATTATATACCAGCACCTTCTTTTCCGTGGCAACATCTCCTGCCGGACCGGATGAGCACCGCCTTTGGGTTGGTTCGCTGGATGGATTGGCCAGTACAACAAACAACGGTTTCGACTGGACGGTTTTTCGCAGCTTTGTCAGCACCCGGACGGAGAGAACTGATCCGGCAGTATATGCTTACCCGAATCCATATTCTCCGGTTCATTCCGATCGCCCTTGCAGATTCCAGTTCGCCCTCGATGCTGAAGGCACTGTGACGGTAGATTTGTACAACTTTGCGATGGAAAAAATCACCACTCTGGAGAGCACCTTAAACAGCTCTGACGTCCGCGGACCGGATGGCTCGATTACCTGGGATGGCAAGGACGATAATGGTCGGATGGTTGACAATGGCGTTTATTTTTTCCGGGCAAAAGTTGAAAACCAGGTGTCCTGGGGAAAATTGGTGATAATAAATTAATGCATTTTGTACAGGATTTACATCGTGAAATATCAGAATTATTAAAGCAGTGAATAAAATTTATCTTAGAACAGGTTCTCCTATGTTGCAAAAAATTTGCTTGTATATTAGCCTGCTGGCCTTTTGTTCAACGGCATTGATAGCGGAAGGGAACGGCAGTTTCTCCGGTGCATTTTTACGGATCGGACTGGGCGCCCGGGCGATGGCGATGGGAAATGCCCAGGTCGCCAATGCGACCAATGGTTACGGCATTTATTACAATCCCGCCGGATTGCCCCGCCTGGAAAAGAAAGAGCTGGCCCTTTCCTACAGCGATATGTCGCTGGATCGTAAATTAAATTATGTGGGATTTGCATTACCGCTTAAACCGTTTGCCGGCGCGGCAGTTGGCTGGATAAACAGTGGGGTGGGAAATCTGCGGTCTTACAATTCCAGCGGGGAAGATACCGGCGAACTGGACCATGGATTAAACGCGATTTACGGCGCATTTTCCGTTAACATCATCTCTTTGGTGCAGGCGGATGGTAACTTGCAAAATGTTAAATCCGACCTGATCAGCATTGGTTTGGCAGTTAAGTTCCTGCGGGAAGCAATCGATGATAATGAAGGATTCGACTACAGCGGTTCCGGTTTTGGTATAGATGCCGGATTAATGATCAAACCGCATGATAAGTTTATGCTGGGATATCAATTAAAAGATCTAAACGCCAGCCTTGCCTCGAATACCAATGATATTTTCGAACGTGGCTCCGATATTGACAACGCCTTTCCGGTTTCCCAACGCGTCGGAATGTTTTATGAAACGCCCTTCAAGGGATTGGCCATCGCTTACGATTTTGAGTGGAGCGATAAAGGGGAAGAGAAGCATCATGTTGGCGCGGAAATGGTTTTTAGCATGGGCGCCGGACGTATCGGATACGACAATGATCATTTTACCCTCGGTGGAGGATTGTCATTTGAAGGCCGGAAAGGCTGGGGAATGAAACTCGACTATGCCTATGTAGACAGCGTCATCGATGAAGGCATTAGTCATGTATTCTCCTGGCGTTTTCTTTTCTAAAGACCCTGGTGAACAAGAAGGATTTGATACTTTCAAATTGGTATTCGCATTTTTGCGCGAATAGCCTTAAGTTTTCAATTAACCGGTGCCTGGCGCCGGTTTTAAAGTTTCGCGAACTATATAGGAAAATTTCATGAAATTTACTTTTAAGATTCTGTTTATATGGATGTTACTGCTGTTGCCTGTTTTGGCAGGAGAAGCCAATGAGGGAAAAACCGGTTTGTCATTCCTCAAAATTGGCGTCGATGCCCGGGCGGCTGGTATGGGGGAAGCATATACTGCGGTAGCAAATAATGCGTATACAACCTACTGGAATCCGGCCGGTTTATTAGGTGCGGATCATAGCAATGTTGTGTTTATGCACAGCAACTGGCTGCTTGATGTAAACAGTGAGTTTGGAGCGCTGCAATTTAATGGTAAAAAATCCAGTCTTGCATTCCATGTATATACGCTCAATATTGGCGGTATTGAAGTTCGCAGCACGCCAAGCCGTGAGCCAGTAGAAGAAACCGGAGCGCAATACGCATCGGTCGGTGTTTCCTATGCCCGGAATTTCAGCAGTAAGCTGGATATTGGTGTTACCGCAAAATACCTCTACGAAAAGATTCTCTTCAACACAGCAGGCGGTTATGCCCTCGATTTGGGACTCTCCTATGCTGCCAGCAGTAAACTGAAAGTTGCGGGCACTCTCCAGAATCTGGGTTCGATGAATGAATTTGCCCAGGCTTCTACCAAGCTTCCGGCTTTATTACGGGTCGGTGCAGCGTATCAGCTTGGGAAAGCTGTCGGCCCTGCTGAACTTTTAGTCGCCGGAGATGTTGTGCTGCCATTCGAGGAGAACCTGCGAATGCATTTTGGCCTGGAAGCAGCTTTATGGCAACAATTGATTTTGCGCGGTGGGCTGGTGAATGGCTATGAATCCCGCAGTTTTAGCTTTGGATTGGGCATTCGGAAATCAGCATTCCATTTCGACTATAGCTACTCCCCATTTAATGAAGATTTAGGAAACGCTCAGCGATTTTCAATCTACCTGGCAATATAAGGAAACAGTGATGGCAGAAAATATTATTATCTATTGTGATGGGGCTTGTTCAGGAAACCAGTATGATGAGAATGTTGGCGGCTGGGGCGCTGTCATTAAGCGCGAAGACGGTGTTAAGCGAATTTACGGGGGAGAGGTAAATACCACTAATAATCGGATGGAGTTAACTGCCTGTATTAAATCACTGGAAGATGTGCGGGAAGATGACTTACCAGTCGCGCTTTACTCTGATAGCGCTTATTTGGTGAATTGCATGAATCAAAAGTGGTATGTTAACTGGCAGCGAAATGGCTGGCGGAACGCTAAAAAGCAGCCGGTGGAAAATCAGGATTTGTGGGAAAGAATATTGACCCTAATCACCGCTGTAAAGGTGCGTTTTCATAAAGTAAAAGGACATGCCGGAATTGAATTGAATGAACTGGCCGATGGATTGGCCAATCGTGGAATGGATGAACTGGCGGATAATGAACCCGGCTATTCAAAAGTCCTTTAGCTTTCGCAGGGGCAAGCAAATTTTAAGCGAAACTTTCTATTAATGAACTGCTTCGAATCCTTCCACAAGGATTGTGGAATATGACAAAAAATAAATGGATTTACTGGATCAAATTACTGGTCAGCCTTATTCTGCTGGTAATCATATACCGAAAGGTCAACAATCACGATGCTATCCTGGAGGCTTTCCAGGCAACGCGTTGGTGGCACCTGGCGATTTTTATCTCACTGGTGATTCCTAACTATTTCCTCCAATTTCTCAAGTGGCGATTTTTATTACGGCGCCGTTTTCATGATGTCGAGAATAAAGCTGTTTTCGGGTCACTGCTTTTTGGCAGCACGTTGGGGCTGATCACTCCGGGACGTTTGGGAGAACTGGGACGGGGACTATTTTTTCCGAATAAAGATCGGTTGGCAATAACCGGGCTGAATGTGCTGGATAAATTTGCTAATCAACTGCTGGTGTTTACCCTTGGTGGTATCTCGCTGGTGGTTATCAATTATCAAATCGAATTTCTGCAAGGAAGTAGTTATTGGGCAATATTGGTAGCCGGTGGCTTACTGCTTATTGGCATTTGGAGTTTGGTTTTGCAGCCAACCCTGCTCAGTAAATTCGGACGCCGTTTGCTGGGGGGATTTAGCTGGCGGAAAAAACTGTTACCACTGGTGAATGCATTCGACAGCCTTCGCACCGGCGATGGACTAATTGTGATGGGCTATACTGCCCTGATCTATTCCCTGATCGTTTGTCAATATCATCTATTACTTCACTCCTTTAATGGCATTACTTTCTGGCAGTCCTGCGTTGCTGTTATGGCAATGCTGTTCATCAAGACCCTTCTGCCCATATCGTTTGGTGATCTTGGCACCCGGGAAATGTTGGCGATTTTCTTTTATGGCATTTTCCATGTTTCCGAAGCAGCCGCCTTTAATGCCTCCATTCTCATCTTCCTGATTAACGTTTTGCTGCCGGCTTTGGTGGGATTGTATTACGTTTTCCAGGTACGGGATTTACCCGGGAGCGCTACGGAAGAAGATCCGAATATTATCGCTTCGGAAAACCCCTAAGCATTTATTTTACTTACCATTATCATTTCCAGCGCAATTTTTGTAAACTGTTCTCTTTTGCTAAATTGGAGCGATAAGTAGCATTGCAGGCGCAGGATATTTTCCGGAGATGGTATGATCATTGAGCAGCTGTTTTTAGGCTTAAGTGTATTTTATAGCAGTATAATCTGTTTTTTCTATATCGGCATCATACGGGAAAAGCGCCGTCAGGAGCGGCAGAGTAGTTATCAGCCAACGGTTTCCGTAGTTGTTCCGGCCAGGAATGAAGCTGCAGCTATCACCCAAACTTTGGAAAGCCTCGCCGCTCAGGATTATCCCAGTGAGAAGCTGGAAATCCTTATTGTCGACGACCACTCCCGGGACAACACAGATGCTATTGTCGAACAGTTCATCGAGAATACCTCAGAAAAAAACTTTCGTCTGATTCGCCATCGGACCAATGGTGAAAAACCCACCTTTAAAAAAACCGCTATAGCATATGCCTTGCAGTTTGCCAGTGGGGAAATCATCATGACAACCGACGCGGATTGTGAGGTGCAACCTGGCTGGGTAACCTCCATGATCAGCCGCTTCGATGAAAATACCGGTTTAGTCGCCGGCCTCATCGCTTTTGGAAAACCCCACGAAAAAACTTTGTTTCATAAATTGCAGACGTTGGAATATGCCGGACTGGTTTTCTGCGGAGTAGGGGCCATCGGTAATAATTACCCGATTATCTGTAATGGCAGTAATTTAAGTTATCGCCGCGCTGCTTTTGATGCCATTGGCGGATTTGAAGGACATGAGCATATTCCATCCGGCGATGATGATCTCTTTATGCAGAACATGCATCGCTATACGGATTGGAAGGTTAGATATAATCTCCATCCGGATTCGATCAACTATACACGCCCGGTGGATACGTTTAAACAGTTTATGAACCAACGGGCAAGGTGGGCATCCAAAGGGAGCCATTATCCCGGTGTTAAAACTTTTCTCTTATTGTTGCTAATCTATCTATTTTATTTGATGCTGCTGCTTTTGATACCGGTCACGTTGCTGGGCTATTTTTCAGGGAAATTGTTTCTGGCCGGCCTGGGGTTGAAATTACTGCCGGAATTAATGATTATTTATCAGTCGCTGGCGATCTTCCAACGGAAAGATTTATTGCCGCTGGCTTTATTGGGAGAAGCCGCGCAGATTCCCTATATTGTCTATGCCGGTTTTGCTGGCTTTTTTAATTTGTTTAAATGGAAGTAAGATGATTAGCCATAAAAGACTCGCGTCTGTATTCTTTAAACCTTTTCCGCAAATCACCTGGAAATATCCTCCCTACGAACATAAAATTTACCTGACCTTTGACGATGGGCCGTATCCCCCGCTAACAAAGCCCCTCTTAAACCTGCTGGAGCAAATGAAGGTGCCGGCGACATTCTTCTTATCCGGCGAAAACATTTACCGATATCGCCATCAGCTTTCCGAGCTTGATTATTCCGGGCATCAGCTGGGAAATCACCTCTTTCATCATGTGCCGCTGTTTGGAATGAAAACTGCGAAATTGGTCAGAGAGATTAATAAGACCGACGAGTTAATACTGGAAAATTGGCGTCGTATCGCAACTGCTTTTCGGCCTCCATATGGCGTTTTCAGCCCGCAATTATTTACTGCATTACAAAGCACATCTAAGAAGTTGGTGTTGTGGACAGTGATGGCATATGACTTTAAATGGGAAAAAGAGCGAATCCTCAAGCATCTACTCTATCAGACCCATGCCGGTGATATTATTGTTTTTCATGATTCTCCGAAAACCTCATCGGTTTTGTTGGAAGTTTTGCCCCCTTTCATTAACCACTGCCATTCCCGTGGATGGAGCTTTGAGTTAATCTGATCTTAAGAAGCGTCATCTATCTGCCTGATGGGCTTCTTCCGAAAATATCCCTCTAAAATACTCGTAAAAAATTGCACTAAAATCAGCTGACTTTTGCAGTATTCGAAAAAGAAAAAACTGTTGACATCATTGCAAAATTGATTATATTGGCGAGGCAATTTTGTTTAATATATTAAAGAAAAGATTTAATAATCTAAATTTTTGAAAGGGAGGCAAAATGTACATTCCAGAAAATACCTCCCCGGTTGCTGGTGCTGATCAGCTCGTCGCTGGCAACGCAGATATACTTCAAAACATTTTAGTTGGCAACCGTATTCCACAGGATTTTTTTGTTACCCGGGGGCGTGGGGAAAGCGACATCACCATTCACGCCGGATCCTATCACCTCGCCTTAAAAGATGCCGGCATTGAACGATTGAATATCATGACATATTCTTCGATTCTTCCATCGATTGCCCGGGAAGTTAGCCGTCCGGCGAATATGACCCATGGTGCAGTGATGGAAACAATTATGGCCGCCGGTAGCTGCGAGGCAGGCGAACGGGTAAATGCCGGGATTATTTGGGGATGGCTAACCGATCGGAAAAACCGCCAGCGCTATGGGGGATTGGTTTGTGAACATTACGGTGATTACAGTGATGAAGCATTGCGGAAGTTGCTGGCCGATAGCCTGGAAGAATTATACGTTAACGGGTTTGATGAGGAATTTGAATTGGGCGATATCCGAATTGAATCCCAGTGTGCTACCCCTCGGAAAAAATTCGGAACCGCCCTGGTTGCCTTGTGTTTTACCAGCTACAGCGTTCCAATTCTGGAACGACCTTACTGACCATATAGTGGATAATCAACTCTCGACGGTACTTCAATAACGACGAGGCGTAAACCATCCGTCTCGTCTGCTTTGACAAGCACTTCACTATCCTGACTGGCCTGGATAACCGAAAAATCTCTGGATTGTATTTCCCGGCTAGCGGGATCATCCTCCGATATCCAACGACCCTTGCCTTTTACTGTCATTACTGCTAGTGTATTACCGGCTGCAACCTGGAAGTGATAAGACTTCCCCGGCTGAATATCGATATCCTGCATTCGAACATCTGCATCTAATTGCACCGGGGCAGCGTTACCGATAATTTCCTTGCGAATCGCGCCGTTGTCGGCAGTGCTGGGAAAATCCTCATGTTCGTATTGATTATAAGTAGGGGGTTTTCGGATGCTTTCCCGCAGATATGGTTCAAACCAAATCTGAAAGAATTCCGTTTGCTCCCCATACATTTCTTCCTGATGGTAAATGCCGCTGCCGGCCTGCATTACCTGGGCGCCACCGCTGCTAACCCGGCTATTATTCTTTAAGCTGTCCGTATGACCGATTTCACCATCCAAAACATAGCTGATAATTTCGAAGGCCTGATGAGGGTGCATACCTATAACACCATCGCCTTTTGCTGATGCCCACGCCCAGTAAAATAAAGGGCCAACTCTGGGTGCTTCCGAATTACCACCGGGAAAATCTACCGGTTTTATTTCGGTGATCTTGCCATTGTCAAATGAACCGCTACCTTGCCGGGCAGGCGGATATACTGTTATTTTTGTATGATTATCGAGCTGCATGTCGCTCTCCTTTGAAGCTTTTTTAAAAGTTGTTTTCATAAATTCATACTTTTGCAAAAGTGTAAGTAAGATTATTGTTCGGAGAGAAAAGTTACAATCTGCCACATGCGTCAATTGCTTGAATATTATTCCGGATGTATATTATTACAAAAGCCTGAATAAATTGCCCGTATTATCAAAAGAAAGCTGCCCTATGGCTGAGAAGAAAGCTGCTTTATCAAAAAAGTATACTGCGGATTTGGATGCGGTTATCCGGGATGAACTTAAGTTTATTGAAGAAAGCCGGAAGAAAAGAAGAGACGATAAGGAATATCAGCTGGACAATTCCTTGCCTCCGGAAAAGCAAAACCTCTGGGGACTGGCGATTTCCGGCGGAGGCATTCGCGCTGCAACGACTGGATTGGGAATGCTGCAGCATCTAATAAAGCGGGATTTGTTGAAGAAATTCGATTACCTCAGCACGGTGTCCGGTGGGGGATATATTGGCAGTTGTCTGACGACTCTCCTCTCCCGGGATGAAACGGACAGGGATGGACAGAAATATGGCGTGAGTGAAAGTGTTGGTATTAATCCGGATAATTCCCCTTTTGTTGGCTTGGATGATACCGGTGAGGACCGTGATGAAGCTAAAGTGAGAATGGGGGTACGCCATCAGATTCATCATCTGCGCAGCCATGGAGAATACCTGATCCGCAATAAGAGCATTCTGAGCCGGGATTTTCAACGGGCAATCGGTACGTTCTTTTCCGGCTTCTCTCACCACCTGGTGATGTATCTATTGATGATTGCAGCATTGGTCGCCACGATCCACTTTACCATATTCACCATCGTGCCGGAAAATGGAGAGACCCGGGCAAATACCCTTTTAACAGAACTGAATTACAGCGAAGTCGAAAACTACAAAATTTCAGAGCGTTCCCTGAAATACCTGGAAGTTAACGGCGTCTCAGAAGACGTAAGGAATAAACTCGCCTTACTCAAAGACCAGTTATTTTACCGTGGGGAAGACGCTTTCCTGGAAAAACTGGATGAAACTGTTGGCAGCGCCGAACTGGATAGTTCAACCAAAAAACTGATTTTAACCTGCACAATCAACCGGGAGAGCAAAGGGCTGGAGTACGTCACCAGTGAACTGCGAACCTGGGCATACAGCCGTATCGGCGTGCCGTTGGTTCGAATGTTTTACGGCGGTTTGGAAAATCGACCGTACGAGTATCTTTTCTTTGCACTACTGGGTGGAATTTGGGTAACGATTGCAGTTAGTCTCGGCAATTGGGGCAGTAAGAAAGTCACTCAAAACCAGGAGGTGATCGAATCGCTTCCTTCCGGATATGATGCGCATGATTTTTATGAGGCGCGATTTATCCGGCGCTTTAACTGGAGTTCGGTTTTCTCGGTAACTGCTCTGGTATGGGTTTACGGTACAATGCTCAGTGCCGGCTGGCTGGATTCGCTGTTTGAACGATTTGATTGGCTGAATACAAATTGGAAGGATAACTCCCTGGCGATTTTGTTTATGCCATTGGGATTCGCGATTGGTGGTAAAACTGCCGCGGTGCTGGTTATTCACCTGCGGGAGGTGTTCGGTAAAAATCATTCACGCAGCCGGCGTTCCTTGCATAACGGCATCCATGGTGCGACGTTTTACGGGATTATCGTTTCGGTTGCGCTGCCAATCTTGCTGGTTTTCGTATTCTCCCTGGAGTACTTCGATTTTCGTTTTTGGTGGTCGCTTTTATCTTTGCTCGTTGGATATTTTTTACTACAGGGCGGCGTTAGCAAAGATAGTATGCTTATAAAATTTGCCGGTCGCTACTACCGGCAAATTTTGACATTAATGGTTGCTGTCATCATTACTATCAGTTTTAGCACAGCTTCGGAGGTGCTGCTGGCGAATGTCTATCCCGAGTTAGGCATGAGCTTTTTACAAGGGGCCGGCTGGGTGCTGCTAATAACCACCGGCATAATGATTTTTCTTGGAATGCTGGTAGATGCAAATCGGGTCTCGCCGCACTATTTTTATCGGGATCGCCTCAGCGAAACTTACTTTAAAACAGATGCGCGGGTAAAACGGAACGATCTCTCTCACAAGCAGGGGATGCCGCAAGTTACCCTGCGAAATAACGAACGCCTGAAGTTGAAGGATTTAGGAAACACTTACAAAGGGCCGTATCACTTGATTGTTGCAGCCTTAAACCTGCAGGGAACTCAGGAGCTGGTACGTAAAACAATGCAATCCGATCACTTCATTTTTTCCCCGCTGTATGTCGGCTCTTCCGCAACCGGGTATGTAAAAACTAAAGATTATCGTAGCGGGCGTACCAAGGTTGCCCGTGCAGTAGCCATCTCCGGCGCTGCGGCATCATCTGCAATGGGGCTTTACAGTTTCTGGGCACAGGCCTTTTTGGCAACGCTGTTTAATATCCGCCTCGGTTTCTGGATGGCGAATCCCTGGTTCTATTGTAAAGATGACAAAATGATCAACCCGGAGAAAAATTTAACATTTTGGCCAAAGTTTTTATTCCGCGAACTTTTCGGATTATCCGACGCCCGGGACCGGCGGGTAAACGTCTCCGATGGCGGGCATACCGGTGATAATCTCGGCATTTTTCCACTGTTGCAACGGCGCTGCAAAACAATCGTCGTTTGTGACTTTGAGGAGGATCGGAATTACAGTTTTGAATCATTCAATCATGCAGTGCGTATGGCTTTTGTCGAGGAAAATATCCAGATTGACATCCGCCTGGAACCATTAAAACCGGTTGGCGGGGATGAGGAAAAAAGTGCTTACAGTGAAATCAGTGTGGTTAGTGGAAAGATTTTTTATCCGGAAGGAACCACGGGAGAATTAGTTTACATCAAAGCAGCACTGAGTGAGCCGGATAATATGAATTTGCCGGTGCACATTAAAAATTACCTGCAGGCAAATCCGCAATTCCCGCATCAATCAACCGTGGGCGATCAATTTTTTGATGATGCCCAATTTGAAGCATATCGGGCGCTGGGAGAATATATTACCGGACAGGCAGTGGACTATCTGGTGAAAGCCGATTAACTACGCAATTTTTCGCTGAGCAACTCTCCGGCAATTTTAGTATAGTCGCCCTCGGTAAGCATGCCGATTAAATTGCCGTTTTTTACCACCGGGAGGCAGCCGAGTTTTTTCTTTCGCATCAAGTCCATTGCTTCCAGCACCGGCGTGCGTGGATCAATTGTTAGTGGATTTTCCACCATTAATTCCCGCGCAGCAATTGGCTGATCCGTTTTGGGGGATTTACCATTAAGCTGCATCTTCAAAATTGAGCGGTAAGAAATAATGCCCAGTAATTTATGAAGATCATCTTCCACCGCCACATGCCGCACGTAATTCCAGAGCATCAGGCTGGCTACCAGGTCCAGTGGATCTTCCGGACCAACAGTATGAAAATCGCGGGACATCACCTGCTCCACCCACTGATAGCTGCCTTTCCAATCCCCGGATTCGATCTGGGCGAGTGTCCACTCATGCACCGGTTTGCCTTCTTTTTCACGAACATTCATTTCTGCACTAACCGCGCTGAGCCGTTCGTCAACATTGCCCTTGGTTTTCAGGGCTGAGAAAGATTCAAGAATCCAGCGGGCGCCGGTTTTGCCACTTTGGCAGCGGTTTTCGATAATGCTCAGGTAACGATCGATGTCCTTGGCGACGATACCAGCCTTTTCCAGGCCATAAGCAGCAATCGGCAGCAGTTGATCGATGATCAGACGACTGGCCGGGATAATCTCGCCATCCAGCCAGGAAAACTGCGTTTCCAGTCCATAAGTCGCCGCGGCAAAGAAGTTTTCATAGACTACATCAAAATCCATCCGCTGGGTGATATCCTCATATTTTTCGACCATGCCGTTTACCAATCCCAGCCAAAGGGCGGCATTGGCAATTTCATCGATAATTGTCGGTCCGGCAGGGAAACAACGATTTTCGATACGTAAATGCGCTTTCCCATCGGTGATGCCGTAACAGGGGCGATTCCAGCGATAGACCGAACCATTAAATAGCTGTAGTGCTTTTAATTTCGGAGGAATGCCGGCATGGATTTTTTCAAAGGCGTCTTCTTCGTCATCGACGGTAAACACCGTTCGGTAATTAGAGATATCTTCCTGGTAGATTTCTATGACGGATGATTTCACCCAGCGATTCCCAAAATGCACCCGCGGCTTCAACTCCCGGGGAAAAGACTGGGCATTGCGGGTATCGAGCACCTGCTGAAATACGGCGATGCGTGTTTCCCGCCAAAGCCGTTTACCGAGCAACAGCGGGGAATTAACCGCAGAGGCCAGCACCGGTCCGGCAATTGCCTGGCAGATGTTGTAGTATTTGGCAAAATCTTCCGGGGTTACCTGAAAATGTACCTGGAAACTGGTATTGCAGGATTCCGTCATAATCGTATCGGATTCCATATTCAATTCATCAATTCCTTTAATTGCTACTTTTAGCGGATCTCCATTGCGCAGTTTCTTCAGCGCATTATCCAATTCAAAATAGCGGGCCCGTGGAGTCAGGTTATGATTGCCAAGATCTGTTTTCGCTAAAGAAGGAAGGATGCCGGTGATAATCACTTCCGCATCATATTTTTGAACGGTTTTACGAATCCTTTTCAGGGTATGGACCAGTTGTTTCTCCAGCTTAAAGAGGCAATCGCCGGTAAACAATAACGGATCGCTATTATACTCCAAATTGAACATGGCCAGCTCGTTAACGACCCGGTCATCCTTAATTGCAGGAAGAACATCCAGGGCAATGGGTGCCGGTCGCCAGGCACGATCGACAAGCACCAATTCCTGTTCTGCACCAATACGTTGCGTATCGGACTCGATCAAGTTGTGCTTGAGCATATGATCGAGTGCACGCAACTCTTCGAGCACTTTTTGCATGTAGCGCCGTTGCTGCTCTGGTTTTAAGGGAACATCATTGACGTCTGCACCCATTGTAAGCTCCTTACAATTGTATACGGGTCATCTCGACGGTTAGGTAAACGAGAAGTAACTTAAGCAAGATATCGCAGATAGGCAATTTTAATTCTGGCGGGGAAAATTTTTCACTATACCGGCTCGATAGGCAGCCAACATGAACTCTGGAAAGATTTTCCGGCAAATGTCTCAAAAGTGTAAGTTTTTGTCCTGTCAGTGTAAGGTCGCAGTGGCACTTCTTTATTAGATTGAAGAGACCTGATTATTAACGGCTCTTTGGCAAAAAAGTAATTAAGAGAAGCGCAAAATGGAAAATAGAAATGCGACCGGTGAAAAATCTTTTACACCTTTTCAAGTAACAGGCATTGCTCTGTTGGTCGGCATTTTTTCTATTTCAGCACAATACAGCGATTCACTGCAATTATTTACGGCTACCCAAATTCCGGAGTCATTGATCTGGGAAATATCCGGCGGGATAGTCGTGATTCTCTCGCTGCTCGGTTTGAAGCGCCATTATGCAGATGACGAGAAAGTAACCAGTGAATCATAAACATGTTAAAAAATTTATTCAACCTTAAGGGGATAATATGAAAAAAATAGCTGCATTTTTCTGCACCCTTTTTATCTGGCAGGGGCTGCTCTATGGGCAGGTCTCAATTGTGGTTAGTAGTGGTGACACACTGATTGTTGAGGGGAGTGGCAAGATCCTTGTTGATGGGAATTGGGTTAACAATGGCGTTTTTGTCGCCGGTAACGGAACTGTTGAACTAAATGGTAGTGGCGATCAAACAATCACTAATACGGATGGAGCATTCAATAATTTGTTCGTCAATAAAAGTGCGGGCAATTTACAATTGCTGGATAGCATTAATGTTGCTGATACCCTGCAATTGACCAACGGTGATCTGGATTTGAACGGAAAAGTTGCCGATTTAGGGACGAGTGGTATTCTTCGGGAAACATCTGGAAATACTGTTAAAGGGGATTCCGGATATATTGTTGCCACGCGGACTTTGAATAACCCAATGAGTGAAGATGTTGCCGGGTTGGGCGCGATGATTACCAGTAGCGCGAATTTAGGTGATACCGAAGTGCGACGCGGGCATGCCGTGCAGAGCGGGAATAGTAATACAGGTATTTCCCGCTATTACGATATTTTTCCAGCGAATAACAGCAACCTGGATGCAACATTAATGATCCACTATGACGATTCCGAATTGAACAGCTTAACTGAGGGAAAGCTGTCATTATATAGTTCTGCGGATAGCGGTGCAAACTGGAGTCACGAAGCTGGCGCGCTTGATACGATTAGCAATACCATTACACAAACAGGATTTGAAACATTGCATCGTTGGACAGCCGCAGACAGTGCCGCACCGCTGGTGCCGATCAAAGTTCTGGTAAACGCGAAACTTTTTCTGGAAGGCCCTTTCGCCAGTGATACGATGAACAGCTATCTCGGTGATAACGCTCTGCTGCCCCTGGAGCAGCCATATAACATTGCTCCCTGGAACTATAGCGGTGATGAGAAGGTGACCGTCATTCCTGATAGCATTGTCGACTGGATTTTGGTTGAGGTGCGTCATGCCGCAGATTCTACGCTGGTGGTGGCCACTCGCGCCGGATTTCTAAAGAGCAATGGGATGGTGACCGACCTGGATGGCAGCAGCGGCATTCGTTTTGATCTACCGGAAGGCAACTATTACCTGGCTCTGCGTCATCGCAACCATTTGGCTGTTATGACGGCGAGTTCAATCGTTGTAACGGAATCGAGTGCACCTTACGATTTTACCGATGCCCAATCGAAAGCGTTCGGAAGCGATGCGATGGCGGATATGGGGAACGGTGTCTACGCCATGCGCTCCGGAGATGGAAACAGCGATGGCGGCGTCGATGCGCTGGACCGGAATCTCGTTTGGCGTCCGGATAATGGCAGCCCCTGGAGCTATGATAAAAAATCCGATTTTAATCTCGACGGCGGCATTGATGCGCTGGACCGAAATCTTTACTGGCGGGTAAACAATGGCACAGCGACCCAGGTGCCGGCAGGCATTGTCATTCTGGCCGTTGGCGGTGGGGGAAAAGGTGGTCAATCCGCTGAATTGGAAAAGCAGTTATTGGAAGATGCCCGTTTATTGGAAAAAGCGCTGCAAGAGGCTGCTAGAAATATTGATGACCGGGAAGTCGCTAAATCAGCGGATAAGCAGGGGGCATGGGAATCCCAGTCGCCGCATAAAAGCCGAAACGAGAAATGAAAAAACTGAATCTTACTCCGGTGTATTTCTAATACCCCGGAGTAAAAAATAATGGAGCAACCTATGAAAAAGAGATTCGCGACTTTGGTGCTTGTAGCAGTCATTGCACTGTGGAGCAATGTGACTGCCCAAAAATCTTCCCCTTCGGAATCGCCGGTTGGAACAGGAAAAGAGAAAATTTCCGGGGATGAAAAAATCGGCGGCGGGAAAATTCAATCAATAATTGAAACAACCAATACATATGATTTACGCTTTTTAGCAGGAGAAAATGAAGCGATAGCCGATGGCGCTTTTGAAGTAACCGTTCAGGTCCGAACCACAACCGGTAGTGCGGGTTTCAAGATGGGAACCGGTAACATGGTTTTCGAATATGATCCGGAAGTGCTGACGGAACCGCTCTTGTTTGCCCGGCATAATTTTAACGGCATGTTCTACCGGGAAATGAGTTTGACGGAACCGACGAAGGGACGTCTTTCTCTGAATGTGGAGTTATTGGCACCGGGATATGGCAGTGAGGTTAGCAAGGATTTTATGGATGTTGCCACGCTGAGATTTTCCCGGGTAGACTCTCTGAAAACGATCGTTTTTTCCTGGCGGAAGGCCGCGCCGAATGCAACGGTACTTTTTCTTGATGATGAATTGACACTGCTGTCCAGTGGCAGACTACCGGACTTTAAGCATTCTCAACAACCGGAGACGCTTGATGGGAACGATCTCGCTAAAAATGGATTGACGACAGGGGAGGAGACACTGTTACTCCCAACGGAATTTGCAATTCATCAAAACTATCCCAACCCATTTAATCCGGAAACGACAATTCGTTTTGATGTTCCGGAAACGCGTGCGGGCGCAGAAAGAATATCTTTGATAATCTATAACAGTCTAGGTCAGAAAGTGCGGGTATTAGTTAATACTGCTATGGAAGCGGGATTTCACAAGATTGTTTGGGATGGACGTAATGACCATGGTAACCAGTTGGCATCCGGTGTATACTTCATGCGCTTTCAATCTGCAAAATTAGTTAAAACACGAAAAATGCTATTAGTGAGGTAAGCAAATCACAATCAGGGAATGATTGTGTAAGCCCAAAAGGCTGCCTGGAAGCTCGGTTCCAGGCAGCTTTGCTTTTTTGTGGTAAATATAATTATCGAGAACAGTATTTAGACTACAATTCCATCCGCAGCCACCCAGTCCACATAGCCGCCATCCAGCTGCACTGCATTGTAGCCAAGGCTTTGCAAATAACCCACCGCATAGGAAGAACGCACCCCGGTTCGGCAATGTATCCAGATCGGGCGATCTTTCGGAATTTCCTGCTGGCGGGGTAATAGTCGGGTATGGGCGATATTGATGGTTCCGGCAAGATGCCCGGCATCAAACTCATCCTGACGACGAACGTCCAAAACCAGGAATGGTTCGTTGGTCGGGCATTTTTTCAGATCGGTAATTGGACGATGCTCGGTGCGCTCCAATTCGCCACCGGCAGCTGCATAGTCTTTCAATTGATCCGGGGTTGTGTAGCCGACAATGTTATCCAGGCCGATATTGGTAAGATCATGAATTGCTTCGCTGAGGTTGTTTTCTGCGACAACCAGGTAAATCGGCTGATCTTCTTCGACATAAGATCCGGGAATCGTTGGAAAGGATTTATCCAGTGGGGTGAACATCGCACCGGGTAAATGCCCTTCAACGTAATTATTCCAAAGACGGGTATCGAGCAAAACCGCGCTATCTTTCCGGGCAGCCAGGAGTTTTGCGGGAGTCAAATTTTTCGGAGCCGGGCCATCGCCGAGGATTGCCGGGCCGACTTTATTGTCACGTTTCATCCGGGCAAAATAGTAGGGAGGCTCCGGTTGGCCATAGATAATTGATTCCACAAATTTCGCTTCATTTACCGCGCTGTTAATGGCAGCATTGAAACGTTTTTCATAACCGACGGTAGATTGTGGTACTGCACCCAGTGCTTTTCCGCAGGCACTGCCGGCACCATGGCCCGGCCACAACTGCAGATAATCGGGATAGTCTTTGAATTTCTGGATAGACTTATAGAGGACTTTCGCGGACTGCTCTTTAGCACCGGCAACGCCAGCAGCTGTTTCGAGCAAATCCGGACGACCGACATCACCAACGAATACAAAATCGCCGGTAGCGATGCCCATTGGCTCGCTGGCCCCGCCACCATGATCGGTGACCATAAAACTCATATGCTCGGGCGTGTGTCCAGGAGTGTGTAAGGCTTTAAATTCGATATTACCAATTTTGAAAGTATCCCCGTCTTTTAACAATTGATAATCGTAGCTGCCGCCCCCGCTTTTTTTATCCATCCAGGTATATTGCCAACCTTCGCCGCCTTCATCTGATAAATAAGCTTTTACGCCATGTTTCTCGGCCAATTCTCTTGCCCCGGAGAGAAAATCGGCATGGATATGGGTTTCGGTGACGGCGGTAAGCTTCAAGCCTTCTTCAGCGGCAATTTTTTCATATTGCTCCACGTTACGCATTGGGTCGATAACAATTGCTTCACCGGTTCTCTGACAGCCAATCAGATATGCCGCCTGAGCCAGCTTTGAATCATAAATCATTCTGAAAAACATGTTCATCCTCCTGGGTCGATTTTAAAAAGTTAAAACATAAACCGTTTTTATTACTATATCGCGCTGTAGTTATAAAGATACTTGAAACTACAAAAGGTTACAACAGAAATTTTGTTCTTCCAAACCCATATTGATGTAGGTGGCATCTTGCATAAGGATTAATTACCGGGCAGATATTTAAAGGTTGGAGGAAGCGCTCATTTAACCATTCGCGGTTCATCCGTGCGAGATTGTTTAATAGACAATTCGCGCGCTGATATAGTTATTTTCCTGCAAACATTTCCCTGAAGGGTGCGTATTCATCCCTGGAGGGTATACTAACAGCATTTTGTAATCCGTACGACAATTTATATATTTGAATCAGGTAGAGTTTGGTAGGAAGTTACTAACCGGATAATCATGGCCAGATCTTTAGAAGAAACATTTCGTCATTATTATAAACTTTACACCAGCGATTTAAGTTTGCAGGAAATCGAACGTCTGGTGAAACGGGATGCCCCCGGTATTTACGAATTTTATTCCCGCGAAGTGGATGCCCCGGATCAACGGGAACATCCGATTACCCGCTCTTTTAGTTTTGTCGGCAATATGTTTATGGCTTTTTTGCTGAAGCTAACCCCTGCCCGGCGAATGTTTTATACACTTCTTTTATTGCTTTTCATGTATGGCTTCGTCGTTGGCCAATGGACCTGGGCTTCGCTGGCATTCATCTGCCTGAATGTCCTTCTCGCTTTTGAATTGGCGGATAAACTAACTGCCAAAGACGAGCTGGAAATGGCCCGGGATATCCAGATGGGACTGATGCCGAAGCAAGCGCCCGCTTGCCAGCGGTTTGATATTGCCTGTTTCTCCGAGGCGGCCCGCGATGTCGGCGGTGATTATTACGATTTTATTCAGCCCGCTTCAATGGACGATACGACTTATATCGTTATTGGGGATGTGTCCGGGAAGGGGATGGGCGCTGCGTTGTACATGGTGCAGGTGCAGGCAATTTTACGTAATCTCGCCGAGCAGTTTAGCACACCCCGCGAAGTACTCGAATCTCTCAATCGCAATCTGAAAACGGTACTCCGTCCTGGCGCTTTTTTCACCATCAGCATGGCAAAAATGAATGCGAAAGAAGAACTGGTGCTCTGTCGGGCGGGCCATACGCCCTTATTGCACTATCGTCACAGCGACCAGACATGCCGGGAGATTATACCCGGCGGTATCGGCATTGGTTTGCCGGATGGGGGGAAATTTGGAGAATTATTGGAAGAGGTATCCGTAGATATCTCGCCCGGAGATATTCTTTTGTTCTACACCGACGGTGTTGTGGAAACGATGAACAGTCGCCATAATCCGTTTGACGATAATCGTCTGCAGGAAGTAATCATCGCCAATGCCGATAAATCCGCCGCAGAAATTAAGGATAGTATATTAACTGCACTTGCCCGTTTCCGTGGTGCAATTCTACCTCACGATGATGTAACCATGATTGTCATGAAAGCCCGTTGATTTTTTAGAAGACAGGAGTCTCTTATGTATCGTTCCGGTTTACTGATTTTATTAATATTTACCCTCAGCTGCGTAACGGCAGAGCCCATTGATTTTGAATCTGAGCGTTGGGAAATAGCTGCCCAGGAGAGCGAGGTCTTAGAATACCTGGGGAAGAAAGCGCTGCGTTTAAAGGGAGGAAAGGCATTATTGAATGATGCGAATTTTGAAGATGGTGTCATCTCGTTCGAAGTTGCATTCAGTGCCCAGCGCGGCTTTTCCGGAGGGATTTGGCGAGTGGCGGATTTATATAACTTTGAAGAATTTTATATGCGCCCGCATCAATCGGGCAACCCGGATGCAAATCAATATACACCGGTATTTAATGGCTCCTCTGGCTGGCAGCTTTATCATGGACCGGCCTATGCAACACCAATAGAATATGATTTCGATCAATGGTTTCCGGTGAAGATTGTGGTTTCCGGCAATCAGGCGGAGGTTTATGTCTCCGATATGGACAAGCCGCTCCTTTTTATTCCGGAATTGAAGCGGGAAAAAATAGCCGGTGGGGTAGGGGTAAGCGCCAGCAATTTTTCCCCGGCCTATTTTAGCAATTTTCGGTATGAGAAAAAATCGGCACCCGCACTAAAAGGCAGCGCACCGGAAGAGAAGAAAACGCCGGAAAATACCGTTACTGCCTGGGATGTTTCCAGCACTTTCGATCGATCATTGCTCCGGGAAAAGCATCTGCTTACGGATGCAGAAAAATCTTCCCTGCAGTGGCAAACGCTTTCTGCCGAGAAAAGTGGATTGGCAAATCTTGCCAGAGTAGCGAAGAAGGGGGAAAAAGACAATACCGTTTTTACCCGCCTACTTATTGACTCCGACCGTGAGCAGACCAAACAGTTGAGTTTGGGATACAGCGATATTGCCTGGGTTTATCTAAATGATCGGTTGCTCTATGCCGGTAATAATTTTTATCGTACCCGCGACTATCGCTATCTTGGCACCATCGGATACTTTGATGCCGTCTTTCTACCGCTGCAGGAGGGCCGAAATGAGCTCTGGATCGCCGTCAGCGAAAATTTCGGTGGATGGGGTGTCCAGGCCGCTTTCGGAGATATGGAAGGCATTACCGTTGCTACAGGAAAGTAAAAGGAGGCGCAATGGAAAAATCTGAAATGCAATTCCGGATGATTACTGAAAAGATGAGCAGCAGTAAAGAGAATGTGCATGAGGGCAAAATGATGTCATCACCGGGCATTTGCTACAAAAAAAAGGTGTTTGCTTTTTTCCATCAATCGGAAATGACCTTTAAGCTCGGGAAAGGATTTGAGCCATCGACCGTCGGTGTCGATGAATTCAAATTCCTCAGTCCATTCAAAAACAAGCCGCCAATGACCGCCTGGTTTTCTATCGACCCCAAATATATGGATAAATGGGAAGCGCTCGCCGAAATAGCCCTGACCAATATTCAAAAAGAAGTCGACAAATAAGCAGGATTTTGTTATCTGTCCGGCCATAAATCGGACAGACCGCCATTGTCAACAATACAAAAACTCTGAACCCTGAACTTCAACAACTTTTCTCACCTTTGTAATTTCTTCTTAATTTGTTATCCGAAAAAAAATTCGTTATTTACCCGCAATTAAAATCTCGCTATTTGGGGATGCGGGATAGTTTGTAGCGAAAGTTGAATAGTAGGGTCTTTGGAAAGGGCTAGTGCGTGGAATATTTGATTGTTGCGGTTGTTGCATTAATAGCTTCCGGTTTAACATTGTTTTCGGGATTTGGATTGGGAAGTCTCTTGTTGCCGGCATTCGCTTTATTTTTTCCGGCAGAGATTGCCGTTGCTTTAACGGCGGTTGTGCACCTCTTGAATAACATCTTCAAACTGTTCCTGGTGGGAAAATTTACCGATCGTTCAGTATTGCTTAAATTTGGTCTCCCGGCAATTGTTGCCGCCTATTTTGGCGCGCGGGCTCTCCTTTGGCTGGCAGGACTGATGCCGTTGGCCGAATTTGATCTGTTTTCTTTTCCGGTAACAATAATGCCGGTCAATCTGGCCGTAGGGGTGTTGATGATCCTTTTTGCGCTGGTGGAGCTGTTGCCTTCGATGAAGAATTTTTCTCTGGACCAAAATTATCTCCCACTTGGCGGAACGCTCAGTGGATTCTTCGGAGGACTTTCCGGACATCAGGGCGCTTTGAGAACGATATTTCTGTTACGCTGTGGACTTACCAAAGAAACATTCATTGGCACCGGGGTAACGATTGCCTGTTTAATTGACGTTGCTCGATTAGCAGTTTACAGCGAACGTTTTGCCGGAGGGGCGCTTAATGAGAATAGTGGTATGCTGATAACTGCCACCCTTGCCGCATTTGTCGGCGCCTATATCGGTAAAAAAATGATGGATAAAGTGACGATGCGCGGGATTCAGATTCTGGTATCGGTAATGCTGATAATATTAGCGGTGGGGATGATTTTCGGTATTATCTAAAGAACAGATGTTTATATTAGATTATGAAAAAAGATCACATTCGTATTTCCAAATTTCTGAGTCTGGTGTTGCGCCATCGCCCGGAACGAATCGACATTCAGCTGGATGAACAGGGATGGATAGCTGTAGATGAATTACTGGCTGCGATACGAAAACATGCCTTTCCAATATCATTGGAAACGCTTCGTGAAGTTGTTGCCACTAATGACAAGCAGCGGTTCGCATTTAGTGAAGACGGCACTCGTATTCGCGCCAGCCAGGGACATTCGGTGAAAATCAATCTGGCCTACAAACCTTTGCAACCCCCGGAAATTTTATTCCATGGCACTGCCAAAAAATTTCTGCCACCGATTCGCCAACATGGGCTGGTAAAGAAGCGCCGCCATCATGTCCATCTCTCTCCGGATCGGGAAACCGCTAGAAAAGTCGGTCAACGCCATGGGGAGCCGGTCATCCTGGAAATTAAAGCAGGGGAAATGCATCGGGCAGGCATCTCGTTTTATCAGTCGGAAAATGGCGTTTGGCTGGTAGAAGCTGTTGCCGTCGAGTATTTGCAAATTCCGGAAAATTGACATTCCATAATTCGAAAAAAGTTATTAGCGGATCAAAAATTCATTGTCCGCCCGGACTGTGTAGCTTAATCCGGAAGTAAGGCAAACAATATCCAGTGCTTCGTTGATGGTTGTTCGCTCAAATTGCCCAGTAAAGGGGAGTCTGCTGAGATCTTTGGTGGAAATAATACGAACATCGAACTGCCGCTCGATTTCCGCAAAAACTTCTGCCAGCGGTGTGCTGCTAAAGTAGAATTCGCCATTGCGCCAGCTGGACAGCGCGCCCGCTGCAATCTCCGTAGGTGGTTGAGGGCTTTCGTATTCCTCTACGGTCGTAGTATACCCCGGTGCTAAAATTACGGCAGCGCTGTCCACCAGTAAAGATGAAACGCTTACCCTGCCGGTTGCACAGGCGACGGCGACCTTTTTGTTTCTTGCCTTTACATTAAAACTGGTTCCCAACACTTCTGTGCTGGCAAATCCGGAAATTACCTGAAAAGATTCACCCGGAGAGACCTGGAAAAAAGCTTCGCCGGTTAAAGTTATCCGTCGGTCTGTGGAATAGCTGTTTTTTTTATACTGGATAGAGGATTCGGCATTTAAAATAACCGTGGAGCCATCAGGGAAGGTATGTGTCAGTTGCTCTGCCCGGGGCACCGAGATTGTAGTTACCTGGGAAATTTGCCACCAGTAAAGACCGATTAAGACCACAGCAGCGGCAGCCACAGCGCTAGCCCAGCGTGAAAAATTGCGGCGAAGTGGAGTGATATTGGGCGGCGCTTGCGCGGTTCTTTTGGCGATGGTTTGCCAGTTTTCATCCGCATGTTTTACAGGTGCAATCTTAAACTGGGCCGAGGCCTGCCAGATTTCCCGCAATTCCGTGAAATGGGGCTTTTCGTCAGGATGCTCAGCCAGCCAGTTTTCAAAAGACTGCAGCTCATCCCGGGACAACTCTCCGGCGACCCAGCGCCCGAGAAATTCCCCTTGATAATATTGATTTTTCTCTGTCATCTCTTATCTCTCGTACCGTTCCTCTACAATACTATCCCTATCTCAAATAAAACCCTGAAAAGAAAATTAATTATTTAATTGATCTAAGGCCTGGTTATTTATGTCGCCCCGCTGGGGATAAAAAAAAATGACAAAATTCATCGATCTATAAATATACCGCCCCGCTGGGGCTATAATCGAAATATTCTGTGTAATTTTCCATTAAGCTCGGTAGGAGCGAAATATTAATAGATATTTAAATCAATTAACATCTATAATTGTGCCCTCCTACCATCGGATCATAACATCAGGATATACTGCCAAAAAGCTCCGTAGGAGCGAAATATCTATAGGTCGAATTATCCATAAAAATTACCGTAAAGCTCCGTAGGAGCGAAATATTGAATACATGTAACATCGTTTATTTAAAAGAGAAATTAATCCCGATGGTCGGCAATAGCGGCAGCATGTTTTGCGGAGAGATGGTATTGACATCATCTTCCAGATCATAGTAAATAAACCAAACATTTTTCCGATTGCCGATATTGTAAATTTGCAGATATGGCGCCATTGACCAGCCATCGAACTGTCTTTTGTAAATCAAACTAAAATCCATCCGTGCATAGTCCGGCAGGCGGAAAGCATTTATTTCGGTAGGGAAGTAAGCAACATCCGGCGTAAGTGCATTCGGGGATGAGCCGATAAGATAACCGGAATTTGGCACCGTGATCGCCTGTCCGGTCGCATACACCAGGCTGGTGCCGATCGTCCATTGGGAACGGTCATTCTGTGGTTTTTTACTCTTTATGCCCCGGAAGGTATTGCGCAAATCCATGTTTAGCACCAGCTTGAAAGAAGAGCGTCGGTCGTGCCGTGGCGCAAAAGAGCGTCCGCTATTTATCGCCGGGAATTTGAATCGGGTATCGGCATAAGTATAACCAATCCAACCGTTTATCGATCCGGCGTCTTTACGATAAATTAACTCGACGCCCCGGGAAAGTCCTTCTCCAGAGTGAAAAATATTAGCAGTACTTGTATATACGGGTTCACCATTCTCGTCGAAGTAATCTGCCTGATCGATGGCACTTAGATTATTGTTGAGGGTGTAGATATCATCATAATTTTTTATATAAAATTCTAATTCCAGCTGTCCCTTCTTTGCGAATGATTTCTGGAAACCCAGGATATAATGAGTGGCGCTGGATGGCTTTTGAAATTGATTGGCGACCGTCCAGACATCAGCGATAATCGTGCGCGGCACCCGATGGAAATATTGATAGTAAGCGCCGGTGGCGGCTTTGAAACTGGCTGTTTCACTCAGGCGGAGTTTCGCCGAAAAACGTGGTGCCCAATGCTGGAAATTTTCATCATTCTTAAAAAAGTTGTAGCGCAGGCCGAGCTGGAAATCCCAACGATTCGTTGGCTGCCAGTTTACCTGTAGATAAGTCGTGTATTGTTGCGGTTTCTGGATGATTTCCGTTCTACCACTGGGAAAACGCTGACGAAATTCACTCTTGATATTCTTTTGCTCAAACCCGAATTGCGTCTGCCAACGCTGCGAAAAGAAGTAGGTGAAATCCCCTTTCAGGGTAATGTCGGTAATAGCAAAATCGTCCTGCGCGAACAGAAAAATATCGCCCAATGTAAATGTAGAGGAATAACGGGTGCCGGTTACCCAAAAGTTCGCCAGTAATTGCGGATTGAACACCCGCGTCCAGCGCAAACTGGCCGACTTATTTCCCCAATTGTATTTTAACAAGTTTTCCAGGCGGGGATTATCGGTTTCATGATCGGTGTTGGTTGCCAGGTTGATATCGAGAACATCGCGCCCGGCGTACCCGCTAATGGTGATTTTATTACGGTCGTCGATGTCAAAAAACGCTTTCAAATTGCCATCATAAAAATAATAGAGGGGCAGGGAGTCGATCGCTTCTCCCAATAACTGATCGATGTAAGTCCGACGGAATGATGCTGATACGGCGCCGATATCCCAAATCGGCATTTGCACGGTTGCCTTGGCGGAAAGCAGGCTGATTGTCCCGTTTCCTTCAATCTTTTCCCGGTTGCCATCAAGATTTGTCACATCCAGCACGGAGGATAAACGACCGCCGTAATTAGCGCCAAAACCTCCTTTGGAAAAGGCGACATGTTTGATTGCCTCGGTATTGAAGGTGGAAAAAATGCCGAAGACATGTTCCGGATTATAAATTTCCGCCCCATCAAGGAGATAGTGGTTTTGCCCGGGCGTGCCACCACGGACGTAAAGCGCCGCGGAAAGATCGGACTCCGGCACAATTCCCGGGAGCATCTGTAAGGCACGGAGTAGATCCGACTCGGCCACTTGTGGCACAGCATTTATCTCTCGGGGAGAAAGCTGCACGTTGGAAATCGGTTTTTGATAGAGCTGATTTCCTGGCGTAAGAGAATCGGCAATGACCTCTACCGCGGTGCCGGGCAATAGTGCCATACTAATCTGAAAATCGGCGACTTTTTTTTCGCCCGGCTGACTGCTGATTTTCTCGGTAAATCGTTGATAACCGAGATACTCGCAAATTAAGGTGTACTCGCCCGGAGGTATCTTAGGTATGCTGTAATAACCATCGGTATTAGTGCTGGCACCGACGTTGATTTCCGGGATGTAAACGTTTACACCAATTAATCGTTCACCATTGGCTGCATCGGAAACGAAACCGCTGATGGACATGGTTTCTGGCGGACGGGGGAGTGGTTTGGCGGGCTGGGGGAAAAGAGCGATTTGCTTCTCCGAATAGATCGTGAAGCCAATTTTACTTGAATTTAAGATCCGCTGAAGGGCTTCCTCCAGCGGCAGGTTCTGAAAAGAAATACTAACTTTGATATCTTCAACGGTTTTATCCAGGTAGGAAAAACGAATGCCGGTATTTTCGGAAATGTCGGCCAAAACCTCCTTCAAAGGAGTGTGCTGATAATTCCCGGAAATGACAACCGGTGTCTTCTTCTGGCCGAATAACACGCCGAAGGCAAACACTGTTGCAATAATATAAACCAGGAAATTTCTTCTCAACGCTTCGTCCAACAAATAAATCCGGATTCAAAATAGCTACGCTAAAATATAAACCTTTCGAATGTGCTTAACATACTGTTTTCTGGTGAAATATTCTGGGTTCTGTGGCATATTATGAAAATATATACTGTCAATGTTTGCGATAAAAAATTCTGTAACCCCTTCAGGGTTTGTAAAAAAGTTGCCTCAACCGGGGGCGTGCAGGTACCGCCCCCGGTTGAGATCTGTAACGCCTTCGGCGTATTTTTACCGCAAAGCGGTTACAGATTAAAACCCCGGGCTGACGATTTTCCAGCCCTGGGTTTTAATGCTAATAAGGCTTTACCCTGAAAGGGTTACATAAGAAGTGCTACCAATAAATACATAAACTACGAAATATGGTAGATCCCCTGATTCTAAAGTAAATATTACTGAACATCCACCAGCTGATTGTTGCTGAAGATCAGCTTCAGATCATCGTAAACCATGACGGATTTGCCGGATAAATTGACCACGATATTCGGCTGACCCAGCTTACCAATCACATCGGCCTGCGACATGCCGCCGTTGATCTGGATACTTTCATCCGCACCAAGCAAGTCCGCTTCATTAGTGGTAAATCCCCGATTGAAAAGTTCCTGCGCTTCTGCCAGGGTATAACCGCGCTTTTCAAATTTCAATCGCAAAGCATGCTTGGAACCGCCGATCTCTTCAAATTCCACCTTCACTTCATCGTCCCGGGCTTTCACGGAGCGAATGGATATCCGGGAGCCACGATTGAGTACACGAACCTGGGGCGGATCATCTTCTTTTGCGCTGCGAATACGCACTTCTTCTGCAAAGTCTTCTGCTTTTTCAGATTGGGTTTGACGAGTGCCTACTGTTGCCCGATAGGAAATTTTTCCTCCGGGATAGATGTTAGTTGCATCGGTGCCATTAAACAAATACTGCACTTTTACAACGTCAATTTTCATGAAAAATTCCTGCCCTTTCAGGCTGGCTGCCCAATTTTTAACGTCGGGGCTTTGCGCATATCCAACAGTCGTTAGCGCTAGCAATACTGTTAACAATAATCCTGCAAGTCGTTTCATGATGTCTCCAATTAGATTTTTTCTGCCGGGATAATCCCGGGTTGATTGTCTTCCGTCCGATACTTCGGACATTTTCAGTTGATTTAAAATACAAAGGCCAGGCCGATATTAAAGGTTAGTAAATCGGTTTGGGATCTGACCGGATCAAGAAAAACTTCGCCATCAATCCGTTCGATGCCGCCCTGGCGTAAATACTCCGCTTCCCCACCGTAGAGGTAGCGCAATCGTAAATCGAGCATAATTTCTGCCCGTTTATCATAGGGTTCAGCATCCGGATCAGGATCGTGCAGGCGAATCATAATACCGCCTCCGCCGCCATAGCTAAAGGCGAAATCGTCGTAGTTGGTGGTCGCTGCGATTTCTTCTTCCTCGAAGAAGCTATTATCCTGAATCGATGTTCTGGTGAAAAGGTAGTTGAATCCCAGTAAACCATCCAGGTAAGGGCGGATGGCGCCCTTGTCGTTTTGTGCGCGGAGAAAGACAAAACTTTGCAAAATGTTATTACTGGTTTCCACATCGACATAAACATCGGGGATGGTTTGGCTAAACGGGACATTGCGAGATTCGCTCCCGTAGATCAAATACCCGAATTCTGCCCCGAGGGAAAATGGGGATTCGCCAAGACGAAAAGCGAGAAGACCATCAACGCCAAACCCTTCATCGTTGAGGGTTTCTTCGAATTCGCTCTGTGGTAATCCGGCGGAAAAGGCGATGCCGAATTGTCCCCCCTGGGAAAAAGCGGATTGGCTGCTCAGTAATAAAATCAACACAGCTAACCCCAAATTCCGGGAAAAGGGGAGGAGAAGTTTCTTAAGTTGTACTGCCATTTTTTAACTCCAATTATTCTTTCCAATAATTAAAAATTTAGGGCTAACCCCAACCCTACAGATTGTTTCTTTAAATCAATTTGCGGCGCCAGGCCAAACTGCATCTGCTTACCATACTTATAACGCACCCGATCGCGTTTTTCTTCAATCGTGCGAATGCCGTGTATAAAATCGTAAACAATGCTGCCAACCAGCAGCACGGCACCAGCGGCAATAAGGGCACCACCAGTGCCATCGGGCTCGCGGTAGATTTCCCGTAATTCATAATTTATTTCGCCGCCTTCTATCTCTACGGGGATTTGTTCAAAACGACGCTCTTTATCTTCATCTCCGGCATTTAAGGTTAATACTTCAAAATCGGAATCGGGAAAATCGCCATCTTCCGCCATCGCTACCCCGGAAATAACACCACCGAGGCCTAAAACTGCGCCGCCAAGAATTTTCCAGCCGGTTTTTTTCTCCCCGGCGTAGAAGTGGATCATGCCGGGCACCGGGATTGCCGCCAGCGCCAAACCAACAGTGAGGCGCCGGTTCATGTCTTTATACTCTTCATAAGTCATCTCGGCCGGTAGCGGATGTAGGGGAGCCTCATTGAGAATATCGCCGCCTTGCACCTGGGCAAAAGTTTGTTGGGAATACATAGCCATTAAACAAATCAACACCAACCAATATAATCTTTTCATTTTTACATCTCCTTCACAATCATTTTTAATACGTTTTAAATAAGTTAAACCCTTGGAAAAATTGGGTAAATGATATAAAAAAGTAATGCTTTTTAATCTGTCATTGCGAGGCAGCTTTTTGCCGAAGCAATCTTTATTGTCGCATCCACGAAAGAGATCGCGTCGTCGTTGCACTCCTCGCGATGACAGCTTGCAGTAACTCCTCTAGCAATCTCATAATACTCATTCTTCAATAATAATAATCAGCGTATCTGCCGCAGCAGCGCCGAAACAGCCCATTACCGGATAGCCATTTTCATCCCGTAGATTGGAACGTTGCGGATCATTTAGCGGTAACTCGGAAAAAATGTAGCGGCCATATTCCGGGCTGAAAGCTTCGATCGTTAATTTTAAAACGATCTCAAAATTTAATCCCCAGAGCAGATCTTTCCCGACGGAGACATTACTATATAATTCTGTCAGATCGTTGTCCCGCGATATAGTGTACGACTCGTAATATTCCAGGCCATCTTCAGTAATTTCCTCAAAAGTCATATAGTAGGCAGTAACGGCCGGATCCGATGTCCAAAACAATTCCTTCTGATCGCTCACATTCATGGTGACGAAATTTTCGGCAAAGTTGTAGAGCGTATCAATAAACGTCACCGGCGGATAAACCGTGGTTACACCAGTAATGGTTTTCTGAAAATCCCGGGATTGAATCTCGATGCTGTATTGAGCATAGTTCTCAATCTGAAAATTGGCCGATGCCGGCTTGTAGCCACCGTAAGGAATGCTGATAACTACATTGTTGGAATCCACTCGAACGACGCTGTCTGCATTCGCAAAGTATTGAAAATCAGTAACTTCCCCGGAATTCAGATTGGTGACTTTCACCGTTGCAGAAGTATCCTGAATGAGGGGAATAATCTCATCATCTTCATCGACGATGCCGTCCCCATCATCATCAACACCGTTAAAAACATCTCTGTTGGTAACCGTGCTGGTTTGGATGATTCTAATGACCGAACTGGCGGGATCATCCTGCTGGAGCAATCCTTCCACTTTTAATTCCGGTTGATAATTGCCGAAGTCATCCCGGAATTCACTGATGTCCAACTTCTTTTCGCAGGATAAGCAGAGAATCGCTAAAATGAATAATGAAAATTTAATGTATCGCATTTTGATGACTCCTAAAGTTTGAATTCTATGCCGAATGAGGGTAAGATGGGAAACATGCCAACCGCGCGCACTTCCGAGGGAGATTTATCATGATCCCAGAGATAGGTGAGGACATTGAAGTTGTTGGTAATGTTCATCACCTGAAAATTGAATTTACCTTTCGCCCCGAAGAGAGAGATATTCCGGCTCCAGGCGATATCGCCACGCATATACATCGGAAAGCGGGAGGAATGCCTGCTGCCATTGATGTTGATGAGGCTGCCGAAAGGATCATTCGGCTCTCCATCGCCGTGGAATACTTTCGCAACCACCGGCGTATAGGGCTGACCGCTGGATATTGTCCAGGACAAGGATAGATGATTATTCTTACTGGCCTGGTAATTGATCGCCAGGTTAAAAGAATGCGGCTTGGAGTAGATTGGGGCATAAATTTCCGAAAACTCATTGGCGGTTTTTTCGATAACGCCGTCGCCGTTATAATCAAAGCGCCGTTCCAGGTTTGAGTAAGAATAGCCGAGCCAGCCTTTGAATCTACCGACTGTTTTCTTGAGGAGGAGCTCGATCCCCCAAACGCGGCCTTCCCCGGAAATGAATTCATCATTTTCGATGCCGGGATTATTATTGGGATTATTCGTCAGCACGTTGGAATAGGGTTTATAATAAACCTCCAGTGAGCCGGTAAATCCCTGGCTGAACCACTTTTCGATACCGCCAATGAAGTGCTGATTGCGAATCGCATCAAACTCTTCCGGCACTGGCTGCCAGAAATCGACGATGCGCAGCACTTCGTTTTCGTCATTGGTGGTAAAGAGGAACTGGCTGAAGCGCCCCCAGCTACCTTTAAGCGACAATTGATCAGAGAGCAAATATTTGAAGCCGAAACGGGGATCGAGATAAAGATCGTCATGCAATTGATACTTGGCACCGCGCAGGCCGAATTGCAGAGACAAGCGGTCGTTGACGGTCCATTTATCCTGCACAAAAGCACTGAAAACATTCGGCTTTTGGTCGATATCGAAAAATTTGATTCTTTCCACTTCGAGGTCAAAATTCATCTTCAAGCGCTTCAGGCTCGCGCCGAGAGTCAGGGTATGAGATGGTGAAGCAAACCAGGTCAGTTTTTCCGTGGCGGAAATATCCCGGATATCATTTTGAATAAGGAAGTTGACATTGCTTACCCGCCCGGTGGCGCTGTCGACTTCGGCGATTTTCAGATCGACATCGAAATCAAAACTGGAGCTGGTCAGGGTGAACTCGGAAAGAAATTTCGGTCCGGGAATATAACGCCATTGCAGGCTGTGGGAGTTGTTGCCCCAATCCCAGTCAAAATCGATGTTGGTGTCAAAATCTTCTTCATCAAAGACGAAGTTGAGGACATCCCGGCCGTTAAAGGTGGAATAGGTAATACGATTTTTTTTGTTTATATCGCTGAACACTTTAAACTGATTATCCCAGAAATAATAATCCCAGTCATCGCCTTTATTTCCCAAATCCGCGATCAGGTCGAAGTAGGTTCTTCGGCCTGATAGAATCCAGCCGCCTTTGTAGAAAGGGCCTTCTGCCAAGGCTTTACTGCTCAGTAAAGAGATCGATCCCTTTACACTACTAAGGTCCCAGTATTTCCCGAAAGGCTTGTCTTTAAAGAACTTACCCTGCTTGGAGTTCCCTTCCTTGGAAGTGATGCTCAAAATGGATGAGAGGCGCCCGGGATAATCTGCCGGGTAGCCGCCGGCAAGAAATTCCGCATCGGAAATAACGTCGGCATTAAAGGTGGAGAAGAGTCCGCCGAGGTGAAAGGGATTGTAGATTTCCGCACCATCGACCATAATCAGGTTTTCGTCCGGGCTGCCGCCACGCACGATCAGGGCGGAATTAAAATCGTTTTGGGAAGTAACGCTGGGCAGCTGCTGGATGGCCCGAAAAACATCTGCTTCCACAAAAGAGGGAATGCTTTGAATTTCCCGGAAACTGATATTGGTGCGGCTGATTTCCACATCCTTTTCGAAGCGCAATTTCTCCGCTGTTACTACGACCTCGCCGCTTTCCACTGCCTGGGGGGAGACTTCAAAATCAAACCGGGTTTCCCCATTTGGTTTAATCAGGATGTCTCTTTCCGCCTTTTCGTAGCCGATCATGGAAACGACCATTTTGTATTCCCCATGGGGAATGCCAAGGATGACGTAATAGCCATGCACATCGGTGGCAGAACCATATTGACCGCCTTCCAGATAGACGTTGGCGTAGGGGAGGGGCTCACCGGTATCCTTATCGCGAATATAGCCGGTGATGTTCTTTTCATTGCTCTGTGCAAAAATGGGCGTCCCTGCCAAGAGGAAACAAAAAAGTATGAGTGTTAATGTTCTGAGTTTGGTTAAAAGCATTTATTTTCTCCAGTGATTCATGTAATGATTGCTTCCGGAATTCGCATGTAGTTCACAATAATTTTACTGACCATCCAGCACCTTG
The DNA here is from genome assembly GCA_028284905.1 of Calditrichia bacterium. Lineage (GTDB taxonomy): Bacteria > Calditrichota > Calditrichia > RBG-13-44-9 > J075 > JACKAP01. Next base: position 173,441 of record JANQQU010000084.1, read on the forward strand.
AGGTAAACCGTATCCGCGATGATTGAACCAAAGACACCGACGCCATCGCCCGCGATCGGCAGCAGCGGTTCGTGAAAATTGCCGCCGATCTCTTCGATGTTATCGTAGGTGTTATAAAAATTTCGATAGTTGTCATCTGCAGCAAAAACAATGATTTGGTGTTCACCATAAAAGTTGAATGCCCACCAAAAGAGCGATAGACCGCTGATACCGGCAGTCATCGGCGTATCTTGTAACTCGATCTCGCTGAAGCGGTAATCGTTGATATTTTCGAGAACGTCGACAGTATCGGTGCCGAGCGGATTATCGAAAATGAAAGTGCTGGTATCGGCGGCATCCAATGCGAGGACATTAGCCGCATAGAAATCCACGCCGGGGGAGCGATTGAAGGTGGCGACAAAATCGATGAGATTATCCTGATTATCCCGTTGCCGATACAGCAGGCTGTCATGGTTTAGTCCGATGATGGAAAATCCTGACTGGGGAACGGTGGTGATTGAACTGGCTTGCAGATTTTTCCCGTCAATTGTTGCGGCGACATTGATGCGATAGCTGTTTCCGAATACAATTTCCAGCGCGGCGTTTTCATCCTGAAAAGATTGTAATGCGCTGTTGTAAGTGAGTGGATAGCTGTTACCACTGGTCAGGTCAGTAATCGTCACCGCTGCCTCAGATAGATATAGCTGCAGATTGTTCAGATTGGCACCGACAGGAAAATTACGACGGATGATGATATTGCTTACCGCCTGCCCGGGCCGCAGGTAACCTTCAATGACGATCTTTGGCTGATATTGATCGCTCTCTATAGAAATTGAGCCTTCACCGCAAGAGAGTAGTGTTGCGGCAATTAGCAGATAAGAAAATACAGGTAAAAATTTATATCTTAACATCTTTCATTTCCTTCGATTTCATCCCGGTTCAATAGTAAATCCATCGGTCGTTTTCGCCTGATACAACAATAGTATCCCTTCCCAGAAAAATACCCTGATGGATTTTTTTGATTTTTTTTAATATGGATGAAAGATATGATATTGGACTGTTATTGCGATCCCGGATTGCCGGGAGAAGCAATCTCAATAGTGCATGCAACAAAGAGATCGCGTCGGCATAAAGCGCCTCGCGATGACAGCCAAGACACTTTATGTATTTACTTGGCTAACATTGTTTTTTTGTTGATGGTAATTTACCCGGAAGCGAGCAGGCGGCGCAGGGTTTTCAGTGAATTGCCGATATGCGATTCCACTGTCTTTATGCTAATGTCCAGACGTTCAGCGATTTCCTTGTAGGAAAGATTTTCTACCCGGCTCATCAAGTAGACTGTGCGCGGCTTCTCCGGTAATTGGCGGATGGCAGACTGCAGCCGTTCGGAAAGCTCTTTTTTCTCCAGTTGGGTATGCGGCGATTCGACTTCGTGAGAACGCGTCTGTTCTTCCTGCTCATGCTTGCGCACCACTTTTTCATGGCGAAAGTGTTTCAACGCCTGATTGCCGGCGACTTTATAGAGATAAGATTTGAAAGAGCGATTTTCGTCCAGCTGTTCGCGGTTTTCCCAGATTTTGATGAACACATCCTGAATAATATCCCGGGCGACTTCGTCATCATTCAGCTTGAATTGAAGAAAGCGGTAAATGGCCGGATAAAACAGATCGTAGATAGATTTAAACGCCGCACTGTCAGACTCACGTAGGCGGCGAACCAACTGCTTAAGTTCATCAATATGGATAGCTGCGGCAGCGAGAAATGTTAGGAAAAGCAATATATAAAAGAAGACAACCATATGATTCCGAGATGCGATATTTATCAATTCATTTGCGAATTAGATTAGAAAAATTGCCACTGCCAACTTAAAGTTTTTCCGCCAACCCCTCATACGCTTTCTGAAACGGCAACATCGGCGCATTGAGTACGCCGGCGCCAATCTGCCCCACACCGGGATCTTTGTGGGCAACGCCAGTATCAATAAAGGGGAGAATGTTTTTCTCTACCACCTGAATCGCATCAATCCCAGTCGGCGTGCCGCGGAAGTTGAGGTAGGGGATTTGAAAGACGTTATTCTCGGCAGCGGAAATTTCATACATCTTTAAAGAATAGCTGACTGCATCTGCGGCACTACCGCCGACAAACTGCACAATTGCCGGGGAAGCGGCGATTGCGAATCCGCCCAGTCCACCGGTTTCGGTGATGGCGCTATCCCCGATATCCGGATTTGCATCCTCCTTGCTGTAGCCGGGGAAAAAGAGGGCATCCGGCAAGGCCGCTGGTCCGGTAAACCATTGATCCCCGGTGCCGGCGAGTTGAATTCCGAAATCGGTGCCATTGCGCGCCATAACCGTTAATACGCTACTATCGGGAATGCCACGGGCGGCATCGAGCATCGCTTTGCAAGCGGGCATTGAAAGATTGAGGAAGAAATGATCGTTGCCGTTGATGAAACCAAGCACATCGGCGGCTGTTTTTCGATCCGTCGCTGTTTCCACGATTGAAGGCGCTATCGTTCGATAAAACAAGGACGTCGCGGCGCGATTGCGATTATGAACCTCATCACCCATGTGCAATGCCTGCGCGATGAGATTTTTCAGGTCGATGCTGCCGTGCTTTGCGACCGCTTTCTGCAACGCCGGGTAAAGCACTTTTTCCATCCAGCGGAGTTTCTCGATCACTGCTTCACTAAACGCGCCATATCTTAACACTTTCCCCAAACCTTCATTCATCGTGCAAAAAGCCTGATTTCCAGAGGCTTGATTTTCGACGATAAATACCGGCATGGAAGGTGTGATTAGTCCGGCCATCGGTCCAACCGATTGATGCTCGTGGCAGGGGGCAAATTCGATTTCTCCGGAAGCGCCGAGTTTTTCTGCTTCCGCCGGTGTTTTGGCCAACCCTTCGTAAATCAGGCCGCCGATTACCGCACCGCGCATTGGGCCGCACATGCGTTCCCAGCTTACCGGCGGACCGGCATGGAGAAACAGTTTCTTGTGCATACCGGGAATCACAGCCAGTGCCGTTGAAAGCCCAGTTAAATGGGGCATACCGTTAAGAATTTTTTCCATCGCCTGTTTATTTGCTTTGGCAATCCTCTCACGATTTTCGTCGATCTGTTTTCGAGCGTTGTCATTCATTTCTGCGGGAGGTTGCCAATCGAGCTGCACTGCTGGTGTGGCGGTTTCGTCCAGACCCTTTTTGAGCGCTGGCAGGCCGATGTTGATAACTTGTAATTGCTGCTGAAAAAGTTTTTCGATGGACATTTTAGTGCTCCGCTCTTCCGGGAAATGTTTTGAAGCAGATTCCGGAGATTTAAATTTTTTGTATACTTCAGCAAATGATTCGATCGGGTGCAATTTGTCAATCCGGATGTGATGACAGTGATAGCCGCCATCGCCGCCAAACTTGGAGCCGAAATCCCGCTTCGGCGCAGCGTCGACTTCGGCGGCTGTCGCATATCCACAAACATATGCCCGGGTGCCGGGGGAAATCTCCGCTGCCGTTCGTGTATCGACATCGATGATAATCTGCACGTAAAATGCCGGCTTGCGTTTTTTCGCATAATCTTCCCGAACCAGCAAATTTAACTTTTCACTAAAAGGGAAAGCCGAGGTCTTGATTTCGATATCTTCAAAATCGGACTCGCCCCGGTTCTGGCCAACGCGATGCTGCTGCCAATCCTGATAGAGATATTTGGCAAAAACGAATTCTCCCAGGTGACCGGTCAGCGTATCAATCCGCGAGGCGATGGTGCGACGAACGCGGGTCGCCGGGATGAGCCGCTGTGCTTCGGCAAGCATTTCTTCTGTGATCAGTGTAAACGGGTAACGGGGCATGGGTTCATTGTTCGTTGTTCGTTTGGCGTTGTTGAGAAAATTCATGAATTTTCTTTACTTGATTTTTTTGGCTCATGATTTTCTTTACTTGATTTTTTAGCTCGTGAATTTTCTTTACTTTCGTTGTTGGCGGACCAGGCCGGCCAGTTGTGCAGCCGCCGCACTGGAAGGGGCGACAATGGCGCCAGCTTTTTCCAGGGTGGCAATGGTGCCGTGATAATTTTGTGGATCCAATTCTGTGCCGGTCACTGATGCGATTACCAATACATCTCCGGAAACTGCGGAAACTACATCCTTCAATTCCGAGGCGGGATCGGGATTGGCGCCATGCCCGAGGACAATATCGAGCAAAATGATCGCCGTTTCCGGATCGGCGGCTTCCCGTTGTATCCTGGCATTACGCTCACTGAAATCCAGCATGGGATGCGGTTTTCCGACGGTGAATTCATCTTCACCCATATCCAGTAGCATGTCTCCCTGGCTTTGCTGAATGTTTTCAAGGCGCTGACTGCTGCCAAACGGCACATTTAAATAGATTGGAGATAAATTTTCCTGTAAAACAACCTGCGCTTCGCTACAAATCGTGCCACCGCTAAACAGACCGCGAATAAATTTTCTGCCCGGGGCGATGTTGCCAGCGAGTTTCGGGGCGATATCTCTCAACTGTTTTAATGTTTCCTCCTGGCAAGACTGATATTCCGCCGCTGAATCTCCGCGAGAAAGTGCGACAGCCTGCAACGCTGCCGCCTCCAGAGTCTTTGGTTGATCTTCCCCGGAGGATGCGCCTAAAAACAGAGTGACAATCGGCTTTGAGATTGAAGGGATTAAATCATTCAATTTTTCCTGCACGGAAAGATGCGGCGGTTTTGACACCAATAGAATGACTTCTGTTGCCGGATCTGCTGCCAATGCGATCAGTGCAGACTGACACATCAGTCCACCGATTTCAGCTTTGACATCGCGGCCACCAGTGCCGATTGCCTGGGAGATGCCTGCCCCGGCGTTGGAGATGGTGCAGGTAACCGCCTGTAATCCCGTGCCTGCTGCAGCAACAACACCGATATTGCCGGGACGAACCGCGTTTGCAAACCCAAGCGGCACTCCGTTTATGATTGCAGTGCCACAATCCGGCCCCATCATTAACAACCCTTTTTCACGGGCGGTTTGCTTCAGGGAAAGCTCGTCTGCAATCGAGACATTATCGGAAAACAACATGACATGAAGGCCCTTTTCCAGTGCCTGCCGCGCTTCCCGGGCAGCATACAGTCCAGGAACGGAAATCAGGACGAGGTTGGCGTCGGGCAGTTGGGAGAGCGCGCCGGAAAGACTGCCAGGTTGGTAGTCGGCACTAGTGTTGTTTTGTTGACTGGCATTTGTCAGTAAATCGTCTACAGCTGTGAGGGCTTTTGCGGCCTGACCTGCATCATTAGCTTTGACAGCAACAAGCAGATCATTGCCGCTACAGTTCTGAAATTCAGGAATCATCATGGCAGCAGCCTGGAGTATCTCCCGATTTTCTTTGGTGCCCATGACGACGGCAGCATCTTCGATTTTAGCGGAGGTCCGCAAGGCCTTGGCGATATTCATCAGGGTGACGGAATCGAAATATTTTCCCTGGATGGTTTTTCCATAAATTTTCATAACATTCCTGCGATTTTCCTGATGCTGTGTAGTAGAGGGAATTCATGAATTCCCTCTACGATGACGAACAAATGCAACAAATTATTCCTCAAAAGAAGGTTTTTCCAAGGATGGCGGCGCCTGCTGCTGCACACCCACACCATGGAAATAAACCATCTCTCCACCCAATAAACCGGTGCGAAAGAGGAAAGTGACTGCGAAAATTGCCAGTAAATAATAAACCCATTTAACTGGTTTTTGAAATAATGAGAATCGAATAAAGGTAAAGCGAACGATTGCCAAAACGATAAATCCCCACATGGCTATAGTGCCGGTATCCCGATGAGAATGGACCAAAGCTTCGACATTCTCACTGATTTGCACCTGGTCGTAAGCGAGGTTACCGGTGATGACTGCGAGAATGGCAAAAACAGTTCCGGCAATCAACATTTGCCCGGCCAACTGCCAATGATTCTCTTTTTTGCTCAGCAGAAAAAGGAATTCCATAACAACTGCTATCGATAATAAAGCAATCGCAAAATGCACAACAATCGGATGAAATAGCATGGGTCTACCCGTTACAATGAAAGGTTATCAGGCAATATTGGTCATTTGAAATTTATCTGCAAATTGTTTTTTAAAATGGATGCGCACCGGCGCGTGGAAAGTTTTACGCAAATGGGGGTCCAATTTAACCATGGAAAATGCATCATTGCGAGCGACCTGTATTATTTTCTGATCATGAACAAGATCGGCATAACGCAGGTCCGGCATTCCATGTTGGCGGGTGCCGAAAAATTCGCCGCTGCCGCGCAGACGTAAATCTTCTTCGGCGATTTCGAAACCGTTATTGGTTTTCACCATTACCTGCATGCGTTGCCGGGCGACATCATTAACCTCAATCGGCGTGGAGAGTACGCAATACGATTGCTGGCTGCCACGCCCGACACGTCCCCGCAACTGATGGAGCTGGCTAAGGCCAAAACGCTCGGCATGTTCGATCAGCATAATAGTCGCATTGGCAACGTCGACGCCCACTTCGATGACAGTTGTGGAAATTAATATGTCGGTCTCGCCGGCTTTGAAGGTTTGCATTACCGCTTCTTTTTCATCCATCTTTAAACGACCATGCAGCAATGCCAGGCGAAATTCCGGAAACACTTCTTTTTGTAAATATTGATAAGAATCGGTGGCCGCTTTCAGGTCAAGTTTTTCCGATTCTTCCACTAGTGGATAAACGACATACACCTGTTGGCCGCTATTAACCTGTTTTCGAATGAAGCTATGCACCTGCGGCAAACTATTGTCAGTTCGCCAGTAAGTGAGAATGCTTTGCCTTCCGGGGGGAAGTTCATCGATGGTGGAAACATCCAGATCGCCATAAATCGTTAGGGCAAGCGTGCGAGGAATCGGCGTTGCCGTCATTACCAGCACATGCGGCGTGCGTCCCTTGCTGATCAATTCGCCCCGTTGTAACACCCCAAAACGGTGTTGCTCGTCGATGACGGTAAGCCCGAGGTTGTGAAAGTTGACGCCTTCCTGAATCAGGGCGTGTGTGCCGATCACCAGATCAACCTCACCATCGGCAATGCGTTGATGCATCTCCCTTTTTTCCTTTGCCTTCATGCTGCCGGTCAGTAGGGCAACGCGGATATCTTCCTGGCTGAGCAGGCTGGTGATGTTAAAAAAATGCTGTTGAGCGAGAATTTCCGTCGGGGCCATTAATGCACTTTGATAGCCGCTGGAGATTGCCATATACATAGCGAGTAACCCAACGATTGTTTTCCCGGAGCCAACATCACCCTGCACCAGGCGATTCATCGGATAGCCGCTGGCAAGATCCTGACGAATTTCCCCCATAACCCGTTGCTGGGCATTGGTGAGGGTGAAAGGCAAAGAAGCGATCAACTGATCATAGGCTTCGCTTTCGATGTCAATTTTCAACCCGCTTTTTGGTGCGGCGTAAAAATGCTTTCGCAAAGCCATGAGTAATTGTAGATAGAATAGCTCTTCATATTTGAAGCGTCGGCCGACCTGGTACAGCGTATCCTTGGAGGCGGGGAAATGCATTTGCCGATAAGCATCCTGCCGGGAATATAAACGATACTGCTTTACAATATGCACCGGCAAAGTTTCCGTGATGCTGTTGCCGTATTTCTGCAAGGCGGTATGGATAATCCGACGGAAACTGAAACTGGTTAAGCCCACCTTTTTAAATTCCTGCCCGGAGGGATAAATCGGAATAATTTGCCCGGTATGAAGTTGCTCCCGGTCATCACTGATGATATCAAAACTGGGGTGGGCGATCTGCCAGGTGCGATAGCGGGCGACCTTTCCACTAAAGGAAACCAGCTGATCTGCTTTAAAAACTCTCGCAAAACTATCTGCTTGCTGGAACCAAACACCTTCCAGCACGCCGGTGCCGTCTTCGATACGCACAATCAGCCGTTTTTTTCCACGACGGATGATCTGCGAGGAAATCACCGTGCCAATGACGGTAGCTTCTTCATCAGGAAGGATATCTTTGATTTGTTTTAATTCGCTGCGATCGAGATAACGACGGGGGCGGAATTCGAGGAGATCCTGAAGCGTAAAGATGCCGGCATTGTTCAGCACTTCAGCCCGTTTCGGGCCGACGCCTTTCATGTATTCTACAGCAATGTCCAGCACGTCATTGTTCATATCATTGCAAGCGGCGTTAGGTAATTGTAATGTGTCAGTTACTTAATGCTAATTGAAAGATGTACAAAGAAAAAGCGAATGTCCAATGTTGAATGTCCAATTTTCAATTTCGAAGTATGCTGCAGTGTTGTCTCGGTCGTTTCCTTCAAAATTGGAAATTTAGGGTTGGATTTTGGACATTGATAAGCCATTTCTCAATCGGCATTTGCAATTTTAATTCTCTCTCAAAGTATCCGTTCCCACCTGACCATCTTCCAGCTCTATGATACGATGTGCCTGCCGTGCAAGCGTCTCATCGTGAGTGACAATAACAAATGTTTGCTGATATTTTTCGTTTAATTCACGAATTAAGTTGAATAGCGACTGGCTGTTCTTTCGATCGAGATCGCCGGTTGGTTCATCCGCGAGGATGAGGCGGGGGCGATTCATTAATGCACGGGCGATGGCGACGCGTTGCTGCTCGCCGCCGGAAAGTTGGCTGGGGCGATGAGTAAGGCGATGAGAAAGGCCGACATCTACCAGCAACTGACGGGCAAAGTCTTCGTCGGCTTTCCAATCGCTCCCTTTAATCATGCGCGGAATAAGCACGTTTTCCTGTGCATTGAACTCCGCCAGCAGGTGATGAAATTGGAAGATGAAACCAATGTGCTCGTTGCGGAATTTAGAGAGCTGTTTTTCCTTGAACTTAAAAACGTCTTCGCCACCAATAAGCACTTTGCCGTTCGTTGGTTGATCCAGGGTGCCGATGACATTTAAAAGCGTGCTCTTGCCAACCCCGGAAGTGCCCATGATAACTACGATTTCCCCGGTAAAAATTTTCAGGTTGATGTTTTTAAGCACGTCCACAACCACCGGGCCGTTGTGGTAGCTTTTGCTCAGTTCCCGGGTTTCCAGGATTGCTGCTTGACTCACTGCCGTCTCCTTCTTATTCATAGCGGATTGCATCGACCGGTTTCAGGCGGGAAGCTTTATAAGCCGGATAAACAGCTGCGAGAATACATAGCAGGAGTCCGATAATCGATACAACAACAAAGTCCATCGCATGGATTTCAACCGGAAGGCGGTCAATAATATAAACTTCCGGGGGCATGGTGAAAAAACCGAATTTCTGTTGTGCCACCAGCAAGGTATAGGCGATAATATTGCCGAGAATTACCCCAAGGACGCCAATGATTATGCCTTCCATCAGGAATATTTTCATAATGCCTCCTGAGGAGGCACCCATCCCTTTCAGAATACCGATTTCCCGGGTCTTCTCCATAACGATCATAATCAGCGAGCTGATGATGTTAAACGCCGCAACCATAATGATTAAACTCAGCAAACCGGTAAACAAACGCTTTTCAATGGTCATCCAGCTGTATAAACTGCGATTTTGCTCGAACCAGGTTGTTGTGGTAAATGGGTAATTCCCGACTGTCTCTTCAATGACCGGTGCAACGACATCCGCCTGGGTGTAGTCATCAAGCTTGACATCGATGCGGGAGACCCCGCCGGGCATCTTAAAAAGCTGTTGAGCGGATTCGATTGAAATGTAACAGAGCACTTTATCATATTCATAAAATCCCAACTCACAGATGCCGGTAACCACAAACTCCCGGGCTTTCATACTGCTCAGGATGCTGGCCTGTTTTGGGAGCGCCCACATGATTACCCGCTCGCCCGGCTCAAAAATGAAAAGACTTTCGGCGAGATAGCGGCCGAGAATGATGCCCGGTAACTCCCGGTCTTCATAAGGTTGCATCCCCAGCTCAAAATCGCCGGCCACCATGCTCGATGGCACTGCACTGACCTGCGCTGCCGTTTCCTGGTCCAGCGCGCGGACGGCAATCGGTTGGTTCGTCTGTTTATAGCTGAGAATACTTTCCCGGACAATCATCGGAGAAGCGCCGCTAACACCGGGGACCTGCCGCACTGTTTCGGCCAGGTCTTTATAGTCCTCAATGGCGTGGCTGTAAAATTTACGGAGGTGAATGTGGGAGTCAGCGTTGATCAGACGCGTGCGCACTTCGCTCTCAAAGCCATTGAAAGCAGAGAGAACGCAGTCCAGTGCCGCGACGCCAATGGCGACGCCCATGAGGGAGATGTAAGTAATAATTGATATGAAGCCGGTCTTTCGTTTCGCCCGAAAGTAGCGTAGTGCGATAAAGGATTCGTAATTCATTCTTGTTGGTTTCTCCGGGCTTTTTTATTCCCTGATATGCCTGCTTCGCAGGATATCAGGGTTTGATATGGAACCGCTTCGCGGTAAAAATTATTCTGGGCGCATCATTGGGAAAAGTAGGACGTCGCGGATGGATGCGGAATCGGTGAGCAGCATTACCAGACGATCGATGCCGATGCCCAGTCCCGCAGTAGGGGGCATGGCGTATTCCAGGGCACGCAGGTAGTCTTCATCAAGCATTTGCGCTTCGTCGTCGCCACGCTCGCGCAGCTTCATTTGGTTTTCAAAACGCTCACGCTGATCATCCGGGTCATTTAATTCGCTAAAAGCATTCCCGATCTCTTTACCGGCAACCACCGGTTCGAAACGTTCCACCAGTCCTTTGTGAGTGCGATGCTTTTTCGCCAGTGGCGACAATTCAACCGGATGATCGGTGATGAAAGTCGGTTGAATCAGATTGCCTTCCACAAATTCTCCGAAAATTTCGTCGATGATTTTTCCGCTGCCCCATTCTTTTTCCAGGTGAATGTCCAGCGACTTCGAGGCTCTGCGAAGTTCAGCTTCGTCCATCCCGTAAAGATCGAGGCCGGTTGCCTCTTTAATGCCCTCAAACAATGGCAGGCGCTTCCAGGGGGGCGTCAGGTCGATTTCATGTCCCTGAAAGGTGACTTTCATCGTGCCAAGCACCTTCTGGGCGATGCTACTGATCATCGTCTCGACAAGTTCCATCATCCAGTGATAATCTTTATAGGCGACATAAAGTTCCATCTGGGTAAATTCCGGATTATGAAAGCGATCCATCCCTTCATTACGGAAATCTTTTGCAAATTCATAAACGCCATCAAATCCACCGACAATCAGGCGTTTTAGATAGAGCTCATTCGCAATTCGCAAATAAAGCGGCATTTTCAGGGCGTTTAGTGTTGTCGTAAAAGGACGTGCCGAGGCCCCGCCGTAAATCGGCTGCAGAATCGGCGTTTCAACTTCCAGGTAGCCGCGTTCATTTAAAAATTCCCGCATGGCGGTGACAATTTTCGAGCGCTTGATAAACACTTCCTTTACCTGCGGATTAACGACCAGATCGACATAACGCTGGCGATAGCGGGTTTCTTTATCAACAAATGCATCGTATACCACTTTCTCGCCGTCTTCTTCTTTTTCTTTTGCAATAGGCAGCGGGCGCAGTGACTTACTCAGAAGCTCATAGGATTCAACCATCACAGAAATTTCACCGGTGCGGGTTTTAAATACCTTCCCGGAAAGTCCAATGATGTCGCCGATGTCGAGGGTTTTAAAAACATCAAACGCTTCATCGCCCAGGGCTTTCTGACTAAGAAACACCTGAATACGGCCATCCATGTCCATGATATCGGAAAATGCTGCTTTACCCATCAGGCGATTGGCCATAATCCTGCCGGCGATACTTACCACTTCACCTTCATTTTCGGGAAATCCGGATTTTATCTCTTCGGAGGAATGGGTTTTATCATATTTATAGGGATAGGGATTGATGTTGTTTTCACGAAGGTTCTCCAGCTTTTGCCGGCGCTGTTCGGTTAAGTTGCTTCCTTGTTCCAAAATAATGTCTCCTGACGGTTTGGATAGTTGGTTCATGCATTGTAAATGGGAAGTTCTGAAAAAGGTAAGCCGGTTATAACTACAAAAAACTGTATTTTTTTCAGGACTGGAGGGCAGCCATGCTACCGGACGATCCCTGTCTCTTCAATGCATTATTTCTCTGTAACAATCGCGCTGCTGTCTGATTCCTTTAGCAGCAGTTTCGCAAGAATATTCGCTTTAAATTCAAAAGTTAAAGAAAATTCGTTTGTATCACAATCATTTCTTCAAAATCATTTAATTAATCCCGACCTTAAGCACGTCTCTTTGTGTTCCGATTAACGGTTGTTTTTCAGGTGTATTGGTTACCGAAAATTGTATCATTTTAAAACAATTTGTAAAAAACAATCAAAAGTTATCGGGGGAAAATGAGAGAATATTAGCCTGATTCAGGCAATTTTAAAATAGCAGCTGACATATTATGATGTACAGCAATGACAAGGGGACAGAAACAATTTTATATTCATTTTGACGCTGATAAGCAGGTTATTTTTCTTGACATCAATGGGAAAAGATACTAATTTCATTAAAATATTACAATTTACCGATTGAATTTCTACTGTTCAGGAAGAATAAAGCCTTCAAAAAGTGTCAATGAAAGAGGATTACCTTATTCAATTTTTGTCAATTCAAGCACAGGAGCAAAAAGGTGAGTCAAGTTTTTGTAAGATCCAATGAATTAAAAGATTTGATATTTGATGCAAAATTACGAATCAATGAATGGAAGATACTTTTTGCGATTGACGGCGAGAAAGATTATCAGGCAATTGCGAACTTTTTAGAATTACCGGCATCCGATGTCAGCACTACTCTGGACAAGCTGAAGGATATGCAATTTGTTGCACCATTGGATATTGCAGCTACTGCGCTTGAAGATACTGCTGCACCGGAAACTGTTGTTGCAGAGCCGGTGGTCGAAGAAGTTATTGAGATGCCAGAGCCGGAAGTGGAAGCTGCACCGGAAGTTGAAGAAGCAGTGGAAACAGAAGTCGCTGTCGAAGAAGCTGCAGCGCAGGAAACTGCAGAAGTTAGCGATGAGACGGACGATCTCGACGAGTTGATCGGCAATCTGTTAGACGAAGAAGCGCAAAGCGCCGGAGAAACAAGCAGCGAAGACGTTCTTGAAGCACTGGATGGTGCGGAAAGTGAAGCGCCGGTTGTTGAAGATGATTTTGATCTCGGCAGCATTTTCCAGGAAGATGAAAACGGTGCCGCACCGTCGTTCGACGATCTGGTTAGCGAAGCAACTGCGGAAGCAGTGGAAGAAGTTGCACCGCCCGCAGACGAAGCAACCGCCGTTGATGTGGCAACAGCCCCGACGATTCTGGTTGTCGATGACAGTGTCGTGATTCGTAAAATGGTTGAAATTGCATTAGAAAATGAAAGCTACAACATTATTTCCGTTGCTACCGGTAAAGAAGCACTTTCTTACCTGGATGAAAACACACCGGACATTATTATTCTCGACATCATGCTTTCTGATGTAAACGGTTTGGACGTGTTGAAAGCCATTAAAGCAAGTAAGCAGATTCCAGTGGTGATGCTCTCCGCAAAAGACACCCCGCGGGAAACCAGCAAAGCGAAGCAGCTAGGGGCGGATGATTTCATTCCGAAGCCTTTTAAAGATGAAGAACTTGTCGGAAAAATCAAAGAATTGATCAAGCAGTAAGGGTGATTGCTGGTAGAAAGGCAAAATGTCTATTCAAAACGGCCGAAGCGCACAGGAAATGGAACGCCTCTCGGTTTTCGAGTTGGCAGGGCAGTTATACGGTTTGGATATTATGAAATCTCGCGAGGTGATCTCGCTGCCACGATACACACCATTGCCAAATAGTGTAGAGATTTACAGTGGCGTTTTTAACCTCCGAGGCGAAATATTTCCATTGGTCGATGTTTCCCCAATCCTGGGACTTCCCTCAAAGCATATACAACCCGATGATATGGTTATTTTACTGGATGATATCGCGGAATTTGCCATTGGCGTTCTTGTCGATAAAATCCATAGTGTTGTACCGTATTTCCCCGGTGAAATTAAAATGGCCCGGGGGCTGGTCTCAAAACAAATGGAAAAATACCTACAGGGTGTGCTGAATTATAAAGGCAAAGAGAATTTGATCCATATTCTGGATCTCGATAGTGTGTTCAAGACAAAACAAATTTTAGCTCATTCTTAATTAAGGTGACTTAATAATGAAACGCAATTATATAGGACTTCAGTGGAAGTTCTTTTTCCGGCTCTTTACAATCTGTTTTCTGGTATTGGGCATTGTTGCGTTTCAGTCGTACCGATCTGAAGTAAATGCAGTAAAAGAGCGTTTTGTCCAGCAATTGCTGGAAATTGGCAATGTTATATCGGAGTTACCACTGGGAGAGAACATCCGAAAAGTATTGTCAGTAAATTCGGATTTCAATGAAGAAGCCGATTTGCTGAAAGAGCAGATAGAGGGAATCTATAATGTTTTTGCCCCGGGCGATGGCCGCGAATTTGGGGTAAAGACTATTTGGGTCCTCATGCGAAACAACAATTGGCAGGTATTTTACAATACCGACGACCCACCGCCAAGCTATGGCACCAACGCAAATTTGAATCAAACCATGAAAGACGGTTTGTTACAGTTGTTAACCAACCCCGATCAACCGGTTTATATACCGGAGTTCGTGGAAGGGGACACATACGTCCATGCCGTGCTAACTCCCATTTTCGATAGCAATAAAGAAATACGGTCGGTGGCTCGCATCGATATTGCCGCAGCAGAACTGGATGCAGCGATGCCTTCTGCCTGGTTCTATTTCTTTATATACCTGATTGTCGCCGGTATTATCAGTGGCGTTTGCAGCATTATTCTTTCCAAAATGGTTACCCGTCCCATCGACCATTATATCGATTTTGTAAATAAAGTTTCCGAAGGGAATTATCACCTTCGTCTGGAAATGCTCACCCAGGATGAGCTGGAAAAAATTGGCCATGCATTAAATCTGATGCTGGAAAAACTGGAAGGCTTGATCGAAACGGAAGCCGACAGGGATCGTTTACAGAAGAATATCACCAGTCTGCTTAGTATTGTATCCGCAGCTGCTGATGGTGATTTTACCGTTAGCGCGGAAGTAACCGCAGACACGCTGGGCGCATTGGCCGATTCCTTTAATCTGATGGTCGCGGATTTATCTACCCTGATTCGTGATGTCAAGAGTTCAGCGGATCAAATCTCTCGCTCTACCCGGGAGATTCTCGTCAATTCCGAAGGCATGTCCCGTGGGGCAGACACGCAAGCCAAGGAAAATGAAATCACCTACGATGCCGCTAGGGAAATGGCCGATTTGCTCGAATATGCCAATGTGAGAACTTCCCAAGCCGCCGAATCTGCCCGCCGGGCAGCGCAGGTGGCTATGGCCGGCACAGAAGTTGTCAAAAAATCCACCGAAGGTATGCACAGCATCAGCGATCGCGTTCAGGAAACCGCGCAACGGGTGCGGGCGCTGGGCGAAAGTTCTGTGCAAATCGGGGAAATCATTGAAGTTATTAGCGATATTGCCAAGCGAACAAACATTCTCGCCTTAAATGCAACCATTGAAGCCGCACGTGCCGGGGAAGCTGGCAGAGGATTTGCAGTTGTTGCAGACGAAGTGCGGATGCTGGCAGAGCGCTCCAGCCAGGCAGCGAAAGATATTGCTGCGATTATTGCAACAATTCAGGCTGGTACCAAAGAGGCCGTTGTGGCCATGGAAAAGGGCACAGATGAAGTGGAACGTGGTACCCATTATGTAGATGAAGCGGGGGCTGCGTTAAAAGAAATTATTGAAATGGTTCAAGATTCGTCACAATCTATCACAGAAATTTCAGGAGCTTTCCAACAGCAGGCGAAGTCCAGTTCCGATATTGCCGAGGCAATGAAGCGAACCGCGACAATCGCTAAGGAGACGGCCATTGGCGCCAAACAATCCCGAAAGCTGGCAGAGCAGATGGAAACGCTCTCCCGAATGTTGAACACGGCGGTTTCAAAATTCCGTCTGAGTAAGGTGACGACGAACCACAAAATGTAAGTCTGAGAAATTAAACCAAGCAAGGTTGCTATATGAAGTCAACTACAGCCGTAAACTTCGAAACATTTTATTTCAACGAATTAATCAGCAATATCCATAAAAATGGGCAAAAATCTTACACTCCGGAGTCCTGGGAATATCTGGAAAAGTTACTCCAATCCCTGGATTTTGATGCTGATGCCCAGGAAAGCATTGAGAAACTGGCTGGTTCCCAGCAAACCAGTGATCTCGCAATTTTCTTTTCGGATATCCTTGATCAGTTGCACGCAGTATCTGCAGAAGATGCCCTGCAAAAGGTCGATACATATACAGAAGATTTTCTGGAGATTTTCCAGGTATTTTTACAGCAGGAAGAATGGAAATCAGCAATCGACGCCGAATTTTCTGCTGCTGAAACTGCAGCAGCCACTGCCTCCGCCGAACCGGCAGCAACATCTGTCGAGGCGGATGATACGGCTGTTTCTCTCGTTGAATATTGCCAGCATCTCGTTAATGAAAAAATTCAATCCGGCAAATCAGATCTCCCCGCAGAAATGCAGGATGTTTTTGTGAATAGCCTCAGTGATATCTATGAAAATCCCGCAATTGCCGAATTTATTCAGGATGAATTACCGGATCCCCGCGCAACAAGATTTGGTGAAATTTCCCAGGAAATTTCCGGTATTTCCAGCAGCGATGATGTTGAAGCGTTTATGATGAATTTTACCCCGATGCTTAGCCAGTGGGTGTTCCTATTTTCCGGAATGCTGGTCGAACATTACGACTCATTGACCGAAATTTACAATAAAGCAACATCGGAAGCGCCCGCTGAAACTGCGGATGAAACTGAAGACTTCACAGAAATTTTTGCGGACACTGCGGACGAAGCAGTAACGGAAGTCCAGGAATTTGCAGATAGTGGTGAAACGGAAGAAAGACCTTTTGAAGAAATGTTTGATGAGGCGGAAGCGGCCTTATCTGACCTTGACACAGTTGAAGAAGAAGCTGCCGAAGAACTTGATGCTATCGTAGAAAGCGTCAACGAACGCCCGAATAAACCGGAACGGCCTGCTGCAATGAGTGATGATGAAAAGCAGCGCCGCCTTGATCTGCGTGAATATGTGATTAGCGAAGTTGAATCCTACGGCGAAGAGGCTCTGGCATTAATCGACGTATTACGTAACGACCCTGCAAATAGCGGCAACGCTGCCCAGCTTGTGGAAAATCTGAAGGGAATGAAAGACCTCGGTAAAATTCACGGCTATCCTGGTATTGAGCAACCCGCGGATCGTATCCTCCAGTTATTCAATCACTTACAGGGGGAAGGGGAATCCTTTAGTGCGGAAGATAAAGAGATTGTAGAAAAGATGTTCGCGATGTTACCGGCCTATATCAATGCTGTTGTGGATGAGGCGGAAGACAGTGGACTGGAAAATATTCTCGATATGCTCACCATTCTGAAAGTGAAAGCTGTCGAAAGCGATATCGAATGTGGCTTCCAGGCCTCCGAAACTCGCCAGGTGGCTTTCCAGGATGTCGCCAGCCGCTACTTTCAGCAGTTGCAAGAGCGTTGGCAGGCAGGAAATGTTGAAGATGCGGCAATTGCACCGGCACTTGATAACCTGGCTTATTGGAGCATGCTGCTAATGCCGGCCAGCGCGGTTGGCACTATTCAACTGCTGCCGCAGGTTTTTTCAACTGAAAAATATCAGGGATTTTCCCCGGATGAGAAGCAATGGGTTGGGAATATCCTGAAAGACTGGCAGGAAAATTTTACGACCGTTTCTGAAAACGACTGGCATACTTATTACGAGAATTTTACTGATCTGCTCTCCGGTGAAGGCCTTTCCGGCGATTTCATTAGTGTTCAGGAAGCAGCACCAGCATTTAAAGAGGTGGTTCTCAGACTGCTGTACGATGTGATCTCCGATGCTGCGACTCGGGGAGAGAACTTCGCCAGTGACATTAAAGATAAATTGAGCGGTTTTTTCCGGCAGGCTCAAGATAATTGCCAATTAGTGCGCAATGCCGAACTGGAAACATTTTTTGGTGACCTTGGTGAACAACTACGGGATTTTGATTCTGCCCAGGTGTTGGATCCGGAAGAATTTCAGGATCAGCTAAATGAATTTTTGTTAATGCTTAAAATTAGCCTGGAAAGTTATCCGGCCCCAATGCCGATCGATGAGTTGATTACGATGTTCGATGATGTGTTGAATCAGGTTCGCGAAGAAACCGATTCATTGCTTTCCGATGGCACAGATAAAGCGGTTGACAGCGGTTTTAATCGGCTGCTGGAACAAGAAGAGCAAGCACTTGCTGCTCAGAAAGCCGCCGATGGTGATCTTTTTGACACAGCTGAAGAGGATACATCTTCCAGCGAGATTGACGAAGTCTTTAATCTTGAAGCCAGCGGTTATGTAGATGACATGCGGGAAACCATTGAGAAGCTCGAAGGGAATCTGAACGATAAAGACCTTTGGCATGAGCTCAGTATTACCACGCATACCCTGAAAGGGTCTGCAAAGATGGTTGGCCGGAGCGACATCGCAGAACTGGCAGAACCAGTTGATGAGATGATCGAAAAGATCGGCGCTGATGAATTGATGGTTGAACTGGAAATCGTTACGGTGCTCAGTGCTTTTGTTGATGCCGTTGCCGAGCGCATTCAGCGGAAAAATGCGGACGCCGGTGATGTTCTGGAACAGCTGGAAGCTTATTCAAATAAATTTATGGTGGAAGCAGAGCCGGAAGATGTGGCAGAAGCTGACACCGAAGATATTGCTACCGCAACGGAAACTGAAGAAACAGCCGCCGATACTGGCGAAGATGTGCCTTCACTGGAAGAGTTTGTACATCTGAAAGAGCAGGATCCGGAATTGCTGGAGATTTTCCAGAATGAGGTTGGTAGTAATTTTGATACGGTCGAAAAAAACCTGACAAACCTTGAGAAGTTTACTTATGACAAGGAAGCGATCCAGCAGGTAGAACGCGCTGTGCATGAAATTCGCTCTGCATCGAAAATGCTCGGTGTCAGTGAAATTGCCGATATTGCTGACCGCATGGAAAAGGTTTGCGAAAAACTGATCTTGAAAGAGATCACCGATATTAAAGAGACGGTGCCGGTCATGCGCCGGGGAATGTATGTTATCCGGGAATTGACGACCAATCACTCTATTCGTCAGTCGATCTACGACGAAGTTATTGGGAATCTCGATCTGCTGCTGCGTGGGGAAAACCTGCCAGACGCAGACGATGTTGAAAATGCCTGGGAAACCGAACCGGCCGAAGAAAGTTTTGCAGCCGTTTCCACAGACGATAGCAGCGAAGAGACGACGGTAATTCCGTTGTTGGATCAGATGCTCGAAGACGTGGACGAAGGTGAAGCTGCTGTTGTCGAAGAGGCACCCGCTGAAGCAAAATTTGAGCCGTTACCGGTGGCACCGCAAGTGCTGGAATTATATTTGCAGGAATCTCAGGAGCAAATGGATGATATCAATTACATCCTGCTCAAGCTGGAAAAAGATCCTGATAATGAAGAGTTCCAGCAACATCTGATGCGTTGTATGCATACTCTGAAAGGCTCTTCGGGAATGGTTTATGCCAGCCATATCGAAAAATTGGCGCATCGTTGCGAAGACATCATGGAGCAGAATATTCATGATAAGAATTCTCTCGACGAAAACCTTTTTGATCTCCTCTTTGAAGTGATGGATGAAATCAGTGTTATCCTCGATTCCATCCGGGATACCAGCAAGGAAAAGGTCGTTAATTATGCGGATCTGCTGAAGAAGCTGACCGCCTATCAGGAAGGCGTGGCAATTCCGGTTGCGGAAGAAGCACCTGCGGAAGCGGTTGCCGAGGAAGCACCGGCCCCTCAACCGGTAGTGGAAGTATCACCGGAGGAATCGGCCGCAGCCGCTGCTGCTCGGAAAGATACTTTCCTGCGCCTGAATATTAACAAGATGAATCACCTGCTCAATCTTGCGGCAGAACTGGTGATCAGTAATAATCAGTTCAAGAATCAGCTCGATCGCCTGAAAGGCCTGGTGCCGGTGATGAACAACAATCTGAAGGTCTATCGGGATACCGAAGATTTTCTCAATGCGATTGTTCGGGAAGGGAAGCAGATTCAGGGCGTTCTGGAGCAGTTGGTTGAAAACAAGCCGGGTGTTAAAGATTCCCTGAAGAAGCAGGTAGAAACTGTTCAACGGGCCTTGAAAAATGTTAAATCCATGCAGGATGAAGCAACAACACTCAGCCATTCACTGAAGGAAAACTCAAAGACCTACGATGAAAACCTGCAGAAGCTGAATAAGCTGAGTAATGAATTGCTCGACGAAATTATGCAGGCGCGTCTGGTGCCGATTAATATGCTCTTCCAGCGTTTCCACCGGCCGATCCGCGATCTGGCCCGTCAGTTGGAAAAACAGATTCGCCTGAGCATCATCGGGGAAGAGACCGAGCTGGATCGTACCTTGATTGACGAGCTCTATGAACCATTGTTACATATCATTCGCAATGCGATTGATCATGGTCTGGAAACTGTCGAAGGTCGTAAGAGCAGCGGCAAGAATCCGGAAGGCACTTTGGAAATTAAAGCATCCCGGGATCGTAACCAGGTGATCATTGAAGTGAAAGATGACGGCCGTGGCATTGATCTGGAGCGGGTTAAAAACTCTGCAATCTCCAAGGGATTATTGACCGAGGAAGATGCGGAAACGATGAGCGAGCAGGAATTGTTCGAATATCTCTTCTATCCGGGATTCTCTACTGCCAAGGAAACAACCATGGTCTCCGGCCGCGGCGTTGGTCTGGATGCAGTAAAAACCCAGATTGAAAAAGCCAAGGGCGATATCCGGATGTATACGGAAAAAGGGAAGGGAACTTCCTTCAGTATTCGGGTGCCGATTTCCTTGTCGGTGATCCAATCCATGTTGGTTGACGTAAACGGCCATGTCTACTCCGTGCCGCTTCTTCAGGTGGAAGAAACGCTGCACGTTAGCGGGCAGGACATTCTCAGCGAAAAAGGGAAGTTCTTTATTCGTTACCGGGAACGGAAAATTCCGGTCTTGCAGCTCAGTCAGTTACTGCGGATGCGCGGCATTCAGGAGAAAGATATCTCCAGCGCTGCCAGCTATCCGGTAATTATGGTGCAGGACGAAGGTAGCCGGGTGGCACTCCTGGTGGATAAAATTATTCGCCGTGAAGAGATTCTCATTAAATCCCTCGGGCCGGGACTGCGTCGCTTGAAATACATTTCCGGTGGATCGATTATGGCCGATGGCCAGGTTGTTCTGGTGATTGATGTGCCGCAAATTATCCAGGATCTCAGTAAAGGTGAGCCGATGGTTAAAGCAGAACCGGCTGCTTTTAAGGAAGAAGCGGATAGTGCAGAAGCAGTCATTACCGATGATTCCGACAAGTCTGTTGTAGAGCCCGCAGCGGCACCGCGTCCCCCGCGGAAGCGGAAGCGCATCGAAGGCCGTAAGCCGGTTGCGCTGGTAGTAGACGATTCCCTCAGTATTCGTAAATACCTGAGCAGCTTGTTAATGCAAAAGGGATATGCAACCGATACGGCAAGAAATGGCTACGAAGCGCTGGAATTACTTAACAAGCAGGACTTTGACATAATGGTCACTGACCTGGAAATGCCAAAGCTTTCCGGCTATGAATTAATCGAAACACTGCGGTATGATCAGCGCTTTACCGGATTTCCGATTATCGTTTTAACCGGACGGGCCGGCGATAATTTCCGTCAGCTGACAACCGAACTGGGTGCTGATGCCTACATCATCAAACCATTCAAAGACCGGGAATTATTCGATCAGATTGATAAGTTTATCGAATACAAAGCTTAATAGCAATAGACACACTTTAATGTAAAAAGGGCGCATCCAATCTGGTTGCGCCCTTTTTTATTTCTAGCGGACGATGATCGCCAACCGCTAGAGTATTTAATCTGTAAATTTACTTCAGGTAATGAACGATTTGAGTAGCGAATGACTCACCCTGTTGAAAATGGAAAAAATAAGCACCGGAAGAAATTCTACTTTCCGGCTGCCAGCGCCAGGTGTTTTGCCCGGCGTTTGCGGGGAAAAGTTGGATGCTCGCTACCTGGCGTCCTAACAGATCAAAAATGCTGACGCTCACCGGGCGGTGATGGGTGAGGTGCATCCGAAAATGAACTTCCCCGTTGAATGGATTCGGATAAGCAGAATACACCTGGAAGCGCTCAGGGATAGTCGTTGCCGGCTGAGGGGAGAGGGAGGTAATGAAAGGCTGGCGCTGCATCCAGGCAAAGGATTTTTCCGGGGCAATAACATGCCAGGTGTATTTATCGATAGCAACGCATTGCCGGGGTTTACTGCCAAAAGCGACTATTGATGAATCGATATAACTGGCGTTGGCAGCGTCAACAAATATTGCCGGCGCCTCACCGCTAATGTCGACCATGCTGTCGCGAACGACCAGGGTAGTACCCTCGTCCAGTAAAACACCCAATGATTTTGGTGATTTGAACGAGCCCCAGAAAAAACCGCCGACCCGGTTTTCTTTATAATCATGGTCTTCAAATCCCTTTGTCATGACATTTACATTTTGCCACACAGTCGCGCCGCCAACCCATTTCAAGTTGCCGTAAAATAAGTTGCTG
This sequence comes from Calditrichia bacterium, assembly GCA_028284905.1. Taxonomy (GTDB): domain Bacteria; phylum Calditrichota; class Calditrichia; order RBG-13-44-9; family J075; genus JACKAP01. The sequence goes on from JANQQU010000084.1 coordinate 196,017, forward strand.
CTGCTGCTTTCCGTAGCACCGACAAATTGATTGCTTACCATCCGGGCATCGACGCCGATAGCCAACAGGGGAGCACCAGCAGCCATTTTTCCGGCGAAATGCTGACTGAGATCATTTGCCCCGTTCAAAAGATCCCCGACAAACAGTTCATGATTGCCGGCCAGCACCAGCGCGTCGGCGGCATCTACCCGGGCAACAACTGCGGGATCGTTGACATTGCCGATATATATCGATTGCACCCAGGCGGAATCTACTCCTTGTGCAAGAAACCAATCGCGATACATCTGCGCACGATTGACTGCGTTGCCATTGATATCAGAGAGAATAGTTATTTTTTCAACCGCGGGATTTTCCTGTAAAAATTGTGAAAGGAGACCGCCGGGTGCAGATTGATAGCTAAAATCATCTCCCCCTTGCAGCCAAATATCGGTCGGGGGCAGTTGGTCATCCGGCGCAATAGTTGGTACTGCTGTTGCGCCGGAGGGCACGGATGTAACAGTGCGGCTGCTTAGATCAAAGCGGAATCCGGCGGTCAATTGGGAACCGTTCACATGGGTAAAATGAAGCGGCTGGCCGGCAGCGCAAATAACCTCACTCTCTGTTGACTGCCACAAGAAGGTGACTGCGCCGGATCCGGCAGGGGTGGCGGTTAAGTCCGGATTGACCAATAGTGCGGTGCGATCATCAATTCCGATGGTGAGGATATCAGCGGCATGATCCTGGTTCCAGCGCGCCAGGATACCAAGCATTCGCCCAACGCGCCCGCGTTCGATGACGTGAGTATCCACAAAAATATCAGGCAGAAAAGAGAAAAAATCATTTTTCAGGGTAACATGAAAATCATACGGATTCCGCAAAACTTCCTCCGGATATACCGTGCCGTTTTGCGCGGTGAAGACGATTTCGCTCAAAACCATGGCGCCGGCTGAAGTGCCTCCAAGAACCCCGCCTCCCTGATAAACCGCAGCTATGGCCTGGGCAGCCAGGGTGTTGCGCCATTGCGAATAATACTGGAATTGATTGCCACCTTTTAAGAATAGGACATTCGCATCCAGGATGGCATTATACACCGCGGAATCATTGGCCTGTGCTACAGAGGCAATTTTTAAATTGGAGGCTTGCGCGGCGCCAAGCGAGAGAAAATAGTCCGGCATCCAGTTGCTTTCATCCCGGTAAGAGAGCACTAGCACTTTACCGGAATCGCCTTTTTCTACCATCCATCCGTAAGGTATATCGCTCCAGCTGTTATAGTTTTCCGATCCGCCTCCTACCAGGGCAAGGTATCCCTGCGGAAAGATTGCCGAAGACATCATTACCGCGAGCAGTATTATCAAATTCGAAATTTTCATTTTTCCCCTTTAAAACTGTAAAAATATATTTCCCGGATTAGGCATCTTAAAGTCCAACCCGAAAGCTGAGAAAGTGAATATCGCCTAACAAGCCCAGGTTGATATAACTATAGTCAAAACTGGACGCCACGCTGCGCATATTCAAATTTAACCCCAGTCCCAGACTGAAGTTCTGTTCGTCATAACCAATTTTATAGCCGCCGCGCAACATCAAAAATTCCTTAAAGGCGTATTCCGTCCCAAAGCTAATTCGGGTATTGTTATCATTCGGATCATTGCTGGCTGTGGTTATGGTGAGCCGGTGCTCGTCCTGCTGATAGGGATCAAAGGCGATACCCACACTGAAGTATTGCGGCAGGCTGTAATCTTCTGACAAACGCTGCGTCCGGGGATTATTCGGCTCATCAAGAAGCGTTTCGTTAGCGATCTTGTCATCGATCAGATCACCGCTCATCTTTAATTTAGGGGAGAAATTAGCCATAATCATTCCGATGCGGAGATTGTAGTAATTGGTCTGGTAGATCGAAGCGATATCGAATGCGATGGTTGAGGCGTCCGCATCCCAAATAAATTCATGTACATACTTCGCGGTCACACCGAAGCTGAAATGATTGGTTAACGCCAGTCCGTAGCTGAGTCCGGCGGCATAACTGCCGGCGTTAAAAAACTCGCCGGTGCCATTAGGGGAAATTTCCGTGGTCACCTCCATCTCATCCATGGTAAAAGCGCTGATGCTTAGGCCGAAGGCTCCCCAGCGCCCGAGATTATGCGCCAGTCCCAGGTGAGATATCCGGGTATCGATAATCCAATCGCCGCTGGAAAGGAGGAGTTCGGTGCCTTCCGTGGCAGTAATCACTGCCGGATTCCAGTAGAGGCCGTCCACTCCTTCCGCCATCGCAACATAGGCGTTTCCCATTGCAGCACCAATCGGCTCAACGGGAATCTGTAGGAAATTGGCGCCGGAATGTCCAACATTCTTAAATTCTTGTGCGTAGCTGTTTGACAAGTTTATAATGCTCATCATTAAAAATAAGCCGATGATGTTTACTATAGCGCGCATCCGTAATCTCCTTTATCGAATAATAGCGAATTTTCCGACGGTTTCTCCGGCAGATGATTCGACGTGGTAAAAATAAACCCCGGTAGCGATAATTTGATTAAAATCGGAACGGATATCCCAGTATTCCGCCCCGCTGCCGTTGGTGTGCCGTATCGTTTTCACCAGGTCGCCGTCAATGGTAAAAATCCGAATGGTGCATTCCCCGGGAAGATTAACAAATGAGATTTCCCGGATCGGTTCGCCGTCGGGGATATTACCCAGGCGCTCCCGTTCCCATTGGGCGGAGATAATGTATGGATTCGGGACAACCCGGATTTTATTGGTACTGGTTTGTGACTCCGAACGGGGGCGCAGCTCAACCGCATTTAAATTTTCGCTGACTTTCGCGATGCCCGATTCGTCATTACTGCTGTCCAGAATGGTAACTGCGTAGGAATAATAGAAGCCATTGATGACGTCGTTATCGGTAAAAGTGTAAGCGTTTTCCTGATAAGGGTCGCTCTCAAAGAACATGCGGGGAATCGAATCTATTAAGGTCCACTGCAATCGCTGGGCGTCTTCGGTTTTATAGATGCGATAGTATTTTAAAGTGTTCGAACCGGTTTTCGGGTCAATGTATTCCAGGTCGAGCCGGTTATCCCAATGGAGAATATTTTTTCCATCACCTTCCCGGGCGCTGATAGCCGGCTGTGGCACTGCTTTGACCTGAAAATCATTGTTATACACTTCCCAGATGCGATCGACATTGGCGCTGATATCCTGGTAATTTTGACCACAGACCATGGCGACGATAAAACGGAGGGTATCGTACGGCGCCATCGAATATGGCCCGCTGGAATTGAAAGTGACCAAAGTATCGCCGGATTCCCGGATCAGTGAAGGATCATCATAATGGAGGTTATCCCCGTGGAACAAATCCGGCCAGTTGGGATCGTCGCGGAGGCGAGGATCGCTGCTCATCAACTGAAATTGCTGAACGTCATCGGTAATGCTCCGCGGTTCGTTGAAGTTGTCGGTATAATGCCAATCGGTAATACCGAGTTGTTCGCCGTTTACCTGCGGTGTTTCCAGGAAGACAATGCCGATGTAAAACGGTTCGGTTTCCCAATCCATGCTCCAATTGTCGGCATCATAAAAATAAGTGAATTGGCGATCCAACTCCAGGGCAACTTTATCATCAACCCAGTCGGAGCCAAAACCTCCGGCATCGAAATCGGTATACAAACAAAAATAGAGACTGTCTTTCGCAGCCGTGGTATCGTTGACCAGCTCGAATTTAAAAATGATATAGTCTTCGTCAAGGGCAGTATTCCAGGCATAGCCAGTTTGATGAACTTTGATGTTCAGGCGTTTGCCGGGATCTTCCTGGGCAAGATAATTGGTATAATCACGAAAAACTGCGTAGGAATCCTGGTTGGAAAGTATCAGGTTCTTTCCGTCTCTATCCTGCACTGGCCAGTAGGGCTGATTGTTTTCGTCGAGAGGCCAGGTGGTACTGTCATTGCTGATGGCGGTCAGTCCGACGTTCGGGTTATGATAACCGCCGACCGGGTCCCACTCCTTAGTGCCGAAGGTCCGGGTTTGTACCACATTGCCCGGCACCCCAACGTAAAGGTTTGCTCGCCACATGGCTTCATGACCGGAACCGAGGGGCCACTCCGCAGTGGGGCTTAATTCGCTCCATGAGGAATAAAACTGCCCCATATTCGATACGTATTGACCTAATTTATTTACGGCAATAACGTTAAAGGTGCGATCAGATAACTCCTGCGTCTTTCCCGAAGTGGACAGCGGTTCGAAACGCGGGAAGCGTTCGCGGGAGGTCTTATCCTGTGCGCTGATACTGCCAAAGAGAAAAAGGATCAGGATCATCGAGTATATTTTTTGCTGGTTCATCTGCCTTAAAGCCTCCTCTTACATTTCTAAAGTAAGCCCCAGAAAAACCGTACGCGGGGCGAAAAAATTGGTTGGATTCACAATATATTCCTCGGATTGCGGATCGCCGGAATCGTCCGGGAGCCCGGTGACGCTGTAAACACTGCGTACGTTTTCCCGGTTAAGTAAATTATAAATTTCGAACAAAAGCCCCATACGAGCCGGACCAACGGCAAAGCGTTTTTCCGCTTTCAAATCGACATTATAAGTGGCCGGCAAACGAGCATTGTTCAAGTCCGGTTCATATCTTTTCCGGGTAGGATTAAAAGTGAAGGGCAAGCCGCTGCCATACTGAAATAGCAGGGTGAGATAAGCATTGTTCAAGATGGGAGAAAACACGCCAAATGAACCTTGCGACCGCGGGGTATTCAAGGAAATATAAGCATTTACCATATGTGTTTGATCGAAACTGAGGGGATAGAATTGCAGAGACTGCCGACCTTTTACATCGAAAGCGCCGGTAAAGCGTTCCTGCTGGGAAGAACTGCTGCCTTCGGCAATCTGGTAAGTGTAATTCCCCCCGAGGGTCATGCGTTTGTAGCGCCAGCGGGGGCTGACCTCAAATCCTTTAGCACTGGCGAAATCTTCGTTGGTATAGTAGGCATACTGGTTTAGCACACCGGCCTCCTTAAACACCCAGGCAACACCGATCTGGTTGCGGATTTTTTTGCTAAACACGGTACTTTGCAGCGACAGATTTCCCGCGATCTGGGCATTGACACCAAACTCCTGGCTTTGGGTTTGGCGGGGTTCGAGGTCCGGATTGCCGATCAGCGGTTTGTTGACATCCAAATTGCGGGTAAGATCCTCATAAAGTACCTCGAAGGTGGGGCGCTGCAGGAAGTGGCCATAAGCAAAATGAAAGACCATGTTTTCCGTCAAGGGGTAGGCAATACCCAGGCGCGGACTGAGTTGAGACTTGATTGACGCCTCCGTGAGCGAATTGGCCCGGTTGTTTGGATCGGCAATATAGTCGATTTTCGGATCGTAGAAGTCCCAGCGCAACCCGGCATTTAAAATGATGTTTTCGAACTCTATCTTGTCCTGAATGTAAGCCGCGCCCTCGTAAGGTTTCAGGTTGAAATCGTTGATATACTGGTTCTGCGGAAGCCGGGTCGGCCCGAATATCCAGAAGTAATCGACATCATGTTGCTGCAGTTCAATCCCGGCTTTAAAAAGGTGATGGCGGTTATACTGATAAATCGCATCGATTTTCCCGGTGAGGGTTTTCGTGTTCTGATCGATGAACTCTTCGTTGCCCGCACTCAGTCGGAATTCACCATTGTAGCGGCGGGAAGCGCCGGAGGTATATTCACTGTAGTCGAGGTCGGCATAGTTCTTCAAAAAGTCGTATTGATAATATGAGAGCCGGAATTCATAAAACAGCTTTTGGGAAAGCGTATGGGAAAAATTCATTGCTAACAGTTGGCTCTCCCGAAAGCGGGTAAAGGCGCTATCCGGAATATATTTGTAGGAATGCACGTAACTTTGCCATTCACGATCATTGTAGTTATAGGAAAAAGAGAGTTTGCCGGTGGAGAAAGGTTTAAAGTATATTTTTCCAAATACCGATGTTAGATTGTTGTAGCCGAAAGCTTCTCCGGAAAACTCACCGGTGGGGATGCCTTCCGGGCTTAATCGTCCGGATTGGTAGTAGTTGTCATTGTTATCCAATTTACCGGAAAGCAGTATCCCTACTTTTGAACCGGGATATAAAGGCCCATTGAGGTATCCTTCCACCAGCCGCCCATTCAGGTTGTTACTGGCTTCTTCGATACCTAAATTGGAGCTGCGGTAGCGAATGTCACCGGTTAAGCGGTCAAAGTTTTCTTTCGTAACAATATTAATCACCCCGGACTGGGCATTCCCATATTCGGCGTTAAAGGTGCCGGTAATCAGTTCCAACTGCTGAATCGCCTTGGTATTGACATCAGTGGGGCTGCCGCCAAAAAGCGGATCTTCGACCCGGTTACCATCAATCAGGTAAGCCAGCTCCCCACTGCGTCCGCCGCGAACGTGCAAAGCCCCGGTATTCACTACCCCGGCCTGCAAGGAGAGCACTTCGTTGACGCTGGTTACCGGTAGTTGTTCAATTGTTTCCGTGTTCACATTGACATTGGTGAAAGTTACATCCCGTTCAATTTCCCGGCGCGTTGCTTCTACCACAATGCTTTCACCAAGATTGAGCACATCCTCTTCAATCACAAAGTTTAATTCCGTGGTATGATCCACCCGTACAAAAACATCGGTTATGGTAACATCTTTATAGCCGATATATTGGGCAGTCAGACGTTGTTTACCCGGGGGAACATTGATAATAAAGAAATAGCCGTCTGCGTCGGTGGCCGCGCCAAGGTTTAACCCTTCAACATAAACGTTTACGCCAACCATAGATTCCCCGCCGGTATTTTTGACGATGCCGGCAATCTTCCCGGTCGTGCCTGCAAAAACCAGCACAGAGAGGAACAAATTAAAGAGCAGGGGTTTGAACAGATTCATAGTGTTCTCCAAAATTTCATAAACGGACTTCGGGAATACTGCAAACCGGGGCCGCTAGAGCGGCGCCCGGTCAAAAAAATTATTTGGTGAGCAGCATTTTTCTTACCTGACTGGCAGTACCATTGGCATCCGATACGCGGACACGATAGAGATAGAGACCGCTCTCCACGGCGCGGCCATTATTATCCCGGCCATTCCAGGTGATCATATGTTCGCCGGCAGCGCGTTTTTCATCCAACAATGTTCTTACCGGTTGCCCGAGAACATTAAAAATTTCGATTCGGACATCCGCAGCTGCCGGGAGAGCAAAGGGAATTGTCGTGCTGGGGTTAAAGGGATTCGGGTAGTTTGCACCGAGGGAAAAACCGTCCGGGATATTTTCGCTTTCCGGGGAGATACTGACAAACGATTGGTCGTAAACGTTCTGGGCCTCAGTCATATGTGTTTGCAAATCTCCAAGGCTGCTTCCAAAAGCCAATGCTGCGTAAAGCTTAACACTACCATTCGCAGGTATGGTGAAGTCACCGGCATTCAGGAAACAGGCGCTACCGTCCGAGCCGGGTGAGAACGGAAAAGTGGAATTGGCGGGTTCGGTTATCTGCGTCCAGAGGGCAGTATCCGGGAAAACATTGCCCTGGGAATAATCGGAATATTGGGCGGCACGAAAAGAATAGGGTGCCTGCGACAATAATTTTGTTCCGACATAGCTACTGGTTTTAAAAATGTAGCCCATCTCATTGGTCGCGTCATAATCCACAAACTCATCGCCGTACGCCTGATCGATCTGTGGAATTACTTCCATGCTAAAATAGCCGTCCTGATCCGCGCCGGTATAATCCGAAATCTCAAAACTGACAATCAGGAAATTCTTATTCTCCCACCAATACACTTCGTGTTCAACAAATGCTATTGTATCGGCACCATTAAAGTAGCAGATCGTAAAAACCATTTCCGAGTCCGCCACTGCCGGCGTTCTCGGCGCCGGGGGAATATATGGCAGCGTGATGCCGACATCTTTATACATGTAGACATTATCCTGGTTGTCGGCAAAATCAAAGCTAAAGCGGTCGAGATGACGGGTGCCGCCATCGTCAATTAAACGAATTCTTCCCCATTGATTGAGGGAAAAGTCAACCTGTGCCAACATCAGGGTTGGCAGCAGTAATAGCATTGTAGTGACAAAACGCTTCATAATAACCTCTACTTATTTTGGTTTAAAAAATGGTGAATTAGTATCCCCGAAGATTTTTCCTTCAGTTGAGTAGTGTCTTTACTACCAGTTCATAAAATAGGGCGGTATCAACAACAAGAATCCGGTAATCATCAAGATAATCTGCAGCGGCAGCACCCATCTGGCCCATTTTTCCCATGAGATATCTGCGAGAGAAAGCACTCCCATTAGTACTGCGGAGGTGGGAATTATCATGTTGCTGAACCCATCGCCAAATTGAAAAGCGAGCACTGCCGTCTGCCGGGAAATACCTACCAGATCGGCCAGTGGGGCCATGATCGGCATTGTTAAAGCTGCCTGTCCGCTACCGGAAGGAACCAGAAAATTAATCGCGGTTTGTATCACAAACATCGCCTGGCTGGAAACAACCGGACCAAAATCGCTGATCGCTCCGGATGTGCTGTGGAGGATGGTATCGATAATTTGACCATCCCGGGCAACAATCAGAATACCGCGGGCAAAGGCGATAATCAGAGCAGTGCCAACCAGGTCTTTAGCGCCATCAATAAATGCTGTGGACGTTTCTTTCACACTTAGCCGGCCAACTATCGCGACCGCAATGCCGGTAAGCAGAAATACCGCGGTGATTTCTTCGATGTACCATTGGTAGCGCAACACCCCGAAAACCAGTAGCACCAATCCGGCGCCAAAAGTCAGTAAAACCAGTTTCTGATGACGGCTGAGCCCGCTAAAATCCCCGCTGTGGTAGCTTTGAGGAACTTCTCGTCGCTGCTGATCCGCTTTGTAAGTGGGGCTTTTTTGCGGTGATTTTTTGATTTTGCCGATATAAATCAGCACAAAAAAGATCGTAATAGCAGTGATAATGATCCAGGTTATAAACCGATAACCGATTCCCGAAAATAAGGGGAGGCCGGCAATGCCTTGCGCGACGCCAATGGTAAAAGGGTTTAAGAGCGCTGCCGCAAAACCGGCGTGTGCAGCAAGGTAGGACATCGCAATACCGGTAATCGTATCATATCCCAGGGCCAAAGAGAGGGGAATAAAGATCAGTACGAATGGAATTACCTGTTCGCTCATGCCAAAAGTGGCGCCGGCCAGGGAGAAAAGGATCATGATCATTGGGATCAGGTATTTTTGCAGAAAGCGGGAGGATTTATGGGATTTTACAATGGCGGCAATAGCGGCATCGACTGCCCGGGTCTGCTGAAAAATAGAAAATGCGCCACCAACAATCAAAACGAAACCGATGATCAGCGCGGCATCAGTAAAACCGCGTATCGGGGCCATCAGCACCTCTGCAATGCCCTGGGGATTGCTCTCAAGGTATTCAAAAGATGAAGCCAGCACAACTTCCCGGCCGTCAACAATTGCCGTCTGGTACTGTCCCCCGGGAATCAGCCAGGTTAGTATTGCTACCAGCACAATCACCAGGGAAATGATCAAATATGTATCGGGTGCTTTCAATCTAGATAGTTTCATATCAAGTAAATTTTTATGGTTTAATCGTACGATAATTTTCGGTGATACGATTCAGGCTTTTCAGCATTCTTTCCGCGCGTTCCCGTTCCTGCAAGGCCGACTCGGTAGAAATTGCGTTGATTAAAACCGAAATCGCTGCAAAAGAGTTGGTGTAGAGCATATTTTCGCTTTTTACAATCAGGTTGACGTCTGCGTAAAAAGTAACCGGAGATGCCTCGCGATTGGTGACAGCAATTACCGGAATATTTTCTTCACTGGCGTATTTGGCCAGATCGATTGTATCGCGGGAGTAGGGAGGGAAGGAAAAAACGATTAAAATATTATCTTTTTTAAAAAAAAGCGCCTGCTCCAGAAAGAGCGAAGAGCCATTTCGGAATGGCAGCGCGTTGATACCAATTTGATTCAACTGGTAGGCGAGAATTTCCGATAGCAGATAAGAGATGCCTAAGCCCGCACTGTAAACACAACTGGCATTATTGATCAGTTTGACTGCCTGATCAAAAGTGCCCCGGTCGATTAAGTTTAAGGTTTCATTGATATTCTTGATATCGATGTTTGCAACAGAGGTGAGCGTATCATCTTCGAGGTTTTCCAACTGGGGAAAAATCCGGCTGCCTTCCAGGCGGGATTGCAGTTCCTCGGCAATCTTGACACGCATCTCGCTGAATCCGCTAAAACCGACCCGTTGGGCAAAGCGCACCACAGATGCAACGCTGGCGTCAGTTTCCCGGGATATGTTCTGAACATTGAGAAAAGGGATTCTGTCAAAATTTTCAATAAAGAAATCCGCCAGTTTACGCTGATTCTTTGGCAGCGTTTCATAAGTATTCTGGATTTTTATCTTAGTATTTATATCCTGCATATTTCTATCCCTGTTAATTAAGCAGTTTTAGATGGCGTAAATTGAAGCGCTGTCCGGCTTGTAGCAGGTGCATCCGGATGTCAAATGCAGAAAGATTGCCGTTGCTATCCTCGGTAATATGCCGGGCGCTGCTGGCATCAAATATCATTACTGTGTTTTCTCCAATCACTTCCAGGATTTGTCCTGGTTGGATGATCACGGCCGTGGATTCATCGATGCCAATGCCGCTGAGAGCGGGGTGTTCAAGCACCAGACTGATCAGGCGGTTATGCCGTTTACGGCGGATAAAGTGCTGGTCGATAATGGCATTTCTCAGGAATCCGAAACCCGCTGAGGTTTCGATATTTCCGGCACGAATTGTCCGGAAAGCGGGAGGAGATGATTGTGCCTCGGGATTTTGGCCGCTGGCTAGCTTTTCGTTGCCGGTAATCATTATTTCACTCATCACTGCTGCACCGGCGCTGGTACCGGCAATGGTGCCGCCTGCTTGATAAATAGTCTTGATCCGTTCCAGAAAACGGGTACCGGCAAGCGCCGCCGTCAGACGGTTTTGATCGCCCCCGGAAAAGAAGATACCGCTTATGCCGTCCAACTTGGCTAGCGTTGAATCATGGTCAAGTGTTTCCCGGCTGCCCAGAATAAAATCTACCATGCCGGCGCCTTGTTTTTCCAGCTGATACTTCTGAAAAAGAGCGACATCCAGGGGAATACTGCTCGCCAGGGGAATAATTAAAATTTTGCTTTCGGCACCCCCGGCGAGATCAACAACCTTCTTCATCACAACAGCCGGCCGCTTCCCGCCGCCAATAATAACTAAATGCCCTTTTTCCTGGGCAAACATACCGGAGGAAAAAAGCAATATTCCCCAAAATATCGCTTTGTTGAATAAGCAGGCTACAATATTCAAATTGATAACTCCTCAAAGTTGCTGGCTATTTTATCAATTAATTATTTGTTCTTTGAATTAGCGCCAGGGCGATTTCTGCTGCTTTTAGAAGATCTTTTTTCAGGATAAACTCATCGTTTGCATGGGGATTCTGAGCACCGATACCAATATTGACGGTTGGTATTCCTTTCGCATTAAGGGCGTTCGCATCACTGCCACCCGGAGATATTTGCGGTGTCGGGATAAGCCCGGATTGACGAATCGCCGAGCTAATCTTTTGATATACCGGCATGTTTTCAGTCAGGCAATACGGCTTAAATTCCCACTCTGCGCTAAAATTTAAAGTCGCACCGGCGCTTGCAGCCGCAGCGCTGAAATGCGCCTGTATTTCAGATATGACAGATTCTACCCTTCCCGGATCCAATGATCGAACTTCCCCCTGCAGATGGGCCTTTTCCGGGACAACATTAACCGCCATGCCACCTTCCAGCAAACCAATATTCGCAGTGGTGATTTCATCGATACGCCCAAGCCGAAGGCGGTTGATGGCATCGGCAGCTACCGCAATTGCACTGATTCCTTTTTCCGGAGCGATGCCGGAATGTGCTGCTTTCCCTAAAAACGCTGCGGAAAATTTTTGGGCGCCGAAGGATTGACAAACAAAATTCCCCGGCCGAAAGGAAGAATCGAAAACAAATCCCATCTGTATATCATCATTTAAAGCGAGATAGCGGGACCCGGATAGATTGGTTTCTTCGCAGACAGTAAATGCGACTGTAAAATCCGCAATAGGCAACTGCTGCTGGTATGCATATTCAATCGCATATAGAATGGCGCTGATGCCGGCCCGGTTGTCTGCACCGAGTATCGTTCTGCCGTCAGAACAAATTTTTTCCTCATCAACGATTGGGTTCAAATCTGCGGTCGATCGGGCGGTATCCATATGGGAAAGGAGCACAACATTTCCACCACTCCCCAGTTTACCAATCAGGTTACCGCTGTTTCCTCCGCTAATTTCCTGGGCATTATCTTCTTCAAGCGAAATATTCAGGCGGCTGAGAAATGCTTTAATATAATCCTTGACAGCCTCCTCATTTCCGGAAAGCCCTTCAATGGTAGCGGTTTGCAAAAAAATGTCGATAAGTCGGGATGGAATGCTCATTGAAATAAAAATTTCATTTTTTGTTTTATTGAAAAATTTATTACAACTTATAAAATAAATAAATTTTTGTCAATAGAAGATTGAATAAAAATTGTGGACGAAGCAGTAGAAGAGATTTTATACTGAGGGAAATCATCCGAACAAGCGCCGGTTTTTTGTGGGGCTAAATAAAAAAGGGCACAACAAGTTGGTTGCGCCCTTTTTGTTTATATCACAAACTGTCTTGTCCTTTTAAACATTCCCATCTTTTATATTGAACATAAAATGGTAGAAATATGTTGCCCCTACAGGACTCTCAATTATAAACCGATTCACTGGCTATAAACATTCCGCCCCTACGGGGCTCTTTGTTTTCAACAGATTCTACTGGTTATAGATATCTCGCCCTACAGGGCGTTCAATAAGCTTTAAGTAAAATTTTAAACAAAACAAGTCCCATAGGGACGACATATTTGTAGCTAAAAAGCAGCCAAAAATCTTTGAGCCCCATAGGGGCGACATATTTATCAGTTTGTAAACCTGTCTAATACAAAAAAGGGCGCTTCCATCAGTTTGCGCCCTTTTTTGAATGTTTGTTCTGATGAATCTCAGGATGCGATCGGCCACGTTGATAGATCGGTAAGTTTCTCAAGAAAAATGCCATATGCTTCCAGAGAGGAAAAATACTTCAAATATTCCCGCACATCGTTACGGATTTCATCAAAAGAAGCTTCGTTGAGGCATTGGGTATTGATATGATTGACGCATTCGAAAACCTTCGCCTGAAAAACGGTTTCTTTTTCCGGATGGTAATTCCCTTGAAAGTCCAAAGGGTAAAAGGTATCAAAAGCCGCAAAGATAATCTGGAAAAAGATTCGTTCCTCATTTGCCGGAAGGCAGCACTCCTGAAAAATAAAATCCAGCATTATTTTTCGCCGGCACTCAAATCGTTTTAAGGTCTCTTTTACTTCGCTGGAGAGTTTCTCCATAGTGACAGGATTTATACCACGCCGAACCAGCGCTTTTCGCTGCATTGACAGTTTTAGCATTTCAAAAATCGCATTCAGCGCATCGTCCAGCGAGGTATTCAAACAAGTTTTTTTGCTAGACAAAAACATTTTTTCCCTTTCTCATAAATCTTATAAACGAATTTTTATTTGAATCCTCACTTTATAAGAGACCGGAGAAAAAGAAAAAAACTCAGCTAAAACGCGGCTTAACGATCCCGCTCGATCTTTTCGATCTTCTTGGCGGCATCCTTAGCCTTTTTATGCGCGGGATAATTTCTCAGAACAAGCTCATAATATTCGACTGCCCGGACATTATCCCCTAAATCTTTTTCGGCTATTTCACCGGCTTCGACCAATAAGTCCGGTGCATTTTCGTAATTGGGAAAGAGTTCTGCTACCCTGGCCAACGTCTCCATTGCCGGTTGTGGCTGACGCATCTTTTTCCGATAGATTTCCGCAATCTCTTCCAGAGCCTCCGGTCCGCGGGGAGATTGGGGATATTTTTCCAGGAGCATACTCAGCGCATCAATTGCCGCCTGGTAGGTCTTCATCTTATCTTTATTCAATTTACCAATTCGCCATAATGCCTCTGCGGCCTGGGGATGATCCGGATAAGTTTGAACAAAGGTGCCGTATTGGTCGCTGGCTTGCAAGTATCCTTTCTGTTTTTTTTCACGGATTTCCGCCAGCATAAACATTGCCTCGCCGCCCTGCGCGCTGTCTGCATAAGTGGAAACAATCCGGCTAAAGGTATCAGCCGCACGGCCGGCGTCATTCATGTGCTCATATTGCAGTTTGCCCTGTTGGAGTAACACCTGGGCCAGTAAGGGATGATCCGGGTAAACCGTTTTGAAGCGATGATAGGTGGCATCCGCAAATTCATGATCACCATCTTCACTATACAAGCGGGCAATGTTTAATAACACCTTGGGGATGCGCATATCTTCCGGGAAATAGCTTATAAATGCATTGTGTTCGCCGATCTGCGTTGTAAGCAGGTCTTTTACTGCTAACTCATTTAAAACCTCCAGATAACGAAAATACTGGTCCTCCGGCTGACTGGCCGGAAAGCCGTTCTCCATGGTCTGGCCCAGCCAGTCTCTTTTCGTGAAAAATTGCTTCTCCGCATTAAATATCCGCTGAAGTGCAGATACGCTTTCGGTGAAATAGTTGTTTGCCGGATACATGCATACTACTTTTAAATAAGCAGCCACAGCCTGGGATTCTTTCCCTTTTTCTTCATGAATCTTGGCAATAAGCAACTGGGCGCGCTGCGCATTGGGATGCCCCGGAAACGTAACGATGAAGTGGTCAAGTTCCCGGATGAGGTAGTCGCGAAGCTTTTTGTCCTGCCTTTCCCAAAGCGTTTCGTAAAACTGGTATCCGCGCCCGGGATCATATTGGCTGAAAAGCATGCCGGAATCAATCAGAAGAAAGAGAACAACAAGAGGTAATAGTTTCATAATAGATTTCATTTTATCTTCCCGGTTTTTAGTGGACCGATACAACTTTAAGGATGTTATATTTTATAGTGATTGAACTTAACCTGCAAGTAAAAGTTCAGCCAGGAAAATTGCCGTTCACTAAGCTGCCTTTGCCTGCTCTCAGGAAAATCTTTAATAGGGAAAGCGATTCGCAGTGATTATCTTGGGCGATGGCCATGCTGGAGACTATACAGTCATTTTATAACGGGTTTTATCTGGAGAAACCGCTGGGGAATAATGCGTTTTCCTATGACCAGAGAATGACATGTAAACTTTATGTGCCGCCATTGTATTCTGGTAGCCCGGCCAATCTTGAAACCGGAACAGAAGTTGTTTTCAGCGAATTCGATGAAGGCAATGAATTTAACAAATCGGGACTGCAGGCTTTTATCTATTATCGACTGGCCGACAAACACGTCTTCATTTTCGATAATCATAACCATGCTTTCTTTTTCTGGATTGCTGCCTGGCAACATGGGGTATTTCCGCCCGGGCTGCCTTTATTGCATGTCGATCAACATACGGATATGCGGGAACCGGAAAGCTGGTTTGATGAAAAACGCCTGGAAAAGGAAGGATTGGCGTATGCCTTTCGCTATACCAATGAAACGCTTAACGTGGGAAACTTTATTCAACCGGCGCTGAAACTTGGATTGTTTTCCCGGGTAGATATCGTCGACAGCACCGTCAGTTTTGCGAAGACCTATCAGGCGCCCTACGCGCTCGATATTGATGTTGATATATTTTCGGATGATATGGCTTACATTCCGGCAGCGGAAAAATTAGTAAAAATAAGAGGCTATATTTCTGCAGCGAAGATGATTACAATCGCTACCAGTCCTTATTTTATTGACCAGGAACGGGCGATTGAGAAGATACACGAAATGCTCCAGCCGGAACAATGAGACGAAACGATGGTTATGATATGATGCCGTGAACTTTCGGCAATAAGGGTATATTTGAAGAATTGTGCTAAATTGGAGAATGATATGTTGCTGCGACGGATGATGTTGCCGGTATTATTATTGTTACAGATGATTGTCTTTGCTCAGGACAAAACGGTGCTATCGGCGGAAATTCTGGAAAAGAGCGAATTCCCTGATGTGCTGCAGGAATTAACCGGGATGGTTCAGCAGGTAGTAAATGACCGCCGGGAAGAAATGGGCACATCGGCAGTGCTGGTAGAAAATACCTTTTTGCGTGCCGCTGATCCGGATATTCTGTTCAAGGTTGCCCGGGATCATATGGCCCAAAAATTTGATGATTTACTGGCAGTAGAAGTTCTCAATTTTTTGAAATCACCATTGTATCAACGAATTAAAACTTTCGAGGAAAGGCTCGATCAACTGGCGGATCAGAGTGCGCTGATTTCTTACGGAGAGCAATTGCAGAAGCGGCCGCCGGATCCGGCACTGCTATCCCTCGTCCAGCGCCTTGATGAAGCAACACGCAGCAGTGAAAACGTTGTAAATTTAATGCCAACAGTTACTTATAAGATTTTTGAAGCCTGGAATCTCACCCGCCCTTTGGCGGAACGCATACCGGAAGTGAAACTGAAAGAAGAGAAAACCGGGGCAATTACCGCGATGACGCCGGTGATGAAAAATACCATCACCCTGATGATGCTCTATGCTTATGAGGAAACCCCGCTGGATGAATTGGAAACGTATTGTGCTTTTTACGAATCTGCTGCCGGGAAATGGCTGGTGAATACTTCCGTAGATGCATTGGATGCCTGCCTTGCAGAAGTGACTCGCCGCAGTAATGCCAAATTAACAGAAAACCCTCAATAACTTGCAAAAACCTCAAATTGAATATTGGACTTCGGAGCCTGGGGATTCTTCATGAATTTCCGGGTTAACTAAAGTGATGCTAGAAAACCTGATTTTTACCCTCAATGCTATCGCACCGATATTTCTGATCGTTTTCCTGGGCATCATTTTAAAACGAATAGATATTATTGATGATCGATTTATCGATGTATCCTCCCGGCTGGTTTTCACATTTACCTTACCGGCAATGATCTTTCTGAAAGTTTCCGAAACCCCGCTACATGAAGTGCTGGACCTGGAAACAGTTGTCTATATCTATGCCAGCTTTGGCTTCATTTTCCTGATTTTGCAATTTGCAGCCAATCGCTTCATCGAGCTTGATGATGATAAAGGCGTGTTCGTACAAGGCAGTTTCCGGGGTAATTTTGCAATTTTGGGACTGGCAATTATTGCCGAATTGTTTGGAGACGATGGACTGGCACGGGCCGCCATATTGATGGTTTTTATTGTGCCGTTGAATAATATACTCTCTGTTATCACTCTCTCTATTCCTCTCCAGGAAAAACGAGGGCTGGATTTATTGCGGGTTACCGGCAGTATTCTAAAAAATCCGCTGGTACTGGCAATATTCGCCGGTATTCCGTTTGCTTATTTCCAATGGCATATCCCGATAATATTTCAGAAAGCCGGAGGGCAGTTGGCGGCGATCAGTTTGCCACTGGCGCTTATTGGTATTGGCGGGGCACTGCGCTTTGGCCGGCTGCGCGAAAATCCGCAGTTGGCATTGTGGGCCACAAGTATAAAGCTACTGATAATCCCGGTTTTGCTAACCGGCGGGGCAATTGCCCTGGCGCTGGACCGGGAAATGATCGGCATCCTTTTCGTCCTGTTTGCCGCGCCAACCGCTGTCGTCAGTTTTATTATGGCAAATGCGATGGGGCGCAACGAGCGTCTCGCAGCCAATATTGTGTTATTAACAACAATCCTTTCCGCTATTACGCTCAGTTGCGGTATATTGCTTTTAAAGTGGTGGGAACTACTGTAGTTTTGCCAGTTCAGAGAACTTTATGCGATGCGAGCATCCATCCATTCCAGAATATCCTGCATAACCGATTCCTTTTCCGGCTCATTGAGAATCTCATGATAAAACCCATTGTAAAGCTTCAGGGATTTATCTGCGGATGACGCTCGTTGATGAAGCTGCTCGCTGCCCTCCGGATCGGTAATTTGATCCGCAGTGCCATGCATAATCAACACCGGCACATCGATCGCTTCCATTTTTTCCTGAATATGATGAGTGGCGGCAAGAATTTCCGCCCCGGTTCGGGAGATAACACCACCGCGGTAAATTTGCGGATCATTATCATATCTCTTAACAACTGCCGGATCCCGGGAAATCAGACTACTGTCTAATTTTATCGTTGGGAGAGTCGGGAGAACCTTGCCCAGGAAACCAGCGACTTTTTGCAGTAGGGGAGAGGTATCCTCATTTACTTTCAGCGCTGCAGCACTAAGAATTAGTCCCGTAATTGCTGGCTGGCGGGTTATTGTGTAAAGCGTAGCAATTGCCCCGCCCATACTATGCCCCAGCAGAAATAACGGACGATCCGCTAATGCCTGGGGCATTCGTTGGAGAAAATCCTTTACATCCTGCAAGTAAGTTTCAAACGCGTCGATATAAGCTGTTTTTCCCTGGGACAGACCATGCCCGCTGAGATCGAATGTACCAACGGCATACCCCTGACGGGCGAAAAATTCACCGACATGTTGATAGCGGCTGCTATGCTCGGCATAACCATGAATAATAACCAGTTGCGCTTTTGCTTCCTGCGCCGGGCGCCACCATTGCTCAAATAGTGTCAGTCCCTGCTGGTTCGTAAATTTGTTGGTGTGGTGGTGGAGTTGCTGCTGCGGTGTGACCTTCGGATTCATTGCATCTCCTTGCAGTTCTACGGCCGTATCGCATTGTGCATCCCGCACGAAACGCGTCATACAGTAGGCATGTGTGTTAAGCCTCTCACTCGGCAAGAAGATAGAAAATTAATCGATATTTTGCAAAAAGAAATTGGTGGGGAAGTTCAAGGTTGAGAGTTCAAAGTTCAGAGTTGATGTTTTGTATTACCAACCCTGAACGCTGAACCTTGAACTTTGAACTTGTTTCTTATTTCAGTAGGATCATACGACGGGTCTGTGAAAGTGCGCCGGATTGGATCTTATAGAAATAGATACCGCTGCCAACTTTATGTCCGGCATTGTCGGTGCCATCCCATTGCTCGCTGTAGCTGCCAGCGGGGCGATTTTCATTCACCAGGCTTTTCACCAATCTACCGCTAATATCATAAACGTCTAATTCAATAAATCCGAAGTCCGAAATCCGAAATCCGATATTCGTGTTCGGATTAAATGGGTTCGGATAATTTTGTTCCAGACGGAAACCTTCCGGTGTCCGGGACAAATCATCTTCAATACCGACAACCGTCGCGTTCTTGAAAATATAAGCAGAACCGGAATCTTCCTCGTCGTCGTTATCATCCTTATATGTGCCGGCAAAAAGGTATCCGTTATTCAATTTAACCGAACGGCCAAAGCGATCGTCCATCTGGGCATCGCTGGCGATAACCTTGTTTGCAAGCACCCAATCGTTTCCATTAAAATGATAGAGATATACCGCACCGCTATTCTCCAGGCCGGCATCGTGGCGATATGAACCAACTGCGGCGTAGGCACCTTCCAGCGATACGGTAATACCATATTCATCGTCGGCCGCGCCATCACCTGGAACCAGGTGTTTGACTTCTGTCCAGTCATTATTATTGCGCTTGAAGATGTATGCAGAACCGGAGTTCTCGCCGTTTTCATCGCTTTCATATGCACCGGCGATTAGATATTCACCTTTAATAGCGATGGACTCTCCGAACAGGTCGTTGACGCCGGCTGAGGAAGGTAATAATTTGTCTATCTGTTGCCAGCTGCTGCCGTTTCGCTGAAAGACATATGCACTGGCATTGCCCGGTGCGCCGGCAGCTATTAAGTTCCCGTCAATTGAAACCGCACCTCCGAAAAAATGGCCGGTGGAGCGATCATCAGCAATCAGTCTTTCCTGAAATTCCCAGTTGTCGCCATTCAAATAATAAACATAGGCAGCGCCGGTTTCATCATCATCTCCCCAGGCACCGACAACCGCATAATTGCCCTCAATATCTACCGAGGTGCCGAATTCATCATCTTTTTCCGGTGACTCCGTCTGAAATAATTTTTGATGCTGCACCCAGGTACTGCCGTTGAATTTATAGAAATAGACCGAGCCGGCATCGGGGCGGCTGATTTCATCACCCTTTGCGCCAATAATTGCGAAGTTGCCGGATATACCAACCGACCAGCCAAAGCGCATGTAGGAATCGCTATCATCCGGAACAAGCTTCAATTCCTGAGAGAGCACACCATTTTCATGTTTATAAATGTAGGCAGAGCCGGAGTAGCTGCCGTGAGGGCGGTCGCGATGAGCGCCAATGATGACGTAATCGTCCGTCATATCGACTGAAATGCCAAATTCATCATGACCGGTTGCGTCACTGGCGATTTGTTTAAATTCATTTTGGGAAAAAAGTAGGCTGGAAAAAATAATCAGGTAAAAAATTGCTGATATCCCTTTAGACATTCGATTAGCTCCTTTGATTTGTATCGATTTTGCACAGAAAACTTTCCAGAAATCGCCCTTAAACGCTGTAAACACCATAACGTAAAGGGTTCTTCATTTATGGCGATTTAGAAAGCAAAGTGTGCGCCAAAAATTGATCAGGCTGCTAATCTTTTGGCGATGCATCAAAAATTTGAGAGCGCCGGGAAAATTCCCGTCAGCAATCGTTCTTATAAAATTCCAGACAGTTATTCGACATTGTTAACGAGTATGAAAAAATGTTGAAAACCGACAGATGAAAAATGAGCTAGTTAAGTGTTTATAAAATATACTTTTAAGGTCGCTTGCAGTTGTGTGTTAAAATGAGGCTGAATTCGGCATAGCATTTGTCTCTAATATATTGAATGGAATAGTGTGAAAGCTGATTGTTCCATTGTCGATCAAAAGTATGTGAAAGTTTGGAATTTCGTGTTTGATTATTGTCAATTGTTTGTCATTTGTTGCTTGTTATTTGGCATTTTCTGTATCTGTTCGGTAATAAATTCCGAATGACAAATTATAAATCTCAAATAATTCACAAAATCCAATTTCCAATTCTCGAAACGGAGGATTCTTAGCAGCTGCAAAATCTTTCGCACATGATTGATTGTCGGTATGATCTTCCCGGTAATATTGAAACCAATAACCGAAAGGAATAGATTATGCGAAGAATGGATATGTTTTCAGGTGCTTTAGGATGGATTTTATGCTTTGTTTGCCTTGGCAGTAGTTTAAACGGTCAGTCGATTTGGATGGGAAATTTACCGAATAAGTCCATTTCAATCGAATTTAAGAAGCCTTTTTTTGCAGAGTCCGATGTGTTTGGATTTACGACGTCTAGCTGGTTTGTATCCGGAAAATATTCCCTCCCGCAAAATTTTGTAGCTTCAGTAGAATTCCCTTTTTCTTACCTCATTTACGATGATAGGATTCCCAGAAATGGAGAGTTTATAAGCGGTAATCCTTATATCGGTGTAACATATTTGGGGCCCGGAAAAAATATTTCTGCGGATATTGGACTGCGCCTGCCTTTATCTCCGGATATTTTCAGCGATCATGCAGATGCAGCTGCAGTCGGTTTGGTTACGGAATTCGTAGAGCGGCCGGAAGCATTTATGCCAGATATTACACCCATAAATATACGGCTTAATTATGCTAATTGGGGGGATAATAAGTTCTTTTATCGCCTGCAGGCAGGGCCATCCCTTTGGTTAGCCGAGGATGGTGCGGACAACGACTGGTTGATGCATTACAGCACGCAAGTTGGTTACCGCCTGGAACAAGCTGGACTTTTTATCGGCTTTAATGGTTTGTGGCTTATGAATAGTGAAGATGGTTCAGCTGAGAAAAACTGGCATCAGTTAGCTGCTTCCACATACTTTGTTTTTGGGAAAATGCAACCGCTGGTTTCCGTGAAGATGCCGCTGGACGAAAGTTTGAGTGATCTTGTGGAGATGAGTGTTTCTGTCGGGTTTAATTTTCTGCTGAATTGAATTTATGAAGCAAGCTTATTTGTATTCGGCCACGCCTTTTAACAGGGCGTGGCTTTTTTTATCCTTGCAAATCCTTTGCTTGATTCCGCTTAAAAAGATTGCTACCATTTCGTATAATTGGCAACCGGGATTGGTATGCCCACTTAAAAGTTGTTTACCTTAAGAGAGGAGACTAAATGAACGGTGCGATACGTTTACTGTTTGTTCTTATATTGATTTCAAGCCACTTGCTGTTTGCCCAGGGAAACTGGTTACGGACATCCACAGAGAATGCGATTGCAGTAGAGGTGCATAAGCCGTTTTTCGGCGCAAATGATAATACCGCGTTTTTAACCTCAACCCAATTCCTTTCCCTTAAACTTTCCTTAAATAATAACGTCGCATTGATTGGCGAATTGCCATTTGCTTATGTTGAGCTCGATTCGGATTTTTTTCCCAGTGAGAGCACTACCGGGAATGTTTATGCCGGCGTTTTGATCAATCCCGGAAAAGAAGGCTTTTCTGCAGAGGTCGGGATGCGAGTACCGATCTCTCCGGATGATGATGAAGAAAATGGCACAGCCGCTTCAATCGGTATCTTTAGTGAATATGTCCCCAATCTGGAAGCATTTGTAGCGGATGCTACGCCAATAAGGCTGCGGCTGAATTACCTGGCCCGCGGCAAAGAAGGTATTGTGCTGCGGGCAAATGGAGGGCCAACGGTTTGGCTCGCCAATGGCAATAGAGATGAAACCGAATGGTTTTTGCAGTATGGTAGCCGTGTGGGGTATCAGGGGAAAAACAACGCCTTTTGGATTGGCCTGGATGGCCGCCTGTGGATGACTTCCGGAGAGCAGGGGGAAAGTCATTGGTCCGAGTTTGGCCTGGGAGGTAATGCGGGAATGGGAAGCACCCGGATATTTTTTGAATTACGCAAGCCGCTGGATGATAGCCTCAGTAGCATCGTCGATTGGGTGGCAGAACTGGGATTAGCGATTGAATTACGATAACAGATTTGTTTCTAATACGGTCTTAATAACGTAGCCGGGCTACGGGTAACAACTGGAAAACGCATGAACGAAACACTCGGTCAATTGGAAGACAAACTGGACGCATTGAATCGTCAGGGAGACGCTTCGAAAGAAAAAGCGAATTTACTGATCCGCATTATTGAACTTTTACGCGTCGATGATCCCCGGAAAAGCCTCACCTATTGCCGGGAAGTCTTAAACCTGTCCCAGCAGCTGGAGTATCAGAAAGGGGAGGCGTATGCCCTCGCCTATATGGGATTTGCCTATTACATGCTTTCCAAGCATAAAATTGCCCTGCCACCGTTATTAAAAGCACGATCAATACTGAAGATAATGAACGATTCGCAAGGTCTGGCGCGAACGCTGACCGCCATGGCAGGTGTTTACCGTAGTCTGGGGAATTTTGAAGAAGCGTTCAAAAATGCCCTGGAAGGTCTGAAGATTTTACAAGAGATCGGAGACCGGGAAAATGAGGCATGGTGTCTTGATGGCTTGGGAGGCGGCTATCATGATTTTGGTGATTATGAAACCTCGATTGATTATCATTTTCAAAGTTTGGAAATCTTTCAGGAACTTGGTGAGAAGGTTGGTGAGGCGCGTGCACTTAATGGGATCGGCACTGTTTATCATAGTACCGGCAATTTCTCCATGGCGCGGGAGTATCATGAAAAAAGCTTAGACTTATTTCGTGAATCGAAAAACCGGATTGGCGAAGCACGAGCGTTAAATGATCTCGGTTTGAGTGCCCAGGCAGCTGATAATCTTGAAGAAGCATTGAAATATCATCAGGAAAGTTTGCAGATACGTAAAGAAATCGGCAATCGACAGGCGGAAAGCACCAGTTTGATAAACCTGGGGAATCTCTATATTGAAATGGAAGACGGCAAGAATGCCATTTCCTACTTACATAAAGCCTTGAAAATTGCCCGGGAAATCAAGGTTAAACCACGCATTTATCAAGCCCATCTGGGACTCTCAAAAGCCTACGAAGTTGAGGGAAATCTGAAAGAAGCATTGTCCCACTATCATACCTATCAACTGTCAAAAGAAGCGGTTTTTAATGAAGAATCTACCGCCAAGCTGCGCAATTTACAATTGAGTTATGGGGTAGAAAAAGCAGAGCGTGAAGCAGAAATTATCCGGGTAAAAAACGCGGAGCTAGAGGAAAAAAACGAGCAACTGGAAAGTTTGCTGAATGAATTAAAAGAAACCCAGACAAAGTTGATTCAATCGGAGAAGATGGTCGCGTTGGGCCAGTTGGTAGCCGGCATTGCCCACGAAATGAATACCCCGGTTGGCACAATTCGCAGTTCCAGCGACGTTACCGCCCGCGCACTCGAAAAACTGGTGGAGCGAATCGAAGCTGCCGATTCGCTGGAAGAATTACGCCAGGATAAGGGCCTCCAGAAATACCTGGATAATTTACAGAAGAACAATCTGGTTACCCAGACTGCCAGTGGCCGCATTTCAAAGATTGTTAACAGCTTGCGCAGTTTTGCCCATCTGGATGAAGCATCTTTTCAGATCGTTGATATACATCATGGCATCGAAAGCACCCTTACACTGCTGACGCACAAGCTGGATGATCGCATTCGGGTGGTGAAGGAATACCAGGATGTCCCGAAAATCTCCTGCTTTCCCGGAGAGCTCAATCAGGTTTTCATGCATTTATTGACGAATGCCATTCAGGCAATAGATGGTGAAGGAACGATTACCATTCAAACCGCTGCCAATAATGGCAGAATTTCCATCCGTTTTAAAGATACCGGAAGAGGCATACCGGATGAACAGCTGAAAGCGTTATTTAATCCTGCTTTTACCCGCACCGGCACCCGGATTAAAACCAGCCTGGGCCTTTTCACCAGTTTCAACATCCTCCAAAAACATGGCGGAGAAATTACTGTAGAAAGTAATCCGGGCGATGGTAGCGAGTTTACGGTGTTCATTCCGGTCGAATAATTCCCTTCAAAAGTTACAGATATACCGCCATTCCGGCAAACAATATTAACCCGGACAGTTCTCCTCGAAAATCATTGTAGTAGCGGACTTCCGTTCTGGTACCGAATGCTTCGCTAAGCTTAACTTTTACACCTCCACCGACATTACCCCAAAAAATGCCGTGTTCACAAACGCCCCCTCCAAACGAAAAAAAGGTTGCCGGCTGATCTTTGGTCACCAGGTTTGAAATGGTAAAGTTCGCCATTATCCCGCTTTCATCATCGAGGCCGAAAAACGGCATTAGCTCGAAACCGTATCCTTTGGGACTGTGGGAACCAATGGCAAAAGTATAAGTGCCAAAAGAGTTGTCTGTGCCAAGAGATATTTCAGTCTGGGCCAGAGATCGATCTGTCTGAGCAAAAATGCCGTTAGCATAAATTGTAGATAAAAAAATCAGAACAAAAAGAATCCGGTTAAAATTTTCACGTTTCATTACGCCACCCCTCTGGTTAGTCGATAAGGGGGATTTTGCAATTGGAATGCCAACATATAAGACAACAATCGTCGAATATGTTTTCTGCTTTAAAATATTGATTATTTTGAATTAAAGGTTTTCTTCCGAATTTTGCTAATCGGAAGAAAACGGTATTATTGACGATCAATATTCGACAATCTTTGTACAATCCGGGACACTACCCGGTAATTACTTACTGCCTACCGAAGGATTTTTCCAGTCCACCGGTCCCTGCAGAAAACGTTGCTGTAGTCGCGGCAGAACAACATCTCCCCAGGCCTTAATGAAATAGGCATGTGCCTTATCCCAATCCGGGCCATCTCCCCAACCGGTTTGCAGGAAAATCAGCCGACTGGTTTCTTCATCAAGCGCTTCGAATTTCAGGGTGACCAGGGTGCGTTGTGGCCGAATTTTTGGCAGGTCCGGAGTTTGATTCCAGGTAAAGGAAAACATTTTGCCGGGTTCAATTGCCATAATTCGCATACCTTCGGCACCCCGTTGCCCGGCCGGCGCATCCGGGAAGAAAAAGATCTCATACATACCATCAATGCGAAAGTCAATATTACAGTCTGGCGCAAAGAACGTTTTTACGCCTGCTTCCGTTGTCCAGGCTTCCCAGACGTCATTCACACTCGCTTTGAGGTCAATTTCAAAATAGATTTTTCGAATATTTTCTTTTGCATTCATTGCATAACCTCCGGATAAAAGTATGACGAACAGAATTATCCATTTTGCATTCACTGATTTACGGAAGATCATTGGTATCTCCTTTTCTTTTATTGATGATTTGATATAGTTTTATTAAACTTTTTCCGAGCATCCTTTAAATTCGGAAATCGGAATGTGGAATGTGGAATGCGGAATTCCGAATTTTTACTTGGCGACTTAAGAATGATTATTACTGTGAAGGAATAGAAAATGAAAAAAATACGTTGGGGTGTGTTGAGTACTGCGAGAATCGGTCGAATGAAAGTAATTCCGGCCATGCAAAACGGTAAGTTTAGCGAAATTTCGGCAATTGCCTCCCGCGGGGAAGAAAGGTCCCGGGCAGCTGCCAAGGAATTGGGAATCCCAAAAGCTTATGGTAGTTATGAGGCATTGTTGGCCGATCCGGATATTGATGCCATTTATATTCCCGTCCCGAACCATTTGCATATAGAATGGACGCTAAAGTGCCTGGCAGCGGGCAAACATGTGCTTTGCGAAAAGCCAATAGGTCTCAATGCCGATGCTGCTGAAAAGTTGTTAACTGCGACGCAGGAATATCCGGACCTGAAAGTTATGGAAGCATTTATGTATCGCTTCCATCCCCAATGGCAGAAAGCCCGGTCGCTGGTCGAGGAAGGCGCCATCGGCAAATTGCGAACGATACATAGCATTTTCTCTTATTTTAATAATGATCCGGGGAATGTTCGTAATCAGGCGGATATCGGTGGAGGCGCTTTGCTGGATATCGGTTGTTACGGAATTTCACTGGCGCGCTTTATCTTTGGGAAGGAGCCATTGCGAGTTTCCGGCGCTATCGATTTTGATCCTGATCTGAAGGTGGATCGCCTCGCTTCCGCCGTTTTAGCTTTCGAAGATGGCACCAGCACATTTACCTGCGCGACTCAGCTGTTTCGCCAGCAACATGTCGGTATTATCGGAGAAAATGGGCGCATAGAAATCCCGATTCCATTTAACGCTCCACCCGATGCACCGACCAAAATTTTGCATCATTATGATAATCAGTGCCATGAATACACCTTCGATATTTGCGATCAGTATACAATTCAGGGAGACAGGTTTTCACAAGCAATTTTAGAGAACACAGAGGTGCCGACTCCGCTCTCCGATGCTGTTGCGAATATGAAGGTCATTGATGCGGTTTTTGAGAGTGCAAAACATGGACGGTGGATTACTCTCTAAGTAACAATATGCAGTAATTGTTTTCTCTGCCTGGTACTACTGATTAAGCGTTGGTGAAAAAATTCGCCAAAATCGTTGCGGTCTCTTCCGGCATTTCCCCGGGAAACCAATGGCCGCAGTTGGGAAAGCGGTAGACTTTTTCTGCATGGAATCGTTCCGCATACTTGACAGAGATATACGGATCATCCTCTCCCCATAACACAATTGTCGGGACTTTTGCTGTCAGTTTCGGCAGCTCCTGCTCCCAGGGTAAAAAGTTTGCCGGCGTTGTTGCACGGTATAGCTGAAGAACCATCTCCTTCATTGCCGGGGTGACGTGCCGGTAAGCCTGGCGCAACTGACTATCGCTTAAACGGCGGGAACCGCGACGCACCTCCCATCGGAATACAGGATAATTCATTAGTGCAGCACTGATTTCCCCCAATAGCGGCGTGCGCCAGATTCTTCCCCAGAAATGCCAGCGATAATCGCTAAAAAAAGGACAGCTACCAATCGCCAGTTTCTGCACTTTCTCCGGATGGCGAATGGCCCAGGCCAGGGCAAATATACCACCGAAATCGTGTCCAACCAGATATATCGGTAATTCCAGGGAAAGTTCTTTCACCAGATTGTCGACAAAACTCGCCATGCTTTCGAGAGAACAATCGAAATTAGCTGGCACTGCAGAGCGGCCGAATCCCGGTAAGTCCGGTGCTATACATTCATAGTCTCCGGACATTTGCGCCATCACCGGCTGCCATAAATCTCCGGAATCCGGATTGCCATGCAGGAACAGTATTATTTGCCCACTGCCATTCTTTTGAACATAAATCGGTGCATTGTCTACAAAAATTTGCATTTGTTCTCTCCCGGAATAAGATCAGATAAGAATAGGGGAGTGCGCTTTTTTTTGCAAGCGGAATCAATTAGAAATTGAAAAAAACAATCCGGTACGCTAGATTGGCGGCAAACATGAAAGGAGTGAAATGGCGGCAGATATTCTGAAGGCATGGCGGGAAAAAGGCGGCTGGCTGGCACCCGAGGATTGGCAGCAAGTAACTGTTATTGATGCACATACAGGTGGAGAACCACTGCGAATTTACGTCGATGGTTATCCGGATCTTCCCGGCGATACGATTTTGGCCCGGCGGCGATATGCCCGGGAAAACCTCGATCTGCTGCGCACCGCTTTGATGTGGGAACCACGCGGCCATGCAGATATGTACGGCTGTATTATCACACCGGCGGTAACGCCGACAGCAGATTTCGGGGTGCTCTTTCTGCACAATGAAGGATACAGCACCATGTGCGGTCATGGCATCATTGCTGTTACAAAAGTCGCGCTGGAAACCGGTATGATGCCGATGCAGGCACCGGTTACTCGTATCGGCATCGACACACCGGCGGGACTGGTAACCGCTTATGCACGGATAGAGAATAATGCTGTGAGCAGTGTCTACTTCCATAATGTGCCTTCCTATGTCGCCGAACTGGATGCAACCGTCGATGTGCCCGGTCTGGGTGAGATTCGCTATGACCTGGCTTTTGGCGGCGCTTTTTATGCCTATGTGCAGGCCGTGGATGCCGGTGTGCGCTGTCATCCCGAAGACTTCCGCGCATTGATAGAAAAAGGGATGGCGATTAAGCGGGCAGTAATGGCTAGTCGAAAAATTAAACATCCTTTTGAAGAAGATTTGAATTTTCTTTATGGCACAATTTTTATTGGACCGCCGGAAGGAAAAGGGGCTGATAGCCGCAATGTCTGTATCTTTGCGGAAGGAGAAGTCGATCGCAGTCCAACCGGCACTGGCGTTAGCGGGCGCGTCGCCATCCACCATGCCCGGGGAGAGATTGCCACCGGGGAAAAGATGGTCATTGAAAGCATTCTCGGCACCAGCTTCAGTGCCAGTGTTGTAGAGGAAACCACCTTTGGCAGCTACAATGCAATTATTCCGGAGGTGGAAGGAACTGCATATATCACAGGGATTAATCAGTTCGTTATCGATCCGGATGATCCACTGCGGGAAGGATTTATACTCCGTTGAAAAATGGGCAAATGGGCAAATGGGCAAAAAGATAAAATTATCGTTTTGCCCATTTGCCCATTTGCAGATTTAATCATTTGCTACATTTGCACCTTGCAATTTCTTCCCGCTGCCACTAAATTTGACCGCGAGAAATAACCTTCAATTCCAAAACACAAGGAGCGTTGTTTTGTCCTACGTTCACCTGCACAATCACACCGAATTTAGTCTGCTGGATGGCGCCAACAGCGTCAAAAAACTGGTCAATAAGGCTGTCGAATACCAGATGCCGGCGCTGGCGATTACTGACCACGGTAATATGTTCGGTGCGCTGGAATTTTACAAGGCCTGTAAAGGTGCGGGTATTAAGCCAATTATTGGTATGGAAGCCTACATGGCGCCGGGGGATCGCCGGGACAGAAAAACGGCTGGTGTTAATGGACGGACTTCTTACCACCTGGTTTTGCTCGCTAAAAATAATATTGGCTACCAGAATTTGATGAAGCTTTCCAGCACTGCCTACATCGATGGTTTCTATTACAAACCGCGAATAGACTGGGAAGCGCTGAAAACACATCATGAAGGCATCATCGTTTTATCCGCCTGTATGAGCGGGGAGGTGTTTTCCCATCTGGATGTTGGGGACAAAAAGGGGGCAATCTCCGTTGTAGAACGCTATGTAGAAGTTTTTGGCGATGATTATTATCTGGAAATTCAGGATCATGGTCTGCCCCAGGAACGCGGTTATGATAACGTCTACAACCTCGGCAAGGAGATGGGCGTGCCGGTCGTGGCGACAAACGATTGCCACTATTTGGAAAAAGGACATCACGACTCCCACGATGTTTTAATCTGTATCAACTCCGGTAAGTGCGTCAGCGATCCCAAGCGGATGCGCTATGGTACTACCGAGCTCTACCTGAAAAATGTCGATGAAATGTTCAAGGTCTTTCCGGATAAAACAGAGGCAATGGAACGGACTTTGGAGATCGCTGAAAAAATTGATATGGATATCGAGATGGGGGTCCATAAACTACCGCGATTTCCTTTACCGGAAGAAGACAAGGATCTTAGCCTGGAAGACTATCTGGCGAAAATATCGCTGGAAGGCGCCAAGGCAAAATATCCGGAATTTAATGATAAATTACAGGAACGCCTCGATTACGAAATTTCCGTCATCCGGAAAACCGGATTTGCCGGATACTTCCTGATCGTGCAGGACTTTATTAACCATGCCCGGGAAAAGGGAATTCCGGTAGGATTGGGCCGGGGGTCCGCAGCGGGAAGTTTGGTCGCTTATGCCCTGGGGATTACCAATGTCGATCCAATTCGCTACGATCTACTCTTCGAGCGTTTCCTCAATCCGGAACGTGTGACCATGCCGGACGTCGACATCGACTTCTGCTTCGAACGCCGGGAAGAGGTGATCGATTATGTGCGCCAGAAATACGGGGAAGAAAAAGTCGCGCAGATTATCACTTTCGGAACGATGGCTTCCAAGGGGGTGATCAAAGATGTGGCCCGTGCACTGGAAATCGATTATTCCGAATCGGATCGCATCTCGAAGTTAATTCCGGTCCATCAAGGCAAACCGATGAAGCTGGAGCAAGCCTTTTCCACGATACCGGAACTGGTGGAAATTGCCCAGAGCGGCAACGAACGTTACCAGGAATTGATTCGTCACGCAAAAGTACTCGAAGGATTATCCCGCCATGCATCCGTGCATGCCGCCGGGATTATTATCGCCCCGGATGATATCACCAATTTTGTCCCGCTCTATCAAACCGAAGATTCTAATAAAAACAAGATTGTTACCACCCAGTTCACCATGGGCGGTTGCGAGGAAATTGGTCTGCTGAAGATGGACTTCCTCGGGCTGCGCACACTGACCGTTGTTGATAAGTGTGTGCAGATGGTGAAAAAACGCGGCATCGAGATCGACATAGACAATATTCCTCTCGATGATGCCCCGACATATGAGATCTTCTGCGATGGCAATACTGTCGGAATTTTTCAGTTTGAAAGTAAGGGGATGCAGGAATACCTGCGGAAACTGCAGCCGAACCGCATCGAAGACCTTATCGCGATGAACGCCCTCTACCGGCCGGGGCCGATGGAGAATATCGATACTTACATTGACCGTAAATTTGGCCGGCAACCGATTGAATACCTTGATCCCATGCTGGAGCCGATTCTGAAAGAAACCAATGGCATTATCATTTACCAGGAGCAGGTGATGCGGATTGCGGCGGACCTCGGTAAATTCAGCCTTGGTAAAGCGGATATCCTTCGCCGGGCGATGGGGAAGAAGAAAAAAGAAATTATGATGAAAATGGAAGTGGAATTTATCGATGGTGCCGCAGAAAACGGTATCGATAAAAAAACTTCCAAGGCCATCTACGATTTAATCTTTAAGTTCGCCAGCTACGGTTTTAACAAGTCCCACTCGGCGGCATACTCGATTCTCGCCTATCAAACTGCTTACCTCAAGCGCCATTATCCGGCGGAATTCATGGCAGCCTCGCTGACTTCGGAAATTAACGATCCGAAACGAATTATCATTCTCATCGATGAATGTAAAAAGATGGGGCTGGAAGTTGTGCCGCCGAATGTTAACTATTCCGGGCCGCAGTTTGAAGTGCCGGAAGAGGGAAAAATCAGTTTCGGACTAACCGCGATCAAAGGAGTCGGGAAAGGCGCCATCGAGAATCTGATCACTGTGAGAAATGAAGTCGGCACTTTTGATGATCTTTATAAGTTCTTGCAGGAACTGGATTTACGAACCGTAAACAAAAAAGTGCTGGAAGCATTGGTGCAGGCCGGCGCGCTGGATTCTCTCAATGGCAATCGCGCTCAGAAGATGGCGGCAATTGAATCCGCGGTGTCATTTGCCCAGAAGTTTCAGGAGCAGGAAAAGAATAAATCACAGACCAACCTCTTTGATTTGATGAGCAACGGAAACGGGGCTGACGATGGCAGCATGAACGACTCTCTACTGCAATATCCGCCCTTACCGGCGCTCGATGAATGGTCCATGCAGGAACGATTGAATCGCGAAAAAGAGTTGCTGGGGTTTTACATCAGCGGTCATCCAATCGACAAATATGCCGATGAAGTGCGTCTCTTTTCCAATCTGGACTGGGACAATCCCGAGAGCTACAAAACCGGGAAAATTGTTAAAACTGCCGCGATGATCAGCATCCTGAAGCGCCACATGGATCGGAAAGGCCGCTTTATGGCTTTCGTAACTTTCGAAGACAAATTTAATAATTTCGAAGGCATCGTTTTTGCCAGTACCTACGAAAAATACGAGCAATACCTGAAGCAGGGCGATATCGTCTTTGTCAGCGGCAAGGTCGATGATCAGGGCGATAGTACATTCAAAATGCTTTGTTCGGAGATTATTCCCATGAGCGAATCACGGAACCGCATGGCCGATTCGGTGAAATTAAGCGTCGATACCACAAATATATCGATTGAAGAAATCGACCGCCTCTACCAACTTGTCCGCTCCAATCCTGGCAGCGTGCCCCTGATGTTTGATGTTAAAACCAGCGGCAGCGGGATGGGGTTGCTTTTAAAATCGCGCCGCTTTAAGGTGCTCCTTACCGATGATTTTCTCGACAAAGCCGAAAGCATTCTCGGCAAGGGTGGCATTCAGGTCAGTTAACCGAAAATAAACAATAATTAAACAGCCAGCCCCGGACTTCTGTTCGGGAGAGAAAATATGAGAGCAGTCATCCAACGGGTCAGTGAAGGTAGCGTTAGCATCGAAGGGAAAATTATTGGGGAAATTAACCAGGGTTTGGTTATATTGCTGGGCGTTACCCATGATGATACCCGTGAAGATGCGGATTATCTGAGTGAAAAAATCGCTAATTTGCGTATCTTTAATGATGATGCCGGAAAAATGAATCGCAGCCTTTTAGATGTCAATGGCGCTGTGCTGGCGATTTCGCAGTTTACGTTATATGGAAATACCCGAAAGGGACGGCGCCCCAGTTTTATAGAAGCAGCCCCGCCGGACATTGCCGACCCGTTATATGAATACTTCATGGCAAATCTCCGGGAAAAAGGCGTTGTTGTCGAAAAGGGGCAATTCGGGGCGATGATGCAAGTGAAAATATTTAATGACGGGCCGGTCACCATTCTGCTGGATAGCCAGGAACGCCACCAACCGCGCCGATCTTAGGAGATACGAATGTCGATCTTGGAAAAAATCAGAGTATGGATCAAGCAGGGACGGGATAAATATGTTACCTTCAACTGGTGGCAGAAAACACTCACCTGGCTGGGAGGTTTTCTGCTGGCATTCCTGATGATGGATTACATCGTTATGCCGCTTTACACTCGCCTCGGGCAGGAATATGAATTACCGGATGTTACCGAAAAACCACTCGCAGTAGCCTTTGAAACCCTGGAAGACCAGGGGTTTATTCCGATTGTCCAGGATTCCGCCTTCGATGCGCACTACGCCAAAGGAATGATTCTGCGGCAGAATCCATCACCCTATTCCACGGTAAAAAAGGGGCGGCGCGTATATTTAGTGATGAGCAGCGGGGAAAAGCCCATCTACATGCCCGATCTCGTAAAAGAAAGTATTACCAATGCGGAACTTCGGTTGCGTGAGTTAGGATTAGTGCTCAACCAAATTTATCCTGAATACAGTGAAAAATTGCCTTATGTCGACGTAGTGCTCCGCCAATCGGTAAACCCCGGAGAATTGGTGGAGTACGGCAAGAAAATTAATCTGACAGTTAGTATGGGCGCACCTCCCAATTCTCAACAAATACCCCGCCTGGTCGGTAAAAGTCTCGATCGCGCGCTGAAAGAGCTGGAGGTTGTCGGGGTTCGCCGGGACAGTATTCAGATTATTCAACGGTATCGGACGGACTTGTTGCCCCGAACCATTATTTCCCAATCGGTTCAGGAAGGCACATTGGTGATCGAAAGCGGAAAGGTCGAGCTGGAGGTCAGCACAGATCAATTCCCCGATCAGGAATCCCGGGGAGGAGGCGGACGTTAGTGACGGACTATAAAATTCTGCCATCTATTTTAGCTGCGGACCATGGCCGCTTTATTGAAGATGTGAAAACAGTTGACCTTCCCACAGTCGATACGCTTCATATCGATGTTATGGACGGTCATTTTGTCCCCAATATTACTTTTGGACCTGCCGTCGTTGCCTCGCTGAAGAAACACACCAATTTTAAACTGGACGTTCACTTGATGATTGATAATGTCGATGCCCGCATCCCGGACTTTGCTAAAGCCGGTGCAGACATTATTACGATTCATCAGGAAGCAACACGCCATCTCCATCGCAGTCTTAATTTGATTCGCAGCCATTCCGTGAAATGTGGTGTTGCATTGAACCCTGCGACGCCGCTGGAGACCATACGTTGGGTACTGGAGGAGGTAGACCTGGTGTTGATTATGAGCGTCAATCCTGGGTTTGGCGGACAGTCTTTCATCGCAAATGCTGTGGAAAAAATCCGGGAATTAGCGGAGATCCGATCCGAGAAAAATTACAACTTCGTGATCGAAGTTGATGGCGGGGTCAGTAAAAAAACGGCGCCGTTAGTGCAGGCCGCCGGGGCAAATTTTTTGGTCGCCGGTAGTGCTGTGTTTGGCGCGTCAGATCGCCGGCAGGCAATCGAAGATATTCATCAAGCAATTGAAACTGCTGCGCGAAAGCGGCGGTCCCTACCTGTATAGTTGCTCCGTAATTTTCTAACCTTATAAAATTATAATGCAAAAATAAACAAAAACTTAAGAGGAATATATCATGCGCAGAATGTGGCAGAAATCTCGATGGATAGTAATGTTGATAGCGTTGGCGGGAGCAGTGAATTTGGTAGCTTGTGGTGGGCAGAGTGCGCGGGTAAGTCCCATGGCCAGTGTTTCTCAAACAATTGGTGAAAATACGGAAGTTCGCATCGTTTACAGCCGGCCGGCAGTGAAGGGACGGCAAATTTGGGGTGATCTGGTTGCTTACGATAAAGTGTGGCGAACCGGCGCAAACGAAGCAACAACGATTGAATTCTCCGAAGATGTAACTGTGCAGGGGGCAGCGCTGGCAGCAGGAAAATATGCCCTGTTTACAATTCCCGGCGAAGGGGAATGGACGTTTATCTTTAATACGGAAGCGGATCAGTGGGGCGCGTATGATTATGACAATAGCAAGGACGCCTTAACAGTAAAAGCGACGCCGCAAAAAGGTGGATCGACGGAATGGATGCAATTCAATTTTGAGGATCCGATTGGTACAAGCACTCGGGCTGTGTTCGCCTGGAAAGATGTGCAGGTTGCCCTGGAAATTGCCGCCGCCGATACCAGTGGTGATATTCGCAAAAGCCTGAAGGGTGCAATGATGCAACGTTTGGGCGATAGCACCGACGTTCAGGTTGTCTACAGCCGTCCCGGAGTAAAAGGGCGAACTGTTTGGGGCGAGCTGGTCCCGATGGATAAAGTATGGCGAACCGGCGCGAATGAAAATACTGTTTTTAGCACAAGTGGCGATATTTCCGTAAACGGTCAACCGTTGGCCGCTGGAAATTATGGATTACATACTATTCCCGGCGCTAGTGAGTGGACAGTTATTTTCAGCAAAAAGGCAGACCTGTGGGGCAGTGGCGGCTACGACCCGGTAAATGATGCCCTGCGGATTAAAGTTGCCCCGCAAGCAACAGCTGGCCCGGTTGAATGGATGACATTCGCAGCAGCAGAGCTAACGCCGGGGGGCAATGGTGCCGTTCAGGAAATGGTGCTGACAATGTCCTGGGATAACCTGCAATTGCCAATTCGTATTTCTACGAAATAATCTTTGTTGACGCCGGATACGTCAGGGCTTAGATTATGATGTATATTTGGCATTGTTCGATAAATTCTCAGCAGTTTGATGTGCATACAGCTTAGGAACAGGGTGGCGAATGCCTTTTCAGCGTGAACTCAAAAAAGTAAATGAAATTCTTTCCCAATGGAAGGGGAATGAAAGCCTTTGGCTCCACATTATTGGCGAAGATGGTAGCGCCCGGGAAGCGCTGCTTCGCTTAATATCCCAGAAACACCTTTCCGGGTATCGTTTCCTTTTTGAGTATGATTTCGCAGCCTTTCCTTATAAATCCGGGATGCATGCCCGGCAGTTGCTCCATTTTATCCTCGAAAGCCATCGTGAAGAATTTCAGGATTTTTTATCCACCTTTCCCGGGCGCCTGGAGTATTTAACCTTGCGAGCTTTACAGGGCGAAACCGGGCAGGAAGGCAGCTTTGCCAGCGAAGATAGCTGGGAATACAATTTGCTGCGCCAGTTTATGCGGTTTCTCGGCAGAAAGGGGCCGCTGGTAATACTGCTGGAAAATGCGTTTTCTGTTTCCAGCGACCAGATGGCATTATTATTCAAAGTTTTGAAGTTTAGCCAGGATCTGCCCCTGATATTGCTGACCACAGGAGAGCGGGATGCAGATAATGCCTTCGGCAGCGCCAGCGAATATCATCTCTCCATTGGGAAACGCTCCGTCCGGGAAACAGAAAAACTGATTCGCCAACATTTGCAAACCAGCGAAATTAATACTCGCCTGATTACTAATCAGTTGTATATCAAATCCGAAGGAAATATTCGGAAAATCGGGTTTATGGCCGAAGCCTTTTACCGGCCCTTGTTAAATGAGGACGGCGATTTACTGGCGACTCTTGATATTCACCGGAATCGCGTTAGCGGTGCGTTAAACGATATATTTAATGGACTGGCCGAGCAGTTACCGGATGGATTAATGGATATCTTTTCCTTGTTAAGCCGCCTGGAAGACCCATTGCCGAAACCCTTGTTTTTAAGCATCTTAAAGGCATACGATTACGGGAAGCGGGATTATAAACAATGGCGTAACCAGGGATGGATCTCCGAGAAAAAATGTTTACAGGATGAATATGTACTGCTGGATTGGGCGCCCTGGCGGAATTTCCTCCGCAATCATACTTCCATCGAACGCAGTCGAGTGGTGCTGGCAGTACTGAAAAAGAAAATCGGGCGATTCGATCTGCAATTACCGCTGGAATTATCCTGCCACTTTTTTGATATTGGGGATTTTTCCGCTGCCCTTGAGTTAGCATACCTGGAAGCAAAATCATTCGAGCGATTTGGAGAGAACCAGCGTGCACTGGAGCGCTATGCTTTTCTGAAACGAAATCTACCCCGTTTCCCGGATTCAGATATTTCTTATCCGGCAGTGCTGAAAGGATTAGGACTGCTCCAAAAACAGATGGGATTATATGAGAATGCGTTTGAATCTTTTCGGGAAATTCGCGAGTCTCTGAACCGGGAAGACCGGGAAGAGTGGGTGATGATTAGTCTGGAAATGGCTGATACTTTATTCCAGATGGATGCCCTTTCCGAAGCGTTATATCACATCAAGGAGATTAAAATCAAGGATGCGATTTCGTTTTCCGCCTATGCCTTTTCTAACATTTTGATGGGAGAATTGGAGCAGAATTTTGGCCATCCGGAGTATGCCTTACGCTACTACGAAAAGGCCTTGTCGATTCTACCGAAGGTGACTGATGAAGCATTAATCTCCCGCCTTTTTGGCATTTTGAAGAAAATATACAGCGGCAGTGGCGATCGTGCCAAATATACTCAGTCGCTGGAGCAGATCAACCGCAATCTCGCGACAGATGTTCGCTTGAAGCCGATCGTGCAATTAGAGTTGATTAAACAACATATTTCCGGCAATAACTATAAAGCAGCGCTGAACCATGCAATTGCAGTCTATCGCAAATCACGGGCAGTAATAACCCCGCGAATGGCAGCGCGGATTCGTCTGTATCTGGCGGAAATATATGGCTATTACGGAAAGTGGTATCTTTCCCGCAGCCATTTGCGACGCTTGTTGAATAGCGGCGTTTTGATTTCCAATTTACGCATCCGTGTTCGGGTAATGACCGACCTCGGTATTGTGGAAAAGGAATTGGGACATTATGGTGCGGCACAGAATTTGTTTGAAACGGCTCTGGAGATTGCCCGCGAGCATCACTTAACCGAACAGCGCTATCTTTGCAAAATTCATCTTGGTCACATTTTTTTACTGGTGCACAGCTTCATGCGCGCCCGGGAGCATTTAGTCTCGGCACTGCAATGGGCGCAGAATAACCAGGATGAGGAGATGGTTATTCTCTCCACCCTGCTACTTTCTACCTATGAGTTACAGCAGGAAAAGCCAGCCGCCGCGCTGAAATACCTGGAACAGGCGAAAGGATTGGTTAATCTGCTGAATAACCCAATCGATCATCTCAACTATCAGTTCTATCGCACGATGTATGAATTGCAAGGTGGGAATGTCGAGAAAGCGTTGGCAATCGCCGGGCAATTGGAAGCGCAGGCGGCAGGTATTACCAAATTTGAAAATCTGGCATTTTGGCTCTCCGGCAAAGTGCATTTGGCATCCGGTAACTTGGATATGGCCGCAGAAAAGCTACAAACTGCCATGAAGCGCAGCAGAACTTATCGCTTACCATATCTGGCGTTTCAGGTATTGCGGGATATGACAGACCTGGCTGAAAAGCAGCAGGATGTGCAAAAATATCAATACTACAGCGATTTAACCCATGGCGCTTTTCAGGAGTTGCTGATCGGCATTGATGACGAGATTATGCAGCGTCAGATGGAAGAATCCCGCGAGTTTGAAGCGTATATTCGTATTGGTGGCTAGATATCAGCATTCAAGCGACAATTTCAGCCTTCCCCAATCACTCTCCTTTATTGAACAAACGATCCCGGTAGCGACGGCTTAATGGTAACTCTTTCCCATTCTTAAGCACAATGATGTAATCTCCATGCGACCAGGGCTGTATTTCCCGGATACCGTCTATTGCTACAATATATGAGCGATGGATGCGGGCGAACATTTGTTTATCGAGGCGCGCCTCCAGGTTGCTCATAGTATCGCGAATAAGGTAATTCTCCCCGGATGTATGCAGGCAAACGTACTTCTCCTCTGCGGAAATATAGGTGAGATCATCTGGTTTGATAAAGAAATAACGATTGTTTTTGCTGACCATAATTCTTTCCAGCGGAGATCGTTTTTCTCCGATTTCCTGAAGTAAGGTGTTCAAAAGATCGCCCTGATCCGCCTTCTCCATTCGCTGAAGGGCACGTTCGAAAGATTTGTCAAAACGTTCCTGATCGTAGGGCTTTAGCAAATAATCAATTGCCTGTACTTCAAAAGCAGCCAAAGCATATTCGTCGTAAGCGGTGACGAAAACAACCGGCGGCATTTCCTCCACGCCAATTTGTTCGATAACCTCGAAGCCGGTCATGCCGGGCATTTGAATGTCCAGGAAGACTAAATCCGGTTGATAATCATGAATTGCCTGCACGGCTTCAATCCCATTCTTCGCTTCTCGTAACTCAGCCTTTGGCATGGTTTCCCGAATAAATGCTCCTAATTTTTTTCGGGCCGGTTGCTCATCATCAACCAGGAGGATGTTTAATTGGGGTGTTTTCATGCGTTTTCCAGAGTATTGAAGGGGATGGTAATTTCTACAATAAAACCTCCACCGTTACGATTCTTAAAACTAAACTGATGATTTTTGTCGTAAATCGTTTCCAGGCGCTGGGCAGTATTCGCCAACCCGACACCATCCCGTAAGAGATCTTCGGGAGGCCCGGTAAACCCCGGACCATTATCTAAAATTTGGATATTCAACAGCTCATCTGTTTTGCTCGCGGATATTTTAATTTGTGCAACGTCGAGATTCTCCATGCCATATTTGATGGAGTTCTCCAACAAGGGTTGCAGAAAGAATCCGGGAACCGTGGCAGGAAGACAATCTTCGGAAATTTCCAGGTCTATTTTCAAGCGATCCTCAAAGCGCGCTTTCATGATCTCCAGATAGAAATTTAACAGGCGTATTTCTTCCTTTAACGGATGAACATTTCTATTATCACGATGCAGTGTTAAGCGGAGCAGGTCGCTTAAATTTGCGATCATCCGATCGGCCGCTTTAATGTTATCATACATGGTTGCGGAAATCATGTTCAGGGTATTAAAGAGGAAATGCGGGTTTAATTGCATGCGCAAGGCTTGTAATCGTGCCTGGGTTAATTCTTCCTGAAGCGTCACTGCCTGTAATTTCGCTTGCTGACTTTCCTGCCAGGTATTGAACATGACCACAGTGCCATAAATTAACCAGTAGACTATAAACTGCTTTTGATATTCCATCAGGTAGCGGTAGGAAAGAATGCCATAGTACTTATCATAATCGCCGAATCCGGCCAGGTAGTATATCAATTTTCGACTGATGTAGATTAGCGTGGTATGAGAAAATCCATATACCACTGAAGCGCCAATGTGGAGCAAGATTAACGGAACAAGGTATTTTAAAGTGATTGGGTATTTCCGGAAGAACCAGACAAGCGGAACAATCAACGGCAATGTGGTAAAAGTGCCGGTAAATTCATTAATGAATTGATAGGTTAAATTGAAATTGTTTTCATTCGCAAGCTCATTAGTAATGATAATGCCGATATTCAGGAGAGCGATTAATGTCGCGAAGAAAAATAGTATCGGCCAATTAAGCTTAATCTGTTTATCGGTTATCTTTTCCAAATGACTGTCCCGTTAATGAATCATTTATCCGCTATAATACTATAGCGGATAAATGATTGACACAAATTAATAATATCTGCCCCTGATCTTTTTTACTTTTTCCTGATAGTATCCGGCAAAACTCCCTTTTGGCTGGCGACAGATATAAACTTTCGCCCCTTTCTCCCGGGCATAGGGATTGGTGAGTGTGCCGGCCAATTCGATATCGTCGAAATAGGAAGAGATGTCCTGCCCGAGGTGATGATTGATATAGATAAACACCTCAGCATGAAAATTCTCCGGCGCCCATAGTAAAAAGTTGTCGCTAAAGGAGACCGGTTCCGGCAGACCAATATCCCGCCCATGATACAGCAGGGCGCCGGCCAGTCCGTAGTTTTCAGCATAAATCTGGCAATTTCTCTTTTCTTTCTCATCCAGACTATTGTATGCATCAATGACGATATCGCTGAAACCTTCCCAGCCGATCATATCTGCATAATCCTGGGGAAGTGGATGGAGCTGGCCGTCTTCCCAGCGCAAAGCGCCTTCCATCCCATAGCCTTTGCTGGCGGCCGCATAATTAAGCATCTGGTCCATCGGCAGTAGCGGCAAACCGTATGGTATGACGGGGAGTGCGGTAAAAAACATCAATCCCAGTAATGCTGGCTTGAAGAAACGGTAACGCTCCCGAAAAAAATGCGCTATTGCCACGCCACCGGCAGCAAAAAGCATTGTGTAAGCGCCAAGCGTATAGTAAGCTTTCCCTCTTAAAAGGATCATGAGGAGTAACAATACCAGGTAAGCCAAACCCAGCGCTTGATATTTGCGGGCAACGGGTTGGTACTGCAGTAGAAAGAATAATCCACTAATCCAAAGTATCATGGCATGGATATTCATTAGCAATTGCGAAGTAAAAAAATCACCAATATTTACATTTACCAGCTGCGTACGCTGAAGTTCGGCCATATGGGTCAACACCGGCCAGTTATGGGAATGTTGCCAGGATAAATTAGGCAGAATGATAATAAACCCTAAAATCGCCCCGATGATTAATTGTCTGGAAAATAGTAGTCGGCGATGCGGCGTGAGAAGCAGGCCAATAACCAATGCCAGGGCAAAAAAAGCGATAGAATACTTATTGAGAAAAGCAATGCCCCATAAGGCACCCAGGTGAATCCAGTAGCGTGGAGATTGGGAATTAATCAAACGTAACACGAAATAACTGCTTAGTAGCCAGAAAAATTGGTTCAATGATACCGGCTGAAAAAGTGTATTGGAACGGAGAAATGCCGGGGATAGAATGAAGGCAAATCCTGCCAGTAAAATTGCCCAGCGCCGGCCGCCCATCTCCAGCACAATCATGCTAATGATGACTACTGATGCAGTCCCGACGAGCGCCGGTAGTAAACGAACGGCGAATGTAGAATCCCCGAAAACGCTAAGAATGATTTTGCCCAGGAATGCGAGTAGGGGAGGGACTGACATATATCCCCAATCGAGATGTTCAACCTGGGAAAGATATAAAAATGCATCACGATGAAGTTCATAATTCGTGTTGGTGAAAAAATGAATCATAAGCTTCAATACGGCCAGGGCGATAATCAGCTGCCATTCCGGGCGGATGTTTAATTTTTTCATGAAAGGTCCTCTGCTTTGTCAGTTTATAACTTGACAGAATGATGCACAAGAACGATTTGTTTTTCCAGCGATTTGGCGTAAGCGGGATTATGGTGGTGTGAGTGGGATGATTTGATTCTTTTTAGCGATTAACTGATGTGAAGGAAGTAAATTTTTATTACCCGCTCCCTCTGGTAATTCTCAAAAATTATCGGTACCTTCTTTCTTTACCGGAGGAGACAGGATGAAAGACAACACAGGGAATGCGGCAAATCGGATTTGCTTTTGTGGTAGCGGGAAACAATATCAGGACTGCTGTTATTTACCATTTCAGCCGCAGAATGAGAGTCGGCTGGAACAGCTTCATCTCTTCGAGGAAAATTTTGATGAGATGGTTAATGAAGTGATGGTGCGGGTAGAGCAGCAGATAGCCATCGGCGAACCGCCGGAAACCGGGCAGACATTGCAGCGGCTAATGGATAATGAAACGATGCCGCGGGAAAATGCCCTGATGTTGATAACGACTGCGATGTCTATGGTAATGCTGCAATCGCTCTCCGAAGGTGAAGAATTCGATGAAAAGCTGTATTTAACCTACCTGGCAAATCTGCCGGAATTACCAATTCCCGATTGGCTAAAAGACGATTCGCTGGAAGTCCCCTACCAGTCTGCCATCGTAGTATCCCCACGCAAGCCATTTATTGATTGGGTGAAAAGAAATTGCCGCCGCAAGCCTGAACCATCCGAAAAACAAATTCAGGAAAGCTGTGCCGTTTATATGGTCGATGAAATAAATGATCTATATGACATCGACACCTGCCTGGCCGAGATTTGTGAAGAGATCTTCTATAAAGAATTTTCCAGCTGGAATCCCAATGAAAACACCTGGCCGAAAGATCGCGATGTGAAGAGTCTGCGGAATTGGTTTGATATCCGTTGCCAGCGATCGGTGGTTGATTTGACGATTCCGGATGAAGATATTTTTTCCGAAGATGAAGAAGATGGCGATTATCTTTATTAGGAATATCCGGGTTAAAAAATTGAATATTATTTGCGCTCATTCCGGTTTTGCTTACTGCCTGTAAATTTTTCCCAAACAGAATATCCCCCGCTTGATTTCAGTTCATTATTTTCGTATGATAGTGAGCCTTTTAGTAAAGAATATGACATTATTGATTAGATCAGAAAGCGGTGGAGAACGATGAGTAAGAATTACCTGGTGGGTATTGCCGGAAATATCGGGGTTGGTAAAACAACCGTAACCCAAAAGATTGCTGACCGGTTGGGCTGGAAACCTTATTTTGAAAGCGTTATCGACAATCCCTATCTAAATGATTTTTATAATGATATGGATCGTTGGAGTTTTAATCTGCAGATTTATTTTCTCGCGCATCGTTTTCGTTCCCAGAAAGAAATGATCGAGGCTGGCCTCAACGCCATCCAGGATCGCACCATCTATGAAGATGTGGAAATTTTTGCCAAATCGCTTTACGAGCAAGGTAGCTTAAATGAGCGGGATTACGCCTGCTATCGCGATCTCTTCCACAATATGGTGCCTTACCTGCCAAAGCCGGATGTGATTATCTACCTGAAAGCATCTATCGATACATTGCGCCACCGGATTGGCCTGCGCGGCCGGGAATACGAGCAAAGTATCGAGCGTGAATATCTCGAATATCTTAACGGTGCATATGATCGTTGGATTGAGCGCGCGAAGAAAGACTTTCACGTTTTGGAAATCGATGCCAACAAGGTAGACTATGTGAATGGAGATAATGATCTGGATGAACTCATTGAACGACTTCAGTCCGCTCTCCGCTAAACAACACATTTTATTCATTAACTACTATTTCCCCCCGATGGGTGGTGGTGGTGTTCAACGGATAACAAAGTTCCTGAAATACCTGGATTATAATCGTTTCGATGTTTCTGTACTAACTGTTCGCCCCAGCTTCTTCTATACTGAAGATACTTCCCTGACTGCCGAAATTCCTGAAACTGTTAAGATTCTCAGAAGCGAATCCCTCGACCCCTTCCGGTTGATGTATCTTTTCCGGAAACTCTTTCGCCGCCCTTCTTCAAATAGAGAAAACGATCTTCGCTATGAAAGTAGTGGACGTGCCCGAAAATTGGCAATGTCTATATTTGTTCCGGATTCACGAGTGATGTGGTTGCCATTTGCAATATGGAAGTTATGGCGTTGGCAGCGATATAATAAAGTGCATTGCCTGGTTGCCAGTATGCCTCCGTTTACTGCCGGCTTAATTGGCATTTTAGCCCGTCGTCTACTAAAAATTCCGGCGATTCTGGATTTTCGGGATGCCTGGACAGATAATCCCTATCTGCCGCCGATAAGCAAAGTGCATGGCTTTTTTAATCAGAAGCTGGAGCGATATTGTCTGCGACATGGGGATGGATTTATTTTTGTTAACCCCGCCTTGCAAA
The DNA here is from genome assembly GCA_028284905.1 of Calditrichia bacterium. Classification (GTDB taxonomy): domain Bacteria; phylum Calditrichota; class Calditrichia; order RBG-13-44-9; family J075; genus JACKAP01. The sequence continues at coordinate 240,872 of JANQQU010000084.1, forward strand.
AATATTATCAGGAAAAATACCCGCAGCTTGCTAATCGGCAGGTTCACATGATACGAAATGGCTATGATAAAGCTGATTTTCCCCGGGGAATATCTGCGAAAAAGAGTGGAGAACCCTTCGAACTGGGAATAATGGGGACTATTTACTCCCAGGGCAATCGTCCCCTTTCTTTAATTACGGCTATCAGCGAATTACTGAAGACGCATTCTGGATTGAAAGAACGATTCCGTTTGACATTCCTGGGAAAATGGGCGCCGGAATTTGCAGAATGGGTGGCGCAGCAGGGGATTGAAGGCATCGTTAAATTTTTGCCTTATTTACCCCATCGGGATGCATTAAAGCGTGCAGCGGAATTTGATGCGTTGGCACTGTCAATTGAAAGTGAACTGCCAGGTAGTGTTGCCGTAACGCCGGGAAGAATTTATGAATACCTGGGATTACGAAAACCGATTCTCGCCATGTGTCACCCCGAAAGTGATTTGGCTTTCCTGGTCAAAACTGCGAATGCCGGTGAGGTTGTTGCTTATCAAGATACCGCTAGTATTAAAAAAGTATTGAATGGATGGATAAAGAATCGGGCAAATATTACGGGGCAATATCAATTCACCGGCATTGACGAGTATGAACGCTCTCATCAAGCCGGCGAGTTAATGAATTTCCTTGGAAAGTTTTATAAGAAGCAAGGATAAATCTAGTAGTTATGAACATCCTGGAAAGTGAACAGCTGTTTTACCACTGCGGGATGATTCACTTCTACCAAGCCAAATCCCTGACCACCAATGTAGACATCAACGTTATAGGATTTGCAAATATCGCAAATTTCCTTAAATTCTTGCTGAAAAGTTTCAACATCTTCCACCACAGTGCTAGAAATATACAATCGTTTTAGTTTATGCTTTTTAAAAACTTTATCGATGTCATCCAGTAATGTTTTTTGGCCGCTGTAGAAGATCTGAAATCCCCGGGCTTCTAATATATGATCTACCATCTTAAGCGCAATATCATGTAGTTCGTTAGAAAGGTTCAGGCAGATAATATTACCGATTTTTTTCCTTGGCACCCGAATGATACCCTGCAAACGAATGATGCTGTCCCGGATAGTCTGAGAAGCGAAATGTTCTTCGGCAATCGACATCTGTCCCTGGTTCCAGTAGCTGCCAACGTCATACATTATCGGTGTAATTAGTTCATCATAGATTCGATGAAGCGGGTACTGGCCCAGATACAAACCATTTAGCACTTGCTGAACCCGGTTGCGCTCGCAGGCAACAGCATTTTTTAGAACGTAATTGCGTAAATAGTCAAAATCACCGCGGATAATGTAATGACTGATTTTAAGGTCTGTAGTATCTTCGAGCGGAAAAAGGTTTACCTTGGAAGCTTTCTTTTTATTTTTCTCGAGGAAGTGGGAAAGGTGCTCCATCATAAATTTGCGGTGCCCGCCGGCAGTCTTTATACACTCAAGTTTACCTTCATCTGTCCACCGCTTAATGCTGGAGACATTCACACCAAGAATTTTGGCAGCTTCCTGGCTATTAAAATACTGAAGAGTCTCTTTCATTTTATCTCCTTGGAAACAAAAAATTCACTAACAAAGATACGTTTTGATTTACGTATCTGCAGCAATATAACGCCTAAAACGTGCAATGTCAACATAAATGAGCGATATGAGCGATTTATTTCTTGACAAATATTTTTTGAGCGATTATATTAAAAACGCTCAAAACGCTCTTTTTTGGAGAATAGAAAAATTTATGAATGCCGAATATCTCATTTTTAACATTGTTGTCGCCGCAGGGCCAATCGCCTGTAGCTTTGAAAAGCGTGTCTACTTCTTTAAGCGCTGGCACCAGGCTGTTGCAGCAGTGTTAATCGTCGCTGTCCCATTTATAATCTGGGATGCTTTGGTGACCGGCAGTCATTGGTGGTTTAATGAGCGTTTTATATCAGGTGTTTACATTGCCGGCCTTCCCCTGGGAGAGTGGCTTTTCTTTCTAACGGTGCCATTCGCATGCCTTTTCGTTTGGGAAGTATTGAATTTGGAAACAGAGCGATTAGATAGAGAAATTACTTTGAATGCATTTATATGGGTAGCTGTCGCTTCACTTGTTGGCACTGTCTGCCTGGCTCTCGGAAAACATTATACCATGCTGGTTGCTTATGCCTTGGCCTTGATACCGATTGTGGATAAGATTTTGAAAACCGGTATACTGAAAAGATCTCTTACCTATATTTTTCTGCTAATCTCCACAGGTCTAATGCTGATTTTTAACGGATATCTAACTGCCCGCCCGGTGGTGTTATACAATGCTGACTATCAACTGGACTGGCGAGTCTTTACTATTCCTGTGGAAGACTTTGGCTATGGATATGCCTTATTGCTACTGACGCTGATGTTATACGAATACCTGAAGCGGAGGGCAATATGAGTCGTAAATATGTACCGGTCATCGGTGCAGGACTAGGCGGCTTAAGCGCTGCGATCCACTTGAAAGCCCGCGGATATGAGACAGAGATTTTCGAAAGAAACGCGCTTACCGGTGGCAAAATGAGCGAGTGGCAGGTAGACGGTTATCGTTTTGATACCGGCCCGTCACTATTAACGATGCCGGAAGTAATCGATGAACTGTTCGCTGCAGCCGGAAAAGACCGACGCGATTATCTGGAGTTCGCCCCGGTTGCTCCCGTCTGCCGCTATTTCTGGCCGGATGGCGGTATGCTGGATGCCAGTACCGATATGGAAGAAATGATTGCTGCAATAGCAAAAATTTCTCCCCGGGACGCAGCTAACTATCCGGCTTTTATGAGTTATTGCCAACGTATTCACGACCTCACAGCAGAAATATTTTTACATACGCCGATTCATGAATGGCGGAAAGTAATGAAGAAGAAATTTCTACCTTCCCTGTTTAATCTACATCGGATTGACCCTTTGCGCAATATGCATAACGGCGTCCGGCGTTTTTTCTCCGATCCGAGAATCGTGCAACTGTTTGATCGGTTTGCCACATATAATGGTTCCAGCCCCTATTTAGCACCAGCGACCCTGAACATTATTCCTTATGTCGAACATGGGCTGGGAGGATATTATATTCGGGGTGGAATGTATCGCCTGGCAGAAGCCTTAACCCGCCTGGCAGAAGAAATGGGGATAAGGATTCACACCAATACAGAAGTTACCCAGATAATCGTTCGTGACAACCACGTGAAGGGGCTGGTCGTTAATGATGAGTTCATTAACAGTTCTCAGATTGTCTGTAATGGTGATGTGGTTACTTCTTTTGACAAATTGATTACCGGATACCCACGGAAAAAAGCCCGGTTAAATCGCCTGGAACCCTCGCTTTCCGGTATGGTTTTTATGTGGGGGGTAGAAAGGGAATCTTCACAGCTCGCCCATCACAATATTTTCTTTTCAAGTGATTATAAAAAAGAATTTCAGCAAATTTTTGAAGAGCGCCGGGCACCGGATGATCCTACGGTATATGTCGCAATAACTGCCCGAACAGACGCGACTCATGCACCAGCCGGCTGCGAAAATTGGTTTGTGCTCCTGAATATGCCCTATTTACAACCGGGGCAGGACTGGCCCGCTATGGTCAAGAAAATGCGGGAAGCGGTAATCAGCAAATTGCTAAAGTCCGGCATTGATCTTCGTGGGAAGATATCTTTGGAAAAGGTATTGACCCCAGAAGATTTTTATCAGCTTTATGGTAGTAATCGTGGCAGCATTTACGGTATATCTTCGAACGGGAAAAGCAATGCCTTTTTGCGTCCGGCCAATCGCAGCCGTGAAATCGAAGGCGTTTATTTTGCCGGGGGATCTACACATCCCGGTGGCGGTATTCCCCTGGTGTTGTTATCAGGAAAAATGACCGCAGCGCTTTTAGATGAGCGGGAGAGGAATACCACTGAACAAACAAAAACTTATGAAAGACAAATAATATAAATTCAAAAGTAGAGGACCTAATTATGAAAAAGGCAATCGTCATTGGGGCAGGCTTTGGCGGCCTGGCAGCAGCAATTCGTTTACAGGCACAAGGACTGCAGGTAACATTAATCGAAAAAAATGAAAAACTTGGTGGCCACGCATATCAGATCAAAAAAGATGGTTACACCTTTGATATGGGACCATCCCTGGTAACAGCCCCGGATATCATTCAGGATGTATTTCAATCCGCAGGCAAGAACATGGAAGATTATCTGGATTTAATCTATCTCGATCCTTTCTATCGCATATTTTACCATGATGGCACTCATCTCGACTACACCGGCGATAGTGACGAAATGAAAGCACAAATGGCCAAGTTTGACAAAAAGGACGCGGCCAATTACGACCGTTTTATGGATTATATCGAAAAGATTTACAACGCCGTTATCTTAGATGGTTTAGGCGCCCGTCCCTTTGGATTCGGCACATTATTCGAATTTTTGCCCCGGGCAATTCGACTCAAGGCGCTGCAGCCAGCCTATTCAGTTGTAAAGAAATTTTTCCGGGATCCCAAGAATCGTTTCGCCTTTTCCTTTCACCCATTGTTTATCGGGGGCAGCCCGTTCCGCTCTCCTTCAGTGTATTTAATGATTCCTTATCTGGAAAAGCATGGTGGTGTTTGGTTTACCAAGGGCGGTATGTATAGCGTCGTAGAAGCTTTCGAGAAAGTTTTTCGTGAGATTGGCGGCACCGTTTTAACAAATTGTGAAGCCTCGGAAATTGCCGTTGAAGACCGGCGCGTCACTGGCGTTATTGCCAATGGTGAATATCATAAAGCAGATGTTGTGGTCTCAAACGGGCATTTTGCACACACTTACATGGAATTAATTAAACCGGAGCATCGCCGGAAGTGGACCGACCGTCGGGTGAAAAAACTTGCTTACGGGATGAGCACATTCCTGATTTATCTCGGCGTTAAAAAGCAGTATCCCCGCTTGCTGCATCACACGTTGATTTTATCCGAACGCTATAAAACTTTAGTGAAAGACATATTCGACCGGAAAATTCTGGCGGATGATTTCTCGATGTATCTCCACGTGCCAACCCGCACCGATGCGGACATGGCCCCTCCGGGATGTGAGAGCATGTATATCCTCGTGCCGGTGCCGAATCTTGATGCTGATATTGATTGGGACGAGATGGCCCAACCTTATGCAGACAAGATCATTGACTTTCTCGAAAAAGATTTTGGAATGGAAGATCTACGGGAAAATATCGAAGTGCTGGAATTGTTTACCCCGGAAGATTTCAAACATCAACGAAACAATTATATTGGTAGCGCCTGGGGGGTCGAACCGAAGATGACCCAAACAGCCAGCTTCCGCCCCGGTAATCGCAGTGAAGATATTCAGGGACTGTATCTGGTTGGCGCCAGCACCCATCCCGGTGCCGGTGTACCCGGCGTGTTGTTAACAGCACAAGCTACCGAAAAAGCTATAATGGAAGATTTGGGAGAGATTGTTAAATCACCTGAAAGCGAACTTATATCTGTATAAAAAGGAGTTTCACTTGAACTTATTGAAAAATCAGTCCGATCGTATTGCTTTTGAGCATGCCCGTTGTTTAACAGCGCACTTCTCGAAAAGTTTTTATGTATCTGCCCGCCTGCTGCCAAAAGATAGACGTTGGGCGACTTATGCACTATATGGCTTTTGCCGATATGCGGATAATCTTGTTGATAATCCCCGTAATCGCAGCAAGGAAGAATTGCTTGCGGAAATCAAGCATATCAGCGAGGAAATACGCATTGCTTATCGTACCGGCGAGTCCGAACATCCGGTAATCCACCCGTTTATTCTCGTGGCAAAAAAATATGACATCCCGATGGAGTATCCCCTGGATCTCCTGAAAGGTGTGGAGATGGACCTTACGTTGAAGCGTTATGAGACCTTCGAAGATCTTTACGTTTTCTGTTACCGGGTGGCCGGTGTTGTTGGATTGATGATGACGCATTTATTAGGCTTTAAATCCGATTTAGCATTCCAACATGCGGAAGAGTTGGGAATCGCTATGCAGATGACGAATATTCTCCGTGATGTTCAGGAAGATAAAGAGATGGGACGCATCTACCTGCCTCTGGAAGATCTGCGGGAATATGGATTAACCGAGGCTGATATCATCCATGAAAAGATGTCGCCGCAGATGCGAAAAATGATGAAATTCCAGGTTCAGCGTGCCCATAAATATTATGACCTGGCGAATTTCGGTATTCCAATGCTGGAACGTAAATCGCAATTTGCGATCTATGCCGCCAGTAAAATTTATCGTGGCATCCTCATGAAGATTGAGGCACGGAATTATAATCCGTTTATGGGTCGAGTATTCGTCACCCAAAAGAAAAAGCTGAGCATCCTGCTGCAGGAGATTTTCCGGACGCGTATTTTTCCGATGCCGGAAAGAAATTTTTTCAACTCTTACGAAATCGTCAATGATTAAAGCCCGGCATGCAAAATGGGCAGAAGCCCTGTTCGATGTATACGTGATGCGCCTGATGAAACGACAATTCCATCGTTTTCATCTGTTTGGCGAAATTCCCCGGATAGAAAGCACACTGCCGCTTTTGCTGGTGCCAAATCATGCTTCCTGGTGGGATGGTTTTTTCGTGCACCTGCTCAACCGGCAGCTGTTTCAACGCCGGCCATACATTATGATGCTTGAAAGTGAATTAAGAAAGTATCATTTCTTCTCCCGGGTCGGCGCATTCAGTATTGATCCGGGGAACGCCAAGAAAACACTGGCATCGTTGCAGTATGCAGTATCAGTAATGAAAAATGAGCAAAATAAACCGCCGCTAATATGTCTTTTCCCCCAGGGGGAACTGGCGCCATGGGGAAAACGTCCCCTGGATTTTAAAAGCGGGATAGAATGGCTCATTCGGAAATACGATGGTAAAGTAAACGTGTTACCGGTAGGAATCCGATCTGAATATCGTGGCAAACAACATGCGGAAGTCTTTTTCATGTTTGGCAAAAATCAGATCCTGGATAAGCTGAATTTTCCCGGTATGCCTGCGTTGGCGTCTCAGTTGGAATTTTTGCTGGAGGATATTCAACTGCGAATTCAGTACCGGGAAGACGGCATCGACCTGCTGAATGCGGATTTGAGCGCATTTGCAGAAACTAAGTTGAATGAATCGATAATTACGTAACGATTAAAAGTATCTGAAATGACCTTGCTTATTAGTATTTCAGCAGCGCTTTCGATTTTGCTGCTGGGAATCATCATATTTAATGCCCTGACGATACCACGCTTTCGGGAAGAAACGGATTCGCAGGAATTACCACTCGTTTCGCTGCTCGTGCCTGCCCGCAACGAGGAAGACAATATTGCCCGATGTCTGAAGAGCTTGCTCAGTCAAGATTATCCTCGCCTGGAAATTATCATCTTAGACGACCAGTCTACCGATAACACTGCCAGTATTGTAGATAGGATGATTGCCGGCGGTGATAATATTCGTTTGCTCCGTGGGCAGCCACTCCCTGCCGGCTGGCTGGGAAAAAACTGGGCCTGCCATCAATTAAGCGAAGCGGCAAGTGGAGAAACGCTCATCTTTACTGACGCGGATACCAGCCACGCCCGGGACGCAGTCCGAAAGACCATCGCAACCATGCAGACCTACTCGGCTGGATTGCTGAGTATCTTTCCCCAGCAAATCACCAAAACACTCGCCGAAAAATTGGTCGTACCTGTCGTAAACCTGCTTCTTTACAGTACCTTACCGTTACGGTTTGCTTACTGGTTTTCATCGCCAACGCTGGCAGCGGCGAATGGGCAGTGGATGGCATTTACCCGCACAGCTTACCAGAAGGCCGGTGGACATGCTGCTGTGCGAAACAAAATTGTTGAAGATGTTGAAATGAGCCGACGCATCAAACGAGCGGGAGAGCGCTTGCTGGTTATGCCCGGCAATAATCTGGTATTCTGCCGTATGTATAACGACTGGAGGGGCGTTTGGGAAGGTTTTTCAAAAAATCTGTTTGGCCTCACGGGAAATACTTATAGCACCTTCTTTATATTTATGCTTGTGCTGTTTTTGGCCTGCGTGTTTCCTTACTTCGCTTTGCTCTACGTTGGTGGAGATCCATTATTGCTCGTTGCTTTAATTGCGAATTTCCTCCTCAGGTTGGTATTGGCCTTACGCTTTAAACTACCACTGATCAGCGGCATTCTTTTACACCCAATCGGAGTAATTTTTACCCAGTTGATAGCTATTAATTCAATGATAAAATCCCGCACAGGTAACCTTACCTGGCGGAACAGAACTATTGCGCTTCATGGAAAGGCGGAAACAGGATGAACTCGGAGCGATTAAAAATCTTGATCTTATATATTTTTCTGGCAGCCGGTGGATTATGGCATTTTTTAGGTGTTTTGCAAGAAGTAATGCTTTGGGGCGCTTCTCCCCTGATGATCGGCCTGTCAATTTTTTTGTTACGGGAAGCAACACAGCAGCAGTTAGCAGTGCAATCGGCGTTTCCCGGTAATGAACATGAAACCCACTTTGTTACTGTCAGTGCAGATGAACGGCAACCCTTGATGCTTTGGGGATTGATCGTCCTGAGCAGCACATTTGCGATTGAAGTATTGGGCGTGAAAACCGGGGCGATATTTGGCGCCTATGCCTACGGAGAAAATTTACATCCATTATTGTTTGACGTGCCGCTTGCCATTGGCTTTGCCTGGCTGACAATGCTTTTGTGCAGCATTGCCCTGATGCAAAGAATAATTCCAAACTATGAACAATATCCAACAATACTACTCTCAATGCTCGTCGGCGTTTTGATGGTGATATTCGATTTTGTCATGGAACCGGCGGCAGTTAAGTTGGGATATTGGCACTGGTTTGGCGATAGCATTCCCTGGCAAAATTATTTCGCCTGGTTCCTGATCAGCGTTGCCTTAGCTGAACTTGGATTTCGGATGGGGCTTTTCCGCCGGAAATTTGCATCGATAATTTATCATGCTTTTTTTGCACAGATTGTTTATTTTTCATTTGTGATTATCAAATAAAAAGAGATTTATCTATGAAATACTTAAAAGATCGCATTATTGGATTAAGCCTGGCATTTCTGATCATTGGTAGCTGGGGGATAAGTATCACTCTCCTTTTTAACACACCGGTTGCGGAAATACCATTATGGCTCTTGCCCATTGTGATGATTTGGCAAATGTTTCTATACACCGGCCTCTTTATCACTGCGCATGATGCGATGCATGGTACTGTTTTTCCTGGAAAAAAAGCTGTTAATAAAGTGATTGGGAGTGCCGCGGTATTTCTTTACGCACTATTTTCCTACAAAAAATTGCTGGCAAAGCACTGGGAACATCATCGCCATCCTGCCAGCGATCACGATCCGGATTATCATGACGGGGAGCATACCGGTTTCTGGAGCTGGTATTTCCATTTTATGAAAAATTATCTGAGCATTCTTCAGCTGTTGGGTATTACCATCGCATTTAATGCCCTGCAGTTTATTGCCGGAGTGCCGCTGGAAAACCTGCTGCTTTTCTGGGTGATTCCTTCTCTGATGAGCACATTACAGCTTTTTTACTACGGCACCTACCTGCCACACAGGCAACCGGCGGATGGGTATGACGATCACCATCGCGCCAGCAGTAACCAGTTTTCCACGTTCTGGTCTTTTATCACCTGTTATCACTTTGGTTATCATTGGGAACATCACGAATTCCCCTATGTGCCCTGGTGGAAGTTGCCGGAGAAGCGCAGAGAAATCCTGGCTGAACAACAACACTAGGAAATTCGGAATTCCGAATTCCGAATTCCGAATTTTAAATAGTTTAATTGTTCGTCTGTTTTTCCCCGCACAGGCAACCGGCGGATGGGGATGACGATCACCATCGCGCCAGTAGCAACCAGTTTTCTACGTTCTGGTCTTTTATCCCTGTTATCGCTTTGGCTATCATTGGGAGCACCATAAGTTTCCCTACGTGCCCTGGTGCAAATTACCGGAGAAACGAAGAGAAATTCTTTCTGAACAACAACATTAAAAGGCCAATTCGGAATGCGGAATTCCGAATTCCGCATTCCGCATTCTCAATAACTATCTGTTTCTCCGGGACGATCGGTCGATACTGTGGCCATAATCTGCCATCTGCCATCAATCTTTTCCCAGGTTTCCAGCCAGGCAAAGACGCTATGTCCATAAACCGTTTCTCCATTCTCACCTTCCTGGGTTAAACGAACACGCTTATGAACAATTTTATAAGCCATTGTGCCATCCTGGGAAATTCGGATTTCCGGTGGTGTTATGTCTTCCCATTCCAGGAAAGTGGACATGTCAAAATAGGGCTGCACCCGGGCAATTGTCGCCTCGTAGCTATTTCGGGAAATATTGCCGTTCTTGATTTGGATGATCGGGTCATGAAACATTTCCGCGAACATCTTAGCGTCTTTGCTAAGATGTGCTGTTTGCTGCTGCTTGTGTAATTTGAGTAAAATTTCCCGGTCGTTTTCCAGATTGGGGCTATTCTGGCAGGCGCTGAAAAGAATTATCGTACAGCCAAGTGCTGTTAAAAACCGAAACATCATCACGTCTCCTGTTCCAATAATGCGTGGGATTTTTCGAGGTAGAAGCTGATTCCCCACTGCTGTCGCGCATTTCTACTTATCGCTGATTTAGCCGGGAAGTTACAAAAATCCTCCGAATAAAATTCTTTTCGAATAGTCACTCTGAAAAGGAGAATAATTTCCTTAAGGTGTTTGCACCAGGGGGCTTTTTTCGTTAAACTTGTCCCGTAAAATTGATCGATACTGTTAGCGCCAAAAAGGGAAAATGATATGCACTCACCGGAAATAACCCCGGAAATTATCCAGCAGCATGGCCTTACCGAAGAAGAGTATGAAAAAATTAAATCAATCCTTGGCCGCACGCCGAATATTACCGAATTGGGTATTTTTTCGGTGATGTGGAGTGAGCATTGCTCTTACAAAAATTCGATTGCCGAATTGAAGAAATTGCCCCGCGATGGCGGTCGCTTACTGGTGGGCGCCGGGGAAGAAAATGCCGGTTTGGTAGATATTGGCGATGGCCTGGCAGTATGTTTTAAAATTGAAAGTCATAATCATCCCTCCGCAGTTGAACCTTACCAGGGGGCAGCAACAGGTGTCGGTGGCATTATGCGCGATATCTTTACGATGGGCGCCCGCCCGATTGCTGCCTTAAATTCTCTACGCTTTGGCAAATTGGACGATGCACGTAATCGCTTTCTTTTCGATGGTGTTGTGCGGGGAATCGCCGATTATGGGAATTGTCTGGGAATTCCGACAATCGCCGGGGAAGTTTATTTCGACAATTGTTACAGCACAAACCCGCTGGTAAATGCCATGACTGTTGGCATTGTAAAGCATGATCAAACTGCCTCGGCGATTGCAGAAGGGGAGGGATGTGCAGTATTTATCATCGGTTCCCGTACTGGCCGGGACGGCATTCACGGTGCTACTTTTGCTTCAGAAGAACTATCGGAAGATTCCGAAGACAAACGGCCGAATGTGCAGGTCGGTGATCCTTTTGCGGAAAAACTATTGCTGGAAGCGACCCTGGAGATGATCCAGGCAGGTATTCTGGTCGGCATTCAGGATATGGGGGCAGCCGGGATCACCTGTTCCACTACGGAAATGAGCGCCAAGGGGAACAGCGGAATGATTATCGATCTGGATAAAGTGCCGATCCGTGAAGCGGGTATGTCCGCCTACGAAATTTTACTCTCGGAATCCCAGGAAAGAATGCTGGCCGTCGTCAAGAAGGGGGAAGAAGCAGCGGCATTGGCAATTTGTAAGAAATGGGATCTGGAGTGTGAAGAGATCGGGAAAGTCACCGATGAGCCACTTTTAAAAATTTTCCACCAGGGCGAGCAGGTCGCTGAAATTCCTCCGCACGATTGCGTGTTGGGTGGCGGTGCGCCAGTGTATCATCGCGAATATAAGCGCCCGGCCTATCTGGACGAGGCGCAACGCTTCGATCCGGCCAGTCTACCAGCTGTCGAAAATATGAAAGATGCCTTCCTGAAAGTTTTTTCTTCTTTAAATATCGTTTCCCGGCGTTGGGTGTATGAACAGTATGACACCATGGTTCGTTCGAACACGGCTCTCTATCCGGGCGGCGATGCATCCGTCGTGCGCATTAAGGGCACCAACAAGGCGATTGCTGCAAAAACTGACGGAAATGGTCGCTATGTTTATCTGAACCCGAGAATTGGGGGACAGATTGCCGTTGCAGAAGCCGGACGGAACGTTGTGGCTACCGGTGGTGAACCATTGGCGATTACAAACTGCCTTAATTTCGGGAATCCATATAAGCCGGAAATGTTCTATCTGTTCCGGGAAGCCGTTGCCGGTATGGGAGACGCCTGTCGGGTGTTTAATACACCGGTAACCGGCGGAAATGTCAGTCTTTACAACGAAAGCCCGGAAAGTGCTGTTTACCCGACACCAACTATTGGCATGGTTGGTTTGATCGAAGATATTTCCCATATAACCCCGGCTTATTTTCGTGCCGAAGGAGACCTGGTTTATTTGATCGGGGAAACGAAAGACGAAATTGGCGGCAGTGAATTCCTCCAGGAAGTTTTTGGTAAAGTAACCGGAGATTGTCCCTCTCTGGATCTGGTGCGGGAACATCATACACAACAGACGGTGCTGGCAGCAATTCGCAAAGGCCTGGTGCAATCTGCACATGACGTGGCAGACGGCGGTTTGGCTATCGCTCTGGCGGAATGCTGTATTGTTAACCGAAAGCAGCAACTGGGCATACAGGCGAATATCAATATCGAATCAAAGCGGCCAGAATGGTTTCTGTTTAGTGAAAGTCAGTCTCGTTTTATCTTATCTGTAAAACCTGAGAACAAGGATGCAATCGAAACATTGATGCGCGAAAACAAACTGGAAATCGTGCAATTAGGGACCGTTGGCGGCGATCGTTTTCAGGTGAATCAACAAATCGATGTTGCACTCACCGAACTGGATAGTATTTATTTTAACACTATCGGAAAGATGATGGATGCCTGAGTATAAATTGAAAAATGTCTGCGTTTTTTGCGCTTCCAGTAATTCTGTCGACCAGAAATATTTTCAGCTGGCCGCGGCGCTTGGCGAAAAACTGGCCGAAAAAGATTATACCCTCGTGTATGGTGGCGGTAGTATCGGATTAATGGGTGAAACTGCCCGGGCAGTGCACCGCCACGACGGAAAGGTAATTGGCATAATTCCGAAAAAACTTTTCAATCTGGAAGTTGGATACCAAGAATCTGATGAGTTGATTGTCACCGCTGATATGCGCGAACGGAAAGCCGAAATGGAAGCCCAGGCGGATGCCTTCATCACGCTGCCCGGCGGGTTTGGCACTTTGGAGGAGTTGCTGGAAATCATTACCGGTAAGCAATTGGCCTATCATAGCAAACCGATCGTTATTCTCGATACTGATGGTTTTTACTCGCCCCTGGAAACGCTCTTTGAACATCTCTTCGAGACAAAATTTGCCCGGGAAACATATCGTGGTTTGTATTATTTTGCGGATTCGGTCGATGATGCGATCAATTATCTGGAGAATTATCAACCGGCAGATTTTGGCCGGAAGGTATAATCTTAAATCGATTTAGAAAACGAAGCCTACCTTTAAAGTTAATCCCCGATGTTTCAGTTGATGCTGACTATCGACCGCAGTATTTAACAGGTTGCCGGTGCTGCGTGAATATTGCAATTCCACCAGGAATCTTTCCCGGGTTGCCGTGGGGATCTCAACCCCGGCACCAATGGCGATCCCGCTGTCTCCTTCACTCAATTCTTCTTCAATGCCGGTGCGTTGTTCCTCATGCGTTCGAATATAATCGGCGGTAACCAAACGGGCATAATATCCCCCGATAAGCAGATAGGTGCGTTTCTTTTTTAGGCGAATAAAAGCCGGTACATCGAGAAAAGTAAGGCGGATTTCTTCGCTTAAACTGCCCGGCGCGCCATTCTTACCACCTTTCTCAGTTAAGGCGGGTTGAACGTTTACTGCGATATTTTTGCTAAATCGTACCGTTAATAAGCCGCCAATACCAAAGCTCAGCCTGGCTGTGTCGCCAATACGTTCGCTGTCCCGAAACTGCCCATCGAGGAAAGTGCTGTTAGCCAGCGCCATAAGGCCAAGTTCTATTTGTGCGGTTGCTGTCAATGTGAAGAGTAAACTAAGCAGGAAAAGTCGTTGTAACAGACTTGAAAGCATAAATATTCTCCGTTAGGCGAATGTGGGAAAGAGAAGCCACCGTGAATTGATCAGTAGAATCAACAGAAAATAAAAGGGTCAAGTCTATTATATAAAAAACCGGGAAGAACGTTCCCGGTTTTAATCAAAAAAATTAAAATTTTGTTTCGATTTACTAGTTGGAATAAACAGAGGACATTGAAGTCTCGAAATAGCCTTCTTCCAGGTAAAAACTTTCCTCGATGGGGAGTTCAACTGGCTGCGGTGCTTCCAGTCCGGCTGCGCCTTCTTCCAACCAGGTAAACTGCTTATCTGCAACCTGCCGTCCGATCTTTCTGCGCGGGCCGTCAGCATGATGCCAGAGGTCTTCGAATAAGCGTTGGACACTGCGGCGCGTGCGCTTGCAGAAAACATCGGCAAGGTTTACCGCATTGCGATTGCCTTCTTCAAAGATTTTCCGGGCCCGGCTAACGGATGCAGCCATTGCAAACAGCGCTGCACCAATATCCACAATGCGACCGAGGAAAGCCTGCCGCCGTTCCAGACGCGCCCGATGCCATACCATACCATGGAATATTTCCCTGGCGAGCTTCCGGGTGGAACGCTCGATGAAACGAACATGAGATGCCAGTTCTTTATATTGGCCGAAGCGCGGCCAGCGTCCCCACTTAAGCCAGAGGGGCAGATACCAGCGAAGGTAGAAAAATAAAATTTTCGGTAATGAAGGCAGCTGCTGCCAAAGTGTTTTTTTTGTGTCCAGCAGATTCCCGGCAACTTGCAAATGTTTGTCAACGGCTTCCCGGGAAATGAACAAGCGCATGATTTCACTGGACCCCTCAAAAATGCGATTGATCCGGCTATCCCGCAAAATTCTCTCTACAGGAATCCCTTTTTCCCCGCGACCTTTTAACGAGTAGGCTGTTTCGTATCCACGGCCACCGCGTATCTGGAGGGTTTCGTCGACAATCTGCCACAGTTTTTCGGTGTTATACAGTTTAGCAATCGCTGCTTCCAGGCGAATATCATTCTCATTCTCCGCCATCGCTGCGGAAAGATCGGCAATGGCGTCCATCGCAAATGTCTGGGATGCGACATCGGCAATTTTGTGAGCAACCGTTTCGTGGTGTGCTATCGGGCGGCCCCACTGCACTCGCTCTGCAGCCCAACGGCGGCAAATTTCCAGGCATGTTTTTGCGGTGCCTGCAGCAGTTGCCGGCAAAGTTAACCGTCCGGTGTTGAGGGTAATTAAGGCAAGTTTCAGACCTTTGCCACGTTCGCCAAGCAAATTGTTTTTGGGAATACGGACATTGTTAAAATGTAATTGGCCATTTTCCAGTGCCTTGAGGCCCATAAATTCGCTGCGATGGGAAACTGAGACACCTTCCCAGCCGGTTTCCACAATAAAGGCACTTATGGCGTCATCTTCCTGATGCCGCGCCATAACGACCAGTAATTTTGCGATTGTGCCATTGGTGCACCACAATTTTTCACCGCTAAGGATATAAGCTTTTCCATCGGGAGATTCGCGGACAGTAGTGACTAAACGCGCAGGATCGGAACCGGCATCAGATTCCGTAAGCGCAAAAGCGGAGATTGCACCGGCAGCCAGTTGGGGGAGATATTGCTCCTTTTGAGCAGCCGTGCCGAACATACTTAATGGTTGCGGGACACCGATTGACTGATGAGCAGATAGGAGAGCGGAAATGTTACCATCCCGGCTTGCAACCAACTTGAGGATTTGACAATATTCTGATAAGGAAAAACCAAGACCGCCATACTTCTTTTCTATTTTCATACCAAAGGCGCCCATTTCAGTCAACTGCTTGATCATCTTTTTCGGTATACGTCCGATCCTGTCAATTTCGTCGGAATCTATCTCATTCAAAAGAGTGATTATCTTGCTGCGAAATTCCTGGAACTCCGGGCGTTCTGTGCCTAAAGGTTCCGGAAATGGGAAGAGCATATCCATTCTTAAATTGCCGAGAAACATTTCCCGTAAAAAACTGGGTTTCTTCCACTGTTTCTCACGGGCCGCTTCGGCAATTTTTCGAGACTTGTCCGCTGACGTTTGTGGGGTATTTGAATCGGTTGAATTCACGTTGGCCATGGCTTTCCTCAATGTTGGTTAGCGGAAAGTAGGGAGTCAAAAAAAGAAAATCAAGCGAAATTTCGCTAAAGTATTACCTTCGCTAAGGATGAATTTCCCGGTTTAAAGAAATCGGGAAATTATTTCGCTGGCAGTGAAATTTGTATGGTATTCCCAGGTGATCTTACATATATTAGCGCACCGGCACCTAATATGAATGACTAATGAGGTTTCAATGAATGTTAATAGCGACAATTTGCGATTTATTATGGGGTTCAAGCTGAAGCAGTTCCGGATGGAAAATGGGCTGTCGCTGAAAGAACTTGCCGAAAAAACCAACCTGTCAATCTCTTATTTAAGCGAAATAGAAAAAGGAAAGAAGTATCCTAAGCCGGAGAAAATACTGCAATTAGCCGGTGCGTTGGGTGTGACGTTTGATGAGCTTGTATCGCTCCAGGTGAATAAAGAACTGGATCCGTTGCCAGTAATTTTTTCTTCGCCGGTAATCAAGGAATTTCCTTTTCGCATGTATGGCTTCTCCCCGCAGGATTTATTGTCGCTGATTACCGGAGATCCCGGAAAAGCCGGCGCATTTATTCGTACATTGCTGGAAATCGGTCAGGAATACGACATGCGGGTAGAGCATCTGCTCTTTGCCGCCTTGCGCTCTTATCAACAGATGCATCAGAACTATTTTGATGATATCGAGACGGTTGTCGTCAAATTTCGTCAGGAAAATGACTGGCCGGAAGCCCCGCCATTAGATGCCGAGCGCCTGAAAACATTTCTCATCGATACCTACAATTATGAAGTTGATATGACAACTCTGGATAGCGATCCGGATTTGTCCGATCTTCACTATGTTTTTGTCGATGGTGAAAACCCGCGCTTGCTGGTAAATAATAAACTGCCGGAAGCGCAAAAGAAGGTGATATTTGGCCGCGAAATTGGCTATCAATACCTGGCCCTGAAAGAGCGGGCAAATTCATCCTCATGGGCGAACCTGGAGTCTTTTGATCAACTGGTCAATAATTTTAAAGCGAACTATTTTAGCGGCGCTCTGCTGATTCACCGGGATTTACTTTGCGAAGAATTAGGACAATTTCTCCGGGAACCACGTTGGAATGAGTCCGCCCTGCTTGCCTTGATTGAGCGCTTCAATGTTGCACCAGAAACGTTTCTACACAGGGTAGGGGAGTTGTTGCCGCAATTCTTCGGCATCAAAAATTTCCTATTCTATCGTATTACCAATACGCCCGGCAGCGATAATTTCGAAATGGGTAAAGTCTTTAATATGTCCAGCCTCTCCTTCCCGAACGGAATTGGATCCAAGGAAAATTATTGCCGCCGCTGGATGGCTCTGAAGTTGTTGAAAAATCTGACAGAAGAACATCATAAGGGCGTCACTCGCAAACAGTTATTGGTCGGGGCCCAGCGTTCCCGTTTTATCGATTCGGATATTGAAGTATTCACCATTACCATGGCGCGGCCATCGACGGTGGAAGTCGGGAAAAATGCCAGTGGAACGATCAGCTTTGTCATCGATGATACCTTTAAGCATACTTTCACTTTTTGGAATGATCCGGCGATTCCGGTTGTCGAAGTGAATGAAACCTGTGAGCGTTGTGGTCTCTCTGAAGCACAATGTCAGGATCGTGCCGCTTCTCCGGCGATCTTCGAAAAACAGGAAAAATTGAAGCATCAGCAGCAAGCCCTGAAACAATTGATCGACACAGTTAAGTAAGAAAACCGCAGTGTGTTGGCTTTTCACCAGCCCTGCATTGCCGGTCAAAATACAACATACCTGCAAAAATACCCAATCTGTCTTATCGTTAGCATAAGGCTTTTTTATGCCCGAGAATAATGTTTTGAGAAATGCACTCTTAATTGATGGCATCCGTATACCTTTTCAGCGTGCCGGAGGTAGCTACAAATCACTGATGGCATACGATCTGGCCCGCATGGCTATTCAGGCTCTGGTGAATGCTACCCGGATATCTCCGAATGCGGTGGATTGGGTGATTATGGGGAATGTGGTGCCCAATATTGCCACCAGTAATGTGGCCCGGGATGCTGCGCTGGCCGCGGGGCTCCCGAAGCAGGTGCCAGCCGCCACGGTCTCTTTGGCCTGTATTTCTGCCAATAAAGCGATCACCAATGCAGTTGACCTGGTGCGCAGCGGTCAGGCGGATGTGGTGATTGCCGGTGGAACTGAAAGTCTTTCCGATATACCAATCGGTTTGCGGAAACCGTTCCGGATGCGGTTACTGGAAGCACAAAAATATCGGAGCAAATTTTCCTATCTGAAATTTTTCCGGGGATTAAAGTTTCGTGACCTGCTGCCGGAAATACCGGAAATTGCGGAATTCTCCACCGGACGAACCATGGGGGAAGATTGTGATATGATGGCCTCCCGCTTTGGCGTTTCCCGGGAAGCACAAGATGCCTATGCGTTGCAATCTCATCAAAAAGCCGCCGCCGCCCTTAAGAATGGCGCCCTGGCGAAAGAAGTTGCCCCGGCGACAATTCCACCCGGTTTTCAGGTGATAGATCAGGATGATGGCATCCGGGAAGATTCCAACCGGGAAAAGCTGCAAGCCTTGAAGCCGGCATTTGTGAAACCTTACGGAACCCTTACTGCCGGAAATTCCTCTTTCCTAACCGATGGCGCAGCCGCTGTTTTAATTGTTGCCGAGTCGGTCGCGGAACGGTTAAATTTGCAGGCGAAAGCACGAATTCATTCCTATGCATACAGCGCGCAGGATCCGGCCGAAGAGCTATTGCTTGGGCCTGCATATGCCATTCCCAAATTACTGGATAAATCCCGAACAGCACTGACAGACATCGACGTTTTTGAATTCCACGAAGCTTTTGCCGCCCAGGTACTGGCCAATCTAAAATGCCTGGCATCGCTCAATTTTGCCCGGAAAAATCTGGGACGGGATGCAGCAGTGGGAGAAATTCCCATGGAAAAACTGAATCGCTGGGGTGGCTCTCTCGCCATCGGTCATCCATTTGGTGCGACTGGCGCGCGGTTAGTTACCACAGCTGCCAACCGTTTAATTCAGGAAGATGGGGAACTGGCGCTCGTGGCTTCCTGCGCTGCCGGTGCAATGGGGAATGCAATAATGTTAGAGCGGGTGTGATGAGTAAATATGCAAATGGGCAAATGGGCAAAACTGCAAAGATTGCTCATTTGCCCATTTGTATATTTGCATATTTTCTCCGAAAATTAGAATCATACTAAAGAAACTACCGGTGCTCAATTTCCGGAGGTGAGAGATGGCTTACACGCAAACCGAAAAAGATAATGGCATTGCCGTAATATGGTTAGATCAACCCGGGGAGTCGGTCAATAAACTGGGTGTTGAGATGGTCGACGAAGCGGAGGCGCTGGTCGAATGGCTTGATAAAGATCCGGAAGTAAAGGCATTAATCTTCATCAGTAAAAAGGTTGATAACTTTATTGCCGGCGCCGATTTAGAAGCTATGATTGCCGATCGAAAACCCGGCGTTTTGCAAGAGATGAGCCGTCGCGGGAATCGGTTGTTGAATCGTATTGAAAGCCTTGAAAAGCCGGTAATTGCTGCTATACATGGTGCGGCCCTGGGCGGTGGACTGGAAGTTGCCCTGGCCTGTCATTATCGCATCGTTACGGAATCTCCGAAAACAATGCTGGGATTGCCGGAAGTGAAGCTGGGATTGCTTCCCGCCGGAGGGGGCACGCAGCGATTACCGCGGTTGGTCGGCTTGCAGAAAGCGCTGGACCTGATGCTAACCGGCAAAAATGTATATCCGAGGCAGGCGCTGGAAATGGGGCTTGTTGATGAAGTGACCCACCCATATGCATTGCTGGATGCAGCGAAAGCAAGCGCAAACAAACTATTAAATACACCCCGAAAGCGGCAGCGCAAAAAAAGCCTGGCAAATTTGGCGCTGGAAAGCACTTCATTAACCCGCGGGTTTATTTTTAAAAAGGCGCGCGAGATGGTGGAGAAGACCTCCGGAAATAAATACCCGGCGCCATACAAAATTATCGATTGTGTTGAACATGGTATGGATAATGGGATCGCAGCCGGCCTTGAGGCTGAAGCGGCAGGATTGGAAAATCTCGCAGATACGCCGCAGGCCCGGGAGCTGATCGGCCTGTTCTTTGGCATCAATAAAGCAAAGAAAAACCCACTGAAGACGCAGCCGCTTGCCGTTGAAACGATCGCTGTTTTGGGCGCCGGATTGATGGGAGCGGGGATTGCAAATGTAAGCGCGGCAAATGGATTAAGAGTGCTCCTGAAAGATGTTAATCATGAAAATCTTGCCCAGGGTAAAAAACATGTCTGGCAGCATCTCTCCCGCAAAGTGAATAAAGGGGCACTGAGCGCTTTCGAAAGAGATGAGATCTTCGGGCGCCTGAATGGCGTAGTGGATTATAATACTTTTTCTCATGCAAATATTGTTATTGAAGCGGTCTTTGAAGATTTAAATCTTAAGCATCGGGTTCTGCGGGAATGTGAACAAGCCTGTGATGCTAAATTTATCTTCGCTTCGAATACATCGGCAATTCCTATTAGCGAGATTGCCGCAGCAGCGGAGCGCCCGGCCCAAGTGATCGGGATGCACTACTTTTCCCCGGTTGAAAAAATGCCGCTTCTGGAAGTGGTGGTAACTTCGCAAACTGCTGATTGGGTGGCAGCGACTGCTGTCGAAACTGGCATTCAACAGGGGAAAAGCGTCATTGTTGTGAAGGACGGACCAGGTTTTTACACTACCCGAGTTCTTGCACCGATGTTAAATGAAGCGTTAGAGATACTGGAGGAAAACGGGGAAGTCCGTCATATCGATAATGCAATGAAGCAGTTTGGCTTTCCGGTGGGGCCTATTACCCTGATCGACGAAGTCGGCATTGATGTTGGTGCACATGTTTCCAAGATTCTCAGTAAGCTGGTGGCAGGAAGAGGATACAAATCCCATGATGCCATGATCCGCATGTTCTCGGAAGGTTACCAGGGGCGCAAAAATGGTATGGGATTTTATCACTATCATGATGACGCTAATACATTGCGGGGAATAGGGAAGAAGAAAAAAGAAGTAAATCGCACCGCTTATAAATTCTTTTCCGGGAAAACCCGGCGGGAACGTCACGAGGTCTCCGAGATTCGAACCCGCCTGGTAATGATGATGGTAAATGAAGCCGCCTGGTGCCTGCAGGAAAATATTATTCGCTCCCCGGGAGATGGCGATATCGGCGCGGTGCTGGGGTTGGGATTTCCGCCATTCCTCGGCGGCCCCTTCCGCTATATTGATCGACTAACACCTTCCGTCGCATTGGCGAATCTGGAGCGGCTGGCCGATGCGCATGGCCCTCGTTTTCAGCCAGCGCCGATTATTCGGGATTTTGCTCGGGATAAAAAATCTTTTTATCGCTAGCAAAATAGAATTGACGATTCCGCTGTAAAGAGGATGGTATTTCAGCATTGAATAGATAAATGATATTATCTATCATCCTGATATTTTTGATAGTGTTAAAGAAGTAATGCTATAAGCTGTCATCGCGAGGAGTGCAACGACGTGGCGATCTCCTTGTGCATACAACTTCTGGGATTGCTTCGGCAAAAAGCGCCTCGCAATGACAGATCAAATAGCATTACATGTCAAACACTACCCAATTTTTTAAATCATTTCAATTTCAATCATACAGACAAAATCGTTCTCCAAATATTTGCGATTCGTCAACCCTCCAACAGAAATTCCCCTTACCTTAAATTCTTGTTACCGGCGTTCAATGACATGCCCTGATTCAGTTTTTTTATTATCGCGTGATGCGTTGATAATAGAGAGAGGTTGCGGGATAATGGCCCGTAAATGAAGTTGCAGTGGAGTGCCACTTCGAGGTTTTGACGGATCTTCTAAATAGGTATGTATCTGAAAATACTGATTTAACGATGCAGGAAGTATCGATGAATCTGTTTTCATTTTAATCGTTGCCATATTTGTGGTATAAGAATTTTTTGGGGCGAATCGCCAGTCAAATAGCAAAAATTAAGCAGGATATACAAAATATGTACATTGTTCCCCGGATAGAATCACAGCCTTTTTGCCGGAGTGCGATAATATGATCTCACCTTATTTTACCGATAGCCACCATGCTTTCCGGGAAAAAATTCGGCAATTTGTTACGCTGGAAATATTACCGTATGCCAATGAATGGGAGGAGCGGCAACGCATTCCACGCTTTTTCTGGCATAAGATGGGAGAATTGCAGTTTCTCGGGGTGAACTATCCAAAATCATTCGGTGGATCCAATCTGGATTTTTTTCATACCGTTGTCTTACTGGAGGAGCTTACTCGCAGCACTTTGGGCGGGCTGGTAGCAGCTGTAACAATGCATCAGTTTATGGCATTGAATTATATTCATCGGTATGGTAGCCAAACTTTAAAACGCAACTACCTGATGCCCGGAATCTTAGGGGAGAAAGTTGCCGGACTGGCGATCGCGGAACCGGGCGCCGGTTCTGATGTTGCCGCCCTGAGAACCCGAGCTGTATTCCAGGACGGTGTATATGTCCTCAATGGCGAAAAAACCTTTGTTACAAACGGCATTTTGGGTGACTATCTCGTTCTGGCTGCGAAAACGAATCCACAGGCCGGTACTGGCGGGATCAGCCTGTTTGTAGTCGACGCCGATGCCGATGGATTACAGGCGAAGAAAATTCGCAAAATGGGCTGGCACTGTGCCGATATTGCCAACATCACCCTGGAAAATGTTCGTGTGCCGGAAAGCCAGCGTATTGGGCAGGCAAACATGGGATTTTATTATATCATGGATTGCTTTCTGGTAGAGCGATTGGTTGCCGCCATCGCTGCAGTAGCCACTGCGGATACCTGCCTGGAAAAGACCGTGGAGTATATCCGCTCGAGAGAAGCCTTCAATCGTAAACTATCCCGCTTTCAAGCCATTCGTCATAATCTCTCAGATCTCGCCGGAGAAATTGAAGCCGCCCGCCAGCTAACTTACAATGCTTGCTGGCAATTTCAGGAAGGTCAAAAGGGGATTCAGCAATGTTCGATGGCAAAACTCTATTCTGCCGATTTAGCCAAACGTGTCGCTGATACCTGCCTGCAATATTTTGGTGGGAATGGTTATTCGGAAGAGTATGCTATTTCTCGCTTGTATCGGGATGCCCGGGCCGCCAGTTTGGTCGGAGGAACCTCGGAAATTCTGCGGGAAATTATCTCCAAACTGATGATTGATAATTTCAATAAAGACAAGAAGAGAGTTGTAAATACCCGCCGGGTGAAAGCGAAAAGCCCCGAAGTGGCGCGAGTAAATCAAAACGATAATATTTCCATAAATCCTGTTGACGATATACCTCCGATCGAAGTAGATCCCTTACCTGATGTTGTTTCCGAAGAAGCCCCGGTGCCGGATGTCGCTGCCCTCGAATCTCTGGATGAAACACCACTGCCATTTGAGGAGCCAGGCGAAGCCGATGAAACACCGGTAGATGCTTTAGAAGATATCTCATTAACGGAGAACCTGCTCGAAACTGCTGAGCCCGTCGTTGAAAATAAGAATGTGGCGCCGAAAGAATCCACACCATCGTTGAGCAATATTGATGTGGCAAAACCGCTTGAATTACCAGAGTTGAATTCTAAACCTGTTGATCGCCCCGAGAAAAAAGTGAAAAAACCACAGTTACCTTTAAAAATTGCATCAAAAAAATCATCCCCGGAAACAAAAAAAGTCCCTGAAAAAGTAGTTGAACGCACGCCCGAAATCGATTTCGAACCTAAAATCGAAATTGAATCTGCCCTCGAAGATGAAGCACCTTTCCTGGAAAGTGAGCGGGAAAATATCGTAAACGCGTTAAGCGAGGGGGATGATACCAAAGAGATTCGCAAGGCAGAAAATGAACGGCGGGATATCATCGATGCCCTGGAAGAAAACGGTGCCTCGCACCCTCCCCAAAAGGATACCGATGAATTCGCCGCTGTTGATGTAAATATGATAATCGAGAAACCGGGCCGGAAAGACCCGTTGAAAAATCGGAAAATCAGTAAACCCGACAACCAAAAGAGTATACGGATGAACAAGGAAAGAACACCTGAGCTCACCGAAATGGAAAATCTTACCCAAAAACCGCTCTCATCACTGACAGTTGCAGATATTTTTGAGAGTTTGCCGCATCGCTATAAACCGAAACCGGTCGGGAAATATCATACCTTGATTCAATACAAAATTTCCGGCACAGATGGTGGTAATTTTACTGTGCAGGTGCAGGACGATAAGTGCACCGTGGTAAAAGGATTAATCGGTAAAGCGAAGTGTGTCGTCGAGACAAATACAAAGACTTACATTGAGATGGAGACGGGTAAGACGAATCCGCAAATCGCCTTCATGATGGGAGAGATAAAAATCTCTAATGTCCCGGAAATGATGCGGTTCATAAAAATGTTCAAGAAGTTGCCGGACACCTGAAGAGAAAGCGGGGAGGGAACCCCCGCAAAAAAGCAGGTGGCGTCGCAACCGGAACCATCCGACCGCGTAGCGGAAGTGGCAGCGGCGCAGAAAAATTCAAACGCGGATGATCAACCAGCGGTAGCAGCCGATGCTGATACCGGTGTAACTGTGTTGATTGGAGAATATGCGCCACCTGCACCGCCGCCCGAAATTGATTTGCCGGAAATTAAACCGGAAGCGCCACTTGAGGTCGATTTACCAGAAATAAAGCCGGAAGTGCCGCAAGAGGTAAAATCACCGAAAGTTAAACCGAAAAGGCCGCCTGCAGAGGATTTACCAGGTAGAAAGCCGAAGGAACCGCGCCCTAATAATCTGCCCGCTGACGCGGATTTGGAAACGCCACACTTTCTCCGGCGAAATAGCCGGGCAACTCGCCAATGGCTGCCGCCCAAACAGTCCGCGCGGGATGGCAACAATGCCGCAACGAAAAGTCGTCCGAAAAAATCCCCGGCGCAAGGCGCACTCAGCGGTATCAAAATCCTCGATTTAACCCGGCTTTATCCCGGACCATTAGCAACGATGATGATGGCTGACATGGGTGCAGAAGTGATCAAAATCGAAGATATGATCAGTCCGGATACCATGCGCACTTACCCGCCTTATCATGGTGATATGTCCGCCGGATATCTTGCAGTGAACCGCTCCAAGCGCAGCATTGCTCTGAAATTTAATGAAGAGCGCGGCCGGGAAGTGTTTTTCCGCCTGGCCAGAGATGCGGATATCGTTATCGAACAATTCCGCCCGGGCGTGCTGGATAAAATCGGTATTGGCTATACGGAAGCAATCAAAACCAATCCGCGGATTATTTACATTTCTCTTACCGGGTATGGTCAAACCGGTCCGTATGCGCAGAAAGCCGGGCATGATGTCAATTACCTCGGATACTCCGGCGTTACCGGCACTACTGGTACGGAACAGAGTCCTTCGGTATTATCCGGCGTTCAAATTGCGGATGTCGCCGGTGGTGCCTATATGGCGATTATTGCCGCTCTATCAGCCATTTGGGCCCGGGAAAACACTGGTGTCGGGCAACGGGTCGATGTTTCCATGCTCGATGGCGTCATGCCGCTAATGACCCTGCAATTGGCCCAGTATTGGGCGACTAATCAAGCCGTGCCGCCCTGGCAGATGCCGCTCTCCGGCGGTTGGGCATCCTATGGTATTTATCTCTGCCGGGACGGTAGATATGTCTCCCTCGGTGCATTGGAAGCAAAATTCTGGAAAAAATTCTGCCAGCTAATCGATAAGCCGCAATGGGAAGAGCGTTACTATGGTGATAGCAAAGCACAGGCTGCCTTAAAAGCGGATTTGACCCGGATGTTCCTGGAAAGAGACCGCGATGAATGGCTGCGTTTAGTCGGCCG
The DNA here is from genome assembly GCA_028284905.1 of Calditrichia bacterium. Lineage (GTDB taxonomy): Bacteria > Calditrichota > Calditrichia > RBG-13-44-9 > J075 > JACKAP01. The sequence goes on from JANQQU010000084.1 coordinate 267,033, forward strand.
GGCGGATGTTTGCCTGACCCCGGTATTAGGGATTGATGAAATTGAGCATGATCCGCACCTGCAGGCCCGGAATATGATCGTTGATCACGATCATCCCATTTATGGTCGACTGAAAACGATCGGAATGCCTTTAAAGTTCTCACATGCCGGAAAAGGAGAAGTGAAGCCTGCCCCGATGCTCGGTGATGATACTATTGCTATTATGCAGGAGCTCGGCTATAGTGAAAGCGAAATTCGCGAGATGCAGAAAAAAAGAATAATATTTACCACACCGAAATGATTGATCGCTGGGCATTATCAAACTTGATATTGCTCAGTTTGTCAACCCCGCTTATGCATGCCGTAATAATAGCATAAAAATGTCTGAACTTTCCGTTTATTTTTATTGTAAAAAATTTCTACTTCAGGTGAATCTGTTATGTATATTCAGAAATACTCAACGGTTAAAGTAAAATGAGTTATCATTCATAGAAATAAGGCTTTCCATGAAAAAATATTTTTTCCTTACTTTGGTCCTGCTAATTGCCGCTGCCGCTGGCGGATACTACTACTATCAGCAAAATCTGGATTATTTGCCGGAATGGTATGCAACAGATGATACTGCCCCTGCGGATCAGGGAGCGCCGGCAACGACAGGAGAAACATCAGATAATACCAGCACCCCGGTCGATATTGAAGGGCAGGAAAGTCTTGGTGCTGATGCGCCGGCTGTTCAGGGCAATTCGCTAACGACCCGGCAACAACAAACTGCAGCCCCGGAAATCCAGCGAGAAGCTAAAAGTGCCTCGGAAGCGTTGGAAGAGATGGCCACTACACTGAAACGGAATAATTCTCTCCGGGTCACTGAAACCGAGGTTGATGCGTTGATCCTCAATTCTCTGGCGGCGGAATTCCCCGGGAAATCAGAACAGTTTATGAAAGGCGTAAAAAGCACAATCCAGCCGGAAAAAATGGATGTGGAGATGGTCGTGGATATGGCGAAAATTCCCTGGGAAGATCTGCCAAAAGAAGCAATGCTGGCAAGAACGCTGCTGGAACAGTTTGGAGGGGTAAAATCCAACGACGAACTATTCTTGAAGATTTCCGGAAAGCCGGAGGTAAAGGATAGCGATTTGGTGTTTGATGAAAATTCCCTGATTCAAATCGGGAAGATTAAATATAGCTTAAAAACATTTGCAGCTTTGCCGGGCATGAAAAACAAGGTGGGAAAAATACCCCTGGAAAAATTAGCTTTTAAAAATGTCGTTCTGGAAAATGGTGCTTTAGTGCTTTCCCGCTAGAAATTACAAATGTGCAAATCTGCAAATTTGCACATTTGTATATTTTATTACTTCTTCAACTTCACTTTCGGCCCTTCCGGTGTGTCCTCAATTTCATAGCCGGCGGCCTGTATTTGATCGCGCATCGCATCGGCTTCCGCCCAATTGCGGGCTTTTCGAGCCTCGGTGCGTTTTTCCAGCATTTCGAGAATTTCCGCCGGTACTTCCACCGTTTTCGGTTGCCACTCAGCCAGACGTAATCCCATAATCTCATCAAACACTAGCATTGTGGCGCGTTTATCCGCATCAGAAATATCGCTGCGAGTGAGGTCCCAGGCAACCGCCATTGCTCTTGGCATATTCAGATCGTTGTTGATAAATTCAACGAACTGATCAAGCAATTCCTGATTTACTTCCCCGCTCTTTGAACCCCAGCTATGAAACGTCTTCCGCAAACGATCCAATCCCTTCTGGGCACCATCAAGGCTTTCCCAGCTAAAGTTGAGCTTGGTGCGGTAATGGGCATTCAGGTTAAAATAGCGATAGGCTATCGGGTCGATCCCACGATCAATTAACGACTGCACCCGCAAAAATTCCCCGGACGATTTCGACATCTTTGCTTCACTCAATTGCAGAAAATAGCCGTGCATCCAGAAGTTCGCGAGGGTGGTGCCATAGCAGGCCTGGGTCTGGGCGATTTCGTTGGTATGGTGCACCGGAATATGATCTTCACCACCGCAATGGATGTCAAAAAAGGTACCGAGAAACTTCGCAGACATCGCCGAACATTCAATATGCCAGCCCGGAAAACCGACACCCCAGGGGCTGTCCCATTCCATTTGACGTTGTTCGCCTTCCGGGCTAAATTTCCACAGCGCAAAGTCGGTGAGGTTACGCTTCTCTCCCTGGTCTACCCGGCTGCCGGCCTGTAAGCCTTCAATATCCAGGCGGGCGAGATAGCCATAACTATCCAGTTTGCTGGTATCAAGATAAATGCCATCCGAGGTGCGATAAGTATAGCCTTTTTCCTCGATGCACTTAACGACATCAATTTGCTCCTGAATGTGATCTGTCGCTTTGCACCAAATGGTCGGTTCGAGAATATTCAGTAGCTTCAAATCCTCGATAAACGCGTCAGTATAAAGCTCGGCGATTTCCCAGGCGCTTTTTCCGGTGCGCTTGGAGCCAGCTTCCATTTTATCTTCCCCGGTATCGCCATCAGATACCAAATGACCGACATCGGTAATATTCATAACGTGCTTAACATTATACCCATTGTAGGCCAGCACCCGTCGCAGGGTGTCCTCAAAAAGATAAGTGCGCAGGTTGCCGATATGGGCGAAGTTGTAAACTGTCGGTCCGCAGGTATATAAGCCGACTTCATCAGGATTCAATGGCTCAAATTCACGTAATTCGCGCTTGTAAGTATCATATAAATGCAATTTCATAACTAACCTCTAATTGTTCTCGACTATTTCTCCGGGTATAAATCGGCCCACCATTCGCCCTGATCTTTCAACTGCTTATCAAACCAGGCGAGTATCGTCTTTTGCCAAATGATTCGTTTCTTGTAATCAAGAATATGATGATCCTGACCTTTTACCTGAACATATTCGACATCTTTCCCTAATAATTTTAATGCGACATAAAACTGATCGCTCTCTCCGGGAGGAACGTTGGTGTCGGAATCTCCATGTAGCAATAGCAGCGGCTTATTTACCTTATCAGCATTGAACAGTGGGCTTTGATCGACGTAAATATCTTTCCGGTTCCAGGGAAAGCTTTCCGCGGTGGCAACAGAGCTGTAGAGATATCCCCAATAGCCTTCGCCCCAGTAACTGGAGAGTGCACTGATTCCGGCGTGAGAAATTCCGGTCGCGAACATATCGGTTTGTGTCAGCAGGCTCATCGTCATAAATCCACCATAAGAAGCGCCGATACAACCGATTTTATCCTTGTTTACAAAAGGATGCGCTTCGAGAAATTTTTCCGTGCCTTCCATAATATCGGAAGCCGCCTGTTTGCCCCAATCGTTTACATGCAGGGCGGAAAAAGCCTGACCAAATCCCGGCGCACCGCTCGGTTGCATCACATAGACCATGTAACCCTGGGCAGCAAACAAATTCAGCGGATAACGTCCACCAAAGTTTCGTTCCACCACCGAAGTGCCACCATAATAGTAAACGATGCAGGGATACTGTTGCGCGGGATCAAAATTCGGGGGATAATAAACCCGCCCATCGATAGTTGTTCCCTGATTGTTGGTAAAGTTGAAGGTTTTCAGATCACCAAAGGATACATTGGCATACGTGCTTTTCTCCGGTGCGGACAAGCGGCGGTGCTTGTTCTTTTTCAAATCGAGAATGTAGGCCTGATGGGGCATTTGCGCGCTGGAGCCAAAATAGATCGCTATCGGCTTATTACGGGCAATACTGTAGGAGGAGACGACATCAATGCCGGTATCAAGCTGCTGAAAGCTGTTCTTCTTAACAGAATAGGCGAAGAGGCGATCATATTCCCGATCGATAACGCTAAAGTAAATGGTATTATTATCATGCCAGTAGCCGCTGTTAATCGCCGGATCAAAATCTTTGGTTATCGGCGTTACGGATTTGCCGGCAATATCATAAATAAATGCCTGGGTGTCATAGTCATTCGGAATGACGCCTTCGGGGAGGTTTCGGCCGATGCCGTCAAAGAGGGAAGCGCCACCAGTGATCAGCAGTTTTTTTCCATTGGGAGACCATTGAACATTGCCAATCCAGCCAAACTGGCCAAGCGTATCCACCTTAAGTGTCGATAAAGTCATCACCGACAGCGTCGACTGGGTGTAGGGGCGCTGCGCATAATTATCGACTGTTTGAGAGAATATCAGCTTCTTGCCGTCCGGACTAATCGCCCCCATGGAAGTGCCCAGCTTACCGCTGGTTAAACGCTGACGGGCACCACTGTTTACATCAACGCGGTAGAGATATTCATTGGTGCGGAAATAAGGCCACTTGTCCCGTAAACTGCGGAAATGCTTAACGCCGCGTTTATCCGCCTCCGGCGTTTCCGTAACGGTGTAGATAATGAAACTGCCATCGGGCGACCAGGAGAAACCGCCGAAATCTTCCACATCTTCCATTAAAACGCTTTGAGAACCTGATGGCAAATCAACGATCCATAAGGTCGTCTTTTTCTTAGCAGATTTTGTGTAAGCAAAAGTTTTACCGCTTGGCGCCCAGCTAACGCTTCCGAGGGCGGTTCTGGCGCGAAAGGTTTGGATCAACTTGCCGGTGCTAACATTGCGTAGTTCCATCCAGGACTCACTGCCGCCATCCTCCGGTAAAACGCGTCGATACTGCACTGTTGCCCACTCGCCATCGGCAGAAATGGATACACCGCTGATTTTCGGACCATCAAGAAGATGGTGTACATTCATCACTTGTGTGGGGGAGGTGGAGAGGGTAATATCGGCTTCATTTGCCGGGTCATCCAGCGTCAACGCCGCTTTGATGTCCATCGCTGCATCGACATCCGGGTCGGAAAGCACCTCTACCAAGACCAGGTGTTTGCCGGTTTCCAACTTTAGGTTATAGCTCAGCTTGCCGGCGTCCTCTTTTTCGCTGCTGCTTTTTTTCGAAACGTTTTCGCCATTAACATAAAGTGTCAGCAAATGACGGCTATGAATCGTTAGTTTGCCTTTCACCCAACGGCTGGCATCGATATAAGCAGCGAGATAGACAGTTTGCGGGGACTTTCCTTTTCCCTGTTTAATTACCAGGCCATCATTTCCGCTATTTACGGCTGTCCAGGTAAGTTGTTTACCGGCTGTCCAGGCCAAACTTTCATTCGCGGAGGGCCAAAAGCTGCTAACACTGCGCGTTTCAAAACTCTGTAGATCTTTGAGCTTAAAGCCATCACCGTGAAATGCGGGGAGCGGCGTCTTTACCGGGCCTGCCTGCAGCCACTCGGTAATGGGAAGCTCTTTTTTGGATGCTTCAGACTGTGCCTGCGATTGCTCTGTCATAAAAAAGATTACCCCGAGAATAAGAATAAGTGGAAATAACCGTTTCACCTGGACCTCCTACAGAATAATTGAAAGATTCAAATTACCAAAGAACAAAATGCTTTCGATAATAAAGTATAAGATGGAAATATAATCATCCGAGTTTAACCCACCTAACGACATTTTAATTGATTTGTTCATCGACTATCAACGCGTAATAAAAATGTTGTTGTCGCATTTATAAATAATTCTTTGAAACAAAATTCAAAAAATCCAGAATATTTGTGAAATAATGAACAAGAAAGTTCGTTGTTAAAAGGAGAACAAAATGACAGTTGAAAAAAATATGCTTACAAACAAGAAGGAACGACCCCGTGTTATTATCATCGGGGGAGGGTTTGGGGGGCTATATGCGGCGCAGAACCTCGGTCGCCAGAATGTTGAAGTATTGCTGATCGATAAACGGAATTTCCACCTGTTTCAGCCCTTACTTTACCAGGTTGCTACCGGAGGATTATCCCCGGGAGATATTGCTTCTCCATTACGGGCGGTGGTAAGTAAATACAAAAACATCCGGGTGGTTAAAGGAGAAGTGCAGAACATCGATCTTGCTCGCAAAAAGGTGTTCCTGGAAAACGAAGCCTATAGTTATGACCAGTTGATTGTCGCTGCGGGTGCACAACATCATTATTTCGGTAACGATCAATGGGCGCCGAAAGCACCAGGATTGAAGACAATCGAAGATGCCCTCGAAATGCGCCGCCGTATCTTCCAGGCGTTTGAAAATGCTGAGAAGGAAAGCGATCCGCAACTGCGTCAGGCCTGGTTGAATTTTGTGATTATCGGTGGTGGGCCGACCGGGGTAGAGCTTGCCGGTGCACTGGCGGAATTGGCTTATGAAACCCTGAAAAATGATTTTGCGGCAATGGATCCCAGCGAAACACGCATTACCCTGATTGAAGGCGCACCCAGAATTCTAGGCAGCTATCCCGAGCAGCTTTCGGTAAAGGCGCAAAAGACCCTGGAAAAACTTGGCGTGAACATCAAAACGGACTCGCTGGTGATCGACATTGATGATAACCAGTTAAGGGTGCAGCAGGGAGATGCAAGTGAAACGATTCGCGCCAAAACAATACTTTGGGGCGCGGGTGTTAAAATGGCCGGGCTGGCGGATATTCTTGCCCGGGAAAGTGATGCCGTGCAGGATCGCACCGGGAGAATACATGTCAGCGCGAATCTTCAGTTGGAAAACTATCCGGAAGTATTTGTCATTGGTGATATGGCTTACCTGGAGGATAAAAACGGCGAAGCTTTGCCCGGTGTCGCACCCGTCGCGATGCAACAGGGAAAATATGTCGCTAAATTGATTCGGCGGCAATTGAAAGGGAAGCCGGTAAAACCGTTTCGCTATCTCAATAAGGGCAGTCTCGCAGTTATTGGCCGTAATGCAGCTGTGGCGGACTTTGGATTCGCTCACCTGGCCGGTTGGCCTGCCTGGCTGGTTTGGATTTTTGTGCATATTGCCTATTTAATTGAATATGAAAATCGCCTGCTGGTGCTTATTCAATGGGCCAGTAATTATCTTACCCGGAAGAAAGGTGCACGCCTGATTACTGGTGATTTAACGGTGCATTCATCGAAAGAAAAAGATGTTTCAAATGTTTATTAATAAACACCTTGAGTGCCCTTTTGTAAGTCTGCTCCGTCTAAAGAGGAACCCTGTTTTATACTGACGCGTAGAAAATAAGAGTTGACAATTGTTGTTCGTGGATTTAGTATAGGAACGGGTAGGACAAATGTGACCTCTCGTGGGAAAAACGGTCACAATCTGTAAAGACGAAGTGAATTTAAACGAAGGATGATGAGACATGAAACGGTTGAAGAACTTGCTAATGATCGCACTATTAGTAGCCATGAGCATGCTGTTGGCAGGTGCCCTGAAACCCGGAACTTCGGTAACGAATTTTTCTTTACCGGATCCCAGTGGCAAAATCCATCAATTGGATGATTATAAAGGCAGTAAGGCAATTGCCATTATTTACATATCGACGAAATGTCCGGTATCTAATGCCTATAACGAAAGAATGGCGAAACTGCATGCGGCCTATGCCGATAAAGGTGTGGTTTTTCTCGGTATCAACGCTAATAAACGGGAAAGCTTGACGGAGATTGCCAGTCACGCAGAAAAGAACGGCCTGAACTTTACCATTCTAAAAGATGAGGGTAATAAGGTCGCGGACATTTTCGGTGCGACAGTAACTCCAGAAGTATACCTGCTGGACGGCAATCTGACAGTGCAATATCACGGTCATATCGATGATAGTCAGCGTCCCGGACAAGTAAAGCGAAACAGTCTGCAGGTCGCGATTGATGAAATGATTGCCGGTCAGGCACTGAGTGTCAGCGAGACCAAAGCTTTTGGCTGTAGTATTAAACGAGTTCGTTAATGAAACAATTTATCACTTTTCTTGCGGGGATAATGCTCCTTGCAATCTTTTTAACCGGATGTGCGGAAACCCCGCCATCCGGTTCTTCTTTGATGGTTCAGAAAATCGACGAATCCGGCTTCGATGATCTGGTGAATCAGCGGGATGGTAAGATTCTGTTCATCAACATTTGGGCGACCTGGTGTGTGCCCTGTATTGAAGAATTTCCCTACCTGATCCAATTAGCCGACGAGTATCGTGATGCCGATGTGGATTTTATCGGTATCAGCGCCGATTTTGATGACGAGATCGAACGAAAAATTATCCCCTTCCTAAAAAAACAAAAAGCCAACTTTCCAAACTATGTCCGTTCCTTTGCAAATGATGAAGACTTCATCAACGGCGTTAATCGCGATTGGAGCGGTGGCTTACCGGCAACGGTTATCTACGACAAGAGCGGTAATCGCGCCGCATTCCTCTTGGGCAAAAAGGATTACCTGACTTTTAAACAGGCGATTGACTCAGTGCTTGCCTTATAATTTCCCTGCCAATTTTCGCTTCGATATTTCTTCCAAATGTAATAGATTAAGCGGCGTAACAGTTTTGTGGAATTCGCAATAACAGCGCAATGGGAAAATTCCAAATAGCAAACAACAAAACACAAAACACAAATAAATGCCAATTTCAAAATTCCCAAACTAAAGGGAGTTAAAGTTTTATAGTTTCGATCATTGAAAATTGGCATTTGAGATTTATTTGAAATTTGGTTTTTGTTATTTGAAATTTATTCCAAAACAGTTTTGAATTTGGTAATAATAAAGCTACCGAAATTTACCCTGGCTGGAGGACATGTGAACTTCTTGAAAAGCTATATCCGTTTTATCGATAAATTAAACGAACGGATTGGCCAGGGCGTTGCCTGGCTGACGACCTTGTTAGTGCTGGTGGTTTGTTACGACGTTTTTACCCGCTATTTATTACGAAGTAGCTCTGTCGCAGTGCAGGAGCTGGAATGGCACCTGTTTTCCTTCGTTTTTCTCCTGGCTGCCGCCTACACATTCAAGGCCGACCGACATGTGCGGGTGGATGTTTTTTATTCCAGATTTAGCGAACGGCAGAAGGCCTGGGTGAATTTGCTCGGTGGATTGATATTTCTTCTGCCATTTTGCATTGTCGCTTTTATCGCCTCGGAAAATTTTGTGATCAACTCTTTTATGCTCGGGGAAAAATCCCCCAATCCCGGTGGATTACCAGCGCGCTATATTTTGAAAGCGGTGATTCCGGCTGGCTTTCTGTTATTGCTGTTACAGGGGATTGCCAGCATTTTCCGCTCCCTGTTGGTATTACGGGGAGAGGAGGCGGTGCAATGATGGAAGCGATGCCGTTGATTCTCTTTTTTGTGGTTTTTCTCCTGCTGGTTTTGGGCTACCCAGTGGCTTTTACCCTGGGAGGCGTCTCGGTGATTTTTGGGCTGCTCACCTTCGGATTTAACTTCTTCCATTTGTTGCCGTTGCGGGTTTGGGGGATTATGACCAACTACGTTTTGATCGCCGTGCCATTATTCGTTTATATGGGCGTGATGTTGGAGAAATCCGGCCTGGCGGAAGAGCTTCTCGAGACAATGGCTTTGCTGTTTGGGCGGATGCGTGGCGGCCTGGCGATTTCGGTTATTATCGTTGGCGCCATGCTGGCAGCTTCTACCGGCATTGTTGGGGCGACAGTCGTTACGATGGGATTACTGAGTTTGCCCACGATGCTAAAGCGGGGATACAGCATTCCCCTGGCAACCGGTACGATTTCCGCTTCCGGCACCCTTGGGCAGATTATTCCCCCCAGTATTGTATTAGTATTGCTCGGCAGTGTGATGAATGTATCAGTGGGAGATATGTTTATGGGGGCGGTCATCCCCGGGGTTATTCTTGTATCTCTTTATCTGATCTGGATTGTTATTGCCAGCATCATCGACCCGGAATCGGCACCGGCGATGCCAGCGGAAGAGCTGGCGAAATTTCATGGGCCGGAAATGATTGTCCGCGTCGTGCAGGCTTTTTTGCTGCCCTTCCTGTTGATTATGGCTGTGCTCGGATCAATTTTTATGGGAATAGCATCACCAACCGAAGCAGCAGCAGTTGGCGCCTTCGGGGCGACATTACTGACCGTTTTTCGGGGAAAGCTGAGTCTGGAAAAATTACAGATGGTAATGCGGGAAACGACTCACTTAACCTCAATGGTTTTTATGATTCTCGCCGGCGCAACCGCCTTTGGCCTGGTTTTCCGCGGTATGGATGGGGATGCTTATTTAACCAATTTGATTGTTGATGCGCAGCTCAGCCCGGAGGCGTTTCTGTTTTTAGTCATGGTGGTTGTCTTTATTGCCGGATTTTTTATCGACTTCATCGAAATTACGTTTATTATCGTGCCGGTAGTCGTGCCAATCTTTCAAGTCCTGAACATCGATTTGCTCTGGCTGGGCATATTATTCGCGATGAATTTACAAACTTCTTTCCTGACACCGCCGTTTGGATTCGCCCTGTTTTACCTGAAAGGCGTTGCCCCGCCAGAAGTGCAAACCTCGCATATTTATCGGGGAATTATTCCATTTATCGTTATTCAGCTGATTGCCTTGATGCTGGTGGTTTTCTTTCCGGAATTGGCGACCTGGCTGCCGAAGGCGATTTTGTGAGGCAGGCCGTAGACTCTTAGGCTGAGGGCTTTAGAGGAGGAAAATGTAAAATGTCCAATAATGAATGTCGAATTTCCAAATGTTTTCTTCACTTGGAAATTGGACATTGAAAATTCATCATTGGAAATTTCCAAATGGCCATAGGCCTAATAGCATCAGGCAGGGAAAATAGGCTTTAGACTTTTAGGCTGTGGGCTTTAGGGGAGGAAAATGTAAAATATCCAATAATGAATGTCGAATTTCCAAATGTTTTCTTCACTTGGAAATTCGACATTGAAAATTCATCATTGGAAATTTCCAAATGGCCATAGGCCTAATAGCATCACGCAGGGAAAATAGGCTTTAGACTTTTAGGCTGTGGGCTTTCTGGGAATAAAATGTAAAATGTCCAATAATGAATGTCGAATTTCCAAATGTTTTCTTCACTTGGAAATTGGACATTGAAAATTCATCATTGGAAATTTCCTAATGGCCTTAGGCCTATGGCCTAAAAGCCTATCTCACCAGAATCATCTTTTTGGTAATGACACTACTGCCCGCACTGAGCTGATAGAAATAGATGCCGCTACCCACCGCAATACCATTTTCATTCACGCCATGCCAATCCACTTCATAGCTACCCGGGGCAAACTGCCGATCGGCCAAAGTTGCAATTCGCTGTCCGATGACGTTGTAGATCGCCAGCGTTATTCGCTGCTGCTGTGGCACATCGAAGCGAATTTGCGTGGATGGATTGAAAGGATTCGGGTAGTTCTCATGCAATACGAGCTTTTTAGGAATCGTTGTCGGATCGGAAATACCGGTGGTTGATTCGATGTAAATCGTTACCGGCACATGATACTGCATTCCGTTAACCGCATTCGATGTAAAAATCAATTGCGCCTGGTAAGTTGTTCCCACTGTGAGGCCGGAGGGATCAACATCGAAAGAGAAGCGGACACTGCCGCCCCCCGGAATATTACCGACCGGGATACCGCCGATAATTAACCAGTCTTCGCCGGGAGCGGAACTATCGGCAACTGCATAGATCAGGGCGCCAACGCCGGGATTTTCGACCGTTAAATTATAACTTTGAATCCCCTGGGAATTGTCCAGCGTGTCGGAAATTGCGGCAGGTGTTACAGCGATTTGCGGGGTAAGAATTCCACCGATTGTCAGCTGCACAGGCACACTGAGATTCGGTGAATTGCTGCTGTTGTTCGCGATATTAATAAAAGCGGTGTAGACGCCATCCGGGTTAACAGAGATGACCTGATTGTTTAAAAGAAATGAATCACCAGGCGCGATTGTCGTAGCAATCGGATCAGTTGAAATGCCTGATCCGTCAAACTGAACCATCCAACTTACGCCATTTTCGCTGCCGCGCAGTCCATGGCCATATTCCGGTGCAAGATCCGGAAAGTCCAGTGCGCTGATACCAACTGCCGCCATGGCAACATTCATATTGTCGAAAACCAATTGTGGGAAAAATAGCTTGAGCAAGTTGGCCTGCACCTGGTTACCGTCAAAGCTAAGCGGTATGGGCAATCCCACCAGATTGAGGGAGGTGTCGCCGCCGACAATAACAAAGGCTGACGGGGGAATTCCCAGCGAATCTCCTACCAAATTCCCGATATCCATAATCAGATCATATTCGCTACCGACATCAAAAATGCCCGGTCCCAATCCCAGCGGTACCGGAAAGCTGCCGGTGCCGGCGTTCTGGTCCAGATCGAGTGATACCAGTGCGACTGCGGAAGAATCCGGTGCGTCAGCAAATTCAACTGTATATTTGTAGCTTAGAAAATCCTCATCGATATCGAGAGATACCAGGTCCAGCCCGGCTGTTTGTACATCTCCGACCGAATCGGTAATAGCGATCGTTTCTTGCGAGATTGCCGAAAATGGTTGTGCCAGGCGCCCTACCTTAGTAGGGTCAATATTGCTGGCAGCTAATTTCCGTTTAAGCTGTTGAATTAAGGCCTGTGTAGAAAATGGAATGTTCGTTTTCCCCGGGCGAGTTGTTGGAGGATTGCCAGGGCTATCGGTGATGGAGATTTCCAATGGCGCATCGCCATCATTATAAATCGTGATGTCCTGGGATTCCCAGGTAAATCTCGGCAAATTATGAGAGATTGTATCCTGACTGGTGCGAATAATTGGCGCCGCGCCGGATGGATTGGATTGTCCGAATAGCGGCAACGCAGCAATGATGCCTGTTAACAAGAGATAATACCATTTCTTCATACAATAAATTCCTTTATTAAAGCGTTTGTAAATCGATCTTCATCTTTTATACGTCTATATTAGTGATATCCCTCGGTGAACCGATTTTTTTTCAGCGCGTATACCGGGAATATAATACGAATACATTTGGGAAACTGTGTGAAACGGCAACTTTTTCCGCCGAAAACTTGATAGATTCAGTTTTTTTGATAAATTCCCAAATAATTATTACCGACTGAAGCATGGGCTTTTAAAAGCCCGGACTTTTCCATTTAAAATATGAAACCAGCATACGGCAGGAACCTGCGGAGCGCCGATGGATAATTATTTCTCTTTTCTCAGCCCTTTTTATGACAAGATTTTGACCCTTTATGATCAATACGAAAAATATGTTCCGATCGCTTCCTTTTTTACCGGTTTTAGCTGGGATAGTATTACGCTGACTCGTATCGACCGCATATTCGACAACATCACATTACTCACTTATATCCTCTTACTAGGAGGCTTTATCTCCCTGACGAATCTTGTCGAGAAACAAGTCGTGAAGAAGCCGTTTCTGGTAAAATATAAAGAGTGGTATCCGATTATCATTCAGTTTTTCCTCGGTGGCCTGTTTAGTGCCTATTTGATTTTCTATTTTCAAAGTGCCGATTTAACCAAAAATTGGCTGTTTATAGGACTTTTGTTGGGATTGTTGGTTGCCAATGAATTCCTCTCTGATCGACTAACGAATATTTATCTGCAAATGCTGCTCTATTTTCTGGCCTGCTTTTCCTTTTTTATCTTTTTTATGCCGGTAGTAACCGGGTTTCTCAATGTTTGGATGTTTTTGCTGGGCGGATTCATTAGTCTGGCTGTTGTAATCGGCACGCTTTATATGCTCTATCATTTTCATGCCGTCAAGAGTTTAGAAGAATTCTGGAGAGTGACGGTGCTGGTCGGGGTATTATTTGGGGTGCTCAATCTGTTTTATTTCATGAACTGGATTCCGCCAATTCCACTCTCGCTAAAATTCGGCGGGATGTATCATCAGGTAAAGAAAGTAGAGGAGGGCTATGCCCTGCAGCATGAAACGCCGGAATGGTATCAGTTCTTTAAGGACTCTGATGATGAGTTTTTTTATGCGCCTGGTGATACGGTCTTTTGTTTCACATCGGTATTCGCGCCAACGACGATCAAGACTAAGATATACCATCGCTGGGAAAAATACCTGGCTGACAAGGAAAACTGGGAAACTACGGACCGCATCAGTTATCCAATTAGCGGAGGGAGGGATGGCGGTTACCGCAGCTATACCTATAAGCGATACATTAAACCGGGCGAGTGGCGGATTCGCGTGGAAACCGAAAACGAACAGGTGCTCGGGCAGATTTATTTTGATGTAATAGAAGTGGAGGAAAGAGAGAAGGAGTTGGTGACGATTGTGAAGTAAGTATAAAGTTCAGAGTTGTTCATTTGCATATTTGCCCATTTGCAGTCTTTTAAATGTTTTTTTGCCAGCAATTGCTGCTCAGTCCGATGATAAATCACCAGACCAAGCATAAATAAGTGTGCGGCTCAATAATGGTATTGAAAAAATTGGTCTGGTTGGAAACCATAATCCGACAATACACTGCTGTGCTTTTTAATAAATTCCTGAATCGACTCGATGGAAATGCCGAATGAAATACCATAATTGATCTTTTTCGATTGCGCCACGTACACCGGCCCGTCGTAATATTCGATCGACTCCGGATCGAGCATTGTATTTACTCTCCCTGGTGTCAGGATCCAGTCATTATCTGCGGCAACGGCGTTAACGATGCCGACAAGTTCGAAGTTTGGTAGTCCATCTCGTACAGCGAGTGCAAGGCCACCGCTAAATCCCCGGTTAAAAAGTGCATCCAAAAGAAAATCATGACGCTGATTCCGGTTTGGGCTACTGACGATACCAGTTGTTATCATTTTTTTCCCCGAGGGAAATCCTACCAAATAAAGCATGCTGCCCCAATCAAGATCTTCCGCTTTTCCCAATGGATACTTAAAGACTGGCGGTGGTTGATCGCTATAATAGAGGAAGTCTTTCCCCAAAATAGCAATGTCCAGTTTCGGGTCGGATATAAGGACTTTGAAAGCATCGCCCTGACGGATATCTGTAATGAAATTCTCCTGGCGGCGTTTAAAAGCAATTTGATGTAACCTGGGATTGTCGGTTGTTTTCTGTTCCGGAAAGTACGAGAAAACTGTATCGGGAAAGTTGACGACGTGATCGCAGGTCATTACCGCAATTCGTTTCTTACTGGAATGAATCAATGTGGCAGTGCCCACTCGGAAATCGTTGTAAACACGCTTGCGGTCCTTAATTGATAAAATGAATGTCGGGGTTATATCTGCAAGGTAAATATCTTCTTCCCGGCTGAAAGTGTATTGCTCATAATAGACGGTAGAATTGACCATTCGAACGGATTCAAGAATACCTTTCAGTAGGTCGGAATCGCCGCCGAATGGATAAGCCATGTCATATTTGCCATCTGCAACCGCGCCCGGTGCGGTATAGCTCAATTGCCGGCCACAGGAAAAACAAAAAATTAGTGCCAGCAAAATGAAGGGCAGTTGACGGATGATTTTAGGTAGCTTCATATTAATATCCGGTGTTTGTATTTGTTGGATCGCGGTTCGCTCATTTCCATTTGTCTTTCTTTACCTTACACAATACGGATTCACGGTAATTAAAGATTACTTTTTTCGGTTTTTTCTGAAAAGGTCCCAATTCGAACTCACTGACATCACCGCTAATCCAATGTCGCGATGCTGTTTCAGTCTTATCCTTAAACTGCACGCCAACGGTGACCGGCATGCGGAAAGTACTGTCTACTTCTTGCTGGCGAACCCGGCAAAGCACTTTGAATTGGGAAGGTCCTTCCTCAACAACTTTATGAGCAAAACGATAAGTCGGTAAATCGCTGCCATAAATCCATTGCTGAAAAAACCAGTCCATATCCATCCCCAGCTTCTGTTCGGAGAACTCGAGGAAATCCTCTGTAGAAGCGCGGCGATTATAATAGGTTTGATAGAATCCTCTCAGCAGATCACTAAAAATACTGTCATCGCCGGTCCTTAAGTCCATCGTCATGCTGCGCAACATATGCAGCACCCAGGCCCCTTTACGATAAATGACAATCCGGTAATCTTCTTCCGTATCGCTGCTATATGTTCGTCTGCCCAGCCAAATCGGTGCTGCCTTCTGACCGTCGCCAAGCAGAAATTTCCGGTTGTTGATAATTTCCTTGCGGCGCTGTTCCAGCATTTTGTAGAATTTCTTCTCGTCCTTTTCTTCCCGCCGCACGACTTCCTGGAAGTAACGTATGCCGGCATATTCGGCAAATCCTTCACTAATCCATTGATCGTGATAAGTCTGGAAGTCCACGCCGATGCCCCACCATTGATGCGCGACTTCGTGGGCGCGAAAGATTTCGTCGGAGCCATCCGCATTGGTGCGGTGAAAGGTGATCCAGGGAAGGTGAATCAACCCGGGAAATGCTTCACCATGGCCACCAAATGGAATCTCCGTGGCATAAAAATGATCGAGTTCGATTGGTCCGAACATCTCCTGAAAGAGTTTGGCACTTTCGCGGATATCCTTGCCAACCTGTATTTCCATATTTTTGCCGGAGCCTAAGCCCTGCGCAGCAAGGGCATGGGCAATTTCATCATGACCAGTATCTGCCATGTAAATGGTGATAGGGGGGAGGCTGTCACTTTCAATTTCATGCTTTTTGAAGAAGCCGATATTAAAAGAAAAATTCCGCAGTGGCCGCGGAGATACCCAACGACTGTGGATGGTACCGGCAGAAGTGTCGCTGGATGCTAATGTGCCGGCACTGGCAAATTGATATTTATCCGGAATGTGGTAAACGATATCAAAGTCAGAACGGTCCCGTTCCCCATGCACTGGATACCACCAGGTTGAAGAGCGGATAAAAAACCAGTCCTTTTGCCGTTCAATCAATTCGCCATGGTAATAAATTGTTAGCGACCGTTTTTCATTTTTGGCTAACGGATGATCCGCTTTTATCCAGAGAACATGATTGTCTTTATCTTTAACAAAAGTGGCTTTATTGCCATTATCCCAGAAAACCGAATCGACAACTAATTCACTGAAGAGCACAAATGCCAGCCAGTTCTGCTCAGGATATAGGGATTCAAAATCTATTCGGCAGCTGGCAGTAAGATCCAGAGAATATCCCGAAAGGGAAGCATCAATGGTGTATTTGTGGATATCCAGGTCAAGTTTCTCATCATTGGGAGGATGCTCGCCATCCCGGTATTCAGCCTGGGCATGAAATTGGTTGATTGTTTCGGTAACATAGCTGACAGTATGATTCTTCGAACGGCGCATAAAGCGAACTTCCTCTTCGGAATGAGGATTGATCTCAAAGAACATCGGATCGGTCTGCCGTTTGCTGAAGTGGGCGTAAAAATAGCCATTCTCCGCCGATTCCAGAAACGTTTTCGTAATAGAATAGTCGAAGAACTTCGCTTTCTTAACATGCAGATAGTTTAGTGCATAATCGAGCGCATTCTTTACATCGCTATTGCTCTTGTCCGGTTGAAATTCCAAATGGTTACGGAATTCAGATAAAGTGCTGTCCACAAAAAAGAGAAAGAGCATATTAAAATCTTTGCTGTAAGAGGGCTTTTTGTAGAAGCGCGCGAGATGATCCCGCTCGATTTCAGTCGGCGGGGTAAAAGAGAAATTACCGCGCCCGAGAAATACTGCTGCTGAGATCCGGCCCTGCACCGGTGCGCAAAGATAAATCTCTCCTTTTCTAAGATGAAAATTCGCAACGTCTCGTTGAAATTTAAAGTCAGTAATTTTTGCAGATTCTGTAATATCGAAGTTTAAGTTGGATAGCTCTTCGTAGATTTCCTGGTAGGAAGTCGTTACACTATCCGATTCCAGAGAAAGAGGCGTGGTTTGAGTAAAAACAGGGAGAGAAAGTAGGAACAGGTATTTTAATGTGGACATAAAAATCGCTGTAACAGTATTCCGCATGAAGCTTAACCTCAATTTTGCTATACACTGCTGATGCCGAAGAACCGTTGCTTTTCCAAACGTGCGGGTGCTGGAAAAGCAACGGAAGAACCGGCAAACTGCTGGCGGTCTTTATGCCCGTTGTTACATCGGGCGCTTAATGACGTCCCCGGCCGCAGCCACAGTGATGTTCTCTTCCATAACCAATATCCGGGCGCCAAACGGCCGCGTCGTTACTGCGCGCTTTTTCCCAGTAAAATTTTTGGCGCTCGGTACTATAGTTGCCTATCTCATTCATGGTGTTTGCATCATAGAGACGGCCATTTTTCATAACGTAGCGAATCGTTTCGCTGTTCCGGAGATTTTCCAGCGGATTCTCATCCATAACTATTAGGTCAGCTAGTTTTCCAGCTTCCAGAGAACCGAGATCATCTTCCATACCAATATAATGGGCGCCGTTTAGGGTTGCGCTACGAATCGCTTCCAGCGGCGTCATGCCACCCTGCTCCAGCATCCAGAGCTCCCAGTGCGCTGCCAGGCCCTGCAATTGACCATGCGAGCCAATGTTGACTTTTACACCGAGATCGTTCAGTTTTTTAGCGTCCTTTGCATGGCTGAAATGTACGTATTCGTTATCCGGCATCATGGTTCTCCGGCGGGATAGGCGGTCGACAAGCGAGCGTGGGGTAAAATTGAGCAGGCGCTCTTTTTCCCACACGTTGCTGTGCTGATACCAGTAAACTTCCCCGGAGGGACCACCATAAGATACTGTCAGCGTCATGGTATAGCCAGTTTCACCGGCACTCCAGAGTTTGAAAATGTCGTCATAAACCGGGGAAATCGGAATGTTATGTTCGATGCCGGTATGCCCGTCGAGCAACATGCTCATATTATGGAAAAAGAAAGAGCCGCCTTCGGGATAGACATGCATCTTCATTTCCCGTGCTGCCTGCAGAACCTGCTGACGTTGATTACGACGTGGCTGGTTGTAGCTTTTGACAGAGAAAGCGCCAACGGCCTTCAGTCGGCGCAGATGAGAACGGGCGTCGTCCAGGCTATTAACTACTGCTTTAAAATCACCTTCCGCCCCGTAAAGAATAGTACCAGTGGAGAAAATACGGGGGCCAAGCATTTTGCCGGCGCGCACCATCTCCGCCTGTGCAAAAGATACTTCAGTGGTCGTAGAAGGATCATGTGTCGTTGTAACACCATAAGCAAGATTGGCATAATAGGGCCAATGTTTTTCCGGTGTCAGGAAATTGGAGAAGTGGCCAACGTGCGCATGCACATCTACCAGGCCGGGCATAATGGTTTTACCGCTGACGTCGATAACGGTAGCATCGGAAGGCACGGAGATATCGCTGCTGTTACCAATAGATTCGATGCGATGTCCGTCTGTAATGATAGTGCCGTTCTCAATCACTTTGTCGCCATCAACAGTGATGATCCGCGCGCCGGTTAAGGCCAGCTTTCCTTTGGGGATGTCGGTTTCGACAATCAGATCGATCGGTACACCG
This sequence comes from Calditrichia bacterium, assembly GCA_028284905.1. Classification (GTDB taxonomy): domain Bacteria; phylum Calditrichota; class Calditrichia; order RBG-13-44-9; family J075; genus JACKAP01. The sequence continues at coordinate 286,128 of JANQQU010000084.1, forward strand.
CTGGTATCTGCGCCGGGAATGCTATCCAGAGCGCCGGGAACGAAGTCGAATGTACGGGTGAGGGCACGGGTATAATACTCCGGCCCGATGATCCAGTGTAAGCGCTCGCTGTCGCCGGACCAGTGCAGGTTAGTGCCGGCATCCCGGGTCACCTGCTGCAGCGGCAATGTGCTGTTCTTGCTACTTAGGTCGAGCGCTTTACCAGTTTTCGGATACGCGGTAACGTAGACATTAAATAGTTCCTGAAAGGCGACCCACTCTTCGTTCGGACTGATGGTGATTTCCGTGGCGTATTTGCTGGTAAAGTGCGTGCGTTCGTCCTCGCCATCGAGATTGACACTTACCAGTTTTTTCTGGGGATAGGTATCCCGGAAAAGATAAACACGATCACCCGTGCGATTAAACCAGGGAGTTGCGTAAGTTTCACTAATGAGATTTCCTTCGCCGCCGGTTTCCGCCACCCAGTAAATACCGGGATTCAAGCCATGAGCGTAACCAAGTACGGAATTACCGCTGCCCCGGCGATAAACGATAATACTGCCATCCGGAGAGTAAGCGGGATTATAATAATAGCCCGGTTCTGTGGTAACCCGCATCGATTTGCCACCTTTGAAAGGGATTCTGTAAATTGCACCGAGATTATCATCACTCCAGGTTACATATGCAACCGTTTTCCCATCCGGGCTGAATGTTGGCCAATATTCAAAATGGCCGTCGTTTTTGCTGAGACGCTGCGGTTTTCCATTCGGCAGTTTCTTCTTCCAAATGTGACCAACAGCGCTGAATACCAGCCATTTCCCATCCGGGGAAGTGACAGCATGGCGGATCATCTTTGCTTCGAACTCTTCCTGGCCCTGCGGTTGTTTGTAGCGGGGCGTTTGAGCGATCGCATGGGTTGCATTTACTTCGAAAGGGATTTCTTTCAGTGCCTTGCTGGCAATATCGATTTGCCAGATTTTTCCCTGAGCCCAGAAAACGATCGATTTACCATCGGGCGTCCAGTTGTAATTAGGATAGAGGCCGAAAATTGCCCAGGCTTCCTGCTGATCCCGATTTAAACCATCAAACAACGGCCAGTATTCACCGGTATTCAGGTCGTAGAGAAAGAGGACAGATTTTTCTCGAACCCGGCGGACAAAGGAAAGATACTTGCCATCGGGGGAGACCTGCGGGCGCACCGAACCACCCTGGATGGCAATGTCGTTAGTCAGTTCACCGTTTTCCAAATCCAGCCGGCGGATAAAATAGATGGCACCGTTAGGATCTTTGTTGTATTGAAAGCGGATACCACCGCTCATGTCTTCACTATAATAGAGATAGCGGCCATCTGCGGAAACTACTGGCTCCCCGGCATCCTGCTGATCGTTCTTCCGCTTGGTCAGTTGCACGCCACTGCCGCCATTGATGTTATACATCCACATTTCTCCGGCACCAAGCGAGCGGGTGCTGGTGAAGTGCTTACGGGCAATCAGGTATTGACCGTCCGGCGTCCAGGTAGCATTATTCAGCAGACGAAACTCTTCCTTCGTGATTTGTTTCGGATCGCTGCCATCGCGGTTCATAATCCAGATGTTGTCGCCACCGGCACGGTCGCTGGTAAAACTGATTTTTTTGCCATCAGGGCTAAAGCGGGGTTGAACTTCGAAGGGCAAACCGCCGGAAAGCAGTTTCGCTGGCCCACCGTAAATCGGCATGATATAAATATCACCGAGCAGGTCAAAGACAATCTCTTTGCCATCGGGGCTGACATCCAGGTTCATCCAGGTGCCATTGGAAAGTTGAAACGTCACTGTGTCTGCCGGTCCGTAATGATGGGCGACATCCCAGTTCTTGAAATCCGGTTGTTTGCTTTCGCTGCTGTCTGCTTCGGATTGACTGAATACTGCCGTCATTCCGCTAAGAAGAAAAGTGATCAACAGGAAATATCGAAAAATGCTTCGATCCATCTTCTGCCTCCATGTAAATGAAAAATAGATTAATTCACTTGTGATCTCAATGCCCTAAAAGAGGTATTTTACCGACTGAACGCAGATATTTTGGGGTACGCCGCTGCCCCGTGTTGAGGCGCTCTTTATAAAATGCGGTGACATTATCTACAGGCACTGCGGACAAGTTTACGGAAAGATTATGATAAACTCAAAGGTAGAGAAAGAAATTTGGGTGATCGTTGTTCGTTCTTTTTGCCCATTTGCCATTTGCCCATTTCCATATCTGCTCATTTCCCAAGAATTATTGACATTTCAAAAATTTGCCGGTATTTTGGGAAACATTTTATTCCGGAGACATTCTTTTATGAAAACCAATGATGAATTTTTTCAGATTAATCGCCAATCCTGGAACCGCCGGGTGGAGTCCCATTTTAAATCCAAATTTTATGATGTTGAAGGATTTAAGGCCGGAAAAACATCTCTGAACAGTGTTGAGCTGGAAGCGCTTGGCAACGTGCAAGGGAAGTCGCTGTTACACCTCCAATGCCATTTCGGGCAGGATACCTTGTCCTGGGCGCGGGAAGGGGCAATCGTTACCGGCGTGGATCTTTCCGATGCCGCAATCGATACGGCGAAATCTCTCGCAGATGAATTGAATATCGATGCCCGTTTTATTAACGCCAATATTTATGATATACCGAAGCATATTGATGAAAAATTTGACATCATCTTTACTTCCTATGGCACTATTTGTTGGCTGCCCGATCTGGATAAGTGGGCAGGCTTAATTGAACAATACCTAAAGCCGGGCGGTACTTTCCTCATTGTTGAATTTCACCCATTTATCCAGGTATGGGATTATGAAAATTATGATAAAATAGTTTTTCCATATTTTTTTCAGGAAGAACCATTCGAGGAAGTAACCAAAGGCACCTATACTGACGGTGGCGAGGATGTGGAGATTCATGATATCGAATGGGGACATAGTCCCAGTGAAACATTGACCGCGTTGATAAATGCCGGACTTTCCATCCGCTCCTTCCAGGAATATCCTTTTTCCTCATATGACTGTTTTCCCGGAATGGTGGAAATAGAAAAAGGCAAATATGTTGTGGAAAGATTCGGGCAACTAGTACCTCACATGTACAGTATTAAAGCGACAAAGGAGTAACAATGGATGCAATCCGTCCTTTTCATGTAGCCTTTCCCGTGCGGGATTTACAGGAGACCCGTAGTTTTTACGAGACGGTGCTCGGCTGCAAGATCGGCCGTTCGGCGGAGCGCTGGGTTGATTTTGACATGTTCGGACACCAGATGTCTGCCCATCTTCGCCCGTCGGAATTGCGTGCCGCGGAAACCAACCCGGTAGATGGAAAAAATGTGCCGGTGCGCCATTGGGGTGTTATTCTCGCCTGGGACGAGTGGCATCAGTTGGCAGATCGCTTGAAAGAGCATAAAGTCGAATTCATTATCGAACCATATGTCCGTTTCAAAGGAGAACCGGGCGAGCAGGCAACCATGTTCTTTCTTGACCCCAGCGGAAATGCCCTGGAATTTAAATCCTTTCGCGATGACGCAGATATTTTCCGGACAGACTAAATTGTGCTGATTCGCCTTATTTTAACTATTGTAATATTGTAATAACCCTTTAATTCAATATGATATTATTAGCCACAGGATGAACACGGATTTTCACTGATTTTTAATTGCTAAAAGAATTCTTAATCAGTGTTCACCTGTGTAATCCGTGGCCGAAAAAATAGAGTTTATCCGGGAGGAGCATGCAACTCTGGAAACATTTGAATATTTGGATAATACTTCTCTTTGTATTTTCATCATTACTCGCCGAAACCGACAGCACCGCCAGCGACACCTGGTCTCAATGGCGCGGCATCAACCGGGATGGCATTTCCCGGGAAAGCGGACTGTTACAAAAATGGCCAGCTAAAGGACCGGCAATTGCCTGGCGAAAAGCACTGGGAGAAGGCTATTCGGCAATTTCTATTGCTGCAGGAAAAGCTTATACGATGTTTGATGCCGGCGACGATGAGTATGCAGTATGTTTGAATGCTGCAACCGGTGAAGAAATCTGGCGATTCCGTACCGATAAGAAATTCCGGGACACCTGGGGAAATGGCCCGCGTTCCACCCCAATGATTGATAACAACACCGTTTATGTGGCCAGTGCCCACGGCAAGCTCTATGCGCTGAACGCAAATTCCGGTCAGCAAATTTGGATGGTTGATATTCCCGCCGAATTCAATGGAAAAGTGCCCGATCTTGGTTACTCAAATACGCCCCTGATTTACGGAGATCTATTGTTGGTCACCGGTTGTGGAGGCAGCAACCAAAGTATTCTCGCCCTGGAAAAGAAAACCGGTAAACTCCGTTGGGCTGCCCAAAGCGATCATCCCGGTTACTCATCACCGGTGGTAATGCCAGTGGATGGCATTGAACAGGCCGTCTTCTTCACCGGCTCAAAAATTACCGGTATCTCCCCAATAAACGGACAAACTTTCTGGGAATACACCTGGCGGACAGATTCCTATGAGAACGTCGCTACCCCGGTTATTCTGCCTGAGAATCGGGTATTCTTTTCTTCACCACATCCGGTCGAGAAAGGTTCGGCGGTGCTGGAAATTACCCGCAACGGCGAAACGCTTAGCGCCAGCGCGATTTGGAAAAATAATGATATGAAAAACCATTTTTCATCAACGATTTATCATAAAGGATTTCTTTACGGCACTGATCGATCCATTTTACGTTGTATAGATGCGGAAACCGGTGAAGTGCGCTGGTCACAGCGAGGATACGGTGAAGGCACCCTGATGATGGCGGACAACAAGCTTGTGGTACTTGGGACCCGCGGTAAACTGGGCCTCGTAGATGCTTCCCCGCAAGCATACCGTGAGATCAGCAGCATGCAACTCCTCAGCGGGAAATGCTACACCGCCCCTTCCTTATCGAACGGCAAACTCTACCTACGCAATCAAAAAGAAATAGTAGCCCTGGACTTAAGAGCCAAATGAGCAAAATCCAAATGGGCAAATGGGCAAATGGGCAAATCCCAAAGGGGCAAATGAGCAAATGAGCAAACCCCAAAGGGGCAAGTAAGCAATACTGATAACTGTTCACTGACAACTGACAACTGACAACTGAAATGAAAAAAATCCTCTACACAATCTCATCCATTATCTTACTGCTAATAGTTCTATCCTGGCTTGCAATTACGCCGGACATACCCGCTAATAATATCGAGGCAAAATACACCAACGAGCAATCCCGTTTTATTGATATCAATGGACTGCGCGTGCATTATCGCGATGAAGGCAGTGGCATTCCGCTTGTCCTGCTGCATGGCACCGCTGCCTCGCTTCATACCTGGGAAGGGTGGACTGAAGCGCTTAAAACCGACTATCGTGTGATTCGCATGGACTTACCAGCATTCGGCTTAACCGGCCCCAATGCTGCACAGGATTATTCCAGCACAGCCTATACAAAATTTCTGGATGCATTCCTGACCGCGTTGGAAATCGATTCCTGCTATCTTGCCGGAAATTCTCTCGGCGGACGCATTGCCTGGGAATATTGCTGGCGTTATCCCGGTAAAGTGCGCAAACTGATTCTGGTTGATGCAGCTGGTTACCGTCTTCCCGGCGACCCGGAGCCTTCCCTGGGATTTCGCCTGGCCCGAATGCCATTTCTCAGTAATGTTGTCCGTTTTTTTACCCCACGATCGCTAATGGAAAAAAGCTTGATGGAGGTATATGGAGATGATACAAAGATAACGCCAGAACTGATCGATCGTTATTATAATATGATGCGCCGGGAAGGAAATCGGGATGCATTTATTGCCCGGGCCCGCCACGAATTTGTTGATAATACCGCAAAAATTGCCAGTATCGATATTCCAACCTTGTTGATGTGGGGCGATGGTGACATCTGGATACCGCTGACCCATGCAGAAAAATTCCGGGAAGATCTGCCCAATGCTACGCTTATCGTTTACAAAGGCGTCGGCCATATTCCTATGGAAGAGCTGCCTGAGCAGACAGTTGCCGATGCGAAAATATTTTTGACTAATTGATCAGTTTTCACTAATATTGGCCTGAAAAAGTTGGTAGATTCCAGCCGCTTTACACCACCACAATTGATTGTTTCGCCCAGCGGGGGAGGGGAGAGAATAAATTAATCATATTTACGTGACACTTCCAAAATTCCCATGTCTAAAAAAAGGCGTTGGCGAAAAGGCAGCGTCTGGTGCTTTATTTATTGCCAGAAAATTATGAGCTATCGATTAATTAACATCGCCGCACGCATATACTTCGATGCGTTGAAAGACAAATCGTCATCAGCTGCAGACCGTCGTCGCAAACTGCAGGATATGAACGATGCGGAACTGGTGTTGATAGCTAAAGCTGAGCTGCCCTATAAAACCAACGCTTTCGAAATATTGCTGAACCGATATCGCCAGAAAATTTTTGGGAAGATTCTCAGCATGGTTAAACACAAGGAAGAGGCTTACGACGTGATGCAGGAAGTATTTGTGAAAATTTTTAATAGCCTGCCAAAGTTCGAAATGCGTTCTTCGTTTTCTACCTGGATTTATACGATTACGGTGAACACCTGTCTGAACCATCTTGAAAAACTGCAGCGGCGACCCTGGTGGTGGATCACCGATAACGTTGAGGATGTTCAGCGGGAGCAATTTATAGATGAATCTACTTTTCTACAGGTAGAAACCGCATTGGAGCAGGAAGATACCCGCAAGCGCATCGAAGAGGCCCTTGGCAAACTGGGGGAGAAAGCCAGCCAGATAATTCGGCTGCGTTATTTTGAAGAAATGGATTACAAAAGTATTGCCGAGGAATTGGGGATCGGACTTAGCGCCGCAAAAATGCGTTTGAAACGTGCCCGTGAGGAATTCAAAACAGCTTTTGAAAGCCTCGGGGAGTTTGCATGATTGATGATAGAATTATAAAAAATGTTAAACAAATACCGGTTTACGACCGGTCGTTAAACGGAGAAAAAAGATGAGCAAAGACTGGGATGATGAACTCGGCAAGGAGATTACCGAAGACCATGTCGCTGGCGCAGTGAATGTAATGAAATTACGAGTAATGGCTCGAGATTTTTTGAACATGGTTTTAGGTGGATTCAGCTCAATTCTAGGTGGTTTCCTGAAATAAATCTTTAAAGAAAATTCATGGTTGGCAGTAGAGAAAATTCATGAATTTTCTCTACTGCCAACCATATTGAAAACCGAAAAGGAGAGATTGTCTTATGCCGATATGGGATACATACATCTCGCCCGCATTAAAAAACATGGTAGACACCATTATCGGAATTTTTCCGAAATTCCTCGCCGCGCTTTCTATCCTGATACTGGGTTGGATTTTGGCCCGTATCGTCCGGAAGGTCTTCGGGAAACTGCTCGATAAACTCGGATTTAATACCCTGGTAGAAAAAGCGGGAATTGCCGGTTTTCTCCAAAGATCCGGTTTCCTGAAACCACCCTCCTGGATTATCGCACAAATGATTTTCTGGCTGATCATGCTCTCTTTTATGCTCTCTGCTGCGGAAAGCCTCGAGATGAACGCGCTGGTGGCAATGCTGCAGCGTTTCGTCGCCTTCATACCCAATCTGATAACCGTTGCATTTATCCTCGTCTTCGGTATCATCGCTGCAAACTTTCTCGGAAAACTAATCCAGGGTGCTGCCGATGGCGCTGGGATTGAATTTGCAAATGTGCTCGGAAAATTGGTTAGCAATATTCTCATCATCGCTATTTTTGTGGTGTCAGTATCACAATTGGATATTGAAGCTTCGGTGCTTCTGATTCTCTTCGCATCTTTATTGGGCGCCTTCGGACTGGCAATTGCTCTGACTCTCGGTCTTGGATCGAGGATCGTATCGCAGAATATTATTTCCGGGATGTATGTGCGAAAATCTTTTGAGGTCGGGCAGGAAATTAATCTGCGGGAAACCAGCGGAGAGATTGTCGAAATTGGGACAGTCAACACTACCGTAAAAACCAAAGATGATTTGGTCATTCTCCCCAACCATATTCTTCTCGGTGAAATAACCCGGGTGAAGAAAGGGAAAAGCTAAAAAACTGGTGGCAGTCGACAGTCGCAGTTGGCAGGAAAAACAATCGTGCTACTGCTACTGCCAACTGCCACTTTCTTTTATATTGTGACTTTATAAATGCATCCCTGTCTGAAGAGATACAGGCCGGGAAAAGAGACAACTGAGCGCAATGCTCAAACTAAACGGAGGTCGAAATGGATGCCATTAACATCCAGGAGTTAGTCGGAATTGCCCAAACATGGTTATTGGAGTTTGGGGTAAATATCATTGCTGCATTGGCGATTTTTGTTATCGGGAAATGGGTCGCCGGATTCCTGAAGCGATTTGTAGTAAGAGTGATGGAACGGCAAAATATCGATGCTACGCTGACCAAATTTGTTTCCAGCCTGGTATATATCGGATTATTGGTTTTTGTCGTGATCGCCGCCCTAAGCCAGGTCGGTGTGCAGACAACATCTTTTGTCGCTATTATCGGTGCGGCCGGTTTGGCTGTCGGCTTGGCTTTGCAGGGATCTCTTGCAAATTTTGCCGCCGGTGTGTTGATGATCATTTTTCGACCGATACAAGTTGGCGATCTTGTCGAAGCTGGGGGTGCTTTAGGCCATGTGGAAGAGATTTCCATCTTCACTACCAATCTGGTAACGCTCGATAACAAAACCGTAATTATTCCCAATGGAAATGTTACTTCTGGTAATATCGTCAATTACTCTCGAAAAGGAAAAATTCGTATCGATTTGGTATTTGGCATCGGTTACGGCGATGATATGAAAAAAGCGAAGGATATTATGATGGAAGTAATGTCCAGCGATGAACGCGTTATGGAAAATCCCGAGCCGATGGTTGGTTTGCTGGAACTGGGCGATAACAGCGTGAATTTCGCCGCCCGTCCCTGGGTAGATCCAGCAGTTTACTGGGACGTCTATTTTGATATCAACGAAAGAGTAAAACAGCGCTTCGATGAAGAAGGTGTCTCGATCCCATTCCCGCAGCGCGATGTGCATATTTTTCAGGAAAATGACAGTTAATTTTCAGATCACAATTTTTCTATAACCATACTCTCCCAACCCCTCCTCACAAGGATGGTGAAGAATAGCTCTCCCTAATGATAGGGAGAGCTTTATTTTTCAACGAAGAAAATTTCCCTCTCCCATTGCAAAAAATGATCTAAACCGCTATCTTGATCGTAACATGGTTATAAGGGCTTAATTTGAGGCAGCAATGTTTGATCTTTTAAAAAAGTATACCAACGAGCAATCGCGCTTCATGGTCATCAATGGCACGATGATTCATTATCGCGATGAAGGGGAAGGATTTCCGATCCTGTTATTGCACGGCGCTTTTTCCTCCCTGCACACTTTTGACGACTGGGCCAGTGATTTAAGTAAACGTTTTCGTGTTGTTCGCTTAACCTATCCCGGTTTCGGCTTAACCGGTCCGGCAGCTGATAATCGCTATCACATGAGCTGTAACCTCGATTTAATCAATCAGTTTATGGATCGCATGAATATTCCCCGTTTTCATGTCGCCGGTAGTTCCCTCGGCGGTTGGATCGCCTGGGAATATGCACTGGCCAATCCGGAGCGAGTCGCCAAGATGGTGCTGATTGATGCTGCGGGGTTTCTGGATGACAAAAGCATCCCACTACCTTTTAAAATGGCCCGCATGCCTTTGTTTAACCGGGCGATTCGTTATGTGGTTAAGCGGCAGGTGCTGGAGCAATTCCTCCGGCAGGTGTATTGCGATAAGAGCAAGGTAACCCGGGGACTGGTTGATCGCTATTATGATCTCTTTACTCGCAAGGGCAATCCGGAAGCCTTCCTGGTAATGGCCAACAGTCATGTGAAAGATCATACCCTTCATCTGAATGAAATAAATACCCCGACCTTAATTCTCTGGGGAGAAGACGACAAATGGCTGCCGGCAGAGAATGCCCGCCGTTTTCGCGATAGTATTCCCAATTCCCGGATGATCATCTATCCCCGCACCGGCCATGTGCCGATGGAGGAAATTCCCGCGGATACGCTGCAGGATTGCCAGGCATTCTTGAGCAAGAGTGAAGGGTTATTATCAGCTTAATTTTTCCAACCTGATTGTTAACTAATATCTGATGAGCATCAGCATGTGCTACTGGGGGAAATATGTCTGAATTATTGGAGAGACTCACCGGCGGGGATCTCCGCTCGATTGGTGATGCCGATGCAGTGGTAACAATTGTTGCTGATAATCAGGATCTTTTCGACGAAGTCTTTCAGGGCTTCTACAGCGATGATCCGGTTCTGAGAATGCGTGTCTCGGACGTCATCGAAAAAAGCGCCCGCCGTTATCCGGAACTCCTCAATAAGCACACCGTCGCAATCGTGGAACACTTGCCAGTATGGGACGATCAACAGGAAGTAAAAATCCCCCTGTCGCTGATGCTCGGCTACCTGACGCTGAGCAAAACGCAATTACCCACAGTGAAAAAATATCTCCAGAAATGGCTCCCTGATACCCGCAGTCGCATTGTACAGGTAAACTGCATGCACTCACTCGTCGATCTCGGACTAAAACATGGCGACTCCAGAGAAACATTAATCATTCTGGTGAACAAGCAGATGGAAAAAGGCAGCGCAGCGGTTAAAGCGCGGGGCCGTAAGCTCCTCAAAAAACTGGTAAAAAAAGCATAAATGCGGAATTCGGAATTTGGAATTCCGCATCAATAGTGTGCGAAAGTTTTCATTATCTTCGCAAGAATGAATTAAAATTAGACTTCAGCCTCTCAATATTGTCCTGGTGTTCTAAATAA
>JANQQU010000009.1 GCA_028284905.1 Calditrichia bacterium
TGTTTCGCTTAATTGATCGATATATCTTTTTTTTCGGCTCATAATCAAAAATAATAGCTAAAACTTTTATTCAAAACTTATTTTTGTCCAAGCACTTACCTCTTTAATTCATGAAAATCCGTGTTATCCGTAGCTAATTTAAAAAGCGCCCTCCAGCGCATAAGAAACAAGGATTTTAGCCATGGAAAAGAACATCCTCGAAATAAAAAACCTCAATAAAACGTTTCCTGCCACTGTAAAAACCCAACCGGGAAAACCAGCGGTGAAGAACGTCTCGCTCAGCATCGCTAAGGGAGAAATCCTCGGTCTGGTCGGGGAAAGCGGCTGTGGTAAAACCACCCTTTCCCGCCTGGTTTTACAACTCAGCAAAGCGGACAGCGGTCAAATCCGTTTCAAAGGAATGCCGCTGGCCAGCTTCTCTCGCTCGCAGCGTCGTTATTTCCGCCGCTCGGTACGGAGCATCTTCCAGAACCCGGCAGCCGTGCTGAACCCCGGGATGAAAATTAAAAGCATCCTGAAGGAGGTCTATCAAATTCACGATACCACTGCCGGAAAAGCATGGGAGCAGCGCACCCTCGCATTGTTTCAGGCATTGGGATTATCCGCCAGCCATCTGGAACGCTATCCTCATGAACTGAGCAGCGGGCAGCAGAAGCGCGTCGGGTTTGCCCGCGCCTTCGCGGTACCTCCCCAGCTACTCCTCGCCGACGAGCCCTTTGCCGGCATCGATGCCTCCCGCATCACCCAACTGCTAAACTTTATTCGGGACGCGCAGGAAAAAAATCAGCTGAGCATCCTGTTGATCTCCCATGATCTCCATCTGGTTAAACAACTCGCCGACCGCATCGCAGTGATGTATAACGGTGAAATTGTTGAATTAGCTGAACGGCGGGAAAATGGCTTTCAGCAATTTGTTCATCCCTATAGCCAGAAGTTGTTTGCTGCGTATAACTTTACGGGGTGATGAGGCGTCACCGCGAAATAAAGCTACAATAAAAATCCGTTATGACAATTTTTCTGTTCCATGTTTGGCGGACTTTTATTATTTTAGATACGTTACACCTTAAATATTAGATAACAATTTTGAGTGCAGTAATTTTACCGGTAATTCGCCATGAAGAACCGAGTAAATTAGCTAGAGCTGTGAAGACTTCTTGTAATAGCATTCTTCGATCATGCAGAGAGTGGTAATGTTATTTTACAGGCAAGTCTCCAAAAGAGCAGACTATTCTACGTTGATTTACAAATTTGGAAGTGAATATGCTGATTTAAGGTTTGGAAGGTAAAGAATGGCAAACAGTTTGTTCAATAAAATCGTTGATATATTACTGCCGTATATGGGGACAGAAACCGTTCGTCAAACCCGCCTAGTGCCAATCTTAAGCGATTATAAAGGCATCTATAACCGCATTGACTGGTCCGGTGATGCCAAAACCTTTACCGTGCGCCTGGTAAAACAATGCGAAGATTTTGGTGATGTAGAAGTAGGTAAACCAGCTCAGGCGCTCTTGCTGGAAGCTTTGCGTCCGGAGGTAGGGGTGGATATTCAGATGCAAATTGATGGTTTACTAGCGCAGTTGGTGGGAGGAAAAGTAGACGTCTCTAAGAGTAAGGTACAAATTATTATAAGTGGAGATATCGTACAGTATAATAAGACTATTAAAAACTCTAGTTTGATAACAATCTTAGCTTCGATTTTGGGCATTTCGAAAGATGCTATATCTATCTTGAAAGTAATTGAGGGTAGTATTAGGGTTATAATAGAAATGCCAACGCAAAGTGCAAATCAATTATTAAAATTGTTTCAATCTTCCAATTCAAAATTTTCTATTTTATCTGATTTTTTTAATCCATTCTTGATACAGACGATTCAAGTAGCTTCAGATACTGAGAATGCTCCACCGCTACCTAGACTGATTGATAATTCTCAACTTGTCAACGCATTGCTTTCTTGTCCAAGCATAAGTGACCCTGCAATGCGTGGTGATATTATCAATTTATTGCCGAACGATATCCGAAATAATATCCCACGTCGCAGTTCTGCAAGGGCGGACGTAAGGAATATTGTTAAAACCTGTCAAGATTATTCTGGCGGTTTGGAGAAACTGCTGGAAACGATTCGTAATTTTGAGGGCAATTCCTTGCCACTACAAGAAGTTGAACGGCTTGTAGTTAAGTCTGGTGCGCAGACAAATTTTTCTTTGTCAAATAAACCGAATAGGCGGGTACGTGTTAATTTAACAATGTCTGAGAAAAGTAGATCGGATAAATCTTACAAAATATTCATGGCACATTCCGAATCAGAGCTTGATTATTTGGTTAGTTCCGAATTGTCGAAATACTTAATTGAGAGTAACTGTAAGGTTGTACAAGAGCAGGAAATTCATCAATCAAAAAATTGGGGAAAAAAATTAAAGGGAGAATTAGAAAAAGCAGATTGCTTTATGATTTTACTTTCTGAAAACAGTTTGGAAAGCCAAGTATTAATGGAACAACTTGTAATTGCAAAAGACATCTCTTCTTACCGGCAAGGAAGTCCAATTATCATTCCAGTTCGCATTAATCTTCCTAATGACCACAGGTTACCATATCATCTTAGTGTATATCTTCGGGACATATTTCAGGAAGAGTGGAACGACGGTGAAAATATGCTTGAATTAGCACAAAGGGTGATTGAAAGAATTTCAACAAATAGCGAAAAAACCTATTTAGAAACTAAGGAAGATTTAGTTGTAAAAATTAAATCCGCGCATCCACAACCCTCAGCAGATCCCCGTAGTCTAATAGTTCCGGGAGGAGCAATCGAACTAAGTTCGAAATTTTATGTCCTTAGAAATTCTGATGAAAAAGCGTTAAAAGCAATTTATCGGCCAAGAGCCATGGTTAATGTGCGTGGGGCAAGGCAAACCGGAAAAACATCACTTATAATACGTTTATATCATGCAAATAAAAAAAGAAAAGCAAGTTTGAGATCTGTGTTTTTTGACTTTCAAGCGTTTCCCAGTTCCTATTTTCAATCCCTTGATTCGATTTGGAAAGTTTTAGCAAATATGTTGGCTAATCAACTGGCTATTAAAGATTGGGACAATACCAAATGGGATAAGGACGGATTTTATGCTATAAATTTTACGAATTTTTTAAACGACTTCGTTTTTGATAGAAATAAAACCCCTGTATTAATATGTATCGACGAAGGCGATCGTGTTTTCAATACACCTTTAAAATCGGATTTTTATGCATCTTTACGGTCATTTTATAATCAAGGTGCCATGGAAGAGTGCTGGGGAAAAATTCACTGGCTAATTGCTACTTCAACGGAGCCTAGTTTTTTTATTGATGATATTTCTCAGTCCCCTTTTAATATAGGAACACATGTTCAACTTGATCCCTTTAATATTGATGAAATCAAATACTTTGCCAATCAGTATAAATTAAACCTCTTGAATTCTGAATTAGAAGCAATAATGAATTATACAGGAGGATTACCTTTTCTAGTTCATCTAATATTGTTTAATCTCTCATCAAAGCTAAAAACGCTTAAACAATTATTAAATATAAAAACCGCCGGAGATGGCGTATTTCTTGACCATTTAAATCGATTTCTTATTCAATTCCATCAGGATAAAGCGTTATCGCAGGCAATGAAAAAGATTGTTATACAGAAAGATCCCCAAAATGGAAAACTAGTTAACAGGCTGGAAGCAGCGGGTTTGGTAAAATTTGCAAAAAGCGAAAACGAGTTTCAAATTCTCCCTTTTTGTGATTTATATCGGGAATTTTTTAGGAGAGGGTTAATTAATGAATAAAGTAAACAGTAAAAAAAATATTAAGTCGAAAGAAGATTTTTTTCATACGTATGCGGCACTTAGTCCGGATGCCCCCAGCTATGTAACACGCAAAGCTGATAATGAACTCCTGGCAGCAGTAATTCGCCATGAAATCTGTCTGATATTAGCGCCCAGGCAGTCTGGTAAATCCAGCTTGGCAATGCACGCTATTTCTCAATTAAATAATCAAAAATTGTATCCCAATTTGTATGCGACAGGATATATTGATTATACCCAGTTGGGAACAAATAATAGTCAAAAAAGTGCAGAAGGTTGGTTTCGAGATTTAATTTTGATTATCGGAAAAAAACTCGAAATAGAATCGGAAACGAAAGCATGGCTTAAGGATAATGATTCCATGGGGCCAACACTGAAATTTGCTTCATATTTAAAAGAATTACTTTTGCAAAAGATTAGAAAAAATATCATTATATTTTTTGATGAAATTGAAACAGTGTTAAAACTTTCATTTTCAGATGACTTTTTTGCTACAATCAGGTCAATTTATATTGAAAGATCTGAAAGTACAGATAACATTGAGTTAAGCCGACTTACGTTTGTTTTTTTGGGAACAACAACTGCCTCGGATCTGATTAAAGATAAAACAAGAACTCCTTTTAATATTGGTCGCGAAATCCAATTAACAGATTTTACTAAAGAATCTATTGCTCCATATAAACAAGTCTTAGGTGAAGACAGTGACGATTTGATAGAACGAGTTTTTTATTGGACGAATGGTCAACCATGGATGGTTCAAAAACTTGCGAAAGCTGTATTTGATATTCAGCAAAAAAAATTAAAACAAAATAAAATTAATCAATTAACAATTGACAAGGAAGTTTCAGAAAATTTTTTAAATCAAAGAATTGAAAATGATACGCATTTAAAGTTTATTCAGGATTATTTATCGCAAGACGAGGATAAAAAGAAATTTCGAAAAACTTTACAGTTATATCAAAAAATTTTAAAAGGGAAGAAAATTTCTGAAGATAAAGATTCACCTATTCAAACCAGATTGAAATTATCAGGTGTTGTTCGGGTTGAGAACGATCAGTTGGTTCCACGAAATAAAATTTATGAAAATATCTTTAATCTCAAATGGGTCAGAAAGAAAACACCTTTGGATCTATCTAGGATATTACTCTCTTTAACGACTGTAATTTCTCTTAGCTTCGTTCTTTGGTTGCAATTTATTCAGCCGGAGTTTTTTCCCAGATTTATGAATTCTAATTTCGTAAAATCACAATTAGCAAGTCCAGACTCGTTAATTTATCTAAAGTATGTCCAAGATCCAGCAGACTATAATATTCATGTGCCACGTGCAGATTTTGATGAAATACATTTTGATAATAAAAAACAGCCAATTATAAATGATGAACCGATAGAAATATCACTGAGCCCTCAAACAGGTGAATCAAACCATGAGCTTAAACTTATAGGTGGTTTTTTTAGTAAAGAACGTAAAATACCTGTAAAAATTATTTATTATGAAAACTGGAAAATTTGGGAGTCTGTTGGAACCGATACACTTAGAAATGGAAAAATCAAAAGGAAAGATGATGTAAAGATTTATGATGCAGCGTTTTCAAGTGATGAAGAATATATTATTACATCTGACAGTGATGATGAATTAGTGTTATGGAATGCAAAAAGTGGACAGCAATTGAAACGATTTAAAGGGCATACAAGAGATATCTGGGGAGTTGATTTTCATCCGAACAGTAAGTGGGTAATATCAGCCAGTGATGATAGAACTATAAGATTATGGGATATCAATTCAGGTGAAGAAATAAAAGTATTTCCCAAAATCCATAGAGGCCCAATTAATTGCATTGCCTTTTCACCAGACGGAAACCAAGTGATTTCCGGGAGTAATGATAAGAATCTTATTTTATGGAGTATTGAAAATGAAGATATCTCGTATGTGATATTAGGA
Source organism: Calditrichia bacterium (assembly GCA_028284905.1). Taxonomy (GTDB): domain Bacteria; phylum Calditrichota; class Calditrichia; order RBG-13-44-9; family J075; genus JACKAP01. The sequence goes on from JANQQU010000009.1 coordinate 5,764, forward strand.
GATGAAAGCACCAATCATAAAGGCGGAATTAAAGGAGTAGATTTTTCACCAGATGGAAAATGGGTTATTTCCAGCGGCTATGATAATAATATTAAGATTTGGAATGTTTTTAAAAGGGAATTACATCAAACTCTTAAAGACTCACCGCTTTTTTCCAGTCATGAAGGAACTATCAGGGGGATTTCCTTCTCACCCGACAGTAAAATGATAGTTTCGAGTAGTTATGACCTGAAAGTAAAAGTATGGATAAGTGAGAGTAATAACATTTTTCATCTCAAGAATGTATATCCGTCGTTTCATACTAATAATATCAAGGATTTAGATATATCTCCGAAAAGTAACGCAGGCGCTTCTGTTGGAGATGACGGAAAATTAAAATTATGGGATATTTATTCGGGAAATGAATTACGTGCATATCCGGAACAAAATTCCCGGATATTTAGTGTTGCCTTTTCGCCGGATGGAAAAAAAGTAGTTACTGGAAACGCTAGAGGAGAACTAATTTTGTGGTGGGCGGAAGTTGATGTGCAGTAGACCTTTTTATTCAGGAAGAAAACTATGGCCAATGAATTCTTAAATATCGTCGATGCTCTTCTCAAATGTCCTAGTATTCAAAATACCGACACTCGTAGCGATATTATAAACTTATTACCGGATGATATAAGTAATAATATTGATTATCGTAGCTCGGCCCGTCCTCATGTGATGAGTATTGTTAAGACCTGTCAGAATTACGAGGACGGGTTGGAGAAATTACTAGAAGTACTCCGTACCTATGAAGGCAATTCTTTGTCGATGCAGGCTGTTGACGCTCTATTTCTAAATGCCGAACCTAATCAGATTATTGAATTTCAACAAACTATACCAGAAACAAAAGATAATTTAACCTATCCAAAAGAACCAAAGCTGCAAAGAGATTTAGCTTCATCTAGCAGGAAGAAGAATCTAAGTAATCTTAATTCTGAATCGTTTGCAGAGCTAAAGGAGAAATCCTGGCAACGCAATCATCTTTGCCTAATTGCAGTACAAGATTATTTATATCAACGCCCACTCAATTTTCCAATTTCTGATGCAGTTAGATTACGAGATACTCTAACCACATTCTATACTTTTGCCCCAGAAAGCATCACTTTTTTAACTAACCCGACACGTACGGAATTATTGGCAAAATTAGAAGAATTGGAGCGAAAAATTGAGGAAGATGATAATTTACTAATTTTTTTTGCGGGCCATGGGGAATGGAATAAACGTCGGCGACAAGGTTACTGGCTGCCGAAAGATGCTGAAACGGATAACAAAGCTAATTGGATTTCCAATAGCGATATCAGAGACCAATTAAATGGATTTCAGGCCAGACATGTTCTATTGATTAGTGATGCCTGCTTTAGTGGTGGAATTCTCGATGTCCGTAAGTCCGGTAACTATCAGGAAAAAACTATTCCGGAATTACAAAAAAGTTCCAGTCGTCAGGCCTTGACAAGTGGAATGAAGGAAGAAGCCGTATCGGATTACAGTGAGTTTATTAATTATTTAATTTTGCGGTTAACAGAGAATGAAAAAGATGCGCTAACTGCTGAAGAATTATATGGTTTGCTTCGCCATTCAGTGATTTACAATGCTGATAATAGGCCAGAGTTCGGTGTGATCCACAAAACAGGGCATGACAGCGGGGAATATGTGTTTTATCGACAATAAATATATTTCACTTGGTGTTTATCGAGCATTAAGAACGATATATTAACCAACATTAAAAACATAATTATTTCACTTTTGCTAGATAAATCTGGCCTACATTTTTTTTACAACTTTTCGACGCTATTAATTTGATTATTTATCCTTAATATTTCTCATAAGTCCGATGAGCTATAAGAAGGATTTCAGAAAATATTTCCTCACATTCGAAACAACTGTTTAAGTGTGTTAATAGTAAGGTAGAATCTTTTTTAGTCAATTGACTTAAGAAAATAACCAATAATAACTTGTCGTTATTTAGTAATATGGATCTTCCTGGCTGGCAAATAGGACTTTGCAGTTCTTTAAGGGTTTCTTGTTCTTTATGATACACTTGTACATCACGATACAATTCTTCTAAATTTGATAGATATGTAGAGAGTTTCTGCCCTGGAGGACTTTCTCTATATAATTGCTCTTCTCTGTCTTGTTTTGCTCTAAGTATACCTATTGCTTGTCCGAGAAGCTTCAAATTATCGTTCATTTTATTTATCACTTAATTGATTAACTCATTAATTCGTCTATAAAATCAGCATCATTTTTTATAGATGTACGTATTCGACTAACTATTTTGGATATTCTATTTTTGCTATACATTTCATTCTTCAAGGCTGGGTGAAAAAGAATAGTTTCTATTGATAAGCCCTTCATAGAATACAAGTAAAAAATATGAATATCTCGCTCAATATTTTCCCTATGGGAATGTTTTTCTCTTAAATACTTTACTAGAAAATCATAAACTTCGAAGGCAGCATTCCCTTCGATTTTTTTTTCAGAGAAAGGCTTGCCAGGTTCTGGTGGATCGACCATCATAGCGATGTACTTCGGACGCATATACTGATGCACGTTTCGTCTGCAAATAGTTGCTAGGTAAGCGCGAAACTTAGCTTCACTTTCTTTTTCGAAACGGAAATTACCTAAATGATTATAAAGAATTGTAAAAACATTCAGAACAATATCTTCGGTGATCTTATCCGGAACCCGGCGTGCTAAAGGATAATGATATTGTCTAACAGCAGTGTTCACTTGCTTGTAAATAAATGGATTGTAAATTTCATAAAACCCTCGCCAGGCAATTCCATGGTTGGGCGATTCACGATCCACGCAATGTTTAAAGAGTTCCTCAGAATATTGAGTATATTTTTTCCGCCTTACAAAAATATTCTGGGAAAATTTTTGAATTTTATCTCCCCAACTAGTTGAATTTTCCTTTTCTTCTTGAACAATTAACTCTTCCCAAAAAGAATCATTTGAATCTTCTTGAACATCTTGATATTCTTCCTCTAATTTTTTTGCAATTTTTGAATACTTACCCCCTAGGCATCGTAAAACTTCAGCTGAAAGAGTAGCAAATGGTTTAACTGTTTCATCTATATAAATTTTATCATCGGGATTTTTAATAAAACTAACAAAATTAAACTTTTTACCAGCATATTGATTAATAAATCGAGAGACGAGTTCAAGTACTTCTAAACTCTCGCTAATTTGAGTGTTTTTTATCAGTACTTTTCTGACACCTGGCAAAAACTCAAACTCAATATGGTCTGATCGCATCGTATAATATGTTTCACCAGGATATTTTAGATCGATGAGTCCGCTAAGTAAAATTTCTGCTAAATGGGTTTGTTTTGCCTGTGGTAACATCACCTGCTGAATCAAGCGCATTACCGGAAAACTGAGCGGAGCAGCAGCTAAACAAAGGATTAATTGATTCGCAATGGGGGAAGCGGTTGATTGAAAGCGTTTGACAAGTTCTAGAGGCTCTTTTTTTTCTTTCTCTTTTTTAATTCTGAGCGATAAGTTGTGATTTTCATCAGTATCGTATTCTTTTTCATTATGCACATATGGCATAATAATGCCATTGATAAATAAATTGTTTTGAGAAGATAGTACGTTTGCCCATAACAAAAGTGAATTAGGCGTTATATTAATAACAGGCACAGCAACTCCATTTAATGAGGTTTTTCGTTTCCATTCCCAGGGCGAAACTGATTTAAGTTTGGAATTACTAGAGGCTGGTTTGTCACTAAATATTTTTACTGGTGGCATTTTTCCAAGAGATGTTCTGTGCCACATATATTGGGGCAACATATGTGCTATTGTCACTGAACAATATTTTCCCCAGTTACCTATTGTATTGGAAATTTGTCCATTTCGCCAACCTGAAGAAACACAGTCACTGAAAACTAGTATAAGACGGCGCCCATTTACATCGATTAATTCTTTAGGATTACGGCTTTGTTTATCCTGATAGCCCTGTTCGGAAAAAGTATAAAATTCTAATTTTTCATCAGCTCCAGACAAGAATTCCCATACGGAGATATTGCGGAATGCCCCCTGCCTTTCAAGTAGTTTGTTAAATTCCTTAATGAGTGGACGCCAAATTGCCATTGTCGGTGAGTTTTCTATCACGAGTGCAATATCCAACCACCGCTCTTTTACAGGTGTTAATACAGGAGCCCAAATTCGTTCATTACTGATTCGTTCAACTGTCGCCAGTTCATTCATTTCAAACTGAAAAGTTGAAGAGATATTCCGATTAAATGGACGTAATGAACGGCTTATTTCTAACTTTCCTGGAAGATTTGAAACGCCAGGTGTTCTAAAAGTTTCAAAAATACTGTCTTGAGAAAATGGCAGCGGTAATATGAGTTCAGCATTCTTATTTGATTTCTTCTCTTCGCTTCTAGATTTTTCTTCTTCGTTTATTTGATGTTTTACATATTGCTTTTGGGGACTTTTTTTGCTGTTATAAGAGTTTGCTGAATCCAGGAAGTTGGGATTGTTTATAACCGATTCATCGATATAAGTGGCTAACCATAATACATCGGCCATTTCCTCTATCGTTAATTCCGAATCTAGATTTTGTAGCAAAATTGTGATCTCTTCGAGCATTAGTAATCCGATGAGCTTAAGTATCTCAGGACATCATTAAGTAATTCTTCCTTAATGTTTTCATCTGTATGAAAGTCTATTCCTTTAGTTAAAAGGTAAATTGCATTCAAAAGTTGATCTGTTGCAAGATCTCCCCCCTCACGTTTTGCTAGAAACAAATTTACCAATTCATTTCTCTTTTGAATGAGAGATTTATCCAGGTCACCAAAATGAGCATCGACAATTTTGGCGAGTTTCTCAGGATCGGGATCTGAAATATCCAAGCGTAAGCATCTCCTTAAAAAAGGAGGGGGCAGTTCACGTTCTCCATTGCTGGTTATAACGACAAAAGGAAAAGCTGCACAGCGAATTTGGCCTCTAATTATGGAAACTTTATCATTACCATCATGTGGAAATATTTTAACTTTTTCCTTATCTTCAGGCAGTCGAGCAAGTTCAGGTATTTCATACTCACCTTCTTCGAAGATATTTAACAAATCATTAGGTAAATCGATATCACTTTTATCAATTTCATCGATAAGCAAAACCCTTGGTTCTTTTGTGGGGAGTAAAGCAGTGCCTAATGGGCCTAATCTAATAAATTGCCCAATATCGGGCTCACTTTTTGTTAAGTTTGCTTCTTGCAAGCGGCCAATAGCATCATAGCGGTATAAGGCATCCTTTAAATTAGATCTTGAGGTAATGGACCAACGCAGTACTCTTCCGAGACCGAGCTCATGGGCAACGGCATAAGCCAGGGAAGATTTGCCAGTACCTGGTTTTCCTGTTACTAATAGTGGGCGGCGAAGATATAAAGATGTATTAACCAGGATAATTTCTTTCTCGCTCGCTTGAAAAGTAATTCCACGTTTTATATGACCAAAGCGGCGTTCTAAGTGTGGATCTTCTTCCAATTGCCTGTCGTCTAAAATTTTTCCGTCATACTGACGCCAACGAGGTGCTGGAGGCAACTTCTTTATACCTTGATGCGGTTTACCGATGCCCTTATAAATCCGCCATTTACTCATATTCTTTTCCTTAACTAAATAGCATGAAATTGCGTGTCAATTCGGTTGTCAAATTCTAATGGTAAGCGTTCAGGATCATCCCATAATAAAGTTAAATAATTTCCTAAGTGCTTTTCATTTCCCTTTACAGTTGCTTCAATGCGAAATTTTTTGGTCTCTTCTAAAAGGAAATTTAGTTTATTATGTGATAATAGTTTTGGAATCTCAATGTCTACAATATCTATCGCAATATAACTAGCCGCTTTTTTGCGTGGCCAAAGTGCAATAGGAATACCAGCACGAAGAATTGCACCGAGAATTGAGTAACCATCGTTATTATCTTTAGGGGTAAAGTTAAAGCCCAAGCAAGCAAGGGGTTCATTTTGAGTGATATTATAATAAAGTGCTAACGGCTCTTGTTGATTGTCAGATACAAAATCAATGGAATTAGCTATGGGAGCTAAAGTTTTATTATAACAAAGTTTTTTCCACTTTTTTCGCCAATACCCTTGCAGTTCGGGATCTAATGCTCTCTCTAAAGACCTAACAACAACCTTATGTTCATTGCCAATTTTTATTTTTCCTACGAATGTATCCTCTTTCATCCATTGGTCTACTTCAAGAGAGATAAGTTCTCTGGGTAAAAAAAATTCAATTATCAAATCAGTTATTTTATCTAGAAGAATCTTTGCTAATTTGTTGATATAAGTGTTAATAACCTTGGGAATATCATTTAAGAGATATAAATCATCCTCTTTATATAGATATCTGGTATTATCTTTATCCTGCCAAAGTGAAATATGCACTAAATATTTTTTATTCCTGGGACGTAGTTGATTGGCTTGATCTGGATGAATTTCAATTAACAAATATGGCCAGCTTGATGCTTCTAATTGATTTTTTTTTATCTTTTTAGTTAATGAGTTAAATTTAGCCTTCTCAATGCCCAATTCCTCGGCAATTAATGCATTCTTTTTCTTAAGTTTTTTGTCTATATCAGGATTCTCGGGTTTAATATATTCCGATAAGTAATAAATAAAACTAATAATAGGGTATAAACCATCTTCTTGTTCTGGAATATCCCAAAGGTGATCCAACATTGCCCAAATAGATTTGCTATCCACTCGAGGAAAAATAGACTCTGGTAAACTCAATATATAGATATCTTTTACTTCATTTATCGTTAATCCTGCTCCACTAACGATAGAAAAAATTTCAAATTTGTATTTTTGATCAATTATCCCGGGCATTAATTGATTACCAAGAAGGTTCTTTACTGCAAGAAATGCAATTGATTCACCCTCGTAATAATCTACAATATCAATTAATTTTTCCATTCCATCCGGATAGGCTTGACAAGCATCAACAATATTTATAACGTCAGAACGGTTTTGGGGCCTTCTTTCAATATTGTTTTTGATATCTTCGGGAAGTTGTTTAACAATATCATTTCGAATGCCGGGATTACTGATGTTCTCGCATTGCAAAAGGGCGTTAACAATTTTTATTTTTTGACGGAAATTCATCAGCCCACTTTGCTCGTTATCTCAGGTGAAATAATACTTAATTACTTATTTGTATGGAATTAGAAAAGAATAATACAAATTGAATTTATTTTACTAAAAACAGAAAAGAATTGCAAATCAATTAGGCTCTCTAAATGTTGTTTTTATTCAAATTCGTCAATACAGCCTGATGATTAGCAAGCAAAAATTTTTCATTGTAAAGGGTAGCCTACCCCACCCGAGTAAAAAACGCCTCTCCACTCTCCAGGTGTTGTTTCAGATGCACCGGCTCCGGCCAACCTTTCGTTTTCACTAATTCATCAATAATCTCGCTGATCTTTTCCGGCGACAGGGGCTTCCCATTCATTTCTTCATGGAAAGACTTCTCTAAATACAGGGTGACCTCATTCCGGTACACTTTCATATAATTATATTTAAAATTAACTTCCCGCGGTTCCAGTTCGGAAAAAGTCGCTTTGGCTTTTTTGTTTTTAAACTGGTAAACCAGGTCCGCTGCAGCCGGGAGGTTTTCCCGCTTAATTACTTTCTCCAAGGTGCTCACCGCCACTTCTACACTTTGATTATCAACAATTCGATCGGTGAGTTTTTTATCTTTGACGGTGTGGTAGATTCTTTTCGAATCTGCTTCGTCGATCTGCGCGGTCACTTCGATCGGTTCGTAATAAAAATATTTTGCGGTGTACCTATCGGGAATCTGGGAATTGTCATGCATGATAACCCTCTCATATTGATTTAACTGTTTAAAAGTGTCATAGCAATTTTTTGAAACATTTAAATCTTGGTGAAAAGAGATGCTGCGGTGTTGCCCGTAAGAATCCCCTTACGGCACACTTCGTTCTGCAGGGATTTCCCGGCGTACGGATACAAAACCTGTTGATTAATGGCTTTTTGCAAACGGCCATTAATCCGAACAGATTTCTGTGAAACGATTTATAAGCGTATATTAGATAATAATCAGAGATTTTGGAAAATCCGAAAGATTTTGTGGACTTGCTTATGTTTGGTCTGTTCTGTTTATATGGCTCGATCAGTTCAGCATGATTGTAAATATAGAGTATGTAACGAAGGGATCGCTTCGTCGTTGCCCCGTAGGGACCCCTGGGGCACTCCTCGCCATAAGGTGAACCCTACGGGGCGATGACCGAGAAAACGACACTGTTTAACTAACGGTCGTGTCTTTTCAGGCGGGGATTCCACCAAAAGAGTTGCCGCCATTTTGCCCGGACATCTTGTTCATTACCGGGAAAAAGGAAATGCGGCCCTTTTATTTTGTGGTGCCACACGTTAATATGGGCACCGGAGCGCTGGTCGAACTCGAGGCGATAACCGGAACCGCCGCCATATGTTTTCATCCCAAAGCCGTTCCGCGATTCGTATACTTCATCAAAATTGCTAACGCCATGTTCATTTAACCATTTCAATGCTGCGGTTATCGCTTCGCTATAGCTGTTGAATTGTTCTCTCATTTTCGGTTCCCCTGGTTTCAGATCTCATCCGCCGACAATCACATCGGGACTGCCTTCAATCATCTGCCCGATGCCGCCGCAGTGTGTATCCATATCGCCGAGACGATGGGCAGGCAAAAAGTTGATCATTACGGTAGCGCTGCCTTTCGCTGCTACCCAAAGATTCGGGCCGCAACAAGCGATGTGCGTACCATTATCCCCGACCCGCAAGGCCGGCAGAAAATTGGCCTGCACATTGGGAGAACCGGCAATCGCCGGTCCAGTAGCGCTATGCGGACAGGCCGGGCAACCATGAGCATCGACAGGCACCTGGGATTTATCGCCAAGTCTGGAAAGTGGAGGCATGGTATTTCCTTTCAGTGTATGAGTCCTGTTTTAAGACAAGTAGCAGTAGCAGTTGGCAGTAAAAAAGACTGCTACTGCCACTGCCGACTGCCACTGTATTTACTCTATTGTTTGAAACGAGCGAAAAATCGATTCAACTTCATCCTTAACTTCCTGGAAAACATCAGCCGCCAGGGAAGTCATCAGGATAAAGGCATTGGCTTCCTGCACGACGATTAATTGATATTGATGGAATCGCTTTCCCGCTTTATCCGGCCATTGGGTGTGGATGGCAAATCCAGTGCAATTTTGGAGCGAGAGCAGTCCGCTGGAGAGCACCTCCACCGGGTTCTCCGCTGCGGAAAATCCCGCCAGTATTTCCTGGCCGAGGCTTTCTGCCGTTGCCCCTTCAGTCGCTGTAACCGTTTTTATGCTAACGATAAATGGATGTGCGCTGCCCGCCGGTCCGCTGAGTAGGACGGTACTGTCTGGCGCCCATGCATCCGGTAGGCGGCAGAGATAGTTATTGGTGGCTAAGACGTTCATCGATTATTCCCTTCGTTTTAGCGAACCCCGGTAAGGTAATTCATTAACCAGTTCACACCTTCCGGGGTGTTTATTGCCCGATAGGTTTTTTCCGCCTGGTAAATACCGCGGGAAACTTTTTCTGATATCTGCCCGCCTTTCACCAACAAAAATTTGGTAGAGCGTTCGCCAACCTCTACAGCGATATTACAACCGAGCTCCGCGGCACTTTTTATTAGTTTTTTTCCGCCGGCTGTTGTCGCCCATTTCCCGACAGCCGTGGCCGCTGCAGCGGATCCACAAACCAATGGTGTGGAAGCGGGGAAATAGACCCCACTGACAGTGCAAATATAGATGCCCGGCACAGGCGATTTGCCCATATAGGATAATCCCTCAACAGTTACAGCTGCCAGTACTTTACAGGAATCCGACATATTTCAACCTCCATTTTTGAGATGCGCATTTATAGATTTTCTGTTTTTGGCACTATAAAATATGGTAGTGCTACATCGCTAACGCTGAATGTTTTTTCGCTGTCATCGCGAGGAGTGCAGCGACGAAGCGATCTCTCTGTAAATACTCATATAGATCTTCATAATCTACATCTTCCCACTTTTCGTTCCATCATCGGCAATATCCGGTGCTTCCGGTGCGGTGGGGGCCCCGGCAGCGCCGCCGCTGTTCAGGTAAACCATCTGGCCATTGATATAAACCCCGGCCGGGCCGATGCTGATAAAATTGCCGGAAGCCTTCAGGGAAATTTCCATGCCGGCTTCTATGACGATTTTTTGTCCGGCTTTTATGGAAATGGTTTGCCCCACTTCTTCATTGCGATTGCCCTCTACTTTCAGGTGTTTATCGCCCTTTACCGCTTCTTTCTGATTTGCCTCTACTACCAGATGCCGCTCGTTGCCGACCCATTCCCGTGCGTCATTTAACACCCGTTGGTCAAAGTCGTGCTGGGCATGGATGAAGATCTGCTCACTGCCTTTTTTATCTTCAAAACGCAGCTCATTAAAACCACCATGTCCTTTCGAGCTATCCGACTTGATCGCACTTTTCGTCTGTTCGGCGGGCAGCTCGTAGGGCGGCATCTGTTGAGCATTGTAAACCCGCCCGGTAATGATCGGCCGGTCCGGATCGCCTTCGAGAAAATCAACAATTACTTCCTGGCCGATGCGGGGAATAAAAATCACGCCCCACTTTTTCCCTGCCCAGTTTTGGGAGACCCGCACCCAGCAGGAGCTGTTTTCATCGGATTTTCCTTCGCGGTCCCAGTGAAACTGCACCTTTACCCGCCCATATTGATCCACCCAGATTTCTTCATCGGACGGCCCAACCACCACCGCTGTTTGTACACCACGCACAAACGGTTTTGAGGTTAAACTGGCCGGCCGGTACGGCACTGTAAAAGGAATACAGGTAAATTCATTCCGATAGGAAAATCCATCCCCAAAAGGATTAGCGGACGGGGCATAACTGTTTTCCAGGGCAACATGACGGATCGCCGTGAGCAGGTAAGTCGCATTCATGTCATTGCGGTAGTGGTCGAACAAGTCGAAGCGATAACCGGCGCTAAACGCCCGGCAATTGCTGCTGCCATTGATAGTTATCCCCGGTGCTTCTGTTTCTTCTATTCGCACCTTAATCAGATTATCCCCATCGGCTTTTTGTTGATAATTCCCGGGATAATCATAAACCTCGTATTGACTGTTATTGCTGCCAGTACCGGTAATATTAGCCTGCAGTTTATTGGTGGGCATTTCGAAGTTATAATCCCGCAAAGCTATTTTTCCAGAGCGCATGCTCTGCAATATTTCCCAGCCCTGAACCACATCTTCCTTTAATGCGCCATCCCCGCTAGTTTGATAACGGGCCCGGGGCTGCCCGTTGCAGGGCTGATGGATGTTCGGCGAATTGGCCAGCACCATAATATGTTTATCAGCACTATGCTCAAAAAAATAGTAAATGCCCTCTTCTTCCATCAAGCGGGAGATAAAATTGAAATCCGATTCCCGGTATTGCACGCAATAGTCTCGTTTACGAAAGCTGCCGTGCAGTTCATTGCGAAAATCACTAAAGCCCATATCGGAGAAGACTTTCTCGATAATGTCCGGTGCAGTCATTTTCTGGAAAATGCGACAGTTGGCATTGAGGGTCAGGAACCAGGTCCAGGGAACCATTTCTGCAGTGTAATGGGTGAGTTCCTGATTGCTGCCGCCCTGGGTAAATCGACTGATAAAGCCGTTAAAAAAGCGTTGACTCCCATCATTCAATTCTACGGTAATGGTTACATTCTGGCTGAGAATGGCCGAATAATCTATTTTCGGATTTAAGGACAACAGGTCCAATTTGAAATTGAACAAATGAGAGATGGCTTCTTCGCCATTAAATCCTTGTAGCAACAAGGTGTCTTTTCCCAGCGGGGTTTTTATTTTAATAAGACGGGTTTCTTGAGTATAGTTCACATTCTCTCCTTTATACGGTATCCACACGCAAAAACTCGATACCATTATCGTCAAAAGGTTTGGAGAAATCCAAATGTCCCCGATCGGCAAATGCTTCTAGATCTGCGCTGCCTGGCTGAATGAATAGATCAAAAGGAACTGGTCTGCCTGGAATTCGTTCTAGTTTACGTTTTGCGATGATATTACCATATGCGTCAAATTTGCAAAGTTCTTGTTGCCAACTGACACCTCGATTTCCCAAACCAATAGACATGGTACCGCGTGAACGATTGCCGTTTCGATAACCCCTGGTTTTTATTTTGACAAAAATTGCATAATGGCCAATGTACCTAACATAAATTAATTGCCAGCCGCCTTCGGGGCCATATGGGTGTTTTTCTGCTAAGAGAAATCGCAACCTTCGCAAAGCGTGATTCATATCGTTTAAGTCAGAAAATCTTGGGGCTCCGGTTGAACGGTTAATTATTTCCCCTAATAATTGAAACCGGACAAATCGTTGGGCTCGCTCCAAATAAGAAAATTCTGGCCCGTTACCTTCTATTATTTTCGGAGTCCATTTCCGTGAGGTTTCTTCAGACATTTATTATCCTCTATTTCTATCTATGGATTTTTTTAAAAATGAAAAATTAGTCACCGCGATACTTCATCCACCCATGGGTGGCGTTAATCGACGCACCTAAGCCTGTTGACCAACCTACACCATTAATTTTCAAGCCTGCAGCCGGACCAGTAATGAAGTCCATATCCATCCCACCGACACCAACGACAAGATTCGCCGATGCAGCTTTAACTATGACATACCCATGGAAGTCTTTTATGCTAGCATTTGACTGAAATGCCGTCCAGCTGGAAACGCCTTGCGCACCACCTGCTTTGAAACCCACGCCAAAATCTGCGCCAAAAAGGGTGTAGTAAGCACTTGCCCCGGTATCAATTTCCTGGATTTCGAAGGTTGTTGCACTACCACCGACAAATACTGAAAGCCCACCTGCCGCGATTGTTCGAATTTGATATTTCTTCTTCATAAATCTTCCTCTGATAATTATCTGATTTCAAACTGAAATGAATTTTCATTTGAGATAGAAACATGAACCGTGGAAATTGATTCTCCTTCACCGAGCTTCGCCAGAAATGCATCGGAAATCTCCGGAAGTAAACTTCGTGTGAGAATATGATCCACATTCCGCGCACCAGTTTCCACCTCCGTGCAGCGGGCAGCGATCAGATCGGCTACCGCATCGTCGTAGCTAAATTCGATCTGGCGGTTCTCCAGAAGGCGTTCGCGGATGCGTGCCAGCTCCAGATGAGTAATTTTTTTCATCACATCATCTGAAATCGGAAAGTACGGGACGACATTCAGGCGACCGAGAAAGGCCGGCTCAAAGACTTTCAGTAAATCCGGACGGATAATCTCCGCCAGTTTGTCGGCTGGTGGACAGGTGCTTTCGTCCGCGCACAGCGTCATGATTTTATCCGAAGCGACGTTAGAGGTGAGAAAGATGACTGTATTCTTGAAATTAACCAATCGTCCTTCCCCGTCACGCAGTTCACCTTTGTCAAACACCTGGTAGAATAGTTCCCGTACATCGCGATGTGCTTTCTCGATTTCATCGAGGAGTAGGACGCAGTAGGGATTACGTCGCACCGCTTCCGTCAGAATGCCGCCCTCGCCGAAGCCAACATAGCCAGCTGGCGCTCCCTTCAGGCCGGAAACGGTGTGCGCTTCCTGGTATTCGGACATGTTAATCGTGACCATCTTCCGTTCCCCGCCGTAAAGCACATCCGCCAGTGTGCGGGCGGTGAGGGTCTTGCCGGTACCACTCGGGCCAACCAGCAGAAAAACGCCGACTGGTTTGTTCGGATCTTCCAACCCTGCCCGGGCAGTGCGGATCGATTTTCCGATTAGTGACAGCGCAGCGGACTGCCCGACAATACTGGCTTCTAAACTACTTTGTAATTCGAGCACTGACTGCACTTCGTCCCCGAGCATCTTACCGACCGGAATACCGGTCCAGTCCGAAATAATGTCGGCAACAATGCCTGCATCCACATGGGGATACAGCAGCGGTGTTTCCTGCTGGGCCGCTTTCAAATCAGTCGATAGCGTGCTGAATTCATTTTGCAAAGACGCTGCTGTTGGATCATCTGCATTAATGGTTTCTATTGTCTCTCGCTTTTCCTGCAGCACTTCGACGAGTGATTTCTCTGTTTCCCACTGACTATTCAATGTCGTTAACCGTTTTTGCTGCTGAACTTTCTCCGCGGCGAGGCTATTCAGGCGTTCCCGGTGATCGATGCCGGTTTTACTTTCCCGTTGTAATATGCGGGTCTCTTCCGCGATGCGATTTAGCTGCCGCTGACAGTCTTCAATCGCCGGTGGCGTAGCGCTATGACCTACTGCAACCCGGGCACAGGCTGTGTCCAGCACGCCCAAACATTTATCCGGTAACTGGCGACCGCTAATGTAGCGATGGGAGAGTCGGACAGCTGCTTCGACCGCTTCGTCCAGTACTCTGACCTGGTGGTGTTTTTCTAGGGTGAGTACCAATCCGCGCATCATGCCAATCGCCTGTGTTTCGGAGGGCTCGGCCACTTTTACCGGCTCGAAACGCCGTTCCAGGGCTGGGTCTTTCTCGATATACTTTTTAAACTCTCCCCAGGTGGTGGCGGCAATGGTGCGCAGCTCGCCACGCGCCAGCGCCGGTTTCAATAAATTCGCAGCATCTCCCTGCCCGGCCTGCCCGCCGGCACCTATCAGCGTATGAGCTTCGTCGATAAAGAGGATCACCGGTTGCGGGGAAGATTTCACTTCCTGAATGACCGATTTCAAACGATTTTCAAACTCGCCCTTGATGCCGGCACCTGCCTGAAGCTGGGCGAGATCGAGAATGCGAATGAGCACGTTCTGCAAGGCAGGCGGTACATCGCCTTTGGCGATCCGGAGTGCAAATCCTTCCACTACCGCGGTTTTGCCTACGCCGGCTTCTCCGACCAGAATAGGGTTATTCTTCCGGCGGCGGGTCAGGATGTCGATCATCTGCCGAATTTCCCAATCGCGCCCTAACACCGGATCGATTTCTCCATTCTGCGCGCGGAAAGTCAAATTGATGGTAAATTTATCTAACGCCGGTGTTTTTCGGCTGGTGCCGGCCGGGGCGGTTTCATCGCTGGATGCTGTTTCAGCAACGAAGCCCTCTCCGGAGCCTTTCACAATTTCGAAAAACTTATTCTGTAAATTCTCAGGCGAGATCAAGGCAAATTCTTCGGAAATTTCCCGGGCGATGCGCTGAAATTTCCCTTCCGTCAACAAGGCAAGAATGATATAGCCGGAGCGAATTTCATCGCTATCGTAATTAATCGAAGCGGTTGTCCAGCTTTTTTGAATCAATTCCGGAATCCGCGGGGAAAAAGCCGGTGTGCGGGAGTTGCCGGTTTTCAGGCGATCCAGGGCATTCTGCAAGTCCTGCAACACCCGGGAAGCATTCACCCCAAAATGATTGAATATCAGGGTGATATCCGTCAGGGGATTTTCAAAGAGCTTCATGAACCAGTGCTCTATTTCCACATCATAATGGGTGCGGCTTAAGCAGAGACCGGCGGCCGATTCCAGGGATTGCCGGCAAGTGTCGTTTAGTTTTCCGATTAAAGCTTTTAAGTTAATATTCATATCTAAACTCTCCGTTTAGCGAAACATTGTTTTTTATGCGAGGCTGCCTGCCAGCAAAATCCAAAGACGGAGTTTCCATCACGTAAACTGGCAAATGACAGTTAAATGCTATAGGGCGTTAGCGGGAATTATCTCTCAACTGAAAAAATAATATCTTGAACATCTTCTTTCAGCGGCCGGGTTTTCAACCAGGCGTCTCTGCCCAGGCGAGGATGCATATTGCTCCCTTTATTAAGGATACACAGCGGCACTTCGTCTCTTTTAAGAATGAGTTGAATGTCGAAGGATAATTCCTCCCCAACAGCAAAACGGGTGATATCGACAAGCGATTGATAGTACTTTCCCTGCGGCATCAGGTCGTTAAATTGCTGTAAATCTAGCGGACCGAAGATGATCCGGAATTTGGACTGAATATGCCAGGAGGCGTTGCCGAGCATCATACCATCTGCCAGGGACTCCCCGGAATTGCCGCTGTCTAACCCCGATTGGGATGCCTGCGCTAACGTTAACCACTGACCGCAAAACTGCTGAATTTTTATCGGCAGCTGAAAAACTTCCCGCAGCAGATATTTCAGGGAAACCGCTGAGCGAGGCTGCCGGGCCAGTAATCCGGCAAAAAAGGGCAGAATTTCATCGGGAATCACCGACCTTTTCTGGAGGCCCGGTGTACCGAGGCCGATTAAAGAAAATAGCGCCCGGGAAGCAGGTTGACCATATTTTTCATCCTCGCCATAATGCAGGTGATTTTTTAGCCAGGCCCGGTAAAAAAACGATACCAGGCGATGGTTAAATACATCGAGAAATGCCTGCAGGGCATGATCCCTGTCCCGCCGACGTTCCTGTAATAATGCGGTGTAGTGCAGCGGCAAAGCCCCGGCGATCCCCGTTAATCCGAGAAAATTAACCAGCAGCTCTTTTTGCCCGTCTTCAGTCTCGGCAATCTCATAAATTTCACTGGCCTGGAAGTCCAGGGTGGGGCGGGTTTTAAAGCGGATCGCTTCCCGCTCCGGATTGTGATTACTACCAACCGCTTCCCGCTCCGGATGTAACGCTTCCAGCAGGCGAATCGCCTGGAAAAAACGAAACCGGGGGCTGTTCCGATATAATTCCTTTTTTACAGGAGGATTTTTTCTCCAATGCGTGGCGACCATATCTTTAACGGTCCTTTCTTTTGAGCGTTGCGCTGTTTACTGGTGACGGCCAACTGGCAAAAAGAATTGATGGATACATACAGGCTGAGAAAACGGTTCAGCACCGAAGCAAATAAATACATCCCGCTGCCGACAAACATCTCTTCATCCAAAATCAAGTCCACCCCAAGACCGCGGGCGATTGCTGCGCCATTTTCGGTCATTACCCGGTGTACCACCGGTTTACTGTGGATGCCGGCAATACCGGTAATTTGCTGTTGGGTAATTGCCGAATCAGTAAAGTCATACAATTTCAAAATTTCCTGCAAAGCATGCTTGCCATCTTCGCCATCTGTCAGGGAGAGGTAGTTCAGGGAAAGATGGGAAATCAGTTTCCATTGTGCGGCACTGCCCAGCGCGGGCCGGCGGGTTGGTGTCGGTTTGCTGACGCACTGGATTCTCGTCACCGGCGTTGCCCCTTCCAGTTCGAAATCTCCCTGCGGATCCTGGAAAGGTAGTAATATGGGTAAATCGCGATTGGTGCAGGTGGTTTCTACTGTTAAGGTCTCCTCGGTGATTTCGGCTGTTTGAAAATCCAGGTTCACCAGGGAGAGGAAAACATCGCTGCCGCTTAAATTTGCCACAGTCACCGGTTTGCGCACGGCATGCCAGAATACCGGACTGCTTAAGCCTGCATCATCAAAAGTATGGCGATAGGCGTAAAAAGGAGGATACTCGCGTGGCGTATCCAGGTAGGGCGCGCTGCTGGTCACCCGGTCGATAGAATAGATCTCCATCGCTGGTTGCCGCCGCAGATCCGCAATCAGCTGATACTCGGACTTGGTGTGATCGACATTCACCGGCTCAGCAATTTTTTTAAATAGATTGACGGCCGGTACGCAATTGAGTTGAAACTGCGCTTCGCCAATATTGCCATCGCGGGGCAGCGGCCGGTCGAAGTAAAAGATCAGTTCGCAGTGCGGTGATTCTCCAAAAGTCGCCGGCCATTGCGGTAGTCGACAATCGAGGAAGAGAAATTTTTCCGGAAATGTAAAATATTCCTGAATCAACCGGTAACCGGGAAATGAGTGCCGGGGATAATCCAGTAAGCCCTCATCTTCGCGGAATCCCACCGGTTGCAAACATTGCTTATTCAGAATGACTTTTTCCCGGGCATCATTCTCCGCGCCATTGCTGAATTCTACCCGTACAGTGTTGTTAAACAGCATCTCGTATAAATCGTATGCCAGGTGGGTGTCGCTGCCGAGATAAAACCGTAAGTTTTTAAGAGAGAGCTCGGAAAAATTGCTGCCGCCGAGTGACTTTAAATTTATTTTTAAGGCGGACTGCGCATGGGAGGGCCAGCGGGTTTGCCGGCTCGGTTCATGTTTGGATACGCCTGCCACCTCAATCGGCCAGAGTGTGGTCGGATAGGCGGTGCGGAACTGGCAAGGCGTTCCATTGATCGGTTTGGAATATAATTGACTATGGCGATCGATGGTGTATCCGCTGGTGAGCATCCCCTGGTCGGGATCGGCCTGAAACTGGACGATGGTCATCGATGGCACCGGGGCAAGGTAATGGGGGTACAAAACACTCAGCAAAGATTCGGTGACCTGCGGATAACCATCATCAAGCTTCCGATGAATGCGGGCCGCCAATAATGCAAACCCCTGCAGTAATCTCTCCACATGGGGATCCTGACTGCGTTCATTCTCCAGGAGCAGGCGGTTGGCGATTTTCGGATATTTCTTAGCAAAATCTTTCGCCATGTGGCGGATATAAGTCAATTCTTTTTCATAATAAGGCAGTAATTCGCTTAACATTAATTGGCTCCCTGCACTTTATATGTGCCGCTATCCAGTTCCAGTTGCGTGTCGAAAACCACTCGTTCCGGTGCCGGTTCTATCATTAAAACGCCTTCAATGGTAAACTGCATGGTTTTGCGGTGGCCTTCTTCAACATCAGCTGTTGAGACAAGGACCCGCACCTGCTTTAAGCGTGGCTCAAACAAACGAATATTGTCTTCAATCATCCGGGTTAAACGGTTTTGGTCGAAGCGGTTCTGGCGGTTGAAAACACTCAAGTCCGGCAAGCCATAGGCGAGAATCGATTGCCGTGCTTCCGGGTAGATTTCGGGAATTTCCTCGATAATATCCCGGCGGTAATTCAGCAAATCTTCCAGATCCTGCCGGATTAATTCCAGATAAGCGGGGAAATCGACTGCTTTTGCTTCCGCTTCCCAGGAAATATCCGGTTGATCATCGATCAGTCGATCGAGCACCGAGGGCAACAGTTTCTTTTTGACGGCGGTTTTCAGCATAAGAACTTTCACAGATTGTTAGTATTTAAATATTTCAATTCCCGGAGAGAATGCACTCTCCGAGAATCGCAATGGATTAACCACCAGCGTTGGTGTGCAAATCCCAATAGGCAGCAACATCACCTTTGGGGGTACCGGCTTTGTGGTCCATCTCGGTGTACGTCCACTCAATTTTACCATAATTGAGAGAAACTTCTTCCAGAGGCAGGGTTTCATTCCCCTTGGAGCTGCCACCCGGTCGCACACTGGTAATGATGACATCACTTAATTTGTATTGCATATAGCGCTGCTTGTCGCCGCCAGCCCGGCACAGATCCACCAGCACTTCCGGGATATGAGTACCGTTGCAACAATACAGATTAAGTTTCGGGGTTGCTTTATCCAGCGTTTTCACAATGGAAAACTCCTGATGCTCGCAACGCTCCGCAGAACGGGATCCGCCACTGCTGACCGAGCCGCTGCCGGGCTGAAAAACACCGTGGCTATAGGACAAAATCTCAATCCACTCGGCATGCTGGTCATCAGTACTTTCACCTGTGATATCCTGGATTTTGACAAATGCATCAAAGGCCATGGGATACCTCCTTGTTAATTTAGTGATTGGTTATTGTATCCGTTTAATTCGGACAAACTGACACGTCTATTTAGTTTTAGTAGGGACGCATTCATTTTATTCTCTCAATGAAACCGGAATTATTTTGCCGGCTGCGGGAGTTCCGCTACCAGACGCAGCGAAATCGTCAATTCTTCCAGCTGATAATGCGGACGGAGGAAAGCGACCGCCTTGTAAGCGCCCGGTTTGCCGGGAATATCGACGACATCGATCCGCGCTTCCCGCAAGGGCTTGCGTGCTTTTGCTTCCGGCCCGGCATTGTCGTCCAGCAAGACATACTGGGAGATCCAGCGATTCAGATAATCTTCGCAATTTTTCCGGCTCATAAAGCTGCCAACCTTATCGCGCATCATCGATTTCAGATAATGGGCGAAGCGGGAAGTGGCGAATATGTACGGTAATTGCGCCGACAGCCGGGCATTATCGTTCGCGGAAGTCAGGTCATATTTCTTCGGTTTATTCACCGATTGACCGCCGATAAATGCCGCATAATCCGATCCTTTACTGTGGATCAGCGGAATAAAACCGAGGTCGGACAGTTCTTTCTCCCGGCGATCGGTGATGGCGATTTCCGTCGGGCATTTTAAGGCGACATCGCCTTCATCGGTGCGGAAGCTGTGCGTCGGCAAACCATCGACCAGTCCGCCGCCTTCCACGCCGCGGATAGCGGCACACCAACCGAATTTCGCAAAAGCATCGGTTAAGCGGGTGCCATAGGCATAAACGGCGTTGCCCCAGAGATATTTACCGTGATCCTTACCATCGACGTCTTCTTCGAAATTGAAGGATTCGGTCGGTACAGTATTGCTGCCATACGGTTCGCGCAGGAGAATATGGGGCATTACCAGGCCGACGTAACGGGAATCATCGGAGTCCCGAAAAGAGCGCCATTTGATATACTTCGAGTCCGTGCGGGAATCAAAAATCTTGGCAATATCCCGTGGTTTGTCGAGGTCGGTAAAGGTATTCAGCCCAAACAGGCCGGAATTGGCAGCTCCAATGAAAGGCGCATGAGCTGCCGCCGCCACATTGGAAAGCTTCTCCAGCAGACCGATATCCTGGGTCAAGGCCCCGAACTCATAGTCACCGATCATTGCTCCGAAAGGAGAGCCACCGAGAACGCCATATTCTTCTTCATAAATCTTCTTAAAAAGTGCACTCTGGTCGAACTCTACCGCTTTCTCCATATCTTTCTGCAGTTCTTTTTTCCCGGCATTTAAAACCCGGATTTTCAGCATCTCCCCGGTTTCACTTTGGTGGACGAGATAGTGTAGTCCGCGCCAGGAGGCTTCCAGCTTCTGGAAGTCAGGGGCATGCATAATCTTGTTCAGCTGTTCGGTAATGATCTTATCCAACTGCCCGATCCGGGTGTTGATCATAATTTCGATATCTTTCGATACCACGTTTACTTTATCGAGTACCTGGTTCAGCACCAGATCGATCATTTTCAACGCATCTTTTTCCTGCTCTTCGTCCTTGACGTTCATCCCGTCCCGGATCATCTGATCGAGAATGCCCGGGGATTCCACGGTCTGTTCCGTCGCCTGAGCAGTTGCCTGAGTTGCATTTGCATCAGCCATACGATCTCTCCTTTATGGTTTACTTGTCTTTTTTCTTTTTCGATTTTTCTTTGTCTTTCTCCCCATCCTTCTCCGGGGCGCCATTGCCTGCGGTATCATCGCCACCGGTGAAGGCACTGTTGGCGGCTTCTGCCTCCTTGCTCAACGCTTCCCGCGCTTCGGTATTGTCGATCACTGTTTCCCAGAGGTCGAGCAATTTTTCGTTCCCGTCCATGCGGGCGAGGAAATCCGATAAGCGGGCACGGACGTCCATCAACTCCTTCAGCGGATTGACCTGCTTTACGACATTCTCCGGATGGAAATCATCGATGCTTTTAAAGCGCAGCTCCACCGGCAGCTTGCTGTCCGGTTCGCCGGTCAAGGTGTTTTCCACCATGTATGCGAGGCGCGGCTTCATGCCGGCGAGTACATCGTTGAAATTATCCCGGTCGATTTCGATAAATTTACGGTCCTTCAGCTTCGGTAAGGCTTCATCCGGTTTCCCGGAGAGATCGCTCAATACCCCAACAACAAAGGGAATTTCTTTTAATTCGATCGCTCCGTTCACTTCCACATCGTAGGTGATGTGAACCCGGGGGGGCCGTACCCGGCTGAGTTTTTTCTGAGTACTTTCTCTACCCATTGTTTTCTCCTTCTATTAAGAAAGTGGTTTATGATTTGCTGATGCTAAATGCCTGTCCGATATCCAGCTGGCAAAGTTTGCGATAGGCCAGCTCTTTGGTATATTTGCTATCCGCCGCATTGGCCTCAGCGGGAAAGCATTGATAGGCCGCCCGCCAGAAGCGGATATTCAGTGCCCGGTCTTCCCAGCTCTCCAGGCGATGCTGGTCGATCATTGCCGTCAGCTCGATTAACACCGGACGGGCGAGGTCGGTTTTTTGGGCAAGAACACATAATTCCGACATCTGCAGCTTCAGTAGCCAGCGTTCCCGTTCGCAGTTTGCGGTGCGATAGGCTTCCTGCAGAATGGAAAGTCCCTGGGCAAACTGCCCGGCCTTTACGAGCGTTTCGGCTTGCGTAAAAAGATCCACTGTCACTACCGCTGCTGCTGAACCATCTTCCTGCGATTTTTTCTCTTCCCTGATTATCCCGTTTTGCTGAAAGAATTCCGTTGCCAGCCATTGCCGGGTAGCGTTGCTCGTCGTCGGGGTGCTGTCGCTAAATTCCATTTCCGGCAGCTTCGGTAAATCGCTCAATTGAGCGCCAAGCATCGCCCGCACCGCCGCGGCAAAACGGGTGAAGTCGTTTCCGGATTTTTCCAGGGCGACGAGCAAATAACGTTGCAGGTCGAGCCAGCCGCTCCCGGTTTCCTGCAATGCGGTTTCGATTTCCGCCCGTAACGCTGGCCAGTTTTCTTCGTCATACAGTTTTTTCAGAGACTGACGGATTTCGCTGGAAGGAGCGTCAACTGCCGGGGTTTCCGCATCCAGCGCATTCTCGCGCATCGTCCCCCAACGAATGGCCAGCAAGGCCAGGCAGGGCACTGGGCTATCCGGGGCAAACTCCCGCAGATAGGCGATCGATTCGAATAACCATGCTTCCGCTTCTTCCCGGTTTTGCGGGGTAGTATCCACCACCACAGGTTCAGGAGGAGGGACGCTGCTGCCGTTTCCCTGCGGGGAATTAAGAGCTGGCGCCGGCTCGTTTTGGGGGGTAGGTTGAGCCGGCACCAATCCCTCCTTAAGAGATTCCGTGTTTGTTGCTGCTGGGTCTGAATTGCTATTATTTTCGCTGCTGCCATTTTCCGCTTCTAGCGGAGAAGCAACCGGGGGCGGTGGCGGGGCCGGTTTGTCTTTCAGGATCCGCACCACTTCGTCCCGGTAAGCGGCGAGGACGTCTTTCAGTTTCGTAAAGCCCGGTGCGTCCTGTATGCCGAAATGTTTCTCCGCACTATCCTGCAGGTTGATTAAGGAGGTTTCACAGTCATCTAATTCTGTTGATAAGGTCTCGTAAAATGAGCGATTCGTAGTTTCAATCGCCTTCTCAATACTTTCCAGTAAAGCTTGCTCGATTTCATCGTAGGCTTTCCAGGCTTCTTGGGCATCTTTCGTTTTGTTGTTCTTAAGGTTTTCGATCTCCCGAGCCTTCTCCAGATTGCTCAAATTGTAAGCGTCGCCGGAACGGGCATCAGCCAGGGGAATTGCTTTTAGGAGCAGGGGGAGTTTTTCGTTCATCCAAACCAACGGTCCGCTGCGGAAATCCAGGTCACCGTCTTCCTCGATTTCCGGATAAAGCGTGTCCCAAAATTGGTTGAGCAGTGCATCGAGCAGGCGCAATCCTTCACTAAACCCGGCGAAGCCATGCTGCGCGGTTAAGGCTTCACTTAGCCAGACGGCGATGGAAACATCTTTCGTTTGTTTGCTGAGCGTCTCATTGCTGAGCCGGATCACTGTCGGCCAATCGGCAGATTTCAGTGTGCGGTCCCAGTCGCCGCGATGCAGACCGTCATCCGCTTTCCGGGCATTGGCAATCTGATCGTAAACAGGTTCGTAACGGAAATTTTTGCCGGAGGGATTCTCCCCGGAAATCGGCGTCAGTAATGCCTCAAAATCAAGAAATTTACTATCCTTATCCATAGCTGCACTTATCCTGCTGTTTGCTCAATGGAAACTTCGTGAATGGCCAGCAGCGCCTGAACATTGTCATCGACCAGAAACATGCGCTGCCCATATGCCAGATTTAAATCTTGCTCGTTTAATTGCCACTCGGTCATCCGTCCCAGCTTAATCTCGTCATTTTCCATGCTGGCGGAGCCGGCGTAGCGGGTCGGGATTAATCCGCCCAGCGCCCGGCCGTCAGTTAATTCGAAGCGGGCAGTGGTCCAGAGTAAATCCTGAATTTTCTGCGGAGGTTCAATGCTCATTTCCTTGATCTGTTCGAAGGGGAGCCAGTAATAACTATCGTGCATAAAGACCTCTAAAAATGGTTTCAGTAAATCGTGCGATTCGCAGAAAAACTGCACGGGGGTGCCATTTATTGCCGTGCTATTAGTGTTAGGTTGCCACTCACTAATTTCTCTCAACGCCGCTAATTTTTTTTCCGGCGTGTTCTCTGGCCCATTTGCCAGGGCGGTTAAAAAATGCGCCGCATAGCCGGGTGGATTGCCCATAAACGCCGGCATCTCCAGGCCATTCAGCACCGCCTGGCGCTTCTCTTCCGCGTTAAGAATCCCCTGGTAAAGCTGCATTTCAGCAGCGGCTTTTTTCTCGGCAAATGCCAGTGCAGCCAGCTGTGTTTGCGCTTTGCGAAAATCTTCTTTGAAACAATAGAGGCAGAAGAGCATAAAGCGCAGATCGGCGCTGCCGGGATTTTCCTTCACTGCTGCGGTAAGTGCCGCAATGGCATCGTCCAGCTGGCCGGCCTGGTATAATGCCAGCACGTTTTCCGGTATTTGATTCATGATTGTATCCCTTCTTTATGTCAGTTGATAAAATTGGTAGTGGTTATTAGTCAATACTACATGGACTGTCATCGCGAGGAGTACAGCGACGAAGCGATCCCTTTGTTGCATGCACCCAATGAGATTGCTTCTCCCGGCAATCCGGGATCGCAATGACAGCATCTCCAAACATTACATACATAACTCGCCAAACTTTTTAGTAGCGATTTTTGCCAGCAGGTTGTCGAGAAACAGCCGCGGCGAATCAAAAAATGCCTGTAGCGCTTTATCCGGGAAGTGCGTTGCCGGTTGTCCGTCCCGATCAACCACACAGAGCCGGTCATCATCTGCCGCAGGATTGAGCAAATGCCAAAAGTGATCCGGCGCGGGAGGCTGCAGAAAGAGCAACAGTCCTGGTGGATGATCATCGCTTCCCTTGTTCCAAAAGAATACCGGATGATCGAGCGGCCGCCCGAGAATCGCGCTGACCAGGTCCAGCCAGAAGGCGACTTCATAAGCGACAAAATCTTCCCGGTAGCTCAGGGGAATTCTCATACCCAGTGAGATGGGAAATTTCCGTTGTCCCCGCAGCGGCAGAAGAATGTTCAATAGATTCTGCCAGGTGAGGCTTTTCGGATGCTGATAATCGATGCCCCATAGATGCGTGGCAAAATTCTCAAAAGTGGTGTTCTGCAAAAAGAGCTGATAGCGCTTCTGCAGATGGAGCACTTGATTTTTCGTAATGCTGAAAGCGGGCAGATCCATTCGCTGCGTGCCATTCATAGAATGCCCGCTGAGCATTTGCAGCACATACTGTAAGTGGATATTCATCCGGGGAAAGAGCAGCGGATAATGGGCGTTTTCCAGGCGGGAAAACTGCTGCCATTGCCCATTGAGAAAAAGGCTGATCGGATAAAAACGGGATAACTTATCCGCACTGGGGCGCAGCATACCCATGATTATCCGGCGGCTTCCCCGGGCGGAAAAGAGGAAATAATATGGAGGCAGCTTCCCGCTAAGCGCCGCCCACTGCGGTTTACAGCGGGACTGCACCTGCGCAACGCCGGTATAGAGCCATTCCTCAAAAAGCAGACCGGGACCATCACCATTGTTGTGGCGAATAAAGTCCCCGTACTGAGGAAGCTTGCCAAATATGGACAGGGGGAGGCGCATATTCATTGCTTACTCCGTCCTCAGCTTTTCCCGGGAATTGATATTTGCCGCAAGCAGCACCCCGAGATTATCCACGAAAAAAGCGATCTGTCTTTCCAGTAATCTTCGCAAATCTGTCGGAATTGCCTGCTGGCGCAAAACGATCAGTAATTCGTCTTTCAGCAAGGAGCGCTGGGTGGATTTGGTTAACTCCTGCAACTCCAGGTTTAGCAATGCAAGCACCTGTTGGCCATTGGATTGCCCCTTCAATGCCGGTAGTAAAAATTGGCGGACAAACGGGCGGAATTTTTCGTGAAAGAGCAGCCGCGCCGGAAGATGCATCTCCGCACTGCGCTGATATCCCCAGGACCAGCCAACCCCGGCAGCCATCACTTCGATCTGGCTGCGCAGCTGATCCAGCTGGCGAAAGTAATTTTCTTCCAAATGGCCATCGAGATGGCGCGCCTGTAAA
Source organism: Calditrichia bacterium (assembly GCA_028284905.1). Lineage (GTDB taxonomy): Bacteria > Calditrichota > Calditrichia > RBG-13-44-9 > J075 > JACKAP01. The sequence goes on from JANQQU010000009.1 coordinate 32,001, forward strand.
GCGAGCGCGTTTTGCTGGATGCTTTCCAACTGATGCTTGCTCTGCATAAACGAGCGGGAAGCACTCAACACAAAAAAGAAGAGAATCACCGTTAAACCGCCGATGATCACCCTTTCCTTGGTGGTCAGTCGTGGTGGCGCCAGCGGGCGGGCAAGCTTCTGTGCCCCGACGATTACGCGGGTAAAGAGCTCCCGCAGGAAAAAACTTTTCGGCTGGTCGAGCGGCACGGTTCCACCCTCGCTGCCATCCGCTGCCCACTCCGCTTCCTCCGGATTTGTTTGTGCGACCGGCTGGGTGCCGCTGGTGAAGTAAAATCCCCGGAAAAATGGGGTTTCCTGGTATTCATTCGGCTGGAAGAGTTTATCGGTGAAATAAACCAGCTTCTCCTGCAGCTTCTGAAAATGGAGCGGGAAGCGGTAAATTTTCCCGGGCAGATGTCCTTTGATATTGCCGTCCATACGGCTGAAGCGGCGCTCGAGCAATACCCGGTAAAGGCGATTGTATTCCTCCCGGAAAACTACCGCCGGGGGATGACTCGCCCATACTTTCTTCGGGAAGGAACATCCCCAGACCTGCTGCTGCTCATCGCCATTGAGATCTCCGAAAAAAGTGGTGAAACCGGGAATCAGATCGCATTTCGTGAAGAGCAGAAAGACCGGAAAATCGAACTTCAGCTTGCGAATCAATTCGTCGATGCGGCGGCGCATCCGGAAGGCATGTTTTTCCAGCGCTTCCTCATCTTCCCGCAAGAGATCTTCCAGGCTGACAGTAAGGATCACCCCGTTAATCGGCTGTTCCCGGCGATGGCGATTTAATAGCTTGAGAAATTCCGTCCACTCCGCCTCGTCACTTTGCTGCTGGGGAACGGTGTAGCGCCCGGCGGTATCGAGAAAGATGCCTGCATCGGAGAAAAACCATTCGCAATTTTTGGTGCCACCGAGGCCGCCCAGCTGTGGCTTGCCGTAGGGGAAGCGCAGTCCGGATTTCAGCAGAGCGGTGGACTTCCCCGCGCCCGGTTTCCCGATGAGCATAAACCAGGGCAGTTTGTAAAGCGCCGATTGGGCATTCCCCGATTTTCCCAGCTTCGATTCGTTGAGAATCTTCACCGCTTTCAGGAATTCCCGCTTCAAGCGTTTGATCTCCCCGCGCTTATGCGGGCGGGTATTGAGGATCTGTTGATCGGCCTGGTCGGTAAAGGATTTCTCCAGGTGCTCCGCGCTTTTTTTCGCCTTGATGTGCTCGTAAACCACCAGGGCGACCAGCACCCAAACGAAGAGCACAATGGCGATGACCAGCAAAAGGGTGTTAATTTCCCAGTTATGACCGAGAATGCTGACGGTGGAAAGGGAGGCGATCCCCCCGCCGTGCACGCGTCCCAGGCCGCTTTTCCAGTAGTCGAGGGTAAGGTATTTTTCCAGGCTCATGGTAAGTAGTCCTTCAGGGCAACGATGCCGTTAATGGTGTTGAGGGTTCCGTCGCTTAAAACCGCTATGGCGTAATAGAGGCCGAAATAGAGCAGAATGCCGAACGCGCTGATGGTGAGGTAATACATCCACACCGGCACCTTGTAACTGCCGATGGTAATCATCGCGGTTTCCCGTGGCGCCGGGGGCAGCACGCCCTGCGGTGAGAGGCGCTGCCCGGGATGCTCAAAAACCTGCTGCAGCTCCCGGTGCACGTCGCTAATCAGCAGACGGCGCTTTTCTTCCTGCGTGCGCATATACTGACCGCGAAAGCCGAGCACCAGGCAGAGGTAGTAGACTTCCAGCACTTCCGCTTCCGCGGCCGGCCGGCGGAGCATTTCTTCCAGATGAGTGTAAAATTCTTCCCCGGCGTTGAAATTCTGGTAGCGTTCGATCTGCAGGGGATTTTCACGCCAGACGTGCTTCTCCGCCCAGTTCGCAGAAATGATTGTTTCGTCGAGAAAAGCGACCAGGGCAAAAAGCGCCTTGTTGATCGATTTTTCCCGGTAACCGGCCGCCGCCGCGGCCTTTTCTATCTTTAGCAGAAATTGTTGGATACGCTGGCGCAGCACTTTGGCAGCGCCAAGATTGCGGCCGCTCTGCAGATTGAGCACCAGCATAAAGCCGGGGGTGAAATACTCCCCAAGACGTTTTCCATTGGCAGTATTGACGGTAGTGCTTGGCATAAATTTTCCCCTTCTGATCGATCAAGGATTAAGAAACTGGCGCATCGCAGCATGGCTCGAAAACATGCCGGCAGCACACACCCCGGACCATCTTCAATGGGCCGGTTGCACAGAATAGGGGATGAAGAATAAAAATCTCTCAGTGGTAGGGAATTTTTTTAGGAAGGATAAAAATGACGTGGTAATGAAATTACAAAAGCATTTTCAGTCCTGTAAGGACGACACAAACTAGCCTGGGACGTTCACTCCCGGGCGGTCGTCGATAAAATGTTTGCTTCTGTCGGTGTCGCCCGCCCGCGATGAATCACAGGCTCATTATCGTAAGTCCGATGAATCGGACAATTTATTAGACGCCGTTCCATCATAAAATTCCATAGGGAGAATGAATTCCTTTGGAAAACCTCTGCTTTTGAATATCCAATATTGTTATGTGTTGTTAAGTCGTACCCCCAAAGTATCATAAAGTCGTACCCCTCTTAGCAGGTGTAATAATTTGTAATTTTCTCCAATCATTATAAG
>JANQQU010000033.1 GCA_028284905.1 Calditrichia bacterium
AAAAATTAGTTCAGCATTGGTCGCTAGAGACTTATGTTGGAGCAATTTGTCAAAATTGCTTCGTCTTTAAAGCTGTGAAATGTATTCGCCCCTAACGGATCGCGCATAAGGGGGCAAGGGCCCAAACACTCCATCCTTACAATGATTTTACCAATATTTGTTAAAACTCCCAAAGCTCAGAGTAAAACAAGCCGCCCTTGACTCCAGTTAATGCGCTTTGTTAGGTGCAATTTTACACAATGTGGCGACATTTCTTAAATGTAAAGCTCTACTATTCTCAGATCTGCTCATCTGCCTTATCTTGAAGATATTGATAAATTATCAAAGTCAGATAAATTAGGTGTTACAATCAGAAATGCTCTTAAAATAAGTCGCATTTTAATTACCGTTTATTCTGATTCATATTTTCATCAAAACTTATATGAGAAGCTGGACTTTAAGGACATTTTCGCTCTTGCCATGTATCTGGGAAATATGACTCTAAATCTTTCCAAAATTGATCCTTCACTTTTTCAATTCCATCATGATAGTCTTCAAAAAAACCAGGTTTATTCCATTCTGACAGGCAGTAATTTATTTCACCATATTCACTGGTTTTCTGCCAAAATGTTGGCTTATCGGAATCTATAATCTTAAAACAAAATGTATGTATAAGGACAGGCTCATTTCCGAATGGTTTAGCTGATGCATCACTTAATATCAAATAATAGTCACCAAAAATCGCTAAAACCTCATACTCATTATTCACTGTTATAGGTAATGATATAAGACACCATCTTTCATCTTTTTTATTCGGTTTTTGCAATTCATTATCTATTTTCGCAGCTAATCCTCGTTCACCTAAATTTTGTAATTTAATTGATGATTCATATTGGTCAATGTCTAGAAAAGTCGCAATTTCACTTGGAGAAAAACAGCCATCATCCGATTGCATCTCAATCTTTTTTGCGGCAATCCAAACGGGATCGGTTTCTTTTGTAAATAATACTTTCATCTTTTTTACGTGCACCTAACGGATGGCGCATAAGGGGACAAGGGCATTTACACGCGAACCTTATAATATTTTACTGAAAATCGTTAAATCTCCCAAGCCCCAAAAGTAAAACAAGCTGCCCTTGGCTCACTTTGATGCGCATGTTAGGTGTTAATACTTTTCCATACTTTCTTACTAATCTTTTTTAGGTTTAATTTCATCATGCCCTCCATGAATCTCTATTTCTCGATAAATCCCAAGAGGGTGGATAATTATTTCAGTTCGTGAATTACTTTCTATGAACATTCTTTCAAAAACCCTACTAGTTCTAAACATATTTCTAAAGGGATCTCTCATCGATGGATTCTCTTCTGATCCCTTCGATTCATTCAAATTTGGTTCTGAAATTTGTTGAATATCATCTGTAGTTATTGAGTCTATTCTCGGTAAATAAGTAATTTGGCCAACCATAATCCAATTATATTCAACTAGACCACCATAAAGAGCTCTTAAGAAATCTGGTTGAATGCGCAGCCATTTTTTGTCAAGTAAACCTCGAAAAACTATATCATCTCTATGCTTTTTGGGATTAATAATTACTTCAAAACCATCAGGATAAAACATCTCAGTGAATAATCTTAAATTAGAAAGTAAAGTTTCATCTTGACTCAATCCCAGTTGCTGTGAGAGTTTTTTTGTATCCTTTAAATTCTTTAGTTTTTCTCTAGCAATAGATTTTTTATTTCTATCCTTTGTATGACGGATCTGCTCTTCGTACTCATTAATCTGCCTTTGAAAATCTTCATTTAAGGAGCTAGCATAAGCAATTGCCTCGGCAATCGAATTAAATTTTTCAAGAAAATGGCTCATTCTATTATAGTCTTCAATTTCAGCTGTTCCTTTTATCTTAATCATAAAAGTGTCAGATAAAATTTTCTCATAATTTTCACTGGACAATTCACTCGGTTCAAAAATTACATTCTTTAATTTTTCCTCAAGCCGATTATACATATGGTCATAAAGGATTTTATTTTCTGTTCTTCTTGAAACTTCTGCGACCTGCGCTTCAATAGAACTCCCCTTCAAAAATTTACTTTTTTGGGAATCCTTTGATGAAATTCCATCGATATATGATTGAACTATCTGATCTGCTACACCTTCAAAAACTTGTGAATACAAAGAATACAATCTCTCAACATCCATATAGATAAACTCACGAACAAACTTTTTTGCTGATGACATTTAACTACTACTCCTTTGGTTTAATTTTTCTTCAACTCTGTGTTTTTGAATCATAAATTGATCATATTTTTCCTGATATATCTTATACCTAGACTTTGATATTTTGTAAACAGCTAAAGAAATTGCTATTACACTATATAGAGTGACGCCTAATGTTCCCCAAATTAAAAACAGAGAGAAATAATTCATTTATCACCTTCGATTTTACCAATTAATACTTGAACTATGGTACTGAGAATAAAAAGTATCACCGCTAACAACATAGACACATTTAATAATTGTATACGGAAGTTTGAAAGACTTTGACCAATAATCGAATCATAAAGGAAACTTCCATAAAGAATCGCAGACCACACTGCACCTAGTAGCAATGCTGATTTTAAAACTCCAAATGTTATATCCCACTTCTTAATGATAAAATTTATTTCACTAATGTCTCCAAGTGAAATTGCACTCACCATTATAGAGAAAAAGAGTATTTCTGGAGAATTTGCCATTGCTTCAAGGGTTAATTTATTTGCGAGTTTATGGAGAAATAGTGACGCCGCTAGTGGTAGTAATGCAAACATTAGATTATATGTCATCCATCGAATAAGTCGTTTTGTCAACCCGAACTCCTCAAAATATTTATATTCACAATTTGCTTCTTATACACCTAACGGACTGTGGATAACGGGGACAAGGGCACAAACACACAGACCTTATGATATTTTACCAACTTTCGTTAAAACTCCCAAACCCCAAAGCAAAACAAGCCGCCCTTGGCTCCGGTTGATGCACTTGTTATGCACTTTTAAATGCACTAATTTATTTTGACACCGAACTTTATATAAAGTGGCAAATGATTAGACCCAAACTCTTCAAATAATTTTCTTTCAATCGTTATAATATCTAAACTATTCAAACAATGGCCAATAGGAATCTTCAATAATGAATATAAACAACCTGGATTGACCGGACAGGATGTTTGAACGTGATGCTCTTTTTGAGAATTAATAAGTTTTGTTCGTTTGGCCAAAATATAAATTTATATGCAATTTATTTAATACCACAAGTTATCATAAACAGAAAATTATTTGGACCAGGTAAAGGAATATTATTTACTTTTGGTGGCATTCCTTTTAGCTTTTTTGACAACTTGACCAAATCTAAATTTGGGGGAATATCCCCTTTTATTTGATCTAAGCGAATTTCAGAAATATTTCCATTCCATTCCATTTTTACATTGAGTATAATAAAACTTTTAGTATTGGAATCAGCTAAATATCTATTGCAATATTCCTTGACACTAATTGTATCTGTATAATTTTCAACAAAAAACAGCGTGGGTTTTGGAGGAAAAAAATCGATAATCAAATTTGAATCAGCAGTTATTAGTGTTCTGGCTGAATCATGTTCAATTTGTTCCTTTTTCAAATAAGAGGCATACCAATCATTGTATGGATATTCTGGCACAGTCGAAGAATCAACAAAAAGCAAAGAATCTATTTTAATAAATGATGAATTATTTTGAAGATTATCTTGATCATTAGAAAACAATAACCCCAATATGGATATGATTAAAACTATTAATATTGTTTTTGAGTGAATATTCATTTTACACTTTATAATTGAATCTCAAATTAAATCTGTGCATAACGGATTGCGCATAAGGGGACAAGGGCACACACACTCTGTCCTTACAATATTTTACAGATTTTAATTAAAACTCCCAAACTATGAAGTAAAGCAAACTGCCCTTGGCTCCGGTTGATGCGCTTGGTTAGGCCAAGAGCGTTGTGCAGTCCGAGGAAGTGATTGACCTTCGGCGCCTTCAATCCACCGCTAAGTGTAACCTATGTCCCTGTTTGCTCATTGAATTTAGAATCAAGTTTAATTGAGATAATAATATTATTGCAACAGGATCATTTTCTTCGTGGATGTAAAATTATCTGTGTGAACCTGGTAGAAATACGCACCGCTTGCTACTCGCTGTCCAATATCATCTTTTCCATCCCATACTATTTTATTCTCCCCAATTGATTCGGTTTCGTTGACTAGTATACGAATTAATCGACCAAGTGAATTATATATTTTAATATTAACCTTAGCTGTTTTTTCTAATGAAAAAGTGATAGTTGTCGTGGAGTTAAATGGATTGGGGTAATTCTGTTTAAGTATATTTGTTTCGACTGTAGTGCCGTTTGAACTAACAATTCCGGTAACTGGTCTCAAGGATAAATGCACCGGAAAGTGATTGTTTTGATGGACCATTTTCTCTTCTTGCGCATCAAAAATGCTTGCCCATTTAGCTTTTGATTCGTACCCGCTATGAAAAGCCTTAACTAAAAATAAATTATTAAAATTGCTAAATGTACCTCCCCATTCAAATTCTACCATTCCGAGAGGGTCTGTTATATTATCAACAATTAACTCAGCTGTATATGGAAAAACGCTTCTCACTTTCCATATACTTACATATGTATCAGTCAGAGGTAGACCGGTAATCTCATCAGTTACATAAATTTGTGTCATATTTAAATCAGGTAAGGTTTCTATTAAACATCTCCGTGAGGAGCTGTTAATAATTGCAACTGTGACATTAGCGAAACCGATAGTATTCATTAAATCTTCATAGGTTGTCGGGTTTCCGACCAAATTATTGTCCCATATATTAATGGTAAGTGGATCTGCCCAATAATCTTGCCGTTGTCCCCAAAATAAATCTTCAGGATCAAATAAGTTGATATGATGAATAGGTTCAACCATAGTACTATCTTTCACAATGTTAAGATTGTAATATTCACTGATTCCAGCACCGAAGATATGTTCAACTTCATGAGTTATATGGTTTAATTGTCGCCAATACTGCTTTAATTCATCGGAACCTCCTGTTAGGCTATCTCGATCATGAATCGCATCCCATTTTAATCTGCTAGCGACTCCAGCACCACTGGAGTCAAATGAAGCACTTCCCCCATATGTTCCATAAAGTGGATTATCTGTAAGCACTGCATGTATCCAAATTTCATATCCAGATCGTGGCATATCACACCCACCGCCTGGGAAGTAAGCACTGTGTGGCTGAACTAATGTAAAAACTAGATTTGAATCGGGATTAAAGGTAAATCTTCGAATAGTCTGTTTGGCAAAAATAAAGTTCAAATCCTCAACATATTTGACCAACCTATTTTTGACTTCATCTGTTGTAAGCTCCCCTTTAAGGTCAGGATGTAGATAAAATCTTAACTTGTGATATTCTAATTCTATATTTTCAAATGCCTCCTTGAGTTCAGGAGATTCTTCAGCTACTGAAAACGTATAATTAATAAGGAAGGTCGCCAAAAAAACACTTAAAAGGATTCTTTTAGATAGTAGTAATAATTTCATCTTAACCTCAAAATTAAGATTTAACATTAAGTATTAAAAAAGAGTCAATAATTATAAAAACGTAATACTGTTATAACGGGCGTTACAATAGTTAATTTTAGTCTGGCGAAAGTTCTTTCGTATGTTTTATTTTTGTATTTCTCCAATCGATTGGGATACATACAAAATTGTAGCACATCAAGGCATCCTAGCTAAAATTTGTATCTACTCTAGCTTTTGTCCTACAAGGCTTTAGAAAAGGTTAGAGACGAATTCTACGTTTTCGGTGTAAGGGCCTAACGGACGGCGCATAAGGGGACAAGGGCACTAACACACTGTCCGTACAATATTTTACGGATTTTAATCAACACTCCCAATTTTGAAGTAAAACAAGCTGCCCTTGGCTCCGGTTGATGCGCTTTGTTATGAGGCGTATTAGAAGCAATTAATTTGCCCTTTAAAAGCCCAACTGTTTATATTATGTGTACCACCATGCTTTTTACTATTCTTAATAAGTTTATTTATTATATCAGTTTGATCGAACAGCTCTTATAGAATGCTGATTTTTGTCTAATTGTGCGCCTCCAATAGAGCCATTCTCAAACATGATTATCCAATTGAAAGATGAGGGATGATCAGAAAGAAGTGTATCAGCACTCCAAAAAACTGATTGACGGTTGCTAAAAAGGGTATTTATAAAATAACCATTTTTGTTTCTTTTAGGTTCATTTAATGAAAGTAATTCTTCAAATGTCGGTATCCTCCAATCACTATAACCGCTAAATTTTACATGGTTTAAGCTATCAACATAATTATATGCACCATTCAAAGTTAGTTCATTAGACTCATTTTGCTGCCAAAAGAGCCCTGTTGCTTTATCAATAACAAAACTGCTGTCATTTGATAACTCATAAAAGTTAGGTAATCCAAAGCCATATAGGCTTTCACCTTCAACGAAAAAATCATACTTATCGATTATCTGTTCAACAGCTTCCTCAGAAAGACTTTTAGGCTTTTTTCGCAATTTAAATGGTGAATAACCAGAACGAACTGCCCGGATTTGGCAAGGCTGATCGATAGGAAATGGGCCACACAATCCTTTCTCACTAAATGCCACCATCCATGCACTCGATTCATTATATGCATCAGCAGTCCAAAATAACGGGAAAAATGTAGTCGCTTTAAAAATAGAGTCAATATGGGAATACTGCTTCTCTGGTCGTGAATTTCCAAATGCATCAATACCCGTAATTGTATGTTCAATTTTTGTCGACTCCATCAATGTCAAAAGTTCTTCTAGTGTTGGCATCCGCCAATCATTAAAACCAGCATATTTTTCTTCATTTAATTCGTCAATAAACTCTCGATACTCCAAAAAGGGGTACATTTTTTGTGAGTATCCTTGCTGCCAATAAAGTCCAGTAGCTTTATCAAAAACAACTTTTCCCTCCTTTTGCAACTCATACTTATTAAAAATACCCTGCCCATTTGGATTACCTACATTTTTAATTTTTTGGCAATAAAAATCATATCGTTCTAACATTTTTTGGACATTATCCCCCGAAAGACGATAAATAGGGATACTTCTTAGTCCCAATATATTTTCACTCTCAGACACAGATTCTTTTTGACAAGCTGTAAATAAGAAGATTAAGAGAAGTAGAATCCACCTAACCTCTATCTCGATTCCGTTAATTTGTTTGCTTCTCATCGTTCCTCACTATTTCAAATTTTGGCTATCTTTTAAATAATGTCTCAATTCTTTTCGAATGTGGTTATTATTAAGCCTTATAACTATTAAGTAGACAACCGAAACCACACCTATTATTAAAAAGTGGCTGATTTTATTAGTTGCTAATGTTGTGTTTCATTGCGCTGTTTCGGTCATATAATTGCGGAAAGCGTGGTATAGACGAGGCAATCCGCAATTAATGTGATTAATCTTTTCGTGTATATTTTTGGCTATTTTTGGCGAAAGAAACGAGTCGGGTAAAAGGTAGCGATTCTGCTAATTTTTATCAAGTGGAAAGTTCTTGACGGTTAGAAAACCCCACGATTTTATCGCAAGCATTGTGGGAGGCGCCCAAGCATAGGGCGTAGAGGTTGGATAGTGTAAGTTACTTTCAATATCCTTTTCGACAACAACAGAGGAATCCTAATCTGTAATGTAATAGTAATTTTCACCTAACTAGATGTAATCCAAAGAGGTTAAAAAATGGTGTTCACTCTTAAGGATTCTTGTAGGGCAATTACTCAATCATTCTGCAACGCCTCGGCAATAGCAGCTTCCGCCAGCTTCGCCATTATTTCATAGGCGGCTTTATTCGGATGCACCAAATCATCTGCCGTAGTATAGTCCGGCACCTTCAATCCACCCGCTTCGTCAACCAACGCCTGATAATAGTCCAAATATATGAGACCGTTCTTTTTGGCATACGCCTGGATTTTTTCATTTAATTCAATAATTTTCTCAGCCGGGGACAGACCGGGACGCCAGGGAAAATCAATCGCCGGTAAAACCGAACATAGAATGACTTTAATATTATTCCCTTTCGCAAGCTCCGCCATAGAGAATATGTTTGCGGCAATGGCATTCAAAGTAACCGGTCCACTGTTTTCGGCGATATCATTGGTGCCGGCAAGAATGACGACGAGCGCCGGATTCAGATCAAGCACGTCCGCACGAAAACGGAGCAGCATTTGATGCGACACCTGACCGCTGATGCCACGATTTACATAATTTTTATTGGCGAAGAATTCCGGTTGCACACTCTCCCAGGATTCGGTAATCGAATTTCCCATAAATACAACCCGCGGTTCATCTATTGTCATCGTATCCAATGCCATGTTCGCATCCTTATATTTGGCAAAATTTGCATAGGCATCAATACTAAAATCACGCTGCCCTTTTAAGGAACTTATCCACAAACTTAAAACCAGCAAGAACAGTATTCGTTTTTCCATATCTCTAGCCTTCACTTTATCATCGACTCGTTTTACACCGTACGCCATACACCGAAAACCAGTGCACTAAAAACCCAAATGACAACAGAGAAAACAAACGCGTTTCGGGTCCGCGGGGAAATTTCAGTGTCTTCTATTTCTTCCGGATTACTGGCTGTCGCTCGACGGCGGCTTTGTATATAGAAATAAATTACCTGGGTAAGGACCAATGCCCCAACAATCACTGGCGACCAGATGCTGGCCATTACCAGCGAAGTCCCACTGCAAAAAGTCAAAAATCCTACTGCAAAAAGGAAGTTCGTGCGTAAACTGTCCTTGAATAGTCCGGGCTCAATCTTATTGCCGGCATTTTCCATAAGGCGGGATGCCCAGGCAGTGCGCAAGGTATAGATGCCCGCCACAACCCAAAATGCCCCAAATGCCCGTAGCAACCATTCCAAAATCAGCACTGTTTTCATCTCTCCAAAAGTTTAAGATTCGATTTTTCGAATCAACTATCTTCACATAAAAAGTCCTTGAAAATAGCAACGCAATCGCCTACCTTGCTAGTATACACATGTATACTTTCGGGGGAAAGTATAGCTGCTGCCGGGCAAGTTTAGGCAAGCTGATTGACAAATCAAAATTTCAGGGGGAAAATATGAACCGGCCGAAACTACTGGATCAAGTTCGCAATATCATCCGCACCAAACACTACAGCATTCGCACCGAAGAAGCCTACGTTAACTGGATTAAAAACTTCATCTTTTTTCATAATAAGCGGCATCCTAAAGAGATGGGCAAAAAGGAAATCAATCAATTCCTCACTCACCTCGCCGTCGAACGAAATGTCGCTGCATCCACACAAAATCAGGCGATTTCCGCCATTCTATTCCTCTACCGGGAAGTTATCAAAAAAGAGATCGGCTGGTTGGGCGATATTACCCGTGCGAAAAAACCACGGAAATTGCCGGTGGTTTTCTCCCGGGAAGAAGTTAATATGATTCTCACCGAGCTGGAAGGGCGAAAATGGTTGATGGCAAGCCTGCTTTATGGTGCGGGGCTCCGCCTGATGGAATGTCTGCGCCTGCGAGTGCAAGATATTGATTTTCATTATCATCAAATCGTTGTTCGGGATGCAAAAGGTCAGAAAGACCGGGTGACAATCCTCCCGGAAAGTATTGAAGCAACACTGCAGAAACATCTCGAAAAGGTGCAGGCACAGCATCAGCGGGATCTGAAGGAAGGATTTGGCGCGGTTTATCTGCCATATGCCCTTAACCGCAAATATCCGCGGGCCGAGCGGGAATGGTGCTGGCAATATGTTTTTCCCGCCGATAAACGCTCCCGGGATCCGCGCAGTGGTATTGAGCGGCGGCATCATTTGTCCGAACGCGTATTGCAGGATATTATAAAAACGACCATCCGGAAAACCGGCATCAACAAACCGGGTTCACCGCATACCCTGCGACATAGTTTTGCCACTCACCTTCTCGAAAACGGCTATGATATTCGCACCGTTCAGGAGTTACTCGGTCATAAAGACGTGCGCACTACAATGATTTATACGCATGTGTTGAATCGTGGGGGGAAGAGTGTACGGAGTCCGTTGGACGGAGTATAGTAATGGCGGTAGGCTATAGGCATTAGGCTGTAGTTTTTCTTGTCAAATGTTTCTGATTACTGAAGCTTTCTTTTTACGGTTGTAAAAACGTTCGTAGCCAGTTGCCCGATTCTTGCTGGAAACGCACGCGTTCGTGCAGGCGATCTTCGCGAAAGGTGAGAAATTCAATGGTGGTTGGCTCGATGCAATAGCCACCCCAGTTTGCCGGTCTGGGAATCGATGGCACATCCTGAAAGCGTGCTTGCACTGCCGCCAACTTTTCCGCTAATGCTTCCGAACTTTCCAAAACTTCACTTTGCACCGAGCCCCAGGTGGTAATATGCGCCTCGCGGGAACGTTGCGCCCAATATCCATCGGACGCAGCTTCAGAAAGCGGATGGGCAATTCCCTTTACCCGCATCTGGCGGCCGATATGGTCCCACCATACCGTCAGGGCAATTTTCGGATTTTGTGTTAGGGCTTTCGCTTTTGCGGAATCCAGGTGGGTGCAGAAGGTAAATCCCTCTTCGGACACATCTTTCAGATCGACAAACCGTCCGTCCGGGAATCCTTCCGGATCCAGGGTAGAGATGCAAACCGCGCCGGGAAAACGCAATGGACTGTCCGTTATCGCCAGCTGATACCATTCGTTGAAAAGGAGGATTGGATTCATCTGCATGCCGCGGTCTCCATTACAAATCAGACGACTGTTGCTTCACTCATCTCTTCGGCAATTTCTTGTTTGATATCGCGAATAAGGCCTGGTCCTTCGTAGATGAAACCAGTGTAAATTTGCACCAGGGAAGCGCCAGCCTCCAACTTATCCAGGGCATCGCGTCCGGAAAAGATGCCTCCAACACCAATGATCGGTATATTGCCAGCTGATTTTCGATTGATATACTTAATCACTTCCGTCGATCGTTCGGTGAGCGGTTTGCCGCTAAGGCCGCCATTGCCAATCTCCGTCAGGCGAGACTCCGGTGTGCGCAGTCCTTCCCGGGAGATCGTAGTATTAGTGGCGATCAAGCCATCCAAATTGGTTTCTGCTACGATTGCGACAATGTCGTCCAGCTGACTGTCGCTCAGGTCCGGGGCAATTTTCAGCAACAATGGCTTACGCGAGGATTTTTCGTTATTCAAAGATTGCAGAGTGCTCAACAGTGCAGTTAATGGCTCCCGGTCCTGCAAGGCGCGCAGGTTCGGGGTATTCGGTGAGCTGACATTCACCACAAAATAATCGACCAGGTCAAATAGCGCATTAAAACAAATTTCGTAATCGCTAACCGCATTTTCATTCGGGGTCACCTTATTTTTGCCGATATTTCCCCCTATAATCAAACCCGGTCGCCGCTGTTTCAAACGCTTTACAACGGCAGTAACACCATCGTTATTAAACCCCATCCGGTTAATAATCGCGCCATCTTCCAGCAATCGGAAAAGACGCGGCAACGGATTGCCAGCCTGTGCTTTCGGCGTCACTGTGCCAATCTCGATAAAGCCAAATCCCAGGTCGGCCAGTTCATTAAACAGCAGGGCGTTTTTATCAAATCCGGCGGCAAGCCCTACCGGATTAGGAAAGGTGAGTCCGAATAATTCCCGCTTCAGGGAAGGATGATTATAGGCGTAGGCCTGCCCTAAAATTTTGCTCATCAGCGGCAGGCGCATCATCGATACGGCCTTCTCGTGAGCAGCCTCCGGGGACAGTTGAAAGAGCAGTTGCTTTACTAATCGTTTATACATCGTTTCTCCGGGAGAAAGGTGTTCCCGTCTTTACCTCAGTTCGTTTCAGTCGTTTTTGTTTCCCGGTTGTTTTCCCGTAATTCCCGGTAGTAATCAATCAAGCGATGGCTACCATATTGCGGCGCGACAATTTCATTCGTGCTCACCGTTGCACCAAAATTCAACAAGGCATAAATTCGCCGGTTAAATGGTTTGATTGCCGCAGAGGCAACTTTAAAAAGGAAGGGCGGCACACTCAGTACCCGCGGCTTTTTACCCAATGCCTCAAAAGCAAGGGCAGCGGTTTCGTAACGGGTCATAATTTCCGGACCACCGACCGGCAGTTCATTTTCTTCCCGTTGTAATGCCTCTACACAAAAATCTGCCAAATCCGCTTCATGGATCGGGTTAGTTCTACTTTTCCCCCGGCCAATCTGTATCGCCATTCCGGCGCGGGCGAGATTAAAAATTTCTCCGAAAATATAAAAAAAGCCGGTGGGACGAATTACCGTGAAAGGCACTTTCGAGGCATAAAGCTCCTCCACAAAATTTTCGTGGGCATCGGAATATTCCAGATGGCGTTGCTTCTCAGCGCCAAATACAGAGACGTAGATGAACTTTTTTACCCCCTCATGTTTCGCACAATCCAGGAGATTTTTATTCCCCTGAAAGTCCACTGCGTAGAAGGTATTTTTATCTTTCAGGTTTTTTACATCTAAGCTGGCGCCGGCGCAGGATATTACCGCGTCGATGTCCCGGCAAACAGTTTGCAGCGTTTCCGGGCGGGTAATATCGGCAGTAACCACTTCATCATAATCGCCGCTGAGGTCGGTTATTTCATTTTCGGAAAGCACCAATAAACGAACAAAATATCCCCGCGCTTTCAGGACTTGTAAAGTATACCGCCCCAGATGACCGGAGCCTCCCGCTAACAACACGCTTTTTATCTCTGCCGCCATTCTTTTTCCTGATTCCGGATTATTATTCGTCTCAAGCTGATTCAGTAACTGTCAGCATTCGCTACTCTCGGAAAATAACGGGAATTTACGCTTTTTGTTGTCAATTTCCATGGTAAAAATGTTGCTGATGCGAGATATTTAATGGCCAATATTCAATCTAAAATGTCCAATATCCAAGGAAAAGCCATGTAGATTTTTTTTGGCGACAAACATTGCCTCGACATTGGAAATTGGGAGTTGGATGTTGGATATTCTACATTTTTGTTCACATTTAAACTTCCAACAGAGATTTGATAACGCTATTAATCGTCTCCCGGTCTTCTGCTTCAGGATTCAGTTCCAGGTACTTTTGAAAATGTTTCAATGCCTCCGCATTAGCACTCTCATCATGATAGTAGAGATAGCCCAAATTCAAATGGGCGATCGCATCGTTTACATCCATCTGCAGAATCAGCTGATAGTATCCCAGCGCTTCCTGATAGGCTTCCATCTCCAGAGAGCGGCCCGGAGTGTCCTCGTAACCGGCGCCATCTTTCCCGTAAAACATTTGGTCATCGTAGCGACTGTAGGAAAGGCTCGCCAATGTATGCAACACCTTCGCAGTGGGAGGAATTTTTGTGATGATCTCCTTCAGATAGCCTTCCGCTTCCCGGACAATTTTCGGGTCATCAGCGTTGACAGCTTCGAGAAATGAAGCCGCTGCTTCCGGGTATTTTTCCTGATCGAAGTAAATACATCCGCTGTTGAAAAAAATCAGCTTGTCATGCGGTGCGAGGGTCGCCAGTTGTTCATAAACCGCTAACTCTTCCGCGGTCTGTCCACTGCCCGCGTACTGATTCGCCTGACGGTAAAGATCATCGATTTTCTGATTAAAGGTATCGAGGATCTCAAAGGCATCATCAAGATAATCCGCCGGCACGAAAATATGGATCGGCCATTCGTCATGATAAGTACCGAAAATGGCATTGAAGCGGGCCATTTCCAGGGAGCGCATGGTGTAAGGAATACCGGCATTTTCCAGGGCCATGGTTAAATCCTTCACTCCGTTTTCCGACTGGGATTTGGCAAAAAATGACCAGTCGTCCAGGCGGTATTCGTCGGCGAGATATTGTTGCCAATCCTTCACCTGGGCAAACGCCTGCAATAAATGGGGAATTTTTTCTTTTTCCCCAATTGTAAAGGAACCGCTGTATTCCTCCTCATAAAAATAGTGCACCGCCCAAAATTTATTCTCTTTCTGGAAGATGAGCGTTTCGTCCACCATGTTGGAGAAAAAGAGACCGTCGGTGCGGCTCAAAGGATAAGCAAAGCCCCGCAGTGCTTCCTTCACCGATACTGTTTTCGAGGTTTTATCGTTCAGGCTAACCCGGAGGCGATTGAGATATGTCGCCGGATCAATCCCGCGCTTCTGCAATTCCGATTGGGCATGCTCCAGGTAAGTACGCGTATACAAGTCTTTGTCGATGGTCGTAGAGCGAATTAACTCATGATCATCTTTTTTTATCAACTGCTCTTTTATTTGAGCGAGATTCATCTGTCTACCTTTCGATTACAAGACGCAAATTGTTAACTTTTCCCGGGAGACGCAAGACTAAAAAATTAGGACACCTTGAATCTATTCTTTCTACTCGCGTTTCCTGAAGATTTCCGGAGCGTAAGAAGAGGCTCCTCCACACCTTCACTACTGAATCATATTTACAGATCGCTAATTATTGTGTGTTCACACTTACATTTTCGGCTGATTTCCCAACAATTGCTGATAAACCTCCAGGGTCTGTCGAGCGATGGCCTCCCAGGAGTAGGTGGAAACGGCCCGCGCCCGTCCCTTTTCTCCATATACGCTGCGCAGCGCTTTATCGTTCAACAGACGGGTAATTTTTTCCCGCAGGTCCATTGCATCTCCTTCCCGGAAAACCAGACCGGCATCGCCGATCACCACCGGAATTTCTCCGGAATCGGAGCCAATAACCGCCAGGCCGCTGGCCATGCCTTCGATTAATACCCGTCCGAATTTTTCCGTCAGTCCGGGTAAAGTAATTGAGGGCAGGACAAGTATATCCATCGCGTTCATTGCCTGCGCTACTGCTTCATGGCCGGCCGGGGGCAGAAAATGAATATCGAGATTTCGTTCCCGGGCAATTTCTGCCAGCGCTTTTTTCTCCGGTCCATCTCCCATCAGCACCAGCTGGCAGGGAAGCGCTTCTACCGCCGCCAACAATGTTTGCAATCCCTTCTGGTGGGTAAAGGCACCAACATATCCAACCACCGGTTTCCCTTCCGGGGAGAATTCCCGGCGCAGTGGTTCGTTATTGCCCGGCCGAAAATTATCGACTGCCACGCCATGAGTAATAATCGGCAACATGCCGCGATATCCTTTTCGCTGCAGCACTTTCTGCGCATTACTGTTGCGTACTAAAATCGCTGCAGCCTTCTTCATTGCATATTTTTCAAAGAAATTAAACGGAGGCGGGTAATGTTTGTAACGATCCTGCGAAGCACGCAATACCAGATGACTTTCCGGCAGCAGCCGTTCGCGCAGCCAGGCGGCCTGAAAGCTACCGGTATTAAACGGCTCATCTTCCAGATCAATGATGTCCGGACGAAAGGACTGAAGCAACTGCCGCAATCCTCCCCGGAAATAGGCGTAGTGCAAATTGCCAATAAAGCGGGCGTCGGCAACCACCACCTCGTAAAGCGGATCGTTGGTTTTTTCGAGCATTTTCTTCCCGCCGCTCCAGAGCTCCTTCCAGTATGGCGGCACCAGCACCTTTACCGTTGCACCGGAAAGAGCGGCAATTTTGTGAGGCAGCGTCTGGTAAAATTTCTGAATGAATGAGGTATAGGAAACCATCAGAATCTTTTTACCGGCCAGCGCCTGCTTTTCGCTTTGCGACTCTATAGCGCCTCCAAAATAGCCTTGGGATCACCAGCTCCCTGAAAGGCGATAACGGACATCAGTGCGCCCTCCTCTACCGATTTGTTAATCTCCACGATGCGCGAATAATAGGTTACCAGGGCATTATCGTTGATATTTGCCAGTATCTTTTCCACCAGCCAAACCAATGCTTCTTCGGATAAATCGTCATGATCATACGGGTCCGGCAACCAATGACGCAGGATAAATGTCTCCTTGTCCGTTGCGCCGTATTCGGAGAGAATTGTGCCCACTTTCATCGGCGTTTCCAGCTGATCGTTGACGTCCCAGAGTTGCTCATTAGCGTCTTTGCCGGAAAAGCTTGCGGATTCAATTTCATCTACCGCAGCAACTAACTCGGCCAGTTTTTCCGGGGAAATCGGTTTAAAGGCAAATGTTTGCTCAAAATTCATTTAATTCTCCAGCTTATTTTCCAACGGGTCGATACCGCTCAATAACACTTCACCGCTTTCCGTAATAATCACTTCGGCCGGCGGTACTTCCTGAAAGTCTGTCACTTGATAATAATCGGTTAAAAAATGCATCTCTTTATTAGCGGATCCGCGAAGATCTCGGGCGACACGCTGTGCAGCGACATAGCGGCCGGCGATTAATACATCGATATTTTCAAGGATATTTTTATGACCAGGGATGCGTTCGATCTCCGCAAGTGTAAACCCACTGAAGAGAATCACCGGCAGCTGACTGTTTTGCCGCCAGAGGTGCAGAAATTCTCCCAGGGGAGCTGCCTGCTGCAAAGGTTCACCACCGGTAATGGTAATTCCGTCGATATCTGTTAATGAGACGACTTTTTCCAGCAATGCTTGCGGCGTAATAAACTCTCCACCGCCAGCAGAATGCGTTTCCGGATTGAAACAGTCGGGGCATCCCAATGTGCATCCCTGCACCCAAATAACCGCCCTGCGTCCGGGGCCATTGGCGTAGCTAGCCGAAAGCAGGCGATGCAAGTGCAACTGTTTATCGCTATCCTGCTTCAGCTTAACGTCCCTTCTCTTCGATTTTTTTTTGGACAATCTGATTGAGTGTCTCATACGCTTCCGGAGTCATTTCCCGGGTTTCAATTTCTCCACCAAGCGCCGCTTCCAACTCGCTGGTAAAATCCAGACAAAGATTGCCCTTTACCCCGCGTACCTCCACCTGCACCCGGCCGTTGGTATCGATAAAAACGTTGATTTCCTGAATGTCCATAGTATACCTCTTAAAAATGGGCAAATGGGCAAATGGGCAAAAATGATTAACTGCTCATTTGCTCATTTGCTAAGCTGTTCTTCTTAAAACGAGATGAATCTTTCCCTCTTCATTAACGCTTTCACTGACCAGGTCAAATCCCTGCTTTGCCAGCGTGGCTTTGGTGGCGTGGTAGGCGTAGCGTTGCATCACCTTGTCGGCGAACGCCTGTTTTTTCTCTTTAATCGTCATCCAATCGGCCGTAATCGTATAGCCATCGGCGGTCGATTGAAAGCCAATTCGATAGCGTAGTCCGGACTTCACCCGTATATCGACTTTCCGGCTTTCCCTTCCCCAGCCCTTGATCTTACCCGGGGAATCCTGGTAGACATAGCCGAGGTCATCCAGCGCTTGTAACAGGTATTCTTTCTCGACAATTTTTGTTTTGATGGATGAAAAGTGGGACATTATTAATTCCCTTCGTTTCAGAGAGTATTTTTAGTCATCTCCTGGTTCCCAAACTCCGGGATGGGAACCCACTTTGTGTCGAAACTCTGTTTCGAGCGCTACTGCCTCTAAGATCGCGAAACTCAGTTTCGCTGATAATGCATTCCCAAACTGGAATTTGGGAACGAGGAGTTGCAGGCAGAACACAGAACTCTAGTATACTACTGGTTCCCAAACTCCGGTTTGGGAACGAGGAGTTGCAGGCCAAGCAGAGAACTAGACAGTCTCCAGGGGATTGCCTTACTACAAATTACGATTATTAATTCTCTCGACGATCTCCTGCTTCTTCTCCGGCGTCAATCGTGGATCGACAATCGGCGAGGCGGCACCAAACACATGTCCCTGCGCATAACCAACATTCAATTCGTGCACTAATTCGTATAGGGAGATCTTGCTCTCATTATCCACGCCCTCCATCACAATCTTCAGGCCGGTAACAATGTGCTTATGTTTCAGGCTCATCAGGTAGCGAATGACATCTTTACCGAGATCATGCTCAAAATGGAGAATATCCCGGTCAATCTTGATGTAGGACGGGCGCAGCCGATTCATCCGCGACATCGAGGCATAGCCAACGCCGAAATCGTCAATGGCAAATTGGATCCCGAATGCCTGGGAGAGAGAAACCATCACCTGGCGGAATTCGGCGAATTCATCATTATGCTCATTGGGGGCATTTTCCGGAATCAACGTTTTTTCGGAAATCTCCAGCACCAGCTTTTCGTCGTCGGAGAGTAGTTTATCTTCCATCAAGCTTTTCAATTCCTTCCGGTAAACCTCTCGCAAAATAGTATCGGGATAGACATTCACCGCCAGCGGCTGCACTTCATGAGAGCGCCGGGTTTGCGGCATGTAGGCTTCCAGGGCTGCCCGCAGGCAATAGAGATCCAGCTCGGTTTGAAAGCGCACCCCCCAAATTTCCGCGGCGTGAAAGAGGTTGACCGGCGCCCGCTGGGTATCTTTATCCCGCGCCAGTGCTTCCCAACTTTTAATATTGATCGAATGGGCATATTTGGAAATGCGTACAATCGGCTCAAAGTGCATCTCGATGCGCTTAAGGGCATGATTAAAGTGGGCGTAACGCTCCAGGTACATTTTATCGCTGACATGATGATACTGCTGTTTGATGCGGTCATAAATCGCACACTTCACCAGGTAAGCGGGCACAAATTGCCGGAAGCATTCGGTTTGTTGGTAAATCTCCCGAATTATCATGCCGAGCACATCTTCCAGGAAAGTGTTTGCCTCGGAAAAGCTGTAGATAAACATGGCTACATCACTGCTTTCTGTCAGTGGTACCACTACGCATTTCGGATTTTCAGCCTGCTTTCCCTCCAGATGGACTTCCAGCATGAATGGCGCCGCCGTTGCGGCAATATCGATATTTGCGTTGAGCACCTCCGCTAATACGGCCTCACTGCTTATTGCCGAATTAAGCTGCGCTGCCTGGCTTTCGCAATGCACCGCGCCATCTTCAGCTAAAAAAACCAGGCCAGCATCGAATATTCGCCGCAAGCTGTTGACAACCACCTGGGGAATATGCCTGGCAGCAGATTGGTCAAAGTCGCTTAAAATTGACTGGATTACCGGTTCATACTTATCCAATAATGAAGGCAGCAGCACTACCGGTGCGCTATTGCTCCCATTGCCATTGACAGCATTTTCAACGGCTGCCTCCTGCCGGATAATTTTCTTTCCGGAAATTGACTGATCACTCATAAATCCTCGCCCTGCTATGCGATATATTGAATTGTCTCAGTAGAGATCGTTCAAATTACGCAATTTCCTTTTCTATTTCAATGAACGGATGGGAAAATTTAGAAAAGGGATAAAGTGGCAGTGGAAAATAACTGTTGATAGATCATAATAAAAGTTGTTGTGGTATTTCCTGCCGAGTACTACTGCATAGTGTCACTATTTTTTAATGCTGGATACACCGGCAGGCGTAAATTATATTTCAAGCGCCCGATGGTAATGCCTGCCATTGGCGAGAGACTTACAGAGAGGAAAGAAGCATGTCAATACCCGGTTTTGCAACCCCGGAAACCACCCGCGCTTTTGCGGAACGTTTCGCTGATCAATACAAAAAAAATGGATTTACGCTCCTTGGAAATACCGACCTTACCGTTTCCCGCATCGGGTTCGGCACCTATCGCTGTCATCAGGAAAACGAGCAGCATTCCGCCGCCATCAAGCTGGCTTTTCAGAAAGGATGCAACCTTATCGATACCTCTGCCAATTATACCGATGGCAATGCCGAAGTATTGATTGGCGATGTCATCAATCAGGAAGTGGTTTGGGGCGACGCGCTTCGCCGGGAAGATCTCGTTATCGTTAGCAAAGTCGGCTACATCCAGGGAGAGAATATGGGCATCGCGCTCGATATGGAAAAAAAGGATACCCCCTTCCCAGAAGTGGTGAAGTATCAGCAGGGATTATGGCATTGCATTCACCCCAAGTTTATAGAGGATCAAATTACCCGCAGTCTCGCCAGAATGCATCTCGACACACTTGATGTTTACTTGCTTCATAACCCGGAGTACTATCTTTCCCATGCTCTCCGGGAGGGAAAAGATACACCGGAAAATATTCGCAAAACATTCTATGATCGTATCCGCCGGGCCTTTGTGCAGATGGAAAAACTGGTAAGGGAAGGGTTGATCCGCTATTATGGCATCTCTTCGAATGGTTTTCCTTTAAGCGAGGAAGCGAATGAGTATGTGAGTCTCGCCCAGGTTTGGAAGGCCTATCAGGATGCCTGTTTACAGTGTGGCATCTCGCCGGCGGAAGGGCACTTCTCCGTCATCCAGTTGCCTTTTAACTGGCTGGAGAACGGTGCCGCCGTACAGACAAACAATGAATACCAGGGAGAGCGATACAGTGCACTTGGCCTTGCGGAAAAGCTGGGGCTGGGCGTGCTCGTCAATCGCCCACTCAATGCAATTAAGGACAATCAGCTTCACCGCCTCGCTCGATATGGTTTTAAGGAAGATGTCGATTACCAGGGGGAATTCGAGCAGGCCAGGCAACAGCTTGCCGATAAGGAGCAGGAAATTCTCAATCTCATTAAGCAACAAAATATCGACGTTGCCGTGCAGGGCACTACGCTGAGCAACCTATTTCAAAGCAGTTTGAAACTGCAACGACTGGCCGGACAGCCACAGGACATTTCCCGCTTTCGGGAGGTGATCGAGCATTATTTTGCGCCGGTAGTCGGCTATGCCAGTAAAATCCTTTCCCAGCAGCTATCCCCGGATGCGCAGGGAGAAAGTGTCGGGTTACTGAAGGAATATCAAGCCAGCTTTGCGTCCACGGTTAGCGCCCTGCAGCATCATTTTGATAAACAGAATTACAATCGTCTGCGCTACCTGCCAGTGCGCTTCGGGCATCTCTATCCGGAACTGGGAGAAAGCCTCAGCTTCTCTCAAAAGGCATTATTAATTGCCGGGAATACATCTGGTGTAGACGTCGTGCTAAACGGAATGCGCACACCGGCCTATGTGCAGGATGCGATGGGGGCGTTAAAGACAGGGACGGATGTTTCGGTGAAGGGGTTGATTTAAGGACTTGTTTTGAGTGGCGCAAGATGTTTTCAATGTGATGTTTTGCTCCTCGTTCGTTGGCGCTTGGGGGGAGTATGGTTCCGCTTCGCTGAGGGTTCCGATCCCTGTGGTCGCTAATGGTTCCACTCACTTCGTTCGTTAATGGCTCCACTCATTTCGTTCGTTAATGGTTGATGGTTCGCTGCTGTTTTTCAACCATCAGTGACCAACGGGAACGGAGCCATCAGCGACCATAGGGAGCGGAACCATGCTATCGATAGCGCCAGCGCAGATAAGAATTTAAGTTCACATCTAGCAAACTTTTACGTAGCACTAAAATCCCCAACCATCAGTGACCAACGGGAACGGAGCCATCAGCGACCATAGGGAGCGGAACCATGCTATCGATGGCGCCAGCGCAGATAAGAATGCAAGTTCACATCTCACAAACTTTTGCGGTACACTAAAATCCCCAACCATCAGTGACCAACGGGAACGGAGCCATCAGCGACCACCGGGAGCGGAACCATGTTATCGATGGCGCCAGCGCAAATAAACACGTAGTTCATACCCAACAAACTTTTGCGTAACACTAAAATCTCCCCACCCCAATCAAGCCGACGCCTTCAACGCCGTAACCGCAAAATGCCGATCTACAATTTCCAACGCTTTTTCGGTAAACGCTTCGAGATTACTCCATTCACCGGCGCAGTTCACAGAAAAGCTGCTTCGCCCGGGAAAGACATTCAAGACGTAATCATCGCTGCTGGTATTTTCCGGTATTACTTTTTCTGCTGCCACCGCCAGGCAAGGATCCAGTTGGCGCTGTTTATCTAAAACAATCATTACATATTCGTATTCTTTCCGGCCGGTGCTTTTGCAACGGGTATAAATTTGTGCAAGGCAATCACCCAGGTTTAGGCGCTTGACAATTTCAGCATCGCGGTAATCAATTCGTGGTAGATACATCGCTATTCCTTCCCTTTTCAAAGATCTGTTATCCGTCTTTATCATCATAGAGGGAAGAAGTAAGAGATTTTTCTCATAAGTGGTGAATAGAAAGAAACAGCGGCTGGGGAGATCATAAATCAACTTTGAGGATCGGTTCACCCTTCGACAAGCTCAGGATGAATGGAGGTAGTTTCATGGATGGATTGTGCCGCTTTGAGGATAGGTTCACCCTTCGACAAGCTCAGCTTGATAAACAAGAGGCTCAACGCATTTCCCAAAACTCTGCCAGCATCTCCCGGCATTTTTCCGGATGTTCGATGAAGGGAAAATGACCGCTATTCTCCAATACGATTAGGTTGGCATTCGGCAACAGATGCTTCATTTCAAGGCCGCTGAATCCGGCTGCGGGTTCTGTATCTCCATAAACCACCAGCGTTGGCACTGACAATGTTTGCAATCCTTTACTGAGATCATAAGCAACCAATTCCGGCATCAAGCGAGCGAATTGGCGGCTGCGCGTTGTGTAGTCCGCAGGTATGTAAAAGCTTAGACTATCAACCAGCCCCGGATTGGCAAATTGCTTCTGAAAGGCAAGCTTTAACAACAGCTCAATTGCACGGGGTTGATCGTTTGTAAACATATCCGATTGGAGAATAGAGAGACGGGCAATGCTATCCGCCCTGGTCTGCCGTTGCGCCAGCACTGCTTCTTCCTTTTGCCAGGTATCGTAACTAGCCGGTAAACTGTTCAGCAACGCCAGGGAACGGAGATTCTCCGGATAGCGGAGGGCATATTGCATCGCCAGAAACCCGCCCCAGGAATGACCAAGCAGATGCACTTCTGAAAAACCAAAAGATCTGCGCAGCGCTTCAATATCTTCCACGAACGCATCGATACTGATATCGGCACTATCCACCTCCCCGGCAGAGCGGCCGCTGAGGCGCTGGTCGTAAAACAACAAGGTATGCTTCTCCGCGAGTGGGGAAAGTGCGGGCAGCAGATAGCTATGATCAAGCAGCGGGCCGCCGTGAACAATAATGACCGGAGGGCCGTTTCCGATTTTTTTGGTATACAGATCGGTGTTGTTGACCGTTTTTAATCCTTCTTCAATTGCCGGTGCATCAGTGTCTGAAGAACAGCCAAAGATTAAACAGGCGATGATACAACAAATACCGAGACGTATTCCGGTATAAAGATATTTATTTATCGGCACAGTGTTCATAATCAGATTCTCTATTATTGTTTACTATCATGCAGCTGGTATGAAACTAATGAAGAAATTACATATCGCCCCTACAGGGCGGATTTGCTAATTGAATGTTTTTTGCTATAAATATTTCACCCCGCTGGGGCTCCTTCGAAGAAATTATATGTCGCCCTTACAGGGCTGGTTTTCTACTGGAATATTTTTCCTACAAATATTTCGTCCCACTGGGGCTCCTTCGAAGAAATTACATGTCGCCCCTACAGGGCTGGTTTTCTACTGGAATATTTTTCCTACAAATATTTCGTCCCACTGGGCTGGGGCTCCTTTGCTAAATAACTAGAGAAAGCCCTGTAGGGGCGACATGTTTATAGCCAGGAATTTATTCATTAAATTAGCCCTGTAGGGGCGACATATTTTGATATTCGTATTATTAACCCATACGAATAAACAGCCAGTCCGGCACCATTTTCAAAAACCAAACCGGTAAACGCCAGCGCCGGGTGACGTAGACAATCCGACGACGCTTATTAATCGCGCGGACAATCTGCGCCGTGGCCTTTTCTACCGTGGCTACCCAGAACATTCCCTTCCGGCCCTCGGTCATCGGTGTTTCCACGAATCCCGGACGAATATCCGTGACAGCAATATCCAGCTTTTGTTGACGGCAATACTGGCGCATTCCCTGCATGTAAGTGGAAATAAATGATTTTGAGGATGAATACGCCATCGCAGCTCCTAATCCTTTAGTGCCCGCAACTGAGGAGACGCCAACAATATGTCCACGCTTCCGTGCGCTGAAATAATCCAGCGCTGCTTTCGCAATGGCGACGAAACCCGTCACGTTGATATCGAGCAACTGCTTTTCAATTTCCCATTCCTGACGGCGCCTTGTGCCGATACCGGCGTTAATGACAACCAGATCAACATCGCCCATTTCCGACAACATCTCCCGAAAAATTTGTCGGGCGGCTTCTGTGTCCGCCACATCCATTTTTCGCTGATAACTCTTTTCCGGGAGCGTTTCCGCAATCGCCGCGAGGCGCTCCTCGCGCCGGCCGGTCAACCCAACTTCGTATCCGGCGGCAGATAGTTGCCGGGCCAGCTCTTCGCCAATGCCCGATGTGGCCCCAATAATAATCGCGCTTTTCTTTTCCATTGGGCAGTTTACTCTTTTCCAACGGATTTGACAAGGGAGAATATTGAGTGGCTGGAATTAAAATGGAGGGATTATCAGGGTTTCAGGCGTATACTTTAATAGTTATGTTGATTCATGAATATAAACGAATATCGGGGAAGCAATGAAAGCGATCGTTCTACTTTGTCTGGCGATACTGGCCGGGATTTTAAATGACGACTGTTCAGCACAAACTAGCATGAACATGACGCTATTTGGGCAAATCAATCCGCAACCGGGACGTAGCTCCGGCAGTTGGGGCTACACAGATCCGAATGGCAGAGAGTATGCCTTACTCGGCGAATTTGAGGGCACCTCAATCGTTACGATCGACCACCCAGATAGCATTGCGGAAGTCGCCTTCATCGCCGGCCCGGGCTCCAACTGGCGGGAAATTACCGTGGTGGGAGATTATGCTTACGTCACCACCGAGGGTAGCGCGCCAGGCGTCGGTATGCAAATCATTGATTTAAGTAACCTCCCGGAAACAGCTACGCTGGCCGGCACTTATAACGCGACTTTCGGCACCGCCCATATCATTGCCCGGGATATTTACAGCGAAGCGCCGTTTGTATATGTGATGGGCAGCGGCGGTGCCAACCAGGGCATACACATACTCGATATCAGCAAGCCGACCGATCCCCAGCAAGTTGGTCTTTTCAATCCTTATTATATTCATGATGTTCATGTCCGCGGTAACCGGATGTATGCTTCCGCCATCTTTAACGGTACGCTGGATATTGTCGACATTACCAATAAATCGACCCCAAACGTTATCACCCAATTCTTTCATCCACAATCCTTCACGCATAGCAGCTGGACGTTTGATGGACATAAATACCTGGTCGTCACCGATGAAGTGGATGGCTACCCGGCGCGCATCTGGGATATTAGAAACCCGGAAAACATCGAGCAAATATCGCAATTTACCAGCGATACCGGCACGCTGGTGCATAATCCTTACGTGCGTGATCATTGGGTTTTTGTTTCCCACAACTCCGCCGGTATTCGCGTCTATGACATTGCTGATCCCACGCTACCCGTAGAAGTTGGCTTTTACGATACGCATAGCGGCGCCAGCGGTGGATCCAATGGTTTATGGTCTGCCTATCCTTATTTCCCCTCCGGGAAAATTATTGGCGGCGATCGCTTTGGCGGACTTTTCATCTGGGAATTCAATAATACCAGCGCAGGAAGGGTTTACGGCACCGTCAGCGATGGCAGCAGCGGGCAATTGCTCGCCGGGGCCACAGTGAAAATTCTCGAGACAGATAACACCGTTTTCACAGATGCAACCGGCAGCTTTAAGATCGGCGAATTGCCCTCGGGTGAAAACGGCTACACCTTCTATGCTGCTTCCGCCGATGGGCAGCACGAAATTACGATTCCTAACGTTATGCTGGATGATGGCGCCAGTTTCGAGTTCGATATTGTTTTGAACCAGCCCGTCACTATTGATCCGAGGAATCCGCTACTGCCAAGCGAGCCGGTTTTATATCCGAATTATCCCAATCCATTTAACCCCTCAACCCAGATCGCTTTCTTTCTACCGGAGAATGACAACATTCGCCTGACGATTTATAATGCCCTCGGTCAGCAGATCCGAACGCTGGTAAGCGGTAGCAGGGAGGCCGGCTATCAGCAGATTACCTGGAATGGCCGGGATGACCAGGGGAATAGTGTCGAATCCGGTATTTATTTCTATCGCCTGAGCAGTGGTAATTTCGATCAGCAACGGAAGATGATTCTGGTTCGCTAACTGGGCGTGGAAACCGAATTTCCCGATTCATTCAGCAGTAGTTTTTAAGACTTATTGCGCATGTGTTGTCATTGCGATCCCGGATTGCCGGGAGAAGCAATCTCAATCGTGCATGCGACAAACAGATCGCTTCGTCGCTGTACTCCTCGCGATGACAAAGAGTACTCAGATCAGCATTATTTTTTTAGCACTCCCCGATCAACACATTCCCTCCGGCGAAACGCTTGCTATTAGTCATTTCTTGTCGTAATTTGGTGACAGGCATGAACTTTTGAGGGAGGAGAGTTTATGTAATCCTGTAAATTCACATTTACCTCTCGCGAACTGCCGCTTCAATTAAACGATCCTATTGGGCTTCATGTGTAAACCGAAAATAACATTCGGCCTGATCCTGCTTGCGCTGCTGTTTTTTCTGCCCGGTTGTAGTTCCGGGGAAGAGAGTAATGCGCCTGCTATCCCCATGGCAAAAAATGGCCTGCTGGACCTGCGCGGCTGGCAGTTTGATAAAAGTGGTCCGGTCGCCCTAAACGGGCAATGGGAGTTCTATTGGGAGCAGTTGCTGACTCCGGAAGATTTTGCCAATACTCCTGCCACTGCTCCGGAATTTTTCTACCTTCCCGGCATATGGAATGCCGCAACGGATACCCGTAAATCGCTGCCGGCACAGGGTTATGCGACCTATCGGCTCATTATCCGCAGTGATACTACTCTACCGGTAATGGCCCTGGAAATTCCCGACACCTACTGCAGCTATAAACTGTATGTTAACGGCGAAATTTTCACCGAAAACGGGGTGGTTTCCAGCGATCCGCAAGCAGCAGTGCCTTACTGGCTGCCATTCACCCAATCATTACACGTCGAGGGCCAACAAACAGAGCTAATCATTCAGGTTTCCAATTATCATCATAGCAAAGGGGGAATTAAGGAGACCATTTTCTTCGGCACGGAAACCCAGCTCAGTCAACGGCGGGAAACAATACTCGCCCTCGATTTGATGCTCACCGGCAGCTTGATTATGGGTGGCCTTTTTTTCCTCGGGCTTTACCTCTTCGGGCAAAAAGAACGGTCGATTATCTACTTTGCATTATTCTGCTTAACCTATAGCTACCGGATCATCGGGTATGATCTCTATTTTTTCAACTCACTATTTCCGGACATCGGCTGGGAAGTAACCATTCGTCTCGAATACATCGCCCTCTTTTTCGGGCCGGCCCTTTTTGCCGGATTTGTCTACGAGCTCTATCCCCGGGAAACATCCCTGCGATTGATCCGCTTCTTTCAAACCGTTTGCATCCTGCTGATCATTTTGGTATTTGCCACACCGGCGACGATTTTCTCGCAGGCGGTCACGCCTTACATCATCCTTCTGGTGGTCTACCTGATCTACGGATTCTACGTTTTCTCCCGGGCAGCATACAACAAGCGGGATGGCGCCAACTACGCAGTCATCAGTTTTATCATGATGTTTATCGCCATCTTTCTAACCATCGGCAGCCATTTTGCCATTATCGAAAGTTCTCCTTTTATTCCTTTCTTTGGGCATATCGGCTTTTTCTTCTTTCAATCGTTGATTCTCTCCTATCGCTTTGCGGAGAACCTCCATCGCGCGGCCGATGCGGCAGAAGCCGGGGCCCGGGCGAAGTCGGAGTTTTTGGCAACCATGAGTCATGAGATTCGCACCCCGATGAATGGCGTGATCGGAATGACCACATTGCTGAGCGAGACCCGCCTGAGCAAGAAGCAAAACGAGTATGTCGACAGCATTCGCATTAGTGGAGAAAATCTGCTGACGATTATTAACGATATTCTTGATTTCTCGAAGATTGAATCGCGGAAACTGGATTTGGAATTTCAGAATACCAAACTCAGCGAGTGTCTGAAATCCGTGCTAACGCTGCTAGCTTCTGAAGCCGATGAGAAACAACTCACTCTGAATTATACGATTGATCCCCGGGTGCCGGATATTATCATTACCGATCCGGTGCGCCTGCGGCAAATTCTCGTGAACCTTGTCAGCAATGGCATCAAGTTCACCGAGGAAGGGGGTATCGATCTGGCCGTTTCTGTTTTGGAAAAGCAGGGGCGAAATTACAACCTGCAGTTTGAGGTGCGCGATTCCGGGATCGGCATGCCGCCGGAAATGGTTGAGCGGCTTTTCCGCCCCTTTACCCAGGGCGATGCCTCGATGACCCGCCGCTTTGGCGGCACCGGGCTGGGACTGGCAATTTGTAAAATGTTGGTAGAAATGATGGGCGGCCGCATCTGGACGGAAAGTAAGGAAGGGGAAGGGTCGACCTTCTTTTTTACCATCGCGGCAGAAACCGGTCGGGAATTTTCTCTGGAAGATCGCCAAAAGCTCCTGGAAATTTTACGTGGCAAGCACGCTCTGGTGATTGCCGATAATCTCGCTAATCTCACCGTTCAGGTCACTCGCCTGAACAATTGGGAAGTATCGACTATTGGCATCGATCGGCCTGAGGAAGTCGATGGGATTATGCAGCTTTCCGAAACATTTGATTTTGCCCTGATCGACGCAGCCCGCGAAGATACTGATGTGCTGCTGCTTGCAGAGAAAATTCGCAGTGGCTCCGCAAAGAATCAGTTACCCATTGTATTGATTACCAATGCACTGCCGGAAAACCATGCGGATGAAATTTTACCGAAGACAGAATGGTTACAGAAGCCGCTGCGCTCGCATCTCCTATTGATGACAATTGCCGAGTTGCTGGTTCCCCGGAAGCAAAGCGGAACGATTATCCAGACGGACCGCCTGAACAAGATCAAAAGCGGTTTAATAAAGCCGCAGTATGCCTTAAAAATTTTACTCGCGGAAGATAACAGCATCAATCAAAAAGTGGCCTCGCAGAACCTTTTCAAGCTGGGATTCCCTTCCGAAATTGCCACCGATGGCAAGCAGGCGCTCAACGAAATTTCCCGTAATGATTATGACCTGGTTTTCATGGACATTCAGATGCCGGAGATGGATGGACTGGAAACAACGGCGAAGGTTATCGAACAATTTCCCGATCCCGCTGATCGCCCGGTAATTGTCGCGATGACCGCAAACGCGATGAAAGGCGACCGCGAGCGCTGCCTCGCCTCCGGAATGGATGACTACATCGCCAAACCTATCCGCCGGGAAATGCTTGTACAGATTATTCAACGTTGGTTCCCGGATATTTATCAGTAATTGAAGTTCAAAGTTTAGGGTTCAGGGTTCAGGGTTCAAAGTTTTTATAACTCTTCTCTGTCTTAAATTGCTCATCTGCACTCTAGAGGCTTGCCCATTTGCCCATTTGCCCATTTGGCTTCGGAAAAATGCCGCAGAGCGAAATTCCTCCCCGCGGCAAACAGAGATTATTTGAGCAGCAAAAGTTTCCGGGTTTGATGAAAGGAGCCAGCCTGCAGGCGATAAAAATAAACGCCGCTGGGTAGTCCGGATGCATCCCAGCTGTATTTGTAACTGCCGACGCTTAAATTTTCTGCAACCAACTCGCTCACCGCTTCCGCGAGTACATTGTAGATTTTCAGGGTTACCCAACCGGCTTTCGCTGTCGTGAACTCGATAGTGGTCGCAGGGTTGAAAGGATTGGGATAGTTTTGCTGCAGGTTGTTTACTATTGGCAAAGAGCTATTGTCGTAAAGATCAACTGTGTTTGTTATCCATAAGGTTATTGGTATGGAAATATTGGATAAATGCGGGTCATTACTGTTTATAAAAAGATTAGCAACATAATTTCCACTATCCAATTCCGCGGCATGAAAGGAAACGGTAATATCCTTTGATGTGCCCGGCAGGCAGATTCCCGAATCTGGAGCAACTGAGAACCAATCAGGGGTTATTGGTGCAGTAGAGCTAATCCGCCGAATGTCTCCCTGCAAAAGACCGTGGTTGGCATTCGCTGTCCGGTCAAACGTAGTATTCCCAGACGTTTCATTTAGCGGCCAGTAACCCACTAGGCCAGGTTCTGCGCCAGTAAGTTCGCGAAACATATCAGCCTGTATTTCTGCTTCTGTCCGGGCTATATTCCAAAGGCGTACTTCATCAATGATTCCATAATGATGCCCATATCCATCAAATCTTTGTCCTATGGAAAAACTATAAATGTTATTTATCGGTCCTGTAGTATTATCATCTACAAAGCCATCGAGAACGCCATCAACATATTGGTATAATTTATGGTTATTTCTATCTCTAACACCGGCAATATGGTGCCAATTCCCGTCTCTTAAGTCAGTGATGCCATTCGTTATTTGACTACCATTATTATGAGTATCTTCTATTTCCAAAGAGAGTTTTCCGCTGCCTGCCATAACCCGAAAAACATAAAATCCAATATCTGAACTTCCCCATCTACTAATTACATGCGTATCTTCATCATCAACATGGTCGACTTTAATCCATGCTTCAATAGAAAAACTTTCATTAGAACCGAATCCCAGACTACTATCATACCCGCAATCTACATAATCATCAATACCATCAAACTGTAATGCAGAATTTGGACCGCCCCATCCAGAGAGAATCTTAAAGTCCAGATTGCTGCCGCCATTGTTTTCAATGCTTAAGGTCCTTGATCCGCTTTGCCCGGGTTGAATCGCCAGGCTCAGCGAATCCGGCGAAACACTCATTATCGGCGGCTCCACCCCCTCCCCGTTTAAGGTAATGATATAACTTTCCTGCAGCGGGTCGTTGCTGTACAGAGTGAACGTTCCCGGGTAATTCCCGATAAGCTGGGGTGAGAAGGTAATGGTAAACACTTCGATTTCTCCCGGGTCAATACTGGCAAAGGATGGGGACACGCTGTATTCTGCCGGCTGGATCTGGGTGTTGGATATTAGCAAATCCAACGACCCTCGATTTTCCACGACCAATTGCATGGTATCGCTGCCCCCTAAAAATGTTTGCCCGAAATCGAGTGTATCTTGTTCCGCTGAAATTGCGGGTGCATCTGTCACATCCAAATTAGCGGCAACCGTTACTTCAGGAGTCAGGGGATCGTTGCTGGCAATAACAATATCGGCATCATACCCCCCGCCACTTAAGCCGCTGGCATCAAAAAAAGCCGAAATATCCACCGATGAATCCGCAGGAACAACACCCGCATTGGGTCTTGCCGAAAGCCAGGAGGTCACTGGCGCTGTTGAAGAAATCCATGCAAAGTCATTGTACAGCACACCATGATTATGGTTCGGCGATCTGTCAAAAACTATATTACCGGAACCTTCGTTGAAATTCCAATAACCAGCCAATCCCACCTCTGCACCCTGAAGCTCCAGATTCATATATTGTTGTATTTGAAACGCGCTTCTAGCCGTTTCCCAGATCCGCACCTCATCGATGATTCCATTGAAAAAATCCCCTGAAGGTGCCTCGGGATTTTTAGTGCCGATCAAGAGCGGATGCGAAGAGGAGGCAATATTCCCGCTTACATTTGAATTCTCCGCAACGAGGTTCCCATCTGTATATAGTTTAATGGTACCGGATTGATAATCGTAAACAGCGGCCACATGATGCCAGGAATTTGTGGGGGGAAGCGGCGCCTCAATTCTGCCATTCGTCAAAAACCGTAATTCAAATGTCAGTAATCCGTCCTCTGCTAACAGCCTGTATTGATCATCTGTATACTGCCGTTGAAGGATTCGCCGGTTGCCATTCCAATCAAAGGGAAATATCCACGCCTCAACAGTTATCGATTGGCTGATATTCAGACTGTTATCATTGCCGCAATCGATATAGCTGTTTAAACCGTTAAACTGAAGCGCATAGTTGGAATTACTTCCCTCAGGGAAAATGCTGGCCGATGTTCCCTGAACTTGAATATTGAATTCAAGATCGCTACCTCCGCTATTGTCAATTGTTAAAGTATGAACAGCGGTTTTACCGGAGAACAAATTTTCGCTCAGGGAATTCGGCATCACGGAAATGCTTGGGGGAATCAACCCTTCGCCCCTTAATTCAATGAGCATCTCAGGTTCATCGGGATCATTACTAAGAATTGTCAAATTTCCCGGAGTGGGGTCAGCAATGCTGGGGGTAAAGGTCACTTCAACCTGTTGGCTTTGATAGCTGTTCAGGGTAAAAAGAGTGGTGTCAACAGAGTATTCCGAGCTGCTGGAAATGATGTCGCTTACAATTAACGGCTCACTTCCCCTGTTCGTAATCAGCAAACTTTCAACCCTAGATCCTCCTAAAAAGACACCGCCAAAATCTAAGGTGTCCTCCGTTACAAAAATATTCTGGGGGCCGGTCACATAACCTGAATAAATATATGAAAACACCCCATCCCACAAACTAGCCAAAAAAACGGTTCCGTCTGCTCCAACGATTAGATCTCTTGCATAGCTACCATCATCAATGTGGGCTGTGTTGGTAAAAGAATTCCCACTATAAGTATAAGCTCGGACGCCATCATTATCATTCGCCAGAAAAACTGTTCCATCTGGTCCAAAAGCGATCCCCCAGGCTTCACCACCATTATTAATATGGGCCGTATTTGTAAAGGAACTCCCGTCATAAGTGTAGGCCCGCACACCATCATTGGCATTACCCAGAAAAATTGTTCCGTCTGCAGCCACTTCTACTTTAAATGCGCGGCCATTACTACCTCCACCATTATAGATATGTGCGGTATTTGTAAAAGAAGATCCATCATAGCTGTATGCACGAAGGCCATCCCAATAGTTAGCTACAAAGACCGTTCCATCCGGGCCAACCGCTACGTCATGGGCAAAATCGCCGGTGTAATAATGTGCGGTGTTAATGAAAGAAGAACCGGTGTAGTTGTAGGCTCTGAGGCCATCATTCAAATTCGCGACAAATACTGTTTCGTCTGGTCCCAGTGCCAATCCGTATGCGCCTCCTCCGTTATTAATATGGGCAGCGTTCGTAAAAAAAGTGCCATCATAATTATAGGCTCTAAGACCATCATCTAAATTTGCTACAAACAAAGTTCCATCAGAACTGAGCGCTAAACTCCTCGCCTCACCTCCATTATTAATATGAGCTGTGTTTGTGAAGGAATTTCCATCATAAATAAATGCCCGAACGCCATCATCATAACCGACAAAAATTGTCCCATCTGAGCCGATTGTTACAGAATAAGCAGCACTTGGGTATTGAATAGCGGCTTTCTGGATAAGCATATGTGGTAACTGGCCCAAAATACCGGTTGTCAAACTCAAAATAAACAGCAATGAAACTAAATACTCTTTCATGAAAGAACCTCCTATCAATGGTTTGTTTTGTAAAAATTATTGATAGTTTTCTCTATTGGGTTAAGGCACCCCGCAGTAACGTGGAGTGCCTTATTTTAAGAGTATTCCTACCGGATTAACAACATTTTCTTGGTCTGAATAAACCGATTGTCTGTTTCTAGTTGGTAATAATACACCCCGCTCGCCAAACCCGCCGCATTCCAGTTGTATTGATAACGGCCGGTGGCTAATTTACCAGTGAATAATTCCGCCACTTCCTGTCCGAGCGTGTTGTAAATATTCAGAGTAACCCGAGCTGGTTTCGCCAGATCAAATTCAATGGTCGTGCTGGGATTGAAGGGATTGGGATAATTCTGGAAGAGCTGGAAAGCCGATGGCAAGTTGCCAGTTGGCGAAGGTAACGCCTTGATGCCCACCATCAGCGTATCACTTCCCATACCTCCATAAGCGCCCATATCATTGCGCAGTGTCCCCATCGCCGGCCAGCGGGCGAAGCCGGGATTGAGCGGATCCTCCGGATCATTATAAACCATATCCGAATCACCAGCATCAATACAGGGAGAGTTGTTTGCCAGATAGTAATATGTATCATCCTCGAAGTGCGGCTCGGCATATATATTACCAACGCCGCTCCAGCCGCCCTCAACATTACAATAATTTACTTCTGCGGCAGCAGTGCCGACTATCCGTATCTGGGACCCG
The DNA here is from genome assembly GCA_028284905.1 of Calditrichia bacterium. Taxonomy (GTDB): domain Bacteria; phylum Calditrichota; class Calditrichia; order RBG-13-44-9; family J075; genus JACKAP01. The sequence continues at coordinate 33,950 of JANQQU010000033.1, forward strand.
GAAGTTGCAGTATTCCCCCACAGAATATTATTGTGGACTTTTGTTGCCGGGGGAGAGATACTTGCTTCAAACGCAATGCCACCGCCACTGCCATAGCTGATGTTATTTACAAATGTATTGTTGATAATCTCTGAGTAGCTGTTCCAGGAGGCAAGGCCGCCGCCCCAGGGTGCTTCATTGGCAACAAAAATATTATTATGGATGAAAATATTATTATTGGTTCCAGCTTCTGTTGTCCATAATCGGATACCTCCTCCCCCGCCAGCGCCAGGGCCGGGAATGTCAAGCCGGTTCCGCTCAATTCTGTTCTTTTCAATTTCAATAGTGCCGCTGGTGACAGCAATAAGAAGCCCCCCCCCCCCGCTGCCACCACTGCCGGGAGTGACAACATTATCAGCAATTAAGTTCTCAGTGATGAGCGCATTCATCCCATATTCAATGGTTATTGCCCCGGCATTCGCATAAAAGCCGTCGGCGGTATTATAAACGATTTGGTTGTATTCTATCAGCACACTCTGTGGCAGGGAATCCTGAGCGCTACATACAACGGCGCCCCAGGAGACTGCGTCATTTTCAGTGACTGTTGAGGCATTATAGGCAATAAAATTGTCCTTGATTCGCCCACTGTTATTTAATGCAATAGCACCTCCCCATGAGTAGTTCACGCCGGTTATACTATTGTTAATAATCCGGTTATCTTCAATTATGGTATTCGCTGAATAACCGCCGTAGGGAAAGTAGGCAATCCCGCCACCGGCAGCCTCATTGTAGAGAGGAATATGGTTGTCGCGTATATGGTTATGAACAATTTTTCCCCCGCTAAAATAACCGAGAATTCCTCCACCGATCCTTGTTTGAATGACAGCGCCTTGCAAGCTATATTCACTGAGCGTCCCGCTGCCCCCGGTAATGGTAAAGCCCATCAATACCGAAGTGGTATCCTCCCCGGAGATGAAATATACCACGGAGCCGCTGTCCGGATTGCTCGGCTGGCTACCATCAATTATCGTATTGGCGATGTGGCTGGTATCGCCATTCATTATGAAATGACTGGCAACCGTGATCGCTTTCCCAAGAAAATTGATGTTCTCGATATAAGTATTGTCCGCCACCAAGACCGTATCGCCATCGACCGCGGCATTGATGCCGGCCTGAATGGTGGCCTGATCTCCCGGCACATGGATAATATTCGCCCAGAGTGGGCAGTAAAAGAATAGACAACATAATACCATAGCGAATTTTTTCATGATTCACGCTCCTGTTTAGGGTTAACTACTTATCTTAAACGGGCACTTACCGTTTTCATTTATGAACGGTAAGGTGGCCCGGATAAATGTCTGCCAACAGATGAATCGCGCGTCATCAATAAATGCGGTCCCCTAATCCAACCCCTCTCGAGATGGAAAAGGGGATGCACTTTTTAAAACCCGCAATCATGATCATCGCCGGAGGTGCACTATGACCATGGCTGCATATTTTTCTGGAAATCGTTTCAATTAAAGCTATAAAATGGGAATGGGGTTGTCTAACGGTGGTGTTGCAAATGTTGATGGGAATGTTGCATTTTATCGCTTTTGATCATCTGCGACCATTAAAATGCTATTCATCGGAATGTCTTGCCGCATACGCTGAGGGAGACATATTATACATTTCCCGGAACACCTTGGCGAAGTGAGATAAGCTATTAAACCCAACCTGATAAGCGATGTCGGAAACATTGCCGGCATGATGTTGCAGTAATTGTGCCGCCCGTTTCAGGCGGAGGGTTCGAATAAACTGGTGGGCCGATTGCCCAGTGAGTGCACTAAGCTTACGATGCAATTGGCTTCGGCTTAGGCCAAGTGCTTTCCCAAAGGTATCCGTCGAAAAATCTGAATCGGCAATATGCCTTTCTACAATCTCAATGGCTCGTTCAAGAAGCTGCGTGTCGAGAGAAGTTAAGGGGAATTCCTGAAATGCTACGATATTTCCCTGGCGAAAGCTTTCCCAGAGTTTCCGGCGCTGCGCAATGAGATTTTTTACCCGCACCCGCAGTTCCCGCACGTCAAAAGGTTTGGCGAGATAGTCATCCGCGCCGGTTTCCAGTCCTTCGATTTTGCTCTCCGCATCGGCACGGGCAGTCAGTAAAACAACTGGAATATGGCTGGTGCGTGCATCGCTTTTCAGTTTATGGCACAGTTCATAACCGTCCATCTTCGGCATCATCACGTCGCTGATGATCAGATCCGGCATCTGCTTTATCCCCTGCTTCAGACCTTCTTCACCGTTCTCAGCCTCTATTACCATGTAACGCTCCGCCAGGTTTTCGCGCAGGTAGGCGCGCATGTCGGCGTTATCCTCTACGATAAGAATTCGTTGTTCGCCTGTCCCTTCGGGGTTGTTCGTTGCTGGTTGCTTTCCGACCCCGATGGCCAATCTGTCTTCCTTTGAAACTTGTTTATCCTGCGATTCGGTAATTCCCATTTCAGAAAAATTATTCAATTCCGAATTCCGACCTGCCCCTTTGGGGATTCCGACCTGCCCCTTTGGGGATTCCGAAATCGCTTCCTCCAAAATCTCATGAGGTTCCAAATGAGCCTTTCCCAACGGCAGGCAAACGATAAATGTGCTTCCTTTCCCCAGCGTGCTTTCCGCCAGAATTTCTCCGTGGTGCAATGTCACCAGTTCTTTCGCCAATGCCAGACCAATCCCACTCCCTTCTTGCACACGGGTATGGGTATCGTCCACCTGGTAAAAACGATCGAAAATATGCGACAAACGCTCGGGGGGAATGCCAATTCCGGTATCTTTTATTGTGATCTCGACGAAATCACTAATTTCGGATTTCGGATGTCGGAATTGGGATTGACCTGTTTTTTCCGAAATCCCAATTCCGACCTGCCCCTTCGGGGAATCCGAAATCGCCCTCACAGAGATTGCAACAGCATCTCCCTGTTCGGAAAACTTGAAGGCATTCGAGAGCAGATTGATGACGATCTTTTCCAGCTTATCGCGATCAAAGTAAACCAATAGTGGCGATTCCGAGGCTTGAAATGAGAAGTCAATCTTTTTTCGCGCTGCAAGGGATTCAAAGGCGGCAGCAATTTTTTTAAGAAAATCGGTAATATCCCCTTCCGCGGCTTGCAAAGTCATTCGGCCGGATTCCAGGCGGGCGATATCGAGCAGTTGATTGATCAGGGCGAGCAGGCGCTGGCCGTTGCGCAGCATCATTTGGTATTGTTCTTTGAAATTCCCCGTAAATTTCCCGGAAAGCATCTGTTCCAAAGGACCGATCATCAGCGTCAGCGGTGTGCGGAATTCATGAGAGATATTGGCGAAAAAGCGCGATTTTAATTGATCCACTTCTTTCAGTTTTTGAGCTGCAAATCTTTGCTGTTCTAGTTCATGATCTATTCTGATTCTTCTTAGCTGGAATTGCCAGAGTGAAATAATTAAGAGAATCCCAATTATTATAAATGAAATTATGGCCGGATTTGTATTCCACCAGGGTATCGATACGATTATACTATCTGCTGTCCAGGTAATATCGGCTCGGGAATCACTAACCAGCGAAACATGCTTTTGCAGTTTAATCGGTAGCGATTCGCCGTTGCTTGCCAGGGAATATATTCCCTCACTGAGATGAATATTAAGCGGGTTCAGACTATCCGATAAGATTTTGATCAGTGCAAATTTTATAGTCTTTAGCGGTTCTGATGCAGATAAGCCTGTATTACGATTGCTGCCTTCGGGATTTACATATAAATCCGCCTTAACTTGTTTAATCTTATAATTCTTAATGGTTATATCAAAATCTTTAGCAGGCTCGATACAATTTTCGTTTGGATTAAGTACTGTAAAAGTATCAACAACAATACTTTTGCTTTTTGAAAAAAAAGTTGAAAATAAGTCATTGCCACCTAATCCAGCAGTATTCAGATAGATATTGTTCAATTTTAAGGTGTCAAATTGAAATCCAAGTTCATTGGTGTGAAAATAAATCCCCCCGCCGTAATGACCGGCTTTATTATTAATAATGGCTACATTTGAAAAGGCAGCGCTACGACTAATAATTTGCATTCCCCCTCCATTTTTTCTCGCGCTGTTATTAATAATTTTCAGATCTTTTAAAGTTGTAGTTGAATTCTCAATAAAAATACCTCCCCCTTGATTGGCCTGATTATCAACAATTATAGAGCTTGAAATAGTGAAATCGGATTCCGTAATATATATTCCACCCCCAGTAAGACCTGTGTTATTTTTAATAATGCAATTCTTAACTTCAGCATTGGATAAAGTAATTTTGAGGCCACCGACAGCGAGTCCAACGTTATTTTCAATATTGCATTTCAATAGTTCAATATTGCTTTCAAACCATACACTAATCGCACCAGCACCCTCCTTAGCGGAATTCTCATATATCTTGCAATTTTCAACTTTTGCTGTCGAATATTCACACCAAATGCCACCGGCAGCAAACTCCGCTTGACAATATCGTATCGTAACATTTTTGATGGTAACGTCGGCATAATAAAGAAATATCCCACCGCCAGCCATATAGGTTAAATCCGGGCGATTGTAAGGATGTTTTCCATAAAATACTTCATTGCTATCTTTACTTACTTTTGCCCAACCATATTCTATCAGACAATATTGCAATATGGATTCAGTTTCCGTATCGTTAAATCTTATCCCGCCCCATCTTTGATCCATATTTCCGGCAGTGAAAAGAATGGAATCCTCTGGGGTGCCAACGGCTTCCAACGTGCCATAAACTTCAAACTTGTAATGCGCACTGAAAATAACTTCTACCCCTGGTTGAATAACTAATGTGTCACCATAAGCGATTCTGATTTCACCATCAACATGATATGGCGATTTGTCCTTATACCAAACCCCACTAACCTTGCCAGCAGGAATATGTATTTCTGAAATCAGACTGGTACTTAAAAGAAGAATTGAAGAGAGTAAAATCAAAGAGAGAAGAAGTCTGTTTTGATAAAAATTCACAGAGTATCCAATCGGCAAATTAGCATTAATAAATATTTGTCATGATTTGATTTCTGAATCTGGCTTCCGGAAATAGCTAAGAAACAAACTAAGAACAAGTGCATGGTAGCCTTCTTATCTATATCTCTTTGCAGGATAGTCGGGCCACAGAAATGCTATGAGATTAAATATTTTAATACAATTTTAAATGATTGAAGAGATTACCGGGAATCCGTTTTTCTTAGGAAATACAATAAAAAAGATACGGGTTATTCTAATAAATCGCCAACATTTTTAGAAAAGTTGTCATTCATTGCAGACAGCTTATTCATTCATTATTGCTATAATTTCAAAAAAAATGCGCAACGGGTGGGAAAAATCCCTCCCGATGTGTATTTTAGGCGAAACTTGTGAAAGGATGGTATGCCCGCGGAAAGATATGTGCTCGAAAATGGTGATGATGAAACCCTCGCCCTGCTCTGGGAAAAAGGCTGGCAGAACCTGCAGGTATACTGGCAAAATGAGCGCATCGCCCACCTGCCTGATCGCCAACAGTTAGAGAAGGGCGAAAGTATTTCTCTGCCCGATGGCAGCACCCTGCATATTTCCCTGGAAAAAAGTTTTTTATCCTCCCGCTTAAACCTCAAGCAAAATGAAACTGCGCTATCGCCAGCCGATATGCCCCCGGAAATGATGCTCGGAAATGTCTATGGCGTACTCTTTTTTATCGCGGCATTTAGCCTGCTGGCAGGTATTGGCGCTGCTTTCCTTGACATTCGCCTCTTGCAGTCGTTCGGTGTTGGGGAATGGGCGATACATTTTAGCCTAATATTCTTCCTACTCGGCGTTCTGGTGCGGCGGCGTTCTACGATCGCTCTGGTCATCGCTATTGGTGTTTTCGTACTGGATGGGATGATCGAAACCTCTTTTGCACTAAACAACGGATATGGCTTTCCGACCATGGCGATCCTCTTCCGGCTAATCCTCATCGTTTGGGTAGCGCAGGGTTTTGAAGCCATTCGGCGATTGAAAGAAAAGGAGGCCGCACTTTGAAATTATCGAAAAACCTCTGGCGACTATTCTTTTTGATTCTGTTCGTTTTATCACTGGATTACTGGTGGTGGGATGCGCCGATGCAGTTTGGCTGGCTGAATCTACCGCTCTGGCTCTACTATTTTATCCTGCTGCAACTGCTTTTCTTTGCCGGCTTCTATTTTTTCTCCCGGCAATATTGGCAATCACGGGAAGATTGAAACTGACCATTCTGCAGTGATTGACCACTTCGCAGATACGGAGACGATATGACAACAATGATCATCATGCTGATATATCTGCTGGTAACCCTGGTGATCGGCTATATGGGTTACCGCGCCAGCAAAAACAATCCTGATGACTTCTTTCTCGCCGGACGGGAAGTTGGGCCGGTGGTACTCTTCTTCACTATGGTCGCAACTAATTTCAGCGCATTTTTCTTCCTGGGCTTCGCCGGCGCCGGATATCGTATCGGCTACAGCTATTATGGGATTATGTCCTTCGGCACCGCACTGGTTTCCCTGGTGTTTTTCTATGTCGGGCATCGCATCTGGCAATTAGGTCGGGAAAAAGGCTATATTACCCCACCGGAGATGATTGGTGATCGTCTGCAGAGCCGCCCCTTAAAGGTTGTATTCTTATTAGTAATGGTTTTATTTACCATTCCCTACCTGGCCATCCAGCCAATTGGCGCCGGTATCCTCCTCTCGGAATTAACCGGCGGACAGGTCCCCTATTTCACCGGGGCAGTGGTACTTACCATCGTTATCGTGCTCTACGTTTTTCTCGGCGGAATGCGCAGTGTTGCCTGGACGGATCTCATCCAGGGCGTCATTATGTTTGTCTTGATGTTTGTCGCAGTTTATGTCATCGGGGAAGCACTCGGCGGTATCGGCGAAGCGAATGCCCGGGTGTACGAAAAGCATCCGGCCCTTTTCTCCCGGGAAGGGCAAAACGGCTACTTCACGCCGCAGACCTGGTTTAGCTTTATGATTCTCTGGATGTTGGCAGTGCCGATGTTTCCGCAAATGTTCATGCGCTTTTTTATACCGAAAACCGCTGCCGGTCTGCGCACCACGGCGCGGCTTTACCCACTGGTAACCGCTTTCCTCTTTCTTTGCCCGGTGATGATCGGGGTAATGGGGCACCTCGCTTTTCCCGATTTGGCCGGGAAAGCCGCCGATCAGATTCTCCCAAAAATGCTCACGACTTTTGCCCCGGAATGGCTTTCCGCGACCATTATGGTTGGCGCACTCGCCGCGTTTATGTCAACAATGGATTCCCAATTACTCGCGTTGAGCTCCATGCTCACCCGCGATTTTTACCAGGAGTTTATCGACCCGGAACTGAGCATTGTAAAGCAGGTAAGGCTCGGCAAAATTTTGGTAATCGCTCTTTCCGTCGTCGGACTGGCGATTGCCTATCAGCCTCCGGCAACAATATTCAGTATTGCCACTCAGGCGTTCACCGGTTTATCGTTATTATTTCCCACGACGGTAGCGGCGATCTACTGGTCTCGCACTACCGCGGCGAGCTGTATCGCTTCTATTCTTGTTGGAGAAGGATTGCTAATCGCCCTGAGCAGCGGCTATCTGCCCGGCGACTGGATGCTCGGTTTTCTACCGATCGTTCCCTTGACGATAATTTCCAGTCTGATTATCATTGTCGGCTCATTGCTATTCCCGAAAAAACAAGCAGTGCATCCATAGTGTGGGGCTAATTTCTATCGGCAATGAACCCAGGAAATGAGAACCAAAACAAATGATAAATGACATTTTCACATATCGCCCCGCTGGGGCAAAACAATTTTTTGGACACATTATGCTACAAATATCGCGCCTCTCTGAGGCTCGGTAATTATGACCTCGGAAATATGCCCTGAAAGGGCAACACAACCCAGCCCCGGGCGCAAAGCCCGGGGCCGTAATCAAACACGTATTATCCGTTTCACGATATAAAAGGATAAATTTTGAAAAAACGCGATAAATTTTCCACGACAATCGGTTTCATACTCAGTGCAGCCGGTGCAGCAATTGGCCTCGGCAATCTTTGGATGTTCCCCTGGCGACTCGGTCAATATGGCGGTGCCGCATTTCTGCTGCCCTATCTCTTCTTCGTTTACATTTTAGGTACCACCGGACTAATGGGCGAATTTGGCTTAGGGCGCTGGGGCCAGAAGGGCGCTATTGGTGCCTATGGTAAAGTGCTCCGGGAAAAGGGAAAACATTTTGGGCGATTCATTGGCGCCTACCCGGTAACCGTTACCTGGGGAATTCTTCTTTTTTACGCGATAGTCACCGGCTGGATACTGAATTATGTAATTGCCTCCTTTAGCGGCGCGTTTTATGAAAGCGGTGAAGTTGGTGCCTATTTTGGGCAACTGGCCGGGCAGCCCGCTAGTATTATTTGGCAAACCCTGGCGCTCTTATCCGCATTAGGTATTGTCATCTTCGGCATTGCCGGTGGTATCGAGCGCGCCAATAAAGTAATCATGCCGATACTCATCGGCCTCTTTATTTTGCTGGTAATTCGTTCCGTTACCCTCCCGGGGGCGATGGCAGGAATTGAATATATTCTCGTGCCGGACTGGTCCTACTTACTGCAGCCGATCACCTGGGGAATGGCACTCGGACAGGCGTTTTTCACCGTTTCCCTGAGTGGTGCCGGAATGGTGGTATTTGGTAGCTATTTAAAAGATAGCACGGACATTCCCGCTTCGGCATTAAAAATGGTCACGCTCGATACTGCCGCTGCCCTGCTAGCTGCTTTGATAATCATGCCCGCCGTATTCGCCTATGGCCTGGATCCGGCCGCCGGACCGCCGCTGCTGTTTATTACCATGCCGGAGATTTTCCGCAGCATGCCTTTGGGCGAATTTTTCCGGGTGCTCTTCTTTATCAGTATCTTTCTCGCCGCGATATCTTCCCTGATCAGCATGATGGAAGTTGTGGTAGAAGGCGTCATGGATCAATTTAAGTGGGCCCGGGCAAAGAGTGTCACCATCGTTGCGCTCACATCTTTAGTTTGCGGACTCCCACTGGCAATTGACATGAGTCGGTTTACCGCTTTCGTAGACTTAATCACTATCTACCTCGCCCCCGCTGGGGCAACCCTGGCAGCGATTTTCTTTTTCTGGATTTTTGGCGTCGATAATGCCCGGAAGGAGATTAACCGGGGGGCAGAAAAACCGGTTGGTTCCTGGTGGAATCCCGTAGCGAAATATTTCTTTGTTGGTGTTGCCATCCTGATCGTCATTTTGCAAATTGCATATGGGGTTGGGTAAAATCGGTCGTCGGTTGTTGGTCGTTCGACGTTCGCCGTAGAGAAAATTCATGAATTTTCTCTACAAAAAAACCCAAAAACAAAAACCGAAAACCCAAAAAACATATGGATCGATCCTTAAACAAATTATTTCCGGAAATTTCCGTGCAGCAACGGCGGCAATTAACCCAGTACTGTGCCCTGCTGCAGGAATGGAATCAGCGCGTCAACCTGGTTTCCCGAAGAGATGTCGATCAGCTTTACGAGCACCATATCCTTCCTTCAATCATTCCGCTTCGTTTTATCGAGATTCCTGCTGATGCGCAAATCCTCGACATTGGCAGCGGTGGTGGTCTTCCTGCCATCCCCCTGAAGATAATGCGCCCCGATCTAAACATCGTTATGAACGATTCCATCCGAAAAAAAGCGATCTTTTTGAAGCATGTGATCCGCGAATTGCAACTTTCCGGCATCACCATAGTAAACGAAAGAATAGAAAAAGTACATGAAAATTTTGATCTTACGAAAAAATTTGATATAATAATTGCCAGAGCAGTCGGAAAAATCGACTTATTGATAGATTGGGGAATTCCCTACTTAAAATCCGGTGGTCACTTTCTGTTATGGAAAGGATTATCGGATTTGCCGGATTTACAGGCAAGCGCACCTCCACCACACTTTCGTTACGAGATTTATGAAGTGCCCCCGGCTTACCAGAAGCTATCTGCGAAGCTGATGGAATTGCGCTGGTTTGAAATCTATCCAGTTCCCTGATTTTGGTCTTTGAGAACACATCGCCATTCATATCTCGCTAATGCGTTTCCCCTCTCATTTATATTCTGTTACAATTCCTTTCATGCTGGTAAATATTATTTGGCAATTTTATATTCGTAAAATCGTCAACCATTAGTGAATGATATGAATTCAGTTTGGGAAAAACTATGTCTGTAGATGCAATACGTTCCTATTTCGAAGGTTATCCCTGGTGGGCTTATAGCGGTACTGTCGTGCTGGTTTCATTCTTGTTGAGCTGGCTGGTTTTTGTCATTACCCGTCGCTATCTGATTCGGGCACTCTCGAATTTAACCCGGCGCAGCGAAAGCACTTTCGATGATGCGGTTCTGGAGAATGTTATCTCCAACCGCCTGGCGCATATCGCCCCTGTACTGGTGCTCTATGCCATGTTGTATTGGGTGCCGGAAATTACTTTCTGGGCCCGGCCGTTGTTACTGGCGGTAATCGTTTTGATTATCCTGTTGTCTATCGGCGCCTTTCTTAACCAGACGACAGATTTTCTTCAGCAGAAGAGCTACTTTCGCGATAAACCGGTGAAGAGCTACGGGCAGGTGCTGAAGTTGCTTATTTACCTGCTTGGCACCATCATTATTGTCGGTATTGTCACCAACAGTTCTCCGCTGACATTGCTGAGCGGACTTGGTGCAATGACCGCTGTACTGCTTTTCATCTTCCGCGATACAATCCTTTCCCTCATCGCCAGTATTCAAATTACTGCATACGACCTGGTACGGGTGGGCGACTGGATAGAGGTCCGTAAATATGGCGCGGACGGCGATGTGATTGACATTTCTCTGCATACGGTGAAAATACAAAACTGGGATAAAACCATCACCATTATCCCAACCCATAAACTGATCGACGAAACTTTTATCAACTGGCGGGGGATGCAGCAAAGTGGGGGACGGCGCATTAAACGCGCTATCCATATTGACATTAACAGCATTCAAATTTGTGATGAAAGGATGCTAGAGGAATTCAGGAAGATCCGCCTAATTACTGAGTATATCGAAAGTAAAGAGAAGGAGATCGATGACCATAACCAAGCATTAGACATTGATGGTGGCGTAAAGGTAAACGGCCGGCGTTTGACTAATATAGGCACTTTTCGCGCCTACGTAACGGCGTACCTGCGCAATCATGAGCGGATCAATCATGATCTGACGTTTTTGATTCGGCAACTCCCGCCCGGAAACATGGGAGTGCCAATCGAGGTATATGTATTTACGAATGATACGGTCTGGGCAAATTACGAGGCTATCCAGGCAGATATTTTTGACCATCTGCTATCGATTGTGCCGGAATTCGGCTTACGGGTCTTTCAGGATCCGTCCGGAATGGATTTCCGCAATATCAGCCAGCAACCTTCGGCTTAAGCGGATATTGGCACTGCTGTACCGCAGCAGAATTCCCTGGAAACCCCTCAACAATAAGGATGTTGGAAAGATCGCGTTTTTGCGCGGTGTGTTGTTCAGCAAACGGATGCTGATGAATTTTCATGCAAGCTATTGACATAATCATTCAAAATCCGTACTCTTAACCGAACGAAGGACCGGAGTTATATGAAGATTACAGAAGTTCAGTTGGAAACACACCGCCTGGCAGAAATGAAGACATTCTATACAGAAACACTGGGACTACCGTTGGTACATGCCAATGCGCGTTCCTTTATTGTGCGTGCCGGAAATTCCAAACTGAAGTTTTCCCAAACGAAAACTGAAGAGCCGGTATATCATTTTGCATTCAATATTCCTGAGAATAAAATTCAGGAAGCAAAAGACTGGCTGAACGGGCGCGCAGCGTTGATCGAAAAAGACGGCAAAGACCTTTTTCACTTTGAAGATTGGAATGCCGATGCTGTATATTTTCTCGATCCGGCGGGCAATATTGTGGAATTAATTGCCCGGCATACGCTGAAGAATGCTTCCAACGCACCTTTTTCCAGCGACAGTATTTTATCGATCAGTGAGATCGGTTATGTTGTGGAAGAAGACGTGCGCCTCTTCTCGGAACATATTAAAGCAGAGCTTAATCTGAAGCTTTATTCTGGTGACGAGAAATCATTTTCTGCACTTGGCGATGAAGAAGGATTGGTTATCGTGGTTCCGGCTGGCCGGACATGGTATCCGACCAACATAGTTGCGGAGAGTTTTAAAGTGGCACTGATGTAAACAGAGCTTTTCTTCTGTTTCCATTCCTGCCGCCCGCTCCCTGCCCTGCGTTCTTTCTCATTTCATTCACACTCCCCATCTTTGCCATAAATATCCATAGAAAAATGCATCATCCGTCTGCGCTATTTTGCGAAGACAATGAGATATCCCGAATAATATTGTATATCAAGTAAATCGCGGGTGCAGGATAGCGAACTGGTGGCGCCTACAAGATCGGCGCTGATGCCTTCGGCAGGCAAGTGACAGGCAAAACTCAATGTATATGTGTCATCGCTGTTGAGACAATCAACTGCATTTTTCGGAGCGGCGAAGAGATTTACAGCTCATGGAGGATTTAAGTGTTTTAAATCCTTCATGAGCTTTTTTTATTAATAAAGTTCAGAGTTCAGAGTTTAGTGTTCAGAGTTATTTGGTCATCTCCTGGTTTTATCTGGTTCCCAAACTCCTGAGACTGTGTAAAAAGTCTCTCCAGCTTGGGAACGTAATTTGTGGCGAAACTCCTGTTTCGCGAGCAAACGTTGAATGGGAAACAGAGTTTCCCTCATAACTTCATACCCAAACTGGAGTTTGGGAACAAGAGGTGAATAACAGTTATTGTTTCCTGCCACTTGCCACTTACCACTGCCATTATTCTTTTCCAGATTTCAACACCACATCTTCCAACCAGCGCAGTTTTGTCTCCAGATATCCTTCGGAATATGGCGCGCTGTTGATCGCTTGATTCATTTCCCGAATGCCACCGGTTTCGCTTTTCCGGATGACATGATTACCATCCGGAAATGTTTTGATAGTTAAATTGGCCCCGGGAGTTTTCCCGATGGTTTTCTGATACAGTCTCATCGTTTTCCGCCAATCAACATTCGTATCTTTTTCCCCAAAAATCGCCAGAACCGGACAGTTAATGGCATTCAGTATTTTTTCAAATTCAGGCACGTATACCATTAGCCCGGTTTCTTCATCGACGTTTATTTCTCCGCTGCGAAATTTTTCCTGCTCTCTGCGAAAGCTGACTTCATCAAGTGGCTTGACATAATTTGTCAGATATTGATAAAACGAGTCATTTCGTAAATTTTCATCTGCGGCTAGATAATCAGCATAACTTCCCCCAAGACGGAGGATATCAAAACTTTTCTGCCATTCTGCAACAAGCGCTTCCGTTTCTTCAGCACTTCTTCCTTCGATTAAAAAATTTTCCCGGAGTAGATATTTAAAATTTTCTTTGTCATCCGTACCGCTGACAGAAATCCAGAATGCAATGGTTGGATCTTTAGAGATTGCCAGCGGGGCAATCCACCCCGCCCTGCTAATGCCCCAAAGCCCAACGTTTTCGCTCCCGGGGACGTTACGCAATCGTAGTGCTTTTATTGCATCTACAACCTCATTGGCACTGCTGGCAACCGGTTGGTTGATATCAAAATCTCCTTCACTGGTGCCACATCCCGGTTTGTCCCATATTAAAAAGGAAAAGCCCAGCTGGGCGAACTCAACCCGGAAATTATACCACCAATTACCTTCAACGACATTGGTACTGCCATACCCATGAACAAAAATGATCAACCCGGATGCAGCTGTTTGACTTGGCACATCTAAAAATCCGCTAAGCTTTTTTCCATTCGATGTAAATTCGAAGGGTTCCGTTTTAAAGAGCTCCGAGGCATAGATATTCAGCGATACGATCAATGCAAAAAACAGCGTTCGAACGACCATTTTGCTTATCCCTGTTTTTAGTAGATTAATTATTGCCGCCGCATTATCACTTTTCGTAACTGCGTTACTTGCCAACCAGCGCTAAAAATTAACAATATTACGCAAAGAATCGTCAGACTTACAACGACCATGCTCCCAAAAAAGTAATACCAATTATCATGAAAACTTAAAATGGCAAAGGCCAGCCCACAACAGCCGGATGTCAACAAACATCCCAGCCAGAAATATTGTTGGGTACTACTATAAAAAATGGTCGACTGGGCTTTCCGGTGGGCCGGTGTATTTTTATACCACTGCTGTACCCAAATTGCCAAAAGGCTTAAACCGGCAGCAGAGTTAAGAAATTGTGCCAATTGATAGGGAAGAAAATCATTGAGAATCCGCCAGGAAAAGATATCCCACCAGATATGCGTCAGTGCACCCAGCCCCAGGGAGAGAACAACCTTAAGCTGTACGGACAGGTCGAAAAATGGTGGTGGCGCCGGCAATTTGCTGATTCGTGCCTGCAGATTCTCCGGCAAAAGCTGCACCAGCGACTGGCGAACAAGCAGGTTGTATATCCAGAATACCACCATTCCAACCGGAATCGCGTAATAAATGATACCAGAGAATCTATGAGTTTTATGACGGCTAATATCGACGAAAGATAAGAAATAATGAAAATCCGGGGCCATGCTGCCAATAATGAGCGCAGAAAAGATCAGCCAGCGGGAAAAGTATTTTTGCAACGGCCACACCGCCGCCACATGTGAAACTGTAAAAGGCATTAAAACTCCAGTTTAAATTCGTTTAAAACATAGAGTCAATAAAACGCCAAAAATCTTAATTTGTTTGAAAAATATCATCTGATGGGAAAGCAGAAACAGAATGGGCAGTTTTGATCAAACTGCCGGGGAGGTTTCAGTCAAAAAGCTTAGGCAGACTTTAATAATTTATCTTTCAAGTTCTGAAAATCTATTGGCTTAGTTAGATAATCATCACAGCCATATTCACGGGCCTGCTCGTAGTAGTTATCATTATCGTAAGCGGTTATCATAAACACTTTCATTTCCGAATAGTGCTCCTTGATACTCTTTAATAATTCCAATCCATCCATTCCAGGCATATTGATATCGGATAATACATGAACAATACTGTCTGCGTCGTTTTCTTCCAAAAATTTTAACGCATCTTCCCCGGAATGTGCAAAATCCATAGAAATTTGCCCGTTTCGTAATTCCCGGCGAAACCGCTGCCGAAAAAGGTGTTGAACATCTAATTCGTCGTCAACAATCAAAATTCTCATATCTAACCTTGTGGCATGAAGATAGATGAAAAGTTATTTGTCTATTCCCTCCGTTATCAATATAATAAAATCTATTAGCCTTTTTAAACAAAAAATGCACATGCGAGTAAAATATTCACACCCTTGTCAGTAGAGGCCTTCCCGGGCTCTTCACTGCAATTTTTGAGAAAGAATTATCATCCAGAGAAGTTTCATATTGGAAAAATGAAATTCCATTGTGAAAAATGGCAAAAACGTGGCAGGGTTTTCTCAGTGTTTGCTACAACGATCAAAACACTTCTAAAATGTTAAAAAGAAATGCTTTACAACCTTTTAATACCAGGCTTCAAATTTGTTTTGACGAATTGGCGCCATTTTTGCGATAAAACGGAGTCCAGTGGATAGGGTTGTAATGAGCAAATAGTTGTGGTTAAAAAAAGATCGGATCTTCATGAGCTTACCGCTGTATTGTATTTTTGGTGTGAGTCATCATTCTGCACCGGTTGAAGTTAGAAGCAGAGTAGCCATTCCGCAGGAAAATTTAGATGAGATTCTCAATTCACTTGCTGCAATGGAAATCATCGATGAAGTTTGCATAATCACCACCTGCAACCGCACTGAATATCATTTCGCAACCAAATGTGTCAATGGGCTGTTATACCGCCTGAAATCGTTTCTCCGTTCTCGCTTTCCGGCACTATCCCCGGAAGACTTCCAATCGTTTTTTTTCTATCAGGAAACCACGGCCGTCAATCACCTTTTCCGGGTGACGGCCGGACTGGAATCTATGATTCTTGGCGAGCCGCAGATTGTCTGCCAGGTAAAAAAGTCGCTTCAAGATGCAGAGAATGCCGGCACGGTGGGAGAAGTTTTACGGAAAGTTTTTCAGATGGCCTTCCATTTTTCCAAGCGGGTAAGGAATGAAACCGCTATTGCCCGGGGAGCGATTAGTGTCGGGTATGCTGCCATCGAATCCCTTCAGACTTGTGAAAATGGATTTTCAGATAAAACTGCCCTGGTAATTGGTGCGGGAGAAACCGGAGAACTGCTTGCCGGCTACCTCTATAAAAAAGGAATTAAACGATTAATAATTACCAATCGCACTTTTTCCAAGGCAACGGCGGTGGCGCAGGAATATCACGGAGAAGCAATTCCTTTCAGCGATTTTCCCAAAGTGCTCGCAGATGTAGATTTTATTTTAGGCTCGACCAGTTCCCCGCAAGCGGTTCTTGGGAAAGATACCGTTTCCGCAATAATGACCAGCCGCCCAGAACGCCCCCTCACGCTCATCGATCTTGCTATTCCCCGGGATTTCGATCCCTCGATCAGCACACTTCCCAATACCACCCTTATCGATTTAGATTACCTGCAACAAGTGGTGAATCGTAACCGCCGCAATCGTCAGCAAGAGATGCCCGCGGTAGATCGCATCATCGCAGAAGGCATTGAAAAATACCTGGATTGGCAGCATGAGATAATGCTAAAACCGCTGATTATCGATTTACGGCAAAAGTTTGAGACCATAAGAAATGTCGAACTGCAGAAGCATCTCCATCGCTCGACCAAAGACGAATACGAGAAGATCGAAATGGCCACCCGGGGGATGCTCAACAAAATATTGCATCTTCCCCTGTTAAAACTTCGAGATTTCAATGTGGATCCTGTAAATCCGGACAAACGCATAAAATTAGTACGGGATATTTTTGACCTGGAGTAAAAAATGAGAATATTAAACATCGGCACTCGTGGCAGCAAACTAGCACTTTGGCAAACCAATTGGGTCATTGAAAAACTCCAGCAAAATTTTCCGGATTTGCAAACAAATACGATTATCATCAAAACTTCCGGCGATAAAATTCTCGACAAGCCTTTGGCAGATATTGGCGATAAAGGTCTTTTTACCAAGGAGCTTGATCGTGCGCTTCTTAACGGTAGTGTAGATTTTGCCGTTCATAGTTTGAAAGATCTCCCGACAGTTTTACCGCCAGGTTTAAAAATTGCGGCAATTACCGAACGCTGGGACGTCCGCGATGCACTTATTGCACCTTCGGGCACTACGCTGGACAACTTGCCACACGGCGCAACAATCGCCACCGGTAGTCTGCGGCGTACCGCCCAGTTGTTAAATTATCGCCCGGATCTGAAGATTGTCGATATCCGCGGCAATATTAACACCCGCCTGAAAAAACTGGATGCTTCCGACTGGCAGGGAATGATTCTCGCTGCTGCCGGCGTTGAGCGCCTGGGATTTAACCACCGTATCGCCCAGAAAATTCCGCTGCACATTATGATGCCTGCCGTCGGTCAGGGCAGTTTTGCGGTTATTTGCCGGGAAGATGATGGATTTACCATCGATGTCCTTGATGCCATCGATCACTATGCCTCCCATGTCGCTGCCCGGGTCGAACGCACGCTTCTGAAAACCCTGGAAGGAGGGTGCCACATTCCGATCGGCGCGAACGCAACTGCACAGGGAGAAAATATCGCCTGCACCGCCGCAGTATACTCCCTCAATGGTCGGAAAGTGGTGAAAGATATGATACAGGGCAGTATCCGCAAACATACACCGGAGTATTATGGTGAGTTACTGGCCCGGCGGATTTACGAAGGTGGCGGCAGGGAAATTCTTGAAGGGATAGCGCATCCCAATGCAGTCAGTAAAACCGCTCTCAGCGGCCTCAATATACTGATCGCGCAGTCGCCACGCGCCAGCAGCGAGTTTGCCGATCAACTGAGCGCTTGCGGTGCGAAAGTAACGACAGTATATCCTTTCGATATCGCCGTTATTCCTCCCGCGGAAAGTCACTTTAGCGGCAAATTACCGGAACTATTGGGTGAGAGCAAATGGCTGATATTCAGTAGCCGAACCGGGGTTCGTAAGTTTCAGGATTACCTCGCGGCAGCAGGTCTGGATATGAGTGCTATCCGGCATTGTAATATCGGCACCGTCGGCGAGCGCAGTGCCATGCTCTGGCAAACACTCGCTGATGCACCGGTGATAACTGCTAAAGCCGCAAATCTGCAGCGTTTATTGAATGAAATCGCTGCAAACACAACGGACGAAACACAGATTCTGCATTTTACCAGCGAGCTTTCTGAAAAGAATATAGTTCCGGAAATACCAGCGCATATCAAATTGCGCCGCCTGCCCCTCTACCGGCTGGTGCCGGCTGTAGGCAAAGACGCCGCGGCTATCGAAGCATTAAAAACATCATCATTTGATCTTACCCTTTTCACCAGCCCGAGCGCTTTCGATTTCTTCCGGGCAATGAGCGGACTGCAAACGCCTTTGCCATTAGGGGCGATCACTACACTTGGATCGACAACCCAGGCGCATATCGAAAAAAAAGGCTGGCCGGTACAACTCGTGGCAGCATCTCCGGACCCTACCGGGCTGCTCCGGACAATTGTACAATACACCGAGACAATCATCGGTAATTCTCTTTCAACGACACAAAAATGAGGCGACCATGTCCGATACATCTCAACACTTATTCATTCGCGCCTGCTTTCAGCAACCTGTAGAACGGACACCGGTCTGGATGATGCGCCAGGCGGGACGTTACCTGCCGGAATACCGCGCGGTCCGGAAAGATCACGATTTTATTACCATGTGTAAAACGCCCGATTTGGCAACAGAAGTAACGCTGCAGCCAATCGATATCGTCGGCGTGGATGCTGCGATTCTCTTTTCCGATATCCTGGTTATCCCGGAAGCAATGGGAATGGAACTGCAGTTCATTCCCGGGAAGGGTCCGAATTTCCCCAAGCCGATTCGGGATGCGGCCATGTTGAAAACACTCAAGCGCATCGATGCGGAAAAGGATTTACGCTACGTACTGGATGCCATTCGCCAGGTAAAGCAATCGTTGGATGGCCGGGTGCCACTGATTGGTTTCAGCGGCGCTCCCTGGACGCTGGCCACCTATATGATTGAAGGCAGCGGATCGAAGAATTATAAATATCCGAAGCAATGGGCTTACGCTCGTCCGGACCTCCTTCACAGCTTGATGGAAAAGCTCAGCAAAGCCGTGAGCGATTACTGCATCGCCAAGATTGACGCTGGTGCGGAAGCGATTCAGCTTTTCGATACCTGGGCCGGCATTCTTAGTCGCGAAGGTTTCCGGGAATTTGCACTGCCCTACGTGAAGCAGATTATCGAGACGATCCGCCGACCGGGTATTCCGATTATCTATTTCGCCAAGGGAGCGATGATCTGGCAGGAAGATCTACTGAGCTGCGGTGCTGATGTTATTGGTGTGGACTGGACCGCCAACCTGCAGGATGTCCGCCGGGCAGCTGGCAACCGGGTTGCCCTGCAAGGTAATCTCGATCCGACCGCGCTCTATGCGCCACCTGAAAAAATCCGGCAACTAGTTAAGGATATGCTCGCGCAGTATGGTCAGGGTTATGGACATATTGCCAATCTCGGGCATGGGATTCTACCGGACATTCCGGTGCCACATGCTCAGGAATTTGTTCGGGCAGTCAAAGAGGAGAGTTCACGCTGGAAGCAAACGAATTAGCGGGTATCAAAAAGAGAAAAGACGCTCAAGCATAAAGGAATTTATTATGGCTACTTCCGGAAAATTCAATGTCGACCTGGAACTTCTGAAAAAATATAATCAGCCGGGACCACGCTACACCAGCTATCCGACGGCACCACACTTTCATGAAGGGTTTGGCCCCGCTGCTTTTCGTGATGAAATTGTGCGCAGCAATGTCGATAATAAAGGCGATCTCTCGCTTTACTTCCACTTCCCCTTTTGCCGCTCTCTCTGCTATTTTTGCGGTTGTAACGTTATCATTACTCACAATCCCAAGCGGATCGACCGTTACATCAAATATCTGAAAAAGGAAATCCGCCTGGTAAGCGAACTAATCGACAACAAGCGCCCGGTTGTGCAAATCCATTGGGGCGGCGGCACGCCGACTTATCTAACCCCGGATCAAATTCGCGATGTTTACGGATATATCGCGGAACATTTCAATATTGCCGAGGATGCGGAAGTCAGTATCGAGATCGACCCGCGTACAATTCTGCCCGATCATCTTTCCACCTTAAGAGAGCTTGGCTTTAACCGGGTCAGCTTTGGCGTGCAGGATTTTCATCTTAATGTTCAGGAAGTTATCAATCGGGTTCAAACTGATGAGCAGAATGAATTTGTCATCAATGAGAGCCGGCGCCTGAATTATGACTCAATTAATGTCGACCTGATCTATGGCCTTCCCTATCAAACTTATGAAAGCTATAGCGAGACGCTGGATAAAGTACTCGAACTGTCTCCCGATCGCCTGGCGGTATTCAATTACGCCCATGTGCCCTGGTTGAAAAAACATCAAAACGTACTGCCGGAAGAAGCGATGCCCAGCGCCAGCGAACGATTGGAATTACTGAAACTGATTATCGAACGCCTGACGGAACGCGGATACGTCTACATCGGCATGGATCATTTTGCCCGTCCGGATGACGAGCTGACCCGCGCGCTGGATACCGGCACTCTCTATCGTAATTTCCAGGGATACAGCACACATTCCCAGGCAGAAGTTTACGCCATGGGCGTTACCGCGATCAGTCAGTTACATAATGCATATGCTCAAAATGTGAAATCCCAAAAAGAATATGAAGTGATGCTGGATGCTGGTGAGTTACCGGTCAGTCGCGGATATTTAATGACCGACGATGATCATATTCGCCAATACGTCATCACGGAAATTATGTGCAATAACCGCCTGCTGAAAAAGGATGTGGAAGACCGTTTCGGCATCAATTTCGATGAATATTTTCCAACGGTTTTCAGCGACATGGAACCCTTTCTCTATGATAATTTGCTGGAGATCTATCCGGACCGGATTGAGGTTGACGATGCCGGCCGGCTGGTTATCCGCAATATTGCCATGAAATTCGACGCATATCTAAATAAAACAGCGGACCCCGATAAACCCATTTATTCCCGGACGGTGTGATATGAATACCCGAACAGCAGATATTGTCATTCTCGGTGCCGGCATCTCCGGCCTTAGTGCAGCTTATTATTTGTCCCGGCAGGGTTTCTCCGTTGCGGTATTGGAGAAATCCTCACTGACTGGTGGCGCGATTCGCAGCCAGCAGAAGGATGGTTTTCTCATTGAATCCGGACCGAACAGCACTTTGGAAACCACCCCATTGTTAAAAGAAATGTTCACGGAATTAGGCATTACAGACGAGATGATATATGCGAATGATCAGGCGAAAAATCGCTATATCGTTCGTGATGGCAAGCTGCAGGCGCTGCCGATGTCTCCCGGGGCATTTTTGAAAACGCCACTTTTTTCTGCCGGCGCCAAGCTACGCCTCCTGAAGGAACCGTTCATCAAGGCAGCACCGGCAGAGCGGGAAGAGTCGCTGGCGGAATTTGTCCGCCGTCGTTTAGGGCGGGAATTCCTCGACTATGCCATCAATCCATTTGTTGCCGGGGTATATGCCGGGCAGCCCGAGCAGCTGAGTGTTAAGAATGCTTTTCCGAAACTTCATCAGCTGGAGCAAAAATATGGCAGCCTGATCAAGGGAACGATCTTAGGTGCCCGGGAACGGAAGAAACGGGCGGAAACGTCGAAAACCAGCGCGCGCCTGCTCTCTTTTCGGAAGGGTTTACAGACACTGCCGGCGGCAATTCATCAGTATCTCGGCGACCAGGTATTTACGTCTGCAACCATCAAACACATCCGTAATGAAGCTGGGCGCTACTTCACGACGGCACTGGTTGACGGTGAGCCGCTGCAATTCGAAAGCCGGGCGATCCTCAGTACTATTCCCGCCTATGCGTATAATGCATTGCCGATCGATCTGCAGGACTTCCCCCACAACGCTTTACAGGAGATTAAATATCCTCCGGTAACCATGGTTTTTCTCGGCTATCACAAGAAACCGGACAGCCGCGAGCTCGATGGCTTTGGATTTCTGGTGCCGGCAAAAGAGCAGCGGCAAATTCTCGGAACGATCTGGAGCTCCACGCTTTTCCCGGAACGCTCCCCGGAAGAAGGGATTGCACTGACAACTTTCGTTGGCGGCAGTCGCCAGCCATCACTAGCAAACCAGCCACCAGAATCTCTGGAGAAGCTGGTTCGCGAAGATTTAAAATCCCTGCTCGGTATCGAGCGCGCCCCGGATTTTATTCGAATTAAACAATGGCCACTGGCGATTCCCCAATACAAAATTGGCCATCATCACCTGATCGCCGCACTGGAAAAATTTGAGGCCGCACAACCGGGATTTTTCTTCTCCGGCAATTTCCGGGGCGGTATCTCGGTGGGCGACTGTATTAAACAATCGCATCTAATCAGCGAAACCATGGCGACATTGCTGCATCAATCAAAGCCGGAAACTGTCACTGCATAAACGAGGCACCTGAAATGATTAAGCCATTTTACCGGATGCGCCGGCTCCGTAAAAATCCACAAATTCGCAATATGGTGCGGGAAACCCTGCTCAGCCCAAACGATTTTATTCTGCCCTTTTTTGTTGTAGAAGGCGACGGCATCGATAAACCGATCAGCAGCATGCCCGGCCACTCTCAGCTGTCTATCGACAATCTGGTAAAAGCAGCGCGAGAGGCCTATGAGGCTGGTATTCAGTCGATCATACTCTTCGGGATTCCCGGCAGCAAAGATGCGATTGGTAGCGATTCGATGGACAAGGATGGCATTATCTGCCGTTCCTTACGGGCGCTAAAAGAAGCAGTGCCGGAGCTCTACCTGATTACCGACGTTTGCCTCTGTGAATATACCGACCACGGACATTGCGGCCCCTTGCAGGGACATGATGTTGATAATGATGCCACGCTGGCCCTGCTGCAAAAGCAGGTGATTGTCCAGGCGGAAAGCGGCGCGGACATGGTCGCCCCTTCGGGTATGATGGACGGCATGGTTGGCGCAATCCGGGAAGCGCTGGATGAATCCGGTTTTGAAGATATTCCCATTATGAGTTATGCCGCAAAGTTTGCCTCCGGTTTTTACGGGCCGTTCCGCGATGCAGCGGAATCCGCCCCGCAATTTGGCGATCGCAATACTTACCAGATGGATCCCGCGAATGGTAACGAAGCACTGCGGGAGGCCGCACTGGATGTTGAAGAAGGCGCAGATATTATCATGGTAAAACCGGCAATGCCCTATCTCGATATTATTCGCCGGGTAAAAGAAGATTTTGCTATGCCCACCGCTGCCTACCAGGTTTCCGGCGAGTTTGCCATGATTAAAGCAGCGGCAGCAAACGACTGGATCGATCACGATCGGGTAATGATGGAGTCGCTGCTTTCCATCAAACGTGCCGGCGCCGATTTGATTTTAACCTATTTTGCCCGGGAAGCAGCCGCAATATTGAACGCAAAATAAATACATCGCAGGAGAGATAAGAATGCCCAGTTATCATAAAAGTGAACAACTCTTTCAACGCGCGCAGCAGGTGATGCCCGGTGGGGTCAATTCGCCGGTGCGCGCCTTCAAATCCGTTGGCGGGAATCCGGTGTTTTTCGAGCGGGCAGAAGGGGCTTATCTCTATGATGTCGACGGCAATCGCTACATCGATTATGTCAATTCCTGGGGACCGATGATCCTCGGTTTTTCCCATCCGAAAATCGTTGCCGCGATCCGGGAAGAAGCGGGGAAAGCAACCAGCTTCGGCGCACCAACCGAATTGGAAATTCAACTGGGAGAGTTGGTTTGTGAAATGGTACCGTCCATCGAAATGGTCCGGATGGTAAACTCCGGTACCGAGGCGACCATGAGCGCGATTCGTTTGGCCCGCGGCTATACCGGGCGGAATAAAGTGATCAAATTTAGCGGTTGTTATCATGGGCATGGCGACAGTTTTCTCATCCAGGCAGGTTCCGGCGCCACCACGCTCGGCGTGCCGAATAGCCCCGGAGTAACACCACAGACAGCCGCCGATACGCTCATTGCCAATTTTAATGATATCGCTTCTGTAGAAGCACAGATCTCAGCAAATCCCGACAGCATCGCAGCAGTGATTGTCGAGCCGATCGCCGGCAACATGGGGATGGTAACCCCGCAAGATGATTTCCTTGCTAAGCTGCGCCGGGTCACCAGCAAAAACGGCATACTACTCATTTTTGACGAAGTGATGACCGGCTTTCGGGTCGCCGCTGGCGGTGCGCAGGAAATTTATGACATTCAGCCGGATATAACCACGCTGGGGAAAATCATCGGTGGCGGTTTGCCGGTGGGCGCTTATGGCGGCCGTAAAGAGATTATGGCCCATGTTGCCCCATCCGGCCCGGTGTATCAAGCCGGCACCCTTTCCGGAAATCCGTTGGCAATGCGGGCCGGATTGGAAACGCTACGCCTGATCAATCAACCCGGGTTTTACGAAGGACTGGAGAAAAAAGCCGCCCGCCTGGAGGCTGGTGTACGGAAAAACCTGGAGAAGCTGGGTATCAATCTTCATCTCACTCGAGTAGGTTCCATGGGTTGCCTCTTTTTTAACTCGGAAGCAGTGCATGATTACGATGCTGCCCTGAAATCCAATACAGATCATTATGCCCAATATTTTCAGGAAATGCTAAACCAGGGTATTTATCTCGCACCGGCGCAATTTGAGGCTTATTTTCTCTCCAATGCAATTTCCGATATAGATATCGATGCCACCATCGAGGCAAGCTATCAGGCAATGATGAAAGTGTTCAACGGATAACGGGATGCCAAAATCCAAAAGGAAACAAAATGAAAAAGCAAGCAACTCAATACACAAATGGCGCTTCGAATGGTAAGCGGGAAAAAACCGGCGCTTTACTGATCAACTTGGGATCACCGGATTCGACATCAATTCCGGATGTGCGTAGATACCTCGATCAGTTCCTGATGGACAAGCGGGTGATTGATGCGCCCTATCTGATTCGCCGCATGATTGTCAGCTGTTTTATTCTCCCGAAACGCCCGAAAGAATCCGCTGAAGCGTATGAGTCCATTTGGTGGAAAGAAGGGTCTCCGTTAATCGTATTGAGTCAGGAATTGCAAAAACTGGTACAGGCTGGTGTAGATGTACCAGTGTCCCTTGGGATGCGCTATGGCAACCCTTCAATCGAGGCCGGCGTGCAGGAACTGCTTGATCAAGGCGTCAATAACATTTTTCTGATTCCGCTCTATCCCCATTATGCTATGGCTACTGTAGAAACTGTTATCGTGGAAACACGAGATGTATTAAAGAAGCTGAATGTTGACGTTCGCTTAACCGTAAAAGAACCATTTTTTGATGATCCTGACTATATCGATGCCCTGGTTGACAGCGCAGAAAAATATCTCCAGCAGGGTTATGATCACCTACTATTCAGTTATCATGGCCTGCCGGAACGTCATTGTAAAAAGACGGATCCCACCGGAAAACATTGCCTGAAAGTGGATAATTGCTGTGAAGTTGCTTCATTGGCACATCAATACTGCTACCGCCACCAGGTTTTTCGCACTTCGCAGGATTTTGTAGAAAAGGCAGGCATTCCGCAGGAGAAACACACGATCGCTTTCCAGTCCAAACTTGGCGTAGATGCCTGGCTGACGCCCTCTACAGAGGATGAATTGGTCCGCCTTGGTAAAGCCGGTACCAAACGGCTGCTGGTCATTTGCCCGGCATTTGTATCGGATTGTATTGAAACCCTGGAAGAAATTGGCATGCGCGGCAAGGAGACATTTCAGGAAGCCGGCGGGGGAGATTTTCATCTGATTCCCTGCATCAATGATGATATTAAATGGGTAAGAGTGCTACAGCGCTGGATCAATAACTTGCAGGGCGATGCAGATTATTTCTTACCGGACGAATTACCGAAAACAGTTTTAGCGGCTGCTGAATAAAGCCGCATCAGCACATCCGCTATCGATTAAAAGCAAAACGGCAGTCATATGCATGACTGCCGTTTTTAATTTGAGGCTTGCCAGTTCGGCTTTATTCATACCGTAGAGCATTGACGGGATTGGCATATGCGGCCTTAATTGCCTGGAACAACACAGTTACCAGGGCAATAATAATTGCCGCTGAACCGGCAATCAGGAACGGACTGATGCCCAATTCCGTGCGATAATGGAAGTCCTGCAGCCAGTTTTGCATTAAATACCAGCCGAGCGGCCAGGCAATCAGATTGGCAATTGTCACCCATTTCAGGAATTCCTTCGAGAGCAGGTAGATAATGTTCGGAATTGTTGCACCGAGTACTTTTCGCACACCAATCTCCTTGGTCCGTTGCTCTGCAGTGAAAGCTGCCAGACCAAAGAGCCCAAGGCAGGCGATAGTAATTGCCAGAATAGTGAAGTAGCTGAAAATTTCCCGCATTTGATCTTCACTGCGATAGAGGGTGTTGAAGTGATCATCCTGAAAGTAATAAGTAAACGGATATGTCGGGGAAAATTCGGTCATTTTCGCTTCCAGAAAAGCGATACTTTCCTGAATATTTTCCGAGCTAATGCGAACGACGAAATACCCGTTTAAGCGCTGGGAAAGCTCGATGACCAATGGTTCGATTTCCTGATGCAGCGATTTGAAATGAAAATCTTTTACCACGCCAACGATCGATCCCAATCGGATGTCACCGGGTGAAGGACCATTGCTGCGTCCGAACTCTTTCCCAACCGCTTCCTCGGCAGATGCCCATCCCATTCGGGGTAACGCAGCTTCGTTGATGATATAGGCGCCGAGCGTATCGCTGGGAAAATCCCGGGAGAAATTGCGCCCGGCTGCCATCTCAATGCCCATCGTGCTAATAAAATCATAGCTGACAAAAATATTTTGCACATTGACCATATCTATCATGGGATCGCCGGTTCGGCTTTTCATAAACATTGTATCACTATAACGACGGTTTCCGGGAATCTGGTTGGCAGTACCAACACTGATGATAGATGGATTACGACGCAGCTCATTCATAAATGATTCTTTTTGCGGGCGTTGAAAATTGGCGTCATACATTGGCAACACAACCACATGCTCCTTATTGAAACCGAGCTTTTTATTACGGAGGAAATCGAGTTGGTTCATTACCACCAGGGTACCGATTACCAGGGTGATAGAAATAGCGAACTGGGCAACAACCAGCCCTTTCCGCATCCGTGATCCTTTTGCATTGGTTTTAAAGCGACCTTTTAATACCGAAATCGGCTTAAACCCGGAAAGTACAAATGCCGGGTAGCTGCCGGCAAAAAGCCCGACAAAAAGGGCAATGCCGATAAAACCTAGCAGGGCCAGCGGATTCTCCAGATAAGGCACATAAAGTACTTTTCCGGTCAGCTGATTAAAAAACGGCAAGAATGATTCAATAATAATTATCGCCAGCAATAGCGCGATCATTGCAAGGATGATTGATTCTCCCAGGAATTGGAGAATCAAACGGGAGCGCTCGGCGCCGACGACCTTCCGTAAACCGACTTCCCGGGCCCGATCCATTGAGCGGGCAGTGGAAAGGTTCATAAAATTGATACAGGCAATCAGCAGAATCAACAAGGCAATACCGGAAAAGATATATACCGTGTTGATATCACTGTTTGGCTGAATCTCATGCTCCAGGTTGGAATAGAGGTGAATGCTGGTCATCGGCTTTAAGCGCAATGAAACAACATTGTTTATGTCTGCATCCGGCCCCATAAACTGCCGGGCCTGATCTCCCATATATTTTTCCTGAAACGCCGGTAATTTTGCTTCCAGTGCCAGTGGCTCTCCCCCCTCAGGCAGCATGACATAGGTGTATATGTTATTGCTGAACCAGATGTCCATCCGCTCCGCGCCCTGTATCGCATATGCACTGGCATATGATGCAATTGCATCAAAAGTAAAGTGAGAATTCTCCGGCACGTCTGCCATTACGCCGGTCACCTTGTAATCAATATCGCGGCCCCACTGCATCGTCAGGGTTTTTCCCATGGGATTTTCGCCGGGGAAATACTTTTCAGCCAACGATTCGGTAATCACAATGGCATAAGGCTCAACCAGGGCGGTTTCCCGGTCACCTTGCAGCAATTCCCAGGAAAATACTTCGAAAACAGCGGCATCCGCATAAATAAAATGTCCGCGCTGATATTGATGATTGCCATCCAGATAATCGGTATCAGAAGCCCAGATGCGAATTGAGCGCAGCACTTCCGGAAAATCGGTTTCCAGTGCCGGCCCCATCGGATGCGGCGTCACCGGATAAACACCGACAATTTCGTTAAAATTGATATCTCGCTCTACGCGATAGATATTTTCCGCATTTTCATGATAACGATCGTAGCTTAGTTCGTGCTGAACAAATAACAGAATCAGCACGCAGCAGGCCATCCCAATGGCCAGGCCCAAAATGTTGATGAGTGAATAACCTTTGTGTTTGAAAATGTTTCGCAGGGCAATTTTAAGGTAACTTTGAAACATGACCCCTCCTTGAAATTAGGTAGTAAACGTTTTTCCCCCAATATGGTAGTCGCGGAATTGATTCCGGCGATATGACCTAATATTTCGCGGAAAACCGGAAAAGGTTTCATCTTCAGCGAAAGACTTTCTAACGATTGCGGATTCAGTTGCTTTTTTTCGGATCAGGCGCCAAGGATCATTAATGCAACCGACAAAAACAATGCGTCCAAATTTACCGGAAGAAGACGCTCAAATCGCCTTTTTTCGCCCGAAAAAAGCCCAGAATTCCCCTTGCTATTTATTGAAAAAATAGTACATTAAACCCTTATTGATGGGGCGTTACCACCTGCTGGTAACTTATGGAGAGAATTGGGTAGGGAGATGCCGTGCATCGCGGGCTGCAACGCGCATTCTTCTGACATATTGCGGAGCGGACATTCGAACGCTACTACTATCGGGAACGACGCATGGTTTCATTTATCGAAAGCAGGCTGCGGGATCTGGTTCACCAGGACGCCTATGGCCGGCAATTTAGCCTCAAATACCAACCCATTGTTCATCAGACAGACGACGGTACTGCAAAAATCATCGGCATGGAAGCATTGCTCCGTTGGAATTCTCCGGAAATTGGCGCTGTTTCCCCGGAAACATTTATACCAATTGCCGAGAGCTGCAATCTGATTGTACCGATCGGAGAATGGGTTTTCTTACAGGCCATTCAGGATTTTAAGATCCTTCAGCAGCAAACCGACCAACCTTTGTTTATTTCTGTTAATCTTTCCGCGCGGCAACTTAACCGGGCCAATTTTGCCCGACAAGTAAACCGGATAGTTCGCCGGGCGGCGGTGGATCCGCGGCAAATTCAGCTGGAGTTAACGGAAACCGTTTGCCTGGAGTATCATCAGGATGTGCTTCAGAATATCGGTATTTTGCGCTCATTGGGTATTCGGCTGGCAATCGACGACTTCGGCAGCGGTCATGCCTCGATGGCTTATCTGGAGCATTTTCCGGCGAAAACCCTTAAGCTGGATAAATCCTATGTGCAGGGAATGGACAAGATTCCGGAGAATCGCGACTTTATCGATAATACGCTCGAATTAGCGAAGAACCTCCATAAGGATATCATCATCGAAGGCGTGGAAACGGCGGAGCAACTACAGACGCTCTTTAATAGTACCTGCGATAAATTTCAGGGGTATTATTTTTCCCGGCCGGTATCTCTGCTGCAGCTGGCAGCTTTATTGCGCCAACGGAAATGGTCTTCCTGAGAACCGTTTCAGGAATATCTCGCAGATGCTTCCAGAATATCCGATCCTTCATCCGTAAATACCGCCCCATTCAGGTTTGCCCGGCTCAAATCCGTACCGCTAAGGTTTGCGCCGGTTAAGTCGGCCTGAATCAGGTTTGCGCGATTAAAGCGACTGTTTCTCAGGTTCGCGCCCTTCAGTAAGCTTCTCACCAGGTTGGCGCCACGCAGGTCTGTGTCGGCCAGGTTGGCACCGGATAGATTGGCTTCATGGAGATCCAGGTCGGAAAGCGCTAATCCCCCCAGATCGCTGCCGCTGAGGTTGCAGCGAATCAATATTGCCCCGGCCAGATTGGCGTCGTTCAGGCGGGCGCCGGAAAGGTCTGCCTCGACCAATGCTGCATCGCGCAGGTCGGCATTCAGCAGGGAAGCACCACTAATAATTGCGCCATTAAGTCGTGCTTGCTGCAATAAGGCCCCATCCAAATTCGCTCCACGCAAATTCGCCCGATTAAAAATCGCCGCGGTTAAATTGGCCCCGTTTAGATTGACATTCTGCAGGTTGGCCCGATTAAATTTACTGCGATTCAATCGCCGCCCACTAAGATCGATGCTGCTGAGGTCGATGCCCCGAAAATCCACATCACGTAAATTTTCGCTTTCGTGAACGACGCACTGCTTCAATGTCTCGCGCATATCATCATTAAATTCTGCATAAGCAACCGGAAAATCGGTATTCCCCTTCCGCGCTTCCCAGAATGCATGTACTGTAAAATACAGCAGGCACGACTGTGTAATGAAATCATACCCGCCAGCAGCATCAATTTTCAGGAAAGGGCAGTTTTCACCAGGATTCGTGTTTACCAATTGCTGGTGGATTGTTAATTCACCGGGCTGAACCGACCGTTTTTCCCGGAAACAAAAACTAGCAAGTTGCTGGAGAAAAGCGCGTTTCTCATCCGCTGAGAGTCCTGCTTCACCGGTATCATCCAGCCATTGTTGATATGATTGTAAAAATGCATCGTCGCCCGCGAAGGCCTGGGGAGATTGAGGGAATTTTTGCATTGTATCGGCCCGGTTCGTTAAAAAGCAATAACTTCCTGTCCGATATTTGGTCGTCCTTGAAAATCAATGTATGATATTAAAATATCTAAATCAGCGAAAACTTCCAAAATTTTTACCAGCCATAGATTCTTAGCGGCATATTCCCGAAGTGAGAATCACACCTGCTGCATCCGCAAACGATATAGAATACGCTTTGAAAAAAGCCATCACAACCGTTAGCTTGGTTCAGGGATCAGCAGCTTTCAACTAATTTTACAGAGAAAGGAAATTAGCATGAAAGATTTTCAGGAGAAGGGGTATTACCTCGCCAAAAACATTTTCAGCAAAAACGATATCCGGGAATTGGAAAGCGAATTCGACAGGATAGTCGGGCAATTAAATAATTCCGGAGAAGATATTGACGCCACCTGGGTGGGGAACGCCGTCAGGGAAATTGCGGATAACGGGGATAAGATTTTTCATACGCACAACGTTCATAAATATTCCGCAAAATGGCTTGGCGCGATGCAAAATCCCCGGTTTTTGGAATGTGCAACGGCCATCCTCGGCGACGATGTGATACTCCATCACAACAAGCTCTTTCAAAAGCCAGCGGAACAAGGCTCGCCATTCCCTATGCATCAGGATTGGTCTTATTTCCCAACTATCAAAGATACGATGATTGCTGCCATTATTCATGTCTCCGATGCAACGGATGAGATGGGTTGCCTGCGCGTTTACGAAGGCAGCCATAAACTCGGCCGACAACTGGGCACGGATGGCCAGAGTGCCACGGTGGCGCAAATATTGGCAAACTATCCCATCGAGAAAGCGAAAATTGTCGAAGCTTCCGCCGGAGACGTGCTATTTTTCCATTACTTTACCCTGCACGGTTCGATGCCAAATCGTTCTGATAAAATCAGGAAAACAGTGCTGATACAAATGCATGCCGGCAATGACCGGATAGAGGATGGCATTGATCATCCGTATGAAGGCCTGGCATTGAGTGGATGGAATTATTTTAGCACGCGCAACAGTGTAAATGCCTAGGAAAAATTTTTAAATGAAAGCAGAATTGGGATATTAGCCACTGATATACACCGATTTTCACTGATTTTTTCATCGTTCTGCTTTTATCCGTGCAAATTTGTGTTTATCCGCGGCTAAAAATTAATTTTTTTAAGGTGTTTTTGTAACATGTAAACTTGTGTATAAACCCTAGCCCTTTGGGGCAGTGATGCGCAGGTAACATTACGATCTAAACATTCAAAATTTTTAGTGGGCAAGTTTATACTGCTTCATCCGAAGCAATTTCGCTGATAATCGGTTCGGCTTCCCGATTATGATGATTGGAAAGGGTAAAATAAAACTGGGTGCCTTCCCCCAATTTTGAATGGCACCAGATTCTGCCGCCATGGCGCCGCACCAGGGTTTTTACATAGGCCAACCCCATTCCTTCGCCGGGCACATTCTGCTGACCGGCGCGGCTGAATGGCTCAAATACTTTCGACATATCTTCCAGGGATATTCCCCGGCCATTATCGCTGATGCAATACATTACTTCGTAATCTCTCTGTTCGCCGCTAATCTTAATCTGCGGGCGGCGGCCTTCTTCCCGGTAATTAATCGCGTTAACGAGAATATTCCCGATCATTTGCTCCAATGAGGTTGGGTCCGCAGTAACATTTGGCAGGTCGCCAATGACGATTTCGATATTATGGGAATCAATTTGATGGGCCAGGCTATCGAGGATTTTCTGCAAAAGCTCGCGCACATTAATCTGTTCAAAGCGCAATTCCCGGCGTCCCAGGCGGGAAAGTTTTAGCACAGCATCAATCAAAGAGCCCATACGGCTGGCCGAGGAATCAATAAATTGCAATGATTCGGGAATATCTTCTGTCAGGATATTGCGGATTTCCTGAATGGCCGGATCCTCATCATCGGACAGACGCTCAGTGAGCATTTCACTTAATTCTCCTACAGAATGTCGCAATTCCCCGGCAAACCCCTTGATATTTACCAACGGCGCCCGTAAGTCGTGGGAAACGATATAGGCAAAGCGTTTCACCTCTTCATTGGCCCGCATTAAATCTTCAGTGCGTTCGTTCACCCACATTTCCAATTTTTCATGCGCGGCATTCGCAGCGGTTTCCACCTTCTTTCGTTCGGTAATATCCCGTACGATGGTAATGATGCCCATTTCGCTGCTTTCCTGCTGAACGAGCATATCCACCCTTTCGCCGATAAACATCCGGTTATCGGAACTGAGGCAATTGATTTCAAATGGCTTGGTTTGCACATCACCGTTGCGGGATGGCGTTGGTAAAATCACTTCGGATTCTTCGAACAACATCGAGCGGTTACGGCCCATTACTTTTTCCGGTTGATAGCCAAACAATTTACTGAAGGCCGGATTAACCATGATGATTTCATAATTCATATCGGTAAAAACGACGGCGTCGGGGATTGATTTAAACATCGCCCGGAACTCAGCAGTAATTTGATGAAGGGCTGCTTCCACACGCTTGCGCTTTTCAATGTCTTTTTGGAAGATATAAAGAATGGCGGCGACCAAAATAGCCAGCAGACAAGAGACCAAAATGAGAATATTTAACGACTGCCATTCGCTGGTTAACGTAGTGGAAAGCGTGTTGATTTTATCCCGGCAGCCATCGATCTCCCGCTTGACCATATCGGCGGCGTGGGTCATTTCCTCATGAAAAACGATGTCCAAACGACGATTTTCGCGCAGGGATGAATCCCCCTGCTGCATCACTAAAAAGCGATCGGACATTCGCTGTACAGAGAAATCGATTGCGGTTAGTACCGAGTCTATTTCTTCCACGGATTCATGGGAAAAGGACCGTATTTGGTCGAGGGTTTGCTGATATTCATTCCAGGTTTGCTGCCAGCTTTCCGGACCGGGGAGCGGATCCTGATAGATCATATCCCCGAAGCCCCGAATATTTTTTTCCAGAAGAATCAGATCATTAACGATTAAAAGGTGAGTCTTCAGCGTTTCCTGGTGTGCCGTAACATTCCGGATCAGAGTGATACTCCAGACAATAAAAACAAGTGCGCAGCCAGCAATCAGCGCCGACCAAAATGGGGATGTCCAGTATCTTTTCATGAAATATGTTTCACCCTGTCCGGTATCGTGAAGTAAAATGTAGCGCCTTCACCATAGCGGGATTTAACCCAAATTTCGCCGCGATGATTTTCCACAATTTTCTTGCAGATCGCCAGTCCCAGCCCATCGCCGGTGAATTCCTTGCTGTGTAAGCGCTGGAAAATAGCAAAGATCTTTTCACCATAGCGAGGATCGATACCGATACCATTGTCCTGCACACTAAATTGCCAGGCATTTTCCTGCTTTTCCGCGCGGATATGCACTTGTGGCTTGCGATCACGACAATATTTGATGGCATTATCGATGAGGTTTTGGAAGAGGCGGTTTAATTGCCGTTCATTGCCGCGAATAGTTGGCAGCGCTTCGTAGGTAACTTTGGCGCAGCGTTTATCGATAGTCGCTTTTAGGTCCTTAACGACATTATCGACCAGGGCACCGCTGTCGATATCCTTCAGCTTAATCCCCTTAAACTTCACCCGGGAATATTCCAACAATCCCTCAATGAGGCGCTCCATCCGCTGGGTGCCCTCAATGATGTAACCGAGGAATTCATTGCCCTGTTCATCCAGATCTTCTCCGTAAGTTTCTTCGATATACTTGGCAAATCCCTGAATGGTATGCAAAGGCTCTTTCAAATCATGCGAAACGACATAAGCAAATTGCTGCAGTTCTTTATTGCTCCGCTCCAGTTCCTGGGCATATTTTTTTAACTCCTGCTGCATCCGGCGTTTTTCCGCTTCCATACGGTATCGTTTTACCGATTCTTCAATAACGATTGGCAACAGGCGAAAATACCGGCCGTCGATATCTTTCTGGATATAATCGTAAGCGCCTTTTTTCATCGACTCAACGGCAATCTCTTCATTACCGGCGCCGGTCAGCATGATTACCGCCGGGCGAGGCTCGTTGGTCATTAGTTCTTCCAGCACCTGCAAGCCATTCAACTCCGGCATCTGGTAGTCGACCAGCAGCATATCGAAAGGACCTTCTTCGCTAAACATCCGTAGCCCTTCCCGACCATTGGGGGCAATGGAAATGAGGTATCCCTTTTTGGCCATGCGCTTTTCAAAAAGACGCACCAGGCCGGGATCATCTTCCATGTAAAGGATTCGAATCGGGGTGCCGTTTTCCATATTAATCATCCTTTTCCGGTACTTTAACAATGGAAAGAAAAAGGCCGAGTTTACGAATAGCTTCGCAGAACTCATCATATTCTACCGGTTTGGTGATATAGACATTGCAACCCAGTTCATAACATTTTGAAATCTCGTGCGGCTCCTCCGTCGTCGTGAGAATAACCACGGGAATATGCTTGGTGCGTGCATCGGATTTCATCTGCTTTAAGACCTGGTAGCCGCTCATAACCGGCAAATTTAAATCCAGTAACACCAGCGAAGGCATCGGCTGTTGAAAATCCCGTTGAAAAAAGTAATCAAGGATTTGTTGACCATCGGAAAACTTGATGATTTCGTTAAAGATTTTCGCTCTGCGTAAATTCTTTTCAATCAAACGGGCGTGCCCGGCATTATCTTCCACCAACAAGATGGTAATGACCTTATTTCCCGGCATCATAATACTGGATTTCTCATGTTCTGTAAACATCTTCGATTCACTGATTAATATGGGTTTATTTCTCATTCTCCGGAGAGGCAGGCGTATTTCCCGAATATATTGGCTTTCGGCAGATGAAAACTGGCAAAAGCGAGGTCCATATACCTTCTTCATCCTCTCGCGAAGGTGCTCCTCTTAACCATATTATTTACACCTTTCTGAAAGAGAAAATCGAAAAGTAAATCACAAATCTGGTTTCAAAAATTTAGAATGTCATTTTTCGTTGTCAGCACGATCATCGCTTAACGAATCGTCACCACAAATCACTTTGAAATTCGCCGGGAAGAGACCATATTATTTATTCTATTAATTTCTCGCAGAAAAGGTTCCTGAAGGGCATTAACTGCAATAAAAACAACAACTTTATATCAACAGAAATGACACTATGAAAATTCTCTCATGGAATGTTAACGGCATCCGCGCCGCACAAAAAAAAGGGTTTGCGGATTTTATGACGGAAAGTAACCCGGACATCATATGCCTTCAGGAAACCAAGGCACGTCCGGAGCAAGTAGAACTGGATCTACCCGAATATCACCAATACTGGAATTCCGCAGAGAAAAAGGGTTACTCTGGCACTGCTATTTTCAGCAAAGAAAAACCCTTGTCCGTGAAAAATGATATGGACATTCCTGAGCACGATACCGAAGGCCGGGTGATCGCTGCCGAGTATAGCGACTATTACCTGGTGACAGTTTACACACCGAATGCGAAACGCGGCTTGCTCCGGCTCGATTATCGCAGCGAATCCTGGGATCCGGATTTTCTGGCTTATATGAAAGAGCTGGAGAAGCATAAACCGGTAATCTTTTGTGGGGATCTGAACGTCGCCCATACGGAAATCGACCTTGCCAATCCAAAATCCAATCGCAAAAATGCCGGCTTTACCGATGAGGAACGGGCAGGATTTGATAATATTCTCGCGGCGGGATTTATCGACACTTTCCGGGAATTTGAAAGCGGCGGTGGTCACTATACCTGGTGGAGCTACATGGGCGGCGCCCGGGCCCGGAACGTGGGCTGGCGGATCGATTATTTTTGCATTTCCCCGGCATTAAGACCGCGCTTGCAATCGGCATTTATCCTGCCTGATGTGATGGGATCGGATCATTGTCCGGTGGGGATTGTTTTGGATTAAAACCGTTGTTCGTTGTTTATCGTTGTTGTAGAGAAAATTCATGAATTTTCTCTACAATGAATCGACAAAACCGTATTAACGAAAAACAAACAACGGTTTTAATCCACAATTATACGGGTAATTTCATTGTTTAACCGGGCGGTGACCTCGTAATTGATGGTACCGCTCATCGCCGCCAGTTGATCGATGGTAATTTCTTCTTCCCCCTGTTTGCCAATCAATACTGCCTCATCTTCCAATGCCACATCAGGGATATCGGTAATATCAACCATAATCAGATTCATACAAACTCTGCCGCGTAACGGGGCGCGCTTTCCTTTGATCAAGACATAACTCTGGTTGGAAAGCATGCGGTCGTAGCCGTCCGAGTATCCGATTGGTAGTATGGCAATGCGGCTGTCCCGGGTGGTTTTATACGTGCGGCCATAGCCGATGGTATTATCTGCCGGAACTGTCTTAATCTGACTGATCCGCGCTTTCCAGGTTAATACCGGCTGCAAAGTTTCGGAGATTTTTTCACCGAATTTTTCCTTGTAGGAAACCATTGTTTCCCGGGAAGGCCAGAGGCCATATTGCCCGATGCCGAGGCGCACCATGTCAAAGTGAGTTTCCGGGAAAAGCATTGCCGCTGCGGTAGAGGCTGCGTGTTTTTTCAGAATCGGAAATCCATTGCTTTGTATCAGGCGGACCAGCTGATTAAAACAATAGCGCTGGTAATCGGCGTAATCATGATTGGTGGTATCTTCGATGTTCGCGAAATGCGTATAAACCGCTTCCAGCAGAATGCGCGGGGTGTGTTTCAACTCTTTTAAAAACCATTCCAGCTCTTCCTGGGCAATACCCTGGCGAAATGTGCCGGTTTCCAGCTTAAGATGAATTCGCGCCAGTTTATACAGGGAAGCAGTAATTTCATGAAGACGCAGCAAAGTTTCCCGGTTGTATACCACCAGGCGAAAATTTTCTTCGACTGCTTCTTCCAGGCGGCCAATGGGTACATGTCCCATAATGAGGATGTTCTGATTAAACCCCGCACGGCGTAAGCGCAAGGCTTCTCCCAGGGAATGCACACAGAAGGAATCGACCTGATTTTTCATCGCCAGGCGGGCGATCGACTGCCAACCATGACCATAGCCGTTGGCTTTTATCACCACGGAAAATTCCGGGCGGGCCCCAATAATTTTGCGAAAAAAACGAATGTTGTTGGCGTAGGCGCTTTCGGAAAGCTCTATCCAGGTATTGTTCAGATATTTATGTTCAATATTCGTCATTAGAACTTCAACAACTCACTAATTATACAATTTCCAGTCGATGCCAAAACGAAAAATCAGTAGCCCTTCCAGCGTGTCATTAATAATGAAATAATCTTCCGAGAGCAGATTTTCCCAAAAGAAGAACAGGGTTGCATCCCGGAAATTCAGTTGCACCCGTCCATCCAGTAAATTGTAGCGGCCATTTTCACCACCGTCCGGCGCATAATAGTTTAGCAGCCGGCTATAATTAACCGTTTGAAAATCGCCGATATAATGCCAATTAATAATACCATCAATACTGATAGCATTATTAAAGAGGCTAAATGTGGTCATTGCAGATAAATTATTGTTGATTTGGGGCGCAAAAGTGGAATTGTATTTATCGTTAAATGTAAAATCTTCCCGAATGCGGAAATGCCACAGTTTGAATCCAGTTTGTACCCGCACCCCCGGGTTTTCGTAAGTGGTTTTTTCCCACTCCCAGAGGCTCCCCCCGGTATTCAGCACAGGATAATCATTTGACTGCAAAAAGAAAGGTTCGATTTGCAGCCAGGTCGCAGATTTTTTCCCGAAGCGTAAAATACCGCGTACACCACTTTCCGAAATCATATTTCTCTGCCAGTAGGGCGCTCGCGTGGAGTCAAATATAATCGTTCGCCACAGCATCGGCACCGGGCGATTTTTCCGAAAGGCCGCTGCACCAATCTGAACGCCATCATGCACTTTCTTTTCCAAAGAAGCACTGAAGTGCGCTGCCCCATCCTGCTCGTTATGCAAGGCATAGCCAGCAGCCAGGGAATATTGCCAGTCACCCTTTTCTCGTTCCAGAAAAGCACTGGCTTTGCCATAAACCTCGCTGCGGCGAAACCAGATACGGGTCGGCTTATTACGGGCATAGTTGCTGAAAATTTTCAGACCAGCCTGACTATTACCAAATTTCCGGTAATAGCGGGCATCCAGATCCACGGTGAGGTAACGATTTTTTCGCGCTTCATCATTGCTGCTCCAGCTTAGGTCTGCTATGCTACGAAAAGCCGGCACAATCACTAACGAGTCCTTTTCACCGAGTTTTCCCTGCAGGGTGAACCAGGCAGTATTGCCACTCAATTTGAATTTATCCCGAACGCCAGTACTTAATTCCGGTTGACTTAATGAAAATTCCGGGAGCATACGATAGCGCTGCCGCACGTGCCAGAAGAACAGGTCCGTATGCCAGCGTTTACTCCATTCGCGATGATACTGAAAGCGATAGGTGTTTACTTTCGTACTGCTAAAATTGCTCTCCTGGGAGCCATCAGTCAAATAGTTAGTTCCGGAAAGGCGGAAGTAGTCGGTTTTATTTAAACGGCGGCTAAATGAGATATCCACAAAGGAAAGGTTGATAACATAATCCTGGGAAAAAACGATACGGGTCAGGGGTTTTTTGGTTGCCGGGGCCAGTGGGGCAATATAATCGGTATTACTGCCGAGCGAATGCCAACGATCGCCGGACTGATAATAAGGCAACCATTGCGCATTCCAAAATCCATTAAAGGGATCATAGAGAATTTTGCCTCCATACTCAATTTCCCGGAACCCCGCTGGCATTCCCCGGTATGCATTGGTAGTCAGGCGACCCCGTTGCAGCAAGGAAAGCGGGAGGAGATCCGAGCGATAAAAGGATAGCTCTTCTTCAGTCAATATGCCATCGATGCTTATTTCTGCAGATTTATTTACTGGTTTCTTTTTAGCGGGTTTTATCGATGGTGCAGTACCCGTTGTATCTTCAACGGTCGTTTGCCCCCAGATTGATAATGGGAAGATTAATACGAATAAGATCAGTAAAGAAAAACGTTTCATAGAGAAATAGCGTCTAAAAGAAGTAGAAGGTTTAAACGACAATAGTTGCTTGAAAATTAGCCTTGCACAATAATTTATCAGCAGGAAAATGAATATACACCAAAGCAATGGCGATGAAAACAATAATTTCAGACATCGCTGCCGCTGCAGAAATGAAAAAATCGGTTGGAATGACCGGTCAGCGGTTTTAGTATAATGCGCGGATAGCGATACGATTAAGTATTCCAGGACATATCCTATACTTGTTTATGTTGATATCGTAAGCGTTGTTCCCGGGGAGATTTTATGAGAAATTTTATTCGATTATTGCATATTCTGAACCCTGACAATTGGCACTTGTCATTGCGAGGAGTGCAGCGACGAAGCAATCTGAGCCAAGCGGGAATGAGATTGCTTCGCCGAACAAAAAATATTCGGCTCGCAATGACCAGACCGAAACATATATTATCCTTTACTAAAATCCGTAATAGTCGTCTTTTTATTATTCTATTTATCTGCTACCTTGGCACCTCTCTGTCCGCCCAGGAAAGCGAAAAAAAAACAGCAACAGACTCGCTGTCGACTGCCAGCCAAAGTGACTCCACCCAAAAAACATTTGCCAAGAAAAAGAAGAAGAAATCCGGAAAAGACTTTGAAGATCTCATCGAAGATTTTGAGATCATTGAAGGCCTCTTCACCTTTTACCGGGATGCCGACGAAAACAAGGTTTATATGGAAATTCTCCCGGCCCAGCTGGGAAAGGTATTTCTCTGCAATATTACCCGGGAATCCGCCGAAGGGGCCATATTTGACGGTGGCGCCATGCTCCAGCAATTTCCCTTCTTCTTTAAAAAAGTCGGCAAAAAGATTCATTTTCTTGAAGAGAACCTGCGCATCCGGGCGGCGGAAGGCGCGGCGATCAACAAGGCAATTGCACGGGATATTTCCAATTCCCTAAAAGGGGTGGCAAAAATTGCCAGCTTGCCGCATGAGGAACGAGGCAGCTTCCTCATCGATATCAATGAGTTGTTTGCGAAAGATTTTGGCAACGTCAACCTATTGACCGGCCGCTCAAAAATGTCCTTTTCTCTGGACAAAAGTGGCAGCTACATCTCCCGGCTAAAATCCTTTCCGAAAAACAGCGAACTGGAAATGACCCTACACTTTAAAAGCAGCAAACCACAGTCGCTCCTGTATACTTTGGCGGATTCCCGCAGCATGATCCATCGTTACCGCTTCAGTCTTTCCGAAATTCCGGAAAGCAATTATCAGCCGCGGCAGGCGGATAGCCGCATCGGGCATTTCACCACGATCTACCAGGACTATACCAGCACTCTGAGTGAAGATCCTTACCAGCGCTACATAAATCGCTGGCATCTGGAAAAATCCGAGCCGCAGTTTGCTGTTTCGCCACCAAGACAACCAATCGTTTATTGGATCGAGAATACCGTTCCCCGGGAATACCGGGCAGCGATTCGGGAGGGCGTGCTTAGCTGGAACAGCACTTTCGAGAAAATCGGTTTCCGGGATGCGCTGGTTGTTCGGGAAATGCCTGATGATGCCGACTGGGACCCGGCGGACATCCGCTACAACACTATTCGCTGGATTGTCAAACCGGGCGATGCGTATGCCGTGGGGCCATTTCGCGCCAATCCCTACACCGGCCAAATTTATGATGCCGATATTCGCATCAGCGCGGACGTACTTCGTTTTCAGGCCCTTTCTTTTTCGCAATTTGTCGAGCCATCCGCCTGGCAAAGTGGGCGCTTTCCCATACCGCTTTTTCCGGAGATAACTGCGGATTCTCTCCCGATTCATGCACACTCTCAATGCCAGTATAGCCGGGGCATGCAGCAGCAAATGGCCTTTGCCCAGAGCATCCTGCAGTCGCAGCCCAATATGGCTATCGACAGCCCGCGTTTTCAGCAATTTATTCGCCAGGCATTGGTGAACCTGGTCGCCCATGAAGTGGGACATACGCTCGGATTACGGCACAATTTTAAAGGCAGCACCGCCTATTCACTGCAAAAAATGCAGGATGAAAATTTCGTTCGTGAAAATGGCCTCACCGGATCCTTAATGGACTACACAGCAGTGAATATCGCCCCGGATAATCGGGATGGCAGCGCCCGCTTCCAAACTCGCCCCGGCGCTTACGATCAATGGGCGATCGAGTACGCCTATCGTCCTTATGATGCGCGCGGCAATGAGAGCGAAACCGAAATGCTGCGAAAGGTTGCCCGTCGCGCCGCAGAAAAGCCCTTACAGTACGGCACGGACGAAGATGCTTTTGGCGCTTCCACCAAAGCCGTTGATCCGCACAGCAATCTTTGGGATCTCGGGGACGATCCCCTCGAATTTTATCGCCTGCGCCTCCAGCTTACCCGCGATCTCTGGAAAAATCTCGAAAAAAATTTCCGGAAAGAGGGTGGTGATTATAAAAAATTACGCCAGGTATTTAACGTTGGCGTCGCGGAATATTTTATGGCGGGGCAGATCGTCAGCCGCTACATCGGTGGCCTTCATCATTACCGGGATCTTATGGGAGATCCCGACGGGCGTCCACCATTCGAAGTAATCCCTGCCGACAAACAACGAGAAGCACTGCAATTTTTAATCAGTCACTTTTTCCAGGAAGAATCCTTCCAGTTTTCTGCGGAGATGCTCAACAGGCTTGGCGTAGAGCGGGAGATGGATTTCATCAACTCCGTAAATCGTATTGACCGGCTGGATTATCCCATCCATGGGATCGTTCAGGTGCTGCAGGCGACCACCCTATTTCGCCTTTTCCACCACCGGGCGATGGTGCGTATGCAGGATAATGAAATCCGTTTCGAAAAAGGCGCTCCGTTTACCATTGCGGAATTACTTGCGGCGGTTCGTCAGGCGATCTGGACAGAAATTCAACAGGGGAAGAATGCCAGCAGTTTCCGGCGGGAGCTGCAGCGAATTCATCTTTATGTATTGGATGATCTGCTCGTGCGGAAAACCAATTTTTACCCGCGGGATGCCGTCACCATGGCGCGGGACGATTTACGAGTCATCAAAGAGATGATTGAAGCGCAGGGCGATCTCAGCCAATTTGACGCGTATACTGCTGCACATTTGCGGGAAACCCTTGCGAAAGTCAGCGCAACTTTGGACGCACAAATTATCCGGCGTTAAAAAATTTTCGGGTACAGAATTGCCGGATTTATTGATAATAATTAAGTACAGTCAGAAAAATAACCAGCCCGCAAGGGCGATATAAAATAGCGCGGGACGTCAGTCCGGCGCGGGTAACAGTAGCAGAGACAGACAAGAGAAGGACCGGAAATGAAAGGCGCACTCAAACAGATATTTTTTGACCCATTCCAGGAAGAATTTAAAAACTTCGATGTACATTTTAACCAGGTGATGTCCTCGGACATCAAGCTGGTCGATCAAATCGCCAAATATATTGTCAAGCACAAGGGGAAGCAGTTCCGCCCGGCGCTGGTGCTGGTTTCCGCACGCACACTCGGTGCAGCAACGAACAATACCTATACCATTGCAGCAGTCGTCGAGCTGCTCCACACCGCCACCCTGGTGCATGACGATGTATTGGATGATTCCGATCTTCGTCGCGGCGTACGCACTATCCACAAAATCTGGAAAAACAAAGCCTCAATTCTGATGGGTGATTACCTGCTCTCCAAATCACTGATCGCTGCAACGGAGACCGGCAGCATCGAAGTGATGAACATTGTTGCCACTGTCGCCAAGCGCCTCATTAAAGGTGCGATGTTCGAAGTTCAGAAAGCGCGCAGCCTGGATGTCAGCATCGACGATTATTTTCGCATGATTGCCGACAAGACGGCCTCATTGATTTCCGCCTGCTGCGAATTGGGCGCTATCAGCGTTAACTCGAGCAAAGAAGAGCAAATTGCGCTGCGGGATTTTGGGGAAAATCTTGGCCTCGCTTTTCAGATCAAGGACGACCTGCTTGATTACCAGGGTTCCAGTGGTATTCTCGGCAAGCCGGCACTGGCCGATCTTGAGGACAAGAAGATTACCCTGCCGTTGCTGTATGCCTTCCAGGAAGCCAGCGATAAGGAACAAAAAAGCATTTACAAAATCGTTAAGAACGGCACAACCCGAAAAAATATCGGCCTTATTCTGGACTTTGTAAATCGTTACCAGGGTCTGGAGAAAGCGACGCAAAAAGCCCAGGACATTAAAGACGAGGCGATCTCCGCCCTTAATATTCTGCCCGACACACCGGCAAAGGAATCTCTCACTGCCCTGGCAGATTTTGTGGTCAATCGCAACAAATAGTTCGAATGTATATGGCAGGTTTTTATTGCCCGCCCCGAAGGGGCTCCTTTGGAGTGGGCATTAGAATCTTCCAAGAAATAAGGTCTTCAATATGCCCCGATATTTTTATGTTATCCTGCTCACCTTGCTGTGCGGCTGTCTTCTGAATTGCAATTCTACATCCGGTACACCCGTCTCCAAAACAGATTTCCTCATGGGCACATACATTAGCATCACCAGCTATGATGATCAATTACCGCCGGGAAAGATCAGTGAGGGGATCGACAGCGCCTTTCAATACATTCGCTCAATTGAGCGCCTTGCCAGTCCTTATGACAATAATTCGCTAATCTGGCAATTGAATAATGCGCGTCAGGATGAGCGCAGGCAAAAACTGTCTGGTGATTTGCTAACACTTGCCCGGGAAGCGCTAAAAATTGCCGCGGACAGCGAGGGGCATTTCGATTATACACTTTGGCCGGTTTTCCGTTTATGGGGTTTTGATACCGACAGTGCCAGCGTTCCGGCGCCGGAAAAAATCAGTCATGAATTACAATTTGTCGATTATCAGCAAGTTTCCTTACAGGGAGATT
Source organism: Calditrichia bacterium (assembly GCA_028284905.1). GTDB lineage: Bacteria > Calditrichota > Calditrichia > RBG-13-44-9 > J075 > JACKAP01. The sequence continues at coordinate 78,613 of JANQQU010000033.1, forward strand.
CACTCTATCTTCCCGCCGGGATGATGGTCGATTTCAGCGGCATTGCCAAGGGATATGCGGTAGAAGCGGCCCGCGCGATTCTCAAACGTTATGGCATGAAAAACTTTATCATCGACGCCGGTGGCAATCTTGGTATTGAGTGGCATCAGGAACGTACTATTGCCGTGCAGATTCGTCATCCCCGAAAAGCGGAAGCTTTCTGGGGATCTTTTCCGATCAAGACCAGCTGTGGTATTGCCACTTCCGGGGATTATCATTTTTATTTTCTAGAAGCAGGAAAGCGATATCACCATATTCTTCACCCGGAAACCGGATATCCGGTGGAAGGTGTTGTCGGAACCACTATCGTCGCTCCCAATGCGATCCTCGCCGATGGCTATTCAACCGCGGTTTTTGCCATGGGGCAATCTGCCGGGGAACAATTCATCCATTCCCGCCCCATGCTGGAAGGATTGATGATTACTGAAAAAAACGATACACTGAACACCTGGGTTTCTCCGGGGTTGGCGCAGTTTTTCGAAGCAGGCGAAGAATAATAGATCTTATAGATCACTTCCATTCATCCTGAGCTTCTCGAAGGGTGAAAAAGCTAAGTATAAATTTTGTGAATTAAAACTTGCTCCAATTTGAATTTTGAATTTATCAGGGCGATTCTTGCTATAAATTCATCCTTCGACAAGCTCAGGATGAATGATGGCTAACCGTATTATTTTCAGACAATTCTTATACTCTCTCATCAAATCATTTAATCTTTAAACATTCACAGGCGAACGAAAGAAGGAGCCATGGCAAAATCCTATCACAATCCCCCGGAATTATTTGACAGCACCCAATTCGGCTTCTCCCAAATTGTTTCCGTACCGGCTACCGGTCGAATTGTTTATATTTCCGGGCAGGTTGCCTGGGATAACGGGGAAACGATCATTGGTCCCGGGGATTTTCCTTTACAAATAACGCAGACGTTTCGCAATCTTGCAACTGCAATGGCAACTGCCGGCGGTCAGCTCTCCGACATCGTTTCCATGCGCATCTATTTCCTGGAACAGAAGGCTGATGAACTGTCCCACATCAGCGCAGCATTAAAAGAGCACTTTCCGGTGAATCAAGCACCGGCAACAACCTGGATTGGTGTTCGCGCTTTGGCAGACCCCGCATTTATGATAGAAATCGAAGCAACGGCCGTTATTGTATAACCAATGTCTGGTTTTACAGCAATGATCCGTTGTAAAGATGAATGACATTGTCTATATTATGCACTCCCGCGCCTCTGTGCCGGCTGTTGAGAGAAACTATTCATTAAAACCAGACTATTGCCGCTCATGATCTTCCGTTATTTATTTTGCCTTATCATCACCATTAGCACATTTTTACCTGCCCAGGATTATCTTTGGCCCACCGACGCCAGCGAACTGATGACCAGCAGCTTTTGTGAATTTCGACCCCGGCACTACCATGCCGCGATCGACATCAAAACCTGGAACCAGACCGGTTTCAAAATTTTTGCGATTGAAGATGGTTATGTGTACCGGATTCGCGTTGCCGCCACCGGCTATGGCAAAGCTATTTACCTGAAATTGAAAGATGGCAACTTTGTTGTTTACGCCCACCTGGATGGCTTTACGCCGGAGCTGGAGAGTTACACCGATTCACTCCGCCTGAAGGCCCGCAGGAATATCCTCGATAATTATCCCGGGGTGGAACGTTTTCCGGTAAAAAAAGGGCAGCATATCGGCTATACCGGGGAGACCGGCATTGGCGTCCCGCATCTCCATTTCGAAATACGCGACAAGCACCATCGCCCAATGAATCCGCTAAAGTATTATAAACATATTATTAAAGATACCACTGCGCCCCGGCCTCGTTATCTCGCGGTAGTTCCCCAGGGCCCGAAGTCTTTTGTTAACTATAAGCCGGATACTTTAATTACCGCGGTCGCCCAGCAGACCCGGGTAAAAGTAAAACCGATTTATCTTACCGGGAAGGCTTACCTGGCCATGCGTATTTTTGATATGGCTGATGGCAATACCAATCGCTTCGATATGTATCGCGGTGAGATGTTTATTAACGATTCACTGGTTTACCAGGTGCAGTACGATCGCTTCAGTTACGATGAAACCCGTTTGCTGGAAATTGACAAAAACTTCTCCCTCTGGCGAAAGGGATATCGCTATTACCACAACTTTTACCGCCATCCGGCCAACAGTTTGCCCTTTTATAAAAAGACGCCGAAAAACGGCGGATTATTGTCCGGTAAATCTTTGAAGGAAAGCAGAAACACGGTTCGCATCATCGCCTATGATTTTTATGAAAATAAGTGCGAAGTGGAAATTCCCATTATTTACTACCGGAAACTACTCCCCCGGGTGCAGAATGTGAAAAAATCTGCGGCTTCATTAACTTTCGATGTGCGCTCACCGTTGCCGCTGGAGAATTTCCAAGTCAACCGGGTCACCTACAATCCGGTGCGCCGGGTGCCGCTGAAGAACTTTCAGCTGACTTCCCTGGAAAATGAAGTGCTCAGTTCGTATCACTACTATCGTCTGACCATTCCCCGCCGGGCGCCCAGTCGGCAGGCGGCATTTTCTTTTAGTGCGCAGGCTGAAGGAAACGTCCCGACCCTTCCCGTATACGTTTTTGCCGACACACTTGCCGCACCGGCACAAAACAGCCAGTGGAACATCAAATTTTTTGGTGATTGGGCAACTGCGGCTGCGAATGGCTATCCGGTCAAACCGGTGACGAATCAAAAAGCGCCGGCTTATTTCTATCAATACGAACCGGATCGCTCCTTTATTGCCATTCAACGGGACAATATCGCTGGTTTAAAAACAGTTTACGGGGATGCATACGACCGGCGCTTACAGCAAGAGATGCATCGCTGGACGCAAGTGATTCCCGGTAAGGAACGAACTGCCTACTCGGAAGACAGATTCCTCCAGATACGCTTTCCCAGCAATGCCGTTTACGATACAACCTACGTCTCCATTAGCAAGGTCGCACCGTCGATTCCGCTCCGTAAACAATATCGCTACCTGAGTGCAGAATATGTTACTGAACCATTTGATCAACCGATGAATTACGGTGCGAACATATCCATCACACTGCCGGATTCAATCGCTGCGAAAAAAGGGATTGGTGCTTATTATCGAAAACTGAACGGTTCCTGGCGGTTTCTCCCGACTAAACGGAATGGTAATACTTTAAGTACTCGTATTACCAGCCTGGAAAAATTTGCTATTATTCAGGATACAATTCCTCCTACAATCCGCCCATTGAACCTACGCAAATTTAATCAATCCCGGGCAAAAAATCTCCCGCTGCGCTTTTCAGTCGGTGATGGCATGTCCGGTATCTATCGGGAAACACAGTTTCGGGTGGAAGTAGACGGCCGCTGGACGCTCTACGAATATGATCCGGAAGAGAAATTCCTGATAGTTCATCGAAAGAACATCCCCTCCGGAAAACATAATCTGCAGGTTTACATTACCGATAACGCCGGTAATCGTACCGTGAAACGATATGAGGTTACAAACCTGCGCTAATTTCTTGAAGTAAAAGTGGCCGTTGACAGTGCCACTTTTATTCCTACCAAATGTACAACCCTTTGGGGCTACTGCTACAATCTTCACATTAGGGATTCAAATACTTCGCCAGCCAGCCATGTACAGTTTTCCACCAAAGGCGGGCATTCTGCGGCTTACGCACAAAGTGATCTTCATCCGGGAAGAATAACAGACGGGAATCAACACCCTTTACCTGGAGAGCGGTAAACAGCTGGAGCCCCTGGGTGTAAGGTACTCGATAATCATGTTCTCCGTGGATCACCAGCATCGGCGTATCAAAGTGATCCGCATAATTCGCGGGATTCCAGACCTGGTATACACTGCCTTCTTCCCAGGGCTTTCCGTTGAATTCCCACATCGGGAACCAGAGCTCTTCCGTAGCGCCAAACATACTTACCTGCTCATACACCCCATCGTGAGATACAAGCACTTTAAACAGCTTGTCATTATTATGCCCGGCAATCCAGTTGATCATAAATCCACCGTAAGAAGCACCGGCGGCACCAACGCGTTCCCGATCGATAAAATCGAAATTATCCAGCGCCCATTGGGTACCAATACGAATATCCTGGAAAGGGGCGCCTCCCCAGTCTTTACTAACCGCATCACAGAATTTTTGCCCATATCCACGGCTGCCGTGGAAATTAACCATAATGACCACATATCCCGGTGCAGCAAAAAGTTCAGAATTCCAACGGAAATGGAAATCATCGGAAAATGCCCCCTGCGGACCGCCATGGATCAGATGGATCATCGGATATTTTTTGCTTGGGTCAAAGTTCGGCGGCTTGATCATCAGCAGATGAACGGAATCGCCAAATGCGCCGACAAACCAGTAATCTTCTACCGGATTCATTTCCAGGGCATTCAGACGTAGCTGGTTGGTAAAAGTGATTTGGGTTAGTGTGGATTTTTTCAGGTCGAAATTGAATAACTCATAAGGCATTGTCGCAGACTGAATTTTCAACAGCAGCGATTTACCATCGGGATACAAAGCGAGGCCCCCGATATATTTTTTATCCAGAATTAGCCGAGGCGCGCGCTGACCAATTTTTGTTCTGTATAAGCTGCTACGGCCTTCGTTCGCGACATAAAAGTAGATCGTCTTATTGTCGGATGCCCAAACAAAATCCGAGACAGAACGGTCCAGCGCCGTAGTCAAATTTTTGACTTCACCATTTTCAGTGTTGTAAACCATCAGGTTTTGCTGATCCGCTTCAAATCCTTCCCGCGCCATGGACAGGTAAGCGATATATTTCCCATTCGGGGAAAAACGCGGGCCATTGTCGTTACCACGATTTGTGGTTACCTGGCGATGATTCTCACCATTGCGGTCCGCTAACCAGAGATCGTTATTCGTGCTGACTGCCACCATCGGATCGGTATTTTGCACAAAGCAAATCTGACTGCCATCGGGAGACCAGGTATAATCATGTCCGCTCCCCAGGGAAATCGGTGGGCTATCTGTATTGCCCGGCGTAATGCTAACTGCTGCACCACCATTCACAGGCACAGTAACTACCCGGCTATTTTTGCCTTCTTTCCAGGAATTCCAATGGCGGTACAGCAAGGCATCGATAACCCGCCCGGTAGATTTATCTTCAGCTTTCGCAGCCGCCATTTTCGCGGATTCTGCCGGTGTTGCAGCTTCCGGATACATATCGGTTACTACGGCAAAATGCTTTCCATCCGGCGACCAGCTGAAATCGTTAACACCGGTAGCGACCGATGTTAGCTGACGCGCTTCCCCACCAAATGGATCGATGCCGTAAATTTGTGCGCTGCCATCGCGGCTGGAAATAAAAGCGATCATTTTCCCATCCGGCGACCAGCGGGCATGGGTATCAGTCTTGGGAAAAGTCGTTAATCTTTTCTGAGTTTTGCCATCTGCGGAGACCAGGTAGATGTCGCTATTACCACTGTTTTCCTCAACACTGTAACGGGTGATGCTATAAACAATCCAGTTTCCGTCGGGAGAAATTTGCGGATCGCCAACCCGTCCCATTTCAAACATATCTTCGAATGCCAATGGTCTTTTTTCTGCGAACAGGGACGTCACTAGCAACATCAACATTAATCCCATATGGACCAGACATTTTCTCATATTAGCCTCCTGATTATAAATTCGAATCGATTTATTAGGTCTATTTCCAGATTATTATTCAGTGGTGGCAGATGGTTTAATTTCCATCATTACCAAATATCTTGAATGACAGGGCAAATTCAAATAAATAATTATTTTACGATAGCACTTTGATATATTCTCCAAGATTTTTACCTTCATCCCATCACTAGCCGAACTGATTGCAGTCACGAAACCACCTAATGTAAAATTGATTAAGGGAGAGCATAATGAAGGGTCGCTTGCAGATATTAGTGCTGATTGTAACAACCCTGTTGATAACTTCCGGTGCAATGCTTGCAGAAGCAGGTACGGCCGTTGCTGAAGCAGCAGCAAATTGGTCTGCCCCGGCGCCAATGGCCGGTGGAGGCAGCAACCTTGGAGAATCCCTTCCGCTGTGGAGTATCATTCCATTTATCGGCATTCTTTTATCGATCGCTATTTTTCCTTTAGTGGCAGAAAGTTTTTGGCATCATCATTTCGGCAAAATATCCGCTTTCTGGGGGTTATTGCTGGCGGTTCCTTTCCTCTTTTCTTACGGCGGCGATGCAGTCTATGAAATCCTCCATGTTTATCTGCTTGAATATATCCCTTTTATCATATTGCTCTGGGCGCTTTATACTGTTGCCGGCGGGATTCTTATTAAAGGTGCACCGGTCGGCGTACCGCTGAACAACTTGATTCTGATTTTTATCGGTACCGCCCTCGCTTCCTGGATCGGGACTACCGGGGCGGCGATGGTGCTTATCCGCCCGTTCATCCAAATGAATAAATACCGCAAGTCGAAAGTTCACCTGATCGTCTTCTTTATTTTCATGGTAGCGAATATCGGCGGCTCCCTGACACCATTGGGCGATCCTCCGCTCTTTCTCGGCTTTCTGCAGGGCGTCGAGTTTTTCTGGACCTTCAATCTCTTCCCCCACATGGTATTTGTCTCGGTGATCGTCCTCTTCATATTTTTCGCTTATGATACCTATATGTATCGGAAAGAGGGATGGCATGAGAAGCTGCACCTTATCGGTACTCATATTGACTTGCCGGACGACCTGGTAGATGATATGGTTATCGATGAGGACGTGGAAGTCGAAGACGCTGTCACCCACAAAAAGGAAATCCAGAAATATCATATGGAAATCAAGGGGATGTTTAACCTGATTTTCCTGCTGGGAGTTATCGGCGGTGTTCTTTTTAGCGGTTACGTAAGATTAGGCGAAGTAACGGTCTTTGGTGTTCATATGCCGATCGAAGGTATTGTCCGCGATCTCTTCCTGGTGCTCATGGGCCTTCTCTCCCTGAAATTTACCCCGATGGATTCGGAAATGCGCCGTGGTAACGACTTCAACTGGTTTCCCATTCAGGAAGTGGCGAAGTTGTTTGCCGGTATTTTTATCACCATTATTCCTGCCCTGGCGATGTTGCGTGCCGGAACAAATGGCGGATTAAGTTTCATTATCGAGGCGGTTGAAGAACCCTGGCATTATTTCTGGATCACCGGTTCTCTCTCCAGTTTCCTGGACAATGCCCCGACCTACCTGGTATTCCTGAATACTGCAATGGGTAAATTCGGTCAGGATGTTACCTGGATGATGGGAGACGGTGGCTTGTATCTCACCGCAATCAGTTGTGGCGCGGTATTCTTCGGTGCGATGACTTACATCGGTAATGCGCCAAACTTTATGGTAAAGTCCATTGCAGAACAGGCTGACATTAAAATGCCCAGCTTCTTTGGATATATGATCTACTCGGTGGCGATCCTTAGTCTTATTTTCGTTATTGCTACTTTTATTTTCTTCATCTAATGACAGACAATGAATATTCGAATCTATCGTAAATATAAAGACATTCCACTGCCGGCGCGAAAGACACCGCTTTCCGCCGGACTGGATGTTTACGCCGCTGATAAAGCGGAATTGATGCCCGGGAAAGTTGCTCTTATTGGTACCGGATTAGTTATTGAATCTCCTCCCGGATATTTCTACAAAGTACATATGCGCAGCGGACTTGCAGTAAAAAACGGTATTTGCCTGGCGAATGATGTCGGGATTATCGACGAAGATTATTGCGGGCCGGAAGATGAGCTGAAAATTGCGCTGGTGCGTCTCTACAATCCTGCCGATCCGAAAAAAGACCAACCCTTTATTATTGAACGCGGTACCCGCATCGCCCAGATTATTTTCGAAAAAAATGCCTTGCCGGAAATTGAATGGAAAGAGATGGATGATCCGGGATTTGCCGGGGATACCCGTGGTGGGTTTGGGTCTACTGGGTTGACGTAGGCAAAGTGATTTTCACCCATTGAATTTTGCGGCGGGTGGCGCTGGTGACGGTCATTATAATCTCGTTGTAATCGATTTGTTCTTCGCGGCGGGGAATGTAGCCGAGATGACCGAGGATAAAACCGGCAAGCGTTTCGTAGTCCCCCTCAGGAATATACTCATCACCAAGGGTTTCGTTTAACTTATCGATTTCGATGCGGGCATTAACGCGATAGGTATTCTCATCGATCTGGCGGATCATTACTTCCTGTTCATCGTGCTCATCCTCAATTTCTCCAAACAGCTCCTCTACCAGGTCTTCGGTGGTAATCAAACCGGCGGTGCCGCCATATTCATCGATAACAATGGCGATTGAGGTATTGGTTTCCCGGAATTCCCGGAGCAGATCCGAGCAGCGTTTGGTTTCCGGGACAAAGGTCACCGGCTGGATCATCTCCGAGAAAGAGGCCGGCTCCAGAAACAACTCTTTCAGGAAAGCGATACCGATAATATTATCCAATGTATCACTGAAAACCGGAATCTTGGTAAATCCATGCTTTTTGAAAACCTTCTTAATTGCATCGATAGTATCGCTTTCCGGCACTGCAATAATTTCGGTGCGCGGGACCATAGCGTCTCGCACCCACAACTCCCTCAGATTGAGCACTCCACTGACGTACTCCCCTTCCACCGGCGCACTTTCGCTCACAGCCGACTTGCTTTGATTAAGTAAAATCTCCACATCGGTACTAGAGAAAAAGGTTTTCAGTTCCTCTTTACGATGCCCCAGCAAAGAAAGCAGAAATTCGGAAATTTTACTGATGAAAATTGTCGGCAGGTAAAAGGCGCTCTGAAAAAATCTGAGTGGGTAGACGATAATTTTAATTAAATCGTTCGCGAGGCTATGAAAAATCGTTTTGGGAACAATTTCTCCCAGCAATAAAGTAATCGCGGTGATGATCGCAATTGTTGTATAGGAGGTAAAGTATTGATTGAGGAAGATCGTGGCGAATGTCCCAAAGGCAACGTTAGAAATGTTATTGCCGATCAATGTTGTATAGAGGAATTTTTCCGGCTCTTTCAGAAAAGGGAGTAGTACCGAGATAAACCGTTTACGCGGCTTTTCCCGCCGCCAAACTTCAATAAAAACATTATTGACGGAAACGAATGCAGTTTCGGTGCCGGAGAAAAAAAAGGAAAGCAGTAATGAAGTAATAATTATAGTTAAATCAAACATAACCCACGTCTATATCTCTTAGCCAACCCATTCAAGCCTGTAAAGCTAGGGGTAATTGAGCAAAAAAGCAATTGCGATTCCACCTTTTCCCGGAAACCAAAATTATGCGACTTTTTCCCGAAATTACATCTTCAGATCAGATACCCAAAAAGTAAAGCGGGTAAATTCACGTAGGAATTTTACCCGCTTTAGGAGGTTACAACTAAAAAACGCTGGCGTTAGGGCCCACTGCAAAATCCGCCAGCAATATTTTGCAGTTTTTTTCTCTACTAATCCAAATTAGTAAAAAATTCTGCAACTGCAAACAAATCTTCCCAATCCGGATATTTTCATAACTAATGTTATGCGTGCATAAAATATTTAATACGATAGCAATTATGAAAATTTATTCTCGCCCGCTAAACATTTAAGTTAGCGCGTAACATAAATTAATAAGTATCGAGAATATTCTCGATAATGTCTACCGCCCGGGGATCGCCACTTTTTCCAAGCAATTGCAGCGCTTTCTTACGAACGCCAATATGGTAATCTTTACCGGCGGCCCGACCGAGAATGTCCAACGTACGGTCATTATCGAGGTAATAGCGCAGCATCCGAACTGCTTCGTAACGCATCGCGGTGCTTTTGTCGTTGCGAATAACATCTTCCAATGCATCCAGCGCTGCGGTTTCATCATTACTGCGGCGAATCATCGAACGGAGTGCCTGCAGGCGCATCTCTTCCTTTTCGGAAAGATCGCGGTAAAAACGACTATGCCCATCTTGGTAGTCGAAGTCAAAATTAAAACCGTCGATGTTGATTTCCGGGAGGTCAATGTCGAGCGACGGCAGATCGATATCCAGCATTGGCAGGTCGATATCGATGGCCGGGAGGTCGATATTAATATTAGGAATATGAATATTGAGATCTTCCAAATCAGCCAAATCCATTTCCAGTCCTTCTAACTCTTCCAGACCAGCCAGTTGTATTTCCAGATCTTGCAGCAACCGATCTTCATCAAACTGAAAATCAAGGTCATCGAGATTATTCAACTGAATTTCCAGGTCCTCGAGCATATCTTCCAGACCTTCCAGATTCACTTCGATGTCATCCGGCAGGTCATGGTCGTCGATAATAATTCTCGAATATTTTTTCTTTTTTTTGCCTTCCGGGTCTGCACTAAATGCCGGCACAGCCAACGCGCCCAAAAAACAAATAGCTAATAATAACGTTATCATTTGTTTCATTGCGGAATCCTCCGATAAGTACTTTCTAAGAATATTTCAAACAGTCTATTTTAAGCTAGTTTTGATCTTGAGAGTTACCTCTCGCTACGGTGGTGCTAATTGCGGAAATTTAAGATACGGCAGCAGTACGATAAGGTTACACCCGATCGCAACGCTGCCAACATTTTTCCAACCTATTCCGCACCGGCAATTTCGATAAGCGCATCAATTGCGCGTGGATCTTCCGCTTCGCCAAGCAACATAATCGCCCGCTTCCGGATGCTGCGGTCCTGATGGGTTTTCCCAATTTCAATCAATTTTGGAATGCCGGCATTATCATCCATTTCCAACAACATATTGAGCGCATTTAATTTCAGCTTGCGGTCGTCGCTGTCTTTAATGGTTTCTTCCAGCACTGCAACGGCTTTATCTGCCGCTAAATGGGCGAGCACCTCCACCGCTGTTTCCTTAATCTCCGGGTTGGGATGGGTGCGAATGACGCTGGTCAGGGTAGACAGCGGATCCCCGATTTCCTGGGAAACCATTAGTTCGATCGCTTCTTCCTGCACATCTTCATCGCGGTCATTAAACGCGGTGTGCTTGAGAATCCCCGGCAAATCGCTGCGTTTGTATGATGCTAATGCGTCAAGGGCTTCTTCCCGCACATCCGGGCGGCGATGATTTTCCAGAATGGCCTTCAAGGTTGCATAGGAAGCATCGTCTTTGCGATAAGCGATTGCGCTAACCGCCTCTTCCTGCACATCGACTTTCGGATCTTCGAACACAACTTTCTTCAATGTTGTCAGGGATTTTTCCCCGGGATAGTGAGCCAGCGCTTCCACGGCACTCTCGCGAATATCAACATCACGGCTCTCCGTTGCAAAAGAGATGAGGGCAGTTTCTGCTGTCGGCAGCTCAGATTGCCCCAATGCCTCCACGGCTTCTTCCCGCACATCCGGGGAACGATCTTCCCGGGCGGTGCGCACCAGAATTTTCACTGCTCGTACGTCCTGCTGCCAGCCGAGCCATTCTGCCGCTTCCTCCCGCACGTCAGCGGTTTCGTCGCTTTTTAAGACTTCATCCAGAAAGGGAATTACCTCGGAGGCGTTATCATGCATACCGATAATGGAGATCAGTTGCTCCCGCTGGCGTTTTTTCCGGGCATCCGCATACATGCGTTTAAACACCGGCAGACTGGCGGACTGCTCCACATGCCCTACCCAGTAAACCACTTGTCGGTCAAAATCGAACGGCAGGGCCATACTGACGATGGCAATATTGTGCGCATCGCCGAGGCGTTTGCTTTTCCCCCGGTACTGAAACATCAGGGCAATTTCCTGCGGTACTTTTTTCCTGGTCGCTCGAAGTCCCTTCGCTTCCTGCAGGGCATTTTCTGCGGCCATGCGCAGTTGCTCTGCTTCCGAAACTCCCGACGATGCATCCGGCTGCTTCTTTAAGATAAGCGATAGCGAGGGCTGATCGCTCTCGTGATGGCCATGCATATAGGCAAAAATATCCCCATTACTCCAGATAAATTCATCCACACCCATATCGCGGGTAATGCTGGTGGCAATCCAGAATTCCCGGTTTGGCGATGTTTTTTCAGCATCCTGCAACGCCCACTGCCACTTTTCCGCAAAGGCTGTATTCGCATCCGGTACCGTTTTGATAGTCTGCTGAGAGAATAGACTGCCAGAAAGGAAAATCAGTAAAATCGTTATTAAGTAAAGGTATAAAGATTGAGATTTCATCTTATACTCCGTTTTTGTTTGTAAGACTGTCAGCCAAGAAGTTTGTTTTTTCCAGTGACAGCTTAGCAAGCAACTGCCCGCTATCGGCTGTTCACCCCTATGGGGCCACTGCAACTCATCCGTCAGAATTTTTATCCCGGCTGAACGGCCTAGTTAGATCCATCTTGTAAAATTTCCATTAATGCTTCCTGAGCCGAGGGAGAACCTATTTCGCCCAGGGCGCTGATTGCCGCTTTCCGGACCGGCAGACTGTCGTCGTTAGCAATAACATCTTTCAGCACGGCGATTGCCTTATCGCTCTCGGTTTCCCCCAGGGCATATACTGCCGCTTTTCGCAAAGTGGCATCTTTTTCTTTCTTCAGAATTGATGCTAATGCATTAACCGCCGCATCATTTTCAAAATCGCCGATTTTATACAACGCAGCCTTGCGGACCTTTGCAGATTTCGTCTGTTCCATAATTTCCAGAATGGCATCGACGTCCTCGACTTCATCCACATAGGCATAAAAGGCGGTTTGGGAGATGCTCTCATTGGCATGGGAGATGGCAATATTGCGAAGGAAGTTCAGCGATTCCCGATCATCGGCATCACCGATCGCATGCAATGCGGCTTTACCCACTTCCGGATTATCCGTGTTGCTGAAAATTTCCCGAAGCATCTTTCCGGCAGTCGGGCCGTCGACATCGGCAATGGCATAGAGGGCAGCCTTCCGTAACGAGACTTCACTATCGTTGAGTGCCACCTCTTTCAGCACCTCCAGGGCATCTTCTTCCTGATGATTTGCCAGTGCATAAAGCGATGCTTTCCGCACTTCGGTTTTTGCAGAACTTTTCAACAAGGCCCGCAGCGCTTCACTAGCTGCCGCCTGATCCATATCGCCGAGCGCATATACTGCTGCTTTCGCCAGCTCGCTGTTTTCTCCCATGCTCGCTTCCCGCAGTACCTGAACCAAATTGGGATGGTCGTTGTTGCTCATAGCATACAATGCTGCTTTTCGGACCGATATTTCGTTATCGGAATTAAGGATTTCCACCAGGGCATCGCCCACATCATTTTCGTCGTGATCGCCGAGGGCATATACTGCTTTCTTGCGGATATCTTTGGACTCATCCGTTTTTGCAATCTCCAGCAGCATCGGGACGACAGCTTCATTTTCGAACTCACCAAGGACATAAACAGCCTTACCGCGAATTTTTTCGTTCTCCGCATTCTTATAGATGGCATGCACGGAGTTCAATGCTTTTTCGCCGCCAATGTTCGCAATGGCATATAAGGTTGCCAGGGTCAGCTCTTCGTTGTCACTATCCCGAATCGCTTTAATCATCGGGCGATATTGATCCTTACCACTACGCACCAATTGCTCGCCAATCCGCACCATGTTGGAACGGGCATGATCCGCATATTTGCTGGAGCGATGGTCGGATACGAACTCTTCATAACATTTAAAACTTGCTTCCAGATCACGCCCCTTCTTCTCCTCGGCATAGCAACGCCAGTAGCGGGCATCATCTCTCCAGGAACTTCGGGGATGGTTTTGCAGCAGCGCATCGAACTTGCTGACCGCTTCATCCCACTTTTCATCCAGCACCAGGTTATAAGCCTCCTGATAAATGGTGTAGGCTTCATCCTGATTGTCATTGTCCGCAAGGGCGCAGCTTAACAGCGCCATCAGAAGCAACATCGTTATCGCATTATTGATTATCTTAAACATGTCTGCACTCCTTAGAATTCTTTCTTTTCAATCTTTTCTGCCGGTCGCCTTAAATTCGTGGCGCGCCGGATTTTCCTATGTCCTTTTTCTCCGGATTGCCCTGGTTAATTTCTTCCAGGTTGATCTTCAGGAGAATCCCCCGCCGGTCTACGCCGTGCCGGATCATCTCAATTGCGGAGAGATCTTCTTCGGCTTCCAGACTGGCAATTTGCAGCAGAATAATTTCCAGATCGGATACTAATTTCCGCAGCCGCTGCTGTCGTGGCTCTTTCAAGGCTTCCTTCAGATAGACGGCTTCCCGAACCAGGTTCCGGGAGGCTTTCTGATAGCCACTGAAATCCAGGCCATCCTGCGTGGCTTCATCTTCATCGATGGTTACTACTCCCAGGAGTAAAACCTTCGACTTTTCCAGATAGTTGAAAGTGCGGTCCTGCACCGCTGCGGCCTGTATCAGATCATTCTCTTTTTCAGGCGAAGTCAGGTTTCCCGGGATAAACAGATTTCTTCCCAGGAAGATACCAACGACCAGAATCGCTGCAGCTGCTACCACCCGGTAGCCCCACTGCCAAATCGGAGAGACCGGCATTTTATGAACATTTTTTGCGGTGTTGCCATTGCTCTCCGGCAGCTTTTCGGCAAGGCGATCCCAGTAGCCTTCCCAGAACTCCGCCGAAGGCGCGGCTTGTTCCCGCTCATCCATGATCCGCAATGTTCCCTGCAGCCGCTTAAATTCCGCCTTACAATCCGAACAGGATGCAAGATGCGCATCGAACCAGCGTTGATCCGCTGCAGTCAGCTCATTGTAAAGCGCGTCTACAAATAATGATTCACTTTTCCGGCAATTTTCGTTCATGGTATCATTCCTGTACTGTTTTTAAATATCGGCCTGATAAAACGCCAATTCTTTTTGCAGTCGCCGAATCGCCCGAAATAAAAGAGCTTTCACGGTGCCTTCGGCAATATCGAGTACCGCGCCAATTTCCTTCAGGGGCATTTCCTGGTAATGCCGCAGCACGAACACCGACCGTTCCCGGGCAGAAAGCAAATTCAACGCATTCTGAATATGAGTTTGAATACCGGCAGCTTCTACCTGTTTATCGGGCGATGTCTTTTGGGAATCCGGGGCTTTAATTTCCTGAATATCCCGCGATGCTTCCTCATTGTTGATCGACACTGTACTCACCTGTTTCTTTCGTTTGCTATCGATATGGCAGTTAACGGTAATTCGATATAGCCAGGAGCTAAACTTGGCATCTCCGCGGAATTTCCCGATAAAACGCAGGGCACGGATGAAGACCTCCTGGGAAAGATCTTCTGCATCAAAATGGTTGCCGGAGAGGTCCAGCGCGAGGTAGTAGATCATCTGCTTGTATCTCTCTACCAGCGTGCGAAACGCTTCCATGTTCCCATTTTGTGCCTGTGCAACAAGTGCCTTATCTTCGATCACCGTCTCTGCCTTTTCACTTTATTTGATGAGTATGACGGGGCGCTTTTTGGAAAGGTTTACAATAGAAGTATATAATTTTTGAAATTCTTTTTTGCAGAGCTGCCGGTCAGCAGCATGTAACTATTGTACTAAGGTGACATCTAAAATGAAACCAAAATTGAGGCTGGCATGAAACAGTTAAATGAAAACATCCCCCACATCCTGAAAGCACATAAACGTATTGCAGTTGTTGGTCTGTCGGACCGCGCTTTCCGCCCCAGTTACGGCGTTGCCCGTTTGATGAATATGGAAGGCTATACAGTGATTCCGGTAAATCCGAATGTCGAGAGCGTTTTTGGCATCCCCGCTTATGACCATTTGCTGGATATTCCCGGAGAAATTGACCTGGTAAATATTTTTCGCCGCCCGGAACACGTTCCCGAGATTGTCGACGCAGCCATCAAGAAAAACGTTCACTCTATCTGGATGCAGCTTGGCGTTATCCATCCCGAGGCAGCCGAAAAAGCCCTGAAGGCCGGTATTGATGTAGTGATGGATCGGTGTTGGGCGGTTGAGTATCCGAAATACATGTATGAGTAATATTTTTTGACGGTTAATTTCTGGGAAAGCGCCGGATAAAGTGGCCGGCATGTAGTATGGAGAATATGGTTCCGCTTCGCTGATGGTTGGGGATTTTTAGAGTGACGCAAAAAGTTTTACCCAGGTAACCATGAATTGGTGCGTTGGCGCTTGGGGAGAATATGGTTCCGCTTCGCTAATGGTTGAAAAACACTTGCCAACGGCCAACCATCAACGAACGCAGTGAGTGCAACAATTAGCGATCCCGGCCGTCCGGGAGAGCGGAGCCATATTGCACCCAACATTACTAAAAATCTAAATCGGAATTTGTCTCAGATAAGCATTAATACTCAATCCCAAGCGTCAGGTAGTATCTTCTTTCCCGCAGAATCAATCCTTCCAGATCAAAATCATCATCCAGCGCATTTCGTAAGCTGGCGTTAAAAATCAGTTTCACTCGGTCGATTTCAAATGATTTACTGAAATGGATATCCAAATTGGAGATTTTCGGAATTTTCGTTTCCCGAAATTCCCCATCAGTGGTACGGATTTGGGCAATCTGCTCACCTTCCTGGTAAGCATGGAGATGCAGCGCGTAGCCGTACTGGTTCAGGCGCATGTTAATGGTATATTTCCGGTCATGCTTAAACGGGAAGGTCGGCTGGTCGGAAAAAATATAGCGGGATGCGCCGACGTCCATGGTCATTTTTTTCTGGAACAGGTAGAGCGACTGTTTCGCTTCGAAGCCGGTGAGAGTTGCTTCGCTGACATTATCATAAACCGGGATTGGGGTACCGGGGAGATAATAGCTGCGAAACTTGTTTTGATAGGAATTGCGGAAAATATTTCCGGATAATTCCCAGCCATAAATATCGCTGCGCCCGACCTGATGCAGCAAGTTTAGCCCCATCTCAACGCTACGATTTTTCTCCGCTTCCAGGCTTGGTACTTCTACCGCCGAGGAAAGCAGCTCCCGGGTGCTGATTTGCTGAAGCAAAGTAGGAAATTTCACATTACTGCCGACATTCAAAAACCCTTTAAATGCAAAGCGGCCGTTATTTCCGGAGAAATGAGTGGACAATTTCACCATGCTTTCCCGCCAGGCATTCTCAATCGGTGTATAGCCGAATTCATCATTGCTCTCATTAAGCGCAGCGGGGTTATCCTGCTTGTCGTCAACCATATCATAACGAACGCTAAGATCAAAATTCACCCGCTGCAGAAAGCTGCTGCGCGGTGGAATCTTCACCTTGGCAATTGAAACAAAGCCATGATTTTGACGGGTTATATCCGAAGACTGAAAGATATTTTGGCTGGAGTTCAGGTATGAACGATCATCCTGAAAATCCAATCGGGCATTTTTGAACTGGTATCCCAGCAACACCTGAAAATATTCCATATCAATGGACTTGTTAGCGTTAAAATGCCAGGAAGAGTTGTCGATATTTCGGGTAAGATACCCATCTTCGCTATCGAGATTAAAGAAGCGCAGATACTGATCTTCTTCCTGCCATTGATACGCTCCGGAAATATTCAACTGATCCACACCAAAGAGCTCCCCGACAAAACGGGTGGAAACCATTTGGTTAAAATTGGAAAGCGTTTCTTCATCACGCTCGTTGAAATAATCGACCATAGAACGATTATACATCACCCCGACTGTACTCGTGGGCACACCCGCGGTCGTTTCGGAGAGATTATAAGCGAGACTGGCAGTTTGATGCTCCGAATCGTTTTTCAGCACTTCGATGACCTCTTCGCCACTCTGTGCCAATTCCCGCTCGGCTTCTCCTTTTTTAACACTGTAACCGGCGTGCATCCGACCAATATCCTTAAAGAGGTGCAGGCCCCAGTTATTAGTGTTATAGGCGCCGATTTGCTGTTGAAAGCGAAAGTTGTAATCCTGCTGAAAACGGGGAATCACATTGACAACGCCGGAAAATCCTTCCGAGCCGTACAGTGTTGTGTTACTGCCCTTGATTACTTCCAGGCGCTCGATTTCGGCCAGGTTAATCAGGGAGATATCGAAGATGTTATCCAGATTGCTGTTCATTTTTATGCCATTGTAGAGCACAATGACTTCATCCGGACTGCCACCACGAATAGAAACCGTTTTTTTGCCGCTAATCTCTTCATCGACCTGAATACTATGATCGGTACGCAGCAGATCGCCGGCATCGATATAGCCGTGCAGGTCGAAAATGCGTGCATCAAGCACAGATACAGATTGCGGTAAGTCTTTATGGATTTCCAGTTGGGATTCGATCGATTCCGTTTGCACTACCGGGATAGAAATAACCCGTTCCTGCATGTTAATATTGTTTGTGGATAGCACTTCTTCGATCATCAGGTAGAGGGTATCGTAGGCAACATGTTGGAACATCACCATCATTGCCGGCTCCGGCCGCACCACGCGCATACTAAACCGACCAGCAGCATTGGAAACGGTGCCGATGCCTAAATCTTTGATATAAATATTTACATTGGGGATTTCGCGGTGGGTGTTGGCATCACGAACTTTGCCGTTAATGACAAGCTCCTGAGCGGAAATGGAAAAGGCGATGGACAACAGGAGCGTTATCCATATAAATCTTAAGCATCTGATGCTGCTAGCGCTCATTTTCCCACATCCTTTTCTCTGCATCTTCTCAACTACTTAACACTGTTTCAAATTAAAAACACCCTAATATGTTGTTTTAATTGAAACTTGATAAAAATATGAGACAAAAACGGTACCAAATCTTTTTGTCTTAATTGATAAGGCTATAAAAAACAGTTAGTTGATTTTTAAAAAAAAGTTGTGAGCTAATCGACAGGTATCTCATTTTTCCTAAAAATGGGAAAAAAATTTCCCACTAGGATCATAATTTACAAACAATTGGGTAGGAAAAAATTGGCGGAGGTGCGTGGGAGTCGAACCCACCCGCCCCGGTTTGCCGGGGCACACGCGGCTTTGAAGGCCGGGGGAGACACCGGTCCCCATCCACCTCCATCCAAAAAGAACAGATAAATATAAATCTTTGTAATCGATAAAAAGTATTAGTGATTACGAAAAAACAACGGCGGATTTGAGTGTAAATTCAAATCCGCCGTAATAAAATCATATCGAAAAACGAACTAACATACTATGCATTTACTTCGTTTAGCCGTTGCTTGAGCTGGTCAATACTATCAATCCTAAACGGATCTTTTTCGTTCAGCATCGCCCAGTAATAACTGGCCCAGTCGCCGGCACTAATCAGGGAGAAAATCTTTGCCAGGCGGGATTCTCCCTCGGCATATACTTCCCCGAAAAGGACATTGTTTTTCTTAAGAATTTTTTTAGTAATTTCAATACGCTGCTTTATGCGATCGCCTTCGTCGGAGTCCCGTAAAAAGATCACCCGAAAATGTTTGTTAACCTCGTGCAATCCTTCCCAGCCCATAATTTCATTATGATTCAGTTCCGGAAGCACATTACTGAAGGCCATCGATTTGGCATTTTCGCTGAACTGATTCCGCCAGCGTACCGTAACGCCACCCAAATAAGGCACACCGGAATAGATCACCGGTATCGCATGATAAATGCTTTGGGAAATATTGTTCGCCATATTGTGATGGCGAAAATTTTTCTCCGGACTGTAACGCTCCACCAGATCGTTTAACACGGTCCCCGTTTCCTTACGATCCGCTGCTTTCGATGAGATCATTCCGATTTTCTCAAAGAAAATTAACAACGGGAAAAAAAGATATCCAAGTGCCTGGCGTGGCGGCAAGCCGGACTTAATTGCAATGTGAGGAAAATCGTGCATGCGGCACTTACTTTCCACTTCACCGCCAGAAGAAATCCCAATCACAGTTGCAGAGCGATCGATCGCTTCCTGCATTGCGCTTAGAGTTTCCTCCGTATCTCCGGAATAACTAATTGCAATAAAAAGGGATTTTTCGTTAACAAAAGCAGGTAGGTGGTAATTGCGGTTCATGTAGGTTGGTACTTTCAACTCGTCAGCAAGGTAGTCCAGTAATAATTCGCCGGCAATTGCTGACCCTCCCATTCCGGAAAGTACGATGTTGTGAATGTCAGCGGTTTTAACCTTAAACTTCTTTTTCTCCATTAACGTCTCACTGACATTCACTTGCTCCGGCAGTTCATTCAAATACGCAATGAAGTTGGATCGGTCATTGTCGAACATAATCGCCCTCTCTCTCTTTAAGATTGGATGTATAAAGGTGAGTTGTACGCCATCTGCAAAGCAATTTGCACATCCTGGCGTAAAATATTGTCGGAATGAAAATAGTGTTTACTATTGGATTGGTAGTATGCAACAACAGTTTACCTTTTTAGGTT
Source organism: Calditrichia bacterium (assembly GCA_028284905.1). Lineage (GTDB taxonomy): Bacteria > Calditrichota > Calditrichia > RBG-13-44-9 > J075 > JACKAP01. The sequence continues at coordinate 98,790 of JANQQU010000033.1, forward strand.
CTGATAATAAATCCGTCACTTACCCTATTTATAATACAACTTATTTGCTCCACTTTCAATAGTTTTATTTGCGTTTTTAGCGGATTTGTAAGAATTCCGCAAACAAAATAACCCGTTTGTTTTATTCGGGATTAGCATCGCTCACTGAATGCTCAAAAATTCTAAATTTTCGGCATCTCGGGCAATCTATTATTGAGCATCTATCAGGAACTTTTTCCGAAAATAATTTGCCAAAAATGACGCATCGAAAAGATTATTTTTTTGTATACCTAATGCCGGAAAACACTTTACATTAATAAAATATGCACCAAATAGAAATCCTCAACTAACAGGCTCCGTCATTTGAAATTAACCGATGAACAACAGGCAATTGTCAATCATACTACCGGCCCCGGGCTGGTTTTTGCCGTTGCCGGTTCCGGGAAAACCACCAGCATGGTGCACCGGGTCAAGCGTCTTCTCGATAAACGCATTGTTACACCGGATAAAATTCTGACAACCTCCTTTAATAACTCAGCCGTTCAGGATATCATTCTTCAGTTGGCGGAAACCGGGGTTGAAAAAGGCGTGCATTGCCGAACGTTGCACGCTATTGGCTTTGCAATTATTCGGAATGCAGTACAAAGGCGCTATCTATCCCGGGAATGGCTGCAGAGAAATAACCGCGATGCCGAGAGCATCAGTCGCCAGCTAATTTCAAAAACGCTTGTTCAGTTAGCACTGGAACAAGGCTGCGATGTCAACGAGCTGAATGTCGACCGGGAGGATTTGAAAAACCAGATTTCCGTCTGGAAGGGAAATTTGGTTTACGCTGACCTGGCAACAGCAAATCTACCCGAAAAAGCAACCGATTTTACCGAACAGGCGGTGCACAAACATGCCCAGTATGTGCTTGCTTATCGCAAATACGAACAATTTCGCCAGCAACAAAAGCTGATCACCTTCGATGATATGCTGATGACCGGCTGGGAGCTGCTGCTACGCCATCCGGATATATTAAAAAGCTTTCAAAGTGCTTACCAAATGGTGATGGTGGATGAGTTCCAGGACGTCAACTTTGCGCAGTATCAACTGATGGATCTGATCACCCAACCACATCGCAACTACATGGCCATCGGAGATGACGATCAGTGCATTTACGAATGGCGCGGCGCGAATCCGCGCTTTATTCTTGATTTTGAGAAGGTCTACAACGCGCAGGTTTACAAGATCAGCGACAATTTTCGCTCGACGGCACAACAGGTTGTGCTTGCCAACCAAGTTATCTCCCGTAATGAAAACCGTTTTCCGAAACAGCTCAGCCTGACGCGCGGATTTGGCGGCGCAACGAACCTCCACAAAACAAAAGATGATGCGGCAACAGCGACAGCTATCGTGAAGGAAATTCGTCGCCTGTACAAGCAGAAGAAATCTCCGGCCGATATGGCGATACTGATTCGCCTCTACTCTCAAACCGCTTACCTGGAGACTGAGCTGATTGCCGCTCGAATTCTGTACCAGATTGTTGGCAGCAGTCCATTCTATGCCCGGGATGAACTAATTCCGCTCTTTCAATACCTCTCTTTTGCCGCTTTCGAAGCAGAGATTCGCCGCAGTGGTTTTCCCGATGATGATGCGCGGATAGAGAAATATCTTGCCATGTTCCGGAATATCATTAATCAACCACGGCGCTATCTAAGCAAGAGCTTTCTCGATAGCGTAGTTGCCAAATCCCGTAGTCGAAAGGCTTCTCTACTAGAAACCGTCCTGCTGCAAAAGAAGCAGCTAAAACCCGGTTCCGCAAAAAACGCGCAAGCTTTCGTACAGCTGATTAACGAGTTGATCCTTAAACTGAAAAAGCCCGCTCACAAGGTTTTGACCTGGCTGGTTGGGGAAATCGAGTATGCAGAACATCTGCTTAACATTAGCGGCATGCAGGAATTGGGCGTTTCCCGGGTACAGAATGTTGATGCCCTGATTGATATGTCCCGCAAACGAGGGAAATGCGAGGAATTTCTCGCCTATATCCGGGAAATATCCCTCGACGACCTGGCTAAGAAAAGCGACCTGCCCCCTTTAAAAATAATGACCATCTATCGGGCGAAAGGATTGGAGTGGGAGACAGTTTTTCTTCCCGGCTGCAATAAAGGTTTAATTCCCTGTTTGATGGATGAAAAAGGGGAAGCTGCCGCAAAAGCACTAGAGGCAGAGCGCCGCTTATTTTACGTTGCCGTTACCCGCGCAAAAAAACAGCTGCATCTCTACACCAGCGAGGACCGGGAACTTTCCCCCTTCCTGGCGGAAATAGATGCAACAACTGTCCTGGGCGACCTCGAAAAGCTGCAAAAAGCGTTTCAGAACCAGCGGTCATTTTATAAAACCGCCGATGTTATTCATCTCTGCCAATTGGTTGAACGATTTAACCTCGGGCGTTTTTTAGTCCATTGGAAACGCCATACCCCGGATTTCCGCGATTACGTTCAGGTATTACTGGACGGCTTCTCGAAGGAGCTGACCCGCGCGGATGCCGCCCAGGAAAAATACCTGGCAGCGCTCAAGGAGTACCGAACGGCTCAAAAACAATTCGATAGCAAATCTGATCAATTCAAGGCAGCATTAATGGAGACAGCACTTGTCGTCCGCAAATTCAAAAGCGCCTTGCACACCGCCGGCTCCGGGGAAGAGATACGTTTCGAACGTTTCGAAGACGGCGATGTAATGGTGCTTTCCCGGCGTGGTGTTATTGGCGTTCTGGAATTAAAAAAGATGAAAGGCTTTGACAGCGACCTCATACTCTGGGAGGATACCCGGGCAACGCTGGCTGCCCCTTTCTCTTCCGGCAATCTCTACGCGGCCGAGCTGCAAACGTTAACCCTGAACCCGGAGCATCCGCAGATGCTAAAGGGACAGCCATTGCCGCCGGAAAAACCTCCGAAGAAGTATCAGGATTTGCTATCTCCGGAATTTCGTCGCGGCCTCGCGACATTGCAAAAAATAACCGGCTAAATCTCTAAAAGATAATTGATTAGGCCACAACTAAGCATTCGATTTTTTTACTGGTGGCTGGTTACTGGTAAAGACAAGCCAGTAACAAGAAACCAGCAACATAACAGCAAACGTTTTAAAAAATCAGCCGCAGCTGCCCACGAATCTCCTGTTTTCGATTCCCCAGCGTCTCATCCAATCCACTTCCCAGCGTCGCCTCATCAGGATATTCAGATGTTTTATATTTCACCGCCATTCGCCAGCGTTTTGACGGACGATATTCCACTAACAGAAACCACTTAAATCCGCGCCCATTTAAAAGTGCATTCCGGAAGTTGCCGGGAAGATCATTCTCGAATTCATATAATCGCAAGCTATAATCCGGCACGTCGAATTGCGTCCAGCGTGCCTGCAGTGTCAAAAATTTGCCGGGACGATAACGAAGATCCTGGTAAATCATAAAGCCATAATTGCGCGGCAAGGCTTCCGCTGCCGCTCCCCAACTGCGTTCAATCCGGTGCCGCAAACGTACTGTGCTGGAAAGGTCGCTGTCGATCTGCAAACGAATTTGCCGAATTTGTTCCTGCCCGATTGCATAACGATTGCTAACGCTTTCAGAGACTTGCCGGAAGCGGCGGGTAAAGCGTAGTGTCATCCTGGTTTTAGCCACGCGCTGGCGGATTTGAAATTGCTGATTTCGGCTGGTAAAGGGAAATTCTGTCTCTAATTGCTGCGGCCTGCCGACCTGGAAAAATGCCGCCAGCTCTGTCTGGCGAAACAAACGCTTTCGAAAGCTAAGTAAATATCCCCGCTCATTCCCGGGAGAGCTGCTCACTTTCCCAAACGCCCGGCCATGCAACGACCAGTGTTGCGGATGATAGTAATAGAAGAGAATACCATAATCTGTGCTCCCATCCACACTGCGATAGTGAACACTTTGCTGCAAGGCGGGATATCGGAGCGAATAGAGACTAATTTCCCCCTGCACTGTCAACTGTTTGATGGCAGTATCATAGAAGCCTCCCATATAAACAGCTTTTTTTCCAGCAGGCTCGCCATCCATCCGCACTGGCCGGGAGTATTGGAAATGAGCAAATTGCCCTCCCAGCTGCGTTTCTCCAAAAGATTGCAGCACCGCAGTAGCAAACATGCTTTCTTTTACGACCCGGCGTTTCACCAGCTCACTATTGTTCCGATGATAGCCACTAGTATAAAATGAACGCACGAATGCCAAAGAATCCGTCGATAATGTGCCATCCAGTTCATGCAGGGATGCCACAACTGTCCATCGGGTATTCTCCAGCAATCGATACTCCCAAAGCGCGCCCCGAAAAAATGCGGATTCATTCGCGGCGCTCTTTCCCTGCCAGCGAAACGGCGTACGCTTGAAAAGTTGCATGCCACCGACCGTTACCGGACTTCCATAAGGACCATTGAATAGCAGCCCCTGACCGCTGGAGAGATTAAAGTCTCCCAGAAGAATTTTACTTCTCGCTTCTGCCCAGTCGTACTGGATATGAAAGGATCCAAAGTCGTACCAATTCGGCTCACCGCTGTCTTTTTCCCAGAGTGCCCCAAACTTTAATCGTGGCGTTGGCTGCCAGCGCAAGCGATGATACAAATGATAGGGATTGCCATAACGGCGGGCATCATCCGCAATTTCGTAACCGGCAATTGTATGCAGCGGACGCCCTAACTGCAGACGATAATCAATGAGCGGCTTCTTTTTCCGCGTCTGAAAACTGATATAAGGCAATATCGTGCTAATTAACTCCTCAGAAACCCCGAGAACTTCCCGGAGATGTTCAGCATCTCGATAAGTGCCTTTCTCTCGACGCTGCTTCACAATCTTACGGGCGATTTGGTAATTCAGAAACGGAATCTGCAATAGCATTGCGACATCCGCCCGATTGACATCAACCGGTGTCGATTCCAGATCCTGAAGCCTTTGTAAATAATCGACTTGAAGTGAGTTTTCAGAAACCAGCCCTTCCAGCAAATTTTCCGGAGAGATGGCCTCCTGAGCGGATAGATTTCCCCCGAGCAGGCTCCCGCCCAGAGCCAGCATAATAAGTAAACGAATCATTCCCCCATTGTCCCCCATGGTGAAATTGATGTTAGATTTTTTCCTTATACGCCGCTAAACCATGCGGGTTCATTCAACAATCATAAAAAATCCTTAACACTTTCATATTCCCCCCCGCCGCCTTAACTTTTCAGGCTGAAGTAGAAATCAACGATCTAACAGGACGATTAGAGATGATGCGGAAAATACATTACGCGATTGCAACAACCTTCGGTGCAGGTTATTCCCCAACGGCTCCCGGCACTGCCGGTACCATCCTGGCCTGGCTGGCCGCTTACTTCCTTTTTCAGGGCTCCCTTAATATTTTGATTGTCGCAACAATAGTTGCCACAGTCATCGGTACTATTTCTGCCAATTTTGTAGAGAAGGATGCCGGCATGCACGACCCTTCAATTGTGGTTATTGATGAAGTCGCCGGTATGTGGATGGGCCTCTGGTTGGTCCCTATGGAGTTTATCTGGTATCTGGTTGCATTCGGACTCTTCCGCCTTTTCGATGTTACCAAACTCTTCCCGATCAATAAATTGCAGGATCTCCCCGGAGGCTGGGGAATTATGCTGGACGATATCGGCGCCGGCATTTACACCATGATCGTTATTCAGATCGCCCTTTACATTATCGGTTAAATTCGGAGATGATTTTGAAGCTTTCAATTGTAATGCCAGTATACAACGAAGAAAATTTTATCCGAGAAGCAGTACATCGGGTCAAAGAATGCGACATTGGCGAGCTAGAAAAAGAAATCATTGTTGTTGATGATTTTTCCACCGACGGCACCCGGGAAATCCTGGAAAAGGATATTGCATCTCTGGTGGACAAGGTGATTTATAAAGAAAAGAATGAAGGAAAAGGTGCGACTATTCGACGGGGATTTGAACATACCACCGGCGATTTTGTCATTATTCAGGATGCAGATTTGGAGTATGATCCAAACGAATACAAAGACCTGCTCGCTCCAATGCTTGCCGGAAAAGCCGATGTCGTTTATGGCTCTCGTTTTGCCGGAGGGCAACCCCATCGCGTACTCTTTTTCTGGCATTCGCTCGGCAATAAATTCCTCACCCTGCTTTCCAACATGTTTACCAATTTGAACCTTACCGATATGGAATGCTGCTACAAACTTTTCCGGAAAGAGGTATTGGAATCCATTACTCTGGAGCAAAATCGCTTTGGCATCGAACCGGAGCTGACCGCGAAAGTCGCGAAGGGAAACTGGCGTATCTACGAAGTGGGGATTTCCTATTTCGGCCGCACCTATGCGGAAGGAAAGAAAATCAATTGGAAAGATGGCGTTCAGGCCATTTGGTGCATATTGAAGTACGGGCTTTTCCGCTAATTTCGGGGAAATACTTCATGAATCGCTACCTGAAATACACCCTGCTCATCCTCTTTAACCTGACGGTTTTTCTGCTCCTTTTAAACCTGGGGATGAACAAACCGATCGATCATGATGAACACCAGTTTATTGCCAGCGCAGCAATGCTGCAGCGGCTGGGATGGCTGCCTTATGTCGATTTTGCCTATTTCCATCAGCCTTACCTGGTATACATTTACGCGGCTTTATTTCACCTGAGCGATAAACTACTATTTATTACCCGTTTCTTTTCGATCATATGTGCGACAGCTACGCTGGTTATTCTGTTTAGGCAAACCTATAATTTACAGCAGGAAAGACCTTTTAGTGAACGCTACCTTCTTGCTGCAGGCAGCGTCATATTGCTTTTGGTAACACCGGTATTTCATCATACGGTTGGGCTGGCCTGGAACCATGATTTTCCCATGCTGCTAACTTTTCTCGCTTTTCTTTTACAAGCAAAGACCGTAAAAGCTGAACAGCCATCACTTCAAAAAACGTTTCTGAGTGGTTTGCTATTGGGGATCGCAACCGGTGTGCGGCTTTCATTTGCGCCGCTCTTTGCGCCGTTTTTCTTATTGCCTTTTCTCTATCGCAAGCATTTTTCCCGTCGCCGACTAATTCAGCTTGCGCTATTCTTTAGCGGTGGATTCTTTCTGGCAATGTTACCGTCACTATATTATTTAGCGACACACACCGATGCGTACCTTTTTGGCAATCTCGGTTATCCCGGCCTAAATACGCTTTTCCGGGAATCCCAGGGCTATACCCGCTCGATGGATTTCTTTTCGAAGGCGTTCTATGCACTGGAGATGATTGTGCAGCCGGGCAACCTGATTCTAATCATCGGCGCATTCCTCTTTGCTTTAAAACAGCCGCTAATCAGTGCCGCTTACAAAGATCGCCTTCGCCCGGAGATTGTTTTTATTTTATTGATGATGCCTTTCCTGCTTATGGGTACTTTTGCCGCAACACCGTCTTTTAAGCAATATTTTTATCCGCCAATCTTTTATTTGCTTGTCGCAATCGTTTATGGCGTCAGCAGCTTTCCGGAAATACAACAACAGCTCAATAAACGCTTACAGCACTTCGCTTTGTTTTTGCTAATCGTGATCATTTATACGCTGCCACGCTACACCGATCCTTTTCAGATGCCGAAAGTAAAATACTGGCATGCCAGTCAGGTACATCAAATGGGAGAGGAAATCCGGGAATTGATCGGCGAAGATGGGCGGGTATTTACCTTTGCCCCGATTATTCCCCTGGAAGGTGGACTGGAAATCTACCCGGAGTTGATAACCGGGCCGTTTGCCTGGCGTACCGGGCAATTTCTGGAGGCAGATGAAAGGCAGCGCCATAAGATTGCATTTCCCGATCAGCTGGAAAATTTTTTGGCGAAAAAGCCGCCCAGTGCAATCTTGCAAGGATATGAGTGGCGACTGGAACCGCCATTAATTGACTATGCAAAAAGGAACAACTATAACTACAGAACTTTGCGGCTGCAAAAACGATTGTGGTTGCCTCCGGCCCCTTAAGCTTTCCTTTTCAACATTTTAGCATAAAAAAAGCCATTCTTGAGACAAGAATGGCTTTTCTATATTCAAAAAAATTTAAATCGAATTACATGACAACCAAACCTTCGGTATTGGCATTTTCCAACTTTTTCAGATTCAGGTTGTTGTGAATCAATACTGCTCTCTGGAGCAACGGCATTGTAATTGAACAGCGGGTAAACTTACCGCCAACAATTTGCGCTTCCCGCATTACCGGCTTCATCACCTTGCAGTTTTCGAAATTGGTGTTTCGAATAATCGCGGTGGCGAAACGGCAATTTTTCAACAAGCTGGTCTTGAATTCCGTATCATCAAGAATACAGCCGATGTAATTCATTTTTACCAGATCACTCATAACAAAATTACAATTATGGAACTGGCTGCCGGAGCACAGTGCATTGTCCAGGTGACTATCGGAAATCGTAACATTGTCGAAATAACTCATCATAAAGCTGCCATCAGTGATTCTGGCGTCTTTAAATTCGACATTTTTCCAGAATGTATTTTTTAAATCAGCTGATTTGATGTAAAGATTCTCGATACGGCAATTTTTCATTTTTAACAGATTGCCTTCGATCATCGACATGTCAACATCCAGAAAGTCTGAACCAACTACGATCGCACTTGCCAGGGTTGCCTGTACCAATTTTGTATGATGGAATTTACAATCCTGGAAAAAACTGTGCTTGAAATTAGCATTTGTCAGATTTGTATTGGTAAAATCCACACCTATAAATACAGATCGACTAAAAGAAGCGCTTCTCAAATCCAAATTACTAAAGTCAAAATCTTCAAAAACGACTTTATCCAAGTTTACCGGCGCAACAGAATGCTCGATATTCCCACGGAGCTTCTTTAAATAAGCTTTCTTATCCGGAATATGCTGCCAGCAGTAATGTGTAAATGAGATGGGTTTGAAAGGACAACCATCTATCGCGCATTTATGATAAGACATATAATACCTCGTTTAAAAAAATGATAAAATTCCCCAATCTACTATATTTTCAGGCCTTATAATAAAAAAAAAATGTTAATTTTACAACAAAAAAATAAAAAAGAGGTTTCATACGCTGAAAATGTACTATATATTTTTTGATTTTGTATTTTGTGACTTTTACTACATTATGACCACTTCAGCACTTGCAGTCAATAAATAATAAACCTTACCGCTTCTTTTTTCAGCGAATAACCACTGCTTCTTATAAAATTACCCTTAAGCCGTGATTTTTTGAATATTTTTTCATCCCGGCAGAAACCTGTACATACCGGGAATTATGCGGAAAATTTTATGATTTATTTTTCGGTTGGTTCCGTTGTGGAAAGTTTTCCTGCAGGCAAAAAAGTATACAATAGCGCAAAAATACCGGCGCTGTTAAAAGCAGTCAGTTGCAAAGTAAAAAGGCTCATCAGGCAATATGCGATCCCCGCCGCCGCCAAACCATTGCTTATAGGATCTTCCGCCATTAATCCCCGCAATATTCCCAGTAGGAAAAGAGCATAAATTCCCAACAACAGCAGCACCCCGATAATCCCCTGGTCCATCCAGGCTTGGAGAATATCAGCTTCCCAACTGCCGATATAATTATTGATCAGGCGGTTACGGCTTTTTAAGCCATGCCCGAACAAAAAATAATCGTAACGGTTATTTTCCAAATTCTCCCCGGTAATCCGAAAAACATCCGCGACAATCCGGTTACGATCGCTGGTAAAATTTACCGGTGGCGCCAATTTTTCTGCCGTCACTGAAGCTGGCGGTTTATAAAAAGGATTAATGCGGCCATCCTTTGCGGTTATAATCAGCAAAACCAATGTCAGCGGCAGCGCCAGAACAATTCCCCATTTCGCGACATCGGCTTTGGTAAAACGAAGCTGCTTTCGCATATATTTCATAAAAACGAAAATCATCCAGACTGACAAGCCAAGAAAAAGTCCAAGGAATGCGCTGCGGGTATACGTCCACCAAAAAGGAATAAACTGCAGATAAAGAATGCCCGCCCACAGCATTGTTTTTGCGCTAGATTTTTGGCGAAGCAGCAAACCACAGGTTAGTGGAATCGTGGTAGCAAGCAAGGCGGCCAGTGTAAAATAGCTGCCGAAAAACCCTTTTGTGCGCGGTAATCCCTGTTGATAAAAATATATGCCGGCACAGGAGGCGAGGGCAGCAAGGGCCAGCAGCAAGGGGAGCCATTTCTCAATTTCCGGGTAGCGATGTTTTCGCTGATAATAGACAATCGGAATTGTGCCTAGCAATACCAGATGCGGCATCATCTTAGGCAGATACTGAGCATCAAATCCCACCATTCCAAATGCAATCAGGCCGGAGATAAAAAATCCCAGGATCAACTTATTCATGGTCGACTGCCATAAATCTCTTTGGAGAAACAGCAATGGCAATAGCAACAGAAATAATACCACTGCGCTGACCTGCAGAAAAATATGACTGATGGTCAAACCAAGTGTGTATCCCCAGATGAGATATTTCGGCCAGGCAGCGTCGCTCCGGAACAATGAATTAATAGGCATTTTCCCCCCGAAGAATTTCCAGAAATGTCATAATGATAATCTTCAGGTCGAACCAGAGCGACCAGTTCTCAATGTAATAAATGTCATAGCGGGTACGGTCTTCGATGGGAGATTGGCCGCGCATGCCATTTACCTGCGCCCAGCCGGTCATCCCGCAGCGGAAGCGATGCCGCTCGATATAATTTGGGATGCTCACCTGAAACTGATCAACAAAATGACGACGTTCCGGTCGCGGCCCCACCAAGCTCATTTCCCCACGAATAACGTTGATTAGTTGCGGTAGCTCATCCAGACTGCTGCGACGAAGAAATTTGCCTATCGCAGTCACCCGGGGATCTTCCTTTTTCGCCCATACCGGTCCGGTAGCGGCTTCCGCATCTACCCGCATGGAGCGAAATTTCAACATATTAAATTCATTCCCATCCAGACTGATCCGCGGCTGCACATAAAAAACCGGCCCGCGGGAGCTCAGCTTGATTAGTGCACCAATCAGCAGAAAAAGCGGAGACAGTGCCAACATGCCCACTACAGAAAGTATAATATCGAAGCTGCGCTTGATAAATCCCTGCCAGCCGGAAAGCGCAAACGATTTGAGTTGCAGTAGCGGAATACCGGCGATCTCCAGCACCTGAAATTTCGGGGTGAGCAGGTCGAGCACATCCGGCACATAAAACAGTTCCAGATTTTTTCCTTCCGCTGCCTGGATCACCGTCAAAATTTCGCTATGATCTTCAGCGGGGAAAGAGATGACAACAGCATCAAATGCCGGGTCCTCCGCGAATAGCCGACTCATATCTTTCACCGACCCCAAATGCGGTGACGACAGCGCTTCCAGCGGGGCTTCGGAGATATATCCGGCGATTTCAACATTATAATTTGCATCAGATTGCAGGCGGCGGTAAATACGCTGCAGATTTTCCCGGCTTCCCACCAGGCAGACCCGCAAGGCATTGAATCCTTTTCGGAGAAACTTGCGCTTTAGGCGATGAAACACCCACCGTTCTACCAGCAGAAAAACATTCAGGTTCAGGTAGATTATCATAAATACCAGGCGGGAATAGGAGAAATCCCGGTAAAGAAAGGCGCCACTCATCGCAAAGAGAATTCCCAGGAAAGCAACTTTAAGAATAACCGGGAGGTCCTGGGTAAACTTGCTGTAAAATCGGCTGCGATAAGCATAGAACATCCCGAACAACAGCAGCATGACGACGGAGAGAAATCCGGCAAAGAAAAGATATTCTTCGAAAGCCGGGAGTCCTTTTGTTACCGGAAAGATGTGAGTCAAAGGAGAATAAAAACGGAGGTAATAGGCTGCCAAGACTGCCAGAAAGACGGTCAGCACATCAGCAACCATTTTTAGAAATGGCACGAATAAATTGCGTTTATAGAGATTGCTCTGCATTCAACTACATCGCGTTTTTATTTTCGATTATCGAAATAACTATTCACTTTTTCATTAATGAAGCGATCGATTTCCTGACGGAAGCGGTCGCTGCCAAATTTTGCGGCATGGCTATGAATAAAATCCGCATTCCAGCTTAATTCTTCAAACTGTGCGACGGCTTGGGCGAGAGATGCTTCGCTTTGGGCATCAAAGAACACGCCAGTGCAGCGACCTTCGTTTTTACCATCGAAACCGATAATCGTTTCCATCGCTCCGCCTTTTCGGTAGGCGATCACCGGTTTCCCACAGCTTTGCGCCTCCACCGGCACAATTCCAAAATCTTCTTCCCCGGGAAAAATCAAAGCCTTGCAATTTTGCCCAAACTCCTGCAGCTCCTGGTCGGAGACCCAATCGAAAAAGCGGATATGTTTACCGGCATGCGCCTCCAGCTTTTCCTTTTCCGGGCCACTACCAACAATATACAACGGTTTTTCCAGCTGGTTAAATACCCGCACTGCCAGGTCAACTTTCTTGTATGGCACCAGGGCGGAGATGATCAGGTAATAATCTTTACTATCCTTACTAACCGGAAAACTGGCAGTGTCCACCGGGGGATAAATAACCGTGGCATCCCGCCGGTAATATTTTTGAATACGACGGGCGACATGGTGGGAATTCGCAATAAAATAGTCGACCCGATTAGCGCTGGTAACATCCCATTGGCGCAGATAGTTGGCAAAAAAGGGAATTATTTTTCGCTGCAGCCAGCCGATCCGGTCGGCACCAAAATACTCTTCATACATATCCCAAACGTAACGCATCGGGGTATGCATGTAGGAAATGTGGAGTGCATCCGGTGGCGTTCGCACCCCCTTCGCGACACAATGAGAAGTGGAAATGATCAGGTCGTATCCCTTGAAATCCAGCAGTTCAATTGCCGTAGGGAACAAGGGCAGGTAGTAGCGGTAGCGCTTCCCTTTTCCCGGTAAATTATCGATAAAAGAGGTAGTTATTTTTCGATTGGTGATTGTCTCGGAAACGGTGCCGGTGTTATGCAGCAGCGTGAACAAATCCGCTTGCGGATAGCGTTCACAAAGGATTTCCAGCACTTTCTCTCCACCACGCATGCCGGTCAGCCAATCATGTACCAGGGCAACTTTCAGGGGATTCGTTTTCATTTCCAAATCAATTCCTTTTCCAGTCAGTCGGAAAAAATACGTTATAATTTTTCATGGTCATATTGTTTTCTCATTTTTCAACACCCTTTAACAAATTCGGAATTCGGAATTCGGAATTGATTATAGGTTTCGTAGCGCCTGCCAGTCATTGCGTCGAGGGAACAGGAATTCGCGAAATGGCAAACCGGTAACACTATGATAAAAATATGCGGTCAATGAGGCTGCAATTATGTAGGATATACTGGAGCTAATTGCCGCGCCACTAATGCCGTAGCGGGGAATCAGCCATAAATTCAATCCCAGGTTTACGATAAAATTTACTGCGCTGGCGTACAGATCGTATTTCGGCAATCCTCGGGCGGCAAAATCCGCCGATAGCAATTTTGGCAGCGTAATGGCAATAATCCCTGGCAACAAATAGAGCAGCGGTTTTACTGCCGGATTATATTGCGTCGAGAAAACCAATGGGATCAACCAGTGCGCCAACAGCGCCAGCAGGCCAGCACCAACCGCGACAATCAACAAGTTCAAGCGGGCAATCAGGGGCATCTTCTCCTGATTCGCTTCGGAATAGGCAGCGGCCGGCAACATTACGATGCGTACCGACTTGGTCAGGTAATGCAATCGCTCGGCAATAATAACTGCCACATAATAGTAGGCTACTTCTGTTTGGGAGAGGAAATAACCGATAAGTAAAAGATCCGCCCGATAGATCAAAAATACGAGCAGATTGGTGACCATTATCTGGCTACCGTAGCAAAAAGTGGCAAGGCTAATGGTTTTATCCCAGGATAACTTTAGCGGCAAAATGCTTTTCCACCAGATATAAATCCCCGGCAACAGCCAGGAAGTAGCAAAAGTAAACAACGCTGCCGCTACCGTTAGCGTATTAGTTAGATAGAAACCGAGCAGCAACAAGAAGTAAATCAGCGGACGGAAGAGAATATTCCCATTAAAGCGATTGAACTGCTGGCGCCCCAACCAGATGTTCCCGCCATACTCATGAAGAATCGCCGCAAACAATAAGTAGATACTCCACCAGAGTCCATCTCCGGCCAATGCAAATTCAGCGGCACTAAACAACAGCTTGTGTCCATCTGTCAGGATAAATGCGACAATCGCCAGCACACCGATAAGGTAAAGGGCAATTCCGTTGATGATGGTGGTACCAAGAAAGCGTTTTTCCGGAAAGCGGCGATTCCCTATATAATAAAGTATGGAGGTTTCCAGACCCATGTTGGTGCATTTGTTGATGATTTCCGGCAGCAGGAGAATGGTTACCATCACCCCAAAAGCGGCCGGTCCCAGCCAGCGGGCTGCCAGGACGCTATTGGCGACAGTCATCGCAAAAGTCAGCAATTGCACGACAAAGGTGATACCGATAATATTTCGGAGAGAGGTTGTCATATTAATGTGGGACGGCAGGGAGAGATGCTAACGGCGGATAAAACAATATTCCTCGCCACTTGGCGCGGCGTAGAACAAGCGATATCCTTTTTCATTCAAAGCCTTTATTGCGCCGGCGGTCTCCGCCACCGACACTTCCGGGAAACGGTGATGGAATTCCACCAGGATCTGCTCGATCTCGAAATCCCCGGCAAGAATATCTTTCAGCACCGAATATTCCGTCCCTTCGATGTCCATCTTCAAAATGTCTATCTTTTTGTGCCCCAGCGTTGCCATTATCGTCTTCAGGCGCTGCACTGCCACTTCGATTTTCCCATCAGCCGTTACATCCCGCGTTAACATTGTGTGGGATACATAGTCCGGGTTTTCCGGGGGGAAAAACGAGGTGGTGCCATCATAATCGGCAATGCCGTATTCTTCCAAGCGGAATTGTTCGGGCACTGCCTGATTCTTCACCCAGCGGATCGAGCGCGGTGTGGGATCAAAGGCATGAATCTCCAGACCATATTTTTCGATCAACGAGAGATCGAAGGTAATATCTTCCCCGATTCCGAAGGAGTAAACGACACTATCTGCAGTGATGTTATCCGGACAGATCATCCAACCGCCATAATCGGAGCCATGCATTTCCATATTGCACCGCAGCTGACGGCGGTAGTAAAGATCTTTTCCGCTGAGAATCCAAAATACGCGCCGGACTTTTCTGAGCACTTTTTTAATCATTTACTTACCGTCCATATTTAAGACATTCCGAATGATCCGAAGGGTGGCTTTCGCACAATTTTCCCAGGTGAATTTTTTTGCCCGGGCTTTTCCTTTCTCCCGCAGCGCTGTCTGCAGCTTTTCATCCTGAAGGATTTTCCGGAGTGCAGCAGCGATATCTGCCGGCTGGTCCGGATCGCAAAACAAGGCGGCATCTCCGCAGCGTTCCTGTAACGAGGGTATCGTCGATGCAATAACCGGGCAACCACAAGCCATTGCTTCGATCGGTGGCAAGGGAGAGGCTTCATAGAAAGAGGGAAATACCAGGGCAGCAGCGCCGCGATAGAGCTTGATTAATTCGCGCGTGTCATTAATCTGCCCTTTGAATTCAACCTGATTGACAATATCGGCCGGCACGCCAAATTCATCATTGCGGAAAGATTTACCACCACTACCAGCCACAATCAACTTAACCGGCAGCTCTTCCCGCAGCTGAGCGAGTGCCTGCAGGATGCCCTGGGGATTCTTCCGGCGGTTCAAAGCCCCCACATATAATAAGTATGGCGCTTCTTTTTTCGCAGCATCCGTCAAAGGCGCCTCGGCTGCTCCCCGAAAACGCTCGCCCAATCCACCGTTCTGGATCGCACTCAATTTATTCTGCACATTCGGATAATACTTAAGGATCGAGGCTTTCTCCGATTCGGAAACGGTAATAACGGCATCCGCCCGACGAAAGACAGCGGGAATGAGCGTCCGGTAAACCGCCCGAAAAGCGACACTGTAGGCAGCGGGAAAATAGAGATAGGAAAGATCGTGGACGGTAGCAACAACCGGCGTTTTTCCACGTAACGAGCTCAGGGGTGCTGTATTGCCGGGGCAAAACAACAATCCATCGTTTGCCAATCCCGGTAAATTAAGCTGCTCCCAGCCATGCCCCTGTAAATTGCCCGCCCGGCGAAAATCAATATGGTTTAGCGGCAACGAATGTAATTCCCCCTTCGCCGGGGTCAGTAACACAAATTTTAAACCGGCCGTCGCAGCATCCTGATTTGCCAGCAAATTGTCGACAGCCAGCACCCATTCGTGGGCGTAGCGTTGCACACCGCTTATCGGCTGGGTTAAGAAGCGGCCATTGATGTAAATTGTTTGGGGATTGGCGTTGTACAAAAAAATCTCATTGTTTTAGTGCAAAGACAAAAGATATTCGGATTCATCAAAGATTGCGTACAACCGAAATCTCAAAGATATGACGCTACCTCGGAAAGCGCCAGCGAACATTCCCCTGTCGAAATAGCTCGGACATTGCTATGTTACGCCAGCAGGAAATCAACCCTTCAGCTTCGGCAAACGCGCCTTTAAGGAATTGACTTCAATTCGCGGGTCCAACAAACGCTGATCGTATTCGAAATCATCCGTTTTACGAATTTTCCACTGCTTGCCATGCAATGTGTTCAGGGCAGAAGCGATTTCGAAGAATGTCCATTTTTCATTTGCGTCGATCATATACAGGCCTGGCGGTTGCTCCTCGGCAATGCCCCAAAGCGCTTCGACGGTATCCGGCAAAAAGGAACAGGCAGGATACCAGCGGTCACTGGCGTCTACTTCGCCATCCGTTTTCATTTTTTCCGCAAAGAAATCAATCATATTATTCGAGCCGGGAGCATCACCAATCTGCCATCCCAGGCGCACTACCCGCGCATCGGGATTTTGATAAAAAACCCGCTCTTCCGCCCGGCGCTTTTCGAAGCCGTATCCCTGCGAAGCATCGGGCACCGCATTCACCGTAAACGGCCCTTTCGCATCGTCGGAAAAAACCATTGCAGTGCTGGTAAAAATAAACTTGATGCTATGTAAACGGGTGATCCAGGCCAGTTCACTCGCCCATTCATAATTTACCAGCCAGGGTTCGTTATCACGCCCGGTGCTTTCCGAAGCGACGGCAAGATGAAAGACAATATCCGGGTCCACCGTCGAAATAAAATCTTCCATTGCATAATAATCATCTATAGCCACTTTTTTCCGGTTCCAGGGAATTACCTTCACTTTTTTTTGCTTTAATAAGGCAACCAATGCACTGCCCACTGTGCCATTTGCCCCGGTAACAACTGCTTTCATATCTCTATAACCTCCTGCATTCAGTAGACTGCCAATATAAGCACTTTTTCGTTTCCACAAAGGAAAAATAGCGGGAGTTCCCGCTTTAAACCTGCTTGCATTTAATTGTAATTATTACGAACATCGTTTTTAGCGAGGGTGACATTCAATAGCCTGGCAAGTGAACTGCACGGATCCTCAGGCGAATATTCAAATACAAAAAGAGCGAGGTATGTGATGAGTGAAAAAATCAAGGTTGTTCAGTATGGTATGGGACCGGTCGGCAACAAGATCACCCGCTATCTATTGGAGAGAGATCACCTGGTATTGGTTGGTGCTGTAGATATCGACCCGGCGAAAGTCGGCAAGGACGTAGCGGAACTAGCGGGATTGCCGGCAATTAACGTTCCGGTCAGCAATAATCCGGAGCAACTTTTCCGGGATGTTCGCCCGGATGTCGTCGTTTTAACCACCACTTCCGATCTGGAAAAAATTCAGCCGCAAATCGAGCAAATTCTTTCTCATGGCATCAACATCGTTACCACCTGCGAGGAACTGGCTTATCCCTGGAAAACCAATCCGGATATCGCAGCAGCCATCGACCAGGCGGCAAAATCCAATAATGCGACAGTATTATCGACCGGCGTTAATCCCGGTTTTATGATGGACTATCTGCCGGTTACCCTAAGTGCCGTTTGCCGGAATCTGCAAACGGTGCGGGTCGATCGGATTCAGAACGCCGGAGAGCGCCGCCTGCCTTTTCAGCAAAAGGTCGGGGTAGGCATTACCACCGATGAATTTTATCAGCGGGTTGCCGACAAAACACTCCGACATGTGGGACTGACCGAGTCGATCCATATGATCGCAGACATGCTCGGCTGGGAGCTCAGCAAAACTGAAGATATCGTCGAACCGGTGATTGCCGAAAACCCGGTGAAAACGCCGCACTTTGATATTCCCGCCGGACGCGCACTTGGCGTCAACCAGGTCGGGCGCGGCTATGACAACAATGGCAAAGAGATTATCACCCTCACTTTTATCGCGGCGCTCGGCGTGCCGGAATCCCTGGAGCGCATCGTTTTCGATGGCGACCCGGGCATCGAAATGAAAATTCCCGGCGGGGTCAACGGCGACGTGGCTACCTGCGCGATTAATGTCAATGCGATCCCTACCGTCAAGAATGCCGGGCCGGGTTTAAAAACGATGGTTGATATCGCTGCAATTAGCTGTTTTTAAAATGATTCAAATGAGCAAATGAGCAGATGAGCATTGTCTCTTTGCTCAATTGCTCATCTGCTCATCGACTATTTTCCTGCTGCTATTGGATATTTCCTGAAAATAGTTAACTTACTGAGATAGGTTAACTTAACGGACCTGCAGTTACTGACCGACACTCATTGCCACCACCGAGTTCCGTTAAAAAACACCATTATGCGGTAAGTGTTTTCCCGACAAAGGCAAATTGGTTCGGGAGGTTTAATAACCCGGTACATCTAATTAAGAGGAGATTTTTGGCTATGAGCATGATGAAAGAATTTCAAAAGTTTGCCGTTAAAGGCAACGTCATGGATATGGCGATCGGTATCATCATTGGCGCAGCATTTGGCAAAATAGTGTCTTCATTTGTTAAAGACGTATTAATGCCCCCGCTTGGCCTGCTGATTGGCGACGTAGATTTTTCCGATCTCGCTATCACCCTGAAAGAGGCAGCCGGCGATGCCCCGGCGGTATTATTGAAATACGGTGTTTTCATTCAATCCGTATTTGATTTTGTAATCATTGCTTTTGCAATTTTTATGATGGTTCGCTGGATCAACAATTTGAAGAAAAAGGAAGAAGAAGCACCGGCAGCACCTCCGAAGCCCAGTGCTCAGGAAGTATTGCTAACAGAAATTCGCGATTTATTGAAGAAGTAGTCTTATCAGGAAGTTACGCCAGTGAAGCAGTTTTAAAACAATTAAAACTGCTTCCGGCTTATTGAATCTCATTTTACCGGATATTCCCTAAAATATTGTTCCATTCATCATCGCCTGACGTTCTGCAGCGATTATGCCGGAAAGTTTAGACGGCATTTATGGCATCAGAATGTATAACCTGCGGATTCAGCTTCAGGCGCGATAGTGTTTTTATCAACAATAAAATTAGTCAATTCCCACCTAAACAGGAGAAAACGGTGAAATACATTAGACCTAAAGAAGCTTTTCTGACAATTTTCCTCAGCACCATTCTGTCCTTTACCCCGCTGTTCCCGCAGACCGTGATCAGCGGCTGGCAAGAGATCGCCACGCTGGCAAGCGGCGACTCGCTTTGGGGCGGCTGGGATATTATTGTTGATCTGGATCTCGACAATGACGGTTTTAAAGAATTTATTTTCAGCCGCGATCCGGCCAGTTCCTCATTTTTGGCCAATCGAAATTCCGGGCAAACGGTTTATCACTACGAAAACACCGCCGATAATACTTTTGAATTGCGCTGGTCCTTTCAGACGCCGATTCCCAATCAAGCTGGTAATGTCTATTCTGCCATCACTATGGGCGATCTCGATGATGATGGTAAACCAGAACTTTACTTCGGTACACCACTCGCTGTCTCTGACGATCCTCCGCAACCAAAAGGATTGTATGTTTTCGAATTTGATGGTGGCACTTTTCCAGCGACACCGTCCGAGCGATGGGGCTTTGGCCGCCCGGAGAACCATACCTTTAAATGCTCCGGGCTGGCAGTTGGCGATGTTGACGGGGACGGCGAACAAGAACTGGTTGTGCAGTCACGGGGGGATGACGGCCCGCCAGGCAGCGGTGGAGGCAGAACCATGCTGGTGGCAAATTCCGGCGGCATTGACATTGGTATCGGCCTCGGTGCCTTTCAGGTAGAATTTGAGGAATCGCAAACCCATATCGGCGGGGTGGTTTACGATCCGCGCATAGTTGATTTTGACGGGGATGGCCATGAGGAAATCTGGGTATTTACCTGGGATTTCTTTAGTTTGGCGATTTATGAATCATCGAGTCCGAACACTTATCAGCTTCAGGCAGAAATTGATGAAGTTTTCGACCCGGTTGATTATGGCCACCGTCGGGGAATGCGTTTTTATGATGCGAATAACGATGGAAATCTGGAGTTTTTTACCGCTGGTATCATGCCCAGCAATGGCGCTAATTCCCAGGTATTTTATATCGGCAGCACTGCGGATGTCTCCACGCTTACCGCCGGGGACATTATCGGCCTTGGTGGTCTGGGGCTCCCCGCCGACGGCTCAACTGTCGGTGATATTGATGGGGATAACCTGATGGACTTCCTCTTCACCGCCCGCAATGGCAGCGATGAGGGCACCACGGTACATCGCATGGAATATTCCGGCTCGGGCAATCTCGCCGATTCCAGCAGTTATGAATGGTCAGTGTTCTATGACAGTGAATTTTCTTTTTCGGATTTACGCAACCTGGCTATCGCAGATCTGGACAATGACAACAAAACGGAAGTATATATTACCCGCATGAACACCCTCGCTTCGGAAGACCCGGTGCTCATCGTGCTGGAGCGGGAAGCAGCAACCGCCCTCAACAGCGACGATACTCCACAGTTATCCGGTTTTGCACTGCATCAAAATTACCCCAACCCCTTTAATCCGACCACTACGATAAGCTATCGGCTTGAACGGACGGATAAAGTTTCTCTCGCTATTTATGACATTCTCGGCAATAGAGTTCGCATGCTTGTGAACAGCCGACAGTCTGCGGGCAGCTATCAATTGATTTGGAATGGCCGCAATGATGCCGGGCAGCTGGTTACCAGCGGTGAATATTTCTATGTGCTGGAAACGGAGAATTTCCGTGAGAGTAAAAAAATGTCGCTCATTCGCTAGTATTTTGCCCACCAACATTCGGTAATTTTAGCGCAGATAAAGCATTTACTTCATCTACGCTAAACAGATATACATTTGTTTACCTTTTTTGAAAAAATTGTTTGCAAATGAAATAATGAAAACCTATATTTAGTGAAACAATGTTCACTAAATATTTGCCGGCAAATACGCAGTAATTTTCATTAATCGTGATGCAAAAACGAATGAGGTAAGCAATGGGACAGTACATACACAGCGCCAAGCCGGTGGACGTATTAACCTTTTTTGAAAATGGTAAAATAGATCCGATCAAATTTCGTTGGAACGGAAAAGTCTACCCGGTAAAGCGCATCAACAAAAAATGGCGGGCAAACGAGGGCTCGCAAAAAGTCTATCATTTTATTGTCGAATCTATCGGTCCGGACAATTACGAACTTCGCTTCAACAGCAACAAGTTTACATGGCAGCTCGTTCAGGTTGCTTAATCTCCCCACACCTTTGAAGGACATCCTTCAAAGGTGTATTTTTTTCTACCTACATCATTATATTCCCTGTTATTTCTTTTTAACCGCAAATTCATTCCTTAAGATTGCCCGCGAAAAACGCGAATTACGCTAAAAATAATCGTTAAATATCTTTTATCGCATTCTGCATATAAAGGAGCCATCCACCTTTCCGGCTCAGCGTTCCTTCCTTGCCATCTTAATTTCGCATGTTTCGTGTCTTTCGCGGGCTATCATTATTCTCAGGCGGCATGAGCGGCCAATTCTCGACAATTTTGTTGAATCTTTTGTATTTTGAATACTTTGTTTACGAATAGCACTAAATTCGACAATTGTAAACGCACTTTTCAACAACACTGCCAACAAAGTTTACACTATTTTTTTCTCCTTATTTTTTAAAACCCCACAAACAATTGATCTTAAAGAACTTAAGAGGTGTTCGTTTTGACAGGAACATTTTTGGCAAACGATTTGAAGTATTCTGGCATGTCTGAATGAGGGCAACAAACTTAGAAAACTATGAGAAGGAGTGAAGACATGAAAGCGTTAACGAAATGGACCTTAAAAATGGCATTACTAATCACCTTACTGGTCGGCAGCAGCTGTACCATTAACGAAAGTGGACCGGTAGGTCCTCCCGGACCGATCGGCGATCCCGGTAATGCCAATGTTGAAACGATATACTTTTCCTTTAGCTACGCCAGCCAGGATATCCGTGGCGAGTATAGCGAAGCGGCGATCTACATGCCGGAAATCGACCAGGCGGTTTTAGACAACGGTGTGGTGCTTGCCTACCATGAAAAGTCTCCGGAATTTTTCCAGGCATTGCCTTACACCGAGTCTTACCCCAGTGGCTACCATTATGGTTTTAACTTCGCTTACCAAATGGAAGAAGCAGTATTCATCTTCGAAAGCGATGATGAAGAATGGCAGCCCGGCGCGAACCAGGAATTTGCCGGTAAGATCATCATTATCTACGGACCGTACGCCTTCAATAAACTGTCCGGCGTAGATGTAAAAGATTACAATGCCGTTAAGAAAGCATTGAAACTGACAGATTAACAATACTCAGAACAACCGGCTGCCGGAGAATTCCCACACCGGCAGCTGATAATAAAGATAGATACTCTTGCTAACTCCACCCTACCCTGTAAGGCCCCGGCCTTTGAAGGGACGATTGATCGACTGCCCGCGGTACCATACTTTTAACGGAACGAGTACATTTAGATCATTCGTCTTCAAAGACCGGGTCTTGCTTTTTTCACTTGTATTTACTAGCGCAGATGTTACTTTAATTCTATGCTCAGGGACGATTCTTACAACAATTATCCAATAAACTTGATGACACTGAAAAAGACAATCTTCTCCTTCTATCTGTTGGCAATGCTTCTCGGGCATTTCCTGCAGGCCCAGGAAGCGATATCGCCCGATCTGCAACGCTGGTCAGAGAAGATGTTTTCTCTACCGGAAGAACCCATTTTACCCGACTTTAATGATGCCTACGGCGTCGTCTTCCGCGATCTGAACAATGATGGTTTTGCCGATATCTACGTTGTCCGTTTCCGCGATTTGAACCGCCTTTTTATTAACCAGGGATCAGAAAACTTTTTTATGGATCTCACCATCCAGACCGGCCTGGGCGGCAACCTCATGTCCTATGGGGAAAACAATCTGGAGCTTGGCGCTTCCGCGGTTGATGTCGACAACAATGGCTGGCAAGATATTATGGTGATCGGCTGGGGGTTAACGACCTATCTTTTTCAGCAAACCGACAATCTCAATTTTGGAACAACCATTCCCCTTGCTGAACAATTCATCCCGATTGATGGCAATGCCGGCGTTTGGGCGGATATTGACCTGGATGGGCACCTTGACTTGTTTATTACCGACGAGCATTATGAAAACCACCTCTATCACAACGATGGTAGTGGTGGTTTTCTCGATGTTACTGCCGATTACGGCTTAACCAGCGTGGAAATAAGCCAGGGAGCAGCATTTGCGGATGTGGACAGCGATGGCTATCCGGACCTGTATGTTTGTAACTGGTTTACCGGCGATGAATTTTATCGTAATGTTGCCGGGGAAAAATTCGAGAGAATGGCACTACCGATTCGCCACTTACAAGACTCTCTGAGCAGCAACAGCGTTACCTTCGGGGATGTCGACAACGACGGCGATCTGGATATGCTCGTCTGCGACCGGGAAGGCGCATCGGCAATTTATGAGAACCTGACTGCCAGTGAAGGCAGTCATTGGCACTTTGAGAATATCAGTGATACTTCCGGCCTTTCCAACCGCTTCCCGGCTTATGGAAGCGTTATTGCAGATTTCGATAATGATGGCTGGCAAGACGTTTTTTTCACCAATCTTGGCCCCAATCAGCTATATCTGAATGATGGCAGCGGGCATTTCCAGCAGGTTTACCAGGAAGCGATTCCGAAAAATCCCCAGCGTCGTTATTACAGCACCGGTGCGGCAGTCGCAGATTATGACCGCGATGGAGATCTCGATTTGTTTGTCGCCAATAAAGACACCAGCAGCTTTATCTTTCCGAATCCGACAAACAACCGCGACTTCCTCCGCATCGCTCTGGAAGGGGTTATCAGTAACCGGGATGCGATTGGTAGCAAACTCTGGCTTTACGAAAATACCCCGGCCGAGCAGGCCTCCCGTCTGATTGGCTATCGGGAAATTTCCGGGGGCAGCGGTTACCTTTCTGTTAACGAGCCAATTGCCCATTTTGGGGTTAATACGGAAAGCAGCTACAACCTGAAAGTGAGATTTCCCTCGGGCAATCAGCTTTTCCTCGATGACCTCACTGCCGGTCAATTGTACCGGGTTTCCGAGACCGGCGGCACGCGCAAAGCGATTACCCGAGCCCTGCAATCTGCCCGGCGCTTTGTCAGTCAGGAAGATTTTAACCTGAATGTTTCCCTCTTCATTTTCTGGCTGCTTTCCCTCGCCGGCTTTATCTATTTTTCCCTGCGCCGCTATCAATGGCGAAAAAACCCCGCGATTCTGCTTTTGGTTAGCCCACTCATTCTTAGCTACCTGATAATGCTTTTAATGAGTGGCCAAAAAGTTTGGTTGATGCTGACCATTCAGATTGCTGCTACTCTCGGCGTCATACTGCTCATCGGCGGCTTTTTGGAGTATTTCCATCGCATGGAGATGCGCCGGCACGGGCATCGTCAGCTACTCCAGAATTTTTCCGAACAGCTCATCTTTATCAAAAATAATCAGGAATTATTTGAGCAGATGGCCAGCACCATTCAGCAAGCGATGAACATCCGCTTTTGCAGCGTCATGGAAATTGATGATCAGTGGATTATTCCCCGCGCTACCGCCGGAGGTAAAAATTATAAAATGGAAGAAGCGAGTCTTTCCAAAGAACAACGGGCACTTTTTTTAGAGAATAGCATCATCAAACCGGCAACGCTTCGTTCCGCGCTACCACAACTTTCCCGGAAGCGCCTGCAGCTGGCGATGCCGATTGACCGGCAAGACCGTCTCTTTGCGCTCCTCTTACTCGGTGAAGGACAGGATGGAAAGCATTTACGGCCAGAAGATATTGGCATCCTGCAAATCTTCGCTAATCAGGCGGCAATCGCTATTGAAAACAATCTTTACATCGAAGAAACGAAAAGTTTAATCCAGCGCCTGACCGAGACGGAAATTTCCCAAAAATACATCTCCGAGCTGGAGGATAAAAACCACACTTTGGAACAGCTGTACCGGGAATTGCAGGAAACGCAAACCCAGCTTATTCAAAGCGAAAAGCTCGCCGGATTGGGTCAATTAGTCGCTGGTATCGCCCACGAATTGAACAATCCGATCAGTTTTGTTTATGCGAATATGAAAGAGCTGCGCCGCTACACCAGCGCGATTACGGAACTTCTCGCCATACTTAACAATATCACAGATAGTCCTGATGCGCAGCAAAATTTACGGGAAAAGCTGCTGGCGCTGGACAAAAAATATGATCTGAATTTCATTCAGGAAGACATAGATAATTTGATTAATGAATCGCTGGTCGGTAGTGACCGGGTAAAAACTGTTGTGCAAAATCTGCGAAATTTTTCCCGCCTGGACGAAGCAACTTTCAAGGCGGTCGATTTGCACGAAGGACTGGAATCCACCTTGTTGCTACTGAATAATGAAATGAAAAACCGCATCACGGTTCACAAAGATTATCAAACATTGCCGGATATTTATTGCAATCCCGGCAATATTAACCAGGTATTCATGAACCTGCTGCTCAATGCGATTCAAGCAATCGAAGACAAAGGAGATATCTGGGTATCTACCCGCTTTGAAGAAGAACAAGCCGTTATTGAAATTCGCGATAATGGAAAGGGGATTCCCGAAGATGTGAAGAGCAAAATATTTGATCCCTTTTTTACCACCAAACCGGTCGGGAAAGGCACTGGCCTGGGCTTGAGTATTAGCTACAACATTATTCAGAAGCACGGTGGAAAAATTTCTTGCGAAAGCAGCGAAGGAGAAGGCACCCGTTTTACCATCCGCCTGCCCCGGCGTGGTGAGAATATACCGGCAGATGAGAAAACGATATTGAAGGCGAATTCATAAATGCTATTTAAATATCGAATGTCCAACGCCCAATTTTCAATATTGAAGGGAAAAACAGGAACTTCGAACATAAAACAGGAATACACTTCGAAATTTTACATTGAGTATTGAACATTCGACATTCGCCTTTAATTCTTCAGTTTTATGCTCATATTCAATTTTTGTATCCATTCATCCTGAGCCCTTCGATAAACTCAGGATGTACCTGTCGAAGAATGAACTTTTGAAAACAAACTTATGGAAAAGCCACTACCTATGGAAAATAATCAACGTCCGAAAATACTGGCAGTAGACGACGAACAGTCCAGCCTCAATGCAATCAACCGCACCTTACGCCGGGAGTATGAAGTTTTTTTATCGCTGAACGGCCATTCTGCTCTGGAAATCCTCAAACAAGAAAAGATTGACGTCATTCTCAGCGATCAGCGAATGCCCGAGATGAGCGGCGTGGAATTTTTCCACAAAGCGCAGAAGCTCCAGCCGGAAGCGATCCGCATTTTAATCACCGGATATACAGATGTGGAAACTGTTATCGAAGCGATCAACGAAGGACAGGTTTTTCACTACATCAACAAGCCCTGGGAGCCGGATGACCTGCGCATTATCGTCCGCCGTGCGGTGGAAAGGCATCAGCTGATTGCCGAGAACAAACGCCTGCTGGATGAACTGGCAGCCGCCAACGAGCGCCTGCAGGCCGAAAACACCTTGCTGCATCAGGCAGTTGAGAAACAATATACTTTCGATCATATCATCGGGAAAAGCCGCCGCATGCAGGACGTTTTCAAGCTGATGAAAAAGGTCATTCCTACCGACACAACAGTGTTGATCCTCGGAGAAACCGGTACCGGAAAAGAATTGATTGCCCGGGCGGTTCATTTTAATGGGCCCCGGCAGGACAAAATGTTCGTCGCGCAAAATTGCGGCGCCCTGCCGGACACACTGCTGGAAAGTGAACTTTTTGGCCACGTGAAAGGCGCCTTCACCGGTGCAACGACAGACAAGAAAGGCCTTTTTGAACTGGCCGATGGCGGCACCGTCTTTCTCGATGAAGTGGCTGACACCTCCCCGGCAATGCAGCAACGCCTCTTGCGGGTATTACAGGAAGGGGAAATCCATCCCCTTGGCTCGGAGAAAACCATCCAGGTGGACGTACGGGTCATTTCCGCCGCTAACCGCAATCTGGAAAACGCCATTCGCAGCGGTGATTTCCGGGAAGACCTTTACTATCGATTAAATGTTTTCCCCCTGCACCTCCCCCCATTACGGGAGCGGCGGGAAGATATTCCCCTGCTGGCCGAGTTTTTCCTCGCTCGCTTCGCAAAGAAAATGAGCAAGGGGAACCTTCGCCTCACGCCGGAAACCCTCACCTGGCTAATGACTGCGGACTTCCCCGGCAATGTTCGCCAGCTGGAAAACCTTATGGAGCGGGCGGTTACCCTCGCGGATGACAGCGGCACGATTTCACCCGATCTTTTGGAGATGATGCCCAGTGCATTGGGTGACACTCAGCAACAAAATTCGCTTCCGGAACTGGATGACACAAAAAGCCTGAAAGAGATTGTAGAGGCGATGGAAATTTACTACATCGAAATCGCCCTGGAAGAGTTTCGGGGAAACATTAGCCGCACTGCCCAGAAATTGGGACTTAGCCGCCTTGGTTTGCACAAGAAACTGCAACGATACGAGATTGATTCGGCAAAATACAAACAGCGTTAACAGTGCTTTTGTTAACGCTGTTAACAATTTCTATTTTGCAGGCAAGGCCTTTATCACTTCTTCTAACTCATAATTCTATTATAATCAGTTTTTTAGGTAGATTTCTAAAAAACTGGTAGAACTTTTGGTGCTATATTTGTATATAATATTATAGCTGGAAGATGATGAATTATTTTAAATATAAGGGAAGGTGATTGTAATGAGTATTTTTAAAACAACCCTCAGGCTTATCGGTTTCCTGGCGGTAGTCATGATGCTGCAATCGTGCTACACCAAGTTCAACGCGCCGTACAGCGACCGAGGCCCCCGTCAGGAATCGCCCCGTCAAGACTATGAAGATGATGAGCAGTATGACGATGGGCAATATTCCGAATATCAGGATAGTGATTCCGCTGCCTACTATGACGACGAAGGTTACGCCGAAGAATATTATGATGAAGGCGACTTCGATCCGGTATACAGCAATGGCTACTATTTCTACGATGATGCCGATATTTCTCTCTATGGCGATTATGACAACGACGATGTATTTCAACATTCCACATACTTCGTTCCGGATGTCAACATCACTATTTGGGACAATTCCTGGTATTCACCGCGCTATTATCGCCGCTATGGGCCTTATTATCGCTATTCAAATTACTATTCCCCGTATAATTACGATTACTTGTTTTGCTATAATGATCCGTACTGGGATCCCTGGTATGTAACTACTTGTCCGCCGTACTACTGGTCATCTTACTACAATCCTTATTATGGTTATGGGTACGGATACTATGGTAATTATTATCCCCGGCGTGGTCATCATTATGGCTATGGCAGTAGCAGCCGACGGAATAACTTTGACTACAAACGCCGTGACTGGGATCGGCGCGAAGTGGCCGGCACAAACTCCCGCCCCACCCGCAGATCGCCAGGTGGTACTACCGGTAGCAGCACCGGCAGCGGTATTTACAACGGTCAACCGAATTACACACCTGTCGTTTCCGGTAATACCGGCAGACGCAGTGGTACTTCGACAGGCAATACCGGCACCCGAACCGTCAGCGATACCCGGGCCAACAATGGCGATCCGGAAGCAGTAAGCACCAACCGCACCCGGACTGCAACCAAGAAGAAGGCACCACGCAGACGCTATCGGAAAACCCGCGATAATACCGGCAGCAGCGCCAGTACTAATCGCACCCGCAGCGGATCCTCACGCGGTAGCGCCACCAGCACTTCCCGGCCACGTTCCGGCAGTAGCGAACGCGGCAAAACGGTGCGCGGTTCATCTAATCGCGGTAGCAATAAGAGCAGCAGCGTGAAGTCCAGCCGCAATTCCGGTAAGCGCTCCAGCAGTAGTGTGCGTTCAAAGAGCAATTCCGGTAAGCGCTCCAGCAGTAGCGTGAAGTCCAACCGCAGTTCGGGCAAACGCTCCAGCAGCGTGCGCTCCTCCGGTAGCTCGAGAAAAAGCAGCGGTAGCAGTGCGCGGTCTTCATCCAACCGCTCCAGCTCTAAATCGTCTTCCAGCTCTAAATCATCTTCTTCGAAAAGAAAACGCTAATACGACGATTGTTTTTCAGATTTCAGGAGAGTTTTTATGCGGTTCTATAAGTTCTTAACACTAACCTTTTGTATTATGATATCCGGGCTGGCGCAGGGGCAGACAGCCGTCGACGCCATCCGGATTGTTGAAAATGAAATTGGATTCGGTACCCGCGCCCTCGGTATGGGTGGTGCATATGCCGGTTCCGCTAACGATTACAGCGCGGTCTACTGGAACCCCGCCGGACTGGCCGATGTGCGCGGTACTAGCTTTTTCGGGGAAGTTTCTCATTTAAGTTTTAATAACGACGCTACTTTCAGCGGCACTTTAACTGAAGATAGCCAGAATTATACCCGATTACGCTCTGTTGGTATCGCTTATGCGTTTCCGACATACCAGGGTAGCTTTGCAATGGGGTTTGGTTATAACCGGGTGAAAGATTTTGATCAAAACCTGCTCTTTAGTGGCTTCAACCAGAATAGTAATGGTCTAAGCTTTGAGATCGACGGCACCGATTATTTGTTCGATCAGGATGTTGATCAGTTTGAGCAAATCAGTGATGATGGCGGACTGGATCAATGGAATATTGGCGCCGGTGTTGCCCTTTCCCCGAACTTCAATGCCGGGGTTACCGCAACGGTTTGGAGTGGTAGTTCAGATTATCAATTCTCTTTCCGTCAGGAAGATAATGAAAATAATTTCAGCCAATTTCCGGCAGACTTTGACGTTTATCGGCTGAATCGCACCCTGATTACCGACTATTCCGCCCTTAGCTTAAAATTTGGCGGGATGTTCCACATGCCCAGTGGCTTACAGCTGGGTGTTGCTGTCGGCTTGCCGGTGACCTTTCATGTCGATGAAACCTTCACCGAAAGCGACTTGCTGATTTTCGATGATGGCACGGAAGATCCCATCGATGGCGATCCGTCATTTTTCGAGTATGAAGTGCAAACACCGCTCTATCTTGATGCCGGCGCTTCTATTTCTCTCAGCGATCTCACCCTTGCCGGCAGTATTCGCTATCGGGATTGGAGCCAGACAAAATTCAATATCGACAGCGACTTGCTGGACAATCCCGACTATGTCGACTTGCTGGACGAGAATCGCCTGATTTCCCAGGATTATGAGGCGACAATGCAATATAATCTCGGTGGCGAGCTCTTCCTGCGCGGATTTAATACCAAGGTGAGAGCCGGGTATGCCGTCTTTCCCTCGCCGGTGAAAAATACGGAATTAGACCTGGACCGGAAATACGTAACTGCCGGCCTGGGTTTTCAGATCGATCGTTTTGTTTCGCTGGATGTCGCCTACCTGCGCAGCAACTGGGAACAGGAAAGCGAAGACAACTTCACTCCCGGCGGCACACTGGAAGAAATTACAACCAACAAAATTCTCGTTGGCCTTAATTACTCTTTTTAATACATCTCCCTAGTCAGGAGAATTTCAAGCCGTCTCATTACCGTCAGGTAGTGAGACGCTTGTTTTTTAGGGCTGCAGGTATTTAGGCTGTAGGCTATTAGGCCTTAGCAACTGCATTAGTAATAGTATTATTAAATCCCTGCCTAAAGCCTAAGCCCCTAACGCCTAAAGACCTAAGCCCCGAGGTTACCATGGAAAAAGTAAATATCGCAGAAAAATTTCAATTGTTCAGTGAGCATTGGCAGCCGAAAATTCTCGCAACGGTAAATAATTTTCAGGTAAAAGCAGCGAAATTACTGGGTGAATTTGAATGGCATTCCCATGAGCATGAGGATGAAATGTTTCTGGTGGTAAAAGGGAATCTCACTATCAGGTTTCGGGATCGGGATGTCCACCTGACACCGGGAGAGTTTATCGTCGTCCCCCATGGCGTGGAACATTTACCGGTTGCGGAAGAAGAAGTGCATATCCTTTTATTTGAACCGGGAACAACGATCAATACTGGCGATAATGAAAGCGACCGAACGGTAAAAGATCTGGAAAAAATTTAGTTTACAGGCACTGCCATCTTCAACTTTTATTTTCAGAAAGCACCTTTCATAAGCAGAATCGTTTCCATTCACCCTCAGCCCTTCGATACAACCAGGATGTACCTGTCGAAGGGTGAATCTTTTCCGGAAGGCATTAATTACTTCACATCCCAGTCCTCTTCATACTTTCCCCATCTTTTTTCCTGAACCATCACTTACCCTGCAAAATTTTTGAATTCTCAATATTATTCGGTACTTTGCCGAAAGAGAAAGTGAATATCGGTATGGAATTATCATACACCTCGGAGCGTGTGGCGGAGTTTATGGTCTTCACCCTGCGCAACAGCGTGATCAATCAGGATTTGACACCGGCCCTCAAAGATATATTTTTAATAGAAATTTGTGAGGGCGCTAGGTATATTATTCTCGACCTTAGCAAAGTGCGCTATATGGATAGCAGCGGTATCGGCGCACTACTTTTTGGTCAGCGAATTGCGCGCACCATGGATGGGGAGATGATTCTTACCGGCCTCTCCAAACCGGTGCAAACTATTTTGGATATCGCCCGTATCTCCAGTGCGATACGCATTTACGAGTCTGTTGAGAATGCAATTCGGGAATTTTAATTCCGCGCATAGATGAAGTAAATGGAACTACAGTAGCCGGAAAGAATATAATTTGAAGCAGTAAGAAAAAATGTGCAATTTTTCAGTAAATTCACTGTCTAAGTTTATGTTGGTATTTTGTATTAGTATTTCGAAAGCGAAACGATTTGATGGCCTTCAGCGATCGCAATAAATTTTACATAGCAATCGTTATCTCGATTTTGCTGCACATTATTATCTATGTTTTGTTGGTAACCTTCGATTTGCTTGCCCTACTTTTTACCCCACAAGTTTCCGCCAGCGAAAAACCGATTGTTCTCGAATTTGAAAAGCCGGTCGCCCAGGCAGCCCAACCGGTGGTCCCGGAACCACCTCCGGAGCAGGCGCTTCCGGAGAGGTACTTCGAGCTCGAAGAAAATCCCAATGCCAATGAAGAAAAACCCGATGATACCAATATTCTTGCTGCAAACGATTCAAAATCTGCAGCGCCCTCCATTAAGGACGAAGCACGGGAAGCATTGAATCCCAATACTGAAATCCCGGAATTCACAGAAAACCAGGAAGAGACCGAGGCTTCCGAGAAGGCGGAAGATCTTGGCATTAAACTGGAAGATCATAGTGGCAGCGAAGCTTTCTTTTATAATAAAGCCTTTTCCCGGGATCAGCTGACGAATCAGACTGAGTCGACCCAAAAGATCGAGAGAGAGGCGACTTCTGAAGTGCAGTTGCCGGCAGCTTTGCAAGATTTTAAAGGTGAACTGGTTGGGGATATTGCCCTTAGTACTTACGCCTGGAAATGGGCGCCCTGGGTGCTGGATCTGAAGCGTCGCTTTTATCGTTACCTTTTCGTGCCGCCGGCATATCGGGAAGGTCTGATTGATGGTTTCACCGATGTTTATATGAAAATAGACCGCGATGGTAAGCGGGTGGAGTTTAAAGTGCTTCGCTCCGATGGGCACGCTTCGCTACAGGAGAGCACCGTGCATTCGTTTAATGCTTCCAGTCCATACAAGGCCCTACCGGATGATTTTCCGGATGAGCATCTGGAATTAAACATCCGGGTTATTTTCCCAAATTTGAAAGAGTGGTACTATCGTGCACAGCAGCAACAGTAGTTTGAAAATTGGAAAAGAAGCAAATATTCACTATTTTATGGATTGGAAAATTAAAGCCAAATAAACTGCGCCCGCCTGGGGAATCCCGCAGCTAATCTCTGACCACACATTACTGAAGGTTATCATGTTCGAATTGTTTCAAAAAGGCGGTATAATGATGTATCCGCTGGCGCTCTGTTCCATGCTGGTTGTAGCGGTATTTATGGAGCGCTTGTGGAGTTTGCGCAAGAAAAAAGTCCTCATTCCGGAAATTGTCACTGTCCTGGAACAGGTGAAAAAACCGGAAGACCTCTCCATCGTACGTTCGGTTTGCGAAAAGTTTCTCGGCCCTTTCGGCGCCATAGTTATAGCTTGTATCGATAATCGCGACATGCCCGTAGAAGAACTTCGCCTGACGATCGAAGACGAAGGGCGCCAGCAAGTTCGTAAATTGACGCAGGGTCTCGGCATCCTGGAAACGGTGGCCGGTATTGCCCCGCTGCTTGGCTTGCTGGGAACGGTATTGGGGATGATCGAAGTGTTCAGCATTATCGAGCAACTGGGTGTCGGCCAGGCGAAAGCCCTATCCGGTGGTATCTCTGAAGCACTGGTTACCACCGCTGTCGGCCTGTTTATCGGTATTCCCGCGCTGGTTGCCTATAACTTTCTCAACAGCCGCTCGGAAGGCCTCATTCTCGACATCGAAAAGTATACGGTTTTGATGGTCAATAAAATAATCCGAATGGGTACCGGCAGCAATGCCAACGTCGCAGTAGACCTGCACAGTAAATAACCGCGGCACAGCTGATCAGGGAAAAAGCAAAATGAAATTACTGGATTCCAAACCGAAAAAAGCAATTCTAAACATTACTCCTTTAATTGATGTATTGTTTATCTTAATCATTTTCTTTACTATATCTTCGACTTTTCTGGAGCAGCCCGGGATAAAGCTGGATTTACCGAAAGCCACCAGCTCCCAGGCCCAGGTCGTTGAAAAAGCAGTACTTTACATCACCAAAGATTCAGAACTTTACTTCAAAGACGATCCGGTGACACTGGAAGCACTGCCGGAAATTCTCCGCAAGGCAATGGGAGAACGCAGCGAAAAAAGCCTGATTATTAATGCAGACCAGAAAGTCACCCATGGTCTCGTAGTGGAAGTAATGGATATTGCCCGGGTAAACGGCGTAGAAAAGCTGGTTATCTCCGCAGAACCGGAGTAAACCAATACCATATATGCCGAAGGCATTACACAATATCAGCCAGAGTTTGCCAAAGGCTCAGGCGAGTATTGATAAAGTGAAGACGTTGTTCATAATCTGATTTGATTCAACATTATCTACTATTACTTATACTTCTTCCTGCAATTGAAATGACAGGGGAGCTATTTATATCTATAATCTGGA
Organism: Calditrichia bacterium; assembly: GCA_028284905.1. Classification (GTDB taxonomy): domain Bacteria; phylum Calditrichota; class Calditrichia; order RBG-13-44-9; family J075; genus JACKAP01. The sequence continues at coordinate 133,270 of JANQQU010000033.1, forward strand.
GGAGATGTTATGATGTCCGCTTCGGCATATAAGGTGATTCACTTGTTCGGTATCTTTCTGGTGTTAATGGCATTTGGCGGTGTTATTATGCGCTCGATTAACGGCGGTACCGGAGAGCATAACTGGAAAAAACAAATTGGTATTGGTCATGGCGTCGGCCTGTTTCTTATCCTGCTTGGCGGATTTGGCATGATGGCCAAATACAACTATGCTTACGGCGACGGCTGGGTCATTGCCAAGATTGTTATCTGGCTGGTATTTGGCGGACTATTAACCGCAGCGACAAAAATGACGGATAAAGGCACAATGCTTTGGTGGGCAGTTATCATTCTGGCAACCTTATCCGGCTATCTCGCAATCTTCAAACCCTTCTAGTGCTAATATGAAGGGGAATCTCTATATCGTTAGTACGCCGATCGGCAACCTGGAAGACATCACCTTGCGGGCGCTGCGAATCCTGAAAGAAGTGGATTATATCTGCGCAGAGGATACCCGGGTCACCCGCCGGTTACTCAATCATTACGAGATAGAGAACACCCTGCTTAGCTATCATTCCCATAATGAGAGAGGCCGGATACCTCAAGTCATCGGTTTTCTTGATGACGGCCTCTCCGTTGCCCTCGTTTCCGATGCCGGCACCCCGGGAATTTCCGACCCCGCCCATAAACTGGTCAAAGCGGCAATTCAATCCGAAATTGATATCATTCCGATTCCCGGTGTTACCGCATGTATTCCCGCCCTGGTTGTTTCCGGATTACCGACCGACCGCTTCGTTTTTGAAGGCTTTCTTCCCCGCAAAAAAGGGCGGCAAACCAAGCTGCTTCAACTGGCTGAAGAGCCCGGTACCATTATCCTTTACGAGTCTCCACATCGAATTCAAAAAACAATTTCGCATATTGTAAACATTATGGGAAATCGTTATATTGTCGTTTCGCGTGAATTGACGAAGAAGTTTGAAGAGATTATTCGAGGATATGCGCAGGAGTTGTTAAGCGAACTGGAAACACGCACCCTGAAAGGCGAAATTGTCTTGCTCATCGCCGGACAGGATTTTAAACCAATTGAAGAAGAAAGAGCCAAATAGATGTCTAAAAAGGGATTTACGCTGCTGCCGCGGTCGCTCAGGGATGCCTTTATAAATGCCATTGACGCGCCGGTAGACCTTATTATAAAATTTAATATCCACCCTAACATTTTTACCATACTCGGACTCATTGCCTCGATTATCGGGGCATACTTTTATTATATCGAATACCTTTTTTGGGGGGGCGCCGGAATTTTGATCGGAGGCGTCTGCGATACTTTCGATGGAAAGATAGCCCGGAAAACCGGCCGTTCCTCTAACTTCGGCGCGGTTTTCGATTCCAGTCTGGATCGTTATGCGGAATTCTTTATGTTCCTCGGCATTATGGGATATATGAACCGCTTCGAAGAACCACTTTATCAGATTACCACCGTCGTTGCTTTTCTTGCGCTGAACGGTTCCATTCTGGTCAGTTATGTGCGGGCACGGGCGGAAGGTCTGGGTTACGAGTGTAAGGTCGGGGTGATGCAACGTGCGGAGCGAATAGTATTAATCGGTTTTAGTTCTCTCATTCATGAATATGCCTTGATCGCTGCGGTTTGGATTGTGGCTATTTTTGCCAATATCACCGCGATTCAACGACTGATTCATGTGTGGCGCACCGAGCGGGAAGATTTAAGTAAAGAGCAGCAGATCAACCAGTAGTATTACCTGGTTTTTTAATCCCAATATTTTTTTATAATAAAAAATGCCTTACTATAAGGCATTTTTTAATTCATGGCTATGCATAATCTGCCATGGGAAATGACTTAGAAAACGCAGAAAATAAGAAACCAACTGAAGGAGTGTGCTATGAAAGATGCACCGAAAGTCGAAGTTGCACCAGCCAAAGGACGGCTGGGAATATTAATACCAGGGATGGGCGCAGTTGCTACTACATTTATTGCCGGTGTATTAGCTGTCCGTAAAGGCATTGGCCAGCCGATCGGCTCCCTGACCCAAATGGGAACGATCCGCCTCGGCAAAAGAACTGAAAACCGGGTACCTATGATTAAAGATTTCGCGCCGTTAAGTAGTCTGGATGATCTTTATTTTGGCGGCTGGGATATTTTTGAAGAGAATATGTATGAGTCCGCCGTTCATGCCGGTGTTCTGGATAAAAACCTGCTCGATGATATTCGCCCGGAAATGGAAGCGATCAAGCCCTGGAAAGGGGTTTTCTCGAAAGATTATGTCAAGAAGCTGGACGGTAGCTATGTAAAGACCGGCGGCACCAAGTGGGATTATGCCCAAATGGTGATGGATGATATCAAATCTTTCAAAGACAAAAACAACCTGGATCGCATGGTGATGGTTTGGTGCGGTAGCACGGAAATTTTCCTGAAGCCGGAAGACGTTCACCAAACACTGGCCGCTTTCGAGCAGGGCCTGAAAGACGATCATCCCTCAATTGCACCGAGTATGATCTACGCGTACGCAGCGATTAAGATGGGCATTCCGTATGCCAATGGCGCCCCCAACCTTTCCGCTGATATTCCCGCATTATATGAATTAGCAAAGCAAACCCAAACCCCGATTACCGGGAAAGATTTCAAAACCGGCCAGACCTTGATGAAGACGATTCTCGCGCCTGGTTTAAAAGCGCGTCTGCTGGGAATTTCCGGTTGGTTCTCCACCAATATTCTTGGTAACCGGGACGGTGAAGTTCTCGACGATCCGGCATCCTTCAAAACGAAGGAAGAGAGCAAGCTCTCGGTATTAGATCAGATCCTCCAGCCGGAAGTTTATCCGGACCTCTACAAAGATTATTACCACAAGGTTCGTATCAATTACTATCCGCCGCGCGGCGATAACAAAGAAGGCTGGGACAACATCGACATTTTCGGCTGGCTCGGTTATCCGATGCAGATTAAAATCGACTTCCTCTGCCGGGACAGTATCCTTGCCGCACCGATCGTTCTCGATCTCGCCCTGTTCCTCGACTTGGCGAAGCGTTCCGGTTTCTCCGGTATCCAGGAATGGCTTTCCTTTTACTGGAAGAGCCCGATGGTACTTGAGGGACTTTATCCCGAACATGATATCTTTATCCAGTTGATGAAGCTGAAAAACACCCTGCGTTATATGATGGGTGAAGATCAGATTACGCACCTGGGTGCTGATTATTATGAATATTATCGTTAATCATTTCCGATTGAAGCATTTGTAACACTTAAATCCTATAATCCGGTTCTCCGGGTTATAGGATTTTATTCCGGTTGTTTATTGTTGACCATCAATGCGCTAAATTTGATTGTCAATATATTGTTTCGGTCCCCATTTCTAAACAGGCAGCAATGTTTTAACGGCCTGATGGTCAAACTGCCAGTACGGCAATGGTTACTATCCCGTGGGAGCGCGGGCGAAAATCCGGGAAGCGAATCCAGGTAACACGCGCATTTCTTTGCTGAACGGAACCAAAGAGAAATGAATTCAAAGGGCACATGAAACCCGGCACTTCAAATCAATCTCCGCTAAAGGATTTCATCCGTACTTCCTTACCTGCGGTTGTCGACCTTTCTTCGCAAACCATCGCCTGGCTGATCGAAGCAATATTCATCGGTCATTTGTCCGCGGCGGCTTTGGCCGGGGTAGGCTTCGCCCTGCAGATTTTAATCCTCACCTTTACTGTTGTTCTCACCTTCGTTGTTGGCGCCTCAATTATCATCAACCGCTATTTGGGGGCGGATGATCGCTGGAATGCCAATCACGTCCTTGCCCAGGCCCTGATGATCGGCACCGGCCTCGCGATTTTGATTACTTTAATCTGGTTCTTTGGGGGCACACAGCTTTTTAGCCTGATTAAGGAGGAGGAGCCGCTTGCCCGGCAATACGGCATCGATTATCTGAAAACTGTTTCGTACTTTGGGCCGCTGGTTATTGTGAATTTTATCGCCCTGGGCATTTTACGCATGGTAGGCGATACGATGACGACTATGCGGATCAATCTTTTTGCCAACGTCACCCATTTACTCCTGGCTTTTCCGTTGATTTTCGGTGTTTGGGGATTTCCCCGCATGGAAGCGCAGGGGGCAGCACTGGCCCTGGGTATTGCCCATTCCATTGCATTCTTCATAACCTTATATAGCTTGCGCAGCCGCAAACTAAACCTTTTCCTCTCATTCCGGGAATACACGACACCGAACTTCGAAACCTTCCAGAAGCTTTGGCGGGTTGGGGTGCCGGCAACTGTCGAGCAGCTCGTTTGGGCAATCGGGCAGCTTATTCTCAGCTTTTATGCCGGTATGATGGGGGTCGTTGTTCTCGCTGCTCACCAGGTTTTTGTGCGTATCCAATCCGTTTTAGCCATGGCATTCCAGGGATTTGGCCTCGCTTCGATGACGCTGGTCGGGCAAAATATTGGCGCGGACAACGAGCATAAAGCAATTGCGGCAGGTAACAGCGCGGCAGTGGTGGCCTTCTTTGCTTCCCTCGCGATTGCCGTTGTGTTAATCGTTTTTCAGGATACCTGGTTCTATATTTTTACTTCGGATCAAACGGTGATCGAATACGGCACCAGGGTCATTCTGGTACTGGCGTTAATTCAAATCCCGAAAGCAGTGAATATTGTTCTAACCGGAAATTTACGGGGCGGGGCGGATTTAAAATGGTTAATGTGGTTGGCGATCAGCAGCGTTATTTCTTTTGAAACCTTTGGCGCTTATATTCTCTCTTTCACGCTGGAGTTAATGCTGATGGGTCTTTGGTTAGTACAGGGCATTGATGAGACCTACCGCCTCACGCTCAACTACTGGCGTTTCCGTCAGCGCAAATGGAAGCTGGACGAATTGTTCTAAACAAATATGCATTACAGGATTCGTAATGAAAAACTATGAGCGTTTTATTTCCTTTGAAGGCATCGATTTTTGTGGCAAGTCCACCCAAACGGCGATTCTTTTGGAAACACTGCAGGAAAAAGGCATCAATGTTCATTTATTGCGAGAGCCTGGCGGTACGATTATTTCCGAAAAAGTCCGTAGCATCATCCTCGACAAAGCCCACCTGGAAATGCATGCCAAAGCAGAAATCCTCCTCTATTCCGCTGCCCGCGCTCAGTTGGTGCATCAAAAGCTACTACCGTTACTGGAGGAGGGCGAATACATTATCGCCGATCGTTTTTATGATTCAACTACCGCGTATCAGGGGTATGGCCGCCAGTTGGATGTTGCCTTCGTTCAGCAATTAAACCACTTCGCCACCTCCGGTTTACGCCCGGCAAAAACCCTCTTTATCGACATCTCCCCGGAAGAAGCCCTCCGCCGCCAAAAAGCCGGCGAACGCCAAAAAGACCGTCTGGAAAATGAGAGCGCCCGTTTTTTCCAGCTCATCTACGATGGCTATCAACGCCTGATTAAAGAAGCCCCGGAAAGATTCATCGTTATTCCCGGTGAGGATAGTATCGAAAACGTTGCCAAAAATATCCAGGAAACAGTTTTTAAAATCTGGAATCAGGAATAATTGGCTTACCACACGATAATCCGGCTGGAATTATTAAATTTACCACACAGAGGGTAAAGATAATTCTTTTTATTCTACAAAAAATTGTTTTCATTGATATCAAGATGAATCCGGTATGGTGGATACCGGCAGCATTCGCAGTTATTTCCCGGCGTCGATTCCGAACGCACATCCGAGACGATTTCGTTTGAACAGCCCCTGGTTGCTCAACAACTTCCCTCCTGATTTTCCCGGCGCCGTTGAATTATCCTGCTTCCGAATTTCGCCGGACAGGATTGTCTACTCTGAACAACAGATTGTTATTTTTTCAACATACAGTTTAAGTAGGGAAACTTTTTCTGTGAATTATGCTACAAAAAACAGGCGCCGGGCCTTTTAACAGGAGGTTGTATCTATGCATTCACGTAATCAATTCATGGTTTGGATGACAGTTTTTACAATCATCTTCTCCACGGTTTGGCTGGCAAACCAATCCATGGCCAATGATAATGAGAGCACTTATTATAAAATAGATAAAGGCCTTTTTTACCTCAAAGAAGTATTCGAAACCATCTCCCGAAATTATGTAGAAGAACTCGACCCGGAGACGCTCAGCAAATCTGCCATCGAAGGCATGCTGAAGGAATTCGATCCGTATACCGTTTTCTTCGAGGATCCCGGTTCTCATCAAATGCAGATGATCACCCGTGGCCGCTATGGTGGCGTGGGGATGGAAATCGGATTCCAGGGTAAGAAAATTACCGTCATCACCCCGATGGAAGATACGCCTGCACAAAGAGCTGGTGTTCGCGCCGGCGATGTTATCGTTCGCATTAATAAAACCTCGGTTAAAACCAGCAGCCTGGAAGAAACCTCCCGCCTTTTACGAGGCAAAGTGGGCACCAGTGTAGAAATTGAAATCGAACGCCCCGGCGTTAATAAAACGGTTGTCCTCAATCTGGTCCGGGAAGAAATCCTGATTAAAGATGTTAGCTATGCGGAATTTCTCGAAGATGGCACTGCCTATATTCGACTGACCGCTTTCTCCGATAAAGCCAGTCAGGAGTTGAAAGAAACGATTCGCAATTTAAAAGAAGAGCGGAAAATCAAGCGGGTTGTTCTGGACTTGCGTGGTAACCCTGGCGGGTTATTGACTTCCGCCGTTGAGGTAGCCAATGTCTTTTTACCACCCGGCCAACTGGTCGTTTCTACCCGCGGCTCCCATGAATCGGAAAGTAAGTTTTTTACCAAGGAACATCCTTTACTGCCAACGGAACCATTAGTCGTTCTGATCGATGAATCCAGCGCCAGCGCAGCAGAAATTGTGGCCGGGGCCATTCAGGATATGGACAGGGGTGTTTTGGTTGGCGCCAGCACTTTTGGTAAAGGATTGGTGCAAAAAGTGTATCCGATCGACCGGGTTTCTCAGGCCTATCTGAAAATCACCACCGCCAAATATTATGTGCCGTCCGGTCGCTCCATCCAGAAAGAAGATTATAAAAAAAATGCCGAAGTTTATACAAACCGCACCGACAGCCTTGAATTTAACCGCAAGGTGCGCTTTTTTACCCAGAATGGTCGGGTCGTTTACGGCGGTGGTGGCATTCAGCCGGATGTCGCAGCGGCAGATATTGATGCGAAAGACGCCTATCTGCAAAATTTGGTTAACCGGGGCTTCCTGTTCCAGTTTGCTGTAGATTATTTATCCCAGCGTCCGGAAATTAAAGCGCAGGAGCGGGTAATTGTTGACGAAGGTATTCTGCTTTCACTGAAAGGTTATCTGGAAAAAAATGGCTTCGATTTTGAAATTGACGGCGAAAAGCAGCTGGACGAATTCCTCTCCCTGGCCGACAAGAATAAATTCAACAGTGACATCACCGACCTGGTGACAGTCGCACGCCAAAAGCTGCAAACCGAAAAGAATAAACAGTTCAAACTGCATCAATCGCAGATTGAGCATTTGCTGGAAGCAGAGTTTGCAGAAAAATTGTCCGGCGCATCCGCGCGGATCAAAACCTTGCTGCTTTACGATAACCAGCTAAAGACGGCCATGCAGGTGTTGCGCAACATGCAGCAGTATGAGAACATTCTCGCTGTGAAATAAGCGAAACTTTTTATAAGACAACTGCTCTTATTAAAAAACTGCAAATTTGCAAATGGGCAAATTTGCAGTTGTAAAAATCTTCCTGGTTATTCTCCCAAAAAAATTCTGTCCCCACCTTCCCGCCCATTTACTATAATATTGATTTCCTTGCGGAAAATCCGTACAATCATGGCTTGTTTGCACTAATTGGATGGATTTAGATTTGCGAGTTCTGGTTACCCGAAAAATTCCCGAGATTGGCCTGAAAATCCTTCAAAAGCATTTTGAAGTGGATGCAAATCCCGAGAGCGAATCATTGACAGCGCCGGCACTCCGGCAGCGACTCGCCCGCGCGGATGCAGTCCTCTGCCTGCTCACCGACCGCATCGATCCGGCAGCGATCGACGCCGCGCCGAACCTGAAGGTAATCTCCAATCATGCCGTTGGTTATGACAACATTGACGTCCCTTATGCAACCAGTAAAAACATTGCCGTCTGCAATACGCCCGGGGTATTAACCGAGGCAACGGCAGATTTTGCCTGGGCATTGCTCATGAGTATTACCCGGCGCATTCCCGAGGGGGAAAAACTGATGCGCAGCGGAGAATTTCACGGCTGGGATCCGTTAATGTTGCTCGGTGCAGACCTGCAGGGAAAAACCCTAGGCATTATCGGCGCCGGCAGAATTGGCAGCGCGATGGCCCATCGTTCCACCGGCTGGCAGATGAAAGTGCTTTATCACAGCCGCAGCACAAATACAGAACTGGAAAAGGCGCTGAATGCGCGCCGGGTTGCGCTGGAAGAATTGCTGCAAACGGCAGATTTTATTTCTATCCACCTTCCCTTGACAGCGGAAACCCGTCATTTAATAAACAAAGATACCTTGCAGATGATGAATCCCGGCGCCTATCTTATCAACACTGCCCGCGGGGCCATTATTGACGAAGCAGCGCTGGTTGAAGCACTTGAGAAGAAAACAATCGCCGGTGCCGGCCTGGATGTTTATGAATACGAGCCGAAGATGGTCGCCGGATTAAAAGATTTGCAAAACGTCATACTGGCGCCACATATTGGCAGCGCGACGATTGATACCCGGAATAAGATGGCCAGCATCGCCGCAGAAAATATTGTGCGGGTGTTAAACGGAGAACCGGCGCTATCTCAGGTGAATTAAATTCTACCGTTTGTCAGCCGGGTAAAACAGAAAATCAGAACAGAAACAGATAGATTAATCAACAAATCGGAGGCTAAGATGGCTCGCCTAGACGGAAAACAAATTGTGGTCATTGTTGGTCAGAAAAACTACAACGAGGAAGAATTCAATTTTCTGGTTAGCAAGTTTGAAGATGAAGGCGCCGATGTCTGCATCGCCAGTAACACCCTGGAAAAAGCCCTCGGTCGTTTGGACGGATACGCCTCTCCGGATTTTACAATCGAAGAAATCAATCCGGAAGAATTTGATGCCGCGGTGATCGTTGGCGGATATGGCGCGAAAGTGTATTTGTGGGATGATGCAAATACCCACGGCGCTTTGGAAAAATTCAAACAGGCCGGCAAAGTTGTCGCTGCAATCAGCACCGCCCCGGCCGTGCTTGCCAATGCCGGCGCTCTGCGCGAAAAGAATGCCACAACCTATCCGGATTATAACGCACTGCTTATTTTGGAAGAACAGGGGGCAAATCTTATTCATGATCATGTGATTACCGACGGCAATGTTATCACCGCGAGCCACACCCGTTTTAAAGAGAAATTTGCAGAAGCTATTATTGACAAACTGAAAGGGTAAGCATGTCCCAAGCACCGGAAAAAGCATATAAGAATCTGGATTTCCTGAATAGTGCAGAAGCACGTATTCTGCGAATCCTGGCAGAATACCTGGAACCCCGGGTTCGTTTCCACAAACAGGATGTGGAGGATACTATCGTATTTTTTGGCTCCGCGCGTTTTGTTGACCGGAAAGCGGCGCAAGCCACTCTCGACGAAGCCAGGGTCGAGCTGGAAAAAAATCCATCCTCAGAAACCGAACTGGCGAAAAAACAAGCTGAAAAACGCCTGGAGATGGCTGGTTATTATGAAGATGCCCGCACCCTCGCTCGCATGCTTACGGAATGGTCACTCAATGACGATCGTAGTGCCCAACGCTACCTGATCGCTTCCGGTGGCGGGCCAGGCATTATGGAAGCTGCGAATCGCGGCGCCTCGGAAGTGCCGGACGGTCGTTCTATCGGTCTGAATATTTCGATTCCGTTCGAACAGGGATCGAATCCTTATATCACCGACGAATTAAACTTCGAATTTCACTATTTTTTCACGCGGAAATTCTGGTTCGTTTATCTTGCCAAGGCGATTGTCGTTTTTCCGGGAGGCTTTGGTACACTGGATGAATTGTTCGAATCCTTGACACTGTTGCAAACGCATAAAATGGAGAAAAAAATGCCGATCGTGTTGTATGGGGAGTCTTACTGGAAAAGCGTGGTAAATTTTGACAGTTTGATTGAAAATATGACCATCAGCGCCCGGGATATGGATTTGCTTTACTTCGCCAACACCCCGGATGCCGCCTTCGAATATCTTACCAAAGTGCTCGATTAATTTTACGAAAGCCCTCGATCTTTCCCTGGAATGGCGAGGGCTTTCCGCAATTTATTCCGCTGCCATCGCCGAGCGCCAGCTATTTATTTCCTGCACAAATCCTTCAACCAGCTTCGGGTGATCTGCAGCGACATCCTGATTATTTTCCGGATCTGTCGCTATATCGTAAAGGAATTGGGTTTTGTCAGTAAGATTCCACTGGAAGAACCAATTATCCCGCCGGAGCCAATATCCTTCGGCGCGGCGCCCCATCATATCGGCTTCCGAACGCAGTTGAGTGACCCTACCAATAACCGATTCCCGCACACCTTCCGCTTTCCCTTCGAGAACAGAGCGATAAGTTTGCCCGTAGATGTCCTTCGGCACTTCCACCCCGGCAAAATCCAGAATGGTCGGTAAAATATCCGCACTGTGCATTAATGCCGTTGTGCTTTTTCCCGCCGGAATTTCATCCTGCCAGGAAAAGATAATCGGCGAGCGAAAAGACTGATCATACATCGAAAGTTTTCCCTTGTCGCCGCCATTGTGCCAGCGCAGGGAATCATGCCGGAATTCCTGATCAGGATTTTGCTCCCAGCCATTATCATTCACATAAACAAACAGCGTATTTTCAAACTCACCCTTTTCCTTGAGATAATTAACCAGATCGCCAACGCCGTCATCGAACCAGGTGCAGTTCGCATAATAGCGCTGTGCGGATTCGGTCATTCCCTTGTCTTTGTAGATCTCCCGGTATTTATCGGCAGAATCAAAAGGATAATGCGGCAGTTCCGGGGCGTACCAGATGAAAAAGGGTTCACCGCTATTCTCATCGATAAAGTCATACACCGGCTGCATGGTAGTGCGCCCCAGCTCGGTACCGTCCCCGCCCATAAATTTCAGGAACCAATCATCTTTCGTTTCATCTTCCTTGGTCCATCCGCTGGTCATCCCGGTATCAAAGCCGCCATTCTGGTAATTAAACTCCCACCATTTGCCCCCCTGAAAACTGGTGTAGCCCGCCGCTTTGAGCATGCGCGGCAACGTATGCGCGTATTGCATCGCATGGAATTCGAAGTTTCTCTCCCAGTCGCGCTGTCCGGCTTCATCCTGATTCTGATATGCTTCGTCCGTTTTCATTACCTCTGCCATCTTCACAGCCATCGCATTTTTATACTGGATAGGCAGGGTGCCAGTCATCAAGGTTTGCAGAGAAGGCCGGCAATGATTGGACGGGACGTAGCCATGCTTAAATACAGTGCCGCCTTTCGCCAGCCGGTCCATGTGCGGGGTTTGCACGTAATCCGCGCCCATAAAGCCGAAATACGGATAGCCGTGGTCATCCCCGACAATCAAAACGATGTTCGGTTTTTCCGCGGCTGGCGGCGCAGACGTTTCCGCTCCGCAGCTTATCAAAATGATTGAAATTGACATCATTATCAGCATTGCCAAGAAACGATTTTTTTTCATGAAATGACCTTTCGATATATTAAAACCTGCGCTTTTTATCCATGTAATGTTATGATCCGTTATTGCAATAAAGGGATCGCTTCGTCGCGGTACTCCTCGCGATGACACACAAAGTGAAATTCATTCATGCTTCGTAAACACTATCCCGGATTTATTGAACATCCTATGGAATAACAATCACCGACGTATCATCGAGAATCAGCGGATCTATATTGCCATCACCGCCACCAAACTCAAAAGCAGCGCCTTCCTGACTCAATTTACGATGGAATCCTTCCGCACCACTGCCATCCCAGGTAGTTACATAGACCTTCCCCCCCGCCAGCGACTCGGGGTAGCCAAGGGCAGCCGGCTTAAAGAGGAAGCTGACCGTATTTGCTGCCATATCCACAGAAATTTCCGGTACTGGTGTCGCCTGGGCGCCAAAACTCTTTTCATGCGCCCCGACAGCACTGGAAAGAATATTATTCCAACCTCCGACGTAACTAAAATAATCCCAGGCAAACCCGTCCGGCGTTCCGCTATTCATATAGGGCAGCACTGCAGATCCTTCCTGTCCAGGGACATCAATAAAGATATGGAAAACCACATGATCGAATCCGTTCGGCGGAATCCACATACTGGTGATCTCTTCCATGGTAATATCTACCTGCAAGTTGCCGCCAAATGCTGTTACCCCCACTTTTCGGATATCCATCTGGCTTTTGAAAGTCTGGTCCTGCGGTATCAGATACTTACCGGCCGGTCCCTTATCATCTCCGGCAGGGTCTTCAACAACGACAGTTTCTCCCTGAATGGCCACTTTACTGGTAAATTGCCGGGTTTTGGAAGAAACATTTTCGTCGGGTAAATAGGCGGTCACCTGATGGATAGTTTCGCCAAATGGGAAACGGGACATCGGAATTTGCACAGACCAGTTACCATCCGCGGCTGGCGCTATCGCAATCGACCGGTCCAGCAGGCCATCAATCACCAGTTGCGGATTGGCAGCTTTTCCCTGAACTGTGCCGGAAACGGTAATCGCTTCCTGAAAACGTTTGCCCTCAATATCGGCGTTTATAGAAATGCTTGCGGTGGGAGCGTCGGCCGGAGCGCTGCTGTTAGCGGCGATATAGATTGCCGCAGACTGCGCCGGAAGGATGCTGGTAATTGTTCCCCCAGCACCAACGGTAAGATCCTCGGAAAGCCCGACACCTTTTACCAGCTTCAACTGTGTGCCGGCAGGCAGACCGGTTTCCAGACGATTCATTAATACGCGCTGTTTTGCGGAATTGAAAATCACCAACGCGCTTTCTTCCTGATACTCACGTTTGTATGCCAGTACGCCGGGTCCTACCGGAGAGTCCTGCAATACCGTCAAATTTCCCCGGGTAAAAAGCTTGTTTTCCCGGCGGATGTTTGTCAGTGCCTGCAGATATTTGAACGTTTCCGAGGTTTCTGAAAAATGATTTTCGCCACCGGATTTATAGCCTTCCGCAAACATCGCCCGGCGTTGCTCCTGAAACATTTGCTCAGTGCCCTGGTAGATGATCGGAATGCCGGGAATGGTCATAATCAACAGCAATGCCTGCTTAAAGGCGGCTGAATTGGCAGTGCTGATAAAGCGCTTGGTGTCATGATTATCGATGAAAGTCGGGATGATAAAAGGATTGGGATATATCTCCCCGGCAACAGCATTTTGCAGGCGATATCCAAGATAGTTTGTCGGACCGCCTTCGCTGAAAACTCTCCCCAGGGTAAAGTATAGCGGGAAGTTTAGTACAGAACGTAAACCGGGTTTTTCCGGAGTGCCCAAATAACTGGCGACCTGTTTTTCCCCGGCATCGTCGAGTGGCTTCGCACTAAGGAGCGCTTCTCCAAAGGTTAGAAAATCTTCCCGGCCGGTGCTGGCAGCTACTGCTTTCATACCCGGCGCGTCCGCTGCCGTTGAGTGTACGAAATCATGCCAGAAATCATGTTCAACATAGATAATCGTATCGATCCGATATCCATCGACGCCCACTTTTTTTATCCAGTAACCATAGGCATCGCGAAATGCTTTGCGTACTGCCGGATTTTCCGTATTGATATCGTCGAGGCCGCTTAACTGATACTTAACCCGCTGCCGATCATCATCAAACTGATTAATCATCGGCGTCCAGTTATAGATCCCGGCCTGGCGATGTTCGGGGTCCAGCGCGTTATTCATAGTAAAAGGATATTGGGTAGGGCGGTCCGTCGGTACCGCAGCTGAATTCGGGGTAAAAAAGGCCGTTGGGTCTTCCGGATTATATCCGCCGTTATAGGAGAAGTAATTACCGGTATGGTTGATAACAATGTCCTGAATCAGGTACATCTCCCGTTCGTGCAGTTCATGAGAGAGCTGCTGGTAAGTTTCCAGGGAGCCGAAGTGGGCATCCATCTCCTTAAAGTGTTCCGCCCAATAACCATGATAACCGCCGTAGCTGATTTGCGGATCCCACCACTGGTTTGCCACCGGCGGGGTAATCCACACTGCGGTAGCGCCCAGGGACTTAATGTAGTCCAGTTTATCGATAACCCCCTGGATGTCCCCACCGCTAAACTTGCGATGATCAGCCGGGTCGTATTCTCCTTTACCCTGATCGTTATTTGCGGAATCGCCGTCATTGAATCGATCGAGAAGAACGAAGTAAATTACCTGATCCTGCCAATCCGGAGAAGGGACATGCAGATTCAATTTATCATCTTCATCTTCCGGGGAATTTGCCAGCACCGGCAATGCCAGTACAAATCCGAGAAGCACAATTATCAGACTTTTAAAACGGGGGAAACGGTAACGAACAGACATGTACGACCCTCATCTAATTTGCGGAAATTGATTAATGGCGCCAGATCCGGCATTCATATGATAAGGCCCGATCCGGGTTTAAGATCAATTTAGCTATTTACCGGGAAAAATTCAATCCATCTCCCGGCTATAGATAACCGGATTCAATGGCGTGTTGATCACTTCCCCAACTTTCGCGCCGGGGCACCAGCTTTCCCAGTCATTTTGCTGGTTATCATTTGCCGGGGCCTGCAGGTGCATCGCCTCGTCCATATAGATTATTGTCATCACTCTCCGCGCCTGGTCGGTTGTATTTGCGCCGGCATGATGAAAGGTCCAGCCATAATGAAAACTCACCTCTCCCAAATCAAACGGCTCAACGACATGGGTAAAATTCTCGGCTTCCAGAGCAGCGGCTAATTTCGCTTCACTTTCATCACTGATTGGTAAACTTCTGCCAAAGGAGAAGTCCTGGCTTTTTGCGGCAAACGCCAGCGGACCCATTTCCCTCGGGGTTTCCTGCAGGGGTATCCAAACAGTACAAGTTTTCTCGGTCGCCAACGGCCAGTAATACTGATCGGCGTGCCAGGGGGTAATGCCACCGGATGGTTCCTTATACAGTGCCTGATCGTGATAAAGCCGCACACCATTAGTGCCCATTAATTCGCTGGCGATGCGGGCAAGGCGCTTCCCCATAACGAAGGTTTTAATTTCATCACTATCCCGCCATATATTCATCACCTGCAAAAACGCCTTCTCATAGGTATTTCTTTCTTCCATGGGAAGATGCATGGTATTCAATTCGATCACCTTACCGGTAATCAACTCGTTGTAATGGGCAATAAGTTCCGGGGAAAACACTTTCTTTAATTTAATAAATCCATTCTCGCGAAATGCCTGTATATCCTCGGCGTTAAGCTGATAATGCTGGTCCAACTCATTAAATTTCATCTTTGCACCTCTCTTTTTTATTTAAGGTTGCCAATCTTCCGGTTTAGCGGCGGCTTTCGCCATTGACGCATTTCTTTCGCAATATTACTGTCTGAAAGTTGAGAATTAAGCTAGCAGAAATCAGGCAGCAGTTCCAGCACATCATTTGCAACATATTGCACTATATTTGCAATTTTCTACAAAAATGTCCATATTGTATCCATCATGAAGCCGATCCTGGAAAAAATATCTTTCGAGCTCCCCACTGCGCTACGCACATTAAAGTACCGGCAGCGCTGCTTCAATATGCCCTGGCACTTTCATCCGGAATACGAGCTAACCTTGATTACTGAAGGATATGGCAAGCGGTTTATCGGCGATCATGTTGAACCTTTTGCGGCCGGCGATCTGGTTCTCATTGGCAGCGGGGTGCCGCATGCATGGATCAATGACAGTAAATTCCACGAGCCAGACTCTACTTTAAACGTCGGGGCGTTGGTAGTACAATTCAGCGCCGCCTTACTCAATACGGAAATGCTTTCGATGCATGAATTTACTAATATCCGCCGCCTCTTACAAAAATCTGCCCGGGGGATAAAACTACTATTGCCTGCACGGGACGAAGTTGCCAATCGCCTGGAGTCAATGCATAAGACTCAGGGCATCCGGCGGTTCTCTATCCTCATGGAAACGCTTGATTATATTGAACATAAAAACAATTATCATCTATTGTCTGCAACGACCAATTCTTACCCAAGCACTCCAGAGACAAACGAAAAGCTGCAAAGAGTCACCCGCTACCTGGTCAACAATTATCACCGCCCCCTTTCCCTGGAAGAGATTGCCAGAGAGGCGAATATGAATGTCAGTGCATTCTGCCGTTTCTTTAAAACCCATACCCGGAAGACCTTTTCGCAATATCTCAACGATCTTCGTATTGGCTATGCCTGCAAACTGTTGCAGGACGAAAACTTATCGATATCGCAAATATGTTATGAGTGCGGCTTCAATAATTTGTCTTATTTCAATCGCCAATTTAAGCGTGTTACTCAGCAGACACCGCGGGAGTATCGCTCTGCATTCCGCTTTCAGTAATTGCTTTTTGACAACTTTGCTAAGGGCCATTTCAGCGGATTTTCAGCAATTTTTTCTCTTCGCAGGCAGGCTGACGGAAATTTTTTGTTCCTTGATTATTTTTCGTTCGTTCGGTATATTTTAAATTGTGATAAAATATTGAATAATTTAATGTTGTGCTAAGGCATGCCAGAATTAAGAAAAGACCCGGTATTAGATAGATGGGTAATTATTTCCACGGAAAGAGGCAAGCGTCCCTCTGATTTTTTAGAAAAAACAGAAGAGATTCGTGACGCAGTTTCGCCTTTTTCGCCGGGGAATGAAGAAATGACACCACCGGAAGTGTATGCCGTTCGCCCCTCCGGCACCGCTCCCAATACGGAAGATTGGACGCTGCGGGTAGTACCGAATAAATATCCGGCATTGGAAATCAAAGGTGACTTGAATCGCCGTGGAGAGGGTCTCTACGATATGATGAATGGTGTTGGCGCCCACGAGGTGATCATCGAAACACCAGAGAAAGATAAAGACCTTGGCGAGCTCTCGGTAGATCAGATAAAGGATGTGCTACTGGCCTACAAAAACCGCATACTGGCACTGAAAAAAGATGCCCGTCTCAAGTATGTTATGATTTACAAGAATAAGGGCTACAGCGCCGGCGCAACCTTGCGTCATTCTCACTCTCAGCTTATTGCCATGCCGATTATTCCGAAAAGAATCGGGGAAGAGTTACAAGGCGCCCAGGAGTATTTCGATTTAAAAGAACGCTGCATTTATTGTGATATCATCCGTCAGGAGACCAAGGATAACATCCGCATCATTCACGAAGAAGATCAGTTTATTGCGATCTCCCCATTTGCTTCCCGATTTCCGTTTGAAACCTGGATTCTCCCCAGGAAACATGTATCGCACTTCGAAGAAATTGAGACAGTTGAAACTGAAAACCTTGCAATTATTCTCAAAACTATTCTCAGAAAAATTAATATTGCTTTGCAATTCCCGTCCTACAACATTGTATTTCATACTGCGCCATTACAGATGGCCATGTCCAAGTCCTATCATTGGCATATCGCACTAATGCCCAAGCTGACCAGGATAGCCGGATTCGAATGGGGCACCGGGTTCTACATTAATCCCACCAGTCCAGAGGAAGCAGCGAAGTATTTGAAAGAAATTGCTATTTAACTATTGAGGGATTCCTGATGAATGCTTTTAAAGTATGTTATGTTTCGGCAGAGGTGGCACCGTTTGCAACCACCCCGCGAATGAAAGGCCTGGCGCAAACGTCCAAGGCCCTGCCGGTAATGCTCAAGGAAATGGAGCAGGACATTCGCCTGATGATGCCGAAATATAAATCCATCAACGAGCGTAGATATGTGCTGCGGGAAGTGATACGTTTGCAGGAGGTGGCAGTGGAAATGGGAGGCGCCACCCGAAGTGCAAATGGGAAAACCGCATTTTTGCCCAATTCGAAAGTGCACGTATACTTCCTCAATATCCCGGAATTTTTTGACCGTAAGGGGTTTTATGAAGACCCGAAAACCGGCGAAGATTATGAAGATAATGGCGAGCGTTTCGCTAATTTCTGTAAGGGTGTTCTGGAAACGTTGAAAATTCTCTGCTGGCAGCCGGATATCATTCATTGCGCCGATTGGGCCACCGGTTTACTACCGTACTATTTGAAAACGCATTATGCGGAAGATGAGTTTTTTCAGAATACCCGTACAGTCTTAACAGTACACAACTTCAATGATCAGGGGATTTTTACACCGGATATGCTCAACAAAATTGACATTCCGGAATCGATGGTCGCTCCCGGTCAGCCCCTGGAGTTGGACGGAAAACTGAATATGTTGAAAGCCGGACTGGTTTATGCAGATGTTATCAATACGACCAGTCAATTTAACGCAGATGCCATATTGGGTGACGCCGCTCTCGCCTATGGCCTTGGTAATACCCTGGATGCGCGTGGTAACGACCTTCACGCTATCCTCAACGGCACCGATTATGATGAGTGGGATCCGGAAAACGACCAACATCTCAGTGCTGTTTATTCAGTAGAATCTCTCAATGAAAAATATACCAACAAGGTCGAGATTTGCAATGAGTTCGGCCTCTCCCCCGATCCCGACATACCGCTGCTGGCAATTATGCCGGAACCGAATAACGAGCCGACACTCGGCCCGGTTATTGAGACGCTGGAAGAAATGCTCAAGTCTCCACTGCAACTGCTGGTAATGGAGGCCCGCCCCTCCGCGCATAGTGCTGCGTTTGCCCGCCTGGCTGAGGAGTATCCGGAGCAGGTTATTTTTTACGAGCGCTACGATACACGACTGTCTCACTTACTTACTGCCGGCGCGGACATCATTTTGATGACTGCAGATTCGGAAATCGGGCGGCCGCATCATCTCAACGGTCTTCGCTACGGTACCATTCCGGTTGTCCACCGCAGTGGCGGACTTGCTGATGCCGTGCGTGATTACAGCGAAGATTTTGGCAACGGTTTTGTCTTTGAAAAAGCCGATAAAAAATCGGTATCAGCGGCGTTGAAGGCAGCGACGAAACTTTTTAAGGACAAAGCCGCCTGGGCTAGATTGCAGGCTGTTGGTATGGAAGAAAATTTTTCCTGGGAAATGACCGCTTCGCAGTACTTTCAGCTGTATGACATGGCTAGCATGAAATAAACGATTTATCCCCTGTCAATTGAGCCATTGCATAGTGAGTGGCTTCAGTTGACAGGTATTCTCTTCCCTAATTGCGATTTCCGCCAATATTGCCGGTAATGACGGCTGTTGTTTATCTAACGACTTCTGACCATCTTACAGGGTTATGCAATGAAGCTTGTAAAAATTCTCGTTCTGGTTACCATCCTGCCCATTTTTAATGTCGCTCAAAAAGCCTTCGCACAGAATTTTGATGCCTTGAAAGATATAACCGTATTGACTGAGTCGGGCGAGACTGTCTCCCTGGGATCTCTTGTTTCCCATGGCAAGCCATTATTGCTGGATATTACCAGCAGTTGGTTAAGCGATACCCGAACGATCTATCAGGGCGCGGCCAGCTGGCAGCAGCAGTATGGATTGGAAATCCTGGTTGTTTGCAGGAACAATTACGGAGCGACTGTCGATTATCCGGAAGCAATTCTGGAAAAGATCGAAAAAGCCCTCGCCATCCCGATCTATTTTGACCACACTAAAGATCTAACGAAACAGTTTAGCTTGAACAATGATTACCGGGTGCTGTTTGACAAAACCGGCAAGTTGTTGGCGACCGGTAGTTTTAACGGCTATCAGGCCGTTGCCAATTTGCTGGCAAGCCATTTCGGACCGGCAACAATTGATGATTTTGATGGCGATGGTGTTATTGACAGTGACGATCGCTGTCCCACAGAAGCCGGTATGGCCAGCAACAGCGGTTGCCAGGCAGAATACCTTGAAAGGATACAGCTGTTTCCCCCCTCCGCATTTCCTTTTGGTATAAAAAAGGGGAATGTCTCACAGCTTGATCAACTTGCTGTTGCCACCCTAAAAGGCCGGGACGGCAGTACCTATAAAGGAAGCGAACTGTTTAAAAAGAACGGGAAAAAATTGCTTTTGGTGATGTCCCTGAATAGTGGCTATCCCTGGCAAAAGCGTTTTGACGAAGTCGAAAAGTTTTATGCCGCCTGGCAATCTTTGGGATACGAAGTAGCAGTGATCGGCTATAAAAACGGGCATAGCGAAGCACTGCGGCTTTCCGCTGAAGGACGCTGGTCTTTTCCGATATTCACCGTTTACAAATTCCCGATTTATGATCTTTTCCGGAGCAGTGCGGATCAAATCCACCTGATATTCAATGAGACCGGCGTTCTCGAATGGTATCACAGTGCTTCATCATCCGTTGATTTTGATTTTACCAATGCCCGTTTACAGGCGCGCTCCGGCAAAAAATTGATTGTCGGCAATACGGCACCAGCGGTTCCTCCACCTTCCCGGGAACCACAGCAGCAAACCACAGACAACACCCGGCAGTCGCCCCCAAAACCGCCTGAGCATTCGGTCATCGAATTGCTAGGCAAGGAGGAAGGCGCTTCAACAGTAGCAGCCTTTATCAAGGACTTGGGTGTTAAAACACCAAACGATCAATTACGTCGTAACGATCTTATTTTTAGCGCAGCTATGGAGGCGCAGGAAAGCAAAGCGATGACCTGGTATAACAAAGGAATCCGGATTGTAATCACGCCATTCGGCCAGACTCATTACCTGAACAATATTGCCCTTTTTAACACCGCTACTCCCTGGGAAGCCTATTCTAACCCTTTACCCTTTGGCATTGAATGGCAGGATGGGAGCAGCGAATTGCTGCGGAAAATCGGGCCGGTCAGTGAACAGCGTGACTCCACCTTAATCTGGCATTTCGACACCCCAACCCGCTATACGCTGAAGGCCATTTTTAGCAATATTCAATACACAAAATTACGGGCGATTTTCTTAAATAAAGCAGAACGGGAGCTCCAGGCCTTTGATTTGAACGCAAACAGCACGCTTTGCGACATTTACAGCGCGATGATTAAAGATATACCAAATCGTTTCAAACGCTTTGAAGGGGAGAAAATTGAAGACAAAGCGGCATTCCGCCCGCCTTTTGAACTTCCGCAATTTGGGGAGATGGAGGTTCCGATGCTTTCCGATGTCATTCGAAGCATGGCGTATATCGGGGACAGTGAAGACGCGGCGTTAGAGATCATCCAAACGCATTCGAAAGCGCTGGTTGACTGTGGCGGCGCTCAGTTCGATCATCACTATTCATCGGAATATATTGAGCATTCTGAGGACCGTCAGGAAATTGTTCTCACGGCGATTGATGCGGAACTTCCTTATTCCGTCAGCTATATGTTATGGCTGCGAAGCTTCTATAACGAAGAAACCTATCAACTGGAGGATAAATATTGCGTCTACATTACCATCGACCGCAAACCTTAGATTTACCAAAATAAAAAAGGCCCGGATCATCCCTGATCCAGGCCGGTCATCTCTTAGAGGAAATCTATATTCTACCTGGTTTTTGCTTTCCGAATTTCCATGAAAACCAGGTTCTTGTAAGAGTCGCGAAAAATTCGCACTTTTTTCATCTGTTTCGGTTTTATATCCACAGTTAATTGATGCATATCGAACTCGTCCCGGTAAATCAGAAACCAGTCCATATAAGCTTCCATATAACCGATGTTATAAAGATTCGGGGAGAAGTTGACCAGCAACATAACCCCGCCGGGCTTCAGCATATCGAACATAATTCGCGTCATTCGCCGGGCAGTGGGCTGAGCCAGATAGTCAAATAATCCCAGAGAATAGACCAGATCCATATCCTGAAATTGCCCTTTATCTCGCAATAATTCACTCACAGACCCTTTGATCGGACGTATTTGTCCGTTACCAAAAGCGCTTTCGACGACGGCGAGACTTTTTTCATCCTGATCGAAAGCGATCAATTCACCGATCTCTTTCGTTTGCACTGCCCGGGAGCGCTGTCCTTCCCGCAAATGCCCGCAGGCAATGGAAAGAATGCGCGGCGCTTCCACTTCCCGGCTCACCCGGTCGATCAAATTCGCAGCGATAGCGAGGCGTTCCCGCACACTGGCACAGCCCGGTGTTGCCAGCTCATACTGGTAAACGTCGTTTAGGGTGACTATTTCTTCCACCGGCGTAACATCCGATGCATAAATATAGTCCATCATCACCGCATCGCCGGCATAGCCGCGGGGCTTATGGAATGCCCGATGGGTAAACGGCGATTCATGAACAATTTTCTTTAAGGGATGCTTGCGGCAACTCCCTCGCACAAATTGCTGCCAGTTATGCGGAAATAACTGGCGAAGCTTCAACAAACCAAACATTAACTTATCCATGCCTTCAGATACTGCCGAGTCATTCAGCAATTCATAGGCATCATCCAGCAACGGTTGGCCGATTTGGTCAATCGCGTACATAACGTCCTCCAATTTAGTTTAATCTCTCCAGAGATGTGTTAAAGAAGAGGGAACCCACCAACAATTTTTCTCATTACTCCGGAAATCATTTACTTTTTCATAAATTCACTTCATTTCCGGAAACTATTTTTGCAAAATTGAATATTCATATAAAGGCATAATTTCTGCTTAGCGCGAAACCGAATAAAGAAATTCCTGATGATCGAATTGCTACTAAATTATTCCAGCACTTTAATGATTCTGACGCTGGTTCAGTGTGCGATCTTCTTTATATTTCTCTTTACCCAAAAAAGCGGTAAGCGGATCAGCAATCGCATACTGGCATCTTACCTGCTGATTATTTTCCTTTCGGTATTTCACAACCTTTATTTTCGCATGGAACTGCAAACGTATCTGCCGCATCTCGCTTATCAGGGATTGAAAGTCATTTACCTGAGTGCACCGGCCTTGTACTTCTATACCAAATCTCTCACCCGGGATGACTTCCGTTTCAAAGCAATCGACCTGCTGCATCTGATCCCATTTTTCATATTTTCCCTGGCGCTGCTGGTATTATTTGATCTAAAGAGTCTTCCGGATAAAATGGCCATCATTGAGCGGCGCGCTTTCATGTTTAGCCCAACGGTTTCATCATTATTGTTACTCGGTTATTATCTGCAGCTGATTATTTACCTCATTTTCTCCCTGCGAATCCTGCATCGCTATCGAATGCGGATACGCCAGGTTTATTCCGCAATCGAACACATCAACCTTTCCTGGCTACAATTTGTGCTGTACGGTTTTCTGATTATCTGGGTATTCGATATCAGCATGATTTTCATCAAAAACATGTACATCGACTGGAGAATTATCTATCGTTACGTGGAAGCGATTTCCCGCACTTACACTTTCAGCTATATCCTGATTTTCGTCTTTAAAGGGCTGAAGCATCCACAAATTTTTCACAGCAGTAGCAGTGATGCTCTAACTGCAAAGTATGCGAATTCGCCCTTAACCGCGACAATGAAAGACACCTACCTGGAAAAACTGCTAACATACATGGAGACAGAGCGCCCATACCTAAATCCGACGATTTCCATCAACCAGGTCGCAGAGGCGCTGGACATTTTGCCGAAATATTTGTCGCAGATTATCAACGAACAGTTGGGGAAGAATTTCTTTGATTTCATCAACAGCTATCGGATTGAAGAAGCGAAAAAGATGCTTCGGGAAAACCAGCAGCAGCGCTTGACCGTGCTGGAAATTCTCTATGAGGTCGGCTTCAATTCAAAATCTTCTTTTAATACCGCCTTCAAAAAAGCGACCGGGCAAACGCCTTCCCAATTTCGGTCGAGTGCCTTTCTGAAAACTTCTTTTACTTCCTGATGAATTATTGGGGAACTTGGGTTGTCATCGAATGGATTTGGTTTTGTGGTGGTTTGCTCTGGTTTCCTGATGATGAATCATCAGGCTAACTTGGGGCGTCACTGCGTGACTTTGGTTTTGTGCGGCGTCTACAGTTTCGAGTAATTTTCTGCTACTGCCACTTTCTTTCCTCCTGGTGGTAATTCGTGGGGTAAAAAATTTGTAAAAAAGGGTTCGAGTTCCTGAATTCCGACGACAAAACGACTTTATCCGGCTATTTTCCTTCGCAAACAATCATTACCGGCATCATCAGCAGCTGTTGATTACGCCGGCATTTACTCACTTTGTTTACGGAGGTTTTTATGGATAACCGAAACCAATACCGGGCATCTCTTTTCAATTTTTCCGGAACGATGCTAATAGTACTACTAATAATTGCACCGGGACTGCTTGCACAGAATTTCACCCGGATTACCAACGGCGCTGTGGTAAGCGATGGTGGACACTCGATTGGCTGCAGCTGGGCCGATTATGACAATGACGGCGATCTCGATCTTTACGTCACCAACGGCATCGTGAATGGACAGGAAGCGAATTTTCTCTACAAAAACCAGGGGGATGGCACATTCGTTCGGGACACAACTTCCGCATTGGTCAGCGATCGCCAGTTTTCCGAAAGCAGCAGTTGGGGCGATTACGATAATGATGGCTGGATCGATGTTTTCGTTGGGAATTCTCATTGGGGCGGCACATCTTTTCTCGATTTTCTCTTTCAGAATCAATCCAATGGTACTTTTCAGAAGATTACCGACGGTACGATCGTCAATACTGCGATCGACTCCCGGAGTATCGCCTGGGCCGATTATGACAACGATGGTTATATCGATATGTTTATCGCAAATGAAGCCGGTTTGAATTATCTCTACAAAAATGATAACGGCACTGGCTTTACCCGCATCACCGGTGGCACTATTACCAGCGGTATTCGCGCTTCCGCCGGATGTGCCTGGGCCGATTATGATCACGACGGCGACCTCGACCTTTTTGTCGCGAACATGAGCAATCAGAATAATCAATTGTATCGCAATGAAGGGGATGGCACTTTCACCAGCATCACCAGTGGGTCAATCGTTAGTGACGGCGGTAATTCGATCGGGTGTAGCTGGGGGGATTATAACAACGATGGCTACCCGGATCTCTTTGTGGCAAACTTCAACAATCAGAATAATTTTCTTTATGAGAATAATGGCGACGGCACTTTTAGCAAGATAAGCAGCGGCGCAATAGTCTCAGACGGTGGCAATAGCTTTGGCAGTGCCTGGGGAGATTATGACAATGATGGCGACCTCGACCTTTACGTCACCAACCTGAGTAATCAGAACAACTTCCTTTATGAAAACAACGGGGACGGCTCATTCAATAAAATAACTGCCGGACCGCTGGTAAGCAGCGCGGGAAATTCCGAGGGCTGCGCCTGGGCCGATTATGACCATGATGGCGACCTCGATATCTATGTTGTCAACTTCGATGGCCAGAACAATCAATTATTCAACAATGATGGCAATAACAATCATTGGCTGAATGTACGCTGCGTTGGTACAACCTCGAACAAATCCGCTATTGGGGCACGCGTTTCAGTAAAGACCAGCGCAGGATGGCAGATGCGAACAATCTCCGGACAAACCGGCTATCAAAGCCAAAACAGCCTGCGGGCGGCATTTGGTTTAAGCAACGCACAGACAGTTGATACCTTGCGGGTGGAGTGGCCTTCCGGGCAAGTTGATACCTTCAGCGGTGTTGGGGTTGATCAACGAATTACCGTTACAGAAAATGGCGGCATTACCGGCCTGGGACTAAATGATACCCAGCCGATGAATTTTCAATTAAAACAAAATTACCCCAACCCGTTTAATCCCACGACAACGATCGAATACGCCCTGGCACAAACCTCCTGGGTTACCCTGGATGTCTATGATTTATTGGGGCAAAAAGTAAGAAGTCTGGTAAATGAGGGACAAAACGCCGGGCAGCAAGCGGCCATTTGGGATGGCCGCAATAGCAAGGGACAAGCGGTTGCTTCCGGCATGTATATTTACCGTCTGACCGCCGTGCCCACCGCAGCAGCAACATTTACCGGGTTCGGCAAGATGGTTTTGCTACGGTAAAACGTTATATACATTTACAACAGCGGTCTTTCCTAATAAGGCAAGATCCAGCACACCCGGTTCGTTATTGATAATTTTCTTGAATAATCCGGCCAATGCGGCACTGCGACGCTCGATGTAAAATCGGTGCCAGGCAGTCGCCGCATCGGTTATAATATAATTGGCATTATTCGCCAGCGGTTCCCGGCGACCGTCCGGGTGAACCAATGTCAGTCCCAGGCGGGCTTTTCCCAGCAATCGTTTTACCGGCTTCAAGACAAAGTCCTGACTATTAATCATTACGTAAGTGCTGCCAGCAAAATCGATATCGCTCACCCAATCGGCATGGCCCTGCAAATCAACCTCCGGTGCTGCCATGATGATTGTCGAAAATAAATCCACGCTTAATCCGCCTTCATATACTGCCAGGCTTCCTTTTAGCACTTCATTGCCCATACTATGGCAAAGCAGCACCCGATTGATACCATCGAGGCGTTCAGCATTATTCCGCCAATATTCATCCAGTGCAAAATAAAAATCTTTCAATGCTTTTCCGGACTCAATCGCATTGGCGCGGGGAATTGTCCTGAGGTTAATCCAGGAAGGCCAATGGATCATCACTACCCGAGCGTCATACTCATTTTCAATTTTCTTCAGCGTGTTTTCATCGAAGGCCTTTTCCGGATAGTCTCCCATGCCATGTACGAAAAACACCAGGTTTTTCTTTGGAGATGGGGTATCCAGAATTTTGTCTAAGACCCGGTTTAATTCACTAAATTGATATTCCTCTTCCGAGGTTACTACAAAACGAAAGCGGGAATCATCCAACGTTTTCGTTGTTTCCTGGGTAGTTAAGACGTGGTCGGCAATAAAATCAGGCGTTATAAGCAAACGAAAAGCACCAACGATACCGCCTATTAAGAGAAGTAGAATAAACGCTAATTTCAACCATTTTTTCTGTCGCATTTTTTGCTCCCTTTTTCATACATATGAAAATGCAGAAAAAGTATCCAAATGTAAAGTAGTCACTTTTAAATTGTATAGTTCTTATTTTTAGACTATTTAATAAAAACAAGATGTTAAACTATACTGCATTTTTGAAAGATTGTTGCCGGAAGCGATTAAATATATTCGCGGCGGATAATGTGACTGATAATTTCGTACCGCCAGTTACAGCGAGAAAAGCTGCCACATACGATAAACCGGCAAGTTTTCGGTGCAACGGTTCATTATCATTGGCGTATTTTCAAAAAAGGACGCTTGATTCCTAAGAGAGTTCACAACATGCATTTGGAGAAGCGGCAAACAGCTCATTATCAGAAAAATACTGCGAGGAAAGAGAGATCATTTTTCGGTAGTGTTAAAGATGTAATGCTATTTGCCCTCGTCATTGCGAGGCGCTTTTTGCCGAAGCAATCTTTAAAGTGCATGCAACTATGAGATCGCTTCGGCAAAAAACGCCTCGCGATGACAGCTCGTAGCATTGCTTCTTTAACACCACTCATTTTGTAAATGGGAATAAGCACTCTATGCAAATATCAGTATTTGTTTTTTTAGCGTTATTTGCATATTCTCCTTAGATTTCCTAATAAGTTGTTTTTTTATTATAATATAGCGTCATTACCTGCAAACGAAGGCTGCCTGTTTTTCTTCCGACAGTTGGACAACATTCACCCTCAGCAAATCATCAGGTAATTAAGGAAGCACAGAAGTATGGATATGGAACTCTCTTACCTACGCCTTTCAACGATTGTCCTTTCTATCTTTGGCGGTGTACTGCTTTCTGTCCTGGCAAGACACATGCGCATACCGGCGATTGCCCCACTCTTGGTAGGGGGTGTTTTGCTTGGCCCGGAAGTTTTTGGTGTTATTGATACCGGATCGCTTGGGGAAGGGCTACGCCTGATCATCTCTCTGAGCGTGGCAACAATTCTCTTTGAGGGTGGCCTGACTCTGGAGTTTAAAGGCATCAAAAAAGTAGGTGGTGTTATTCTTAGAATGCTCACACTCGGTGTACTCGTTACCTGGCTGGGCACTGCCTTTTTTACCTATTACCTTTTCGATGTTTCCATATCAATGGCCTTATTAGCCGGCAGCTTAATCATCGTCACCGGTCCAACGGTGATAACCCCACTGCTCAATCGTGTTAAAGTGAAAGAAAATCTGCATCATATTCTCCATTGGGAAGGGGTATTGATTGACCCAATCGGCGTATTTATTGCGATTCTATGTTTTGAATGGTATAGCGTTAGTAGTTCTCCCCTGGAGCCGCTCACTCATTTTGGTTTACGGGTACTTGTTGGGGTTGTAGTCGGATTAATGGGAGGCTTCGGCACATACTGGCTTTTAAAGAAAGATTGGATTCCGGAACAACAGGCGAATATTTTTGTGCTCGCAATGGCGTTGTTTCTCTTTGGAATTTCGGACTTTTTCGTGCACGAATCTGGCATTCTGACCGTCGTTGTCGCCGGATTTTCCCTGGGTTGGAAAAAACCGATGCAGCTCCGCCATATTCAAAAATTTAAGTCGGAGTTGACGGAGATGGCAATTGCGATCCTCTTCGTACTGCTCTCTGCAAATTTACAGTTGGAAAATTTCCTGAAACTGGGCGTTGTTGGCGTTATCCTGATTGCCCTGGTCATGTTTGTCATTCGACCATTAAATGTTGCTGTTTCTACTTTTGGCAGCACACTATCCCTGCGGGAGAAGCTATTTCTCTCCTGGATAGCGCCACGGGGCGTCGTTTCCGGCTCTATGGCTTCATTATTCGCAATTCAGCTATCCCGCAGTGGCAGTTCAACCGCCGCTTTTCTGGAAGCCTTTACATTTAGCATTATTGGCATTACGGTTTTATTTCAGGGTTTATTTTCCGGCGGCGTTGCCCGTGTACTAAAAGTGAAGGCTGCACCGAAGCAAGGCTGGCTGATAGTTGGTGCTCACTATTTTTCCCGCAAAGTTGCGAAATTCATTCAGCTGTCGATTGGCAGCAAATGTGTTTTGATCGATTCCAATGACGACGCCGTCCGGGAAGCGCAGAAGGAAGGATTTACGGCAATACAAGGAAATGCAACCGCTATCGAGACGATTCCCGATGATATTTTCACCGCTACCGGCAATATATTAGCGCTTACCGATAACCGTGCACTGAATCAGCTGATATGCGAAAAGTGGTCCGAACATCTTAGCCGGGACCATCTCTACCGATGGTCTTCCAAACCTGACGAAGAAGAAAATAGCCGGGCGATGGGCACGATCGTTTGGCAAAACCTACCAAATCCATCCCGAATAGCCTATGATCTCCGCAATAAGGAAGCGACCCTGATACGAACCAAAACGGATCGCGCTGTCAGCAAAATTCTCCCCGGAACAGTCCCGCTTATTGCTCAGCAAAATGGTTTCACCGCGCTGGATAATTTCAACTGGAATAGTGAAGGTGAAGCATTGCTTTATCAGCAGCTGTCTTCAAACCTACCGTTCTATGTGCATTTGGATCACATCATCGATATGAAAACAGACAGTATCGATACATTGCTGGAAACTGCTCTGGAGCAAGCTTGTAAAATTCATCCGGAAATTCCCTATGAAGATACCTTCAACACACTTCAAACCCGGGAAAAGAACTTTCCGACGCTGTTGGGCAACGGCGTATCGGTACCGCACGCCCACTGTACAACTTTAAAAGAACCGGTCTGCCTGATCGTGAGGAATCCACAGGGCATAATCATGAACGGGGATCATGAACCATCCCGGTTATTTTTTGTTACCCTGAGCCCGGCGGCTGATCCGGAACTGCATTTAATTTTACTGGCAGATATTGCGAAAATCGCTTCTGATGAAGAATTAATTGCGCGTCTCTTTAAAACGCCCGAGGCTGAGAGAGTGATCGACTTGTTACGGGAAGTTTAACAGAGAAGTAGGTTTTCTCGATTATTGAGAAAATCCGCATTGCTTTAAAAAATAGATTCGTTTATCTTTGCGGCATATCTTGAACCGGACTGGATTTTTTTGTATTATGACGTTCGGGGATTTACAAATTTTCTGAATATTTATCTAATGACAGCGACTTGCCGCCTTAACCGGTCCTCTTATCGGATGGCCAGGCGACGAAATGGATCGGACACTTATGACTATAGCCAGTAATGCAGCTCTCCGTCATTTCCTGATTGCGATCGCATTCATTGGCTGTTTTTTTTCCGAAACCGCACTAAGTCAAACAATAGACCTTGCCTTAACTGATACCCTTCGCATTATTAAGCCTCAATCCCAGACGGAGCAAAATTTTTCCGGCGACCGGCAATATGATGTCGTCAGTAATCGCCTGGTGCGCCCCTTACGGGTACGCGTCATTAAACAAGATGGCGAACCGGTAGAAAATATTCCGGTATATTTTGAACTAATTTCCCATCCGCAAAAAGCGAAATCCTTTGCCCTTGAAGATCCGGTTGCTTATACCGATGATACCGGATTTGCAGAGACCTATTTCACGCTTGGCTCCGCTCCGGGAGAGTACCAAATTACTGCCCGGATCAATGCCGGACAACGTGGGTCCGATCTGATTGTCTTCAATACATTTGCCCGGAAAGCAAACTGGATTCTGATGCTTATTATCGGTCTGGCCGGTGGGTTGGGTATGTTTCTCTACGGCATGAAACTAATGAGCGACGGCATGAAAAAGAGTGCCGGCGACCGCCTCCGTTCTATTTTGAGCCGATTGACCCATAATCGTTTTATCGCCCTTGCTGTCGGCGCTTTCGTAACAATGGTCATTCAAAGCAGTAGTGCGACGACGGTGATGCTGATTAGCTTCGTCCAGGCGCAATTGATGAGCTTTACCCAATCTCTCGGGATCATCCTTGGCGCGAACATCGGGACGACATTTACCGCACAAATTATCGCTTTCAAACTGACCGACTATGCTCTCCTGATGGTTGCTGTTGGCATCGCACTAATGTTCCTCAGTAAGAGGGAAAAAACGGCCACGATGGGAGAAACCCTGCTCGGGTTTGGTTTACTCTTTTATGGCATGCAAATAATGTCCACTGCGATGTATCCCTTGCGCACCTACGATCCCTTTATCGAATTACTTATTAAACTGGAAAATCCCATTTGGGGGCTTTTGGTCGGAACAATTTTCACTGCACTGATTCAAAGCAGCAGTGCTTTTACCGGAATTCTCATCGTTCTTGCTATCCAGGGTTTATTGACATTGGAAGCGGGCATACCACTCATATTCGGTGCCAATATTGGTACCTGTGTTACTGCCGGTCTGGCCAGTTTGAATGCCAGTCGGGAGGCAAAACGCGTAGCGATTGCCCATACCGCTTTTCAAATTGCCGGCGTTATTCTTTTCATTCTCTGGATTCCTTCCTTTGTGGAATTGATTCGCTGGATATCCCCAAAAGGCAGTGCAGGCCTCACCGGCACTGCACATCTTGCCGCCGTCGTTCCGCGGCAAATTGCGAATGCACATACTATTTTTAATATTGCCACAGCATTGATCGTCCTGCCGTTCTTGAAACTGACAGCAGATGTCATTCTTCGCATACTGCCGGAACAAGCGGTTGTCGAAAATGAGCCTTACCAGGCCAGGTTTCTGGACCTCTCCCTGCTAACTACGCCAGCCCTGGCACTTAGTATGGCACGGGCAGAAGTTTTACGAATGGGAGATATGTCCCGCACAATGGTGAAAAAAATTATCGATCCTTTTATGGAACGAGATCGGGAAGCCCTCGATGAAATAGAGATTATTGAAGAAGAGGTAAATTACCTGGAAGGCAAGATAAACGACTACCTGACGCGCATCAGTCAGCAAAGTATTCCTGAAGATCAGGTCGGTGAAGTCTTTCAGATGATGTATACTGTTACCGAATTTGAACAAATTGCTGATATTGTCACCAAGCAACTCTGGCCGCGTGCGCTGGAATGGCTGGGAGGCAATCATCAGTTTTCCGAGCAAGGTAAGGAAGAGATATTAATCTACCACGTTAGCGCCCTAAAACAGATCAGCCGGGCAATAGATACTTTCCAAAATGCTGATTTGAAGAAGGCAAAGCGTATGAAAGTCAAATTCAAAAAGTACCGTTCGATGGGCGACGATTACATGCGCACACATTATGAGCGTCTTCGGGAAGCGGTGCCGGAAACCCAGGCATCAACAGAATACCACATTGATCTTCTCGAGCAATTCCGCCGGATCAACGGGCACTCTACTAACATTGCCAGAATTCTCATTGAATGGTCTGGTGAAGTAAAAAATATAGACAGCAAGGATAGTAAAAAGCCTAAGTAAACATTTATAACAGTGAGGTTATTATGAAAACATTGTATCTGGTACGCCACTCCAATGCAGCACCTTTAAAAGAAAAGACTGATGATTTTACCCGTAAACTGACTAAAAAAGGCAAGCAAAGCGCAAAAAAGATGGCCCATCAATTTGCCGCCACTGATCCATCCGTGGATTTGATTATTTCCAGCCCTGCGAATCGTGCATTGGAAACCGCCCGCATATACGCCAAAGCACTTGGATATGATGACAGCGATATCCTTCTATATGAACACATCTACGAGCAGGAAGGCGGTGCGGAATCGCTGTTGAAGCTTGTCCATGCTATCGACAACAGCCGGGGATCGGCAATGATTGTTGGCCATGAGCCGCTTCTTTCCACTTTCGCGACCTTTCTGCGCCGGACATTTACAGAAGAGCTTCCGGAAAACAGCGTTGTTCATTTCGATTTCAATAATCGCACCTGGGATAAAATATCCAAAGGGCGCGGCGTGGTTAAGTCTTTCGAATTTCCTGATAAAGAAGCGGTTCTCCGGCAACGATTTATTACAGGCCTGGAAACCAGCATAGCAGACGGCATCCGGGAGCAACTCGCTGCACATGACCCGGAAAGCGCCGGCCGGGTGGAAGAAAGCGTGCAAAAAAGTGTGAAGAAGCTGGTAAAAGCTTTCCTGAAAAAGCCGGTAGAAAAGAAAAAGAAGAAAAGGTCTGGAAAAGACAAAGGTAAAGCTAAAGGTAAAAAAGGTTAACCCCGGCAGGGTATGTAAGTGTTCATTGACATTATTGCCTTGCTCTAACTCTATTACGCGGAGTCCTGAAATGAGTCGACTGCTTCTTTTTGCGATGTGTCTGTTTTGTTTAAGTGCTTGTTCAAAATCCATGAAGGTGCCCCCCAAGGCACACCCGGATACAGCGAATTGGCAACCCTTGTTTGCCGAGGACTTATCCAACACTGAATTTCCCGAAGGCATTTGGACAATGACAGATGGGATCCTTACCGCTAGTGAAGACCAGAACATCTGGACAAAAAAAGATTATGACAATTTTATCCTCGATCTGGAATTCAAAACAGAAGATGGCACCAATAGTGGCGTCATTGTTTACTGCAGCGATCCGGGGAATTGGATCCCCAATTCGGTAGAAATTCAAATCGCTGATGATTATGCTGAGAAATGGGCAAAGAGTCCGAAAACATGGCAGTGTGGCGCGATCTTTGGCCATCTGCCCGCCAGCAAACAAGTGGTTAAGAAAGCAGGCGAATGGAATCGCTATACAATCACCTGTCAGGACAATATGATTTATGTGATCCTTAACGGCGAGGCGATAACAACCCTTGATATGAAACTATGGACCAGTGCAAAAACCAATCCCGATGGCAGTGAAATACCTTCCTGGCTTAGTAAGCCGCTGGCAGAGTTGCCGACAATGGGCCGTATTGGTTTTCAGGGGAAACATGCCGGCGCACCGATTTATTTCCGCAATATCAGAATTAAAGAGCTGAAATGACCGACGCTTCAAAATGGTTTAATGATGATAGCTACTGGGACGCGCTGGGGCCGGTCTTTTTTAGCCCCGGTCGCCTGGAGAAAGCGGATACGGAAGTGGCCCAAATTATCGAGCTATTGTCACTTCCGGAAGGCAGCGCAGTGCTGGACCTTTGCTGCGGCGTTGGTCGCCATACGATAGCTTTTGCCCGCAGCGGGTACCGGGTAACGGCTGTTGATCGCACGCCAGCTTATTTGCAGGAAGCAGAGCGAAAGGTGCAGGCCGCAAATCTGGCGGTCGATTTTGTTCAGGCGGATATGCGCGACTTCTGCCGGCCGGGGAGTATGGATGCAGCGATTAATCTCTTTACTTCGTTTGGCTACTTTGCGCATCCCGATGATGATCGCAAAGTCATTGAAAATATTTACAAAACCCTCAAACCCGGCGGTAAAGTCGTTCTGGAAATGATGGGTAAAGAAATTCTCGCTGGCAATTTCCGCGAGCGGGATTGGTCGGAAGACAATGGCATTATGGTCTTGGAGGAACGTAAAGTTCGCGATGACTGGGGGAGCATCGAGAGCCGCTGGATTGTCATTAAAGATAGCAAGAAATATGAACGTACAATTTCTCTCCGCCTCTATAGCGGCAAGGAGCTTTCTCACCTCTTAACTTCCTGTGGGTTTTCCGAAGTGAATGTTTATGGCAACCTGGCCGGCAGCAATTATGATCATGCTGCAGAACGACTGGTAGTCCTCGGGCACAAATAATGGAAAATAACATTTGTCCACTCTGCCAAAAAAATCAAAGCCGCACCTTTTTTCAGGATGATCACCGGGAATATTTTCGCTGCCGGAATTGCTCACTGGTTTTTGTGCCGGCCCGTTTTCACCTCTCTCCAGAAGAAGAAAAATATCGTTATGATTTACATGAGAACTCCCCGGATGATCCCAATTATCGGCGCTTCCTCGGCCGCCTTTTTCAGCCGTTGTCCCAACGACTTTCTCCTGGTGACGCCGGTCTGGATTTTGGATCCGGCCCCGGACCAACCCTCTCGGTGATGTTTCAGGAAAACGGCTTTCCCATGCGCATCTATGACCATTTTTATGCTAATGATCCGGCAGTCTTTCAGCAACAATATGACTTTATCACTGCAACCGAGGTGCTGGAACATTTGCATCATCCGGACAAAGAATTGAAACGACTCTGGGATTGTTTAAAACCCGGCGGATATTTTGGCATTATGACCAAGCTGGTGCTGGACAAAGCTGCCTTTTCAAAATGGCATTATAAAAACGACCCTACCCACGTCAGCTTTTTCTCCCGGGATACATTCAACTGGATTGCGAAACAATGGCAGGTAACGGTTGAGTTTATCGGTAGCGATGTAACCATCTTCCAAAAATAACCCACGCTTTTCACAATTAAAGTTTTCCCTCCTCCGGTCGTTCATAAAATTTATATATGTTGCATCACAATTATTTTTTCAGGATGTTTAATCATGTTTGTGCTGAAAAACGAGTAAGTCGGTAGAATGCGCACAGTATCTCAAAAATACATCAACCTGTTTATGTTGCTTACTTTTCTACTGGCGACCGGGCAACCCATGGTCTACAGTCTACAGGCTATTCAGGCACAAAACAAATCGGCATGCTGCTGTTCCAAAGAGCAGATGAACAGCAGTGGCTGCTGTTGTGTGGCCCAATCGCTGGAAGAAAACACCTTCAAGGTATCCCTGGAAGGTTGTTCCGCCCGCCCGGCGATGGAAATGTCATTCGCTGCCACCAACAAGTACATTCACCCATTCGCTACTATCAGCAAAAATATCTTGCAAAATTCTGCATATCCAAATGCCGCATTATTATCCCTTCACAATCTTTATGATGGCCCCTCCATCGATCATCCTCCACAAATCTAATTCACCTACATCTCCAGCGCTTTCCCGGATTTTATTGACTGCACAATAAAATTATTGTCGCAGATACTACCATAGCACACTGTTGATGCAGTGAGTGTTATCCTACTCCGCTATAGCCGGGGAAAAATCCGATGCAGTAATTGTTGCCTGAAAACTTATTCAAGCAGAGCGATTATCTGCTATCGTAATGGGTGAGCGCCATTCATGTATGAACATGTGAACTAGAAACGATCAATGATTACAAGGATGATTATAATGAACATACTACGCAAATATATGACGACAGATTTTCATTTCGGGACTATCCGGAAAGAGAAGCGTGCTTTTCTACACATTTTCTTACTAATTTCTCTGCTTTTTTCAGCGGTTTTGGCAGAAAAGAGCGGCATGATTACCGGGCAAATAACCACTGAAAACGGTGAATCCATTACCGGCGCTAATGCATACCTTGCCGGAACAAACATGGGCACCACTAGCAATGTCGATGGCCATTTTGAACTATCAGATGTGCCATTCGGAGACTACGTTCTGGTGGTTGAAATTATTGGCCGGGAAAAAAATCAGCAAAAAATCACCGTCGATAAAACCGAAAATTTATCGGTAGACGTCCAGTTAGCAGTGCTGCCGATAAACCTGCAAGATATTGTCGTGGTGGAAAGCCGCGGCAGCGATCTTACCGAACGTATGAACACCCTGCCGACAAAAGTAATTGCCAGAATACCGGCCCGGGTTACCGGCGAATTACTACGGGAAATTCCGGGTGTGGAAGCGGTTCGCCGTGGTCCTACCGGTTTGGATCCGGTAGTGCGCGGTTTACGGGAAACCGAAGTAGGCATGTATGTAGATGGTACTCGCTATTTCCCCGGAGGACCGGGCAGAATGGACTCGCCACTGAGCCATCTGGATCCCAGTGCAATCCACAATATTCAGGTAGTAAAAGGTCCCTATGCGCTTACCTGGGGTGCCGGAAACCTGAGCGCTATTCATGCGGAAACCCGCGATCTGTTTCAGGAAGGAAGCGGTTTGCTGCACGGCCGGCTTACCAGCGGATATCATAGTAATGTTAATGCCAGTGAAATGGCCGGCGCACTGAATGGCCGTTCCGGTAATATTTCCTACTGGTTACATGGCAACTGGCGGGAAGGGCAGGATTATGAAGATGGCAATGGCGATGTCGTGCCTGGCGATTTTCGCTCCCGGGAAGTCCGCGGGAAACTTGGTTTTCAATTTGCGCCGGGCTCCCAATTAATTCTTTCCGGCGGCTATCAGGATCAGGATGACATGGATTATCCCGGCCGCTTACTCGATGCCCGCTTCTTTAAAGTGTATAATCTTAACGCCCGTTATCGCTTACTGCGCTCCCAGGGAATGCTACGCTCTTTGGAAGTCTTGACCTATCTGAATGATGTCGATCATGAGATGGATAACGATAACAAGCCAACCGCACAACCCAACGAAAACCGCATGCCCCCATTTCCCCTCCTGGTAGAAGTAATGACCGGTGCCAAGGTTAGCGGGGGAAAAGTTGCGGCGGAATTAGCCCTGGGGAATAATTGGTCCGGGGAAGTTGGCGGCGATATCTATAGTGTTAACAGGGACGCCGTACGGCAGATCTATCGCCGGGATACCGGCATGCAAATTTTCAGCAATGATGTCGTCTGGCCGGATGCAACAATCAGAGATATTGGATTGTTTGCCCGGGCCAAGCGTCCCTTAAGCAGTCGCATAAAAGCAAGCGGTACCGTTCGTGTCGATTTTGTGAACGCCGATGCGGATACCGTCAGCGAATTCTTCAGCGAGAATATTACCAACGACATGTCCGCAACGGAAAGAAACCTCAGTGCATCTTTCATGCTGGAAGCAGCTTTAAACAAGCACTGGCTGCTTTCTGTCGGTGCCGGCTCAGTTGTACGAACAGCTGATGCCAACGAAAGGTACTCAGATCGTTTTCCCTCCAGTAAAGCCCAAACCAGCGCAGAATTTGTTGGTAATCCTGATCTTTTTCCGGAAAGAAGCACCCAGGGAGATATCTGGCTGGAAGCAGCATTTGAGCGCTTTTCTCTGCACAGCAACATTTTCTATCGTCACATGGATAATTACATCACCCTGGTAGAATCGGAATTCTCGAAGAAATTGCCGCTCAGTCCAAACCAGGTGTTTGAATATGTAAATGGCGATGCCAATTTTGGGGGATTCGAATCTGCAGTTTCTTTACGGCTATCCGAGCTGCTAAGTCTGAATGGCGCGGCAACTTATCTTTGGGGAGAAGATACATCCCTGGACGAACCGGTCTTAGGAATTGCCCCGCTGAAGTTTGACGTCGGAGTACGCTTACAATCGCCGGACAATCGCTACTACCTGCAGGGAAATGTCAAGATTGTTTCCGAGCAGGATCGCGTCGCAACCACACGCAGTGAGTTAACGACGGATGGATATACCACGATGGACGTCCGCGGTGGCATAAAAATATTTCAGAACTTTGAGCTGCGTGGCGGTATTCTTAATCTCACGGACGAAAGTTATACCGATCATCTTAATGCCAAGAATCCGTTTACCGGTCAGCAGGTTGCCGAACCGGGACGGGTATTTTTTACAAATCTTAGCTTTGGCTTCTAGCTAATTTTCGGCTACCGGTAATGGATAATTACCGGTAGCTTTTTAATTCCCTCAGTTGCAGGCCTCTTCAACCTTATAATATCCATCTTAAGATTCTCACCGGCAAAGTTTACCACTCTGCTGCCGACCTTACCCACTATTGGGTATTTAGATTCCAACAACTCAACTTTAAGTTTTTAATAGATGCGAATACCGGTAGGAAATTAGCCTTGAGTAATCCTTCATAGATGACAATTCGAGATGCAAAGCCCGCTATATGCTCCTTATCAAATAAGTCCCTCTTATCCTGAAAAGGAAAAAGCCCGCTGAAATCAGCGGGCTTTCCTTTTTCATAAAGCGCTTTTAAAACTTACTCTCACTGCTAGATGAGTCTTACTTCAGGAACAGCATTTTCCGGGAAAGGCTTTGCTCTCCGGCAATCAGGCGGTAGAAATACACACCACTGCCCAATGGGCGGGCGAGGTCGTCCTTACCATCCCACTGCACCAGATAATTCCCGGCCGGCTGACGCTGGTCAACGAGCGTTCTTACAATCTGCCCCAGGCTATTATAGACAACCAGTTTGGCAGTTTCCGCACTTTCCAGACGATAACTGATCCAGGTTTCCGGATTAAAGGGATTCGGATAGTTCTGCGCCAGATAGAAGCCCTCAACAATTTGCCCTTCATCGTCAATACTGGCTGCGTTATCGACATTAACAGTAACTGGCAGATTTACGGTACCGCCGTTACCACCGATAATTATCGAACCGCTGTAGTTACCCTGGCTAACACCGTTCGCATTGTACGTTGCAGTTATTAACGCGTTGCCGCCCGGAGCGATATTTCCGGAAGTTGGCGAAACGGTTAATGGCGACGGCAGACCACTGATATTAATAGAGCCACTGGCCTGATCGGTAGCGCCCTGGTCATCCGTCACGGTCAAGCTCCAGTTATAGGTATTTCCGGAGGTGTAGGTATGGCTGGCGACCGACTGATTGCTGCTGTTACCGTCACCAAAATCCCAGAAGTACTGGGCAATTGAGCCATCACTATCAAACGAACCGGAGCCATCGAAAGTAATCGACTGATTCACCTGGCCGCTACCCGGTACGGAAGCAACCGCTGTTGGTGGCTGATTACCACCGCCAAGGAAGTTCCCACTGGCGCGAATGATAAATGCACCGTTTTCAAAGCCGCCAACGCCATTCAGGTTATTCCAGGTAGAATAGAACGGATCGAACCAGAAGCTCTTATTCGGAATTTGGGCATCGGTATCCGCACCCGCTGGATAAGCGATCAGGCCGGTAGCCCCAATCACCAGGTAAAAAGTGGAGTTTGGATTGAATTCAATTGCCGGATCTACCGTTATATTAAACCAGCCGCCCGTTGACGCTAAACCGAGATTCAACGTTGCATCTAGAATTGGATTGCCATTCAAATCACTGTAAATGCCAACATAAACCAGGTTGGAGAAAACGGATTCCGTTTGCATATAAAACTGAATTTCTGACAGTGAGAATCCCTGGCTGCCGAGGTTAAACTCATTCGCCCAATAAAAATCGTTATAATCAGCGGTGCCGATAAAATCGTCCGCGGAGTTATCACCGTCGTCCAGGCCAAGAATATCGGTCGCCTCATTAAATGGTATCCGGGTATCTTCTTTGCCGGCTTTTCCGACAGCTCGCGCCCCGGCGCCTTCAGTTTCAATACGCGGTAAGCCAACTGTCGGATCATCACCATCATTCAGCAAAATTCCCCGGTAGGTGCCTTCCATATTCGGACCAAATCCGGATACACTCAGGTTATAATTGAGGGTTTGCCCACCGGTATTCAACACGTTAAAATATTCCGAGCGAACAGTATTTGGCTGAAGAGAAATGGTTAATTCAGAGACATTTGTGCCGGCCACTGCCGCGCCACCGCCGCCACCGACCGTAGCGGAATAAACCCCGCGACCATGCGTTCCGGCGACCACTAATCCATCAGACGGACGGGAAACCAGCATTGCGGTAATAGCGTTACCGATGTTACTGGCGCCTTCATGTAACCAACTGGTGCTGCCACCGTTCATGCTGGTGGTGGAATAAATACCGGTACTGGTAGCGAGCATATAGACGTTACCGGAGCTGGTCGGATGAATCACGGCCCAGCGCATCGAGGGAGAATCCTGCCCGCCGAGGTTGCCTTCCACATTGCTCCAGCTGGCGCCGGCATTATTGGAGTACCAAACCCCTTCCACACCATAGTTGGAAAAGACCGCCATAATTTCATCGCCATTGTTCGGATTAACAGCGATACAATTCAAATAGGCCCATTGGGCGCTAATCGGAGGCGTAATTGTGGTTCCCGCCGGGTTGGAAGCCGCATTATCGACCCGCTTCATCACAGTAGTGTTCTGATAATTAGTGGCAGCAAAGTAGAGACGATTGGCCGGCGTTGTTGTAACGGCAATAGAAGTAACCTGCGTATTTGCTACTGCGGAATTATCCAGCGAGGTCCAGTTAATGTTGGTAGGATTTGGATTGCCGTCGGGAATGCCATCGAGATTGCTGTTTCGCCATACCCGATTGCCTTCGGCGAGATACATTACTCTGCTGTCGTTCGGGTCCAGCAGCATTGGGGCAATGAACTGGTACTGCGGGTTATTTACTGCCGGGCTGACTGCAGCAGTCAGTGTAACCTGGCCATTGCTTTGGCTCCCGCGAACAATATTACCAAGCTGCGAAGAAACATAAACTTTAGAACCGCCGGGAACAATCGCATTAAAAGCGCCATCACCGGTCATTGCTTCGCTCCAACTGGCTGTGCTACTCGTGGAAGAGGCTAGCCAGGAGCCATTATCCTGCAAACCGCCAAGGATCAAATTGCCGCCCTGCGGATCAACTGAAATGGCATAAAACTGGGTAGTCATGTATCCATTATTCAGGGAGTTCCAGGTTTGGGTTGGCTCCAGCACATTATTGGTTTGGGAAAGACCGCCATCATGTCCGGAGATCATCGCATTGGCATTATTTGGGTAGAATGCAATCGAATGCTGGTCGGGATGATGGACCGGATAACCGAAATCGCTCGGATGATATCCCCCCACCCAATCGTAATTGCTGCCGCCATCGGTGGAGCGGATTAAGTTTGTTCCACCCAGCCAAATCGTATTGGGATCATTCGGTTTCACTTTCACTAACAAGTCATAACCACCCTGGGAGTTAAATTTCCCCACACCGCCAAAAGGATCATTAAAATCCGGAATGCTTGAAGATAAATCCGTCCAATTATTCGATCCCGCATTGTAACGGAAAAGCTGGTGATCGGAGGCTTGTGCACCATTGCCATTCTGTACTAATGCATAGAGTGTATTAGCATCGGAAGGTGCAGAAGCGAGCACGATTCGCGCCGGGTCGTTATTTAACGAATTAGGCGTGATGTTCGACCAACTGCTACCATTATTTGTAGATCGATACACCCCATATTCTGAGATACCGGTGCCATTCCTGCCCATTGCGGCATAAATGTCGCCATTACTTGCCGCTACGACATCTGTGCTGCTGCTATAGGGAGATTGGTTGCGACCAAGAACAAAACCCCAGCTGTTCCCGCCATCTGTAGACTGAAAAATACCGCCATAGGTTGCTACATATACATCGCTATTGGTGGGACTAACTGCGACATTCCAGATGATATCAAAAAAATCGTCAAAAGCGTTGGGGTCGTTATTATTTATTGTGCTGGCAAGCTGCGTCCAGCTATCCCCATTATTGGTTGACTTAAAAATGCCATGTCCCCAATAGGCAAAGTTACCATTTCCAGCAGCTGAATTACCAAGATACTCACCGGTACCGTAATACCAGACATTGCGGTTGTTGGGATCCTGGGCAATACAGGTAACACTGGAATGGGCATCCAGCGCAGTCGTTAAAGACCAACTGCTACCATTATTCGTAGACAAGTAAACGCCCCCGGAAATACCACCGGCAAGAATGCGTTGATTACTGCTGCCATTATAATTCAAATCAATGGCCAGTGCCCTGGTACGCCCACCGACATTAAACGGTCCGCGCGCATCCCAGTTTGCAGTAAATTCCGGGTTTCCCAGACTTTCCCGGGAGGGAATTTTACTGGCAAATGCCAATTCTTTCTGGCGAATGTTGTCAGGAACTTTCCCGGTTTGCGGATCTTTCAAACGGTTAATTTCAAATTCGACCCGGGAAACCGCATCGTCGGGATTCTTTGGTGAAAAACTGGAACGAACCCGTTTCAATTTTTCCTGAACCGACTGCAAGTTTTCAGAATGCTCTCCTGCCGGCCCCTTATTAAGGCTGCTAAAATAGAAAAAGCCAGAGACTGCAACCACCAAAATCAGTGCAATGCCTCCAGCTTTAAAAATAAATCGGTTGGTAGCTTTACCCATAATTAATCTCCTTTAACCTTGGGTTTGTCGGACACATTTCGGCCCTGAATAGACCCCAATCAAACAATTGCCAATAAAACCGGTGTGATAATACCTGCCAGGTTTTGATCGGCAAAGTTACATCTGTCGGTGTATATTCCAGCCCGAACTTTCAGATTTTCTATATAATTCCTAAATTATATCAACAGTACTGGGGGAATGGTAAATTTTGAAATATCGTATCGACTATTGAACGGCGTACCCGTGAATTGTATAAGCACCGCTTTTTTCCTGGCTCCCCATAGATGGCTTTACCCCCGCCAAATCAACCTGTATTTGATCACCAACTTTCACACCGGGATATTGCTCCGCCATATCCGGGAATAGTTCTGTCGTTGGTCCGGTAGTATAGGCAAACCGGGCGTCATAAGTATTGTCAACCATTACCGGCGGGGAAAAACTCATCCCGGTGCCGACAACCCGGACTATACGGATTTTCGCATTACATGGCGCCTTGCCGCAGGGCTCATCCGGATTATCTGTGTCTAAAACTTCATCAATGCTGACCACTTCCGCTACGACTCGGCAATATCCGACCGGTATTCCCACACCAACGTTTTTCGATAGTCCACTACTTGTGCTATCCATTTTCAAATTGCTCGCCTCTGAATCGGTCTTTTGTTGCGCGTTTTTACTACAGCTCAGTCCAAACCCCAACAATGCAACTACAATTATCACCCGCAATAAATTCATAATCTTTCCTACCTTGTTGATAAGTTTATTATATGTCGAAAATATCCGCTTTAATTCCTAATTTTACTGTGATTTTAATCAATCCGCTCACCTACATAAAGAGGGGGGAAACACACAAAAAACAGACATAAAACATTGTTTTAAAGAAACTTAAAGCAAAACAAATATTTGACTATGATCATTTGGTTTCAAAGATTAATTCTATTTATTATTAAATATGGTGCAGGCGTAGGGAGTAGGACCGTTTTTTAAGCGTATTCGGCATTTACACAAGATTCTCTCTTAATCTAACGGTTAATTGCAGGCATACGCAATACAATATATTGATTTTATCAAATTATAATATTGTTAGAGTTATTTTCTAGCAAATCCAAAAACAGGAGATTGGTTATGAAAAGAATTATCTACGTAATTATTTCATCTTTTTTGTTTTTCATTCCTGGCTTTACCCAAGTGTTAATTGATGATTTTGCTGTAAATAATTCTGCTCAGAATACCAATGGTGTCGGACGAACAGCTGTATCTGCCCTGCCCAATGGTACCTTTGCTGTCGCCTGGCAGGATTTTAACGACTACAATGTGCCGGTAGCGGAAATTCCCCGGGTAGCGGTGCAAATGTATACAGCTAATGCCAGCCCCATAGGCCCGCTTAATTTGTTTCGGGGGGAATCCCGCTCACTGTCAATCTGGACTTCAGATTACCTTGATGCGGATATCGATCTTAATTTTTTGCCGGATGGTACTTTGCTGGTTGGTGTTGAGCATAAAGGTACCTTGTCAATTGGTGGCGATTTTGTCTATTCCGAGGAAACCGGGATCGGTGCTGTTTCTGCAGCGGGAGATATTATTGACCTGACCAGTGGTAACGGGGTGATCTTATGGCTCATTCCGCTCGCGTTGGATAATCACGAGAACACTCGTCTTGCCGTTGCCCCGGATGGTGCCTTTTTCGCCATTGTTAATGGCCCAACATTTGACACCGGTTTTAGTGCAGTAGCCATTCAACAATTTGACGCAAATGGCAGTTTTGTCGGCAATTTTTTCTTTCCGCACTCTGGCGATCCCGGCCCGAATGCGAATCATGTTAATCCGGATATCGGCACCAACGGCAGCCTGCATATGGTCGTCTGGCAGGATGGCCGCCAGGATAATAACTACGACATCACAGCCCAGTTCTACAATAACAGCGGCCCGATCGGCGGGAATTTTCTCGTAAATGCCGGGGATCCGGCCGGGACGTTAAACCTCGTTCCCAGCCTGGC
Source organism: Calditrichia bacterium (assembly GCA_028284905.1). Taxonomy (GTDB): domain Bacteria; phylum Calditrichota; class Calditrichia; order RBG-13-44-9; family J075; genus JACKAP01. Next base: position 177,815 of record JANQQU010000033.1, read on the forward strand.
GATGAATACTGCCGGTAGCAGTGTCGTAGTTTGGTACGATACCCGGGTAGGCAGCACCGGCGAAATTTGGGGACAACGCTTCAACGGCTCCGGACAAACGGTTGGTAACAATTTTCAAGTTAGCAGCGGAGAGGGTTTTATCTGGGATCGACCAGAAGTAGCCATGCGCAGTGACGGCAGTTTTATGGTTGTCTGGACAGATAGCCTTGCGAACCAAAGCGGCATCGATGCGCTTCGTGCCCGCGGACGGCAATTTGACGCAAATGGCAATCCTACCGGTACAACCTTCCTGCTCCCGAATCAGAATATCGCTTCCGGCCTCGCCAATATCAGCACCGATGGCAGTGCTTACTATTGTGCCTGGCTGGATGCCCGGTCCGGGGGCAATATCAACGTCTATGCCAAAGTGATCGGCAATATTTCCACTTCCGTAGATCCTTCAACCGGAGAAGTTCCGGGAGACTTTCACCTCGCACAGAATTATCCCAATCCTTTCAATCCTTCCACAACGATTGATTTTACCCTGAAGCATTCCGCAACAGTTGAACTGGTAATTTATAATCAACTGGGACAAGTTGTCAAAACCCTGGAAAATGCCCCATTAGCAGCCGGTGTGCACTCCCGCAGTTGGAATGGCACTGATGCGTTCAGTCGCCCGGTTGCCAGCGGTATTTACTTTTATCAGCTTCGCGCCGGTGAATTTTTGCAGCGGAAAAAAATGCTTTTGGTGAGATAAGAGGAAGGAAGATAACCAAGCGAGATTCTTCCTTAGATTTATATAAAGGCCTCAGAATCAACATTTTTTGGGGCCTTATTCATTTAGCTGTAGAAGAAACGCTTTGGCGACTTGATAAGCTGTGCTCCTGAATTGGCTGCCGTGATTAATATTTGTCATCATCGCGACAACGAGTTTTTCTTTCGGGAACATAAGCAGAAAGGCTGATGAACCGCCGCTCTGCCCTCCATGGTGCACCACGGAGAACGTCCGCGGCTCACCATTAAAGTCGCTATACTTAACGCTTGCGTTACGCCAACCCATAGCATAATTTTGCGGATTCATCTCTCCGGACGAGAGTGCTTGTGGGGTAAAGAGCAATGCTACAGTCGCACTGTCAAGGTAATTATACGTCAACAAACCATTGGCCATTTTTACCAAATCGGTAGACGTCGATAAATATCCGCCACCGCCCCATTTATAGCTGAGACTCACGTCAAGCATTTCGTGAAATTTATCCATCACCGGCATGTAAAAGGTTGCCGTATTCGCTAACTGTTTTGGCTGGCCTTCCGGGGCTGTATCTTCCATATGCAGAGCATCGAAAACCGTCTCTTGCATATAAGTTAGAAAATCCTGATCGCTGGCGCCCTCTATTGCGGCACTAAGCAGCGTGTATCCGTACGTGCTATAATTGAATTGGCTCCCTGGCTCGAACAGCAGATCATCGTTTTCGAATAGTGTCAACGACTCGCGGACATTCTCGTACTGCTGGTTGTTGAAAGTCTCGTGTGGCGGAAAGTAGGAAAGAGAAAAGGCTGAGTAGTGGCGGATGCCGGCAGTGTGACTCACTAATTGTCGTGCAGTAATTGGGAAAGCTTTCTTGGGAAAGTAAGGCACATACCTTTCAATCGGCGCATCCAGGTCTATATGGCCTGTTTCGTATAACTTTCCCAGCGCCAGGGAAGTTACAGATTTGGAAACGCTACCGATCCTGAATTTGGTGTCGATCTTCACCGGGATAGATTCGGCGATATCAGTAAACCCCGCCGCTCTCGACCAAAGCACTTCACCATTCAGTCCCACGCTGACTGAGATCGCTGGTAGCTGCAGCTCCTGCTTGACTGCATCGATTTTCTCTGCCGCGGAAAAGATCGTCTCGGCATATTCTTCCGCAAAGATCTTGTTATCTACAGGAGTTTCGCCAGGTAATGTGTTAGCTGTGAAATAGACAAAGCAAGTGAGTATCGCGAGAGCACCAACCAGGAAAAAAATCGCACTTGTGAGTTTGCGCCGTTTGATGAAGGTTTTCATTTTACTCGCCTAGTTTGTTAAAGAGTCGACCAATATGCATCTTCTAGAGCTGTCTGTCTAATAGAACTGCGGTGTATATACCGATATCGGCGAGTTTTGTTTCACCGACAAGAGGCACAGAATTCTAAATTGCGGCAAAAACCCAAACTATTTCTTATAATGCCGGTATTCGATTTTTCCAATCCTAAACCCATTAGGTAACTGCCAGCTTTCCACTAGCAAGCGGTGTTGAGAATAGCGAAAAAATGATGCTGATCAGGTATTGAAAATACGATTCTGAAGTTTGTTGTGTATATTGCTTTTAGTCAAACATTTTTCATCGTTCGTTTAGCGGTTAATGTAATTTATTGCCTATGATCGATGAAGGCTGTACCAAGATCCCAAATAGATTAAATTATTACAGGTGCCTGATTATTGAAAATCTATAATCTTATCAGCATTTTGATCATTACTGCAATAACTGCCTGTAGCTCGGAGAAGAATGTTCCGCTGGGCGCACCCCCCAATCTCCCGCCCGTCATTAGCGACGCGGAATATGCAATTCTCGAGAACTATTTAATTTTACCGAGAAGCGCATATGATTATGCCGGGCAAACCCTGCCGTTTTATTTTAGTGAGGGAGCGATAGATAGTACCGATAATGCCCCGCCACTTCACCCCCGCTTAAACGAACTTGCCACTCTTGGGCGGGTGCTTTTTTATGATAAAAATTTATCCATTAACAATACCACCGCGTGTTCATCCTGCCATTTGCAGTCGCACGGTTTTAGCGACCCGGGGCAATTCAGTAAAGGATTTAACGGCGGATTTACCCGACGCAACTCCATGGGACTGGCCAATGCCCGCTACTTCGCGGATGGCTCATTTTTTTGGGATATGCGGGCAGCGACTTTAAATGAGCAAGTACTGATGCCCATCGAGGATCCCGTTGAAATGGGTATATCATTGGATAGTCTGGAGCGGAAATTAGAGCAGCAGACTTATTATCCTATTTTATTCCGGCAGGCGTTTGGTGATACAACAATTTCCCGGGAGAGAATCGCTGCTGCGCTGGCGAATTTTATTCGCACGATCGTCTCATATCGTACAAAGTTTGACAGTGGCGTTGTCGCATTGGGCAGAATCCCCACCGGCACCAGCAATATACCGGGATTCAGCGCTCAGGAGAACCGCGGCTTCAGAGATTTCATCTCAAACCGTTGTAACCGCTGCCATCATACTGCCCTTCAAATCGCGAAAGAACCGGCAAATATTGGGCTTGATGTTAAATACGATGACAATGGTTTAGGGGAAGTAACCGGCAACCGGGATGATGATGGTAAGTTCAAAGTACCTTCTCTTCGGAATGTCGAGCTAACCGCTCCCTATATGCACGATGGCCGCTTTGCCACCCTGGAAGAGGTGATAGAATTCTACAATGACGACATACAACCTCATCAGAATCTTCACCCGGAATTTGGCGGGCCGAATAACCCTATTCTTACCGATGCCGATGTCGAGGATATTGTCGCATTTATGAAAACGCTCACCGACAGGGCGCTGATGACCGACGAAAAATTTGCGGACCCTTTCAAGGCAGTAAAGACTCACTGATAATTATTTGCTGAAGAATATAAAAAAGTAAATGGGTGCGAACTTTTTCTTTTGAAATGCGCATAAAAAAATAGACGATATCAAATTTAACTCATCAACATTTGCAGCAGAGCAAACCGAGGTCCAAAATTCAGGGAGTTAATATGATGCGCAACAATCTTCAACACTTTTTTTTCTACAAAATTATCTTCCTGATATTTCTATCATCAGCAGCTTTTAGTCAATCTTCCGCACAACCGGACAGCAGCAGAGAAGTTAGCTCCGCCGACTCTCTGAAAGCAGACAGCAGCGAAATCAATACCCTTTCCTTAAAACCGGTTATCATGCCCTGGCAATGGAAGCAGTTTGCCAACCTGCAGGAAAATGTCGTATTTAAAGATCCGCTTGGGGAAAACGGGGGCAGGTTAAACTATGTGCCGCCGGCATACCAATATGGGCAGCCCTACGAAGGCAGCCTGGGCGATTTCCAGGGAAGCACCGCTTACTTGTTTTCTTACACCGATAAATTACGAAAAGACGAGCAGGTGAAGCCGGAATATGGCAACTCCGCATTCGTGGTGCCAATCCTGCCGATGGTGATGCTCACATTATACGGAGCGAAGGAAGGCTACCTTGCTTTGCAGAAAGACCCGCCGATCTCTTTCGACGAAACGGATCTCGATATTATGGCACTGCTTTGGACCACACCAAACCTGATGGCGGTCGATTACTACAATCGTTTTAATGAACTGGGGAAAGGAAACCTCACTTTTATGCCGCTTCAACAACGCCTGGATATGTTACAGCGAATGAAGATTCTAGAATCGGAAAAAGACGGTAATAAAAATGTTCTTTACCGGCTCCGTTATTCCCAGCAGGAATTGGTGCAGCTGTTGGAGGAGGAACTTCGCAAAAACGACCCCGCTACCCAACCCGAGCGTTTTCTAGCGTTGGAGGAGATGAAACGGATGCTCCTTGCCAGGATTGGGGAATGATCTTTTTTGGAACGGCGTTTCTGGTTTATCCCGCCCCTACAGGGCTAAAGAATATAATCACACCGTAGGTCCGCAGGACCGATTCCTTTTTTAACCCGGAGCGTATTGCTCCGGGTTAATACACTGGACGGCCAAGATTTGCCTAAAATGATCCGCTGCGCTATCTTTAATTAATCAAAAAAGAAGACAGCCATGGGTTCGAAATCAAATGCTGGTTTATTTCAAAGAGGGTTGGGAAAAATGCTTCTGGCGATCGGTTTCCTCGCTGGTATAGTTCTTCGCATAATTCCTCCTGGTGAATTAGGAGAAGCAGACTTCTTACTTACTATCGTGCTGCTACTCTTGTTTCTTATCGGTGCATTCTTATTTTTTCGGGGCAGACAACATGCAGATCAGGCAACTGCCGTGCAAATTATCGAAGACGACAAAGCTGACATTCTTTACCTGCGTGCATTTCGCAGCGATCCCTCGATTATTGGTCAAACTTTTAAATCCCTGTTAAGACCTCACCTGATGTCCGGTATGTATACGGAAGAAGAACAACTCCGGGAAGCACTGAAACCAATCGGAGACATGGTCGCTATTGGGCAACCGGGGGAGTCGCTCCCAAAGCCGGGTGCGGCACGGATGTATGCTTCCGACGATGAATGGAAGCAGGTCGTTACCGACCAAATGAAAGCGGCGCGCCTGGTTATTATTCGTGCCGGGAGCGGCCGTGGTTTATTTTGGGAATTCCAGCAGGCAGTAAAAGTTGTTCCCCCGGAAAAGCTGCTAATCCTGTTTTTTCAAATGAAGAAAAAAGATTATGAAGCACTGCGGGAGAGCGCCGGGCATTTTTTCCCACAGTCTTTACCGGAGAGCGAGGCTGTGCAGCAATACAGTATCGTAAACGGCTTCATGCGCTTTTCGCAAAATTGGCAGACGGACTTTCTTCGCCTGCATGCCCCTCTTATACGGCGAAGTTCCTACAAACCAATTCAGCGAATGTTTCAATGCACTTTAAAACCGGTATACGAAAGCCTTGGCGTGCCCTGGCAACCGCCTACAGTTTCCGTGTTAATGATCGGTTCACTCGCCTTCCTGGCGATTTTTGGCATCACCATCATCCTGGTGCTGATATCGGCAATTTTTGATGAGCTTCTGTAACTCTTTCCGAGCCGGACATTATCTTAGTAAAATCATCTTCCGGGTAGCGACCACCCGGCCGGCCGCTTTCAAGGTATAGAAATATGAGCCGCTGGGCAGGGCAACAGCATTCAACGTTTGCCGATACGCACCGGCAGACTGACGGCCGTTGTCAATCCGGGTCACCTCCCGCCCCAGTAGATCATAGATTACCAGCAGCACTTCTGACGTTTGCGCCAGTGAATATTCAATTGTTGTAGATGGGTTAAAAGGATTCGGATAATTCTGCCCCAGGTAAAACCCCTCCGGCGCCAGGTCAGCGCGCTCATCAATGGCTGTCACAGATGTTTCCAGCATTTCTGTTGTCACGGGAATTTCCACCAGCGGCTGATTCAGATCATTACTATTTATTTTGATGATTGCTGCTGTGGTTGTATCGGACATCATCGCATGAAAACGAACCAGCAGCGTATCCCGGGACTGGGTCGCGGTTGCGCGATCGCTGGGGTGGATCAGGTGAATCCAAAGCGGCGGTGGGGTTACGCCCAGGTCATAAGCGACCAAAAAAGAGGCGTTGGCCGGATATTCATCGTCATTTTGTAAACCAAGGAATATCAACTTGCCGTCGACCAGATCCGCAGCAAGTGTGGCTGCTTCCGGAAAATTCTGGATCGTGCCAAGGTTCTCCCCGCTAAAACTGACCCCGGTATAGACGCCGGTTTCTCCATCCAGACGCACTGCTTTGCTATTCGCGCCGGCAGGATTGTCATCATTTACCCAGGCCCAAAGAAACGGACCATCGGGCGAAAAATTATCCCAGGCCAATCCCTCAATTTCATAATCCGTCACCAAAAAGCTGACCTGGTTCCCCTGACGATCCAATACTTCGATCGCGCCATTGCTATTGCTCAAATAAAATCGCTTTGCCCCGGGATCATAGGCAAACGCATCCGCACTGATACTTCCAGTGAGTATATTTCCAACGCTTTGCGTAGAGTCGATAGACCAGATGCCGATCGAGTAGGTATCGGTGCCATAGATATAATCACCATCGGTGGTAATAGCACGCCATCCCAAACTGGAGACGGAAGGAGTGGGGTAAGCAGCGATCAGGTTACCGTCATTGTCAATTTTGAACAAGCGTTTTTGATCGGGTAAAATTCGGCCGGATACCCAATAATGCTCCCGGGCATAGGTCATGCTGTACAGTCGCACATCTTCATTGCCAATGATGTCTATCAGATTCATACTGAATAGTGAATCGCCAAGGTTCTGCGGACTATTACTACTATCGATATTTTCAACATATGCTTCCCAGCTTAAGATAATTTCCCCACTGTTTTCGATGACAACCGGCACGTCGAGACTGTCTCCGTAAAACATTTGTATCTGAATCGCCCCCGGTGTTACGGAGATGCTCGGTCCAAGCACCTGCTGATCCCGTAAATCAGCGTCATAAACAACGATCCAGTCCAGCCCATCCACCACCTGAATGGCCCCGGCTTGTAGTGCGACCATTGCGACGGTCGCAGTATCCAAAGTTGCCGTCATCGCGATGCCCAATGGGGTATCGGCAACGTAGGGACTGCGATTAGTCATATCAATTTCTATGCCGGTAAACTCGCCGATAGCCGGACTGAATTGCCGCATCACGCCCCGGGAATCAAACCCGATTTCTTCCCGGCTGAACGTCCACAAATATGGGCCGCCTGGCGAAAGCGTGTCCCAGGTTAAAGATGTCGTATAATCGCTGGTTTTGTTGGAAAAAGTATTGAGAATGTTGCCATCCCGGTCGATTTCGTGAATGATTTGTAACTGCCCGTTTCGCTGGGGGATCACCCAAAAGTGATCATTCTCCGGGTCGTATGCAACCCCCTGGACAAGCAAATAACCGAAATCAACAGGAATCGATTCACCGGTAAGGGTACTGGTTGCCGGATCGATCTGCACAATCGCATTTCGATCGGTCGCATAGAGGAATTCGCCATCGTAGGTTAAATCAAAATAGGCGTGATAACCGCTTCCCAGTGAAGTAGAATTTAACAGCGTGCTGCCATCTGCGCTAATTTTGTACAAACGATGATCGTAAATCGGTGCATTAAAGCCAGTGACCCAAAAATGGCCTTCCGCGAAAGTAATTCCGTAAAGGGTTCGGTCCGGCGTTGGAGTTAATTGCCCGGCGTTAAAACTGAAGAGTGAGTCCCCGAAAGTGGTTTGTGAAAAACTGGCTGTTGTCGAAAACAGTAATATAGTGAATAAAACACTCCACCTAATTATCATGGCATCCCTCACTGTAATTGCTGGAAAATATTTTCATAAAGCAGCGGCAGTTTACCAATTAGAAAACCCGCCCGGGAAAGAAAAATCGCTTACTGAACTTTTTAGTATAATTCAATCGGGGCAACCTTACAAAACCAATTACTTATAAATTTCGGGAAAACCTTAGCGCGAAATCCCCTTGCCATTAACAATAGGTTTCGCTATGTTTTATTTATGTGATGCGCCGATGACTTCCGCCCGGCCATCACTCTTCCGGATTTGTAAATGCTCTTTATTACGTTCCGGTTTACATTCCTTCAATCAACGGCGGGTTTTTCACCTGTTAAAATACCAGAGGATATTATGGCCAAAATTAGCGTTCATCGTCAAATTGATGCACCGGTGCCGGTCGTGTTTAAAGCGGTCTCGGATATCGGAAATTTTCCGAATATCAGTGAAGAAGTTATCAAAATAGAGTTCCTGACCGATCAGCAAAGTGGTGTCGGTACTAAATTCCGCGAGACCCGCCTCATGAAAAACAAGGAACATCTCACCGAGTTGGAAGTTACTGAATACACTGAAAATGAGCACATTCGAATGGTTACCGATAGCCACGGCACTGTTTGGGATACGGTGTTTACCGTGACGCCCTCGGAAAATGGCTGCGAATTGCTGATCGCCATGGATGCCCGTCCCCACAAACTGATGCCGAAGATACTGAATCCTTTATTGAAAGGGATGTTTCGGCGCGGCATGGAAACTTATATCGATACATTAAAATCATACTGCGAGGCAAAAACCGAGAATGTCAGCAGCAACGCTTAGCGGAGATATACTCTCTATCTGCCTCCTTTTTTCCGATGGTGACATTCAGACATCGCTGGCAGATATAATTCAGCGGGTGGAAGAATTCCAGGAAAAACAACAACGTTATTTCGGCATCTCTCCTCACGATTTTCGCGGACTTTTACGATCGCTGGTGATATTAGAACTCGGTTTACGACGTATTGGGGAAGATTTCGGGAACATACTTTTATCAGAAATTATCAGCCCGATGCTCAGCTTTCACGATGCTTATTTTAATGATGAAGGTGAGCATTGGTGTGGGGACGATAAAGAAATAGGAGACGCTAACTCATTATTGGATTGGTTTGGCTATTCCGAAAGCGAATATCAGGCAAAGCAGGATCAGAAACGCCGCTTGAAAGCATTTTTTCTCGATGCCGGCGATGCTGTTATTATCCCCGGCAAAGTTCGCCGGAAAATGAAACAACTAAAGATCGATGAAAATGTTTTGCAGCATTGTTCCCGGCCAATGGTTTGATTTACCTAAAAATTTATGGGAGGCGTTATGAATAAACCGGAAATTGAATATCCCTGTCAATGGTCCTACAAAATTATTGGTAGCGACAGTCTTGCAATTACGAATAAAATTTCCGAGATACTAGATAATCGCGATTATAATCTGAATCTTTCTAATCATAGTAGAACCGGCAAATTCGTCTCCTTCAATTGTTCGCTGGAAGTTGCCAGCGAATCTGAGCGGAATGAAATTTTCCAACAGCTTCAGCAGATCCCAACCGTAAAGATGGTAATATAGAGAAGATAACCTTGCGGCTCGCCACCAGAATTCCTTGTTTTCTGGCACCGGTAGTCAATCCTTAGCGTCTTGGCAATGTAGTAAGATTTTCACACCTGTAGTTTAAACTCACTAAAAGACTATTCCCCCTTTCGGTATTACAAAATCATTTTATTGTTTTTAAAGAACTTAAATCACCAGAAAAACCTGCGAAGATTTGGCATGATTTATGGATAGATACCAATAACTATCGGAGAGGAATTTCCATAGCTAATTAATCAAGGTTGGGTGCAAATATTTATTAGCAGAGGAGAAGTTATGCCAAAGAAACAAGTTTGCGGGTTATTTTTCATTTTATTGTTCCTTTCAATATTATCCGGGGGCGTCCTGCTGGCGCAAAGCGGTGGTGGGGATTTTCTAAATGAAGCGCCGCTTTCACCATTGCCAGCGGAGATGACCTTCGAGGAATATCAGGATATGAATCGCCGCCTCACAGTCGGCCTGGCGCTAGCGGCAGTACCGCTGCCGGGAATGATCCACTTTTACGCCGGAGAGAAAAAGACCGGCTGGTTGCTGCTCGGATCAGCCGCTGTTGGGGTGGGCAGCATCATTGCCGGTGCCTCGATGGCCGATGAAGGGGACTTCCCCGATTCGGATTTCGATTTGCTGGTTTTAAATCCCGGGGATGAAGATCGGGAGCGTCGCTTTGAAGAAGTACCGGTAAAAATTGAAGGAGCAGATACAACCTTTCGGCTAAAAGAAATATACCGCGAACCGGATGGTACCGGTGCAGCATTAATTGCCGCTGGCGCAGCGATCCTCCTTTTCGATATCGCTTACGATTTCATCCACGGCATTCGCACTATTGAGCAGAAGCGGGACAAGGTCCGTTTTAAATATGGGAAAAAGATGCAGTTTGGTATGCGTCCGGAGTTTGATTATCGGAAACAATCCGTCGGCCTGAGGCTTGCGGTAAGATTTTAAGGGTAGGACAGTTATCAGTGAACAGTGATCAGTTGTCAGTGAACAGTTATCAGTGAACAGTGATCAATGATCAGTGATCAGTTGACAGTGAACAGTGATCGGTTATCGGTGAATAGGTATTGACATAATGATAACTGATAACTGACAACTGTCAACTGTTTACTGTCAACTGTTTACTGTTCTCCATTTTCCGGTCGAAAACCGATGCGCTCAAAAGGGTTCACCACGCTGGAAGCGATGTTGGTCAGGTGCGCGGCAATCCGCTTCAGATAGCGGGCGTAGAGCACCCGGGTAGCAGCATCGCGCGAACTGACCGCAGCGTTTTCATCGCGAATAAATGTGTCGACAATTTCATCACATCGTTTTAAGACCCAATAATGTTCTTTGATGAGGCTTTTTGCCGCCGATGGCTCAGACTCTTTAATCGCAACAATCAGCTTTGCAAAAATTTCGCTTACCGCCGCTTCGATCTGCTGATAATCTTTTTCAAAATCTCCGCCATCCAGCCGACGGGGATGCCCCACCGCCAAATCGGTGATATTCTTGGTATAGTCGCCAATACGCTCAATATCGATAACGATACTGGTGAGGATCAACCCGGGAATCAGGTTCGCACTGCCGGTAACGGCAAGATATTTAAAGACTTTTTTCCGAACATCACGGATATACTGGTTAACAATCTGGTCCTTTTCATAAACATTGATTTCGATATCCCCGTCATCACGCTCCCGCAATGATTTCACCGATGCCTGGAACATCTCGTAAGTTTGCTCCAGCATACGATGGGAATCGTTTACTGCCTGGGTCAACGAGTTATCTTTTTTCCAAAGCTCATAGAGTTCTTTAAACCACATAATTTACCTCACTGAATAAAAAAGATGATTGCACCGGGAATCAGGAAAAAAACAATTGTGATATACAGAACCGGTATCCAACGGCTTCGTAGCGCCCATTCCGCCAGCGTTTCCGCCAAAAATATCGGTATACGCTTTAACGGCCAGATGATAATGATTCCCAAAATGTTAAAGAGGAGATGAGCGAAAGCGACTGTTATCGCCGTCAGACTGCCGGTAACCAATGCCGCCAGAATCGCCGTAATGGTTGTCCCAACATTAGCGCCGAGCGTATAAGGAAGAATTTGCCGCAAGGTTAGTATGCCGGCACCAGCGAGGGGAACGGCAAGCGACGTTGTGATGGAACTACTTTGCACCATGATCGTCAGCAGTAACCCAACAACCAGCGCTCGCAGAGCGTTCTTAAAAAGCTTTTCGTTGAAGAAGGATTCAACCTTCCCAATTATTAGCGCTTTCAGATTGCTAACAATGTAGCGCAGGGAAATGAAAAGCAGGACCAGCGAAATGAGTAAAAGAATCAACCCGGATTTTCCGGAAAGGGTTGTAATCATATCAACCGCTGGGGCAGTGATCAGCTTCAGTGGATTGGCAAAGCTTAATCCGCCCACGCCCTGAAAAAGTGCCGCCAAATAGCGGGCGGAAATACCGAGCACATCCGTCATTATCTGCAATGGGAAAAGGATCAAAATAGCCATCAGATTAAAAAAATCATGAATCGTGGAAGCGGCAAAGGCCTTGCGGAATTCGCCCGGGCGGGAGATGTGGCCGACAGACACCAGTGTGTTAGTAACGCTGGTACCCATGTTGGCCCCCATGATAATCGGAATTGCCCCGGAAAGCGATATCGCTCCGCTGGCAGCAAGGGCCACTGTCATTGCCGTGGTCGTTGATGAGCTTTGCACCAGGCTGGTCGCCAATATGCCAATCAGCAAACCGACAAAGGGATCCGCAGTGGTTGTAAATAATTGCTCCGCAAATCCTTTCCCGAAGAATTTAAATGCACCGCTCATCAATGAAATACTTACAAAAAACAGGTATAATAATCCGAGAAGCAGAACGCTCCGGAACACCGGCTTGGCTTTCAGGGTGCTCTTAAGCTCCTGGCCGGTAAGCACTAATTTTGCCATAATCTATTCCCGTCATCCACTCATTAAACATCTTCACCATCAAATAGCGCTGATGGGCGCATAAAAAGAGGACAAGTTATGTGCCAAAAAAGCAAAGCGGCACAAGCTGTTATTTTCAAAGGCGTTATCTTTCCACAAAGAGATTGAAGTGGCTTGGAGGGGATGCCACACAAGCGGAAATCAGTTGTGTTTCGTCTGTTCAGGCGCAAGGAGAAAAAGCCCGGTTACCAGCGGGAAACCGGGCCGGAAGACTATATCTCTTCTTTCGACAGCGTTTTGTGCACTTCGTTAACCTGCATTAGCGCTGCAGAGCCATACCAGGGATGAAGTTCCATCACCAGGCGGCCGGCCTGAATTGCCGGGTCGGTTTCCGTTAATGCTTTTGCTTCCTCTATCGTTTCCACATTAAAGATGTAAATGCCGCGAAGTTCTCCGCCGTCAAGAAACGGTCCCGCCAGCGATAGTTTGCCCGCTTCGGCCAGGCGGCCGATGTTGTCCATGTGCGCACGCTGCAGCTCTGCTGCCTCGGTAGAATCCTGCCCGCGATTCGGCCCGGATTTAAGAAAGGCCATTACATAACGACGCATGCCATATTGATCCGCACCGAGTTTTTCCGCCAGGGCAGCATCGAAACCACCGCTGGTTGCTTCCGGTACCGCCGCCGGTTCTTCCTGTCCGCTACAAGCTGCCAAAAGTAAAAACAATACTATGAGAACAAACCGCATAATGCTTCTCCATATTTCCTATGTTGATGATTATTTCCTTTACTAAACATCCGGTAAATTACTCCTAGTATCCGCAAATTCGAGGTATCCGACAAGATTTTTTTGAAAATGCCATCTATAAGTGCCGCAAACGCCGCTTAAGATTTGTCAATCTCATTGCAATACCATACCTTCTGGGGATTTGATCCGGGAAACTAATTATTGACCTTGTATTAAGCGGAGGAACAATGGCAGGCATAGATTATACCATCGTTGTCATTTACATTTTGGCTATGATCGGAGTAGGTCTGTACTTCGAACGAAAAGCATCATCCAGTATCGACTCATATTTTCTTGGTGAACGGGGATTACCCTGGTGGGCGTTGGGTGCTTCCGGGATGTCATCCAATCTGGACATCAGCGGCACCATGATCAACACCGCATTTATTTTTGCCCTCGGGGCCAGTGGTTTTTTTATCGAGATCCGCGGCGGCGTTACCCTGATTATGGCCTTTTTGATGATCTTTCAGGGAAAGTGGAATCGTCGCGCCATGGTGATGACCCAGGCAGAGTGGATGCACTTCCGCTTTGGCAGCAGCAAGCAAGGAGATGCCGCTCGCTTGATCGCCGCCGGATCGACGATTATTATGACCATTGCCATGACGACTTACTTTGCGATCGGCTCCGGTAAATTCGTAGCGGAGTTTCTCGGCATTCCCAGCTTCCTGGGACTTTCTCCACAGTTTTGGGCAGCGACATTAATGATTATCCTCGCGATGATCTATACCGTTGCAAGTGGACTCTACGGCGTAATCTGGACAGACGTATTCCAGGGTGTGCTGATCTTTGGTACGATTATTTACATCTGTACAATCAGCATCACCGATTTTACCTTACCGGAAACTTTTGAGGTTTCCGTTCCGCTGCGGGAAGGTGGCTTTATGGCCCTGGAAACCACCCGTGAGGCCTGGACCAGTGTCATACCTTCCTGGTCCCTGGATATTCCGGATGTATCCAGTTATTCGATATATAACCTCTTTGGCATCGCGATTATCTTTTACCTGATCAAGGTGATTATTGAGGGCAGCGGCGGCACCGGGCAATACATGATCCAACGCTTCTTCGCCTCGAAAAGCGACCGGGAAGCCGGATTACTCTCTCTTTTCTGGACCTGTCTGCTTGCTTTCCGCTGGCCATTCATTGCCGCCATCGCCACGATGGGTATCGTCTTGGGTTCCCAGCAAGGTGTCATTCAGGACCCGGAGACGGTGCTTCCGGTAGTGATTAACGAATTGGTGCCCACCGGACTGAAAGGTCTCCTGATCGCCGGTTTGATGGCCGCGGCGATGTCCACCTTCGACTCCACAGTAAATGCCGGCGCCGCTTACTGGGTGAAGGATATTTACCAGGCCTACATCAATCCCAAAGCGACCACGAAACAGCTGATGACACATAGTCGCTGGTCATCGATTATTATCGTTATCCTCGGCCTGTTATTCATGCTTTTTATTCGCAATATCAATGAGATTTGGGGATGGATAACTTCCAGCCTCGGGGCCGGATTACTGATCCCGATTCTCGCCCGCTGGTACTGGTGGCGAATGAATGGTTACGGCTTTGCTGCCGGCACTGCCGCCGGGATGATCGTCGCGGTTTTACAGCGCATCTTCCTCCCGGACATTCCCGAATACTTTGCGTTCCTCATTGCCACCAGCGCTTCTCTAATCGGGATGATCGCCGGCACCCTGTCAGCGCCGCCGACGGATATGGCCGTACTGACCGAGTTTTACAAGCGCACCCGTCCTTTTGGTTTCTGGGGCCCGATCCGGAAAAGCATTCCCGATGAGGTAATGGCGAAAATCAATTCGGAAAACCGCCGGGACATTTTCTCAACTTTCCTCGCTGTGCCCTGGCAGGTGGTGCTTTTCCTTACCACTATGGCGATTATTCTCCAGGACTGGACGCAATTCACCTGGCTGCTGATTATTCTCATCGCCCTTTCCACCGGCTTGTATTTCAAGTGGTTCCGCCATCTTTCCAGTGAAGTGAAGGTGGATTAGACTATTATAACCCACTTTTTAGTTCAATCCGGCAGCATTTGCTGCCGGATTTTTCTGCCTGATGTCAAGCACTATTTTGCCTTTGCCGACAATCTGTTTGTTTTTAATTTACGGGCGCTTTACATTTGTGCTCACTTTGATCCAGACAGACCTGTTTTTTCTAAGTGCAGAAAATTCAACGCATTCCATTCAAGAACCACCACATTGATTTACAACAGCATTCTGGAGTTTGCCGTACTGGGAGGGCACATGCAGGTAAAATTCGGGAAGAAAGAATCACCTGCCCGCTTCCTTTTGCTTACCGCTTTTATGGTGAGAAATTGAGGCCCCTGTTAAACCGGGATTACAAAAAGAGGAGATTTTTATGTGCACCAGAACGCTTAACCGTACTATTCGATCTATTTCCACAATAGCAATTCTCACCATTTTTTCCAGCGGATTAATCGCAAACTGGCCGCAATTCCGCGGACCGGATGGTAGTGGCATTGCGGCAAAAGAAGCGACGCCGCCGCTTTCTTTTGGCCCGGAGGAAAACGTCCTTTGGAAGACAGCCTTGCCTCCTGGCCACTCCTCACCAATCGTCTGGGATGATAACATTTTTATTACCGGACTGGACGCAGAAACAAAAGAATTCCATACCATATGCATCGATCGTACTAGCGGTGAAGAACGCTGGCGACAATCCGTTACCCTGGATAGCGTCGAAAAAGTGCATGGCGTTAGCAGTCCTGCCAGTGCAACGCCTTTGACAGACGGTGAGCGGGTCTACAGCTATCTCGGTTCCTACGGGTTATTGTGTTATAATTTTAGCGGGGAATTGGTTTGGAAGCTCCCCTTGGCAATGCCCTCAACTCACTTCGGGGCAGCTGCTTCTCCGGTGCTGGCGGGAAATAATATCATTTTGAATCGCGACGATTTAAAGGCGCCGAAACTCCTCGGTATCGATCGCCAAAGCGGGAAAGTGCTCTGGGAAGTGGAACAAGCGCCAAAATCCCGCGCCGGTGCTTATTCCACCCCGGTGATTTGGAAAAATGAAGCCATTCTCCATCGCCAGGATGAAGTCGCCGCTTATTCCACGGAAACCGGCGAGAAGCTCTGGACAGCGGTAATAAGATCCAGCGGTGCCAGCACGCCGGTGGTGATGGACGATCTGATTTATGTCGGGGCCTGGTTAAACTTTGGTGAAGCTGATCTGCGGGTAGAAATGCCCAGCTTTTCGACGATGCTGGAAAAATATGATGCAGATAAAGACAGCACCGTTAGCCATGAGGAATTTCCGGATGATATGATCATCGCCAAACGCCCGGAGTTTGGCAGTAATCAGGGTGATTTTTTCTTTAAACCTTTTTGGGGAATGATTGATAAAGATCAGGATAAGAAAGTTAATGCTGCAGAGTGGGCGGGGGCGCTGGAATTTGTTAAATCCATTTCCAGCAAAGATCATGGATTAACAGTGATTCAACCAGGCGGGAAAGGCGATGTTACCGGCACCCACGTCAAGTGGCAGGTAAGTAAAAGCGTACCGGAAGTACCGGCGCCGATTTCCTATAATGGGAAAGTGTATATGATTAAAAACGGCGGCATCACTACTTGTATGGATTCACAAAGTGGAGATGTTATCTACCGCAAACGCCTGGGGGCGCGCGGCGCGTATTATGCTTCTCCGATTATCGCCGGTAATCATATCTATATCGCTTCCAATCCCGGCACTGTGGTTGTTTTTCAGGCAGGAGATGATTTTAAAATGGTTGCCAAAAATGATCTAGAGGAAATGATCTTTGCTACCCCGGCAGTTATTGAAAACACCATCTACGTCCGCACTAGCGGCCACCTTTACGCATTTGCCGAATAAAGAAACCAACTTTCCTTTCGGGTGTATAGTTCTTTTTAGACCCGAAAGGAAATATTAAGACCCGAATGACACCTCGATTCAAATACGCTTTTTACGCAGTAATTTGGCTAATGGCCGGTTTATTAATCTGGCGCTATGCCGGCGGTATTCTCCGCAGCCTTGGTGGTGATGTGCTCATCACCGGTTTCCTCTTTTGGGCACTGATGTTTCTCTTTCCGAACAATAATGTTTTCAAAACGATGATCGGCGTCTTCTGCTTTGCCAGCGCATTAGAGTTTCTGCAACTTTTTGACGTCGGGGAAATTCTAATGCCAAACAAAACATTGCGTAGCCTTTTGCTCGGCAGCACTTTCGACTGGCTGGACATTCCCGGGTATGCACTAGGGCTGATCATTTGTATTCCCCTAACCCGGCAAAGCAAACAGGAAAGGCAAAGCGAATGAGTGCCCATTTGGTAGACGTATTTTTTTACGGCTCATACATCAATTTTGATGTCTTACAGGAAGTCGATATCGAAGCACGGCCTTACGAGGTTTGCAGTGTTAACGGCTTCCGTTTAACAATTTCCCCCCTGGCAAATTTAATCCCCGACCCGCAGGGCAGCGCTTACGGGATTCTCACCAAGCTTAGTCATCCGGAGCTGGAACGGCTCTACAATGAACACGCCCGCGGAAAGCTCGGCGGTGTATACCTGCCGGAAGCAGTATTGGTTTATCAAACCAATGGCATTTATTCCCCGGCACTCACCTACATTTCTCACGACATGTCTCCGGCAAAAGCCGATCCCGCCTATGTCGCACGCATCTACCGCCCAGCAGAAAAATACGGTTTCCCCAAATGGTATCTGAAGCATATTGCCTCCTTTGGATGAAAATATTTTAATTCGGAATTCCGAATTCGGAATTCCGAATTTGCTTGCCCTGCAACATTTCCCCCAAACAACAGTCTGCTGAGAAGTATCGAATACCATGGAGAAACTTCTTGCCCAGAAAAGACGCCATCACCTTACTGCTTATCATCGCCGCCGGAATTATCACCCGAATGTTTGCCATCTGGATCGACCGCCCGGAGTTTGTCGGCTGGTTCAATCATACATATTATTATTATGTCGAAGTTCGCGGTCTTCTGCAAACCGGCAGTTTGCCTTATAATGACATGCCACTACTTTTCTACATCTACGCCCTGGTTGTAACTGTTTTTCAATGGTTTGGGATGGCAGAGAATGCTGCGATTGTCAATGCAACCCGCCTGGTAATGAGTATCGTACCGGCCCTGCTGCCAGTAGCAATTTATGGTATTGTCAAGCAGCTGAATGATGGCGCAGCGATACGCGGTCCGCAATGGCTGCTGATTTTCGCCGGTGGCTTCCTGCCACTGAGTATCGGGCATATGCCCGAACTGCTGCAGAAGAATGCCCTGGGAATGCTTCTTTTTGCCTTTTTTCTGCTCGCCACCTTTAGGCTGTTAAAGGATAGGTCCACAAGAAGTGCAATACCGGCGACGCTACTAGCCATCGCAATAGTGTTGACTCATTTCGGGACGTTCGGCGTGCTCGGACTGTATATAATATCACTCCTGATGGCCTATCTTTTTCACAACCACAATCTTCGCAATTTAAGCAGTGGCGCACTTGTGCTGGTTATTTTTGGCGCAGTTTCACTACTACTCATTTACAGCTTCGATGTGCAGCGTTTCGAACGGGTTTTCATCTTTCTCGCAGAGTCTCTTTCCCGCTCTTTCCTGGCGGATCTCTTTAGTGCTTCCAGCGCGATTTCGGAAAGACTTATGGCTGCTGGTTTTATCCTGCTCCCTTTAGCGCTGTTTCTATTCCTCTATCGTCTCTATTCCCGCCAGCAGGCACGCCTGCCGGAAAGCGAGCAAATATTTTGGCTCAGTTTGCTCATTTTTGCTTATTTACTCATCCTGCCGGTCTGGGACCAAGAACATCATTTGATGGGGAGGCTGGCGCTTTTCCTGCCCTTACCATTCCTGATCATCTTTCTTTTCTTGGAGAAATATACTTTCAGGAAAGTCTGGCTTAAACGCGCTGTGCCTGCTTTGATCGTTGTTGGTGTGCTGATGATGACTTTCGGGGAAATCATGAGTTCGAAATTCCACAACCGCAACGGCGCGGAAATATTCGCTGATATTCAGGCGCTGGGGAAACAACAGAATTTTCAGGACAATGACTTAATTATCACCCTAAACGGCGCGGAGCATATCAGTAACTGGTTCCTCAATGTTAAGGCCGGGGTCATTCCCTCGCTAACGCTGGTTGATTTTCAGCGCTATGAAAACATTTACGTATTGAATCCGATTCAGGGTAGCTTGAATTTTAATGATATCCAGGGTAAAGAAATTCAACGCGCATCGGACAAATACATCTTCATGCTTCGAAACATTCCCCGCCCCGCCAATATTGAACCGCTATATCAATCCGAGCATATCGAATTTTTCCGATTACCCGCTCCACCAAAGGAATGGCTGTTTGACAACGCTGGTCGCTGGATAGGATACGGGCAAGCGCTCCCGTAAAGCAGCAAATTAAATGAGCAGATGAGCAAACAAGCAAAACTTACTAATCTGCCCATTTGCCCATTTGCATATTTGTACATTTACCCATTTGTCTCACCGTTTCCGCACCGCAAGGAGAGTTGTCCCAAGAATAATCGCCCCACCAAGCAAGGTGCGCAAGGAAGGCACTTCCTGCAAAATAAGATAGGCGAGCACAATGCCGTAGACTGGCTCCAGACTGGCGATAATACTTACTAACTGCGTCTTCAAGTAATTTAGGCTTTTAATATACAGTGCATGGGAGAAGGCGGTACAAACCACGCCAAGCAGGAGTAGCAGCCAAAAGTCCTGCATAGTTAAAGACCAGGCGACAAAAAAGCTGAATGGTAAAAGTGAAAGCGCCGCGAAGGCATTTTGGTAATAGGCGATAATCAAATGCGGATATGACTGCACGTATTTCCGGTTAAGCATGGTAAGCAGCGCAAAAGCCAATCCGGAGATGGTTCCCCAAAAAGCGCCGCGGGTGATGTCATTGGAGAAATCGAATGATGGTACGATGAGGATTAATCCGAAGAGCACCAGCATGGCAGTCAGCACATCAAACGCGCGGAGCTTTTCCCGAAACATCAATGGCTCCAGGAAGGTCACCCAGAGTGGGAAAGTGGAGTAGGTTAATGCACCAATCGCCACCGTAGACACCTGGATCGCATGGAAAAAGGTCACCCAGTGAATCGCGAGCACCACGCCGAGCAGCATCAGCATAAATTTACTTTTGCGTTCGGGAATATGAACACGCACCTTCCGCCAACGCAGAGTGGCAAATAAGGCAATGGAACCAAAGACGGTTCGCCCCAGGACAATAATCAGGGAAGGTAGCAGGAGAAATTTCCCGAACAATCCGGCAAAGCCAAACAGCAGCACCGCCAGATGAACTTCGAATAATCCCTGCTTGTCTTTTTGCATAATTGATGGCGTATTTTAGATGAATGAGGGTGCCTAATATTGTAGCTTCACTATTTTTAGCACGGTATGATTTGCCATTGCTCCAAAGGAGTCCCCTTGGGGCGATGACAGCCGATACAGAATATATTTCAGGACATTATCTATAATTCGATTAACGTACTACGGATGCGATGGCTTTATAGGGGACAAATAGCTCAGTAGGTCCCATGGCATACGGCGCTATCTCGTAGGCATTATAATAAAACTTGATGCCCTTTTCCTGAATCAGGTAATTCCTTGCCAAATGAAATGTATTGTTCTCGAAACTGAATCCGCGTGACTCAAAACTGTTTCCGGGGGACAATCCCTTCTCTTTTCGAAAGATTCCCTCAGCCGCTTTTAATAATACCGGTTCATAGCCTGATTTTAAGACATCGCCGAGCGTTCGTTCTTTCCCGCTTTTCGGATCGAGATTCAGATATTTCACAACCATATTGGGATGGGCGCCGCCACTGGAAACATACTCGCTCATGTGAAGCCCAAAGGCATCGCTGGTATTTCTTTCTACGGTGATCTTTCGTTCCGTCACCCAGGCCATCTGGTAGGTTTCCGGCATATCCCGATTGTACTCTTCGGCTTCCTGGAGAAAGCTGCTGATCATTACATCCTGGCTTTGCACCATCTCCGTTTGCGGCGTTCCCCCCAGCAGAAATTTATCGATCTGCCCCTGTAGCGCATTTTGGGATTCCGTTGCAGCGCCAACAATCTGCGGATATTGAATAATGACATGCGAACAGTTCGGGTCTTTCGGATCACAGTCGTCCAGGCTCTCTGTCACTTCCGCAATTTTATAACTAACGGTATCGGTAGTAACCATTACCCGGGCTGCAGGTGCGGTCGCCCTGGGCAAGGTTTCTCTCTGTGGTGGGGTCTCTTCCGCTACCGGCGTTTCGCTCGCCGGCGGCTTATCCTGTTGACAGGCAAAGAGAAAAAGCAAGATAATCAACGAGAGTTTCTTCATAAAGCCCCTTCGTTTATTATGCATCAACGTAGTCTGTTAGCGGAGGACAGCTACAAATAAGATTACGATCACCGTAGGCATTGTCGATCCGGGCAGATGCCGGCCAGAATTTATTGGTCCTCAGAAATGGCAATGGATAGGCTGCCTTTTCCCGGGAATAAGAATGGTGCCATTCATCCGCGCTAATTTCCGCGACAGTATGGGGCGCATTTTTCAGGACATTGTCTTGTGGATCAGCAATGCCGCTGGCAATCTCCTGAATCTCTTCATAAATGGCGATCATTGCTTCGCAGAAGCGATCAAGCTCTTCCAGGGTCTCACTTTCCGTCGGTTCTACCATGATTGTACCAGCTACGGGGAAGGAAACCGTCGGGGCGTGAAAGCCATAGTCCATCAATCTTTTCGCGATGTCTTCCACTTCGATATTGGCTGATTGCTTGAAGGGCCGGCAGTCAAAAATCATCTCATGGGCATTGCGTCCCTTCGTGCCGGTATATAGTACCGGATAATACTCTTCCAGGCGGGATTTGATATAGTTCGCATTCAAAATCGCATAGCGGGTAGCATCGGTGAGGCCATCGCCGCCGAGCATCTTGATGTAAGCATAAGAGATTAACAGGATACTCGCACTACCGTAACGGGCCGCGGAGATCGCTGCAATATTTTTTTCATCCGGGTTCTTTCCGAAGACATGCCCAGGCAGATACGGTGCGAGGTGTTTAGCAACGCCAATTGGCCCCATTCCCGGTCCGCCACCGCCATGGGGAATACTGAATGTTTTGTGCAGGTTCAGGTGGCAGACATCCGCGCCAATCAGGGCCGGGCTGGTCAATCCAACCTGGGCGTTCATATTCGCGCCGTCCATGTATACCTGTCCACCATTGGCATGAACAACATCGCAAATTTCCCGAATACCTTCTTCGAAAACACCGTGCGTGGAGGGATAGGTCACCATTAAAGCGGCGAGCTCATCTTTATGCTCCGCTGCTTTAGCGCGTAAGTCTTCCAGATCGATATTTCCCAGATCATCGCACTTTACCACGACGACTTTCATGCCGGCCATAATCGCGCTGGCGGGATTCGTGCCGTGTGCCGAGGAAGGAATAAGAGCAATATTACGATGCCCATCACCGCGATCTTCATGATACTGCTTTATCACCAGCATACCGGCATATTCGCCCTGGGCCCCGGAGTTCGGCTGTAATGACATTGCCGCAAATCCGGTTAACTGGCACAGTTGCGCTTCCAGTTCATTAAAAATTTGCTGATAGCCAGTCACCTGATCTTCCGGCACAAATGGGTGCAAGCTGCTAAACGCCGGCCAGCTAACCGGGGCCAGTTCGGTGGTTGCATTCAATTTCATCGTGCAGGAACCCAGCGGGATCATGGAGTGCGTTAAAGACAGATCTTTATTTTCCAGGCTCTTGATATAGCGGAGCATTTCCGTTTCAGTACGATAGGCGCTGAATACCGGGTGCGTCAGATACTCGCTGCTCCGCGCCAGGTTTGCCGGATAAGCGGCAATGTCATACTTATCTACGACAACCGCATTACTGCTTTTACCGCAGGATTTTGCAAACACGCCAATAATGGCATCAAGATCGTTGGCCGTGGTTGTTTCGTCGAGAGAAATACCCACGGTTGTCGCATCGATTTCCCGGAAATTCATTTCGTTCGCCCGGGCAGTCTTATGCAGATCATCGGCAGAAACGCCGGCAGGCAGGGTAATATGCAAAGTATCAAAAAAGTGTTCGTTATTCTGCTCGCAACCGAGTTGGGTCAATTCTTCTGCTAAAATCGCGCTATAGACATGCACCCGGGTGGCGATCGTCTTTAAACCGTCTGCGCCATGATAAACGGCATACATGCTAGCCATATTCGCCAACAGCGTTTGGGCGGTACAGATGTTAGAAGTGGCTTTTTCCCGGCGGATATGCTGCTCGCGGGTTTGCAGCGCCATACGATAGCCATTATTGCCATTGCGATCCTGGGAAACACCGATAATTCTCCCCGGCACCTGCCGTTTAAAAGATTCCCGGGTAGCAAAGAATGCTGCATGGGGACCACCATAGCCCATCGGCACCCCAAAGCGCTGCGCGGAGCCGACCACAACATCCGCTCCCATTTCTCCCGGAGGTGTCAGCAACGTCAGACTGAGTAAATCTGCTGCAACCGCAACCAACGCGCCGGCCTCGTGCGCTTTTTCAATAAAGGCGGTATAATCGTTGATAGCGCCATCAACATCGGGATACTGCAAGAGAACACCAAAGATCTCTTCATTAACAGCGCTGCTTCGCCAATCACCAACTCGTAACTCGATGCCGAGCGGGGCGGAGCGGGTTTTCAGTACATCTATAGTTTGTGGTAAACATTTGTCGGAAACAAAGAAGGTGTTGGCTTTATTTTTCTTCGCGATGCGGGTGCGGGACCGATGCAACATCACCATTGCTTCTGCAGCAGCGGTGCCTTCGTCCAGCAAAGAAGCATTGGCGATATCCATCGCGGTCAGGTCAGAAATCACTGTTTGGAAATTAAGCAACGCTTCCAGGCGCCCCTGGGCGATTTCTGCCTGGTAAGGCGTGTAAGCTGTATACCAGCCGGGATTTTCAAAAACGTTCCGTAAAATAACACCGGGAACGATACAATCGTAATATCCCAGACCGATATAAGATTTATAAAGTTTGTTCTTTGCCGCGATATTTTTCAGGTCATCCAAAAATTCCTGCTCGCCCATACCGGTCTTCATATCCAGCGCCGCATCCATCCGGATATGGGCCGGAATCGTTTCTGCCATCAGCTGATCCATCGAGTCACAACCAACCACATCAAGCATTTTCCGGGTTTCGGCATCATCCGGGCCGATATGGCGCGGCGAAAAGGCATTCGAGGCATTCAGTTCTTTGTCTGTATATTTCATGGTGTTTTCTCCCGCTTAAGCAGCTCAGCCATTCCAATTTTCAAGGTAAAAAGTTATCAAATTCACAACCTATAAATCAAGCAGTGCTTTTTCTTTTTTAAAAGCGGGAAGATAGGCAACTGTGCGAATAAAATGAAATGGTTTTTAGAATACGGGAACTGAGAAAGATTTCCAGTAATGGATCAAAATAATCAGTGGCGAAAAGTGTGGTGGCGTGTTTTAAGGCGCTAATGAGTAATATGGCTCCGCTTCGCTAATTGTTGCGCTCCCGCTGGTCGCTGATGGCTAAAAGACTGAAACCTGCAGCGAACGCAGTGAGTGAAACCATTAGTGAACGCAGTGAACGGAGCCATTAGCGGAGCGGAGCCATGTTACAAAAGGTTACAGATAAACACTGAACATCAGAAACTTCACGGGATTCCAGGTAAAGCACCTATTTCTTAAACCACTGCTTAAAAAACTGTCCCTTTTCACTGCTATCATCCGCCTGCAGTGCCTTAATCTCTTTTTCCAGGGATTTGAAGAACTGCTTCGTCATGGTTTTTGCCACGCCATTGAGTACCCGTTGTCCGGTGCGGGCGATAGTACCGCTCAGTTGGGCGCTACCGGAAAAAACCACCTCCGTCTGGTCATCGTCCAGTGCATTCAAGGCCATTTGCCCGGATGCATCGACATTGCCGATCTTCCCCTTCATGGTCATCTTCAAGGTGAAGCTGTTCGGAGGCAGCTTATCCAATACAAACATTTCCCCATCAAACAATCCATTGACCGGTCCCATTTTCACCTGGGAGATTGCTTTGTAGTGATCTTCTCCCAATGCTTCCAATTCCTTAACTCCCGGGGTTGCCTTCGCCAGAGTGTCAGGATCCATTAACAGATGCCACACGGCTTCTACCGGTGCATTCAGGGTATGAGTGCCATCCAATTCCATTTTAAACTCCTTTGTTTGAGGATTTAATATAAGGTATTAGCCAAAAAGTGTCAAACGTTGTTTCTGCGGCAATTTCCTGGCACGAATGAACTGATAGTTGGTTTTTTAGGCGCAAAAAGCTATATTCCTCTGCCTTTTCAGTTAGCTTCTTCACAGAACTTGTTCATCAGACGCTGTATACTTCGCCCCAGGGATTTAATCCGGAACAACTAAAGAGAACGATTTACTACCAAATGCACGCAGGACTGAAAAGTCGGTTGTTAATGCAACAAGTAAACGCAGGAGAGGATAGATGGTAGCACTTATTGCCACTGCATTATTTTGGATAATAGCAGTTTACGCATTAATAGGGATAGTCTTTGCGATTGTTTTTGTCACCCGCCTGGCAGGAAGAATTGATAACGCGGCCCGGGAAGGGACCTGGGGATTCAAGCTACTTATTCTGCCCGGAGCAGCGGCTTTTTGGCCGCTTTTACTCAAACGGGTATTGAGTGGAAAAAGTGATCCTCCGGAGGAGAAAAACGCCCACCGAGTAGCTGCCTGCCAATTACACTGCGATCCTGCCGGGGAGGTGAAATAATGATTCGTCCCTTAAGAAACCGGCATCGCCGGATGATGACTCTCCTGGCAATTGTTACCCCGCTAATATTTGCCCTGGGCATCCTCGCTCGGAAACCCTTAGCGGTGACGGGTCAGGCCGCTGTCATCGAATCGGGGAAATCTCTGCCAAACATGATTATCAATACATCGGACCTTTGGCCGGGCAAAGAAATTCACACCCGGATATACGGTGATAATCACCCCCCATCCCGTTTTATGCTGGCCTTGCACCCTCAGACATATCTCCAACACCCGGATATTTTGGTTTACTGGCACAATCGTCCTCCCGGCAATTCAGATGCTTTGCCGGAAGGCGCCTATTTGCTCGGCACACTCTCCGGCACTCATGAGCAAACCTATAATTTTTCGGCCGATATTGTTTCGCCGAACGCCGGGTCGGTTATCCTCTATAGCCTGGCACATCAGAGCATCGTTGCAGTTGCGGAAATACCGCCATTAGTCAGTGAAACTGTGGAGGACCAGGAATGAGTGTAAATTACCAGGCGGTTTTGTGGAATCGTCAGAAGAAAATATATGACCGGGTTTTGGCGGCCGGCGTTTTACTTTATCTGATCATTTTTATTGTGTTTGGCGCAATAGTACATCCTAACGCAACTGCCGAAATATTGATGATCCGTGGCTTCGGAACAGCTTCATTACTGTTGCTGCATATCATCCTTTCAATCGGTCCATTATGCCGGATTAATACCCGCTTCTTACCGCTGCTATATAATCGCCGGCACCTCGGGGTAACTATGTTTATCCTCGCCCTGGCGCATGGTATATTATCCACTATTCAATTTCATGTACTTGGCAATACCAATCCCTTCGTCAGCATCTTTACCAGCAATCAGGATTACACCAGCCTGAGCAATTTCCCATTTCAACCGCTGGGATTATTCGCCCTGGGCATTCTCTTCCTGATGGCTGCAACCAG
Source organism: Calditrichia bacterium (assembly GCA_028284905.1). Taxonomy (GTDB): domain Bacteria; phylum Calditrichota; class Calditrichia; order RBG-13-44-9; family J075; genus JACKAP01. The sequence goes on from JANQQU010000033.1 coordinate 204,817, forward strand.
TCACGATTTCTGGCTGGCCAATCTTACCCCGCCGGTTTGGAAAGCACTGCACATGCTGGTTTATGTCGCCTATGCCCTCATAGTGCTTCATGTCGTTTTGGGCGTGCTTCAGGCGGAAACGCAACCGCTTCTCGTTATCCTCCTTGCTGCCGGCATGGTCTGGATTTTTGCCCTGCATCTTGTTGCTGCAAATAAGGAAAAACCGGCGGACATGCAGGTAGCCGAGTTACAGGCGGAAGGCTACACAGAAGTTTGCGGTGTCGATGAGATTGCCAACAACCGCGGGAAAATTGTTTTACTAGCTGGGGAACGCGTCGCCGTTTTTCGTTATGATGACAAAATTTCGGTTATTTCCAATGTTTGCCAGCATCAGAATGGCCCGTTGGGAGAGGGAAAAATTATTGATGGTCTGGTAACCTGCCCCTGGCATGGCTTTCAATATCGACCGCAAGACGGCGCTTCTCCAGCTCCGTTCACGGAAAAGATTCCCACCTTTAACGTGAAAGTAATTGATGGCCGGGTTTGGGTCGATCCGCGGCCAAACCTGCCCGGGACTCCGGTTGAGCCGGCCCGAATTGGATCGTGATCGTCAGGCAATAATGGTGATAGAAAACAATGCTGCCGATACGCTACTTACAAGGCAGCTTAAATAAAGGAATCGAACATGTCTTTTGACAAAAATGATGAATTTTATGTTGGATATTTATCCGAGGCGCCGGCCGGTGTTGCCGGTCTGATCAAAAAGGTCGTTATTGCTTTGCTCGCCCTGGCAGCCTTTATTGCTGTCTTGCTGGTTGTCAATCAATCGCCGTTTTATCCCAGTCTGTTCGAGTTTGGTACCTACCGCTCATTTGAAGGAGTGATCCAGGAGAAGCCCTATCCCACCCTGTTAGTAAAGCGACCCGGGGAAGCTGGTAAATTACCGGGTTTCTCCCAATATTACCTGGTTTCCTTCGGGAAATTCGGCGCGGCCGAAGCGGTGAAGGGGCTGGACGGTCAGCAGGTGACTCTGGAAGGCTCGCTAATATATCGCGATCAGCAAACGATGATTGAAATTGTTGATGGGAGTATTTCACAAGTCGAACGATCCAATGGCGCCGCCGGATTATCAGTGGAAGGTGAAGGACAGAAACTCGGTAATTTTACCCTGACCGGCGAGATTGTTGATTCGAAATGTTTTTTAGGCGTCATGAACCCTGGTAATTTAAAGCCGCACAAATCTTGTGCAATCCGCTGTATTAGCGGCGGCATCCCTCCGGTGTTTGCCGTGCAGGATAAAAACGGTATGACAAACTATTTCCTGCTTCTCTCCGCAGACGGCCAGTCAGTTAATCAGGATGTGCTGAAGCTAATCGCCGAGCCGGTCAAAATTAGCGGGGATGTTTATCAATATGGAAACCTGCTGGTGCTAAGGGCTGATCCGGAGAAATATGAGCTAATGTAATTAAAATATCTGCCGATAATGTTTTTAAAGGCAACGGAAAAGCCTGCTAAATGATATGTGAATTCTATAACTTACACCACTTCCGGTAACAGCGAGCCGTACATCCCCAAACCCGGCGCTACACTTGTTACGAGAATATTGACAGCGTTCTAAGAAATGATTACACACCAACAGTGAGAAAAATATCACTAAAGAGCACTAGTTTCATAACACACTATTTTGTTTATAATTAGAGTATCTGAAGCTGCCTTGGAATTAAAGAAATAATCCAATCATTTGGATTATTGACTCTTTTTTGATATTATATTCTCCTAAGAGAGGGCACCAAAACTACTTCTTTCTTGGAGTAAAATTTTAGAAAAAACATTCAAACTTACTGAATCGGGAATAGGTAAGCTAGATTGTAGTGCTGTGAGGGCAGCATCTAATTCGAACGAATGCATCGGATTTGTTTTCTGTTTTAACAGTAACGACGGATTGGATCGGCAATCAGTTTAACTTATTTATTCCGGAGGGTTTTCTTTAAGTTGACCCAGGCTGGTGCCCAGCCCATTCCGAAATAAAACTTGTAGCAAAATTTTTCGTGTAAATTGTTTTAGTAAAACATTATTGTTCGTTTTAATTAATACTGTGGAGGTATTAAGCGACAACAGTAATTAAAAGTACACTGTCCTATGGAGCCGCAACATCTGCTATCTCGTTTGATGCCAGATTAGGCTCTGTTTACTCATTTATTAACCAAACAGGGAAGGTAAATCAAATGAGAAACCCATTCAATGGCAAGAATCCTTTCGAGGATCTTGAGCTGTTCGATAAAAAGAAGTCTAATGGTCGAACGCAGAAATCGAAAGTGTCCTACAAGGGCATATCCCGGATTGACTCCGAGCATAACCATACCCATGGCTGGTATGTGCGTATTCGTCAAAACGGGAAAGTTAAATCCAAGTTTTTCAGCGATCGCAAATACGGTGGCATTGTAAAGGCGCTAATGAAGGCACGTCGTCATTATCGCAAAGAGATGCAAAATGTATTTACGGAAACGCTGGGTGAAGCGCCGGAAAAAATTCCGAATCGCGTCATTGTTACCAAAAACAAGAATAACAATACCGGCATCATCGGTGTACAGCGCATCGAACGGGAAAATCCCGGCGGCTCTACTTACCGGGCATTTCGGGTTTGCTGGACTGATCCTAACGGAAAAGCAAAAACGAAATTTTTCTCGATTAATAAGTTGGGAGAAGAAGCCGCATTTGCGCAGGCTTGTGAATATCGCAAAGAGAAATTATTGAGTGAGTAATTCTCTGTAGCCGCTACTTTATGAGTTTTTAAAACGGCAGTTTTATAAACTGCCGGAGAGATAATTTGCGTTTCGGGCTTTTCGCAATTATCCATTGATGTTTCAAACACGCTGGGCCGTATTGCGGTCCAGCATGGCATATTTTAATCCCCAAAATTTTAAGGCCTTTTTCTATAAGCAGTTGCTCGTTAGCTGTCCAGAACGATATAGTTGATATCGTTTCAGGGTGACGTGTCTCCGGTGAAAATACCGTTCTGCTAGCGCTATTTTCTCACCTTTAACCGGAATCCCCCTTCTGATAGCTTCGTAATTTTTTTAAATCTTGCAATTCCAACCCTGTACTGTTAATAGTACAGCCATAATGACTTATTTTTGTTTTGCTTTTTGATACTTAGATGTTCTATCTTTTGTCTCACTTAAATTTTCATACGGGAGCATTTTAGCATGGATTGGTTCAAGAGAAAAAAGGGGATTGGAGAGGATAGTGAGAAGAAAGCAATCCCGGATGGATTGTGGGTCAAATGTGACGGTTGCGGTGAGATAATCTACCGTCCGGAGTTAGAAAAAAACATGCATGTTTGCGGAAAATGTAATTTCCATTTCCGTATTACCAGTAAGGAATACATCGCGTACTATTTCGATGAAAATAGTTTTAAACCCTTCGATGAAAATATCAAACCAACGGATCCGTTGAAGTTCAAGGCGAAGAAACGCTACAGTGAGCAATTAAAAGCGGCGCAGAAGAAAACCGGCCTCAAAGATGCGGTTGTTACCGGAGAGGCGCTCATTGGCGGTAAACCAGTGGTTGCTGCCCTGATGGACTTTTCCTTTATCGGTGGCAGCATGGGATCTGTGGTTGGGGAAAAAATTTCCCGGGCAATCGATAAGGCCCGCACCACAAAAACGCCGTTGCTGATTGTTTCCGCATCCGGCGGTGCGCGTATGATGGAAGGGGCGATCTCCCTGATGCAGCTGGCAAAAACCAGCGCCAAGTTGTCCCAACTGGCGGAAGAGGGCGTTCCTTATATATCAATCCTCACCGATCCGACGACCGGTGGTACTACTGCCAGCTTCGCGATGCTCGGGGATATTAATGTATCCGAGCCCAATGCCCTGGTTGGTTTCGCCGGACAACGGGTGATCAAGCAAACTATCGGACAGGATCTTCCCCAGGGATTTCAGAGCGCCGAGTTTGTCCAGGATCATGGCTTCATCGATATTATCATTCATCGACAGGAAATGCGCACTTCGCTGGCAAATATTTTCAGTCTGCTCTGGACCTATCCTGAAGAGGCGCCTGCAAAGAAAAGAACCCGAAGCCGGGCGAAGCAAACAACCGCTTCGGAGTAAGTAAAAGCACCGAACATTTCCCGCCAGGGAGTTACAGGAATACAAATGACGAAGAAACCGAGAATTCTTGTCACAAATGATGACGGGATTTATTCCAGAGGAATTTTGGCGCTCTACACAGCCATGCAGCAACTCGGCGATGTTTATGTGGTGGCGCCGGATTCCGAGAAGAGCGCTGTGGGTCATGCCATCACACTCTCCGACCCGCTCCGGGTAATTACAGTCGAGCGGCAAGGTGAACACTTCGGCTGGGGGGTGAACGGCACGCCGGCAGACTGTGTCAAGATCGGTGTTAAAGCAATTTTGGAATTTAAGCCGGACCTGATAGTTTCCGGTATCAATCAGGGCAGCAATACCGCTACGAATGTGATTTATTCCGGCACGGTGTCTGCAGCAACAGAAGGAGCGATCATGGGTATTCCATCGATCGCTTTTTCTTTAACCAGCTTTACCCATAGAGACTTTTCCCTCTCCGCGGACATCGCGACATTAATGGCAAAAAAAGTACTGCAAAACGGCCTCCCCCCGGATGTGTTGCTCAGTGTGAACATTCCGCCAATTTCCCGTGAGGAGCTAAAAGGTATTCGCATAACCCGCATGGGTAAAGGACGCTACGAAGAAGCCTTCGAAAAACGTGTTGATCCCGCCAATCGTACCTACTACTGGTTAAGCGGCACCAAGCTATTGCTGGACTCCGACGATGATATCGACGAAGTAGCCATTACACACAACTATGTTTCCGTAACACCGCTACAATTTGATTTAACCGAGCAGTCGATGATCTCCCGCTTAAAAGATTGGCAATTATCACTCAAATAATATAGGTATTACTACTCTTCGGAAAACCGGTGGGCATTTCGGTTTTCCGCTATTGTATTTCATTATATCCCAATATCCCAAAGGGAAACGAAACATAATTTATAGAAGATACGGTCAGTGAAATGGAAAAAGTATTAATACTGGACTTCGGTTCTCAATACACGCAGCTAATCGCCCGGAAAACCCGGGAGCTTCAGGTTTATTCGGAAATTCATCCTTATAATTTTCCGCTGGAGGATATCAAGGCGGATGCATCAATCAAAGCAATTATCCTCTCCGGTGGCCCGTCCAGTATTTATGCCGAAGGGGCGCCGCACTGTCATCCGGAAATTTTTCATCTTGGTTTACCAATATTAGGTATCTGTTATGGTTTGCAACATATTGCCTACTCAATGAATGGAAAAGTACAGCCGGCAGAACGCCGGGAATATGGCCGTGCGATGCTGCAAACGGACCATGCGGACGATATTCTTGCCGGCCTCGATTCCCCCACCCAGGTCTGGATGAGCCATGGCGATCATTTAACCGAATTACCGGAAGGTTTCGAAGGGATCGCCCATACCGACAATTCTCCCATTTGCGCCATTCGCAATCAATCGAAAAAAATCTATGGGATTCAATTCCATCCGGAAGTGCATCACACCACCAAAGGCAAAACCATACTTCGAAATTTTCTCTTCAATATCTGCGACTTTCGCGGCGACTGGTCCTCGGATTCCTTTATTGACAGCGCGATTGCCAGTATTCGTGAGACCGTCGGTAACGATAATGTGCTCTGTGCATTGAGTGGCGGGGTAGATTCCAGCGTGCTCGCGGCACTGCTTCACCGGGCCATTGGAGATCAACTGCATTGCATGTTCATCGATACCGGTTTACTGCGCCGCAACGAAGCGGAAGAAGTGGCAGAAATATTTCAGCAGAAAATAGGGCTAAATTTGACGGTTGTCACCGCTGCGGACCGGTTCTTGCCTAGATTAAACAACGTTACTGATCCGGAAGAGAAACGTAAAATTATTGGCAACGTTTTTATAGAGGTATTTGAAAAGGAAGCAGAGCAACTTGGTCAATTTCGGTTTTTAGCCCAAGGCACTCTGTATCCGGATGTTATCGAAAGTGTATCTTTTAAAGGCCCCTCGGCAACTATTAAATCCCACCACAATGTTGGCGGACTTCCAGAAAAAATGAACTTTGAATTATTGGAACCATTTCGGGAACTGTTCAAGGATGAAGTAAGAGCAGTCGGACGTAAGCTGGGACTCCCCGAGCAAATTATCGGACGACACCCTTTTCCCGGCCCCGGCCTGGCAATCCGGGTCATCGGCGAAATTACCCCGAACCGTCTCGAAGTACTTCAACAGGCAGATAAAATTTATATCGATGCATTAAAGTCCTCGGATCTTTACCAGGAAATATGGCAGGCATTTTGTGTATTATTACCGGTGCAAACTGTTGGCGTAATGGGCGATGAGCGCACTTACGAAAATGTGCTCGCATTACGTGCAGTTACCAGCACCGATGGCATGACAGCGGATTGGTACCCGCTGCCTTATAAATTTATGGCGTATGTTTCAAACAAGATTATTAATGAAGTTAAAGGCGTTAACCGGGTGGTTTACGACATCAGTTCCAAACCGCCGGCGACCATCGAATGGGAGTAAAACAAGGAGAGCTTTACTATGTGTGGCATTGTAGGCTATGTTGGGCCGAGAGAGGCCTATCCGATATTAATTAACGGATTGAAAAGACTGGAGTATCGCGGATATGACTCATCCGGCGTTGCTCTGGCGCGAAATGGTTCGATCCACGTGGAAAAACAAGTAGGCAAAATTGCCGCGCTGGAAGAAACCGTCAACGGGCGACCGATGGACGGCAGCACCGGTATTGCCCACACCCGTTGGGCGACCCACGGTGAACCGAATCAAACCAACGCGCATCCGCACAGCGATGGCAGCGGAGATATCGTTTTGGTGCATAATGGCATTATTGAGAATTACGATGCACTGAGAAAGATGCTCTCCGGCAAGGGACACGAGTTCGTTACGGAAACGGACACGGAGACCATCGCTCATCTGATCGAAGAATTTTATAAAACCAGCGACTCTTTTGAGGAAGCATTCCGGAAAGCGCTGCTGGAATTGAAAGGCACATATGGCCTGGCGTTGATCACCAAACATGATCCCGGCAAGCTTTATGCGGCCCGGAAAGGAAGCCCCCTGGTGGTGGGTATCGGTGAAGGAGAAAATTTTGTTGCCTCGGATGCATCGGCAATCATCGCCCATACCCGCGACGTACTCTATCTGGAAGATGGGGAAATTTCCATTATTGACTCAGAAAGTCACGTCACCAAAACGATCCAGAACGAAGTGATCGAAAAAGAGATTGAACGCGTTACCTTCGACCTGGAACGGATTGAAAAAGCCGGCTACGACCACTTTATGCTGAAAGAGATCTACGAGCAGCCCCGTACAGTTGCAGACTGTATGCGCGGTCGCCTGATCACCGAAGAAGGTGTTACCCACCTTGGCGGTCTCGATCAGATTCTTCATAATGTACTTCGTTCCCGGAAAATTTTTGTAACTGCCTGCGGCACATCCTATCATGCAGGGCTCATCGGTGAGTATATGCTCGAAGAGTATTGCCGTATTCCGGTAGAGGTGGAGTATGCCTCGGAATTCCGCTATCGCGATCCGATTATCCAGGATGATAATCTGGTTGTGGCCATCAGCCAGTCCGGAGAAACGGCAGATACGCTTGCGGCTCTGCGGGAAGCAAAGCGGAAAAGCGCCACAGTGATGGGTGTTGTTAACGTGGTCGGCTCTTCGATTGCCCGGGAAACCCATGGCGGGATGTATATCCATGCCGGCCCGGAAATCGGTGTTGCCTCTACCAAGGCGTTCACCTCCCAGGTAACTGCGCTGGCATTGCTGACGACCATGATTGCCCGCACCAAAACGATGTCCGCGGAGCAAGGACGGCAGATTACCCAGGAAATGAAACTGCTGCCGGAAAAAGTTGAGCAGGCCCTGCAATGCGACGAGCTGGTTAGGCAAATTTCCTATGAGTTCAAGGATAAAAACCACTTTCTTTATCTCGGCCGTGGTTACAACTTCCCGGTTGCCTTGGAAGGCGCCTTGAAATTGAAAGAGATTTCCTACATTCACGCGGAAGGATACCCCGCCGCAGAAATGAAGCATGGCCCGATCGCGTTGATCGACGAAGACATGCCGGTGGTTGTTATTGCGACCAAAGATAGTACTTATGACAAAATCGTCAGCAACATTCAGGAAGTAAAGGCCCGGAAAGGCCGTGTGATTGCCGTCGTTACTGAAGGTGATGATTACCTGAAGGACATGGTTGACTACACGATTCCGATTCCCTCGACCCTGAATTTGCTCCAGCCGATTGTATCGATTGTTCCGTTGCAATTGCTTGCATACCACATCGCGGTTATGCGGGGATGTAATGTGGACCAACCGCGCAATCTGGCAAAAAGCGTGACGGTGGAATAACCAACATTTTTTACCAACATTAATCCGTAGAGAAAATTCATGAATTTTCTCTACGGATTTGAATTTCCTCTACGGATTTTTTTTACCACCCGCATCCCTCACCAAATGGCATTATCATTCCCATTATCCATCAAATTTATCTTCGATTGCATTTGGCAAAAAAATATTGTAAATGAGAAGGTTTTGGTATCTTTCCAACAATTTTTTCGTTAATCCTCGAGGTTGATACTCTTGATTAGAATAGTGAAAGGAGACTTATGAAAAAGGGTTTGCTGATCGTATTGGTACTGCAGATTCTCATCGCGGCAGCGTTTGGCCGGGAAGCAGACAAAATTTTGCCCTATACGATTCATCAGAAGAAAATGGATAATGGTATGAATGTGGTAACGGTGCCTTATCCCAGTCCCGGATTGGCCGCGTTCTACATCGTGGTTCGTACCGGCTCTCGCAACGAAGTGGAAAAAGGCGTTACCGGATTCGCACACTTTTTTGAGCACATGATGTTCCGTGGCACCGACAAATATTCATCCGATGAATATAGTGCCATTCTGAAATCTTTGGGGGCAGCAGCAAATGCGAATACTTCCAACGACCGCACCGAATATCATATGACCGGCAACGCCGAAAAGCTGGAAAAAATGTTCGAAGTTGAATCGGATCGTTTTCGTTACCTCAATTATTCCGAGCACGATTTTAAAACCGAAGCAGGCGCAGTAAAAGGCGAATATACAAACAGCACCGCCAGTCCTTACGCCAAGCTGCGGGAGAAAATGCTCGACACCGCTTTTGATAAACACACCTACAAGCATACCACCATCGGTTTTTTTGAAGACATCGTCGATATGCCTAACCAGTATGAATATTCCAAGGAATTTTTCAAACGTTATTATCGCCCGGAATATTGCACCATTCTTGTTGTTGGCGACGCGACCCCGGAAGAAGTATATGCACTTTCGGAAAAGTATTTTGGCGATTGGGAAACCGGTAGTTACGTGGCAGACATTCCCGTAGAGCCGAAACAAACCGAGACTCGTTTTGCGCATTTTCAGAATGGTGGCGTACCTCCCTTTCTGCAACTGAACTATAAAGGCCCGGCCTTCAGCGATCAGGAAATCGATATGCCCGCACTTGACGTGCTTGCCACTATTCTCTTTTCCTCGACTTCCGATCTCTACAAGAAGCTGGTGATCGAAGAACAAAAGGCCCGCTTCATTGGCGGTGGTGCTTTCGACTCCCGCGATCCGAATTTGATCAGCATTTCCGCATCACTGATCGACAAGGCGGACATGCAATATGTTAAGGATGAAGTACTCGCTGCTGTGGACAACGTTCGCCAAAACGGCGTTGATGCTGATTTGCTTGCGAAGACGAAATCCAACCTGAAATACAGATTTGCAATGGGTATCGATAATCCCGATGCGATTGCTGGCTCTCTTAGCCATTACATCACCCTGACCGGCGACCCGGAATCGGTCAACCGCCTGTACGCCCTGTATGACAAGGTGAGCGTCGACGACTTGAAAATGGTCATCGATAAATATTTTGTGCCGACCGGTTTAACGATTGCGACGATTTCCCCCGACAGTGAAGGAGGTGTAAAATGAAACGATTAATTCTAGCATGCTTATTCCTCGCAGGTAGCTTATTTGCCCAGGATATTGTGGAACTGAAACAGCCGAATGCCAATAAAGTGGTTGTTAAACTGATGTTCCGTAATGGCTCTATTGCCGATCCCGCTGGTAAAGAAGGATTGACAGTCGCTACAGTTCAAACAGTAATGCAAGGTGGATATGGCGATGTTTCCTACAGTGCCATTCAGGAAAAGTTATTCCCGATGGCTGCCGGATATTCCGCCTCGATAGATAAAGAAGTATCTATTTTTACTTTTAGCGTTCACGTCGATTTTCTCGAAGAGTATTATCCGATTATGACCGGATTGATCCTTAATCCATCTTTCGAAGAAGGCGACTTCAACCGGGTGAAAATTAATCAGCAGAATTATGTTGACCAGGTAATTCGTGCCTCTTCGGACGAAGTATACAGCAAACGCGCCCTGGAAGACCTCCTCTTCCGTGGCACCAACTACCAGCATATGAAGCAAGGCAAGTCCGCTTCTGTAGAAACCATTACCCTTGATGATGTGAAAAATCATTACAAGCAGTATTTCACACGCACCAATCTGATGCTTGGCATCGCCGGTAATTACAGCGATGATTTTCTTAACAAGCTGCTAACGGACTTGAAAAAAGGTTTACCGAACAGCGACGCGATTCTGCCTCGCCCGGGGAAAGCAAATCAGCCCAATGGCATTGAGGTCGAAATTGTTGCTAAAGATAATGCTTTTGGTTCAGCGATTTTCACCGGTTTTCCCCTGAATCTTACTCGCTCCAGCGATGAATTTGCGGCATTAATGGTAGCGAATTCCTACCTTGGCGAACACCGCAAATCTTATGGTAAACTCTATCATAAAATTCGTAAAATCCGTTCGATGAACTATGGCGATTATTCCTATATCGAGTGGTACGATAACGGTCATCGCTTTCAACTGCCGCCGGCAGGTGTACCGCGCTCATCGAATTATTTTGCGCTCTGGATTCGTCCGGTGCAGATCGCCAAGCAGTTGAAGCAGCAATACGAAGAGTTGCAAAACATCGAAGTGGGACATGCCCATTTTGCCTTACGTCTCGCTTTACGGGAAATTGACAACCTGATCGCGAATGGTATTTCCGCTGAGGACTTCGAAGCGACCCGCACCTTTCTGCGCAGCTACATTAAGCTTTATGCCCAAACACCGGCACAGCAGCTTGGCTACCTGATGGATTCCCAGTTCTATGGCCGCAGTGATTATCTGAAAGAGCTCGATGGCCTGTTGGCGAATCTAACCCTGGAACAGGTGAATGCCGCCATTAAGAAATACTGGCAGACCGAAAATATGTATATCACCATCATCACTGATAAGAGTGAAGCAGAACCGCTGGCAAAAAGCCTGAAGGAAAATGCCGCTTCCCCGATGAGCTACTCGAATCTTGTGAAATCCGGCCTTCCTGAAGATGTGTTAAAGGAAGATGATGAGATTGCCGAATACAAACTGAATGTTACTTCCGTAAAGATTGTCGATTCCGCCAATACTTTTCAGTAAGATTTTTTTGCGGCAGCAGTCAACGACTGCTGCCGCAATATTTACTCCTCTCCCTTTGTGACGTTACTTCTCTTCTAAACGATGCCATATTTGCGTACGTGAAAACGGCCCGAGATGCCCCCGAACTTTTAGGCGATCCGCTGATTCCAGCCACATCGAGCATCGATAGGTTTTCCCATTGCCGGGGTCAAGGATTCTGCCATGCTGCCATTTACCATCAACCAAGGTTAATTCGGAAAGAATTTCCAAGCCGACAATCTTTGCATTATGCAGGCTATCCTTACAAGCAGTGCAGCGGGCATCAGGTCCTTCGTTCGGCAGCAAAAATGTTTTCAAGATTCTCCCCTGCAGTTTGCCATCTTCAATGCTAACTTTTACCATTGCGCTTACTTCACCAAATCGTTCCTCGAGGACTTCCCATTTCCCCGCAGGGCTGTCAGAATTTCCTCCATCGACACGACGCCAGGTTTGAGTGTGGCGCAGAATACCAAGAGGGCCATGCTTCGATCGCACTTTCAGGGTGAGACTATCTTCCAACCACAATTGAGCAGCATAGGTTTTTCCATCAGCGGGATTTAACAAACGTCCCTTTTCCCACTTATCTTTTTTCAGATAAAAATCCTGAAGAATGCGTAAACCGCGCAAAGGATGATTCTTCTCATCCTCCTCGCAACGCACACAGCGACCATTATCGCCTTGATGCGGTCGTAAAAAGAGTTTACTAATTTTACCACTCATTCCAGCATCGCCATCGGTAATTTCTACGATGGCCAATGTGTCCCCATTTTTCTCATCAAATGTTAACCATAAACCTGCCGGTGTGCTTTCCGGTCTACTAAGGAGGACAGTGGAAATTCCCAGGAGTAAAGCTATCAGGTAAAAGCTATTTCGCTGCATGGTTCGCTCTCCTTTCCGTTACTGCGTCATAGATATCGTCATAGTCTGGATGGGTGGTGCTCATCCAGTCGTCCCACCAGCTAAAGTACAGTCCGTAATTATAGTTGAACTTGCTATGATGCAGATTATGATGGGTGGAAGTTGTATGCCAGCGTAGCCATTTATTCCGGGTAAATCCCTTTGGAAAGAACTCAAAGCCGAGATGCCCGAGCACATCACGGAAAATCATGTAGATGAGAAATATGCCGATTGCATAGATATGTAACGGCATGATCATCAGCATAAAAGTAAGACTGAAAGCCTGGATCAACGCCTCCAGCGGATGAAAGGAATAAGCCGCCCAGGGAGAAGGGTTGGTCGACATATGATGCACTTTATGAACATGTTTATATATTTTCGGATGATGCATCAGGCGGTGCGTCCAGTAAAAGTAAGTATCATGCAAAAACAGCATCAGGGGAATGCTCAACAGAAAATACAGCCAGCCATATACGGAAATGTCGCTGTAAATTTCAAAATAGCCGGCTGTTTTCCCCCAGTATATCCCCAACCCATTCAGGGCAAAAATGAGGCACGTGCTTAATGAATAACGAAACTCATGCCAAAGCCGTGCGGCACGCGGAAATTTTTCCTGAATAAAACGATGCTCCAGGCGTTTCCGTATCAATACCCAAAAAATCAGAAATGCCGGGCCGGCAAAGAGGAAATATCGTAGAAAGTCGTTGGTTAAAATGCGAAGATATACCGCGAAGATTTGATCTGTAGTCATCCAGGTTCTCCTTTTTAGTGAATGCCAAATTGCAATGGCAAGCTAGAGAGAACCTTGTTCGTTACTCCACTGGATTCCGAAAAATCCTTACAGATTTCGAAATTGATAAGGATTTTTGCAAATGGGCAAATGGGCAAGCATGAAAGCTTGCTCATTTGCTCATCTGCTCATTTGCTTTCCGATAAGCCGTCGGCGTCAAGCCGGTCTGCTGTTTAAAAGCACCATTAAATGGCCCGAGAGATTTATAACCGAGGTGATAGGCGATTTCCAGGATGGTCAGTTCCGTCTGCTCCGGATCTTCCAAAATATCGCAGGCCTCCCGAATACGATATTGATTAAGGAAATCGTTAAAGTTCCGATAGCCAAGATGCTGGTTGATCAAACGGCGAAGTTTGTATTCTTTTTCATTCAGTTTTTCTGCCAGGCGTCCAATCGTCAGGCCTTCTTCCCGGTAGAATTTTTCTACTGTCATTAAGTTTTCCAGATCTTCAATCAATTGCGGGGAAGGTGAGGATTCATTTTCGCTCGTCGGCGCCGGTTCGCTGCGATAAAAATCCGCAGAAAAAGTGAGCGTCGATATGGCAAAGTAAAGGATCATTACAAAAATTAATCCCTTGTGGAAAATCTCCAGAAATTGTGGTGCGGCATTTTCAAAAAGAACGATTTCTCCAAAAAGAGTGCTGGCGATCAGCACTGCACTGAGTAGTATCAGCTGGCTGCGCAGACGAATCCGCGCTTCGATGAGATCCGCCTGGCGACCGTTATAGGCAGCAAATGCTGCGAGGATAACGAAGATAAAAGAGATCATCTGCGGTAAAAATCCCCGGAGGATTCCCAGGGTTGTTTCTGGTCCGGCCCAGGCGCTATCTTTTAGAAAGAAGAGAAAATATTGAAACGCAATCACTACTGCGAGAATCACCCAATGTCTTTTTTCCAACTGAAAATGATCATTGAATAATGTATTGGAGAGCAGCCATAAAACGATCGGAATAATAAAAGCGCCACCGACCAGAATTAAAACAAATGGCATTTCCCAAATTGGCCGCCAGCCGATCAGCAAATAACAAGCGACGCCAAAACAAAGGGCAATGGTCAGGAACCGCTCTGAGCGGCGGATAGACGCCCGCAGCAAAACCAAAGAAAGCATTGTTAAAATGCCAATGCTCAAAAATCGTAAGATGTCGCTTAACAACCAATTATTCATTTGCGTCTTTTCGTTCCGTTTTTCGTCTGCTATATGAAACGGGTAATTTTCAATGATTGTTATCAGATAATTTATGAATCGATATTTTCCTGTGGAGAAATTAAAATATGACCGGCAAAAGCAAATTCAGTTTTCCCAAAGTCTCTTCGATAATTCTTTTAGCGTTCCTGCTTATGGCTATTTCCCTAGATGGTCTTTCCAAAGAGGATACACCAAGCAATTCCGACTCAGACTGGCCACAATGGCGCGGATCAAATCGGGACGGGGTTTCCACCCTGAAAAATATTACCACCGATTGGTCAGACTTAGCAGGGCAAACACTCTGGCGAATTCCTGCCGGTGAAGGATATTCCGGCATTTCTGTCGCCCGGGGTAAATTGCTTACCATGTGGGATGCCGAGCAATCCCAGTTCCTGGTTTCTCTCGATGCTCAAACCGGCGAGGAAAACTGGCGTTTCAAAATTGGGGATAGTTTTCAGAATTCCTATGGGAACGGACCGCGCTCCACTCCGGCGATTGATGATTCCCTGGTGTATGCAATATCAGCCCGCGGGCTGCTTGTCGCGGTGGAGGTCGAGAGCGGAGCGCTAAACTGGCAACATGATTTAGCATCTGAATACGGCGGGAGAATTCCCGGTATTGGATATTCATCTTCGCCGTTACTTTATGAGGATAAGCTATTTGTTGAGGTCGGCGGCGAGGATGATTTCGCATTCGCCGCTTTTCAGAAACAAACCGGCAAGCTGCTCTGGCACTCACAATCGGATTTACCCGCTTACTCTTCTCCGATCATCGCAAATATCAACAACAGGCCACAACTGGTTTTCCTCAGCGCAGATGGTTTATTTTCGCTTTCCCCGCAGGATGGCCAATTGCGCTGGCAATATTCCTGGCAAACCCGCTGCCCGTCTACCGGCATACCACTGAACGCCGCGACACCATTATTCCTGGCACCGGACAAAATTTTTATATCCAGCGGATATGGCACCGTTTCCGGCGGTATTCTGATCCAGGTAAAAGAACAGGACGGTCAATTTACTGCGGAAAAACTTTGGCAAACGGACGAGATGAAAAACCTCTTCAATTCATCAGTGCTTTTCGAGCAGCACATTTACGGCTTTGATGGCGCCATTCTAAAACCCATTGATGCTGCCAGCGGGGAGGAAAAGTGGAAGGCACGCGGATTCCAGCGCGGTTCCTTGGTTCTTGTCGATAATTACCTGATCGTGCTGGGAGAAAGGGGCAAGCTAGCCTTGGTAGAAGCAACTCCGGAAAGATTTAATGAAATTACCAGCTTTCAGGCCCTGGATGGCAAATGCTGGACCAGCCCGACACTGGCGAACGGTAAACTCTATTTGCGGAATCACAAGGAGATAGTTGCATTCGATATTCAAGCCAGGGAATAAAAACATAACAGACCTGACCCTCGTCTAACTCATTGTTTAGTTTGCTGACAAGATATTGAGTTCTACCATTATAATAGCCATTTCCATTCATCCTGAGCCCGTCGAAGGGTGAATAGGGGTAAACGTATTATTTTTTATCCAGTAATAAATTCATTATTTAATAGGGGAAATTTATGCAGCAAAAATATCATCTCGCTCAATTTAACATTGCCCGGATGCGGGTACCGATTGATCATCCGGAAATGGCAGATTTTGTTGCCGAACTGGAGGGCATCAACAAGCTGGCGGAAGATAGTCCCGGCTTTGTATGGCGCTTGCAGGGAGATGAAGGCGATTCAACCGACATTCGGGCTTTCAACGATCCCATGCTCCTGGTAAATATGTCTGTCTGGGAATCGGTCGAATCTCTTAAAGAATACACTTACCGCAGCGATCATGTGCGGATTTTCAAGATGCGCAAGAAGTGGTTCGATAAACCGGAAGACCCTTCGATGGTATTGTGGTGGGTGCCGGCTGGACATACGCCAACGATTCAAGAAGCAGAAAAGCGCTTGAAGCAACTCGAAGCAGAAGGACCCAGTCCGCGTGCTTTTACTTTTGCGAAGCCTTTCCCGGTGGACAGTGATGTATAATATTTTTGCCACGGATGAACACTGATAGACACGGATAAACAGGAAAGTGCTAAAATAATCCGTGAGTGTCTGTGTATATCAGTGGCTAATAAAATATCTCTTGCTAGTTGTTGTTCGTAGAATCTTCTCTCGTTGGAAGTAAATCTGCTAATCTTATACTGCCCCGCACCAGCAGCTCCTTTTCGCCTTTCGTGAGCCTTTTGACCCTCCACTCCAGACGATAAGCCAGCTGCTTATCCCCAATCATTTCCTGAAAAGCCAGCCGGAGCGGCGCTTTTCCTTTCAGGTATTTGGCGCATTTTTCCCCCTGCGACTGATGCTCCAGAAAACGGCGTTCAACATCAATTGTTACCCCGGTGTAAAGGGAATTGTCGGCGCAGCGGATGATGTAGAGATGCCAGTCGCTCAATGGATAGGACTTCCCGGGTATTTAGTGATTATTAAAAGCTTCAAATGGGCAAATGGGCAAATGGGCAAATGGGCAAATTTGCAAGTCTTGCTCATTTGCTCATCTGCTCATTTGGTTTATCGAACCAGTAACATCCGTTTGGCCGCAGTATAACTACCAGCTTTCAGGCGATAGATATAAACACCGGAAGGGGCCTCCGCGCCGAAGCGGTTACGACCATCCCACTGCACTTCGTAGTTACCGGCAGCACGTTTTTCATTCAGCAACGTTTTTACCAGCTTTCCGCTGATATCATAAACCGCCAGCTCAACTGTTCCGGCTGCTGACATCTTAAATCCGATATTGGTTTCCGGGTTGAAGGGATTGGGATAATTCTGCGCCAGGGAAAAATTTCTGGCGGCATTATCGTCATCAGCAGCGATTCCGGTTACGCTCCCCTCAAAAGAGAATACTTGCAGACCAGTGCCGCCACTGGTGAGAATTATTCCCGAGGGCAAAAACGGATAAGCGCCAAAGGTAGAACCAATGGTATTATTTTCCGCAGCCACGACCAGGGTATCCGGCCGGGAAATATCAAAAATGCGCAAGCCGGCAGAATAGTAAGAAGTATAGGCGTAATGCCCTTTCACATAAAGGTTGTGAACCGTTGCGCCCACATCGGTGTAGCCGCCAACCTTTTCCGGGTTTTCCAAACTACGAATATCCCAGATAGTAATGTCCGGGGTATTTCCGTTAGCCAGTTCATCGCAAATGTAGAGGTAATCATTCCCGATATCCGTCCACCCCTGATGATGATATGTAATGGTCGGATCGTTAATGCTCGTCAATAAAAAGGGGCTTTCGATATTGGTAATATCATAAATATTCGTACCGGCGCTGCCATGAAAGTCGTAGAGACGATTCCCGATAACAGTGGCATCATGGCCTTCTACACCACCGGTCCAAATAGGGGTAGGATCGGTCGGATCAATATTCAGATCATAGATAATCAGACGAGGATTGGAAAATTCTGCCACCATGTAGCCAGTCTCGGTAATGAATACATTGTGAGAAGATTCGAAACTGCCAACAACCGAAGGATTATAAACATCGGAGATATCGATAATTTTTCCCCCGTTAGCGCCCGGACCGCCGGTAACGGTGTAAACATAATGATCCCACACTTTATGATCGAAGCTGGGCACATTGTCAACATGGGCAGTACGAAATATATTCTCCGGGTCATTAACATCTACAATGGAGATACCGTTACTGCCAACGATGGCATACTCATCTCCCTGGTCGTCGACATATCCCCATACGTCTGTGCCACCACCGAGGTTAATTTGGTCTTTAAGGATTAATTCCTGGGCGGAGAGTAATCCGAGTCCCAGCAACAAACAGATTGCAAAGAATGAAGAAAAACGATATTGTAACATAGGAAGGCTCCGGTAAATGTGAAACGTCTTGTAAAGAGCTAATACCGGAATTGGCAGATTTTCCCTCCCTTGACGCTCCGGGCAACAAGCTGCAGATCGAATAGCTTATAACAGAGTACCAGCTACTACCGGCACGACCTTTCCGCCAACACGAACGACAATACCATCAGCATTCGTTTCTGTACTCAGATATAACCGGGATGGCCGATTAATTTCATATCCCTGCTCCACGGTAATGTCTATCGAGTCTTCCCCCCAGTATTGATAGTGGGTCAGAAAACCAGCCAGGCAGCCGTTGGCACTGCCGGTCGCCGGATCTTCCGGGATACCATAGTAATCGACAAACACCCGGGCATTGAGATCATTTTCCGAAGAATAGGTTTCCGAAGAAAATACCAACACCAGCTTGGAGGCAATTTTTTCCACCAGCGCGAAATATTTCTCCTGATTGACTTTTGCACGTTTCACTGCACTCATAGACTTCAGGGGAACAATCAGCGCTGGTATCCCGGTTGCAACTTCCTGAATCGGAAAGCGAGTATCGAAATCCCCAGGATCCAGGTTCAGCATCTCGCTAAAGGTGGCGACTGAATAACGCGGGCCAAATTCCGGTGGGCGTTGGGTCATCCACATCAAATCCGGGCGATCATCATTGTAGCTAAAGGCCACGGGTATTTGCCCCACTGCCAGATTGAGTGTCACTTCCGTTACCGGCTCACCAACAACTTCCTGCTGAAGAATGTAAGCCGTCCCCAGTGTGGGGTGACCGGCAAAAGGAATTTCCTCGACAGGGGTAAAGATGCGTACATCATAACCGCCATCCGTTGCTTCGTCCGAGATTATAAATGTCGTTTCGGAAAAATTCATTTCCTTGGCAATACGCTGCATTTCTTCGCCGGAGAAATGCCCCGCGCCACGAAAGACGGCGAGCTGATTTCCTTCGTATTTATTCTCTGCGAATACATCAACAATGTATAATTTCGGTTCACTCATAATATCTGCACCTCATCTCCAAATCGTTAAGGGACATGGTTTTGTTAGCAAAATTATACAGGATCGCGCTTCTAAAGTCAATAAGGAAAATGGTAAGACGTTCTGAGTTCTGAGTTTAAAGTTCAGAGTTATCTGGTTCCCAAACTCCTGAGACTGTGTAAAAAGTATTTGCAATCCAGGAAACCTGGTACTACCGTTTTACAGCTAAAAAAAGAATGTGGAGAGCTAATGCATTACATAAAAGGCAGTAACCGTAATCAGACAGCATTGTTTCCGGAATCCCTGGAAGACTATATTTCAGAGGA
>JANQQU010000011.1 GCA_028284905.1 Calditrichia bacterium
AATCTCCCGGGTTTCCTAAATCCGACACTTTTTCCTCCCATGTAAGTTTTGGGAGTAAGATAACAATTTATTAAACAACATAAAAACGGGTGACTACCCCCATTTGCTTTCAGTTTAAACTTTTCAGAATATCTTCGCAGATTTTTTCCGGAGAGTGTCGTATATCGATGGTCACTACATTATCCGGCGCCTCCAGTGCATCGAACTGACTGGCCAGCATGCCGGATTTCATATAGTGCCCTTCCCGGTTGCTCATCCGTCCTTCAATCAGCTTAAAATCACCTTCCAGATGAAAAAAACGGCAGGGGCTTTCCAGTTTTTCCACGATCAGGTTTCGGATAAAAACTGTTAGCGCAGAACAGGCAATAATTTGTGATGATGCAGTATCTGCGTTAACCGCGGCGGTCAGGGCGGCAATCCAGGGAATGCGGTCCTTATCCGTCAATGGCGTGCCAGCGCTCATTTTCTGAACATTTTCAGCGGAATGATACTCGTCTCCTTCGAAGAAAGGAAATCCGGTTTTCCGGGAGAGCTGTTTCCCAATTGTGGTCTTCCCACAGCCGGATACACCCATTAAAACAATCACCATTCGTTTCTGCCTTTCAGTTTTCTGCGATTCGTAATTGAAAGCATTTAGCGCATTCTGAGCGCCCCAAAGGTAAAGCTGAAAAGAGAAATAAACAATATACGATCCCGGTCATAATCAATTATCGTTTTTTTATCAATTATCCGTGTGCTATTTTAGGTTTTTCAAGAAGGAAGTCGGGGCGAAACTTAAGCGAACGGACAGAATCCTGATGCGTCGATACATACTGGATGGACTTTACAATCTGATCATTTTCCCGCTGCTGTTTATTTTTTATCATCTCTACGGATTGATCAACGCAAAAGCGCGGCGCGGCATCATCGGGCGCTATCGCACCTTTCGCCAAACCGCTGACTTTCTAAAAACATTGCCTGCTGAAAAACCTGATATCTACCTGCTTCATTGCGCCTCAATGGGGGAGTTCGAGCATATCAAGCCGTTCATCCGCAGCCTGAAAGAGCGCCGCCCCAGCAGTAAATTAATCGTGATGTTCTTTTCCCCATCCGGCTACGAACATGTCCGTCAGTTCCCGGGGGTAGATCTATTCATCTATGCGCCATTCGATTGGAAACTGACCGTAATGCGCTTTTTTAAACTGGTCAATCCCTCTGCATTAATTATCGCCAAGTATGATGCCTGGCCGAACCAGGTTTGGACGGCAGCAGCAATGGGCATTCCCCGTGTGTTGATTAATGGCACCATCTATCGTTCGAGCGGACGACTGAACCCACTGGTGCGCTGGTTTCAGCAATCGATTTATGAAGCGATGGATCTTATTCTGGTGATTTCGGACAGCGATCGCGATCATTACCGCAAGCTCGCTCCGGCGGAGAAAATATTGCTTGTCGGCGACAGCAAATTCGATCAGGTCATTTTCCGCAGCGAAGAATCCCGGAAAAAAGTACTTATTCCTCCCCGTATCCTGCAGAATCGTCGAATACTTGTCGCCGGCAGCACCTGGCCCGCCGACGAGCACCACCTGGTGCCGGCCATTAAAAATCTTGCCGATAAATATCCGGACTTTCTCGCCATCGTTTGTCCGCACGAACCGACAACCCGGCATATTGAACAGTTGAAACGGGAGTTGCAGCCTTTAAAGGTTTGCCTCTATTCTCAACTGGCAATGTATCATCGGGAACCGGTGCTGGTGATTGATAGCGTCGGCATGCTGGCAAATTTATATTCGTTGGCGGATGCGGCATTTGTCGGGGGAGGATTCAAACAGAATGTGCACAATGTGCTGGAGCCGGCCGCCTATGGCATTCCAGTGCTTTTCGGTCCAATCAATGAGAACTCCAGTGAAGCGCAGCTTCTGTTACGAAATGGCGCAGCAAAAGTAGTGCGGTCCGATGCGGATATCTTTGCGCAGTTAAACAAGATGTTTACCCTCCCGGAATATCGCTCCCAAATGGGGAACAGTGCCCGACAGATTGTCAATACCAACAGCGGCGCTACAGAGCGTATGATTAATGCGATTCTTATCACTTAAATGGACAAATGGGCAAATGGGCATCTCGGAACTTTAACTTTGCTCATCTGCTCATCTGCTCATCTGCTCATCTGTTCATTTTTTAAGCAGTAACATTCTTCTCACTATCTTCTTTCGCCAACACTCGCCGAA
Source organism: Calditrichia bacterium (assembly GCA_028284905.1). Classification (GTDB taxonomy): domain Bacteria; phylum Calditrichota; class Calditrichia; order RBG-13-44-9; family J075; genus JACKAP01. Next base: position 2,208 of record JANQQU010000011.1, read on the forward strand.
TGGCTTCCCCCAGCTCTTTTGAAAAAACCGGTTTACTGAGGAATTCATTCACGCCAATTTTCCGGGCTTTTTCCTGGGTAGGCACGTCGCCAAATCCACTCATGATGATAATTGGCAGATCCGGCCGTATTTGCTTCATCTCTTTTGCCATTTCCACCCCGGTCATATCCGGCATGGCATGGTCCGAGACGACCAGATCATAATCCTGCGGATTTTGGGAAAACATTGCCAGAGCGTCGGTGCTTTTCCCGCAGGTGGTTACCTCGTATCCTAATTGTGCCAGAATTTGTTCACCAACTTGAATCAATGGCGCTTCGTCGTCTACCAGCAGAACCCGCTCCGCCCCTTTGGGAATTTTCGCGATTTCCGGAATTTCCGGCTGGGTCGAAATCGCCTTTTCGGCCACCTGGCAATGCGGTAAATATATTTCGAAGAGTGCCCCTTTCCCCGGTTCGCTTTTCACGGTAATCGCACCGTTGTGCGCTTTCACTATCCCGTGCACCACGGCCAGTCCCATCCCGGTGCCTTCCCCGGCTGGCTTCGTCGTAAAGAATGGATCAAAGATGCGGTTGATGACATCAGCAGGAATCCCCGGGCCATTATCCTTCACCGCGAGCCGCACATATTTCCCGGCGCTTAAATCTGGCATATTTTTCGACATTTGCTCGTCAATTTCCGCCGGGGCGAGGTAGACATCCAGTTCGCCACTATGATCATGCATGGCATAATATGCATTGATGCACAAGTTCATCAATATCTGGTGGATCTGTGCCGGATCGGCAAGCACCACTCCGCTGGCTTCATCAATATGGCGACGCACTTTTATCGTCATCGGCATGGTTGCCCGGATCAATTTAAGCGCTTCCTTTATCAGCGACTTGATTTCCACCGGCTTCATTTCATGCTCATTCTGATGGCTAAAGGTAAGGATCTGCTGCACCATGCTTTTTCCCCGTTGGGCAGCGGTGTAAATCTGTTTCAGATTGGCATAGGAGACACCGGCTTCCGGGAGCATGTTCAAGGTTACTTCGCTATAACCAATGATCGCAGCAAGTATATTATTGAAGTCGTGGGCGATACCTCCGGCGAGGGTACCGATTGATTCCATTTTCCGTGATTGAAAGAGCTGTTGCTCCAGCATCTTTTGTTCGGAGAGCAAGGATGATTTCATCATGGCGATGCTCACCTGGCGGGCAGCGGCATCGAGAAATTCCAGCTCCTTGTCCCGCCATATCCGCCGGTAACATACCTGGTTACAAATCAGCAGATAAAATCCTTCATCGCTAAAGGCAAACGGATACCAGAGCAAACTATCGATATCCATTTTCTGATGCAGCAAGGCGCCGGCTTTATCCTGCAGCAGCTTTTCATGGACATCATCCATGTGGCTTTCGAAAGGCATCTGCGTCGCCATGATGTGATTCATGGTTTTCGGCAGCTGCTTCAGATCAAATATATCGCGGGTTGGTTGAATGCCCGGGTGCAAGGGATTAATCCACTCGCAAAGGCTTTCCGTTTCCCGCATAAAGGAAAAATGATAAATAAGCGAACGATCGAGCTTCAACGTCTCCCCGACAATCGTCGCGGTTTTTTCGAGAATATTTTCGGAGCGATTTTCAGAAATAATCACCGCGGCAATCTTGTTCATTGCTTTGGAAGAAGCGAGCTGCTCCTGTAACTCCACCTCGGAGCGGATACGTTCGCTGATGTCGTGCACAGCAACTATCTGTGCCGGCTGACCACGATAGGTGCAATTTCGACCAACAACTTCCATCGGGAACTTATTTCCGTCGAGATCCATCCCGACAACCTCGTAAACATCCTTATTATTCCCATCGATGTTGTCCAGCATTATCTGCCGCGTTTCCGGGGCGACAAAACGAATGATCGGGCGATTAATAATTTTCTCCCGGGTGCCTCCGGTCATATTAAAAAACGCCTGGTTCGCCTCGACGATAATGCCGTTCTGATGAATAAATACGCCATCGAAACTACTGTTCACCAATAAACGAAAACGCTCCTGGCTTTCATCAAGCACTTCCTGGGCTTGCTGCCGTTCTTCCTCTACCCCGATCGCCACGGCAATGATGTTCATCAGGCGCAAGTCATCTTCACTCAGGGTGATGTCATCACAAAAGACCAGGCTTAAGGCCCCGATCACTTCCTGGTTCCATTTCACCGCGATGCCGGCAAAAGTCTGTAAATTAAACTGCTGAACGTTCGGGTCACTTTTCAGATAGGCCGTTGATTGCAGATGGCGTATAATCACCGGACGATCACCGGGCGTCCGGAAACTTTCATAACAGATATAACCTTCCCCTTTATTCTCATCATCGCTACTGGCCGGGGAATGCCAGGGGCCGGAAGCATGCACAAAATCGTCAGACAGCCTCCGGTAAATCACCCGCGCGGCATTCAACAACGATCCGCATGTTGCTACTAACTGCTTGATATTTTCATCCGGCTCCTTACCAAAATTGAGGAAGCAATCATTCAGGGCCGCCAGCCGTTGTTCCCGGCGTTTTTGACTGGTAACATTTCGAATGACAATCTGCACCGCATCATTTTTTCCATACAGGAAAGGAGTAGCGACAATATCGACATATAAACTTGCACCATCCGGCCGCAACAACTTGATGCCGCTAATACTACCAGGTGAATTATTGCGCTCCACATTACGCAGCCAGCGGGTGGCGGCCCGGCGTGGCCGCTCCGGTAAATAGCGAAGCACCGATTGCCCGGTAATTTCCCGGACATCCGTAGCGCCAATCAACTTCAGACCGGCCGGATTGCTGTAAACGATCTGCCCTTCCTGATGAACAACAATCGCATCCGGCGCACCTTCTACCAGGCGCTGATAGCCGCGCTCATTATTATGCTGCATCATATCGCGGGTATTCATGCTGTGCTTCTGCAGCACTTCCTGCAAGGTAACCGGTAATGCTTTGATGTTTGGCAATGCTTTCACGATATAGTCGGCGGCGCCATTTTTGAAGGCATTGGCGGCAATTTCTTCGGAACCGCTGCCAGTGAGAATAATGATGGGGGATTCTTTACAATGTTTTTGGATAAATGGGATTATTTCCAGACCGTCATGATCTAATACATTCAATTCGCTAATGACCAAATCGTAATGAGCTTCCCGTGTGAGACGAACAAAATCATCATAATTCATCGCCCCGGTTACCTGGTAATTTAACGATGAAGCGGCGAGGGTATCCCGAATCAATTTTTGATCCGGCTGGTAATCGTCGATGTAAAGAATGCGTATCGGTGAAACCATATACAAGGCACAATTCCTTTTGCTATATCTATCGCCGCAAAACGAGATCAGCGGCAAGCCACATTTCCTGTGGAAAGTTGGTGGAAGAGAATTTTAAAGAGCTATTTAACGCTAAAGCATTGCCTGTTTCGGGATGACGGTCACGGATAGCGATCTATCGGTGTGTGGTGGAAAACCGGAGCGTTAATTGACAAGATCTGCACTTCGCAGGAAAAATAGCAATTTACCGGAATAGTAATTTGCGAGATGGCCGATTTTCAAAATATTTTTTCTTAATTCGCGGAGACATTTACAGAGGAGATTAACTCAAAATCCGGCAAACTTAGAACGACATAGGCTGGCAGTCCCAATGCTTTCCAAAAGTCTTCAGCGGAGATCATGTTAAAAGCAGCGACAAAGAGAGACATTACTGTGCCATGGGAAACAATCATAAGGTTGCCATCTTTTTGCCGGTGAACAAGCTGCTCCACTGTTTTAACAAAGCGTGTTTTCGCTGCGGCGGCAGACTCCGGTCCATATAATGCTTTGGTCGGTTGCCGAAATATTTCAGTAACCCTGGCTCGGAATGCCTGTTGGCTCATCAATGGCCAAACACTCCTTTCCTGTTCCTGCAAACCGGCGACCGTTTTAACAGCACCTCCGGTTACTTCGGCAATTATTTCTGCGGTTTCCTGTGCTTTTCTTTCTTCGCTGGACATAATCTGGCAGGGAGCATATTGTACGAGATCTTTCGCCATTTTTCGGGCATTTACGATACCTTCCGCGGATAACCGCCAGCGAGTTGAGTGCACCCCATCTATAATTTCCGGGTTGGCGTGCCGGGCCAATATTAGCAGACTCATTTCCAACTGCCCTTCCAGGTGCCCACCCAAACATCCCCGGTGCGGACGTGATAACAAGTGTCTCCATTGGAAATTTTTTCGACAGTATAAGCCTGTTTTTTTAGCCGTTCGATTTCTTCCGGAGATAACCCATCCATTTCTTCGAAGGCCATATATTCATCGATATGCAGCTGCCATTTGAAGTCATCCAGCAGCATTGATTCGCCGGCAAATTTTTCCCGCGGGAATTTTTTCTGCTGTGGGTCTTCCGGATAAAGCAGGGCGTTTTCCGGTCGGCTAAAGACCATTTGAGAGCTCATAAACCAGGGATCATGGAGGTAAATTCTCGCTACGAATGGAATCTTCGCTGCCTGAAAAGCGCCTGTCCAGTGCTTTGCCAAGTCGACCATTGCAGCAATCATCTTTCGCTGATACCAGGAAGGTGGATTCCGTTTTGCCAAACGATACCAGGGATCAATCCAGAACTTCACGTAGCATTGATGATGGGTGGCAAACCAATCCAGATTAGGCGCCTGATTTTTCTGCTGCCATTGGGTAATCTTACGAACTTGTTTTTTCCAGCCGCGAATTTTTTTCCGGTTGGACATCGGGTCAACAGCCATTTGCACGATCCTTATTTTCTGCGGTCAAACGTATTTTCAAAAAGCTTCGATCATCAAAGGAAATATTGGTTGCAAGCTTTCCTTTCGTCTCAAAATGAACTTTATACAACATCGGGTCTTCCTGCAAAATTTTTGCCAGGCAAGCTTCCGATGCCGCCAAATCAGGTTTTAGTTGCGGATAACCATCCGATGCGAGAACGATTGTCTCTGCATCTTCCGGAACAGGTAACACTTTTGCACCGTTGACGGACAGGGAAAAACCATCGATTACCGGATAGCCGAATACGCCGGCAACGGCATTATTTTGTAACATAGTCTGCGCTTCCAATAAAGGCAAAATAAACCTTCTGCCGGGATCATTTTCCCGAATTTCTGATTCCCGAATGCCCTTCACGCGGGCATTTTGCAGCACAACTGCCCGTGCTGCCGCCGCTATTTTGTCAACGATTTTCGGGAAATGTACATGTTCTTTCCCCAGCAAGGCCTGACAATCGCCAACCATCCAGAGCTCCCGGCGTTCAATACTTATAGCTGCAAAGCAAGCGGTTAAACGATGGATGGGCTTCTCTTTGACCATCTCCAGCAAACCGCTTTGCAGATAACATTGCCGAATCTCCCGATTAATTGCACTTACTGCCTTTGCTACAGTCGCAGCGGCGGGTAAATCGGCGAATGTTTCATCAATAATTTCAGCGGCTTTTTGCCCGGCAGTCATACCATTCCAACGATTGGGCGTTTTTCCCGTCGCCCCGTCAATTACTGCCAGAAAATGTTCGCTGATATGCAGACGATCTTCACAGTCCTCCATTCGCCCACTTTTCGCCGCGATAAATTTTTCGAGAATTTCGTATTTCTTCGTGTTCATTTGAAGGAGAATTTAAGGAAAAGTTCAGCATTCGGAATCAAAATATTCATCATTATTTGAAATCTGATTCCTTCTATGTAATTTAGGCGGTTTTATGGTGGAAATACTGGCAGCGGGCAATCATAATTCTTCGTTAGATGAAATTATAAGCGGGAAGTCGAAAATGGAACAAATCAGCGTTTTAGATATATTCAAAATAGGCGTCGGGCCATCCAGTTCACACACTGTCGGTCCCTGGAAAGCAGCTTTAAAAAGCATCGCTGAGCTGAAGGAAGCCCAATTATTCGACACCATTCGCAGCCTGGAAGTAGATCTCTTCGGCTCCCTGGCAAAAACCGGCAAAGGACATGGCACCGGTCTGGCGATCGTCCTTGGTTTACTAGGAGAAAATCCGGTTGATATAGACACGACAACACTTTTTGCCAAGGCAAATAAGGTAAGAGCTGAGAAGAAACTGCTGCTCAACGGCGAAAAAGGGCTCCCCTTCGATACCAACAAAGACCTCCGCTATAATTGGGATAAATCGCTGCCATTTCATCCCAATGGCCTACGCTTTACCTACAATTTTCCCGACAGGGAACCACTGGTATTAACATATTATTCCATTGGAGGTGGATTCGTTGTGCAGGAGAATGAACCGCTGGTCAGCAATCCGGTAGAATTACCATACCCAATCCATCAGGCCTCGCAACTCCTCGATTATTGCCATTCGCTTAATGCGCCGGTTTGGAAGATCGTTTATGAGAATGAAAAATCCTGGCGCACCCCGGCGGAAACAGACGCCGCCTTGATGAACATTTGGCAAACCATGCTCAACTGTGCTTACCGGGGATGCCACACGGAAGGAGAGCTGCCGGGCGGCTTAAGCGTGCGCCGCCGCGCGTGGGGACTGAATTATAAACTTTCCGGCAGCCGGGAAAAGAGCAGCCCGGAGGAATGGCTGAGTATGATCCGCAATTCCAACCCGACATTTCACCAGGTCTTAAAATGGGTGAGCTGCTTTGCCATTGCCGTCAATGAGGAAAATGCCGCTTTTGGGCGAGTGGTTACCGCACCAACCAATGGCTCCGCCGGTGTCATCCCGGCAGTACTACTCTACTATCTCTGCTTTTGTGACAATGCAAAAGAGGAAGACGTCATTCGCTTTTTGCTCGTCGCGGGAGAATTGGGCAGTCTTTTCAAAAAAGGGGCGACGATATCTGCTGCTCTTGGTGGCTGCCAGGCGGAAATCGGGGTATCTTCCGCCATGGCTGCCGGCGCGCTCACCGAATGCCTCGGCGGCAATGTAGAGCAGGTATTAATGGCAGCGGAGATCGCTATGGAGCATCATCTTGGGCTCACTTGCGATCCGGTAGGTGGACTGGTGCAAATCCCTTGTATTGAACGAAATTCGATGGGCGCAGTAAAAGCAATTACAGCAGCAAATATTGCCCTGGAGAGCGATCCGGCTGATGCCAAGGTAACCCTGGATTCTGTCATCAAATCGATGTGGGAAACCGCGCAGGATATGAATCTGAAATACAAAGAGACTTCCGAAGGCGGATTAGCGGTTAATATTCCTGCGAACGTTATCGAATGCTAAATCCAGGCACTTTAGTAACAGGTTAAGTGCAGGAGAAGAATATATCTTTTGCGTCAATTGTGCTGGTGTGTTAATTTAGTGATGTTGTTTTTTGTGCTGGTACATAAATCGATACAGAAATTATCCCTATATTTGCTTATCGATCTCTACCAGCAATAACTCAACCGGAATCAAAATCGTTTTTATGTCACCCCCTTTGGCTGCACTGCCAGCATTTCGCATATTTGCGGAGCCTAAAACAGAGGTTATTACCATGAAACGCCGATTTACCTTTTTGACCTTTTTCATTTTGTTCTTTAGCATTTTCCCGCCATTGTTTGCTCAACAACATTCTGTTGCACGCGAGTGGAATGAATTATTACTGGAAGCCATTCGGAACGACTTTGCCCGTCCGACTGTCCATGCCCGTAATTTATTCCATACTTCCGTCGCAATGTATGATGCCTGGGCAGTCTACGATAGTAAAGCAGAGACCTATTTGCTCGGCAAATCCGTCGGCGGTTATATTTGCCCGTTTAGTGGCATTCCGGAACCGCTGGATGTACGGAAAGCCCAGGAAACAGCGATTAGCTATGCATCGTACCGGGTACTCAGCCACCGCTTTCAAAACTCCCCCGGTGCGGAAGAGTCCCAGGCGCGTTTCGACAGCCTGTTCTCAGTACTCGGGCACGACCCAACCTTTACTATTACCGAATACAGCACCGGCTCGCCGGCCGCATTGGGCAACTACATCGCCCTTTGTATCATCAATTTTGGCCATCAGGATGGCAGCAATGAGCAGAACGATTATGCGAACATATTTTACGAGCCATATAATCCGACCTTGCTCCCGATCGTTCCCGGTAATCCGGATATTATCGATCCCAATCGCTGGCAGCCGCTGACCCTTGATGTTTTCATCGATCAGAGCGGCAATGTTATTCCGATAACCACACCGGAATTTCTTAGCCCGGAATGGGGCGTTGTCACTCCCTTTTCGCTTTCCAGATCCGATTTGACCGTTCGCCAAAAGAATGGCAATGAATATTGGCTTTACCATGATCCCGGTGATCCTCCCTACATCGACCTGGAAAACAGCGACGCGATGTCCGAAGAATATAAATGGGGATTTGCCCTGGTTTCCGTTTGGTCCGCCCATCTCGATCCGGCGGATGGCGTTATGTGGGATATTTCCCCCGGTTCGATTGGTAATATTCCAACCTTGCCGCAAACCATTGAAGGCTTCCGCGATTTTTATGACCTGATTGAAGGTGGCGACCCCAGTCTGGGACATTCGATAAATCCGGTCACCGGAGAGCCATACGAGCCACAGATGGTTCCCCGGGCAGATTACGCCCGGGTTTTAGCGGAATTCTGGGCAGATGGCCCTGATTCCGAAACGCCACCGGGCCACTGGTTCACTATCCTGAATTATGTGAACGATCATCCAATGTTTGAAAAAAGATTTCGGGGAGTCGGCCCCATCCTTGATGATTTGGAATGGGATGTTAAATCATACTTCCTGATGGGTGGTACAATGCACGATGCTGCCATCTCTGCCTGGGGGATAAAAGGCTACTACGATTACCTCCGTCCGATATCCGCGATTCGCATGATGGCCGATCTCGGGCAAAGCAGCGATCCTACGCTCTCCAATTATTCGCCGGGCGGCATCCCACTTATCCCTGGCTACATCGAGGTTGTTCAAGCGGGAGACCCGCTGGCAATCGACAGTACACAGCATATTGGGAAAATTAAATTACTCGCCTGGAAAGGGCCGGATTATATCTCCGAGCCGGAGACTGATGTCGCCGGTGTTGGCTGGATTCTCGCCGAACGCTGGTGGCCGTACCAACGCCCGACATTTGTGACACCACCTTTTGCCGGCTACGTTTCCGGACACTCTACTTATTCCCGCGCGGCAGCGGAGGTAATGACATTGCTGACCGGCGACGAATTTTTCCCGGGCGGGATGGGCGAATTTCTCGCAGAGAAAAACGAATTTCTGGTATTTGAAGATGGTCCTAGTGTAGACGTTACTCTACAATGGGCAACCTATCGGGATGCCTCCGACCAAACCAGCCTCTCTCGTATTTGGGGCGGCATTCATCCTCCAGCAGACGATATTCCTGGCCGCATTATCGGGGAGAAAATCGGGGTTGAAGCTTTCGCTTTTGCTGATCGTTACTTCCTCGGCCTGGCAGAGGGAGAAACGCTGCCGCCTTCAACGCGGGTTTTTCCCAATCCGGTTACCCGGGGCAACACCCTGAAGGTTGAATTGATACTTCCCACGGAAAGTGCCAAAGTAGTCATGTGTAATGTGTTGGGGCAGGTGGTCTATTCGACAGAACTATCGATCAATCAAAATCAGGAATACATTCAGGTCGATACTGATAGCTTACCTTCGGGCATCTACCTGGTGCGCATTACCGGCAGTCGCTGGGATTCCGCGCATAAAATTACCATTGTCCGCTAGAAGACACTGTAGTAAAAAGAAAGTGGCAGTAGCAGTTTACAGTTAGCAGGTAAATGCAACTGCCTACTGCTACTGCCACTTTTTTCGTTGTTTTATCCTGCCGGTTCATTCTCCAGAATATTTCGCATCTCATCGAATTTCGCTTTTTCCTCGACACCAACCGCCGGGTATTTCAGGTCCAGAGATTTTAAGGTATCCACAATAATTTGAGCGACGGTTAAACGCATAAAAGGCTTATTGTCCGCAGGTATCGCATACCAGGGTGCATGGGCCCGGGAAGTCGCATTCAAAGCCGCCTGATAGGCAGCCATATATTCGTTCCAGTGCTGGCGCTCGGCAACATCCCCCGAAGAGAACTTCCAGTTTTTCTCCGGCACATTCAGCCGGTCCAGAAAACGGTTCTTCTGTTCTTCCTTCGAAACGTTCAGCCAAAATTTGAGAATAATTGTGCCATTCCGCGCCAAATGTTTTTCATGCTCGCGAATCGATTCGAACCGTTCTTTCCAGATTGTTCTCTGGTTTACCGGATAAGGCAGTTTTTGGTATTTCAGATACTGCGGATGTACCCGCACCACCAGCGTTTCTTCGTAATAGCTTCGATTAAAGATGCCAATCCTCCCGCGTTCCGGCAGACTACAGGTAGTGCGCCAGAGGAAATCATGATCGAGCTCTTCCGGGGTTGGTTTTTTAAAAGAGAAGACCTGGCATCCCGCGGGGTTTACACCGCTCATCACTGTGCGGATGGTGCTGTCTTTTCCAGCTGCGTCCATCGCCTGGAAAACCAGCAGCAGGGAATATTTATCGCTGGCGTAAAGCACTCGCTGCAACTCATACAATTCCTTTACAGCTTTTTTTAACGCCTTTTTACTGGCCTTTTTACCGACTGCATCGGCCGGTGGCTTCGTGGTCGAATTATTAACTTTAAAGCTGCCATTGTAAGGCACCCGGTAGGGGTTATCAATTCCTTTGAACATGGATACTCCCGTTTTTATTCAATAGAGGCAGGAAGGATTAGTATAAAATTAGCGAGTAAAACTTATCCGGTATGCTGATAAGCGCGCACTTCGTTTTCAATCTTTTCAGACAATTCATCTTCAGCGATATCCAAATCATAGTCCATCTGTAAACCTAACCAAAATTCCGGAGACATATCAAAAAAGAATGCTAAACGTAAGGCTGTATCAACTGTTATTCGCCGTTTCCCTTGTACGATTTCATTAATTCTTCTTGCCGGCACCCTGATATCCAGTGCGAGGCGATTTTGGCTTAATCCCATAGGCTTAAGAAAATCCTCATGAAGAATTTCTCCAGGATGAATCGGCGCTATTTTCTTTTCTCTCATTTCTATCGACTCCCTAATGATAATCGACAATTTCTACATCAAACGCATCTGCTCCGGACCAAAGAAAACAGATACGCCATTGATCATTAATTCTTATACTATGTTGTCCTTTTCTATCACCTTTCAAGGCTTCAAGTCTATTGCCGGGAGGAACAAGTAAATCCCTTAAATCCTGCGCCCGATTAATCATTCTAAGCTTCTTAAGTGCAGTTCGTTGAATGTCCTGGGGGAATTTTTTAACGTATTTTCTTTGAAAAATTCGCTCCGTTTCTTTGCACCTGAAGGACTTAATCATATTTAAATATATAACGTCCGGCGTTAAATGTCAAACGGCCATACTGCTATTTCATTTATTTTCTTTCAATTCAGGATATAACGCCGGAGGTTTGCGGTGTTTCGTCCCTTGCTCGTAGGCATAGGTCAGCTTGATCAGCGTTCCCTCCGCAAACATACGCCCGAGAAATTGTAAACCGGCCGGTAGGTTGCCACTGACAAATCCCATCGGCACTGAAAAAGCCGGCTGCCCGGTATGCGGTGCAATAATTTGACTGTTATCGCCTTTATAGTCCTCGGCATATCTTTCGATTTTTGCCGGGGGATGATTCCAGGAAGGATAGACAATGGCATCCAGGGAAAGGCGATCCATGGATTTTTCAATCGCTGCCCGATAGGCAATTCTCCGTTTATCGGTGAATGCATCTTCGCAGGGAACATCGCTCAGCTCACCGCGGCCTTCATTCGCCAGAAAATAATCGATACCGGCGAGCACATCCTCGGGGAATTCCCCGGCAGCACGAATATCCTCCAGGGTTTTCAGAGAATCCCATTTCACATAAGTCGCGAGATAATCCTCAATATCTTCCCGGAACATCGCACACCACTGGTGCTGGCGAAGTTCATTAAATCCGGGAATCTCCAGTGGATCGACAATTTCCGCACCGAGTCGTTCTAAATCTTTAATCGCCTGCTCAAAAAGTGCCTTGATTTCCGGATGCGGGTCCGCATCGCTCAACTCACGTAAAACGCCAATACGCGCTCCTTTCAATCCATCCTTCTGCAGAAAGGAGAGATAATCTGTTTCAACTTTCCCTTCGCTATGGCTGGTTAACGGGTCTGCCGCGTCATAACCGGCAATGGCAGCGAGCACCCGGGTGGCATCTTCTACGGTACGGCACATCGGCCCGCCAACATCATTGCGCATATAAAGGGGGACAATACCATGCCTGCTGGTTAGCCCAAGCGTAGAACGGAATCCCACCAATGCAGTGTGAGAAGAAGGTCCACGGATCGAATTTCCGGTATCGGTTCCCAGGCCAATAGTGCCAAAATTCGCTGCAACTGCTGCTGCGGTACCGCCGCTGGATCCCGCAGGCACATGGGCAAGATTATAGGGATTTAAAGTTTCTCCGGCGAGAGAACCAACCGTATGCTTGGCACTAAACGCCCACTCCGCCATGTTGGTTTTTACCAGCACGATTGCGCCGGCTTCTTTTAATTTCCGCACCTGGAAGGCATCCGCTGCCGGAATAAATCCTTTTAACGTGGCGGAGCCGGCAGTGGTCTGTAGGCCGGCAGTATGATAATTATCCTTCACAATTAGCGGGATGCCATGGAGCGGCCGGAGCTTCCCGGTTTCCCGGAATTCCGCATCAAGTGCGCGGGCATCGGCCAATGCATTGGGGTTTTTCAGCACCACGGCGTTTAACCCGCTGGACTGGTCGTAAGCGTCAATTCGGGCGAGGTAAACATTCACCAATTGTTCAGCGGTATATTCCCCTGCCTGATAGGCACGATGAATTTCCGCTACGGTTAATTCCTCAACATTGATTGTGCTGTCACCTTTATCGGAGGTATTGCAGCTCATAAGCAACAATCCTATCAGAATTATCTTTACAAATTTTCTCATATAGGCACCGGGCAAATTTGGTTTGACAGTTTTTAGTATAAATCAATCTGTACGAATGAATATAGCAAAATCGTAGAATTTACCCAATATCCGAGAGGGGATTTGCGATTATCCACCGGAGATGCTGGCCTCCGCAGCGGCATTGGGGGGCGTGTCGTCATCCAGTTGATCGAGGTAACCGATCGGCAGCGAAACTTTCTGGCTACGTCCGAATTTACCGCGTGGCAATCGTAGCTGGTGAGTGGGGTATGGAGTATCCCGATCGATGGTTGCGAGAATATCTTCCATTTCTTCGATGGAATTGATGCGCACCAGCTTTTCCCGCAGCCAGGGCGTTTCATCAAAATCCTTGATGTACCAGCCGCAATGCTTGCGAAAAGCGTGCACGGCCAGGCGGGGTTCACTCCAATCACAAAGCAGGCGCAGGTGCCGCAGCATAATATCCGCCACAGCGCCTAAATTCGGAAAGGGCTGCGGCGCTTTTCCATTGAAAACATCGGCGAGGTCCCGGAAAAGCCAGGGGCGGCCCAAACAGCCGCGGCCAACGACCACGCCATCACAGCCGGTCGCACGCATCATGCGCAGGGCGTCGTATGCTTCCCAAATGTCGCCATTGCCAAATACCGGGATGGATGTTACCGCTGCCTTCAGACGGGCAATCGATTCCCAGCGCGCTTCCCCATCATAGAGCTGAGCGGCGGTGCGGGCATGTAAAGCAACGGCGGCGCAGCCTTCGTCTTCGGCAATTTTGCCGGTTGTCAAATAAGTCAGATATTCATCGTTGATGCCCATCCGGAATTTAATCGTCACCGGAACGGATTCGGCATTACGCACTGCCGCCCGCACCAGGTTCCGGAGCAATTTCGGCTTCAGGGGTATTGCTGAGCCGCCCCCCTTGCGGGTCACTTTCCGCACCGGGCATCCGAAATTCATATCAATATGATCCACCCGATGCTCTGCCAGCAGTTTTTTCACGGCCTCTCCCATGTAATAGGGATCGGTGCCGTAAAGCTGCAAACTGCGTGGGGATTCTTCCGGGGCGAATGCGGCCAGCTTTAAGGTGTATTCATCTTCGGCAACTAACAGGCGGGAGGTGATCATTTCGCTAACATACAGTCCTGCCCCAAACTCCCGGCAAAGCGAGCGAAACGGCGCATTGGTGATGCCGGCCATCGGGGCTAATACTACCGGCGGCCACACCTGCAGCGGCCCGATTTCAGCCGGAGAGAATTCACCTTCGGCTGCCGGCTGGACATCCTGATTAATCTCGCTCTTGTAAGTCAGTTCACTCATATTCGCTAATATAATACTTTTTCGGGGAGATTGTAATGTCAATTACGGAGAATATCAGGGCGGATTGGCAATATATTTTTGCTAACTGTCGAGAGTTTAAAGTGAGTCATTTTGGGAAAAATACACAATGAGAATATTAGTATTAACAGCAATACTAGCTTTGGTGATACTGGCCGGCTCCTGCGAGAGTCCCGGCGAGCCGGGTCCGGAACGGGTGATTCGGGAAAACGGCAGAATTTTTATTGTTGATAGAGTTGGGCAGCAATGGGACGTTACCAGTGCCGAAGAAAAATATGGTATGATCGCCGACGAGTTTCAGTTCGGTATTGGCAAGAACGCCATTCGCCCGATTTCCGATCCACAATTTATCCACAGCGGCATCTCTTCATTTCCCGATGCGGATGCGACATTTTTGGTCATGGGTGTCTCGCTGAATGGTGACAATCGTGCTTACCCCATTGATGTAATGAGTCGCCACGAGGTTGTCACAGAAAAGTTTGGTGATGCCTATGTTTCCGTCGCCTACTGACCGCTGGTAGATTTGGCTGCCGTGTACAGCCGGGAAATTGACGGGGAAATCCTCACCCTGAGCGCCAGCGGATGGACCTATCGGAACACTTTTGTATTGTATGATTGGGAAACGGAGAGCATGTGGTATCACCTAAGTGGTACGGATGAACTTACCTGCATCAGTGGATTTTATCAGGATCGCACCCTGCCGGAGTTGCCATCAACTTTAACAAGATGGAATAATTGGGTAAGCCAGTTTCCGGAAACGCGTTTTTTAGATTATCCCTAAGCGACCAGAAGCTAAAGTGGCAGGATCATCTCAAATTGGCGAACCGTTTCCCGGCAACCGCAGGCGAGCAATAATTGCCGGGTTCCCTGGTCCTGCCGATCGACATTGATGTATTTAAGCGCATCGGACTGGCATAGCTGAAGCAACTTTTCTAAAATTGCTGTCCCCACACCTTGACGGCGATATTCCCGCGCAACAGCGATTTGCGGAATATCGCCGCTATTCGGATCGATGATCCCATATCCTACCAACTCATTCTCAGAGAAAGCACCGACATAGCTAAATTCATCAGCTTTTCGCTTCAGCGAATCCGGGGAGTTTTGCCAGGAAGGTGGATAATCCCAAAAACTGTCCAACCGGGAAATTTCCTTCAGGGATATCTCCCGAATCTCAAAATGCTCCTGACGATTATCCGGGAATGACAAATCCCCTTGGGTCGCAGCGTAGCAAACAAATTCACGGGTAGTTTCAAAATTCATCTTTTCATACAAAGCGACGGCCGAGGTATTCGATTGGATGACTTCCAGTAGATATTGACGAATCCCTTTTGCTTTTAACGCCGGTAGCGCCACGGCAAACATTTGCTTCCCGACGCCTTTTCCTTGCTGAGAAGCACGCACGCCGGTGCCGGTGTCATAGGCGGTGGCGAGGCCGTTCCATTCCCCAACTCCGTTCATCACAAAACCCACCAGCCGATCGCCCTCAAATGCACCAAAGGATAGCTGCCAATCGACACCGCGCCGGGAGAACATGTACTCCAATTGAGCGAGGCTTAACTGAAGCGGCACTTCATAATCGGAAAATGCGTCCAGAAAACAATCATGCACTTCACTTAATGGTGTATCTAGCAGTGGACGAATTTCGATATCCATTCCCCCTTACAGAAATTTCAACCCATATTTAGCGGCAATTTCCGCAACTTTTGTTCGATCCAATGGCTGATCTTTCGGCAGTTGATCAATATCTTCGAAAAAAACTTCGAAGCCACCGGGAGAGATAGTATTCAGGAGTACGCCGGGCGTATCGCCAACATTCTTAAAGCTATGCGGCTTCCCGCGCGGCAAATGCACTAAAGCGCCTTCGCTAACGGTTTTCAGCGCATCTCCGCAGCGAAATTCGTAAGTGCCTTTTACGACATAAAACAGCTCATCTTCTTTTTCATGCACATGTAATGGTGGGCCGCCGGCCGGCGGGGTGGTACTCATAACCACCGCGTATTGCCCGGCGGTTTCTTCACTCATAATTTTTCCGACAATCTTCAAACCGAAGATATTCCAGGTCTTTCCTGCTTCCGCATCCACATAAACAGCATTTGAAGAATGCTGCGCGACATCTACTTCCGCAGCTTTCGGTACTGTTTCCTTTTGCCCTTCTCCGCATCCGACCACAATCAACAACAGCAATAACCAGCATTTTTTCACAACCATTCCTCCGCTAGAGACCACTACATAAACGAATTTTTAATAGCGCTTAATATTTAGCAGAGCGCTTCGAATATCAAGTACTATTTAGAGGAAAATCTGTTCGCCTTTGCTACAAACCTATTGATGGTTTTAAGGCAATGCTTTCAGAATTTCGGCAATGGCGCGGTCCAGTTGCGGATCTTTTCCATCCTGACGGTCTTTCATGGTATTTTTCAGATAGATGTCCGGAGCGACGCCTTCCAGCTCCAGGTCTTTTCCATCCAGCGAATAACAGCCCCAGGAAGGCAGACGGTAAAAGGAACCATCGACCAATCCCTTACCACTGGTAAAAATGATCCAGCGATAGGTTTCCGTACCAACGATTGTCCCTAATTTCAATGTTTTGAATCCATTCGCCGTTACTTCCGCATCACTGAGGCTTTGGGCGTTTATTAACAAAACGATCGGTTTGTCACCCGGCGTCCAGTTCGGCTGGGTAGCCGGTTTACCTTCCCGGTATTTCCATTTCATATATGACTTTTGACTGAGAATTTGCAACACTTTATCGTGCACATTGCCACCGGTGTTATAACGCAGGTCAAGAATTAATCCATCCCGGTAGTTCTCCTCAGCAGCAACTTCCCGAATAAAATTATTCAATTCTCTTTGTCCCATATTTTTCATGTGGATGTAGGCAATACGTTCTTTGCCCTGCTCATCGACCCGGCGCTGGTTATCAGCCACCCACTCATCATAGAGGTTGCCGCGAAAAGAGAATCTGCTTTGCGGGTGTATTTTCAGCGGGAACGTTTTTCCGCTCCGGCGCAGGGTGAGGGTCATTTCCTCCGGGCGGGATGTGCAGTAGAAATATTTTTCCCGGTTCTCCGCGGCATCAACGGATTGCCCGTTAACCGCGACCAATTCGTCACCTTTCCGAATATCAAGTCCAGTTTTATCACTGGCGGAATTTGCGACCACCCGATCTACGATAAACGGCTGATTATTATCGAAAATAATCCCGCTATGCATGCTGCCGCTTTTGTAAAACACTTCTTCTTCCTTCCCGGATGACCGGAAGGCAAGGTGTGAAGCATTCAGTTCACCAAGCATATCATTGAGTAAGGTTCGCAGGTTGGCGCGATTTTTTATATGAGGCAAAAATTCACTGTATTTTTTCCCCATCGCTTTCCAATCTACCCCATGAAAATTTTCATCGTAAAAATTCTCCTGCAGATTTGCCCAGGTTTCATGATACATCTGATGAAAAACGGCCTCGAGGTTGCGCTGGAATTTATGGGAAATGTCAATTTTCTCGACTTTGTTACCACTTACTTTCAGTGTATGAATATTCCCGCTGATCAGCACGTAGGTCTTCGACTTGCCCGATGCTATCGCGCTGACATTTTTTGCTCCCTTAATTTTCTCTGTCTTGGAAGATTCAAAAGGCTCATAAACGGTTTTCCAGACATGATATCCATCCCCGTCATGATTGGAAGAATACAGCACAATCGTTTTTTCGCCATCTTTTAAGACATAAGGATTATATTGCTGACCACTGCCCGGAGAGACGCGCTCCACCCGCTGCAGTGCGTTTTCAAACTCGATTTCGACAACAAGGCCGGGCTTTTCCGCCTTTTCCTCTTTATCATCGGATTTATCTTTATCCTTTTTCTTATCATCCTTTTTCTTATCATCCGCTTTTGCGAAAAGGCTGTCATATTCGCTGGAACGGAACGCCTCCTGCATGCGGGTTAGCGGTACCCGCCAGACATGCACATTTTTCCCACCGTACGGGTAATTCGGTTGTTCCCGGTCGCTATGAAAGTAGAGATACTTTCCGTCCGGGGACCAATAAGGCGCGCTTTCCGAAACGCTGGTTTTGAAGAGGGGACGGGTATTACCAGTCTTCGTATCGAAGATAATAATATCCTGCTCAAAATTCTCAAAAATGGTAAATGCGATATAGCGATCATCCGGAGAAAACACCGGCATCGGATTATAGAATCCCCAGAGCTCATCGCGGGCAATTGTTTCGCTTTTGTACGTTTTCAAATCCATTAAACGGACTTCATGTTTGCCGCTGAGATATACGCCCTTTTCGCGCTTACTGTCCCAGGTCAAATTTCGGTTGTTTTGCTCATCCCGGGTAATTTGCACTTCTTTCTGCTGACCGCGCGCATCAATGCGATACCAGTTTAGCCAGCCATTTTCATCGGTTTGATTAAAGAGAATCGTTTCATTGTCGTCCATCCAGACAACTTCTATCACCCGTCCCTGCGCATGGGTGGGCATCTGGCGCACGAACTTTCCCTTCAGGTCACTGACAAACAGTTCACCCCGGGCAACAAAGGCAAATTTTTTGTCATCCGGAGAAATGTCAAATGCGGTAATCTTTCCCCGGGTATTAAATTCCCGGGACAGGGAAAGGGTATTATTTTCGACCATACGGATCTTTAGCAGCTGCGTCTTGCCACTGGCAGTATCGTAGGTATACAGCTGATAGCCTTTTTCGAAAACTACTGTCTTTCCGTCAGCGGAAACCCGGGGCGTCTTCAGGGAATGCTTGAAACGGGTCAACTGCCTGGGTGAGTCATTCTCCAGGGTATATAGATTAAACTCATTATTTCCCTCATCAGACAAGTAATAAAGCTTTCCATTCCGGTCAATTGTCGGGGCGAAATCCTTCCCCCGAAAATCCGTCAATTGTTTGAATTCACCGGTTTTCGGATTGTATTGTTTGATGTCCGGATTAAAATCACCGCGGTAGCGTTTCCGCTGGGGATAAATGAAACTCTCCCAGCTATCAGTAAAATAATAAGCTTCGCTACCCGGATCTTCCACAACACCATGAATGGTATTAAAATGATGCTTGAAGAGGCGAACCGGCGTCCCTCCTTCCCGGGAAACCTTATAAGCGGTGAAGCGATTGTAGCGATTCGAGGTAAAATGAATCCATTTGGAATCCCAGGACCAGCTTTCCACCTGGTCGAATCCGTCATTATAGGTTAGCTGACGAATATCACCTCCCCCGGCCGGCATCAGGTAAATATTCTGATTGCCGTCTTGCGTGCCCGTAAAAGCAATCCATTTTCCATCCGGGGAAAAATCCGGGTGTGTCTCTCTACCGTCCATCGCGGTTAAACGAAAGGCATTGCCCCCGTTCGCCGGCACCTGCCAGAGATCATCTGCATAGCTAAACACAACCGTTTCACCATCCGGTGATATTGTCGGATGTGTCGTAAAATATGCGTCATCATTTGCAAAAAGAGTTATCGTTGTTATCAACCAGAAACACAGTAAGCGGTATATCATTTTAATCTCCCGGATAAAAATATGTAATTCGGTTTTGCCTTTTATACATGGAAGCCAGCATCAAACGTGAGCGACGAAACACCGACATTATCAACCGGATATTCAAACCTTTTGCAGGATTTTAAATTTACGCCATGTTCTCAAAGTAACAATGTAACCGGATGCCTTTTAAAAAAAAAGTAACTGAATAATTGTTGGTACCCACGAAGCGACTTTTCACTGTTATATTGCCGGATATTTCAGTATTTTAGAAAAATAAGTTTCATTTTAGATAGTTAAAGGCGTTTGTGGCTTCGAAAATTGAACATATAGAAATCGCAGAATTTATCCAGTTGGCAGAGCGTCATCCAGTATTTGATGTGCGCACGCCGGCGGAGTTTGCAGATGGCCACATTCCCGGCGCAATCAACCTGCCCTTGTTTGACAATAACGAGCGTGCGGAAATCGGCACGCTTTACAAGAAACAGGGCCGGCAGGCGGCTATTTTACAAGGGCTGGATTTTGTCGGACCGAAAATGCGCAAGATGGTCGAATCCGTCATGGCACAAACCAGCGAGAAAACCGTGCTGCTTCATTGCTGGCGCGGTGGGATGCGCAGCGGTAGTGTCGCCTGGCTGTTGAGCTTCAATGAATACCGGGTGATCCTCCTGAAAGGCGGTTATAAAGCTTATCGTCGTCATGTTCTTGACGCCTTTCGTATTCCCCTGCAGGTATACATTCTTAGCGGCTATACCGGTTCCGGAAAAACGGCGATTTTGCATTCCCTGCAAGCAGCCGGGGAGCAAATTGTAGATCTGGAGGGATTGGCCAATCACAAGGGATCGTCTTTCGGTGGATTGGGAGAGGCGCCGCAGCCCACACAGCAACAGTTCGAGAACGATTTGGCACTGGCACTACGGGAATTGGATCCCTCCCGCCCGGTTTGGCTGGAAGATGAAAGCAAGAAAGTCGGCTGGCGAATTATTCCGGAAGATCTCTGGTCGCAAATGCGCAATGCCCGGGTATTTTTCCTGAATATGCCCGCCCATCTCCGGGTGGAAAGGCTGATTGGCGATTACGGAAGCTTCAGCGAAACAGAACTGGAATCCGCCATCCTCCGCCTGGAAAAACGGTTGGGTAACCTGAATATGCGACAATCAATCGAGGCTTTGGCCAAAGGTGATTTGCGTACCTGCACGGACATACTGCTTCAGCATTATTATGATAAAACCTATCTGCATGGTCTTTCCAAACGGGACCAGTCCCAGGTTTCGAAAATCGATACCGAAACACTTGTGCCGGAAGAGAATGCCCGGCTGCTCATCAAAGCCAGTCAGTCTTTAAATAGCCAGATGATAACACCGATATTGAAATAATCGCCGGAGCATTCTCCGGTTCCTGTCCGATTCAATAGTCACGAATACTTTCATAGAACAATGTCCGATCAACATACCGGTGATTTTCAGGAAGTCCTGAACCAATACGAGCAGGGTCAGCTGGATCAACTGAGCTGCACCCGATGTCGCGAAGAACAAGTCTCGGTCTATTTCGATGGCCCCCGGGAGGTGAATAGCATGCTCTGGACACGGGTCTATTTTTATTGCCATGCCTGCCGCGCCTGGGATCGCCTGACCTATCCCGGATTTCCACCTCACTTTGACGAAAATCGCGACATTCTCGGCCTCGATATTTAATGCCAGAGCATCAATAGATTTCGAAAGTAAATAAATTTAATCGGAATTCTTGCACACTGCCCGGCAAACAATGCACGCTGCTTCCCTCTTCAGCCGCTTTTTCTCATTTGTTTTTTTCCGGCCGAACGACTAACTTGCAGTAATCCAGATAACTTTGGCAATAATTCGGGCAAAATGAGAAGCTGCATACTAATTGGCGTTATTTTTGCGATTTTACTTGCTGGGTGCACCAAAGACGCTCCGCGAGATAATCCTTTGGATCCGGTCAATGGCATCGGGTTAGAGGGTATGGTGCTTAAATTAAGTAGCAACCAGGGAATTGCAAACGCCGTGCTGACCTTAACACCGGGTAATCTGGTAACTATCACAGACAACGAAGGGAATTTCACGTTTCAGGATCTTGATGCCGGCAACTATCAGCTTTCCTGCCGGGCGCACGGATTTATTGCCGATTCCCTCAGTTTCGAGCTCCTGCAAACAGATTCCGTACGTTTTGTACTGAATGCATTACCAACATTCCTGCGTACAACGGTGACAACTGCGCATATTCTTCGATTTGCCCCTCCCGGTGAAGCATATTCACTAACCCTAACAGCGGAGATTGATGACCCGGATGATTTTGATAACATCAATCAATTATCTGCGACAATTGAAGACATTGGAGATATTGATTCATTATCAGAAGTCCCCGGAAGTGGCGGACGCTTATTCACCCGGGAAATAAATGTTGAAGATCTAGCTCTCTTTTCTTTGGATCAACTGGCGGGAAAATCTTTCCGCTTTCTTATTAGCGATACCACTTCCCTGGTTAGTATCTCCAGCGATAATTATATTTCCCGGTTTATCGAAAAAATTCCGGTAACAACCTCCCCCAGTGATACCAATGTCGCATTACCGATTGTTTTTCACTGGAACGATCCGCAACAGTTATTTGCATTTACATATTCGATTGAAATTTTACAATTTAATGAGGACGAAACGGCTTTCAGAACTGTCGATCGCATCGACGAAATTCCTTCGCACATTTCCAGTTTCGCGTACAACCGTGCCCAGCCGGATGGGGAATATTTCTGGGTGCTTTACATCGTTGATGAATTTGGCAACGTCAGTCGTTCTACACCAAAACCATTTATTCTATTTTAACGGTAACCGGCAACGGACTACCGGAGTTTAGTATGATTAAAAAATGTCAACTGTTTGTTTTCTGGCTGCTGCTTACCCTGCTGCTGCCTGCCCAGACCGACTGGGAAGCATTCGTGCCGCTGAATACGGCACGAACCGGCGCCAGTGCGGTCGTCCTGGACGGTACGATATACGTCATTAGCGGGCAAACTAACAACAATCAGTTCCTGACATCTGTAGAAGTTCTCGATAGCGAACGTTCCGAATGGGAAGATGCATCCGTTACCGAGATCGGCATTCCGAGAATAAACGCTGCTGCTGTTGCCTATAACGGTGAAATCTATGTCATTGGCGGCAGAAGTGGCAGCAGCACACTCAGCTCAGTGGAGATCTATAATCCACTGACCAACGCCTGGCGCTCGGCAGATAGTCTTAATGATGCCCGGGAAGGACATGCTGCGATCATTATTAATAACAAAATCTGCGTTTTCGGTGGCGTCAAAGATGATAATGATTATCCGCTGACAATTGAAATCTACGACGAAAGTAGTGATGACTGGTTCCTTTCGCCCAGCGAGATTATTCAGCCACGCGCCTTGATTTTTGCAGGTGTTATCCATAACAGAGCCTATATGTTCGGCGGGGTAAATGTTTTTCCCCGGAGAAATGGATACAGTGCCACGGTAGATGGCGCCTGGAACTTCACCTGGACGGAAATTTCTTCTCTGCAAAAAAGCCGCGGATATGGCGCCAGTGTCGTGCTCAATGATGAGCGATTAATGATGCTCGGTGGCTACACCCTTACAGATACCACTGCCAGCGTAGAAGTCTTTGATCCTGCCATTCCCACTCTGGTCGATAGCACGGCGCTTTTAACGCCACGCCTTGGGCTAAATACAGTAGCGATAAGAGACACCATCTTTGCGATTGGCGGCAGCAGCGCCGGGGAAAATCGCCCGCAATCGACCGTGGAGATCCTGACACCGGTACCGGTCTCCCTGGCACCTTCCGAGCATTATCTTCCGGACAATTTTGCCATCGTTCGTGGTTATCCCAATCCGTTCAACGGACAGATTCAACTGCAGATTCGCTTACCGGAGCGCGCTGCAATTCACTTTGCAGTTTATGATATTCATGGCCGGAAAGTGGCCACGCTTGCCCGGGAAGCGCTTCCCGCCGGGGCACACAATTATTCCTGGAACGGCATCAACCAGCATGGTGATGTAGTTGCTTCCGGTATTTATTTCGCCGTCTTAACCAATGGCATTCAGGCCCGCCAATTTAAAATGATTTACATTCGATAATCCGGCAGATGCACTGCCATTTTATTCTCGTCGGCTAACCACCGGAATTAGTTGTTTTTACAGCTAATAGCTGATATATTTTATCAGCGGCAACGAGAAACCTGTAACGATTGGCCGAACACCATGTCCGATAAAAACACACATGAAGCTTTACTTGCGATCAGCCGGGAATTAAACAGCGTCCGAGAAACCTCACTGTTGCTGGACCGCATTTTGGATATCGCACTGGATGCACTGCAGGCAGAGCGGGGATTTATTCTCCTGAAAGTGCCCGGTGCGCAAAAAGAGTTTGAAGCCATCTCCGCCCGGAATATGAGCAATGAAGCGATTACCTCCATTCGCGAATTATCGAGTAGCGTTGTCAACAAAGTATTAAGCAGTGGTGAAGCGGTTTTATCCGTCGATGCAATGGAAGATCAGCGCTTCGCCGGGGCGGAAAGCGTGCTGCTACAGAATATCCGCTCGGTCGCCTGCACGCCGCTCTTTCAGGGAGAAAACCTGGTCGGTGCTATTTACGTCGATAACCGCATGGACAGCGGGCAATTCGATCAACCCAGCCTGACGTTCTTACAGGCATTCGCTACCCAGGCCGCATCGGCGATCGAAAACGCGCAAATATTTGAACAGCTTCAGTCCGAAAACGAGCAGCTGCGCTTGCAATTGGCGCTGAAGGCCTATTTCCCGGAAATCATCGGCAAAAGTAAGCCGATCCTGGAAATACTTCAGTTGATTGATGACGTTGCAGATACCAACGCCACTGTGCTGGTAGAAGGTGAAAGCGGCACCGGAAAAGAGTTAGTTGCCCGGGCGCTGCATTATCACTCCTCCCGGAAAGATCATCCTTTTATCCCAATCTTTTGCGGAAGCCTGGCCGATTCGCTGTTGGAGAGCGAACTTTTTGGCCATAGCAAAGGCGCTTTTACCGGTGCCATCGCCCATAAGCAGGGCCTGCTGGAAGCCGCCGATAACGGAACACTTTTCCTCGATGAAATTGCCGACATCGATAAGAATATGCAAACCAAGCTGTTGCGGGTTTTGCAGGAAGGCGAAATTAAGCGGATTGGGGAAAATAAAATCCGGAAAATCAATGTGCGCATTATCGCTGCAACCAATAAAAATTTATGGGAAGAGGTAGAAACAGGGAATTTCCGGGAAGATCTTTTCTACCGCCTGAACGTTATTAATATTACCATGCCCCCGCTGCGCGCCCGATCGGAAGACATTCCCTTGCTGGCAGAACATTTTCTGAAAAAATTTGCCCTGGAAAACAAAAAACAACTGAAGGGATTAGCAGCGGATGCCCGCGAAGCATTACTCTCCTATCATTGGCCCGGCAACATCCGGGAATTGGAAAATGCCGTCGAACGCGCAGTGATTCTCGCCCGGGAAGATCAGCTAACCGCCCAGCGCTTTTCCCTGAACCGCCCCCAATCCACCACGCACCTGATCGGTAAACCGCTCAAGGAAATTGAAAAATTTGTTATTCTGGAAACACTGAAGCAGGCTGGTAATAATCGCACTAAAACCGCAGAAATTCTCGATGTCTCCCGGCGGTGGCTGCAGTATCGCCTGAAAGAGTGGGGCATCCGGGATGAAGATTGACGGCTACAAAATTATCAGTGAAATCAATCGAGGTCCCATTAGCAGCGTGTATCGCGGCGAACAAATCGCCCTGGAGCGGCCGGTGCTGATCAAAATGCTCAACCCGGAATTGCAAAACGAGGATGACCTGGTCGCTCGTTTTCGCCGAGAAGCATTAATCTGTGCCCGATTAAAACATCCCAACATCGTCAATATTTTTAATGTCAGCACAGAAACCGACCAGCTCTATCTGATTATCGAATTCCTGGAAGGGATGAATCTCGAAGCATTTATCCGGAAATTTCATCCACTCCCCTTTCCGGTAATTCAATTCATTGCTGAAGAAATCCTGAAAGGGCTGGATTATGCTCATGGGAAAGGCATTATCCACCGGGATATAAAACCCGGCAACATCATGATCAGTGAGGACGGAGAGGTTAAAATCACTGATTTTGGCCTGGCAACTGCCAAGAGCATGTCGAAACTAACGGCCCAGGGCGGTATTCTCGGCACCCCGGCATATATGTCCCCGGAACAGCTACGCGGCAGCACCCCGGATGTGCGCTCTGATATTTTTAGCCTTGGCGCAACCCTCTATGAAGTTGTGGACAACCATTCCCCTTTCCTTGGCGAAACCGTCGCCGATTCCATGCAACGAATTATTTATCATCAACCACCGGCCGCTGATGCCCTGCGAGCAGATATCCCCGCCTGGTTTGCCAATCTGCTCAATGCTATGCTGGCAAAAGCCCCGGAAGCAAGGCCGGCATCCGCTGCCGCTGTGTTAAATGAATTTCCCACCCAGTCCGGGCTTTCCAATCGACATCTTGCCGCCTTTCTGAAAGATCCGGGCACTTCTTTGCCGATACCTTCCACGGAAAAAGCAACACCAGGGAATGCTAATACTTCCCGCAAAAGAATTTGGTTTGCCGGCATTCTGCTAGTATTGATGGCACTGGCAACCGTTTACTGGCAAAGCAATCCGCTTTCAAATCCCAAGAATGAAATTGCCGTTACAGATACATTATCAATCGCGCAACAGACAACGCTATCGGATACAACCAACAAGGTCGCCAATGAAAGCGACATCGACTCTCAACAGACAAATTCATCCGCGCCAGTAAAGCCGCCTGCCACAACTGATACACAGCTTACCCGGCAGCGCCCGGAACCGGAAGCAGTTACGGCAAAGAATGATAGTCCGAAAACATCTCTCATTCAAACCGCGGATACACTAACGACAGCTGCATCTTCCGCTGGTGTTTTTATCATTTGTAATCCCTGGGCGGAAGTTTACATTGATGACCGCCGCACGGACACAACACCAATGGCAGCGCCGCTTTTGCTAAAGCCGGGACGCTATCAACTGAAATTAAGCCATCCCAATTATGAAAGTTATCAAACGAGCATTACTATTTCTCCCGGAAACATTGACACTTTACGGGTGCGTTTGCTCCGCCCCAATGGCAAACTGGATTTACGAGTAACACCATGGGCAAGAGTGTATATCGATAACGACTACCGGGAAACGACGCCTTTAAGCGAGCCGCTTTCTTTGGCGGCCGGCAAGTATCATCTGAAGCTAACCAATCCTAATTTTGTTACCTGGACAGACAGCATCGAAATCTTTCCCCGGCAAACCCTGCAGCTCAATATCTCCCTTACCTCCGGCAATGATTAAGATTTGTTTCTATCCGGCATTGTTTAATCTGTTCAGATGCGTTACCTTGTTATATACTAACAATTATGAGTATCATGAACAGACAAACCATGCGCATAATACTTTTGGGCTGTGTCTTGCTGCTTACATGTCAGATGGTAGCCCAGTCAAAAAATAGCCTCCCGGCAATTCGCCAGACCTATGACGCGGCGAATTTTGAGCAGACAATTGCAGCATGCCGTCAATGGTTAAATCAACGTCCCATTACCTTAACGCCTCCGGAAACCGCGCAATTACATCAATACATGGCGCTTTCCTTTTTTAACCTGAATGTACCGGACTCTGCAAAAACTCATTTCCAGACCTTGCTTTCCCTCGCCCCGACGACCACATTGGATCCGATAACGACGTCTCCGAAGATCATCGAGTTTTTTAACACCCTGAAAAAGGAGATGCAAATATCGCCACCAACGACGGGGCTGACCCGTTACGCTTTTATGCCTGATAAACGGCCGGGAGCGGCCTGGCGTTCGATCGTATTCCCTGGCTGGGGACAATATCATAAGGGGCAAAAGGGAAAAGCCTGGTTACTCGGTGGGGCCTTCTGGGGAAGTGCATTTGCAACCGGGTTTAGCTGGCTGCGGGAAGAGCAAGCCCGAGACGATTATCTTACCAGTGCAACCGCCGCAGACATTGCCGCTAATTATGAGACCTATAATAGCTGGTTCAAGCGCCGGCGCTCCTTAATGGTCGTCACGACAACAATTTGGGCGCTCACTTTTTCTGATGCCCTCTGGAGCAATTACGCCACTCCCCAGGCGACACTTGGCGGAAATGGAACGCTGCAATTCGGAGTAGCGGTCAACTTCTAGTTAGATTCGGCAGACGCATCTTCAGGCGCCGCATCCTCTTCTTCCGGGAAATCCTTCTCATCTTTCTTCTTTGCCAGCGAACCAAACTCCTTCGCATAAAAATGTGTATAAGCGGCCCCCAACAGCAATATTTGCGAGGAAATTGATACCCAAATTAAAATGACCACGAATGAACTGGCAGCCCCAAAGAGGGTAATGGTTCGGCTGTTACTGAGGTAAATGGCTATGAGGAATTTGCCGAGGGTAAAAAGGAGGGAAGAAAGCACCGCGCCGCCCCAGATATCGCTCCATTCAATTTTCACATCAGGCAAAATACGATAAATCACCGCAAAGAGTAGCGTGATGATAATAAACGAAACTACTACGCTGCCTAACCGCCAAACATCAATTTCAGAAAACATTGGTACATATTTGGAGAGCACTTCGTCGAATGCGGCGAGGGTGATATCGACCAGAACGAGGCAAAACAAAAGAAGCCCGATGGAGAGAATCATCAAAAAAGAGACCAGTCTTTCCCAGAGGATATTCATCACCCAATGGCGTTCCCGGCCAGGCGCATCCCAAATTTCATCAATGGCATTTTTAAGCTGGGCAAAGACGTTCGTTGCCGCATAGAGGATCACTGCGATACCGATTAAATTTGTTACGGAAAGCGTGGCCATATGCATGCCGGATTCGATCATACGTTCAATTGCATGCGCAGTATTATCCCCGACCAGGCCGTGGATTTTCTCCACGATTTGCCCTTTCACCGCTTCTTCGCCGAAAATTCTCCCAAAGATCGCCACAACTAAAATAAACATCGGCGCCATGGAAAAAAGCGTGTAATAGGCCAACGCCGCGGACATCCAGGCGATATTTTCCGATTGCCACTTTGTTCTGGTTAATTTGATCAGGTGCCAGAATTTTTGCCAACGATTCAACGATCAACCTCCAAACCGATTCGGTATCCGGAAGAAATAAAATCTGCACTGCCATATCATCGCACAGAATGCTTGTTTCGTATTAACAAATTAGTGTTTATTTTTGGGGGAAACAAATTATGCTTTTTCCGCCACTTTGGTAAAACAATTGGCTTTTTTCTAATTCGCTTCAGGAATACGCTTAACATCCATTATTTTATTCTTTTGGCCTTCTGACATATTATGTGAAAATATATTTAATTGAAAAAATTAACATAAAAAATTCTGTAACCCCTTCAGGGTTATTAAAAAAGTTGCCTCAACCGGGGGCATGCAGCGGCTGCCCCCGGTTGAGGCCTGTAACGCCTTCGGCGTATTATTACCGCAAAGCGGTTGCAGATTTTAACCCTGGGCTGATGATCTTTTCAGCCCAGGGTTAAAACCCCCAAAGCGCTTTACCCTGAAAGGGTTACAGAAAAGGTGTAACAGATAATACCTACTCAAAAAATATGTCTGACAACCATTCTTTTTTCCAAAACTTTGGATTTACACCGATGGACAAAGGCTAAAAATGTGTATATTAAAGATATTGCAAAATCGATGATCTGCTTAAAAGAAAGACAAAATCAAATACACCCTGAATTGATAAAAACCATAAGAAAGCATTGCTACCTTAAAGAAAATATCCCGGGGTAGACTTTCTTTTGAATCCCGTCTCTTAAATCCGATTTCTGCATCTTATACGAATAGTTTAGGAGATTTTGTAAGTAATTTTGAAAATTGAGAAATAGAAATAATCCAGACCTGTTGAGGAATTAATTTATGAAAAGAGATTTTGCCAGCATGCCATTTGATCCTGCCCTGGAAAAAGGTGCCTATAATGCGATTCATGTTTGCCTCCGTTTACAACCGGAAGAGCGCATCACCCTGATTATTGGGGAAGAAAATCTGGAAATTACCGCTGCCTTCGTCGCGCAAATACGGGAAATCGGCGCGAATTACCGGGTGTTTGTATTGGAAGATTATCAGAAACGCCCCTGTCTTTCCCTCCCTAAAGAAATACTGGAAGATATGAAAAATTCCCAGGTGAGCCTCTTTGCCGCCGATCCGAAACCGGGAGAATTAAAAATGCGCATGGAGATCACCGGTTTTGTCAATCACGTTCACAAACTTCGCCACGGCCATGCAGTTAGCCTGACGAAAGAAATTATGCTGCAGGGCATGACGGCCGATTATCTTGCCGTGGATGACCTCAGCAGCCGGGTTATTGAAAAAGCCCGGCAAACCGAAAAAATTCACGCAAAAACGCAGGCCGGTACTGATATCGAAGCAACTTTTATCCCGGAACTTAACTGGGTAAAAACCAGCGGGATTATTACCACAAAAAAATGGGGGAATTTACCAGGAGGGGAAATTTTCACCTCCTCACATCGGGTTGATGGTCAGTTTGTCGTCGATGGGGTTGTCGGCGATTATCTCTGCGCCAAATACGGCGATCTGCAAACCTTTCCCCTGTTTATCGACATTGAGGATTCCCGCATTCGCAATCTACAGTGCGAGAACAAGGAACTATTGACAGATTTCAAACGCTACACCAGTGTAGATGAAAATAGTGATCGGGTGGGTGAATTTGCCATTGGTACCAATCTGGCGGTAACGGATATTATTGGCAACATTTTGCAGGATGAAAAAATTCCCGGTATCCATATCGCTTTCGGAGATCCTTATCCGCACCACACCGGTCAAACCTGGCACTCCAGTACGCACATCGACTGTGTCGGCCGCGATTTCGATATTTGGCTTGATGGCGAAAAGATTATGAATGAAGGCGAGTTTTTATTATAGCTTTCAAAGGACAGTAGCACTGGCAGTTGGCAGTATAATACTTACCCTCTGGTTACTATTCCGGAATGCCGGGATGGGAATCCAATTAACACTGTTCCTCTGGTACCCAAACTCCAGTTTGGGTACCAATTAATGGCGAAACTCTGTTTCGCAATCACCCAAGTCCCAATCGCTGCCGAAACTCAAGAAAATATTGCAAAGAATCCGGATTCTTCATCGAATCCGGGTTCGCAGCCTTCTCGATCGGAATCCCCATGAGAATTTTCTTTACTGGTGCTTCCAACTTTTTCCCGCTGATGGTGTAGGGAATTTCCTGAATCTCGATCACCTCATCCGGCACATGGCGCGGTGTATACTCCTGCCGCAGCGTTTTCTTAATAGTTTGCTTTAATTCGTCATCAAGGTCAATACCATCATTTAAAACGACAAACAATGGCATGTAATGCTCACCGCCTTCCAGCTCCAGATTTACAATTAGGCTATCGGCGATACCCGGCACCTTATCGATCGCCCGGTAAATTTCTGCGGTACCGATGCGAATGCCTTGCCGATTCAGAGTCGCATCCGATCTGCCATAGATGATCAGGCTATTCCGCCCGGTAATTTTTAGCCAATCTCCATGCCGCCAAATACCGGCATACATTTCAAAGTAGCTGGCCAGGTAGCGCGCCTTTCCGGGATCATTCCAAAAATAGATCGGCATGGAAGGCATCGGTTTCGTAATCACCATTTCTCCGACAGTTTCCAACGCCGGTTCCCCCATCTCGTCATAGCTATACATGCTGCAGCCCAGCGCCCGGCACTGAATTTCCCCGCGATAAACCGGCTCCAGAGGACAACCGCCGACAAAAGCAGTACAAACATCGGTCCCCCCACTCATCGAGCAAAGCCAGATATCCTCGGAAATATTTTCATAGATCCAGTCGAATCCTTCCGGTGGCAGCGGCGCTCCGGTCGAACCAATTGAACGCAATTTCTTTAAATTGTATTTTTTCCCCGGCTGCTGGCCCGCCTTCATACAGGCGACGATATACGGTGCGCTGGTGCCAAAATGATCGATGCCAGCCTCGGAGGCAAATTCCCACAAAACTTCCAAATCGGGGAAGCCCGGACTGCCGTCATAAAGCACGATACTGGCGCCAACAAGTAAAGAGGCCTGCACAAAATTCCACATCATCCAGCCGGTGGTGGAAAACCAAAAGAATCGTTCCCCGGGATGCACATCATTATGAAACGCCAGATATTTGTAATGCTCCAGCAGCACCCCACCATGAGAATGGGTAATTGCTTTCGGAATGCCGGTGGTCCCGGAAGAATACAAGACCCAAATCGGATGATCAAAAGGCACCGCGGCAAAAGTCAATGGCTCGGACGGTGTTTCCAAAGCTGTTTCCCACAGCACACAATCGGGGAATTTCTCCACCGCAAGATTTTCATTCAGATAGGGAATCATGACCAGCTTTTCCAGGCTAGGCAAATCATCAAACAATGACTGCACCGCTTCGCTTTTATCGAAGGATTTACCACCATATTGGTAGCCATCAACAGCAATTAGCACCTTCGGAGATATTTGTGCAAATCGATCCACCACGCTGTTCACCCCAAAATCCGGGGAACAGCTGGACCAGATTGCGCCCAAAGCATTCACTGCCAGAAAGGCAATCGTCGCCTCGGGAATATTGGGCAGAAACGCCACCACCCGGTCCCCCTCTTTAACGCCAGCCTGCCTCAGCCAGGTTTTGAAAGCAGCGACCTTTTTCTCCAGGGTTTCCCAGCTGATTTCCATCAATGGCTGACGCTCCGAGCGAAAAATAATTGCCGGGTGCTCGCTTGTTTTTTCCCGAAAAATATGTTCGGCGTAATTCAAAGTGCTGCCGGGAAACCACTTTGTTTCCGGCATCGGGTCATCGGTATGCATCGTTGTATATGGGGAGTGCGATATGATCTGGAAATATTCCCAAACAGATTCCCAAAATGCCGCAGTATTTTCTACCGACCATTCCCACAAGGACTGATAGTCTGCAAAACTTAACTGATGATTTTCCTGCAGCCAGTGGCGGTATTTATTCAATTGTGTCTCATTCTTAAATTGCTCTGAAGGCTGCCAGAGTGGGGTTGGTTGGGAAGTTGCCGCTGACATGTGCTATACGCTCCTTTTTGATTTTTTTTGAGTAGCCTTAAATAAGTTATACTACCCAAACTGTCATTGCGAGGCGCTTTTTGCCGAAGCAATCTCCAAAGTGCAAGCAACAAAGAGATCGCTTCGGCAAAAGCGCTTCGCGATGACAACTAACTTAGTTTTTGAAACTAAATCTTTACCATTTCAGATCTTTAAATACTTCAACAGAATTTCAAAAAATGCGCAAAAAAGCAACCCCTTAAATTTTTTCTTTATGGTGTTTTTGTTTGCCGAACTATATTTTCTGACATGGAAATGGATCATATCACCAGCGAAGACCGCAAGGTGCTTCAATTTGCGATGCTGCTTTCTCTTGTGATCGGATTCGTCATGCTGGCAATCAAAATCGGGGCGTATCTGCTCACGGGGTCGGCCGCGATTTTAAGTGATGCCGCGGAATCCGTCGTTCATGTCGCGGCAGTCGCTTTTGCCGCCTACAGCTTGCGCCTTTCCTTCAAACCAGCCGATGACTCACATCTTTACGGCCATGAAAAGATCAGTTTCTTTTCCGCCGGTTTTGAAGGCGCAATGATTGTAATTGCCGCTATCTACATTATTTATGAAGCGATTATGAAATGGCTGCATGGTCTGGTTTTGGAGAACCTCGGCACTGGTACCCTATTAACGTTGTTAGCGATGCTCGTTAATGGGCTATTGGGCTGGTATCTCATCCGTACCGGACGGAAGCGGAAATCCCTCATTCTGGAAGCTAATGGGAAACATGTGCTGACAGACTCCATCACCAGCCTTGGTGTCATCGTCGGTCTTGTTCTCACCCTTTTTACCGGCTGGCTTCCCTGGGATCCCATCTGTGCAATTCTCGTGGCTCTGAATATCCTCGTTTCCGGCATCGGGCTGATCTCCCGCAGTATCACCGGATTAATGGATCAGGCAGATCCCGCGATTCAAAACGAGATACAGGCGATCCTCAGCGAAGAATCCGAACGTTACCAGATTGAATTCCACGCCTTAAAGCATCGTAATATGGGCAACCGGTTTTGGGTTGATTTTCACCTTTTGTTTCCGGCAGAGACGACCATCTCGGAAGCACATCGTATTGCTACTATCATCGAAGACCGCATTGAACGGGCACTGGAAGTACCGGCGACGGTGACCACTCACCTCGAGGCAATCGAGGATCATCAGGAAATCCATGCCGCCAAAAAAGCCGGCCATTTATAGATAGTCTGCTTTTCCACCATTGCTAAAATATAATTTTTCAATTTCGTTAATTAGTTTACGTCTTCTCCTGCCAGCTTTTGTATCTTAGCACGATATAAATAAAGCCGAGAGACGTCTCCGACGCTTTTCGCCGGCCAAACGACTATTCACGGAGTTATTCTTTATGCGTCGCCTGAAATCAACTTTTCTACTCTTGTTCTTTACCCTGCTGGTTTCCTTTCTGCTTGGAGAAATAATCGTTCGGTTTTTTGTTGTGCAGGAAACCAAGCGACTGGCAACCTATGATAAAGAGCTGGGCTGGCGGGGCACTCCCAATGGCGAGGGCACTTTCATTCGCTTGCGCGATGATATCCGCACTCCTTTCAGGTTTAACAACATTGGTTTTCGGGACGATGATTATCTGCCCAAGCAACCGGGGCAAAAACGATTGGTTTTACTGGGCGACTCATTTGTGGAAAGTCTGGAAGTTCCGGTTGAAAAAACGTTTCATGCCCTTCTGGAAAAACAGTTTCAGGCAAGCAGTGCTACCATCGCGGATGTAGCAATTCTCGCCTCGCAGGGATACTCTACAGCGCAGGAAATTCTGGCGCTGCGCAAGTTTCAGGATGTCATTCAACCCGATTATGTCTTTTTGGTTTTCTATACCGGCAACGATTTTGAGAATAACCTTCGCCGGAAATTTGCCTTCCTCAATAAAAAAGAAGAACTGGTATTTCCTCCGAATAAAGACTCCTGGCTACGCATTCAATACCTCTCTGCCCAGCGCTGGCTTTATGAAAATTCCCACCTGGTTTTCTTTCTCAAGAACCTGATTCAGTCCAACACACAGATCAATCTCGCCGATAATGCCCGCAAAACCGAGCAACGATCGGACAGCTATAAACATCAAATTACCCGAGCATTGATTGCTGCTGCCCGTGAGGATGCACAACGTTTTGGCGCACAGTTTGCCATGGTGGTTGTTCCCAGTCGGGGAGAAGTTCGCAGAGGAGACGACACAAAAACAAATATCATTACAGCGTTTTGCCAGGCGGAAAATATTCCCTGCCTGAACCTCTTTTCACTATTGTCTGAGGAACATTATTTTGCCCACGACATCCATTTCAATGATGCCGGGCATCAGCTAACTGCGGAGAAGATTCGTTTATTTTGGGAAGAAAATTTTTCGGAAAAAGTTCGGGAAGGAGACGGTACATCGTCAGAAAAGCTGGACAGCGAATATCCAATATCCAATAATCAATAAAGATTTTCCAGGTATTTCATTCGAAATTGGATATTGAGCGTTGGATATTGTTATGTGTTGTTAAGTCGTACCCCCAAAGTATCATAAAGTCGTACCCCTCTTAGCAGGTGTAATAATTTGTAATTTTCTCCAATCATTATAAG
>JANQQU010000063.1 GCA_028284905.1 Calditrichia bacterium
GATTTAATTCGTAGTTGGGAGTTCGTACGATATCTTGTGCAATATGGTTCCGTTCCCTGCGGTCACTGATGGCTCCGCTCCCGTTGGTCGCTGATGGTTAACTGATTAGATAAGAACCTAGCCATGAGCGAAGCGGAACCATTTTGTACCCAGGCACCCACGAAATCGAAACTTAGTTCTTTATCCCAAATCCGTCCGACAAAAAGATGTCCCTCAACCATGAGCGCAGCGGAACCATACTCCTCAAAAACACAAACGCTCATCTCAATTCCATCATTAACCAAAGATTCGTCCGCCAAACCAACATCCCCAAATAATTAATAATCATTTTCCATTTTCCTCTTTGTTGAACTTTTGATAAAATACTGATATAATACTTTTGCGCGGTAAAAAGTGCGGAAGATAAGGCTTTTGAGCGGATTACGATTATTAAAGAAAGGAAGCGGGATGGAAAGCACCCTTCGATTAAGCGAAATTAAACCCGGCACGAAAGCAGTGATAGATAAAATTTCTACAGATTCCGGTGATATCGGGCGTCTGCGTGATCTTGGATTGAACGAGGGCGTCGCGGTTCGTTTAGTGCGTTATGCGCCGATGGGCGATCCGCTGGAGATTAAACTGCATGGTTTTCATTTATCTTTGCGCAAGGATTTGGCGAAAGATATCTGGGTTTCCGATAATAAATAGCAGGGTTTTATGAAAATTACCAGCCCTGCCACTAACCGACCTGCCGAAGCCACTGATGCTAACCGGGCAACGAATCAGGTAGCCCTTATCGGTAATCCCAATTCCGGTAAAACCGCACTCTTTAATCTGTTGACCGGTGCTAATTTTAAAGTTGGCAATTATCCCGGTGTTACCGTAGAGAAAAAAAGCGGC
The DNA here is from genome assembly GCA_028284905.1 of Calditrichia bacterium. GTDB lineage: Bacteria > Calditrichota > Calditrichia > RBG-13-44-9 > J075 > JACKAP01. Next base: position 880 of record JANQQU010000063.1, read on the forward strand.
TGGCTGAAAGGCCATAAAATATTACTTCAGGATTTGCCCGGCGCCTATAGCCTTTCCCCGAAAAGTTTAGATGAAAAAGTCACCGTCGATCTGGTGCAAAGCTGGCGTGTTACCGACCAGCGGCCGAAGGCGGTTGTCGTTGTACTGGATGCAACCAACCTTACCCGAAATTTATTTCTGACCTTACAGATTCTCGAAATGGGTGTGCCGGCGATCGTCGTCCTGAATATGATGGACGAAGTACGCAAGCAGAACATCCGCATCGATCCGGCGCTATTGCAAAAACGCCTTGACGCCTACGCGGTGATTCCGGCTTCGGCAAAAACCGGCGAGGGCATCCCGGAAATCATCAAAGCGATTGTCGCTGCACCGCCGATAGATGAGAAACATATTCCCACACCGCGTCTTAAATTGAGTGACGAACAAATTGCCCCGCTAGGAGAAGTCATTCATTATTTGGAAGCGCGCAGTCACTCTGCTGCCCCACCTCCGCTGGTGGATAGTTTGCGAATGGTCGCTGATGATGGTTATCGTGAACAGAATTATCCGGCACTTTCCGAATCGGAGCAAACAGATTTACAGGAAAAAATCGAACAGGCCCGGAAAAACTTTGCGGAAAAAAGCATTGAATTTTCTGCCCTGGAATCAGCCGGCCGTTACGCCTATATTAACAAACATCTCTCCCAAACCTATTCCGACGAAGCCGTTTCAGCGGTTTCCTTTAGTGAGAAAGTAGATTCGATTATCAGTCATACCGTATGGGGACCACTGATTCTGCTGTTCGTGTTGGGATTTATATTCAACACGATTTTCAGCTGGGCGGAGTATCCGATGGGCTGGATCGAAAGTGCGGTAGAATGGCTGGCAGTGACGGTCAGCGGACTGTTGCCGGAAGGGGTTATTCAGAGTTTGTTGGTTGATGGGATTATCGTTGGGGTCGGCAATGTCGTCGTCTTTTTACCGCAAATCATTCTCCTGATCTTCTTTCTCAGCCTCCTGGAAGATAGCGGCTACATTACCCGAATGGCGTTTATTCTCGATCGCCTGATGAATAAACTGGGATTGCAGGGGAAGGCAGTTTTACCGATGCTCAGTGGATTCGCCTGCGCGATTCCGGCCATTATGGCTTCTCGTACAATCGAGAACTGGCGGGATCGCCTGATCACCATTTTACTGATTCCGCTGATGAGCTGTACCGCTCGCCTCCCGGTATATATCTTGCTGATTTCGGCCTTTGTCCCACAGAAAACCTTCCTCGGTTTTATTCAGCTGCAAGCCTTGGTATTGATGGGGATGTATTTTCTGGGCTTCTTTACCGCTGTCATTATTTCGCTGCTGATTAAACATTTGGTGCCGCAGAAAACCATCTCTCACTTTGTGATGGAACTGCCGCCCTATCGCGTTCCGATGTTCCGTTCAGTCTGGATGAAAGTATATAACTCCGGAAAATTATTCCTGGTGAACGCCGGGAGCATCATTCTGGCTATTTCGATTATTCTCTGGTTTCTGGCCTCGTATCCGACACCGAATGAAAACGGAGAAGTCTCTTCCGCCAGTCAGGTGGAGCAAAGCTATGCCGGCCAGCTGGGTAAAATGATCGAGCCAGTGATCGAACCGCTGGGATTCGACTGGAAAATCGGCGTGGGTATTATCGCTTCCTTTGCCGCCCGGGAAGTAATGGTAAGTACCCTGGCGACCATTTACAATATCGAAGCGGAAGATGATGAAGACATCGTCCCCCTGGTAGAAGCGATGCGCAATGAAACCCATCCGGATGGGAGACCAGTTTACACTTTGCTAACGGCATTATCCCTGCTGGTTTTCTTTGTCTATGCTGCCCAGTGCATGGCGACATTTGCTATTGTTAAGCGGGAAACCAATTCCTGGCGCTGGCCGCTGGTGATGATTTTTTATATGACCGCTTTGGCCTACGTCGCTTCCCTGATCGTTTATCAGGGCGGATTATTACTGGGAGTCGGGGCATGATCGAACAAATACTGGTTTTTGCATTCGTCCTGATTGCCGCGATCTATGTGTTGCGCCATATTCGCCAAACGTTGCTGCATGGGGAAAAAGAAGCGAAGTGCGAGGGATGTGCGATTAATGAGGCGATGGCAGGAAAAAATTCTCAAATGAGTAAATCTACAAATGGGCAAATGGGCAAATTTGCAGATTTGTAGATTTGCCCATTTGCATATTTGGCGTTTAAATCTTTCCTATCTCAAATAATACTGATAATGCTCCAGAAGCCAATCATATTGTGCTTCTATTACCCGGAGATCCGGGGTTGAGTTGCGCAGGGAATACCGCAGCGCGCTGAGGTGTGCTGCACAGGCAGCAACATTCGCCAGATGGTCGCTGATGTGTAGCCGTTCCTGTAATCCGGCGCTAATCGCCGTTAAGCCGGTGAAAATTGCTACAATCGCGCATCCAAATTGCCAACTGTCGATTGCTGTAAAGATTATTTCTCCCCGAGCGGCCAGGCTGCCGGCGAGCAGGGTCGCTATCGTACCCAAAACCATAATTGTTAGTTGCAGTCCGTAATTTCGCTGGCGATAAAAAAGCATCTTTGCTGATGCCGCTTGTGATTTTTCGTCAATACGTTTGAGGAGATGATACACCTTATCCGAATGTTCCATACCTTTTCCCTGGCTGTCATCCTTTTTTCTGCAGTCTTTACCCATTATCGGCAATAATGATATTTTACTAAGATTTTTTGCAGGATTTGTGCGGACTGGCAAAGTTTCTTGGAATAGACAAATATACAACTATACAAATGGGCAAATGAGCAGTTGCACAATTTTGCCCATTTGCCCATTTGCAAATCTGTTTTTTAAATCTCCGGAAATATAACAAGCGTTTTTATTGTAAAAATTCATCTATTATCTTTAATGGAACGGAAATTGACAAGAACACTTGGAAAAGGTTACAAGATGGCCGATACAGCAACTACCTCAATTATTAACATTGCTGCTTACAAATTTATCAATCTGCCAGAAGACTCGCTGGGGGTACTGCGGGGAGAATTGAAAGCTGCCTGCCTAGCGGAAAGTTTGAAGGGAACGATTCTCCTTAGCAGCGAAGGTGTCAATATGAACCTTTCCGGCGATGCCACTTCGATTGAAAAATTCTGGGGCTTTTTTACTGAATATGAAGCTTTCGCAGATATGACCTATAAAATTAGTCCGGGAGAATTCCAGCCGTTCAAACGGATGGCAGTAAAGATTAAGAAAGAAATTATTACCATGGGGCGGGAAGAAATCAAGCCGGCTGAGTTCAGCGGCCCGCGCATGGCCCCCCGGGAATTAAAGCGCTGGTTGGATGAAGGGAAGGATTTCATTTTGCTTGATACTCGCAATGACTACGAAATCCGCCTCGGCACATTTGAGAAAGCACAGCATTTTAACATCAAATCATTTGGCGATTTCCCTGAAGCAGTGGACCGGATGGACCCTGCCGATCGTGAAAAACCGATCGTAATGTTTTGCACCGGCGGCATTCGCTGCGAAAAAGCCTCCCCACTGATGATCAATAAGGGATTTCAGGAAGTCTATCAATTAGAGGGTGGCATTCTGAAATATTTTGAAGAGTGCAACGACGAACATTTCGAGGGTGAGTGTTTTGTCTTCGATCATCGGGTAGGAATTAATGGAGAATTAAGCGCTACCGGCGCAGTACTTTGCGAACGTTGCAATAACGCCGTTAACCTGGCAGATCAGAAAAAATACAACTACGAATTTGGCAAACCCTGCCCACGCTGCCCGGACTTTCCGGGAAAAAGCGATTGAAAATGCGGAATGACGAATGCGGAAGTCGGAATTCCACATTCGCCATTCCGCATTCCACATTCCGAATTTACTCAGTATCTTTTAAGGGAAACATCGTTTCCAGAATCGTCCCGGTGCGGTGTTTCCAGTTATTCCAGCCAATTCCATCATTTACTTCCCCGCCGCTGAATTGAAATCCATGTGCTGCCAATTGCTCTGCAAACTGGCGACCGCTGAGCGCCATATCAATACCACCTTCCAGGGGACTGCGCAAATCATATTTCCCCCAATCGAAGTAGATCTGTAAATTATGCCCGGCGGCATTTTTTAACATGGCATCATTTGCATCCGGGGTTTTCGGGTCACCGAAAATCGATTGCACGATGAGTTTGCTAAACTTTTCCGGATGATTGAGTCCGACATAAGCGGCAGCGTATCCGGCAAACAATCCACCCATATTCGCCCGTCCATCCGCTGTGCCAAGCGTGCGATACTTTGCTTCGATTTGCGGCATCATTTCGTTGACAAAAATTTGGGTATATTTTTCCCGGCGCATAAAGTAGTCGCCATAGCCGCCGCGATTTAATGCTGGTAACATGGCAACAATCACCGGACGAACACTTTTACCGATGAGGTTGTCCAGGGTGTTATCTATCGCACCCATTTGTGTCGCACCAAATGCGCCATGCAGGTAGATGACCGGGTAGCGGGCGTCGCTCTCATCGTATCCATGGGGCAAATAAACCGGAATTTTTTTGCTGCCATCAAGACTGTCGCTTTCAAAAACCAGGGTATCTATCCGACCCCGCTGGTTATGAGTAGGCACTTCCAGATAGCTGGGGGATTGCCACTTGGGCATCGCAAACCAGGATTCTTCAGTGCCGCGAAAATCGAATGCTATGTTCGTGTTTAATGAATCCCGAATCGGTTGCTGCAGATTCTTGATAAACTTATAATTCAAACGCGCATCCGCTTCCACCGGGGAAGAATAATAAAACAGATTCGTATCCTCGATCCGATGCATTCCCCGGTCAAAGCGCCAGCCCAGTAAGTCGCTTTCCAGCGCCATATCATTTGCCTCTCCCACGTAGATGAAGTGGACGAGACTATCTCCTTCGATAACTGGAAAGGATTTTTGCCCGGCGATGTATTCGTCGATCAAAGCGGCCTTATCTGTTGCGGCATTCACTTTTTCGATGAATTCGGCAAATGCGGAATGGGGCACGATGCCTGGCTGCGGGCCATCTCCGGCAACTACTTCGGCAGCCGGCACAATTTCGACGCAGGCGATTTCCGACATGCTGCGCAGATAGAGTTTGCCATTGGCGTAACTGGCCGGCGCCCAGGAGAGATCGTCAAACAGCTTCAGGCTGGCCATTTCATTATAGCCTTCGGAAGAAACCGGGGCCATGCTTAATGTGCCGCTTTTCGTAACGATGATCAGGTGATTGTCGAGGATAATCGGGAAACCATCGCCGGGCTTGCGGGAGCGCCAGAGCCGTTCGCCGGTCTCAGCATCCACGCTGGAAAGGATACGACTGTTATAGCCGATAATTTTACCTTCGGCATATACCGGCACCACATAACTGCCCTTTAGATGACGGGTGTCCCAAACTTTCTCAGCAACGTATTGCTCATTGGTGGCGGAAACGCTGGCCAGGGTGCCGCTTTGGTGACTATTCTTCAGGTAAAAGCGCCCTTCGGCAACCTCTACCGGCATGCCGCTGGTGCCCATCGGATGGAGTGTGCCGCTATGATCAAATTCCCAGATAATTTCGCCGCTGGCTGGTTGCATACCAATCAGTTTTCTGTTGACCCAAACAATCAGCTGCTCCCGGCCGTCAACCGTCGCGATGATCGGTGATTGATACTCAACCGTATCGCTGCCGGCGCTCCAGATGACCTCTCCGGTGTCCATTTTCAAAGCGGAAATTGCCCGGCCATCTGTGCCGCCGGTTTCTACAATCAGCATATTGTTATACGCGAGGGGCGACGTCGTGAAGCCATAAAATGGTTTGACAGACTGGTAATCTTCTACCAGATCGATCATCCATTGCTTTTCCCCGCTGGATGCAGAAAGGGAATATAATTTCCCACGCGGATCAAGAATGAAAACAGACTTGTCGGTAGCTAGAGGCGTGGAGATCGGCCCATTGACCGAGCCAAAGTAGCCTTTATAGGTCGAGTCGATGGTGAAGCGCCAGCGCTCAGAGCCGTCTCTGCTATTCAGCGCGATGACATAATCGTCCTTATTATCGGAAAACATGGTAATAACCATATCATTTTTTACGGCAATGCCGGAATATCCGGAGCCAATCGGCTGACGCCAGGCGACTTTAAACTGGTACTGTTTACCGGTTTCTAACAAGCCGGCATCGTTTACGACATGATTGCGATTGGGACCGCCAAATCCTGGCCAGTCAGATTCTTTTGCAAATAAAAGCTCGGATTGCGCGAAAAGAAGTGAACTGGAAAAAAGTATCAGTGAAAAAGCTAACAGAAGGTGATTGAGCCTGGGAAGGGTCATAGCTAGTCTCCTAAGTAAGTCCGATGTAATACGCATTTACCTAAAATATCGTGGTTCTCGAAAAAAGTTTGTGAAAGGTTACTTTTTGCAGGGGAAAATTAGAAGTATCGGAACCGGAGGCCTTTCACGATTTGTAACTGTCGAAGATAATACCACTTAGGGCATAAATGAAGGGATATATTGTCTATTTTGCCGGAAAGCGAATCCGGTTTGATTGATCGCCCGGGAGTGATTATCTTGTCGGTATGGCAAGCGGTAAAAAGATAGAAAAACAAATTCTGCAGCAGCGGAACCGTGAGTTGGCAATTCTCAATAAAATTGCCCGTTCGCTGAACGGTGAAATCGACCTGAGACAAACGCTGGAAGCAACATTGCAGCAGGTGGCGGAACTGCTCAATCTGGAAACCGGCTGGATATGGATTGTCAATGAAGATACGGGGGAGACAGAATTGGCCGCGGCTCAAAACCTGCCACCGGCACTGACCGAAAATCCTGACTGGATGAACGGCGATTGTTACTGTTTGGGCACCTATTTTTCCGGGAATTTGGAAGGTGCTGCCAATGTTAATTTTATTACCTGCAGCCGCCTGAAAAATTTACTTTCCGGCACCGATGGTTTGTTATTTCACGCCAGTATTCCCCTCTATGCCCAGGAGAAAAAACTCGGGGTCATGAATGTCGCCAGCCGGGATTGGCGGGAGCTTTCCACGGAAGATCTGCAACTGCTTTATACCATCGGCGACCTGCTGGGAATTGCGATCGAACGGGCGCGATTGTCTGCCGCCAACGTCAATCTTGCCATTATTGAAGAACGCAATCGCCTCGCCCGGGAAATTCACGACACTCTTGCACAAGGGCTGGCAGGTATCGTGCTACGCCTGGAAGCTGCCGATGCCCTGGCGGAACAGCATGAAAAGCAGGAAAAACTGCAAGGTGTCATTCAACAAGCGCTGCAGCAAACCCGCTTTAATCTGGAAGAGGCACGTCGTTCCGTGCTGGATTTACGGGCAGCACCACTTTCCGGAAAAACACTAGCGGAAGCGCTGGAAAATCTCTTGACGGAAAGTGCCGTCAATGGCGACTTTACCGCTCGCTTTCGCCATAATGGCGAACCTAAAAATTTATCATCCCGAATCGATAACGGGGTTTTTCGCATTGCCCAGGAGGCGCTGAACAATATCCGCAGCCATGCCCGGCCGAAGCGTGTGGAAATGACCCTTTTTTATGGAGAAAAGATGATACGCCTGATCATCCGGGATGACGGCGCCGGTTTCGATATCGATAAGCGTAAGAGTGATCGCTTTGGGTTGGTAGGAATGAACGAGCGAGCGCGTTTGCTCGGGGGAACGCTGGATATTCGCAGTTGTCCGGGACAAGGAGTGGACATCACTTTGGAGGTGCCCTTATGAGTGACAGTGGATTGATTCGAATTCTTCTCGCAGATGATCACCCGGTGGTATTAGATGGTCTGGAAGCAATTCTTAGCACCCAGGATGATTTCCAAATTGTTGCGACTGCCACTGATGGCAGGGAGGCGCTGGAAAAAACCCGTTCTTTGCAGCCGGACATCCTGCTGCTCGATCTGGAGATGCCGGAAATGGATGGTGTTTCCGTGATTCGTGAGTTGAAAGCCGAGCAAATGAACATCGGTATTATCGCCTTTACCGTATTCGATACCGATGAGCGCATCGTAAATGCGATAAAGGCCGGGGCCCAGGGCTATTTGCTGAAAGGGGTGCCGCGGGATGAAATTTTTCATGCCATTCGCGAAGTGCATGCCGGTCGCTCATTGCTGCAGCCGGTGGTCGCTTCCCGACTGATGCAACACGTCCGGGAGGCACCGACGCAACTGACGCCGCGGGAGCTGGAAGTGCTTCAGTGGTTGGGGAAAGGTTTGAAAAACCGCGAATTGGCCGAAAAATTATTTATCAGCGAACGGACCGTCAAGTTTCATATTAGTGCAATCCTGAGTAAGTTGGGGGCAGAGAATCGCACGGAAGCGGTATCGATCGCTGCCCAGCGGGGATTAATCGATTTGTAATTTTTTTGCTGCTTGCGCCAGCGCAATTCTACAGCGAGTTTTTGGCCTTATCTTTCTGGCTGGAAAAATTTAAGGATTGGTTCCGTTGGTATCAAAAATTCGCTCTCTTACCTTTATCTCTACTCAAAATGCATGCGACGTGCAATCCTTTCCAATACCTCCCATCTTTTCTGCAATGAATAAAATTATCGATGATAGACAATGCGACAGACTGTCGGAAATACAAACATAAGGATTATAGCCTGATGCAAATCACTGTTAATCAACGAAACGCGAATGATCAGAAATACGATTGGCTGGTTGTGCCGGTCCGGGAAGATGCCCGGGAAGAGCGCCTGGCCTGGATAGCCGGATGGTTGTCCATGACGCCGAAAGCACTGGCGGCAGCATTTAGCGGCCGGGCTAACAGCGAAAACACATTTTTCTCCACTGCCGGGGATTGTCCCGGGAAACAATTGGTTTTAGTTGGCATCGGTAAAAAATTAAGCAGCAAGGCGACGCGTTCCGCTTTCCGGAAATTTTTCTTCGATAACCGGGAACGTCTGCAGGGGAATATCGGTGTCGATTTCCGGAGTTTTTTTAGCGCGTCCGGCAAAAAAGCCGCGCAGACAGAAAGTGCCATTCATGGTGCTTTGGAAGGCCTGCAGCTTGCTGGTTATCAACCGGGAAAATACAAAACAAGCGCCGGTAATAACGGAGAATTAAAAATTGAAACTGTCGATTGTCTCGTTCCTGCGGAATCGGAAAATCTTGGTCAAAAAGTCGTCAAAAGTGTCCGTTACATTAGCGAAGCGCAGTTATTAGCGATGGAATTGGTCGATATGCCTGGCAATAAGCTGACCGCTGCCGAATTAGCCAAGCGTGCCTGGGCCTCCGGCAGTGATTACGGATTTGAGGTCGCTGTTTTTGCCAAGACGGAAATCGAAAACAAGGGATTGCATGCCTTACTGGCTGTCAATCGCGGCAGCACCCGTCCCCCGGCATTTATCATAATGGATTACCAACCGAAAAAGACCCGCCGGAAAAAATTGCCGGTCGTTGGCCTGGTGGGAAAAGGCGTAACCTTCGACACCGGTGGCATCTCCTTAAAGCAGCCGACCAATCTTCGTTTCCTAAAAAGCGACATGGGCGGCGCGGCAGCAGTATTAGGGGCTGTGGAAGCAGCCGCCCGCCTGCAATTGCCAGTGCGGGTTATCGGCATTATTCCCGCTACCGATAATATGCCGGACGGCAATGCCGTTAATCCCGGCGATGTTATCGATACTTATTCCGGCCTCACTGTAGAAGTGGAGGACACTGATGCTGAAGGTCGTTTGATTCTTGCTGATGGTCTTGCCTATTTGAAGAAGAATTTTCCGGTGGATGTCATTATCGATCTGGCGACCCTTACCGGGGCGAGCGTCATCGCGCTGGGGAAAGTTGGCGGTGCGCTGTTTTCGAATGATGATAAGTTAGCAGGCGACCTTAGTGCGGCAGGGAGTGCGGTCGATGAACGGGTGTGGCGTCTGCCGTTATGGGAGGAATATGGCGCACAGATTGAATCTGATGTCGCCGATGTGAAAAACTATGGTGGCCCCCCGGCCGGCGCGATTACCGCTGCAAAATTTCTGGAGAAATTTATCGATAAACATCCCCGGTGGGCGCATCTGGATATTGCCGGGGTTGTGCTTGCCCAAACGCCTTTTGCGAAGGAGCGTAGTGCCAGCGGTTTTGGCGTGCGTCTGCTGGTGGAGTATTTACAGCGTTTGTCAGGTACAAAAAAGTAAACTGTCGATTGGCTAAGCCACGGATGTGCACTGATAGACACGGATGAGAATCATTTTACTTCTCGTTCTTATCCCGGCAGCCGGGATGGGAACGCAATTATATGAGAAACTCTGTTTCTTACAAAAAGACAGCCCCGGATTTCTCAGAAATTCGGGGCTGTTTAAATTCTTTACATACCACATCAGGACGTTGGCTTATCCGGTGCGGGAAGATTTGCGAAGAAATCAGTTTGAAAACGCTCCGCATAATTATCCAGCAATTCAATCACCCTTGATTGATCTTTACTATGGACGATCAAGCCGGCATGATGCTTTTTATTTAATCGCCAGGCGATTTCCGGATCGTTATAAGCGGACGTGTTCGGCCATTCCTGCCGCGCCAGGGAAATGATGATGCCCGAATATTCCTCGCGGGTTTCCGGCAATTGGTAAGTTTCTCCCGGCAGCAATGATTTGATCTTTGCCCATTCTGCCCAAAGGTTAACGCCACTGCCAGCTTCTACCATCTCGGCAATATTGGCACCACCTACCCGGGCGGATGTTTCCAGAAAATAGAATTTGCCGTCGGTACCTTTTATAAATTCGGTATGGGAAACGCCACGAACCAACCCCAGTGAGGTTACCAGTTCCTGATTCAACTCTCGCAAAGCAATGTCATCTTCGGAGTTATGGGCAACAGTGTGCGTACGAAAGATGCCGCCATGATGAGTGACTTCCCAGGGAGAAGCCATGTAGCGGTGCGTGCGTGCAAAAAGCACCTTACTATCGAAGACAACCGAATCGACATGGTAAATATCGCCGGGGACAAATTCTTCTAACAGATAATAGGACTGCTCATCACCCAGTTCTTCAATGTATTTCCAGAGTTCTTCACTATTCTGCACTTTTTTAATGCCGACGGCAGAGGCCTGGGAGCGGGGCTTTAATGCCCAGGGGGGAGGCACTTGCTGCGTAAATTCATGAACGCTGGGATGGTGGAGCACCTGGATAAATGCCGGCACGAGAATATTATGATCGCGGGCCTGAACACGCATCGCTAATTTGTCGCGAAAATAGCGAGTACGGGTATCACCCATACCGGGGACGCGTAAATGCTCTCGCAAAGCCGATGCTTTTTCCAAATCAAAGTCGTCCAATGCGACGATTTTGTCAATTTTCTCCGTGCGGGCAAGAAAGCTAACGCCCTTGATTAAATTGGGAATATCCCATTCATCGCCTTCTTCTTCTATATAGAAAATATCATCGAGAATATCGCGCGGCCAATCCTCATTTTCCAGGCGTTTGGCGGTCAGTAAAAATACCCGGTTGCCCAGGCGCTTTGCTTCCCTCAGAAATGCGACGCCTTTAAAATAGCTCGCCAGGCAAAGCAGGGTTTGTGGTGTTTTATCACTCATATCTTCCTCTCTCGTATCAATGATCATGTTCCCGTTGCATCACTTGGATGCTGCTGTAATGTGGGAAAAGTTATTGTTTACGGATTAGTAATGCAATAGTGGGAAAATTTCTCTTTCTTTATCCGAACAACGGCGCTTTTTTGCCGTTAAGTAAATACTACGATAAGTAGGAGATCAAAATCCAACCCTCGAATTGGTTGATCTTTAATAATCAATATTTTACGATAGACATGTTGATTATGTAGATGTGTATGCTTATCTAGTTATACGAGCGATGTCTAGCATATACCATAGTGGAATAGTGTATGCTAAAACCAGTAAATGGAGGTTTGTTCATGAATGTATCGAGCTTTAGGGGAATTTTCCCGGCTGTATTCAATTTAAATCATTCGCTGGGGAATTATTTTATCTGCACCCTGGTAATAATTGCGCTGGCAGCGACTTCCCTTTGGGCGGATGCGCCGCCAAAAGATTGGCCGCAGTGGCAAGGACCGGACCGCACTGCTATTTCGCAGGAGAAAGGTCTGCAGCAAACCTGGCCGGATGCTGGCCCCGCACTCAGCTGGAAAATTGATGGGCTCGGTGGTGGAGACAGCACGCCTTCAGTGGCTGATGGCCGTATCTTTGGCATGAGTAATCTCGGGGAAGATGAGATCGTCTGGGCATTGAGCGAGAAAGATGGTAGTGAGCTCTGGCGAGTACGGATTGGTCCGGCATATCAGCAGGAAATGAATCAGTCGAACGACGGGCCGGGAAGTACACCGACGATCGATGGCGAGCGGCTTTATGTCGTCGGATTGAACGGGGATATTACTTGCCTGCAGGTAAAAGATGGAAAAACCCTTTGGCAGCGGAGCATGAGCGAAGATTTTGGCGGCAGCATACCACGCTGGAGCTATCGCGAATCGCCGCTGATTGACGGCGATAAGGTGATATGCACACCCGGTGGCCCGGAAGCTTCAATTGTTGCATTGAATAAAAATTCCGGGGAAACGATCTGGCAAAGTAAGCTGCCCGGCAGTCCGGCAGCGGCTTATGCGTCTGCTATTGCTATCGATTTTGGCGGAGAGCGGCAATATGTGCAATTCACGGCCAGATCACTGGTCGGTGTCGCAGCAAGCGATGGTCGCTTTCTCTGGGAATATGAGAAACCGTCAAATCAGTATGGCATTAATTGCTCCACCCCGATTTATCATAATGGCCTGGTCTTCGCGGCGTCCGCATACGGCAATGGCGGCGGACTGGCGAAGCTCAGCAAGAGCGATGACGGCAGCTTTCAGGCTGAGGAAGTCTACTTCACGAATCGTATGAAAAATCATCACGGTGGTATGATTCTCCATGAAGGCAGTCTTTACGGCGCAAACGGTGGTAATTCCGGTGGCTATCTTGCCTGCCTGAATTATGAAAGCGGCGAAGTATTATGGGATGAAAGACGGAATGGCCGTCGGGTCGCGAAAGGTTCTGTGGCATTCGCAGATGATCGTCTCTATTTTCGCACTGAAGATGGCATCATGTTGCTCATCGAGCCGAGCACGGCAGAATACCTGGAGCGTGGCCGCTTCGAGCAGCCCGAGCGGAGCGGTAAACCGACCTGGGCCCATCCGGTAATCGCCAATGGCAAGCTTTACCTTCGTGATCATGACATGCTTTATTGCTATGATATTGCTGTCAATACTGATGGTAATTCTGAATAGTAGAGTCCCGAAAGATAAGTGGTAATAGCAGCAGGCCGTATTCTAATGACTGCTGTTATTGCCACTATAGAGTATTTAGTGACTTTTATTGATAAGGTTTGAATTCCTCGAATAAACCCACCAGCCTCTCACTAAAAGATTTCATGCCCGGCAGATTGGAAATCGCCAGTAGACGAACGATTAAATCCACACTGCGATCGACCAGTCGATCAGTTTTTTCCTGATCCGGTGTTGTATCAAACAGCCAGTAAATGATGATAAGGATTTTGAACAGCCAGAGAATCTCCGGCAGCTTATCCTTAATGCCACTGGGAATGCGGTCTGATGACCCATTGACGCCTTCCCGAAGGAGAGATATATTCTCTTCACGAAGTTCGCGGGTTTCCTCGCTAAATGGCGATAAGGGGTGGCCGGGCGTAGAAGCCACCCGGAAAAGCGCTTTGGAAATCTGGTGATAGGGTCGGGCAACATCAAGATGGGTTTTGATCAATCCGGTAATGCGCGTTTTCAAAGCCTTGTTGTTGTTAAGTGTCGCCCGTGCCGGCTCGAGATGATCCTGATAGGATTTCTCATAAAAATGAAAAATGATATGTTCTTTGGTTTTGAAATGATAATAAGTGGCGCCCGGCGTCAATCCGGAAAGCTGCGCAATTTTGCGCATTGTCGCTTGCTCGTATCCGGTTTCCAGGAACAACTTCAGCGACGCATCGAGGATGCGTTGGCGGGTTTCCGCGGCTTTCTGATTTTTAGTGGCATTCATTGTCATATTAATCAAGGAACCGTTGTTTTAGATCCGGGGTGGGCAGCATACAATGTTCTTGTTTGCCAAACCAGCGATAGCGATTACGGGCTACAAGATTGTAAAAAAAGTCCCGAATCGGTTTTGGAATGATGATAAATCCATACAACAGCGGCCAGAGGCCTTTCAGATGACGAACCGCTTTCAGGGCACCGGAAGAACGGGTAAAGGCCCGATCGTTCTCGATCAGAACGAATGTATCAAAATCATCCGTAGGGAGCTGAAATTTTTTCAGGAGCGCCTGCCCGGTATTTGATTGCAAAGATGCAAACTGCAGATGGGCCTGGGGATCCCGTTCGATAATAAACTGAACAGAGTTGTTGCAAAGGTTGCAGACGCCGTCAAATAACATCAGTGGCTTCGCCGGAGACGAATTCATAATAAGCCTCTTTGGGTTTTCTCATACAATTTCCGGCCGTGGGCAGCAAATCGATTATTAACCAATCGACAATGGATAAGCCTACCATGGCGATAGTTAAACTGGCCGGATTAAATGGCGCCAGGTATATTGCCGGGGAATGGAATATCGCGCCTGTCGCAAGGGCAAGCAAGGCCAGGCAATTAATAAAGTGTAGCAGCTTACTTCGAAATATCAGAAAAAACAGACCGAAAAGAATTTCCCCCACGCCAATATATGGCAGTACTAAACGCTCATAACCGGGAAATAAACCGGTGCTTTGCAGTAATGCGAGTTCTCCGGTTTCCGGATAAAGAATTTTCGGAACCAGGCCCTGGTAAATCCAGACGAAAGCCAATAGTATCGCGATGAGCATGTGCACCAAATAGAGGCGCAGGGATGTTTTCGGATGAATATTTTTCTCCAGCCATAAGCGTAAACAGTCGAAACTCCAGGCAGTTGCCCAGCCAAGTAAAGGGCGGAATAAAATTGTATCGAGAAAGCGGCCGAGAATGCCAAAACGGGTTTGATAATCGAACCAGGTTTTAAAATGAAATCCGCTGCCGTTAAGTCCGTAAATCCATAAGCCGGTGCCGGATTTAATCGGTGAAAAAAGCTGGTTGGACCAAAAAGTGAGCGTATGAGAATTTTCCCCGGTTTCCTCAAATCGAGCTTCTTTCGCCTTCCCCCGTCCGATGACGCGTACCCCGGGAGCAATGTTTTTGCGATATTCCAGGAGCTGTCCATTCGTTTCGTCTTCCTGGGAAATTGGCGTGATTTCGGAAAAACGTAAGTCCCATTGTTGTTGTTTCTCGGGATTCTGGGTGTATTCCCAAAGGTCACTGAATTTTGCATTGATATACAGTTCCACGTAAACCGGATTTTGTTTAAACATGGCCGCCTCCCTCTTGTTCTGCAGATTCAGCCAATAATATACCTTCCGTCCGGGAAGCATCTCCGGATTTTGCCAGAGGGACTAATGAGCGATAGCTATGCCATATAAGCGATTCTTCCTCAACTAATAGAGTGGAATCCAACACGGTATTTATCTGATGCTCGCGAAAGAAATCATACAAATGCGGAAAATGATGCTCCACTGAATGACAGAAGCATATTTCCCAATCAGGGTGGTCGACAGTTTGCAGAAAAGCTTGCCGGCGCAGTGGATCATACAAGCAAAGGCCATTGTGCTCCAGGGTAAATTTTGCCGCTGCTTTGGCATCGGGAAAAACGCTCTCGCTGGGTTTGGAAAGCCTGACGCTCTTCATGTCCGTGCTCAAGTAACCACTACAGGGAGAGTGGCGTGCCTGGCAGGTAATAGTGTAAAATTCTCCGGGATCATCAATCATGAATACCGGCGGGGATTCGTTGCGCAGAATTTCCCTGGGTTCCAATCGATGCCACAGCCGGGAAGAGACAGATTCGAAAAGGGGATACAAACTTGGATAGACCTTTGCCGGCGTATGTAAATCGACCTGGATACCGCAGACAATCCGCTGTATATGAATCGGGGGAATTCTCAATGGCCCAAGATGGGATACGAAAAAAT
The DNA here is from genome assembly GCA_028284905.1 of Calditrichia bacterium. Classification (GTDB taxonomy): domain Bacteria; phylum Calditrichota; class Calditrichia; order RBG-13-44-9; family J075; genus JACKAP01. The sequence goes on from JANQQU010000063.1 coordinate 16,814, forward strand.
CGCCAGCTTGTAAGCTGATGATTCCATTAGAGGATAGCGAAGGCCGGCGGACCGTCATGCAATCCGGCAGCAAGGCTTGCAGCGCCTCCGGCGTCGCACTGAAGTTGACAGTAATTAGCTTGTTGACAGCGGTTTTGATTTTCATATTACCCCTTTTTGAACGCGTTTAAAAAATACGAAAGCAAATATTCTTAGTCAAGTGAAAATTAAACGCGTTCAAAAATATAAAATATGAGCTGGTGGCGAATAAAAAGTAGGTGAGTGTTTATCTGGTGAGGTTTTTGAAATACGCAGCCATCACCTCGGTATGTAGTGGAAAGGCGAGTGTTATTGGCTGGGAGAAAATGCGCCGTTCGCTGGTTTCCCTGGTCGCGGAAAAGGGAGGTAAGTCTGACTCGTGCAGGAGCGTTTCTGATAATCCAAAAATAATCAGCATATTGTCTTCACTGCTACGCACCCGGAATTCGCGGATATTTTTTGCAGATACCTGAATGCCGGTTTCTTCGTAAAGCTCCCGGGCGCAAGCGGCTTGCCAGGATTCTCCAAAATCGATGAATCCCCCGGGAAACGCTAACTTCCCAGCTGCCGGACGAATCGCACGGCGGATGACCAAAAGGCCATTATCTACCGGCTGCAATAGCACTGCAACCGGCAGAGGATTTCTATAAGTAATACGATGACAGGAAGCGCATTTCCGGGGCCAGGGTGTTTCTGTCGAAAATGCATTTCCACAAAAGCCACAATGCGCGTATGCATTAGCCATTTTTTTTATCCTGACGCTGCTCCAACACCGCCAGTTTAGCATCAATCAGTTCGCTATGTTTCAGGTTCAGCAGGCGGGAAAAACGATGCATCAGGTAATTCTCATGCTTATCCAACTTGCCATCGGCGTAAACAACTTTCCAAAGCAGCTCGACGACACGAATTTTTTCTTCCCGGGAATAGTTCTCGTTGATCATGTTGGTAAATTTCCAAAGATCGAGGCTGTTATCCAATTCTGCCTGCGCGGCCTCGGAAAGCGTCTCGGCGTGCTCCCGGGAAAGGTCAAACTCCGTCTGAAGAATTTCAATAATTTCCTGCTGCTCATTTTCACTGAATTCGTCATCAATATTGGCCATTTCCAAGAAGAGCGCGCAAGCGGCAATACGGACATCATGACCGCTCGGTTGATTGTTCTCATCGCCGGTTTCCTGTTCGCTGCCAAATACCTTTTTCAAAATGTCGAGCATGAAGTCTCCGTTTATTGAGGAACTCGTTCCGTTATCATTAGATAGATTACCGCTGATATAAAAAATAGTTGCCAGTCTTTCGGAAAACAACAGTTTTTAGGTTGGTATCGTAATGTTTTTTTTGTACTTTTAATTATAGACATTCACCGATATGTTTAAGAAAAAATTAGTGTTCCCGAGTGCCGTTGACGCGGGATGTTCAGATGAATCGATGACGTAACTGCCGAGATGATGAAAAAGAAGCTGACGCCACCACCGGTTTTCGATCTTCACTGCGATTTGCTTAGTTACCTGGTCCGCACACCCAATGCGGATCCGATGCGAAGTGAAGATATCGGCTGTGCAATTCCCCATCTGCAGAACGGGAATGTCAAGTTGCAGACGATGGCAATTTTTACCCCGGAAATGCCGGATGGCGCCTCCCATGGCATCAAACAAAGCGAAAAGTTTGCAGATTTATTGGAGAATTATTCAGCGGCTTTTAAGCCGGTTCGAACTGCTAATGGCGGACTCGATCTGGAAATCAATGAAAAGACCGGCATTGTCGCCGCTATCGAAAGTGCCAGCGGCTTTTGCAATGAAAAAGATTCACTGGATACCGGCCTGGCAAATCTGGAAATAATTATCCGTAATACCGGCGGTTTGTTATACATCAGTATGACCCACGCCTATGAAAATCGTTTCGGCGGCGATAGTGGCAGCGACGTTGGCCTGAAAGACGATGGCAAGGTGTTGCTGGATTATCTCCATGGGCGAAAAATCGCCATTGATGTGTCTCATGCCAGCGACCCCCTCGCCTGGGATATTCTCGAATACGTGGCACAGGCCAATCTTGATGTGCCGGTAATAGCCAGCCATTCCAATTTCGGAGAAGTATGGGAGCACGACCGTAATTTGCCGGAAGTGATCGCCGGTGAAATCATCGATCGTGGGGGGATTATCGGTATCAATTTTATCCGCCCTTTTCTCAATGATCATCGCCCCGAGGCCCTGATCGATCACATTCTGTACGGACTGGATATCGGTGGAGAAAATGCCCTGGCCTTTGGCGCCGATTTTTTCTACGAGAAAGCAATTGAGATGCCGCCCGGGGAAACAATTTTTCATGAGTGTCACCGAACTGCCAGTCATTTTCCATCAATCCTGGAGGATATCCGGGAATATTTATCTGAAGAGCAATTGATTAAAATGACTCATCGGAATGTCGCCCGGTTTTTATGGGAATTGTGGGCGGATGATGGGCAGTGAGAAGGTGGCAGTTGCAGTAGCAGCAGGCAGTTAGTGATCCTCTACCAACTGCTGCTGTATTGGTTTCATTTACAAATCAACTTTCCGTCATCGCGGTTTCCAGTTTTTCCAGCAGTGCCTTCATGCCTTCATTAAATCCTTCGTCCATAACCGCGATACTGTTATCGTCATTTTTCTCAACACTTTTATGAAATTTGGGGAGCCCCAAAGTGCCGATTACTTTACCACGAAGATAACCAGATAGCACTTTCTCCGCATGTGCGAGTACATTGCGAGCGCCACCCGGGCCTGGGGAAGTGCCGAACAAGAGAATCGGCTTATCGGCAAAAAAGCCCATTTCGACCCTGGATAGCCAGTCGATAGTATTTTTGAAAAAGGCCGAGAGGGATGTATTATGTTCCGGCAGCGTAATGATAAAAGCATCATGGGCATCAAATACTGCTTTTAATTTCTGAGCATTTTCCGGCACGCCTTCTCCGACTTCGATATCATGGGCGTAAATCGGGAGTGGGTAATCGCGCAAATCTATTCCGGAAATTTTCTCTGCTGCTACCTGGGACTGAATATAGCCCGCCAATTTAGTATTAATCGATTGAGAACTGTTACTACCACTGAAAATGAGTATTTTTTTCATACGTTTGTAAACTCCTTAAATCTTATCTGAATAATGATAAAAATGCATTTTTTAAAGCAATTATGTCGGTTTTATAATCAGCCAGTGGACTTCTCTGTGCTAATGAAGATCCTGCTTTCCTGAGTTGTGTCCGCATTTCTCGTCTGGCATAAATGCCTCCAAAGATGTTGCTCAGTGAAAGTCCGATAAAAATGCCGCTAACACTAAAATAAGCACCAATTAGTGTTAAGGGAACTGTAAAAAGGAAAGTCTTAACCAGCATTATCCGCAGAGAATTTACCGGTAATTGTAATCCATTAAAAATTGAAGATGTTATCAGATACAAGCCATAATATACATACGAAATGCCGACAATAGAAAAATAGATAACAGTATATTCGATCACTTGCCCATCACTGCTAAACAATGTTGCGATCGGTTCGATAAATATCATCAGAAATACAAATAGCAGTAGTCCGAGATAGACGGATGCTTTTCCGCCAAAAACGATCGCTTCATCAATTCGGAGATGTTTCCGAGCCCCAAGGTTTTGGGCAATAAAAGGAGTTACCGCAGTGCTGATTCCCAGAATACCGATAAGTAACAAGGTTTCTATTCTACCGGCAACGCCATATGCAGCCACGGCCGTGGCCGCTTCCCGGCCCAGGAGGAATGTAATAAACATTAATGTTGCCGGGTTTACCAATTGGGTCAGAACAGCCGGGGCACCTAGTTTGAAAAGCGCTTTCAGCAAGACTATATTCTCACGGAATTCGCGGAATACCGTGAGTGTGAATAATCTTTGTTTTAGGATTAGAATGCTCATTGCGACAAAAATAAATACCCAGGATAAAACCGTCGCCAGTGCAGCGCCTTCAATCCCAAGTGCCGGAAAAGCACCCACGCCAAAAATAAGGAGTTAATCAAAAATCAGGTTGATAATGCCACCAATCCCCATTATGATCTCCGGCGCTTTGACTATGCCTGTCGAGCGCAGGGACCCGCCGGCAACCAGAGAGACCATCAATAAAGGCATACCGCTGTAGAGTGGAACCATATAGGATGCGATATAATCAAGAATTTGGCCACTGGCACCTAAAATGGTGAATAATGGCTTTATGGAAATTATTCCGATGCCGGAAAGAATCACAGAAAGAAGCAGTGCCAGTAAGATGGATATGCTATTTGCACATTTACCTTTTTGAAAATCGGTTTCACCAAACGCAGTACCGACAATAATTGAGACGCCAATAGTAAGACCGATGAATAATCCTACCAGCAAAAAATAAACAGTGGAAGCAAAACTGAGCGCAGCCAGTTGTTCTGCTCCCAGCTGTCCCACAAAATAGGTATCGATGACCTGGAATAAAAATGTCGATAGCATCCCGATACTAATCGGGACTGACATGGAAATCATCGCTTTATTCGTAGAACCATCTAAGAAATTGGTCGTCATTTTTTCTTACCCGCTGGATAAATTGTTCAACGGGGAAAATTTATACTGCAGGCAGCAGCTGAAAAAGGTAAGAAATAGCTAAAGAATGGTAAAAATTAGCCGTGTTTTTTGAATGATGACGGTGTAAAACCGGTTTGCTTTTTGAAATATTTTACCAGATTGGTTGGTTCATCGAAACCCATTTGATAGGCGATTTCCTTGACGGATTTATTGCTACCACTTAATAATCGCTTAATCTCGAGGGTACGTCGCTCGTCGATTACAGCTTTCGGGGATAATTTATAACGATTCCTGGTAATGCGGGAGAGTGTTTTCAGACTAAGGTTTAAACGCTCTACATAAAAGTTTACCTTGAAATTCGTTCGAAAATTCTCTTCCAGCAATTTATTGAATTCCAGCAGAATTTGCGTATCACTATCGATGACAGGGCGCGGAAGTAAATTATATTTATCCTGCAAGCGCTCACAGTAAATGAGAAAAATACATAGCCAATGGTAAAAAGCATTCTCTCTTGCCTGTCCACTCCATTCATGATAAACAATGTTCATGTGTTTACTGATTTCCTGAAGAAACGTGACATCAGCATGCGCCAGTTTTAAAATTTGCTGACCTTCGATATGCTGCGAAATATTGAAATTGAAAAGATGCTGTAAATCCTGATCATTTCGGTAAATAAAATCGCTGTTAAATACAATGGAAAGGATTTCCCAATCTTCCGTCGGTGTTTCCAGATAATGTAGCTGATCCTTTGCGATTAGGGTAATCGTGTTCTCTTGAAACTGATGCGGTTTAAAATCGATGTAATACGTGCCGCTGCCTTTGATAAACCAGAGAATGACATGAAAATCCCGCAAGGAAGGACGGAGTAAATTGTCTGGGCGAAAAATTGTTTCTTTGCTGGAAATAATTGCGAAAGGCAGGCCATCCCGTTTGGCGCTTAACTGGTGAAAATCAATGCCCTCTTTGCTCTTGCGATCGTTGGAAATAATCGCCTCCTGTAAAGATGATTATTCTCGAATATAAATATATTCATTCGCTTATAGTCTATATTGATAGTTAAAAACAGGATATGCAAAAAGAAAATTCATTCGACTCGTGAAAGTCTGTCAACTTTTCTGCACTGTCGGATTAACAAGTTTTGCAACAAGGAGCATAAAGCCCTCTGGACATCACTTTTATTTATACATTTCCTTCTAGCGCAGTAATAACATCTTCCCTGTCCGGAAATTTTCCCCCGCCCGAAAATGATAAAAATAGATCCCGGTTGTCTGTGCATTCATATCGATACGAATGTATTGCTGACCAGCCGGAAAAATACCTGTTTCGCGGTTCATAACAATCTGCCCAAGCGTGTTGTAAACCGTCAGGGATATTGGTTGTGGCGTAGTCAGTTCGAAAGCAAGCGTCGTTTCTCCATTAAATGGATTCGGAAAATTCGGTTGCAGCCGAAAATCTTCCGGAATTTGAGATGTGGCTGAAATCGAGGTGACACTGCTATCCAGAGAGTAGTTATAGAGCGCATCGCCGTAAATGCCGGTCAGCAATTTATTACCGGCAACCTGAAGCGCGTTGATATTTTGAGAAAACGCCTGCGGAAGACGTGGCAGTCCTTCGTTCATCGACTGCCATGTATCACCATTGTCATCGGAGCGAAAAACACCGGTGGTGCTGTCGTTATAGGAAATATTATCTGTACCGGTAAAAAGCGACCCTTGCCAGCGTACCAGCGTTTCCGGAAAAAGATGCCGCAAATCTTCACTGAGAAATGTCCAGCTCTCACCATCATTTGTCGAAATAAAAAAGCCGCCCTCGCTCAAATGCGCGCCGCTCAGAAAGAGCGTATCACCAATGGTAAAAAGATTATCGGCAGTGATCCGCCCATCGACAAAGGCGGGGAGACCGCTATTGGCCGGCAATATCCAATTGTCCCCATTGTTACTGGAATAAGCGACCCCCTTCGCGGTGCTGACATAAAAATTCTCTCCTTTGTAGGTGAAATGATTGAAAGCGCCCGGCTTGCTGGGAAGTGTATCTAAACCGGCAATGGATTGCGTCCAGCTGGCGCCGTTGTCAGTAGAGCGAATCCAGCCGCCGGGGTCGGTAAAAGCAAAAACCTGCTGATTATAATTGAGAATCGAAAACACTTCCCCATATTGAAAGTCCGCGCTAATCCGTTCCCAATTTTCGCCGTGATCGGTGGATTTATACATGTTTTGTACAGCGAAAATATCGTATAGTCCGAGGTAGAGCGTATCTTCCCAGGCTTTCAAGGTCATTGCAGATGCAGGGTGAATGCCGGCACTAATATTCTCCCAGGATTCGCCGCCGTCGCCGGAACGAAAGACGATGCTATCGGTGAAAGAGATAAAACTACCGCTACCAAGTCCGGCAAAAATGTAGCCGCCTGCGTTGGCGAAGCTGCTGATCATTTTATTCGGGCCCAATGTAAACGTCGATGAGCGCTCCCATTGGGAAAACGCAGTGCTTAACGGCCAAATGATTATTGACAGGACGATGGCAATAAATAGACGTAGATTCGTAGTCAAAGAGCCTCCTAATTTTCCAAGCGAGTTGCTAGTTGCACGTAAAAACGAGCAACGATCAACGAACAACGATCAACAAAAATACCTTTCAAATTTCTCTTACACTGCGACTTCAGTTACTTAACACTGATATTCCCCCCGGAGAAGTTATTTGGTTATCTCCTGAAAAATCATAAATTCGATGTTATTGGTCTGATTATTTTCATCGACGGAGGATTACATGCGTTTTCGAGCATTTCTGTTAGTTTTCGGTATGATAGCATTAATCGGTTTTAGCATGGGTTGTGAAACAAAAAGTCAGGCTGCGCCCTTAAGTGATGCGGAAATGAAAGAGCGGGCAGAAGCACTGGCACAAAAGTTTATTATTACTGATGGGCATATCGATATTCCCTATCGCCTGAACAGGCGGATGGAGGATATTTCCCAGCAAACGCCCGGCGGTGATTTCGACTATGTGCGCGCAAAAGCCGGCGGCTTAAATGCCCCGTTTATGTCGATATTCATTCCGGCCTCCTATCAGAAAACCGGTGGTGCGAAAGAATTCGCCGATTCCCTGATCGATATGGTTTACGGTTTCCAGGAAGCCTGGCCAGATAAATTCGCGGTTGCTACCAGCGTTGCGGACGTTCATGCCCAGTTTGCCGAGGGAAAAGTTTCTCTGCCGATGGGGATGGAAAATGGGGCGCCGATTGAAGGAAAAATGGAAAACCTCCAGCATTTTTATGATCGTGGCGTGCGCTATATTACCCTGACTCATTCCAAGGCGAATCACATTTGCGATTCTTCCTATGATGAAAATAAGAAATGGAATGGCCTCAGTCCTTTCGGAGAGCAGTTGATTCCGGAAATGAATCGCCTCGGGATGATGATCGATATTTCCCATGTTAGCGACAGCACTTTCTACGATGTCCTGGCATTAACGAAAGCGCCACTAATTGCTTCTCATTCTTCCTGCCGGAAATTTACGCCGGGCTGGGAAAGAAATATGAGTGATGAGATGATCATAAAGCTGGCAGAAAATGGCGGCGTTATCTGCATTAATTTTGGTTCTGCCTTTTTGCGTTCAGAATATACTTCCAGCGGAACTACCGCCCGCATGGCGATGAATGCTTACATGAAGAAAAATAAGATTAGTGAAGATTCTGAAGAGGCAATTGCTTACCGGATCAAGTATCGCCAGGAGAATCCTTTCGGGACGATCGAAGATGTGCTGGCGCATATCGATCACGTTGTGGAGATTGCCGGCGTCGATGCAGTTGCATTTGGTTCGGACTATGACGGTGTTTTTGCTTTGCCAAAAGGTTTACAGGATGTATCGGAGTTTCCCAACCTGATCTATGAATTGTTGAAGCGCGGGTATTCGGAAAGCGATATCGAGAAGATGTGTGGCGGCAATATGCTCCGGGTTTGGTCTGCAGTAGAGAAAATTGCGGCTGCGGAATAAGCATATATGGTGATAAATAATGACCTTGATTAAGTCGCCAAAAATCTGGGAAATGCCCGGGCGGTTGATTACCCCGGAGAAGGATTATATCAGTCGCCGGCAATTTTTGAAATCACTGGGGCTTCTGGGAATTGGCAGTGTAGCGCTGATGAGCGGCTGTACTGGCGAAAAAACCGCAGAATTCCGGCCACCGGCAAAAATTACTGATACGATTCCCGCCCCCGGGGAAAACTACCCCTTCCGGAAAAACGAAAAATATACCTCAACCAGGGCATTAACCGATGAGATCGTCGCTGCTTCCTACAATAATTACTATGAGTTTACCACGGAGAAAGACCAGGTGTGGCAACTGGCTGCCCGGTTAAAAACTGAGCCCTGGGAGATCAGTATAACCGGCGAAGTGGAAAAAGCGCTCAACGTCGGGATTGATGATTTACTGAAAAAAATGCCCCTGGAAGAACGGATTTACCGTCATCGCTGCGTGGAAGCCTGGTCGATGATCGTTCCCTGGAGTGGCTTTTCGCTGAAGTCGCTGATCGATTTTGCCCGTCCGACCCACAAAGCAAATTACCTGAAAATGACCTCCTTTTTCCGGAGAAATGAAGCACCGGGCCAAAAGGCCGTTTGGTATCCTTTTCCGTATTACGAAGCACTGACTATGGCGGAAGCAATGAATGAACTCTCCTTCCTGGCAACAGGCATATATGGACACGATTTGCCAAAGCAGCATGGGGCGCCGCTTCGCCTGGTCGTTCCCTGGAAATATGGTTTTAAGAGTATTAAAGGGATTGTAAAATTTGAATTTACCGAAAGGCGTCCAGGCACGTTCTGGAACGATTTTCAATCGGAAGAATATGGGTTTACTGCGAATGTGAACCCTACCGTCCCGCATCCGCGTTGGTCTCAGGCAACGGAGCGGCTGATCGGCGTGAATGAACGAATCCCCACCAGAATGTATAACGGTTATGAAGCGTATGTCGCGCATCTCTATCGCTAGCCAGGCTGGCGGTTTCCGGAAATTTGAGGAATAAAGCGGATTGATTTACCTGACTGGTCTGGCGATTTTAATACGAGCTTAGGTCGAAATTTCTAATCTTACTTTCCTGAAATACCCACTACATCATTTCGCTTTCAATTCGTTCAATCGCCTGCATCACTGTTTCCCAGTCCGTTTCCGTCTGGATGTTTAAAGTTTCATCGTTAACTTGCTGCTCTCGAAATTTATGCTCATTCTGCAAAGCGTCTGTGTCTATTTGAATATCCGGGTTATTCCAATCCTTGGCAACTGCGGCGACCCGCTCTCCCATTGCTGATATAAAACGGTCGTGGAAACTTTTTACTTCCTGTAAATATTGCTCCCGGGAAAGGGTAAATCGCCATTTTTCGGTAGACCAGGCGGGGATTTCATGAATCTTTTTCTCGGAGTTATTCCATTCCAGGGTAATTGTGCGATTGTCCGACCAAATCTGGATGTTCGCTGCGGGGGAAAGATAGCCGGTATCCAGGTAGCGCTCCTCTGTCCATATCGTCGCATTATAGAATGTATCCCAAACCGCTTCATCGTCTGTTTCTTTATCGACGTAGCGGGATAACCATTCGTCACAGACGTTATGCCAGGGATTTTCCGGGTCCATTTCCTGCTTTATGTATTTCAACAAAAAATCCGGCACTGGCTCCAGCGTGTACGGTAAAATGGAAAGAATGTCTTCATATAAGCGGGCAACATAATAATCGACATAGGGGGTAATTTCACTTTCATCTGCTTTTTCTGCCAGGTATTGCACGCAGGCATCGGAATAGCGAAAGAGCTCATGGGCACCGGCCTTGATGTGGTAGGTCCCTGCAGATAGGCCAAACCAACTGAGCGATTGCAGCGGCGGCTCTCCCCAGGGCTCAATTTCTTCAATGGAATCCAGGGTAAAATTGAATAACATAGCGGGATCCTGATTTTGATGTGAAGAAATGTAAGAAAGTTTCGGGAATATAACAATGGCAGTATTTTCCGGGACGTTGGCAATTTTTCACTTTTAATTTATAGTGAAATTGTGTAACATTCTAGTAGCATAAACAACTGTATTTTCTCAAGCAATGCCGGAAAACCGGCATGAGACAGATACAGGGAGGTCTGGAGGAGAATCGGTAATCCCGGGAGTGGGATTATTTGGGTGGCTATTTAATATACGGCAACCCGGTTGTTTAATGCGAGGAGGGAGGTTTGCAGACGAATATCATGAGTCTCAGAAAGTGGTCTTTAATTCTATGTCTCTGCAGCATCTTTGTGGTTCAGGAGGGGCTGGCCCGGGATGTATCATCCACTGCGTTGAGTGCAGAAATTCTGCTGAAGCTGGTTGCACTGAACGATAGTCTGGATTTAGCCGGCGTCGATACGGTACGCATTGCTGTCCTCTACGATCCCTCCGATAATACCTCTTTTCGGCAGGCTGTCATTTACGATTCAATATTGTCTCAATTTCCTTTACCACCTTTTAGTGGCCGGCCGCTGACAATTTTACGACAATCAAACCGAAATCTCGCTGCCCTGTCCCGGGGAAAGATTCATGCTATAATTGTTATTCCGGGAAGGGATAATCGCCTGAGTGGCCTGCGGGAAGTATGCAACAAAGAACATATTCTTTCCATGACAACAGATTCGACTTTGGTTTCTCAAGGAATTTCCGCCGGGGTAGAAATTAATGCCGAAGGGAAACCGGAGATCTGGTTTAACATAAAATCTTTGAAAGACGAATCGGCTAAATACAGTATGGATGTACTAAGATTGGCGAAACATTTAATCTTTGGCAACTAGGGCGTGCAGATGAAAAAAGTTGTTAATCGCACATCAATTTCGCTAAAGATCTGGACGTTGGCAATTCTGGTATTTACCCTGGTTGCTGCTTTCCAGTACTACGGTTTTTTTAGTACGAAAAACCAGTACCGGGATGAGCTGCGCCATAAATCCCAGGATGCGGTTCGCCAGGTTTCCCGTAATTTGCAGGCAAGTATTTGGCTCCATCAAATTGATCAGGCGATCGCCATGCTCGATGAATTGGAGAAGACGCCTGACGTTTCCTTCCTAACTTTGCAAGATTCCAGCCTGAAAGAGTTATATGGATTTCGTTCCCAGGCCTATGATTCCCTGATAAATGTATTCATCAACGAAACAGAAACGATTCGGGATACCGATGAATTTTTTCTGGTGAAGGAACCGGTGGCCTTTAACGATGTCGTGCTCGGTCATTTACTGGTTGGTTTTAACCATCGCTGGCTGAATGAACGCATTGCCGCCCGGGAACGGGAGCTGATGATCGTAACCGCGGCATTCGGCGCTTTACTGATGCTGTTGACGCTTATTTTTTCCTACTATATCGCCAAGCCTCAGAAGGTGGCTGCCCGAACTTTGCAGGAATACCAGCCAACTGCAGAATGGCACGGGTTGCCGCTGCTGCCGCGGGGAAATGGAGAAACTGCCCGGCTGATTAAAGCCTTTAACTATGTCGCGGATGAGATGAATTCGCAGTTGCGGGAAAACAACCGTCATCAGCAATTTCTGGAATCGTTTTTCACACTAAGCCCAATTGCTATCCTGATCACCGATACTGCGGGGAAGATACTACGGGTAAATAAATCTGCTGTGGAGTTGTTCGAAACCGGGGAAAGCGAACTGCTCCGAAAATCCCTTGAGGAGCTGCTCGGCGCCAGTGATTACTACTCTCTGAAGCAACACTTTGACAATTCCAATCGCAGTCTGCTTGGTTATGTAACCGTGGTAATGGCCCCGGATCAAACCCGTAAGGTGCTGGAAATGAATATTGCCATGGTGGAGAATAATCTCGAAGACCGCCTGGAGTATATGATTACGATTATCGACGTTACGGAGAAGATCGATACCCAATACGAAATTCTGGAAAGCCAGAAAAACCTCAGCAAATCTCACTTTGATCTGCAGGAAAAAACCGACGCTCTGGAAGCGGCCAGTCAGAAGAATCAGGAATATGCGGAAAAACTAAAGAAGTTATTGCAGGTCTATTATCAGACGATCGATTGCAATACCGTGCCGGAAATCCTCGATTTACTGATTACCAACGGCTCCGAGTTGATAAACGCCAGGTATTGTGCGGTATTTCTCTGGGATTATGATAAATCCTTCCTGAAGCCAGTCCGGGCGCTTCCGGAAGCGCATCTGGAAAAGCTTGACGCGATTGATGGGGAAGCAGGCATCGTCTGGCAAACCTATGAAAGCAACCAGGCCTATTTTTTGAACAAAATGCAAAATGGCGATTTGCAGGAACTGGGATTTGCGGAAGATGATGAATTTTGCCTGGTCTCCGTGCCGATCAGTGATCAGGATTTTCGCTATGGCGTTGTGGTGTATTTGCAGGATACTGAGCAATTGTTTACCAATGAAGACGTTCATTTGATTACGACGCTGACCCATCAGGCAGCAATCATGATCGAGAAAATCAACCTGTTGCAGGCGTACCAGGGGAATTATCGCCATCCCTCCCAAACGGATATTTTACTGCCGCGCCCTCCGGCCCAGTATTTGCAAAATCAGAAAATGGAAAGCATGGGGACAATTATTGGCGGTGTTGCCCATGAATTTAATAATATTTTGGGAATTATTCAGCCAAACCTGGATCTCTTAAAACGGGAAGCCGGTGGAAATGCAGCAATTGAACGTCGTATTGGCAGCATCCGCGAAGCAGTGGACCGTGCTGCCGGCTTAACGCGCCGCCTGATGCTTTTTTCCCGGAACCAGCAGTTGAACCGCGCCCCGGTTTCCCTGAATAAATTGGTGGAACAATTGGCTGAAGCTTTTCGGAAACCGCTGGGGAAATCCTACGAATTGAAAACCGAGTTAGATGGTAATTTGCCGGACGTATATATCGACCGAAATCGCATTACCCAGGTATTGATGAACCTGGTGGTAAATGCCCGCGATGCCATGCCGGAAGGCGGTGAAATTACCATTCGAACTTCAATTCAAAAATTTGTGCCGAACGAAACACCAACGAACGGAAAAAAAGAGTATGTTCAGTTGACAGTTGCCGATAATGGCCCGGGCATCGCCGATGAGCAGCTGTTTCGAATATTCGATCCATTCTTTACCACCCGGGAAGTTGGTAAAGGTGTCGGATTAGGGCTTTCAGAGGTATATGGTATAATCAAAAGTCACGGTGGCAGTATACGGGTAGATACGGCATTGCAACAGGGTACTACATTCCACATATATTTAGCGCCTTTTCAGGAAGCGGATATAAACAGGAAAACGGGCGGCGCTATTGTCCCACCTACCGGCAAAAAAGACTCCGGCCGAATTTTAGTAGTAGACGACGAAGCGATGCAGCGCGCATCCCTGAAATCCTCCCTGGAATATCTCGGCTATGTAGTCGTCGTCGCAGAAGGCGGAAAAGATGCGCTTGCTATCCTAAAAGATGATAACGACTTTGATATTGCCATTGTAGATTATAATATGCCTGAGATGGACGGGGTAGAAACGATTCGAAATTTGCGAAAAATGGATGACCGTGTTAATGTTATATTAACCAGCGGCACTGCCCAGCGCGAGTTATTACGGCAACAGCATTCCGATATTCAGGGATTTCTGTCCAAACCATATCATTTGGAAACTCTGGAAGCGCTGTTGAATAAAATAACCAATGGCGCGGGCAGCAGGGAAGAACAACAAGTGAGTAATACAGATAAACAATGAAGCGACTAATTGATACATTTTCTTTACGGGGGCGAATTTGGTTAATGGCAATAGGCATTTGGATGATTGTTGCCATCATCTCTTTAGTGGATTTCTTTGCCCATAAAAATACCCTGGAAAATTTATTTTGGCATAAAGCCAATACAGTGATACAAACAGTTGCCGTTAACCTGGAAAGCGGCGAGTGGCAGGACGGCTTTTTGCAACAGGCACTGGCCGCCGGGGAAAATGCGCCGGACGTAGCGTTTTTATACGTGGAGGATTCCACCGCAGCGGCTGTCTATAAATTGCATACGGAAAAATTTGCAGGGCAGCTGCAAACCTTCCTGCAAAATAATGATATGCAACAACGCAGTGAGAACTTGCTGCTCATTAAACATCCGCTGTTTTTTAACGAAGTGCCCGGCGGGACGGTCATCGCAGGGTTTAACACCCAGTGGATTAACGCCCGGCAGACTGAGCGCATCAACCTTACCTTAATGATCGTCGGTGGATTTTCTCTCTTCCTCTTTATTTTTACCTTTCTAATGGCCAGATATGTTACCGAACCGATCAGCTGGGCAACCAAGAAAATTCATCGTTATCGCGAGGGTAAAGGCAAATCCTATGTTCGCCTGGCGGATGGCGGCAATGGCGATATCTTTGAATTAGGCCGCGCTTTTAACCATCTGGCGGATAATATCGATGAGCAGATGGAAAGCGCTACGCAATATCAAAACTACCTGGAAGCGTTCTTCTCCTTAAGCCCGACACCCTTGCTGATTACTGACACTGTCGGGAATATCGAAAAGGCAAATCATAACGCCTCAATGCTTTTTGAAATTGAACCGGAACGTTTGCTGAATAGCAATCTGCAGGCACTAATCGGCCCGGGCAATTTTAACGTTATTAAGAATCAGATCAATGAATCCGGCTCGGATATTAAAGGATATGTCGGGGTGCTGCCTTCCAGCAGCGGCGATCAAAAGATTGTTGAGATCAACCTGTCCCTGTTGTATAACAGCCAGCGAGTGCTGCAGAATTATATCATTTCGATCGTCAACATCACCGACAATATTCAAACTCAACATGAAATTCTTGCCAGCCAAATAAATCGCGCCAAACTGGACCGGGAAATACAGGAGACCTTCCTGAAAACCCGTGAGGAAAATAAACGCCTCAATACCATTATTCAGTTAAACCAGGAAACAATCGAGCAGGATTCCGCCGGTAAGATTCTCGACATGCTGGTTTCCCACGGCAAGGATTTAATCGATGCCCGGGAATGCATTGTGTTTATTTGGGAGAAAAACCAGCGGGCATTAATTCCGGCAAAAACTTCCCCATCGACAAAGCTGAAACAGCTGAAAACGATCCAGAGCAGCGATGGACTGATTTGGCGGACATTCCGGGAAAACCAACCGTTTATCTGGAAGAACTCTGCACTGGAAGCGCTGGATTATGAGGAGCTCGGTCTGGACAAGACCGGAAAATATGATTTGTATACTGCACCGATTGGCGTGGAAGAATTCCAGTATGGGGTTATCGTCTACATCCAGCATGCACCGAAGGCTTTTTCCGTCGATGATCTACAAATTATTGCCCGCTTCGCCCGTCAGGCGGGCATGGCGCTGAACAAGTTCTTCCTCTCCCAAAAAATGAAGGATCGCAACGATTCGTTGCGCCGCCTGAACGGAGAGCTGCATAAAACCCGGCAGAAAGCGATTAAGCTGGAAAAAATGGCCAATCTTGGCCGCCTGATCGGTGGCGTCGCCCATGATTTCAATAACATCATTGGCATCATCAAACCAAATGTCGATTTGCTGAAAATGGGCACGGCAAACTATCCGGACTTGCAAAAACGCATTCTGATAATCAAGGATGCTGTCGATAACGCTACCGGCCTTATCCGTCAGCTGTTTATGGCTTCCCGGAATCAGCAGGAAGAGCGAATATCCGTCCAGCCGAGTGAATTTATTGAGCAGGTGCTGGAAATGTTCCGCCGCCTGATGGGCAAGAAGATTACCGTAGAAACCGAACTGGGAGAAAATATTCCCCGGATTATCGCCGATCCGGTACAGCTGCAGCAGGTCTTGATGAATTTGGCGATCAACGCTCGCGATGCTATCGCCAAAAGCGGTACGATTACCTTTATCACGTCCCTGGAAAACTACGCCCCGGCCGATAGCGAGGCACCGCCGAAACCTTATGTGCGCATCAGCGTGAAGGATACCGGCGGGGGAATTTCCCGGCAAAATATGCGCCGCATCTTCGAACCGTTCTTTACCACTAAGGAAACCGGGAAAGGTACTGGCCTGGGGCTTTCCATCGTTATGGATATCGTAAAAAGTCACAATGGCTTCATCGATATAGATACCAAGCTGGGACGAGGCACTACATTCCATATTTATATTCCCCCGGCACCAATGCCGAAAAAGAAATCGAAACCGGGTGCTACCGTGCTGGTCGTGGATGATGAAGCGCTTTTCCGGGAATCTCTGCAGGACTCTCTGAAGTCTCTGGGCTACAATGTTTACCAGGCTGCGGACGGAGAAGCGGCACTGCGCCGGGTAAAAGAGAAAAAGAAGATCGACCTGGCAATTGTAGACTTAACAATGCCGCAATTAAATGGGATTGCCACGATTCGCTCGATTCAGGAAATAGCCCCGGATATGCGTATTCTCCTTTCCAGTGGATATAATGACAAGGAGAACCTGATACACGAACATGTAAATATCCATGGATTTCTGCCAAAACCATATAACCTGGAAGAGCTGGAAGATATTGTCAAACAAGCGCTGAGTGCGAAACAATCTGAGCCTTCTTCTTCATAGCGAAGAAGGCGAATTAAGGAAGATATTCGCTTCGCGCTCCTTTGATTTATTGTAATATTGCCGCCCTGAAATACTACCCTCCGAGAAAATTATCTCCATTAGAAATCATTCTTTCACCGGAAAACAAAACAAGCTTACAGCCTCGAAAGGGGCAAAATCAAGTTTATCAGTTTGATTTTTTGATCTAAATCATATAAATTCGAAAAGTACTTTATATTTTAGACGGATATGGCCGGATGGCGCAGTTGTTGTAATCGCCTGTTCCGGAAAGGTGGTTTGGGGATTACCTTTCCAATAATGAGATTAAAATTAAACTTTATAAATAAGACTCAACGCCTGCACTTTCATTTCTATTTATTTCCGTCCATATATAATATCTGCTATTTATCAGAAGTGATTTAGGGGAGAGGTTGCATCGTTCTTTGCAGCCGGTTTTAATTTATCAATGCGAATTACAAGTTGGATACGAAACAGAGGGAATGTCCAATATTCAACGCCCAATATCGAATGTCAAAGTAATCAACGATCGAAACATATCAGCTTTTAAATGTTTTACTTCGACATTGGAAATTCATTATTCAAAATTGGATATTGAATTGTTTTAATCTTGAACTTGGCATTTGCATTATTTGTATTAATCAACTATTAGCCGGGTATTCCAATGAAGATGGACGATAAACTTTATGCAGTAATAATTGGGGATGTTGCCGGTTCCAAACGCCTGAGCAGCCGGAATCGTTACCAGACGCAATTATTTATGAAATCTGCCATTGTGCAGATCAACGAAGAATTTGCCGATCATATTGAAGCGCCTTTTACGATTACTAAGGGTGACGAATTTCAGGGATTGATTACCAATCTGGAAGTTGCCTTTAAGGTTGTAATGGCCCTGGAAAAATTGACCTTCCCGGTCAAGCTGCGCTTTGGCATCGGTGTCGGTAACATCTACCGGATGGGCGGAATCCTACCGATCGAAATGGATGGACCTGCTTTCCACCGGGCCAACTACGCGCTCAACGATGCGAAAAAGAAAAAGCAGGACTATTTCCTGCACAGCAATGAAGAAACCCTCGATATTCTCGCCAACACTGTTTTCCATTTAATGACCGCAATTAAACTTCGCTGGAACGAGCGTCACTATCGTTTGTTTTGGCGCTATAAAGATCTGGGGACGTATCGTCAGGTCGCGGAACTGGAGAATGTTACCCCACAGGCAATTTGTGAGGCGCTAAAAAATACCCGTGCCTTATATGTGAAGTCTGCAGAGGAAAACTTGCTGGAATATTTTCGCAAATTCCCTGTATGCACGGCTCATTTTTCCGAAGAAGCGCTGGAAGAAAACGAATTGAGCTGAATGTAATATTCGGTGATATACCTTACGCCACTATAAACCACCAGGCCGGCTAATACCAGCAGGAATGGGGATACGTGGCCATTCCATTCGTAAAACGGCAGCAGCTCGTTAAAATCGCTGTTATAATAAATCAGCGCAATTGAGTTGCTGATCGCGTGGCAGAGAATCGCCGGCAAAATACTGCCGGTTCTCCAGGTTAAATATCCCAACATAAATCCGAACAGAAATGTTTGTACCGACTGGTAGGGGTTCAGGTGAATGAACGCCCAGATCAGGCTGGTATATATCACTGCCTTGGTAACATCAATCCCTTCTTCCAGAATCCCTTGTAAAAACCCCCGAAAAATCGACTCTTCGACAAGTGCAGCGAGGATAATTACCCCGAGAATCAGGAGAAACATCTCGAGCATATCGGTCGCCCGGAAGGCCGTTTCCATGCTGCTGACCCATTCTTCCGGCATCGGTGCAAACAGGCGAATGAGCCGATCCAGTTCATCAATAAGCACTGTTAAACCGAGGCCAATCGCCGCACTCATACCGAGAATATTGCGCGGCACCGGTTGCCAGCGGAACATTGTTGGGAGAGAGAGCTCCCGCATCCTTAAATAAATAATGGGAAAGATGATCAGGCTTGCTTCCCCGATAACGAAAGCGAATTTGATCCCCAACGGATCAAACTGACCGCTGCTTGGGTCTCCGGGAAACATGGAGATAACCAGCAATTCCGGTATTACCGAGAAAAAATAGCTGCAAAGGATGACAATGCCCGCTTCGGCAGGATTGATCGAAGGCTGTTCGTTTTCCGGGTGTGGATTATTGTTTGGGTTATCCGGGTTCATATCCATCCGTTTCGTTTGCCGGGTAAATTTGTTCTGCAATATAATGCATAATTACCCCACCGGCTATCGCTACATTTAATGATTCCGCCTGACCGAATCCGGGAATCGTGATCACATCATCGCTCTGGGAGAGCAAATCGTCGGAAAGTCCGTGGGCTTCGCTGCCTAGAAGTATAATTGCCGGCTGGCGAATTTGCAGGGCCGGCAGCCCTTTCCCATTTTTTAGAGCTGTGGTGACAATGCGAAAACCCTCTTTTTGCAGCTGTGGGAGCAATTCCTGAAAATTGACATCCTGGTAAACCGGTAGGTGAAAGAGGGAGCCCATGGTGCTCCGGACAACTTTGCTGTTAAAAGGATCGACGCAATCCTCGGAAAGTAAAATACCCTGCACGCCGTACCAGTCAGCAGTGCGAATGAGAGTACCGAGATTACCAGGATCCCGCACGCTTTGCAGGGCGAGAATAAAATTGCAATCCTCCAGCTGCTTTACAATATCTTGTGGTGCCGGCAAAGTTAGCACAAGGGCAATGCCCTGCGGAGATGGCGTATCACTGATCTTCTGGAAATGGCGCTCCGGGAGAATGCGCCAGGGAATGTTCCGCTCGTCCAGCATCGCCCGGAAAGTCGGCCAGCGATTGTCACTGGAAAATGTTTCGCTGAGAAATGCCGCTTCAATCTCCCGGGAGGCATTCAGAGCATCCTGGCAGATGCGACTACCTTCCACCAGAAATTGCCCGGCCTGGCGCCGCCCTTTTTTTGTTAACAGCGGTAAATATTGTTTCCAGCTTAAGGTGTTGTTTTCCATCGGTATTTTGGCCGTTATTACCTTAATGAGCGGGGCAAATTCCCAGGGATATTTGCCAAAGAAATGAGAATATGATTAAACCCAATACTGTATAACTAAATAGTTTTTTCATCTGAAATGACCTGTCAATTATTGATCCTTTAACTGCTCCAGCAGCGTTTCATAAGCAAGCTGGGCGGCTTCCCACTCGGCGAACACTGTTTCCAGAGACTGTTTGACTTCGGCATACTCTTTTTGCAGACTGGCGGCACGTTCGCCATTCTGATAAGTGCCGGGATCAGCCAATTCCGTTTCCAGGCCGGCTTTTTTCTCTTCCAACGTTGCGATGGATGCTTCGCAGTCTTCCACCGCTTTTTCCAGCTTTTTCCGCTCCTTGCTAATTGCTTGCCGCGCCTCTGCTTCCCGGCGTTTTTGCTCTTTTGACTTAAACTTTTTACTACTTTTTTCTGCTGCCGGCGCTTCAGTCATCGCGTTTTCGGCTTCCTCGGCCGGAACTGTTATCGGTGCTTCCCGGCGATTGAGGTAATCTGAGTAGTTTCCTTCAAATAAACGCAATTTGCCATCTTTTAGTTCGATAACCCGGGTGACCAATTTATCAAGAAAATAACGATCGTGAGAGATCAGGAGCAGTGTGCCATCGTACCGTCCTAACGCTTTTTCCAGGGCATTCCGGGAAGCGATATCCAGGTGATTGGTCGGCTCATCCATTATCAGAAAATTGACCGGCGCCAGCAGGATTTTTGCCAGAGATACCCGCGCTTTCTCTCCACCGGACAACACGCCGATTCGCTTATCCGGCTCTTCCCCGCTAAATTGAAAAATGCCGAGAATATCACGCAGGCGCGGGCGGTGGGTATCTGCGGCGGTTTCTGCCACTTCATTAATGATGGTCGCATCCAGATCGAGCGTATCCACCTGGTGCTGGGCGTAATAGCCAATCGAGACTCTCTCCCCGACGGTAAGGTTACCTTGCTGAGGATGCAACTGCTCACAGATCAAGCGGGTCATCGTTGTCTTTCCCGCACCATTTACCCCGACCAGGGCAACTTTTTCCCCGCGATAGAGATTCAGATCAACGCCTTCCAGCACCCAGTCCGTTTCATAGCGGAAAGCCATATCCTTGATTTTCAGAACATCTTTATAGCTGCTGGTTTCGACCTGGATATCGAAAGATATTTGCCGGTCCGGCGGAGGCAGCTCGATCTTCTCCATCTTCTCGAGCATTTTTACCCGGCTTTGCACCTGGGCTGCTTTTGATGCTTTATAACGAAAGCGATCAACAAATCTTTGTAGGCGCTCCCGCTCGGCTTTCTGCTCTTCGTAACGTTTATAGAGTAACTCCAGGTTGAGCACTTTTTGCTTTTCATAGTAATGATAATTGCCGGCATAGTGGGTCAGCTTGGAGCGATCCAGCTCCTGAATGTCCTTGGCGAGGCGGTCGATAAAAAAGCGATCGTGACTGACCAAAACGATACTGCCGGGAAAAGTGCGTAGATACTGCTCCAGCCACTCCAGAGATTCGATGTCGAGATGGTTTGTCGGTTCGTCCAGGAGCAGCAAATCCGGGCGTTGCAGCAGCAGCCTGGCGAGATGAACACGCATCCGCCAACCCCCGCTAAAATCTGAAAGAGAGCGATGATAGTCTTCGGTTTTAAATCCCAGCCCACTAAGAATTGCTTTTGCCTCGGATTCCAGGCGATAGCCATCCAGCAAATTAAAGCGTTCCTGCAGGCTGCCCAAACGGGCGAGCAGTGCTTCCTGATTGTTAGGGTTTTCATCAAGCTTTACATGGATATCCTGCATCTCTGTTTCAATATCCAGTATTTCCCGATTGCCCTCGAGGACACAGTCGAGAATCGCCCGCATTTCGCTCGCCGGCTCTTCCTGGCGTAAAAAACCAATCTGGTAATCTTTCGGTGTGCTGATGGCGCCGCTGTCCGGCTGGATGTCGCCATAGATCGTTCGTAAAAGTGTGGTTTTTCCGGCACCGTTCGGTCCGATGAGTGCTGTGCGATCGCCCGGGTTGATCAACCAGTGAATGCCGGCAAATAATGAGCGATCGGCGATGGTGTAATGTAGGTCTTTTATCTGAAGCATAAATTCAAAAAAGTTAAGTGTTTCTCTAAGCCACTGATGTAGTATCGGTGAATATTAACACAATTTCGCCCGATTACCAAAGCAATTTGCCCGGGAAATAATCGGCCACTAATTAGTGCCGGGGAAATTGTAATCCGCGCTATTTGTTGGAGGAAAAAGAAAATAAACGTATATTGCAGCGAATTTGGATATGGAAAGGTATTTGGAACTTTTCTTTCGGTGGAGGGCCGACCCGATTTATGCGTTTGATCAAGCAGTTTTTAACTACCATCCTACTAACATGCCAGGAATCAAAATCCAATATATAACACTAACAGAGGAGCATTCTTATGCCACAGCAAAAACCGCCATTTGATCTTAATGATTTTCGGCCACCCAGTGTGCCGGGAAATCTGCTTAAGATCGGTGTGCCGATCGTTCTGCTATTATTAGTCCTGACTTCGTCGTTTTTTACGATTGATACTGAAGAGGTCGGCGTTGTGTTACGTTTCGGTAAATTTGACCGGGAAGTACAACCGGGCTTAAATTTTAAAATGCCCCTGGGCGTTGAAACGGTCTACAAGGTGCCGGTGCGGAAACAGCTCAAAGAAGAATTTGGCTTTCAAACATTAGATGCCGGGGTGCGCTCCCGCTATGCGACCCGGGATTTCTCCGACATCGCCCTGATGCTTACCGGGGACTTAAACATCGCGGAGGTAGAATGGATCGTGCAATATCGTATCAATGATCCCTACAAGTTTCTTTTCCGCGTCCGCAATCCAACCCAGACTTTTCGTGATATGAACGAAGCAATTATGCGGGAAGTGGTGGGCGACCGAACCATTAATGAGGTCATTAATATTCGTCAGGAAATTGAAGGTGTGGTGAAATCCAAATTACAGGAAAGCGTCGATAATTACGAGTTAGGCCTGGAAGTGGAACAGGTGCAGCTGCAGGGCGTTACCCCGCCGGATCCGGTAAAGCCGGCCTTTAATGAGGTGAATGAAGCCGAGCAGGAAAAAGAAAAGCTGGTGAACCAGGCGCAGGGAGAATACAACAAAGTAATCCCGAAAGCGCGTGGTGAAGCAGACCGTACCATTCAGGAAGCGGAAGGTTATGCCCTGCAACGTGTAAATGAAGCAGAAGGTGACGCCGCCCGTTTTAATTCCCTGTTTACAGAATATCGCAAGGCGAAGGAAGTGACCCGCCAGCGGATTTACCTGGAGACACTGGAAAAAGTGTTGAGTAAAGTAGGCAACAAAATTATAACCGATGAAGATGCCAGCGGCGTGTTGCCATTATTGAATCTGGACAAGGGAGGTAACTAAGATGAAACGTATGGGAACCGCATTAACTGCGATCATTGCACTAATTATTGTTGTTGTCATCTACTCCTTTGCTTATGTGGTAAAAGAAGTTGATCAGGTGGTTATTACCCAATTTGGTAATCCTGTTGGCGATCCAATTACTGATCCGGGTATCCACTTTAAAATTCCGCTGATTCAGAAGGCGAATTTCTTTGAGAAGCGCTTTCTGGAGTGGGATGGTGACCGGGAACAGGTGCCGACAAAGGACCGTCGTTTTATCTGGGTGGATACTTATGCGCGCTGGCGGATCGATAACGCACTGCTCTTTTTACAGCGTGTAACCAACGAGCGTGGTGCACAAACCCGCCTCGATGATATTCTTGATAGTGAAACGAAAAGTGCCATCGCCCGTTACGATCTGATTGAACTGATTCGTACCAGTAACCGGGAACCGATCAAAACCGATGATGTTACTGAGCAGTTGGGAAATGCTGAATTTGCCCAGATTGAGATAGGGCGAGAGCAGATTACCCGGGAAATTATCGAAGCTGCCGCCCCGAAGTTAAAAGAGCTGGGCATGGAGTTGCTCGATCTGCGCTTTAAGCGAATCAAATTCCTCGATGAAGTGCAGCAGAGAATTTTCGAGAGAATGATTGCCGAACGTAAGCGTATTGCGGAGAGGTTCCGTTCGGAAGGACAGGGTGAAGCATCTCGTATTCTTGGTAATAAAGAACGTGACTTACTGGAAATTCAGTCCAAGGCATATAAAACCGCTCAGGAAATTAAAGGTAGGGCCGATGCGGAAGCAACTGCGATATTTGCACGGGCTTACGACCGCAATGCTGAAACCCGCGATTTCTACCGCTTCCTGAAAACGATGGAAGCATATGAATCAACCATTACGGAAAAAGATTGGGTATTGCTCTCTACCAAGAGTGATTTCTTTAAATTCCTCCGTAACCAAAGCGGTCGCTAATATCGCATTCGAAAAGTTGAAAAAGAAAAGGCCCGCTATCTTCCGATAGCGGTCCTTTTTTATTAGATTCGCAAATTTACGCTCAGGATGCCGGTTCCGCATTGGGAATGGCTGAGTTTGCTTCTTCGGCCTCGAGAGTGTCTGCTCCTTCCGTTGATGTCGTATCGATAACCCGCATCGATTGCCATTTGCCCTGGCGAAAGCGAAAATAGAACACCACGCAAAGGGCACAGACGTAGAACGTCAAAGCTGCCCAGAACCAGTAAACATTGTATCCGGCATATAGAAAATAAATTGACGGTACCAGCATGCCACCCCAGGAAATACCAACACTGGCGATGGCGACAAAACGGGTATCTCCTGCGCCTTTCAAAGCACCGGAAAAGATCATTACCCCGGCATCGAAGAGACTGTAGAGCGCGACAAACTTCAGTAAGATGATGACGATTGCAGAAATCTGCGAAAAGTCTTCATCGGCTGCCTGCAGCTCGAAGGGCCAGAGAAAAAGTTCCGGAAAGGCGTAGTAGCCAACGCCTAATACGCCGAAGAAGGTAAAAGCCATATGGTAAGCGGACCAGGTCGCCTTTTCGGCCAGTGCCGGTTTATTCTCTCCCAGGTGCTGACCAACCAACACCGATACCGCAACGGAAAGCCCGAACATCGGCATAAATGCCAGGGAGTTGATGTTGATGGCGATATTACTGGCGGCGAGGTCCAGGATGCCAACTTTCCCGATCATAAAAATAAAGAGAGTAAAGGCACATACTTCCAGCATATACTGCAGGCCGGTTGGCAGACCATATTTAATTAAGCGGCCAAATAACTCCCGGTTAATCCGCCAGCCGCGACGGGTGTGATACTCTTCATCATACTTGTCCCGTAACATAATGCCAATAAAAAGCACCGATGGTGTT
The DNA here is from genome assembly GCA_028284905.1 of Calditrichia bacterium. Classification (GTDB taxonomy): domain Bacteria; phylum Calditrichota; class Calditrichia; order RBG-13-44-9; family J075; genus JACKAP01. The sequence goes on from JANQQU010000063.1 coordinate 42,144, forward strand.
ATAACACCGAGAACCGTTGCCCAGCCGGCACCGGTCATTCCCCATTCCGGGAAACCCCAGTTGCCAAAAATCCAGGCATAGTCGAGAATCAGGTTGACGACCGTACCGGCAATATTGCACCACATCACCGTCCAGGTTTTCCCCAGCCCGGAAAAAAATCCCGATATGGCATTGGCAACCACCACAAAAGGAGCACCAACCAGCAGAATCTTGAAGTAAAGGGTCTCCAATGCCTGCACTTCCGGTGAATGATCGATAAAGGCAAAAAGTGCGTCGGAAGAGAGGTAAAATGCCAGGGAGACGAGAATGGTAATCCAGGCAATATGTATCCCCTGCCAAACCGCCGGGCCGATATTTTCCGGCTGTTTCGCGCCAAAATACTGAGCGACAAATGTCGCAGTATAGGCGGCGGTGCCTACAAAAAGACACATCACCGTCCAGTTGAGCATCCCGGCCGGCATGGAAGCCGCAATTGCTTCCGGTGAATACCAGGTGAGAAACACCCGGTCAATAAAAAATTGGAGACTGAGGGAGCCGGTACTTAAGATGAGCGGCAACGCAATCTTCCAGACTTCTCCGTAGCCACCCTCCGCCGACCAGCGTGCTTTGATTTGTTCTATCATGTGTAAACCTTCCTTTTTCCGCGCAAAAATTCCGTCATCATGCTCCCGGGCAAAATAGCGAAGACGTGCAGCGTTATGTAATACGGCTGTTCCGTATTAAGCGATATTTCGAAAATGGATAATTAATTCAGAATGGAAGGTCAAAAAACGAGAAGGGGAAAAACTTTACATTATACGTTAAAAATTATGAATAAATCTCGTTGATTGTCAGCCATTCCGGTTAAAAAGAATATCTGCCGTTAAATCATTTGCGATGAGATTGGCTTTTACAAGCTTCATCTTAATCCTCCTGTATAAATCATCGATGCCTCATTGAACTTCATTTGTAGCAGCAGTGCCCCAGAACTTACGACTCTGCCATATACAATGCAAAAGGTATTTTTTTCGCTGCGATGCCTAAGTATTGCCTTCTTTTAAACGCTTTTCCACGCTGACGGTATGATGGATATTGTGGTAGATGGTGAACATTAACATTTCCCGGGCAGGGATTTTACCAAGCACCGGATGCGGGAGGAGGATCCGGTCAAGGTCGGCCTCCTTCCATTTCTGTGTCGCCATTACTAGCTTGCCGCCGGCTTGATGCCATTGCTGCATCAGCTGCTCGCGGTCGCTGGTATCTTCAGAAGGTTTCGGGAGATAGCGCCCGGTTGCTTTTGCCCCCTTAACCAGCTTGTCGAGATAATTTTCGCGCACTTGAATGTAGTGCCGGGAGGTGCCGGCAGATTTACCAAACATTAATGCCAGGGCAGATTTTGGGGTTGCCATCGCGCGGGCCAATGGTTGCACGGATAAGATCAGGTGTTGAAAGTTTTCCTGTGGAGACCAGGCATCGGGCACCAGGCGTTTATCGAATTTTTCCGGGGGGATGCTGCTAAAATAGTCTGCAACGGCCATCTGTACCTTTTCCAGCGATTCGATGAGGGCCGCTTTACGATAGGGATTGCCCGCGTCAATCATATGCGCTCCATATTGACTGTTTTGTGATTGTTAAAGATAGCCTTTAGGGACCGGATTGTAAAGCGTTGTAGAGAAAATTCATGAATTATCTCTACAACGCCAACAGGCGCCGCAACAACGGTGTTAATTTTTGCATCGTGGGCATTTCCCGGAACAAAAAACCATGGCGGGAAAAATACGCCGATCCCTGCAGGGTTTCGGAAATCAACGGGTCTTTTTCCAGGGCGCGGGCAACACCAATGATCAACGGACTGCCAGTGGCTTTCTCCAGATGCGCCAAACGATTGACCAACTGGGTAGAGTGCCAGGGATGAAAAAGCTCCATAGCGATAGAGAGACCGGATGTGTGCGTCAGGGTAAAATCCGGAAAGCAATATGTTTCGCCTTCCAGGGGAATAAACTCACTGGCGGGAGCGATTTGCCAGTCTTCTGTTTTCTGGTGAAACATCTCCTGAAAAACACTGATCTCTTCCGGAACATAAGCGGTAAAATGATGAAAGTATGGCTGTAGCCGACTGCTATTATCCAAGGATAAGGTGTAGCTGCGGCGGGTTTTGAAACGGATCTCTGCGGAGAGCTCCCATTGGGGCTGATGCAAAACAGCCGGGAAAAAATTGGCCAGATTCAGTCCGTATTTCTGAGTTTTGTAAAAGAGATTCAATGGACCATCGACGGTGATGATAAATCTGTCGTCAGCATCTTTGCGGATGGCGGCCATCAACTGATGGAAGCGGAGATACTTAAAAAACTGGCGTAACAATGCCGGGGGAGAATCTTCCAGGCGAATTTCCAGTTCGCTGCAATGAATCAATAATCCCTGCACCTGTGCACAGTTATAGCGGTGAATCAACCGCTCCGGAGATAATGAACGAAATTTGACGACAGACTGGTAAGCGGGGAGATCTGCATAAATGCTGTCTGCCAGTGTCGCTGGTTCCTGCTGAAATTTTTCGGCGATGGCTGCGCGGTAAGCAGCTTTATCCGCAAATGATACTTTCGACAGTATTTGGCTGGTTTCCCGGAAAAGTGTGTGGCGAAACTCGATCAGCGCTTCGTTTGGCGCGGTATCAAATTCGGTACGATCCAACAGCAGCTTCTCCAGGCCGCGGGTTACGACTGCCTCCCGGGGACTGTTTTCGATGATCAGTTTACTGTCTTCGAGCAGTTCACTGCGGGTTTTCCCGTTGCTTGCTTTAAAGATTTCCAGCAGTTGCCCGGCAGTATTGAGGAGCGCTTCATCCTCAGCTTTTAAGAGCAGCGGGGTAATCTTATCCTTGTATTTCCTAAAGCGGACGAGGTCCTTTGTAAGCACTGTGCTTTCTCCGCCGTTTATTGATAAAATGTTCTCCGGTGTCTTTGCTGATTAACTCATAAAGAATCGCTTTTTTGCCGGGACGTGCCCGTAATATTCGCCCGAGACGTTGCACATGCTCGCGCACGCTGCCGCTGCCGGAAACGATAATCGCAATGTTTGCCTCCGGTACGTCTACCCCTTCGTTCAATACTTTGGAGGTGACCAGCATATTAAATTCTCCCTCCCGGAAAGCCTGCAAAAAATTTTCCCGTTCCTTCAGTTTCGTATGATGGGTCAGCACCGGTAGAAAAAATTCTTTGCCGATACGATAAGCCATATCATTATCCTGGGTAAAAATCAGGATACGGTCCCCGCGATGTTCGGCCAGCAGCTCCCAGAGATAGGCGAGTTTTGCGCTCGATGCCTGACTGAGCTGTTTCTGCAGCAGATATGCTTTAAAGACCTGGCGCCCCTCCGGAGAACGGCTGGTTTTCCAGAGAAACTGCTTCCAGCCATTGGCGCTACCCATATTGATCTGTTCTTCGCGGAGATAGGTGAGATAAGTTTGCCGGGCATGATCATATTGCTCCCGTTCTGTCTCGGTCATGTCCACCTGTAAGGTGATCACTTCATAAGGCGCGAGGGTGCTGCCTTTCAGTGAATGGATATCGGCATTATAGCAGATGTTCCCAACCAGCTCATAGAGACGACTCTCTTTGCCATCGGCTCGCTCCGGCGTTGCGGTCAGGCCCAGCCGGTAGGGGGCAATGTTGCTGATTGCAGTGTATTGATATTGTTCCCCGGGAAGGTGATGACACTCATCGAAAACCAGAAAACCAAAGCGATTTCCTTTGCTTTGCACATGGATAAGCGCAGAATCGTACGTGGCAACGGTTAGGGGCGCCAATTCGTTATAACCGCCACCGAGCAAACCGATCTCTTGCTTAAAATATTTCTTCAGAACGGCATACCATTGATGCATCAGATCGATGGTCGGGACATGCACCAAAGTCGGCCGCTGCACTTTTTCAATCAACATGACGGCGAGAATGGTTTTCCCGGCACCGGTAGGCAGCGTTACGACCCCTTGTTTACCGGCATTGAGCCAGGCTTTCTCCGCTGCCTGTTGGTGCGGGCGAGGCACCAGGGGGATCTGCAGGGGAAAAGGCGTTGTTTCAAAAACTTTCGCTTCATCCTGGTAGGTTAATTTATTTTTGTGTAAATGAAGGATAATTTCCCGGTAGCAATACGCCGGCGCCCGGTAACTGCGGGTGCGCGGATCCCACTTCACGACCGGTAATGCCTGCAGGGACTCCGGAGGGGATTTAAGCAGCAAGGTGCCTTTGTCAAAAAATATCCGGGTAGATTCCAAGGGTTATCACTGTTTTCTTGATTGTGTATTCATCATCTGATAAACAATGAACAAACTGGTATACATAAATTCAACTGTTTTTATTGATAAAGAAAATAGTTGATAAATGTGTAAAATATTTGCACACTTTTGTAAAGTGTATTCGCTTGTTCGGGGTTCGCTTAAGTGAATAGACTTGATCTGGGGTGTTTCAAGGAAATGGCTTGAGGGGAAATTCTATCAAGTCTCTGGACTTGATTTGCATCACATCAACAAAATGACTTTAAGAAAAGGGCGATCCAGGATAAATTCTTTAAATATGCCATATCAATCTGGCGTCATTTTGAGAAAAGAGATTAACATACAATTAAATTACGGCTGCAGATTGATTTAGTTCACAATTTCAATTTTAAAAATTTAAGGTTCTCTGGCATATTTTGTAATCAAGTATTATTAGTAATTCTTGATATGTAACCCTTTCAGGGTAAAATGCTTTCGGGGATTTTAACCCTGGGCTGGAAAGCGCTTCAGCCCAGGGTTAGAATCTGTAACCGGCTCTCCCTTCGGGGCTTTGCGGTAAAAATACGCCGAAGGCGTTGCATATCTCAACCGGGGGGCATATGTGAGCCCCCCGGTTGAGATAACTTTTTTAGAAACCCTGAAGGGGTTACAGAATTTTTTATGTTAAATGTTGCCATTGAATACATTTACACAAAATTTGTCCAAGAACGAAATTTATCAAAACGGTTTTCGCTACTTAGGTCTGTAACATCGACAAATCCTGTGGAATGAAAATGCGTCTTCAACTAATAGCTGTTCTATTCATGTCAATTTTTATACATGCGAATCTGCTCGCCCGGGAAAACGGACGGCAGGTAATCTATGGCGAAACACTGCGGAAGGCTGGCATTTTTCGTTTGGGTGAAATATTGCAGTTGAGTGCCGATTGGTATACTGGGAGCATTGATGGCTTTATTTACCAGGCTGCACCGGGAGGATTGGGAAATTTTTCCGGAGAGAACTGGGAGATATTGCTTGACGGTATGCCATTAAATCTGCGCCTCGTTGATAATAAAGATATGAATTTGCTGCCGGTCAGCATCCATGAGATTGACTCGGTCGAAATTTTCAGCAATGCGCAAATCCATGAAGGTTTGTTCAACGATCGTGGTATCATTCATCTCCATACACGCCGCCCGGCCCCGGGGATTCATACTCAAGTAAATGGATGGATTGGCAATGAAACTGGCGACCCGGGACCGCTGGTTTTTCTCGATCAATCGTTGCGTAACGTCGATCGCATTGGGCCGGATTATACCTTTGCCCTTAGCGGCCGCTTTGCCGGATGGCATTTCCGCCTGGGTGCGCTGGAGCAAAATCAATATTTCACTTATCCGGCGGCGCGGGAGCGAAACCGGCGGCGAAACAATGACTATCTGCGGATGCAAACCGGTGCGCCTGCTTTGCGGATGGGATACCTGGGCAAAAAGATCACGGTCAACTTTTTTACCGGGTATACAACCTCATCCGGAAATTATCTTGACAGTCTCGGTGGCGCAGCGCCGTTGTTTTTCCTGCCTTACCGGAGAGAGCTTCCCACTGACCGGCAATACACAGTTGCTACACTAAGCGGGGAATATAAATATCATAAGAATGGAGAAATCTCTACACAACTAGGCTATGATGATTTGGCACTGGGAGAAAATCAAAATTTCCCCGGTGGTTTTAATCTCAATTGGAAAATGCGTCATTGGCAGGGCGCTTTGGCAAATCGTTATCGCAAGGGAAATCTTCACATGATGCAGGGCGTTTCCTGGCGGCGTTATCGCAGCATCCGGGAAAGTGGAATAGAGCAAAATGATCTGACTTTCTATCAAGCAACGATCCAGTTTCGCTGGCAGCAGCAGAAGAAAATCCGCCAGCTAGAAACGCTGTTTCTAAAGGGGCCGAACAACCTGGCCGTGAAATCTGCTCTTTTTTTTCAAATGCCTGTTGGCGACCAGCAGACAATTTCTTTCAATGCCGCATATGCCCAACGGTTGTTTAGTGAAGATAATAATCTCTGGTTCTGGACCCGGCGCGGGTATGATCTCTTAAACCGGCTGGAAATTCCCTACCGTTTTTCCGGAACAGCGGGAAAATCCACCACACTAACCCTTGACGGCGCCTGGCAGTATCATTTCCGGAACGAGCAACGTCTGCAAGTCAGTCTGGGTGTTTATCATCATAATGGCATCTACATTCCCGAACAATCACTCAGTGATGATCCGGAAGGAGGATTACTCGGGCTGCTAAAAATTAACCATAATGAAAGTGGAACCTTGCTGCGCTCCCGGCTCCGCTGGCAGAATACCCTCTGGCAATTCGTTCGCCAATCAATTGTTTATAATTTTCAAACGCCGGCTTCCGGCAGTGCCGTTTACAGAAAATCGCAAGATCGTGTCCCTGCCCATTGGTTGCGATATACCCTGGATTGGCAGCCGGTAAAACACTTCTCCATCTGGGGCTCCGTGAACTTTCAGAGCGAAACTCGCTGGCATAGTTATCCGGAAAATGCCATTGGTAGTGCGGCGAATCCCGCCAGGCTACCAGCGCGCTGGCTTTGTGATCTCGCTTTCCGGAAAGAAATTTGGGATGGCCGGCTGAGCAGCAGTCTGGTATTCCGCAACCTTTTTGATGGCCGCGATCAGTATCATCCATATGGCATCGAGAGTGCCCTGCGGTTTTATGCCCATCTCCAGGTTAAGCTTTGAGAGATGTAATTTTGATGATGAATGTAAATTTATTTGTAGGTTAAATATGTAATGCTATTTGATCTGTCATTGCGAGGTGCCTTTTGCCGAAGCAATCTCAAAAGGTGCACCTACAAAGGGATCGCTTCGTCGCTGAACTCCTCGCGATGACAGTGAGTGGCAATACTTCTTTTGCACTATTAACTTATTGTATCCATAATTTGAAAGCGTATCAGATTTCTGATAGTCATTTCCTGTTTGAAAAGATATTTCAAAAACTATTTCTTTGTTTTAAGTTGTTTGTTTATAACGCCTTGCGGGTCTTTAAAGGGAGTGCTGGCCTGGCATTTGCATTATACAAAGCAGCAATGATAAAAAAGGAGTTTATTATGAAACGCTACTTATTTGTTCCACTGTTCTTTGCCTTGATGATCCTCTTTAGCGGATGTCAGTCAGAAAAATCACCGGTTGCCGCTAACGAAGATGAGGGCAGTAAAACCGAAGTTGTAATGGTTGATGATATTGACACGAGCACTTTGGCGGCAGATCCATTCAACCTTAATGCTGCCAGCCTGGATGGAGACGAGCTGAATTTAAATGTTTCCTATAGCGGTGGTTGCCAGGAGCATCTGTTCCGCTTTGTTGCGGAAAGAAATTTCATCGACGGCAATCCGGTAGAGGCAGTTTTTGTGCTTTCCCATAATGCCAATAATGACGCCTGCGAAGCCTGGTTAACAAACAGACTAAGCTTTAATCTCTCTCCCTTAAAGGCTTACTTCCGCAGCGTTTACCAGGTAAATGAAGGGCAAATTCTTATCAAGGTGACCGATACGGACAAAACTTACGAAATTGTCTACGAATTCTAATAACCGGCAAGAACATTTCCGGCAGCTTGCTGAAATGACTATATAATCGATTCCAACACTGCGCTACACTCCTCAGTTTTGGAATCCTACTGACACAGCGGTTGATTAACCCGGGCCGGGCAACCGCTGTGCTTTTTTTCATAAAGCTCTCTCCGCGCATCCCCCTCAAATGCCTCAATTATTTTCAACCCGGGAAGTATTGAAAATCTCGGCTTTATTTCATAGATTGCACCCTTACACACTTTCAGAAAGCAAATCAGTGTATTTAGTTAAGGGGACAAAAATATATAAGTCATATATAGATTAACTGGCTTTTTATTTTCCCTTTGCCCATTTGCAAATTTGCAAATCTACAAATGGGCAAGAGGCAGTTGAGCGGTTAACTTTAATGTTTTTAGCGCTTCCGTTTTCAAGGTATTTTTGTCTTAAGGCTTATTTGAATGATTAAGGGTATCGAATCTATGAAGCCTCAAATAGAAACATTGGCGGAAAAAAAACTGGTTGGGCAGCGAGTGCAAATGTCGCTGGTAAATAACCAGACCCAAGCGTTATGGCAGGGATTTATGTCCCGGAGGAAAGAAGTGACGAATACTGTCGGGACTGATTTCTATTCCATGCAAATCTACGATCCCTCCTACTTTATGAATTTTAGTCCGACAAATTCTTTCGAGAAATGGGCCACTGTAGAAGTCTCTGATTTTAATGATATCCCGGAAGGCATGGAAAGCATTATTCTGCCAGGCGGATTGTATGCTGTTTTCCTCTATAAAGGATTGCCGGCAGAAGCAGGTAAGCTTTTTCAATATATTTTCGGGGTTTGGATACCGGCATCGGAATATGAGCTGGACGGTCGTCCCCACTTTGAGGTTTTAGGTGAAAAGTATAAAAATGACTCGCCGGATTCCGAGGAGGAAATTTGGATTCCGGTGCGGCCGAAAGCAGTACCTTAAGGAGAGTGTAATGAAAAATGTATGTTATTTGACCTTCATTCTATTGTTGACCGGCAGCCTGTTTGCCCAGGAACGTCCGCGCTTTGAAGATTACTTCGAAGATGCGACCATGCGCGTAGACTATTACCATACGGCGGATGCAAAAACCGCGACCTTTACTCTGGATCAGATCTACCGCCAGGGGATTTGGGCCGGTAGCCGTAAACATTTGATTGAGCCGTATGATTTAGGGAAATACCATGCAAAAGTATACGATGCTGCATCAAACCGTCTGATTTTCACCAAGGGATATAATAGCTTCTGTGAAGAATATCAGACCACTGCTCCTGCCCGGGAAGGCATCAAACGCACTTATCACGAAACGGTGTTGATCCCTTTTCCGAAACGTCCGGTACTGTTTACCATCGAAGCCCGCGACAAGCAAAACCTGATGCACCCGGTTTTTGTGCAGCAGATTGACCCCGCTGATTACCACATTATCCGGGAAACACCTGCGCGTGGTGATTTGATCGTAAAACAGATGATCAATGGCGATTCCCATAAAAAGGTTGATCTGCTCTTTCTCGGTGAGGGCTATACTGAAAAAGAAAAAGATAAATTCCGGCAAGATTTAAAGAAATTCAGCGATTGGGTTTTTGAGTGGGAACCGTACAAACGCTATAAAAAAGCCTTTAATGTCTACGGCATCTTAAGTCCTTCGGTGGAAAGCGGCACGGACGAGCCGCGCGCGAACAGCTATAAAAATACTGCGCTAAATACCTCGTTCAATACCTTCGACTCTCCCCGCTACATTCTTACCGAGGATAATAAAACCCTGCGGGATGTTGCCGCCCAGGTGCCGTACGATGCCATTTTGATCATGATTAATCACGACCGATATGGGGGCGGGGGAATTTATAATGCCTACACGACCTTCACCGCCGGGGACGATCGCTCGGAGTTCCTGCTGGTGCATGAGATGGGGCACTCTTTTGCCGGGCTGGCGGATGAGTATTATACTTCGGATGTTTCTTATGAGGAGTTTTACAAGCCGGGTGTCGAACCGCTGGCGCATAACCTGACGGCGTTGTTGGATCCGGAAAATATCAAGTGGAAGCATCTGCTTTCCCCGGGAATTGACATTCCAACGGACTGGCAGAAGTCGACATTTGATAGTTTGACTGCAGCCATTGGGGCAAATAATCGCGAGCTGCGAACAGAAAGAGAACGATTGCAGGCCGCCGGCGCCAGTCCGGTCGAAATCGAAGCTATGGAAAAAACCTATGCCGAACGTTCTGCTGCAATTACCGCGGAGATCAATCGCTTTTTTCTGAACCATCCCCTGCGTGGGAAGGTCGGTGCATTTGAGGGCGGCGGTTACGTTTCCGAGGGATTTTACCGCCCAACGGTGAATTCGGCAATGCATCGCTTTTTGAATGAAGAAAAAACTTTTTATCCGGTAAACGAAGAAGGCATTGAGCGAATCATCCGCTATTATAGTGAATAAGGGAAAGGGCAAGCACGTGGCGAATCAAGAATTGCGGTTTTTAAATCGGGAAGAAGTGAAGGAGGCATTGCCAATGGCAGCGGCCATTGAAGCGATGAAGGAGGCATTTGCCTTGCTTTCTGCCCGTCGGGCAATTATCCCGCCCCGGCATTTTATGGACATCCCTTCCCGGGAAGGCACTGTATTGCTGATGCCCTCCTACGTCCCTCAATTGAAAAAAAGTGCCTTGAAGCTGGTGACGATATTTAAAGAAAATACCGAGAAAGGTTTACCGCTTATTCAGGCCCTGGTGATGCTGATGGATGCTACCGATGGCCGCCACCTTGCCCTGATGGAAGGCAGCTATCTAACCGCATTACGCACCGGCGCAGCTAGTGGTGCAGCGACAGATCTGCTCGCCCGGAATGATTCCCGCATTGCAGCAGTATATGGCACCGGGGCCCAGAGCGAAACGCAGATCGAAGCGATTTGTGCAGTGCGCCCGATCGAGGAAATTATGGTTTTTGGCCGCAGCCGGGAAAAGTCGGAAACGTTTGCCCGGAAGATGAGTGAACGCTTTGAGATTAATATCCATGCTGCCAACGCCCCGGAAGATGTCTCCCGGGCGGATGTGGTTTGTGCGGCAACCACCTCCGAGCTACCGGTTTTTTCCGACAGCAATCTCAAAGCAGGGGTTCACATCAATGGCGTCGGCTCCTATCGCCCCGATTGGCAGGAAGTGCCCGCGGAAACGGTTATCCGCGCAAAGGTCGTTATTGATGAATGGGAGTCCTGCTGGGCAGAAGCGGGCGATTTAATAATACCGGTGGAGCGCGGCTTGATTAAGCGAAGTCACGTCCATTGCGAATTAGGCGAAATCGTTAATGGCACCAAACGAGGGCGGGAGTCCGATGAAGAGATAACCTTCTTTAAGTCGGTTGGCAATGCCGTGCAGGATCTCGCTGCGGCGACAAAAGTGCTGGCCGCAGCGGAAGCACAGGGATTAGGCACGATGCTTTCCCTGTAGACGCCGGTTCGCAGATCGCAAATCTCTACTTTTTACTTTATTTTCAATCACTTCGGCCCTAAATTGAGCATACTTTCAAAATGAAACCTCACTAAAAAATTAACATACAGGAGTTTATAGATGACGCAAAATGATTTGAGTTTTGGTCAGCGTATGGTCGAAACCCAGGAGCTTAGCCAGGAAAGATCTGCCTTTATCAAGGGCGTTTACGGATACTTGATGTATGGCGTTATGGCGGCAATTATCGGGGCCTACATCGGTTCCACCACCCCGTTTATTCTGAATTTATTCAGCGGCTGGATCGGCTGGATTCTTGCCATGGTGCTGTTGAATTTCGTTCCCCGCATCGCTATTGCTTTCCGGCATGATCCCGTTAAAGGATTCCTTGGCCTGGTGCTAAACGGCCTTATTGCCGGGTTGGTGCTGGGACCGATTGTTTATATCGCCGGCGTGGTAGCAACCGGCACAAATCTGGTGCTGAATGCGTTGCTGATTACCGGAATGGTTTTTACCGCGGTGACCGCTTACGTCTGGATGTCCGGACGGCGCTATGAAGCAAAGCGCGGTTTGATCACCGGTATCTTCATGGCCCTTATCGGCGCGATGGTTCTCAACTTCCTGATGCCGACCGGTATCATTGGCATCCTCATCAGTATTGGTGTCGGCGTAATGGGTATTTTGATTCTGGTGTATGCCACTTCCGATATCCTTCATGATACCTCTATGGATAGCCCGATCATCGGCGCCCTGATGTTGTTTGCCGGACTTTTTAATGTTTTCACGATGGTCATTCATCTGTTGATGGCATTTGGTGGGGACGACTAATCCGCACCACCGGAAATTTCGAGAATGAGTGGCAGTAATATGTCGCCAGACGATTACTGCCACTGTCAATTATCGCCCTGCCCGGGCACTACTCTACTGCCGCATAACGGCCTGTCAAATGAGAAAAATTCAAACCAAATTTATACTTATTTTTATCGGGATAGTGGTTATACCGCTGTTTCCCCTGGCCTGGTTGGTGAATGGTTTAGTGCTGGAGGGCTATCAACTCGGGGTAAATCCGCAGGTAGAAACCGTGCTGGAGAATAGCGTTGGTTTTTCCCAGGAAATTTACCAGACCCGAAAGGTTGAATTGGCAAATCAACTGGAACATATGATCGACCGCCAGCTGAATGAATCCCCGAACAGAGAAACAATTTCTTCCATCGAATTTCCCGCTGAAGCAGATGGCTGGCAATGGATGGCTTACCAGGTGCGTGAGCACAGCGGCACTTTAATCTTTGAGAAATATCAGCAGGGCGTTTCTGTAGAAAATACCTCCCTGGGAAACGCCAGTTTCATCGATCGCCTGCGCGAAGCTGATAGTGATAAGCAGATTATCGCCAACCGGGGGGAGAATTTATTTATCGCTCTGGAGCGCCGGGCAGCTGCTGCGGATACGCTATACTTTTCCCTGGCCGGAAAGATGACCGACGAATTTTTAGCAAACAGTGATCATGTCGTCGATGTCCTTCAACTATATCGTACCATGACCCTCTCCCCGGAATCTATTTTTGCCAGCTTTCAAAAAACTTTCCTCTTCATTGCACTGGTTATTTTGGTAATCGCAGTCGTAGTGGCTATCTGGCTATCCCGGCGAATTACCCGGCCATTGGCAGCGCTGGTGACTGGTACGGAAGAGCTGGGGCGAGGGAATCTGGATTATCGTATTACCCAAACAACCAATGATGAAATCGGGGAATTGGTGCAGCATTTTAATCGGATGGGGAGCGAGCTGAAAGAATCCCAGGAAAGAGCGATCTACCTGGAAAAAATGGCGGCCTGGCAGGAAATCGCCCGCAGATTGGCCCATGAAATTAAGAATCCATTAACGCCAATTCAGTTAACTATTCAGGAGATGGTCGATCAGTATGAGGGGGAAGACCAGGATTATGCCCAGTTATTGCAGGAGTGCCATGGGATCATTCGGGAAGAGATCGATAATTTACGCCGGCTGGTCCGAGAGTTCTCCGACTTTGGGCGCTTGCCGGAATTACAACGCAGTCCCGGCGACATCAATGCATTAATCCGCGATGTTGAAGGATTATATACCCATCGGAAAATTGACTCGCAATTGGCGAATGGATTACCGGAAATAAATTTTGATGAAGACCGTATCCGTCGCGTCCTGATAAACCTGATTGAAAATGCCGCCCAGGCAGACCCGAAAGAGCAACCGATTTGCATAACTTCGCAGATGAAAAACGAAGGTGTCCTCATTACTGTCGAAGATAAAGGTACTGGCGTTTCAGCGGAAATTCAGGAGAAAATCTTCGAGCCATATTTTACCACAAAAAATAACGGTATCGGTCTCGGCCTGGCGATCACTCGAAAAATGGTGGAAGAGCATGGGGGAAATATTTCTCTGGCCTCAACACCGGGGGAAGGAAGTATTTTCTCTATCTGGTTACCGGCGTAGAAGAGAATGCGGAATGGCGAATGCGGAATTCGGAATGGTGAATTGGGAACTCAATCTTTTGCATTTATAATTCCGCATTCCGAGTTCGACATTCCGCATTCCAAAACTAAAAGGCAATCATTATGAAAAACCTATCCGTCCATATCGTTGATGACGAGAAAAATATCCGCCGCTCATTTGAGTTAATTCTGCGGACAAAATCCTTTCGGGTAAAATCATTCCCCGATGCCCCTGCATTTCTGGAGGCTTGTGAGGAAGATGCACCGGATGTCGTCTTCATGGATGTGATGATGCCGGAAATGGATGGCATCGAAGCGCTTAAAAGGCTGAAGGAGTTATCACCGGATACTGAAGTGGTGATGATTTCCGGGCACGCCACGCTCAGCAATGCCGTGGAAGCGACGCGTGCCGGCGCATACGACTTTCTCGAGAAGCCGCTGCAGAAAGAAAAAATCCTGCTGACGCTGAAGCATTTGCAGGAACGACGGTCACTGGCCAGTCAATATAATCGCCTGCAGCAATCGGTCTCCGAACAATATCGCATTATTGGCGAATCTCCGGAAATCCAGGGGGTAATGAAAAAGATTGAAAAAGTCGCACCCACCGATAGCAAAGTCCTGATTACCGGTGAGAGCGGGGTTGGGAAAGAGCTGGTTGCCTATGCGATTCATCAAAATAGCCCGCGCGCTCGGGAAGCCTTTATAAAAATGAACTGCGCTGCTATCCCGGAAGATTTAATCGAAAGCGAACTCTTTGGAAACGAAAAAGGCGCTTTTACCGGCGCCTCCGAACGGCGGGACGGAAAATTTGCCCAGGCTCATCTCGGCACGCTATTTCTGGATGAAGTTGGCGACATGAGTCTGCGAGTGCAAACTAAAGTGCTGCGGGTGTTGCAGGATGGCGAGTTTCAGCGCGTCGGAGGAAAAGAGATTCTTAAAGCGGATGTGCGCATTATCGCCGCAACGAATCGCAATCTGGAAGAGATGACTGCCAATGGCGAGTTTCGTGAAGACCTCTATTTTCGCCTAAACGTACTACCGATTGAAATGCCCCCTTTGCGGGCGCGCGCCGGCGATGTCACCCTATTGACAAAACATTTCCTCGAAAAATATTGTTCGAAAAATAATCGACGTACCCCAGTGGTGGATAAAGCAGTGTTTAATATTCTCGAAAGCTATCACTGGCCGGGAAATATCCGGGAATTACAAAACCTGGTAGAGCGGCTGATTATTCTCTCTGATGAAAACCAGATAGGGCTCGACGATCTTCCCGGCCACCTACGCCAAACAAACTTTCCGGTCAACGAGATAACGCCGGGCAGCAAAACCCTTAATGAAGTGCGGGAAGCAGTCGAGAAAGCCTATATCGAGCAATGTCTTGCTCACGCCGGAGGGAATGTCTCTCAAGCCGCCCGCCTGCTGGGAATGGAGCGGACAAATCTACACAAAAAGATGAAATCCCTGGGGCTTCGTTGATTACTGGCGGTTGGCAGCAATTTTGCCCCTGCCAACTGCCACCAGTATTTTAGCCCTCCACTATAACAACATCCTGCCGACAATATAAAAATGAACCAAAAGAATCGCCCAAAACACCCGAGCAATAAAAAGCCACGACTAACAACTGTTCACTGATAACTGACAACTGTCCACTGACAACTTCCAACCTTAAAAAAATATATTCACGCCGGGGGGGAAGGAGTCGCTTGCCTGTATAGTTTATCGGGGCTACCAAGGGGAATCCTATACAGTTTATTCACTTATAAGGAGTATCAATGACTAAGCGATTCAACATTCAAACACTAATGATTCTTTTACTGATGTTTTGCGGAAGCGGCTATCTCTTTGCTCAGGGCTCTCCCAATGTGCCTTTGCTGGTAAATGTGAATCCGCATCCCAGTGCCGGTTATAATGAGGTTTGGGGCTATACCGCACCGGATGGCCGGGAATATGCACTGCTCGGCGTTCAAAACGGAACCAGTGTTATCGATATTACAGATACTGATAACCCATCCGAAATCAATTTTATTCCCAGCAATAGCAGTCTCTGGAAAGACCTTAAAACTTACCAGCACTATGCATATGCTGTCAATGAAAGTGGCGGTGGATTACAGATCATCGATCTTTCCGACCTGCCGAATTCTGCACCGCTGGTTGCCACTTTTAATGGCTTTAATACCTCACACAATATTTACATCGACGAAGAGACTGGCATCATGCTCGCCGAAGGTAGCTTTGGTAGTGCTGTCCGGGTAATCAGCCTGGCCGATCCGCTTAATCCGGTCGAGATCTCCACTTTTGGCGTCGAATGTCATGACATCATCTACCAGGATGGCATCGCTTATGTCTCCGAAGGTAATCAAGGCAGCTTCGGTGTTTACGACTTAACGGATCCGTCTGATCCGTTTTTTATTACGCAGATCAATGTGCCTTCCGCCGGTTATGCGCACAATGCCTGGCCAACCGAAGATGGACAGTTTCTGATGACTACTGAAGAAACCGGCGGCAAAACGATTAAAATGTGGGATGTCTCCGATCCGACCAACGCCAGTATTACCGATCAGGTACTCGGGCCGAACGGATTGGCGCATAACACCCACATTAAGGGAAATTATGCTTACGTTTCCCACTACTCTGTCGGTTTAAGAATTTATGACATTACTGATAAATATGATATTCTCGACGCCGGTCATTATGACACCTATCCCAATGGCAATGGCGGCGGTTTCGATGGCGCATGGGGCGCATATCCTTTCTTCCGTTCCGGAAAAGTATTGATCTCGGATCAAACTACCGGTCTTTATGTGGTTTATTTTGCCGGTGCCCGGGAAGGGGATGATGACGATCCGAATGCCCCGACAGACGTTGCTGCATACAGTGACTATAACACACCGACTGAAATTACCCTTACCTGGAGCGACCCCACGGAATTTTTCGGTGGAGGGACGCTGAACCCGGAAGATTTCACTATAGAGGTTGAACGGGATGGTAATCCGGTGGGCTCTATTGCCGGTGGCACGGAAACTTTCAGCGATAATGGCTTAACCGATGGTCAGCTCTACAACTATGAAGTTTATGCAAAAGTGATTGCTACAGACAGCACCAGTGAAGCGCGCACTGCCGAATGGCATGCGGGTGGATCTCCGGTACCTGCCGCGCCGGCAAATCTAAGTTGTAGCCCGACCGTCAGCGATGTGACTCTGACCTGGGAAGATCCGACGACACAGTCCGATGGCACTCCATTGGATGATCTGGCAGAAATTAATATCTATCGCAATGGCGCCTTGATTAACACCGTTGCCGCCGGCACCGGCAGTTATGTCGATACGCCCCCAACCGGCTTTTCTTATGATTATCACCTGACAGCGGTTGATAGCGAAGTACCGGCAAACGAAAGTGCGCCGGGGAACACGGTTAATTGTTACGCCGGTGATGTGCCGGACTTTCTCGTTTGGGTGGGTCCGGATGCGATCGGTCCTGGTGCGGACAGTGGCGACAGCCTTTTTGCAGCACTAATCGCCAATGGGGAAAGTGCTTTCCTGACAAACGATCTTTTTGAATTTGGCGGGTTGGATGTTTATGAAGGTGTTTTCGTGGTATTAGGCATCTTTGGTGATAATCACGTTCTCAATGGCAATGCGCCGGAAGCCGATGCCCTGGAAGCCTATTTGCAAAACGGCGGCCGCCTCTATCTCGAAGGTGGCGATTGTTATAACTATGATCCGGATCAGGGTGCTTATAATATTCGTCCCTGGTTTGGCGTAGATGATGGCCCCGATGGTAGCGGCGATGTCGATGGCATTACCGGTCTCAACGATCTGTCCGCATTTTCCTTCGCATATAATGGCGCAGATAACTGGATGGACGAATTACAGCCAAACGGCTCAGTCGGTATCTGGAAAAATGCCGATAATTCCGACATTAGCGGTGTGTTTTATGATGGTTTTGGCAGCGGTACTTCTATTGGGGTGGTTCCCTCTTTTGGTGGATTGGTCGATAATGGCAGTGTGCCGCTCCGGGAAGGCACTTTTAGTGCGACCGCAGAAAAGCCGGCCCAGCCGTTAACCCGCGAAGCCGTAAAAAAACGGACAGCAAAAGCGCCCCGGAAACCATTTGTGAAAAAAGCTGCCTGGTATCCGGAATTAAAGGAGCAGCGTAAGCCTGCCAACGAGCTTTTTAAAGTAACATCCCGTGGCGTGGAAATTTTTGCCAATACCAAAGTCGACCTAATGGCTGCATACCTGGGAATGCTCGGATATACCGGCGGCCCGCGCATCTGGATGAACGCTTCTAACGTTAGCCACACTTCCCCGGTTGGCGGCAATGGTAACGAAACAGTACGCATTTTTAATACCGGTAGCGCCTCGGGCGAAGATCTTTCTTTCAGCATTACCGCAAACCCGGCAGTTGCCTGGTTAAATATCGATCCGGCATCTGGCACACTGGCCAGCGGTGAGTGGGTAGATGTTGTTTTTTCATTCGATGCTAATGGCCTCAACGGAGGCAGCTACAACACTATGTTGGAAATTACCAGCAACGACGCCAATTCGCCGATGGTCGAACTCCCGGTTGAGTTAGTGGTTGATGCAGTAGCGGCAATCGTTCTGGAAACCGGTAGTGTGGATTTCGACACCGTTTTTGTTGGGGAACAGTCCACCGCCGAATTTTATGTCTACAACGAAGGTGGCGCGACGCTGGACGTGACGGAACTCAGTGCTACCCACGGCGCCTTTACGGTAAATACGTCCCCATTCTCGGTACTGGCCGGTGATAGTCAGGCTGTTTCGGTAACTTTTGCACCGGCAGAGGTTGGTAGTTTTGCCGCCCAGTTGAAGATTGCCAGCAATAGCCAGGATGCCGATACCGTAACCGTTGATTTACAGGGCGTCGGTGCCTTGGTGACCGGCATTAACGGCAATACCGGGCTACCGGAAACGTTTGCCGTGAAGCCGAACTATCCCAATCCTTTCAATCCATCAACCCGAATTGAATTTCAATTACCGGAAGCCGCCACGGTTAGCCTGGACATTTATAATATGCTTGGGCAAAAGGTGCGTTCGCTGGTCAATAGCCAATCACTTTCCGCAGGGTATCATATTGCCGAATGGGATGGCAGAAATTCGGAGGGTAACTGGGTAGGCAGTGGTATATACATATATCGCTTTTCCGCGGGTAAATTTACACAGACTCGCAAAATGATTTTGATGAAGTAAAATATCTCTTTGAATAAAGTTATACAGGCAGATCTTTAATTGGTAAAGTGTCTGCCTGTATTCTGTTGTTTTCTATGACTTTGAATGTGTTCTTTTGAAACAGCTAAGAAGCGTATGCACATGTTTTCAGCCTTAAACTGTTATTTACCAAAAATTAGCAGAATAAGATGTTTGAAATAATTGTTCATTGCAGTATCTTAAAGACGCTCTCTTCTTGATAGCTTTTTCGATATGTTCGTAACCCTGATGATCTGATAGTAAGCGGAAGTGCCATAATTTGCACATCCTTATTATAGATATAAGCTTGTTATTTACCCCTGATCATACTCATCGCGATCTTCGGTATCGATAAGTGTTTTCTCTTTTTTTAGTATCTCTTTTACAGGTGACAATCGCTGGATGAACGAACGATTCTTGGTTTTTGTAACATCATCTTTGCTTTATAAAACAACCGCTTGTCTGCAGAATGTTTCCCAACAATGCCTGCAGACGATTAATAAGCCAGCAAACCTGCTGCTGTTTTTTCAGGTCTGGCAAAGTATCTTACTTCAGGAAAAAACTCAGAAATTGTCAGCTCGCCTAAAAACCCTTTCGTTATTTGATAAAAAATTTGCTAATTATCCGGAATTGAAAATATTTCCAAACCAATTCCCATTTTCCCAACAGAATCGGAGTTTCTGTTACTTTTAAAGCCAGTCTTTCAGCATGCTGTTTATCAGAATGAACAAAATTTGTGCAGACAAAAAGATATATGTCATAGTTCTACATTTCATTATTCCTGATACCAACATTCTTGAAGTTGGGCAGAGGATTTTGAGATGGTTTACGATTTACAAAGCTAAATAATTTACTAAATCCCTCAGGTGTTTCTATGGGGTTGAGAGTACTCATAGGAAATCCTGTAATTAATCATTCATCTTATTAAAGGAGTTTTTATGGCAAGATCTGTGAAGGTGGTCTTTTGGCTGTTGCTCTGTACGTTTGCTTTAACGGCACAGTCAAAAATAGCGCCCGGTTTGAACACAGCCCTTAATAATGCTATCGAAAACGATGTGCCGGTGAAAGCATTGATCGTACTGGAAGATCAATTCGATATCCGGGCATTGGACTCGCAGCTTTACGCGGAAGAAGCCTTATTGGGTGAGCGCGCTTATCGCGTAATTACGGCGCTTCAGGATAAAGCGGCGTCAACACAGGGACCCTTGTTAGATTACCTCGCTTCGAAATCTTCGGATGAGGTTCTTTCTTATCAGGCTTTTTGGGTTTCCAACATGATTGCTGTTGAGGCCCGTCCGTCCGTTATTATGGAGATGAGTACCCGTAGCGATATCGGTTATCTCCAAATTGATGCGGAACTGGAATGGGACAAACCGGTTGCTTCTCAGCCGGCGGATAATATTCCGAATGGCGTTGAGCCTGGTATCCGTGCGATCAATGCGCATTTGATGTGGCAAGCCGGTTTTACCGGTGATGGCGTCATCGTAATGGGTGTTGATACTGGTGTGGATCCCAATCACCCGGCAATCGGCTGGAAATGGCGTGGAAATTCTGTGCCTGCTGATCAGGCCTGGTTAGATCCCGGCGGTGGCTCAACCACACCGAACGATTGTGATAACCACGGTACTCACACCATTGGTACCATGCAGGGACTGGACCCGGCAACCAATGATACCATCGGTGTAGCGTTTGGCTCTGAGTGGATTGCAGCAAAAACAATCTGTTCAGGAAATCATACCTCCCGCTCTATTGCCGCATTTCAGTGGGCAATGGACCCGGATGGCGATCCCAGCACCCATGATGATATGCCTGTTGGTATCGGGAACTCCTGGTGGGATCCGTCAATTACTGCCAGCACTCAGTGCGATCCGGCACAGAATCCTTACATTGCTGTCGTTCAGGCAGTAGAGGCTTCCGGTATCGGTATTGTTTTCTCTGCTGGTAACAGTGGCCCGGGTGGCACTTCGATCACTCAGCCGAAAAATGTAAACTACGATTTAGTAAACTTCTGGGCGACCGGTGCTGTGGATGGCAATAATCCCAGTCTTCCGATTGCTGGTTTTAGTAGTCGTGGACCGGTGGTTGCCAGCTGTTTAACCGGAGATCCTTCTCTGGATATCAAGCCGGAAGCATCCGCCCCGGGCGTAAACGTTCGCTCAGCGGTTATCGGTACTGGTTATGGCAACCTTAGTGGTACTTCCATGGCAGCTCCGCACGTTGTTGGTGCTTTGGCACTGTTGCGTGAGGCGCATCCGAACCGCACTGGTACCGAGCTGAAAATGGCTCTCTATCTCACCGCAACGGACCTTGGTGCACCCGGTGAAGATAATGATTATGGTATGGGTGTTATTGATGTTTGGGCAGCGCATCAGTCTTTGGCAGATCCGGAAGACCCGGAAGCGCCCACAGACGTTACTGCCTATAGTGATTTCAATACCCCGACGTCCATTCAGCTGGACTGGACAGACCCGACGAACTATGTTAGTGGCGACACTTTGCTGAATTTCACCATTGAAATTTATCGCGATGGCGCCAACGTTGCTTCTGTAGCCAGTGGTACCGGCACTTATACAGACGGCGGCTTGACTGATGGTCAAACTTACGCTTATGAAGTCATGTCAAAAGATACGAACGACAGTCTCAGTAATAGCGTAAACTTGTCTGCTACCGCTGGTGGTGCAGCGACACCCGCAGCACCGACAGATCTCTCCGTAGCAGCAACAACTAGTGATGCAACATTATCCTGGACGGATCCAACCACCCAGGAAGATGGCACCCCACTGGATGATCTTGATCATATTAATGTATACCGCGATGGCACTATGATTGCCAGCGTTTCTCCGGGAACGGAAAGTTATGTCGATACACCTCCTCCCGGTTTTGTTTATCGCTATACTGTAACCGCTGTGGACAATGAAAGTCCAGCCAATGAGAGTGATCCCAGTAATGAAGTGGGCAGCTTTGTTGGCGACGTTCCGAGCTTCCTCATCTGGGTAGGTCCCGATGTGGTAGGTCCCGGTGCGGAAAGTGGTGACAGTATCATGGCTGCTCTGGCAGCAAATGGTAAAGGTGCCTTCCTGACCAACGATCTCTTTGAGTTTGGTACAGACCTTAGTGTCTACCAGGCCATTTTCGTTGTTCTCGGTATCTTTGGCGATAACCACACAATCGGCGCCGGTGATCCGGAAGGCCCGGCACTGGATGCATTCCTCTCCGGTGGTGGTAACCTTTACGTCGAAGGTGGCGACTGTTTTAACTACGACCCCGAGCAGGGCGGTTATCAAATTCGTCCCTGGTTCGATCTCGATGACGGTAACGACGGTAGCGGAGATGTTGCCGGTGTTGTTGGTCTGAACGATCTTTCTGCATTCAGTTTCGCCTATAATGGCGCTAATAACTGGATGGACGAACTGGTGCCCCTTGGCTCTACTCCTATCTGGAAAAACGACGCTAATGATGATATCAGCGGCGTAACCTATTCCGGATATAACGGTGGTGGAACAGCCGTTGGTGTTGTGCCTTCTTTCGGTGGCTTTGTAGACAATCCTACTGCTATCAACGAAAGCATGCGTGCCCTGGCCGCCAGCGACGTTGAAAGAAATGCTGCTTCTGACGGTCTGAAGATTCGCCCGGAACGCGACGAGCGTCAGCCGTTTGTGAAAAAAGCAGTACCGGCAACTGCTATTGAGAGCCCGCTGGCTCAGCGCGACATCCTCAAATACCGCGCTAATGGTAGCCTGGAAATTGCCGCAAACACTAAAGACGAAGTAATGTTCGCTTATCTTACCCTGATGAGCCTTGGTGGTCCTGGCGACAGCCCGGAGCCTCCATCAGACTTCGTTGCTTATAGTGACTTTAATACCCCGACCGGTATGTCCTTAACCTGGACGGATCCAAGTGAATATATCAATGGTGATCCGTTAACGGACTTCGGTGTAGTCGTTGCCCGTGACGGCGTCGTGCTGGATACCGTAGACATGGGTGTGGAAAGCTACACCGATAATGGCCTGACTGACGGTGAATCCTATATGTACGAAGCTTGGGCTGTTGATGCAGATGACAGCACAAGTAGCAAGGTAGATGCCAGCTGGACTGCCGGTGGCGCAGCAACACCTTCCGCGCCCTCCGATCTTGCCGGCGACGGTAATGCTACCGAAGCGATTCTGACCTGGACCGACCCGACCACTCAGGTCGACGGTACACCGTTGGATGACCTCGATGGCATTAACATCTACCGCGATGGTCAATTGATCGCTACTGCTGCTGCTGGTGATGAAACTTATACAGATACACCGCCGGCTGATTTTACTTATAACTATACAGTAACTGCGGTCGATAACGAAAATCCGGTAAACGAGAGCGCAGAAAGTAACTCTGTTTCTGTTTTTGTTGGCGATACACCCGGTTTCCTCGTATGGGTTGGCCCGGATGCAGTTGGCCCCGGTGCGGAAAGTGGCGATAGCCTCTTTGCAGCCCTGGTAGCCAATGGTGAAGGCGCCTTGTTAACCAACGATCTGTTTGAGTTTGGTACAGACCTGAATGCCTTTGAAGGTATCTTTGTCGTACTCGGTATCTTTGGCGACAACCATGTAATTGGTGTAGACAGCCCGGAAGGGGCCGCACTGGAAGATTATATGGTTAATGGCGGTCGTCTCTATTTGGAAAGTGGCGACGGTTTTAACTTCGATCCCGATGCAACCGGTACGCCTGGTTACAACATTCGCCCCTGGTTTGACGTGGATGATGGCCCGGATGGTACCGCTGACGTTGCAGGCATCGTTGGTCAGAATGACCTCTCCGCCTTCAGTTTTGCTTATGTTGGCGCTAACAACTGGATGGATGAATTACAGCCGATCGGCTCTACACCTATCTGGAAAAACGACGCTAATGATGATATTAGTGGTGTTTTTAATGTTGGCTATAACGGTGGCAGCGCCCGCGCTATTGGTGTCGTACCTTCCTTTGGTGGATTGGTTGATGCTGCGGATCGCCCGTTAAACCCGGGAACAAATGAACTGCTGGCATCCGACGTGGTACGCAATCCGTTTACACATGTCGAAAAAGAACGTCCGGAGCGCACTGTTGCTGCGAAACCGTTCGTGAAAAAAGCAGCACATTATCCGGAATTGAAAGCGACTCAGAAGTCCTTTGACGAGCTGATCAAGATTAATCCGGACGGTAGCATCGAAATGCTCGCCAATACAAAAGTCGATCTGATGGCGGCTTACCTCAACCTGTTCCGCGCCACTGGCGAACCGACAATTGGGGTAGATCCGACTGCATTGGCCGATACACTCTTAATCGGTGCTACGGCTGAGCACACCATCAACATTAGTAACATCGGCGGTACGCTGGCTAGTGATCTCACTTTTGATGTCACAGAAAACCCGGCTGCAGACTGGATCTCCGTAGATCCGGCCAGCGGCACGGTAACTGCCAATAATACTGAAGGCGTTACGGTAACCCTCGATGCAACCGGTTTAAGTGCAGGACCTTACAGCACAACCCTGGAAATCGCCAGTAATGATACAGCGAATCCGCTGATTGTTGTTACCGTGGATATGCAGGTGAATGACGCACCGGTCCTCTCAATTTCTCCGAGTTCCTTCGACCTTACCATGGGACCGGATTCAATTTCGGTAGAAACCCTCTCAATCACCAATTCTGGCGCTGGTCCGCTGGAGTTTATGGTGACGATAGAAGGTGCAGCAGCTGCTAATGCGAAAGTAGATATGATCGCTGGTGGCAAAGCGCTGAATGCCGGAATTGTTTCTACCGGAAAACCAATGTCTCTGGATCGCTTGACGCAATATCAGAGCCATATTCCTGTTGGTCCGCAGTCTATCGACCAAAATGAAGTTTCCCAGAAAGGCCCGGGATTTACCCATATCGGAACCATGAGTAAAGAAGCTCTGGCCGAAGAAGTATTTGGTAGTGCACAGAATGCTTTTGGTCCCCTGGGTGCCCGTGGACGTGGAAACCTCTTTACTTGTACCAGCTCCACAATAATTACCGAACATCGTTTATACCTGAACGTTACCACTGCAACCGATCTCTACTTTGTGATTGCAGAGAGCGAAACTCAGGCAGGCAACTATGCGGTAATTAGTGTTGCTAACGCTTCTCCTTCCGGTACTGGTGAAGGCTGGTATAGTTCCGGCCCGATCAACGCCGTGATGGAAGCTGGCAAATATTACTTGATTTTTGCCCAGTGGGAAGCTGCTGCAAACTATTATAATGAGCAGAATATTGCGCCTTATCCGATTCAGGCATCCTTTGGTGAACTGACCGCAGGTGCTGGTTGGTCAACTGGATCCGTACCGGGCTATGCAGTTCCGCCGGTAAATTTACATCCGATTGGTGCAACTGCTTTCGCTGATCCGGTCGCTTACTATCAGACGATCGTTACCGGTGGTAGCTCTAGCTGGTTAACGGTAGATCCGACTGAAGGCACCGTACCTGCCGGTAGCAGCGTAGATGTATCCGTAATCTTTAACTCTTCCGGACTGCTCGGTGGCGATTACAACAGTAATATCATCGTTAGCAGTAACGATCCTGCGAATCCTGCCGATACCGCACATGCTCACCTGTTTGTTGAAGGTGAAGTCGGTATTGCACTCTCGCCGGATCCCATCGTATTCCCGGCGACATTTGCGCCTGATACGTTGATGCTGAATGTAGCAAACACTGGTAATGGCCAATTGAGCGTTACGGATGTTGCTTCGGATAATTCTGTATTTGTTCCGCAGGCGACAGCTTTCGACGTACCGCCATTTGATACCGTTATGGTGCCGATTGTTTATCTGCCTGGTACCGCTGGTGTTGATACAGGTACGCTTACCGTTAGCAGTAACGATCCTAACAACCCGACCGCCTCGGTTGGCGTAGAAGGTGAAGCCGTTGATCCTCCGGCGATGAGCGTGGATCCGGTTAGTATTTCTCATGGCTTAGGCGCTGTTGGCGACTCTGCCGATATTCCGGTAGTGATTACTAACAATGGCGGCGCGCCGCTTGAGTGGTCTGCAGCAATGAACCTCTTCGGCACCCAGCCGGTGGAAAATACCGAGCCGGTTGTTTTCACAAATGCCACGGATCGTTCCGAAGGTGCAACCTACTACGAAAATCCGATCGTTGAAGCCCTTGGTGATACCCTCTTCACCTTTAATGCGACAGCTGTTACTCCGACACCGGACATTGCTATTCTCGGTATGGAATTCGCGCTGGGACATTTCTGGTTAACAGGTCGTGATCCCAATGGCGGCGAAGATCACAAGCTCTACAAGGTCAGTGCCGACGGTTCGACGTTGGTCGAATTCTGGTCTCAGAACACCAGCTCCGTTTGGGGATGGCGTGACATGGCATTTGACGGCACCTATCTGTATGCCTCAGATTCCCCGACAGTACAGCAGATTGACCCGGCTACCGGCCAGGCAACTGGTGTAGTGATCAACGGACCGGAAAATCCGAATCGTGGACTGGCTTACGATCCGGCTACCGATCATTTCTGGACCGCTAATTTTAGTGGTGATATCTATGAATTTGATCGCGCTGGTAACGTAATTAATCAGTTCTCCAACACCCTTTCCATCTATGGCCTCGCCTGGGATGATCAGTCCGAAGGCGGGCCGTTCCTCTGGGCATGGAGCCAGGATGGACCGGCTGGTGGACCGTTAGTTACCGCAACACAAATTGACCCGACAACAGGTGTACCGACTGGTGTTTTCTTTACCGGTGTAGAAATGAATGGTGATCCTGCAGACGATGATATCGCCGGTGGTGCAACCATCTCTGGTGAAATCGTACCGGGTAAATTGACCCTCGCCGGTGTTCAGCAAAGTAATATCAATCCTGGCGATGGTACCGACTTTGTTGTGGTTTACGAAATGCAAGATCTTGCACCACCGTGGATGGAAATTGTTGGCCCGACAAGCGGCGTTATCAATCCTGGCGATCAGGATGGATTTATCGTGCGCTTGCACGCCATCGATCCGGATACAACCTACAATGGTAGTATCAACATCGCTTCCAACGATCCAGCAATGTCTTCGATGACGATGCCGGTATCGCTGAGCGTTTCCACAGTTGGTATTGGTGATGATCTGACGATGCCGACAACATACGAAGTTAGCCGAAACTATCCGAACCCGTTTAACCCGACGACGACGATTAAATACCAGTTACCGCAAGTCTCTGACGTGCGTCTGGTTATTTACAACGTTCTCGGACAGCGTGTGCGGACACTCGTTGCACAGCAGCAGGCAGCGGGCCGTTACGAAGTTCAGTGGGATGCCACCAACAGCGCCGGTGATCCGGTCGGTAGTGGTATCTACATCTATCGCTTCGAGGCGGGCGACTATCAGAAAGTTCAGAAAATGATCCTTCTGAAGTAAGCTTACTTCGTTTGCTTTTTATACAAAACCCCGGCATGGTATCATGCCGGGGTTTTTTTATGGGACTAGTATCCCGGAGGTGTGGTGGTCATGTTTTCTGCGCGGGGAAGCGGATTCGCTTAAATGATCCGCTCGGATACTCGCCAGTTAACTCCTCTTTGATTCAATCCCCGCAGCAGGTAAGAAATACATTCCGGATGTTTGCCTAAAAACTCCGGCGGCGAAACACCCTTGTCAGAATAAAGTCCGTTCGCAATCATACGAATGGCAAGCGTGGCAGTGTATCCGGTGGTGCGCGCCATGGAAATGACATCGGTTTCCGGGCAATACTTGTCATACATATTAATCGTGTATTTCATTTTTTGGCCGTTCTTAATACCTTCAACAACCGATTGGAAAATGGTTATATCTCCCTCACCGGCTTTTAACTTCCAGTTGGGAAATAACACCTGGGAAGTTAGTTCCAGCGGACTGATTTTTTCATCCCCGACAACAATGCTTTTTTCCTTGGAGAAAAATCCCAGCTCTCTCAGGGTAGCCATTTTCTCCATATGGCCGGGGTAGCGTAATGTTTTCTCTTTCAGATTGGGGCAGTTCAGGGTTTGGGTTAAAGTGCGTAATCCATCGGTGTTGAATGCTTCCAGTGTGCCCACCTCCGGAAAGAAAATGTATTCCGGATCGGATAATGCCGGGCGCACCATCTCGAAGCCATTCTCGATATAGCGTGCCGGGCGGATATATTCCTCAATAACATCGATTGGGGAAAAGATCGCCTTATATTCGCTGGGCCACTCTCTAATTTCCGGTAATCCTCCAACATATGTGATTACGCTGTCGATGGTGTCGAGCTTTTCGGAAATGTGCATAATCAAGGCGCTGCCCATGCCGGGATAAACGCCACAATCCATAATCATGGTGACGTTATGCGCTTTTGCCAGTTGGTTAAGCGCAAAAGGATCTTCCTCATAAAAAGCGATACAGGCACAATCTTTCCCTGCCTTTATAATCGCTTTGGCTGTTTCAAATCCCATAAAGCCCGGCACTGCATTAATAACCAGATCATAATTGCTGACCAGTGCTGTCACGTCCGCAGGAGTGGCCAGGTTTTGCCGGATGACTGATAACTCCGGACATTTCTTTTTTAAACCAAGCAGCACAGCTTCATTCTGGTCTGCAACAGTTACTTCAAATTGTTTATCCCTAACTAAATCTATTGCCATGGGCCCGCCGATTAGGCCGGCACCGAGCACTATAATCTTCATTGTCACCTCTTCCGGGTTAATATTAAACTCGTTGAAGAAAAAAAATATCATCCTGCCGGATGTGTTGTTGAAACACTACCAATAGGTAAACGCTACCCTATTTGTGTTAATTGGGTAACTATTTGAAAAATATTAAGATGGATAGGAAGAGAGACGGCTTTTAAAGGCCAGAGAAGCGATTTATATAGGTCGCCAGAAATGAATACCGGATAAGTGCTTTTAGATATCCGAATATGGTGGTTGGTTTTTTCATAAAGTCTTATGTGAAAATTACGTGAAAATAATTCGCCCTAAATGTCAGGCGAAATCTCAACGATTGTTCTGTTTAATATAGCGAAAATATTGATACACCCAATGCTAATTATTCAAAAAGGCCGCCGTAGCATTTATACCTGGTATTAGGTTTTAGCCACTGCAGCCGCACTACGATTTAGCACAATGATGAATCCTGCGGCAATCAGGAGTTTTGCAAATATCGCAGATTTCACGTAAGTTGTTCAAAGAGATGCTTGTAAGAATCCTGATTCTAGTAGACAAATCCCGAATTCAAATCTTTGATGTCTTCTCTAATATTCTTAAATATCCCCATACTTGATATGGATTGAATCACAGTTATTTTCAGCTAAATATTTTTGTCTAATGCCGGAAAGGTTTCAAAACCGTGAATGTTAAGGGAAAAGCGATGCCTGTTGTCGAGCAGGATGTCCTGCTGGCAACCAAATTTTTCGCTCCGCCATTTAATGAAAATTGGCTGGCCCGCCCCGCATTGATGAAAAAATTACGCTATGGCGCCCGCGGCAAAATTACCCTGGTATGCGCGCCGGCAGGTTTTGGAAAAACGACCTTGCTTAGCGGATGGCAAAAAGAGCGTTCGCTCCCGATTTGCTGGCTCTCCCTCGAAGAAAATGATAACATCCCCCGGCGGTTTTGGCGCTATGTTATCTCTGCGCTGGATAAGCATGTTGAAGGACTGGCAGAGGTGCTTTTGCCCATTTTGAGTGCAAATCAACCACCGCCGCTGGAAAACATCCTTTCCCTGATGATTAACGAATTGAGCCAGTGGAAAGACGATGTACAGTTAGTGCTGGACGATTTCCATCTCATTGAAGATGCGAATATTCACGAACAATTACAATTTTGCCTCACCCATCTGCCTGCCAATATCCACCTGTTGCTGACCAGTCGGCGCTCGTTGCCTTTTCCTACCAGCAAATTACAATTAAGCGGACAATTTGTTGAGATTTTGGCGGATGATCTCCGTTTCGACCATGATGAAACCCGCCGTTTCCTGGAGCGGTTCGGTGCGGTGAATCTATCCGAAGAGCAGTGGAAAGCGCTTGATGCGCATCTGGAGGGTTGGCCGGCGGGTTTACAACTGCTTGCACTTTCGCTGCAGGAAAATCCCGATACAACCCGCCTTTTGGATGCGCTCAGCGGCAGCGATACTACCATCAGCCGCTATTTGGCTGAAGAAATTCTGACCCGCCTCTCGCCAAACGCCCGTCAGTTTCTGCTTACCACCGGTTTGTTAGAGTCACTCAACAGCGATCTTGCAGCAGCCGTTTCCGGGTTGAAGGATTGCGCGGATATTCTTGATGAATTGATTGCCCAGCAGATGTTTTTGATTCCGCTGGATAATCAGCAACGCTGGTATCGCTATCATCATCTTTTCCGTGATTTTCTCCGGGACACCGCCGTTGCGGAAATGGGCGATGCTGTTCAGGAAATACACCGCCGTGCTATCGAATGGTATCATCAAAACCAAATGCACGAAGCAGCCTTTCATCATGCGGTTGAAGCGAAAGACTTTACCCTTGCCGGAAATCTCCTGGATGCTGTCGCCGATGCGCTTTTCATGAGCAGCCAGATCGATACATTGCAGTCTATGCTGGCAGCGTTGCCGG
Source organism: Calditrichia bacterium (assembly GCA_028284905.1). Taxonomy (GTDB): domain Bacteria; phylum Calditrichota; class Calditrichia; order RBG-13-44-9; family J075; genus JACKAP01. The sequence continues at coordinate 72,632 of JANQQU010000063.1, forward strand.
AAACGGAAATTCGCCGAAGGAATAACCTTGCCATTCTCCACGCTTCTGTTTTGAGTGTTAATGGGGATTGGGTTGCTTTTCAGGAAAGATATAAATATCTGCTGAGCATTGTAGACCACAAGGATACCAGCGACGTAGACCGGGCGAACATAAGCATAATGCAGTCGATCGCTGCCCGCATCAGTGGCGATTTACCGGCAGCAATTGCCGCCGGCGAAAAAGCCATTAACCTGGTTGGCGATAGCAATGATGTCGTGCGAAGTGCCGCGGCCTTAATTCTTGGCTTGGCCCACTATCAAGGGGGGGACGCACGGCCGGCGCTAGATGCTTTTCGGGAATGCATGGATCGCAATCATTACGCACTGCACGAGAATATCGATTATTTGACCGCCGTCGGGATGGCTGGCGATATTCTTTTTCGCCTGGGGAAATTGCGATCTGCCGGGAAGTATTACAGCGACACAATTGCGCTGACAGCCGCGAAAAAATCCGGCCGGTTGCCGATTATGGGATTTATCCACATGGGACATTTGCAAGTATTATATGAATGGAATCAACTGGATGCCGCTGCAGACGCTGCCCAAAGCTGTCGGGAGTTAGCGCAGTTTGGTGGATTGTTACCCGTGGAATTCCGCAGTTATATCGACGCAGCAAAAGTATTTATCGCCCGGGGAGAATATGCCGCGGCGGAAGCAGAACTGGCCCGGGTGGAACACTTTGAGAAAGCTGGTAAACTCTCCCCGCCGCAAATAAGTATGTACCAGCTTACCCGATCAGAATTTTTCCGCCAAACTGGCGATTTGAAGCAAGCAGCAGCAGCAGCGGAGAAAATGGACTTGAAGCTTTTCGGTGAAATAAATTTTCTTAGCGAAGAGCTCTATCTCTCCCGCATTCGTCTGGCAATTCTGCTCGATCAGGAAGGGATTGTCTCGGAAAATCTGCCGCCTCTGCTGGAGAAAGCCCGGGTGGAAAAACGTAAGGGCGGGGTGATTCGTTGTTTGGTGCTTTCTGCCCGGTATCATCACAAGAAGGGCCAGCTGGCAGAGGCCTACAGGTGCCTGGAGGAAGCATTGGCATTATCCGAGGAAGAAAATTTTCTGCGGGTATATCTGGACGAAGGCGCTGCGGTTTCCGGGATGCTGCGCCAAATCGCCGCATTTAATGCCCGCAGAAAACCACAAAACGTTTATCGCTACAGTCATTTGTACCTGAACAGGATTATTCATGCTTTTCCGGAAAATCAGATAATAACCACGACCAATATAGCAGCGTCAGCTCAACCCTCCCCGTTAACCAAGCGTGAATCAGAAGTATTAGCGATGATTGCTTCCGGCCTTTCCAACGACGCGATTACCGATCAATTGTGTATTGCCCCAAGTACGCTAAAAACGCATATCAATAAAATCTACAGCAAGCTGGATATTCAAAGCCGCTCACAGGCCGTCCTGAAGGCTCAGGCGCTTGGGTTGAAGTAGTTTGTGCAATATCCTCCTGTAATTACAGTTCTGCTATAGCAACCCTATGAGGAGATTTTTTTAACCTCTCTTTTAGCCTGCGGATAGATAAATATGTCGCCCTTACAGGGCTTTGGGGATGGTAAATAACGTTCAGCTATAAATATATCGCCCTTACAGGGCTTTTGAGTATAATATGATATTCAGATTGAATATATCCTCCCCGACAAGGTTTTGACATTTGGTGAATACTTTAAAATTAAAAGCCCCAGCGGGGCGGCATATTTATAGCAAAATATGCCACAATCCTTCAGTGAGCCCTTTAGGGGCGACATATGTTCATCTTTAATATTGTCTTCGTGGGACAATCTCCCAATGCTTCCTGATTAATGAAATTCCGCTAAAAATCCACCCTAGGGTTGATGTTAATCCTTCCAGAACAAACTACGTTTCCAGAAAACAAGCGTAATTATCAAATGGAAGGAGTATCTCATGCAATATGAATTCACAGAGAAGACCCTCAACCCACAGCCAGTCCTTACGATCAAGGCAAGCACAACGCCCGCTGAAGTTAGCAGCACCCTGGCGGAAATTTTGCCAAAAGTTTGGGGATATTTGGAAAAAAGTGAACTGGAAATGGTTGGTCCACCCTTTACCCGCTATCATCATATCGGAGAAGATCGCATTGAACTGGAAGGCGGGATACCGGTGAATCGCTCTCTGCACAACGGTGAAGCGTTAAACACGGAAATGTTACCGGCGGGCGATGCGGTGACTACAATCCACTGGGGCGATTATGCGGGGCTCGGGGAAGCGCATGCTGCCATTGCAAAGTATTTGGCGGAAAACGGTAAAACGGTTGCCGGCGCGCCCTGGGAAATCTACTGGACCGACCCCGGACAGGTACCAGACCCGAAGGAATGGAAAACGGAAATTGTTTACCCGGTAAAATAAGACCTGAATAAAAACTAATTCGGAGGACAAAGATAAGTAAGAAATGATCGAACGGCAGCTTCTTTGCCCATTTGCATGAGCAGAGCGCCGCGATCTATTTATCAACTACTTATTTTTACCAAATTTTAAAATTAGAACAAATGAAGGAACAAACTATGCAGTGGTTAAAAAGAATCGGTATTGGTATTCTCGGATTATTTGTATTGGCTTTTGTTGCGCTGTTTATAATGAGCGGCGGTGCCAGTGGCAAAGCTTTTAATGAAGTGACGGTAACGATCGACCGTCCGGCGGAAGAAGTATTTCCCTGGCTGGTAAAGCCGGAAAAACTTCGGGGCTGGATTCGCGGCTATGTAGATAGTGTGCCCCTGAATGGGGATAGCCTGCGAGTCGGTGCCCGAACAAAAGAGATTATCAATGCCGACGGAGAGCGTTTCGATATGGAAATGGAACTGACCGGCCTGGAAATGAATCGTTTGCTGGCATTTAATATGACCAATGAGATGTTTGACCAGAAGGGGCAATACCAGCTAACGGAAGCAAATGGCAGTACCACTGTGCACTTCACTGCCCATTCGCAGTTCAAGGGCTTTTTTATGAGCCTGGTCGAACCAATGTTTACGCCGGTGGCTCAAAAGCAATACGAGGAAAATATAGCCAAACTAAAGGAGATAGTAGAAGCAAACTAACTCGTTGTAAAACTTACACATCTCCTCGTTCCCAAACTCCTGCAATCCCCATCCTCGTCCCCAAACTCCAGTTTGGGGACGCGCCTATACCCGAAACTCTGTTTCGGAAGCCAGGGAAAAAACGCGAAACAGAGTTTCGCATAAACGAGCGTTCCCAAACTGGAGTTTGGGAACGAGGTGTTTTGAGGAAAAATAGAGAAATAAAGGATTAAAGCGCGGCTAGCTTTTCCCGCACAAAGTCGAAAACCGCAGGCAGCTTCTCGGCACTCTTGGCACCGGCAGTCGCCATTTGCGGTCGGCCGCCACCACCGCCACCGGCAATCTTCGCGGCATCGCGGACCAGGTCACCGGCTTTTAGCTTTTTCTCGGAAATCAAGTCGTCGGTAACAGCGCAGATCAGGTTCACCCGGCCATCGTCAAGGCGATTGACGAAAAAGCCAACCGTCGCTGCGGACTTTTGGCGGATAACGTCGCCCAGCTGCTTCAAGAGATCGACTTCCATGTTTTCAAATTCTGCCAGTACCAATGAAACATCACCTTGCTTTTCAGCGGCAGAGATAAATTCGTCACTGCGTTCCAGCACAGCTTTTGCCTGCACCTGTTGTAGTTGCTTCTCCAGGGACTTGACGTGATCCATCATATCCCGAACGCGATGGGAGAGTTCGTTGGTCGGTACATTTAACAGTTGGTCCAGCTCCTTTACAACATCACGGGATTTCTGCATAAATGCCACGGCTTCCGGACCCGTTAGCGCTTCGATTCGGCGAACACCGCTGGCGATGCTGCTTTCCTGGGTGATCACAAAAGGGCCAATTTCCCCGGTATGGCGCACATGGCAGCCACCGCAAAGTTCCACGCTGATCGGCGCGTCACCATCGTGCGCAATGGAAACGACGCGAACCACATCGCCGTATTTTTCGCCGAACAGTGCCATAGCGCCTTTTTCCTTCGCGCTGTCAAAATCGGTATAATCGTAGCTGACCGGAAAATCCTGCTGAATTTGCTGATTGACGATTTGCTCAATCGTTTCCAATTGGGATTTTTCCACTTTCTGAAAATGGCTAAAATCGAAACGTAAATGATTCGGTGCCACCAGCGATCCCTTCTGCGCAACATGATCGCCGAGCGTATTACGCAAGGCAGCATGGAGCAAGTGCGTCGCGGTATGATTGTAGGTGGTTGGTGCCCGAAAATCCATATCGATATTTGCCTCTACAGCTGCGGAAGTTATTCCCTTCCCCTCACTTAAGCTGCAAATTGCGACATTGACGCCGTCCTCTTTCTGGGTATCTTCTACAGTGAGCGTAAATCCATCTCCGCTGATCGTACCGCGATCGCCAACCTGCCCACCGGACTCTGCATAAAAGGGCGTTTCCTTCAGCACGACATGGTATTTCTCATCGCGCTGCGCATATTTGTGAATCTCAGTTTGCATGGAAACCTGGTCGTAACCGACAAAGGTCGGCGCTTCGACTGTGGTCAGTACTGTCCAGTCACCTTCAGATGACGTTTCCATGACAAATTTGCCGGCTTTACGGGCGCGATCCCGCTGCTTGGCCATCTCTGTATCAAACCCGCTCTCGTCGATATCGAGACCGACTTCCTGGGCCATCATCCGGGTAAGGTCAAAAGGGAAACCATAGGTATCGTAAAGCTTGAATGCTTCTTCACCAGGAATCATTTCCACCCCCTTTTTGCGATAATCTTCGGCCATCTCTCCGAACATAGCGATGCCGCGGTCCAGGGTGGTGTTAAAACTTTCTTCTTCAGACTTGATTACCTTCATTACATAGGATGCTTTCTCCAGCAATTCCGGGAAGGCATTCCAGTAAAGATTTAACAGGGTCGGAACGATTTTGTAGATAAACGGATCATGCATTTCCAGCTTCCGGCCGTAGCGGGCGGCGCGGCGCAGGATTCTTCGTAAGACATATCCCCGGCCATCGTTTGAGGGCAAGGCCCCATCGGTGATGGAAAAGGTTAGCATGCGCACATGATCGGCAATCACCTGAAAAGCGATTTTCTGTTCGTCGCTGGCTTCCTCGAAAGGAATATTAACAATCTCGCCAATGGCATCAAGAATCGGGGTGAAAACATCGGTGTCATAGTTGGAGTGAACGCCTTGCAGCACCCGCACAATGCGCTCAAATCCCATACCGGTATCGACATGCTGATCCGGCAGCGGCGTCAGTGAACTGTCCTGATTACGATTGTACTGAATAAATACCAGGTTCCAGATCTCAATCACTTCCGGGCTATCGGCGTTCACCAGCTTCGCGCCGCTCATATCCGGAGTCATATCAATATGAATCTCCGAACAGGGGCCGCAGGGACCGGTATCGCCCATTTCCCAGAAATTATCCTTTTTATCACAGCGAATAATATGACTGGGGTCGATGTCCGTAACTTTCGCCCAGAGACTTTCCGCTTCCGTATCGGCCTCAAGGCCATCGCCTTCATCTCCACCAAATACCGTGGCGTAGAGGCGTTCCTTCGGGATGCCCCAAACTTCCGTCAATAATTCCCAGGCCCAGCGTATAGCGTCTTCCTTGAAATAATCGCCAAAAGACCAGTTGCCGAGCATTTCAAAATAGGTATGATGATAATTATCGTGCCCGACCTCTTCCAGGTCGTTATGCTTTCCGCTGACTCGGATACATTTTTGCGAGTTTGCCGCGCGATTATAAGGCCGTTCACCCTTACCGAGGAACACGTCCTTAAACTGGTTCATGCCGGCATTGGTGAATAACAAGGTCGGATCGTCGTGCGGAACCACGGAAGAGCTGGGAACAAATGTATGTGCTTTCTGCTTGAAAAAGTCGATGAATTCCTGCCGTATCTGTCTGGATGTTTTCATGAAAATCTACCTTCTGCTTGATGTCGAACGCTCGTCCCGGATCGAAATATTGCCAGAAGTAATATCTGTATATGATCCACACTTTGAGCCGGAACGCAGCAATATGAAACTGTCTTTTCGAATATTATTGCCGGACTGTTGCTTGAGTACTTTACCTCCGCTAACCGGCATAAGAAACCAATAAGTTAGAGAAGATAGGTACAATTTACAACATTTTTGTGTGAATCGGCACAGGGATGATAATCTGGAAAATAGCGAAGCCGGATAAATGTTTTTATCCGGCTTCGGGTAAGTAGAGAATCTAAATCTGTGCGAAAGTTTTATTCGCCGGCAGCGGGAGAAACCTTACCAGCTGTCGGTGCAGATTTGCTTGGCAGCCAGCTGAGCATGCGGCGCAGGAACATCGCGAAATCATCGAAAATGGTATAGAATACCGGTACTACCAGCAGGGTCAGCACGGTACTGGCGAGCATGCCACCGATAATTGCCCGGCCCATCGGCGCATAGGGAATACCGATTAAATCTCCCGATCCCAGTGCCATCGGAATAAGTCCGCTGATGGTGGTAAAGCTGGTCATCATAATCGGGCGGAAACGGTTTTTGCCGGCATCGAGAATTGCGTCATACCGGCTAAATCCTTCTTTCCGTCGACGGTTAATCATATCTACCAGAACAATACCGTTATTGACCACAACCCCCACAAGGATGACCATGCCTATCCCCGCCATGATATCTTGTGGTGTCCCCGTGATTAGCAGCGTGAGAAACGCTCCGAAAAAGGACAGTGGAATGGTGAACATGATCGATAGTGGCAGTAAAAACGATTCGAAGAGAATTGCCATAATCAGGTAGACAAAGACCAGCGCCAGGAAAATGGCCTGGAAAAATGCAGCCTGCTGATCGGAGAAATCCCGGAAACGGCGACCTTTCGACCAGCTGTAGCCATAGGGCATCGGGAAGTCCGCCATCAGTGCATCGATTTGGCTGGATGTTTTTTCCAAATCATCGTTTGAGGTAAAAGCCTTCACTTCCAGGAAAGTTTTGCCATCTTGACGAGCAATCTGTCCAAAGCCTTTTTCCACGCTAAAGCTGGCAATTGCCGAGAGCGGAATCGCCTGGCCCTGTTGATTCGGAAAAGTCATATTTTTCAGCTGAACCAGGTTTTCCCGGTCTTCTTCTTTTAGCTGAACGCGCATTTCAATTTCTTTGTCTTCCGCCTGGAAACGAGGAAGGTTTAATCCACGCACAGCATACATCAGTGCATTGGCAACTTCATTGGGGCGAATGCCATTGCGGGAGGCAACTTCCCGGTCAATCGTTACCTTGATTTCATCGTTGCCGGTTTCATCGTCGGTTTCTACGCTGATAACGCCGTCCATCTGGCGCATACGACGTTTTACTTCTTCTGCGAGCACTTCCAGGCGTCCGGTATCATCGCCGTAAAGATATATGGAGACAGTACCTTCCTGTCCGCTGGAATTACCCATCCAGGAAGTGCGTACTTCTACGCCGGGTTTCTTTGGCACGCGTTCCTTCAGATCTGCGAGAATTTCATCGCGGCTCATTTCAATATTGTCGTTGAGATTGAGGGCAGTGGTAATACCGTTGTAAATTACATCATACCACTGCTTGTTCTCGGTTTTTTCCAGATAGATGCGGATGCGCCCAAAGTTTTGCCGGAAACCGGTGTCATAAGCACGAAGGCGGTAGCGGTCGCTGTTCGCGACAACCGTATCTTCCACGCTCTTAAAGTATTCCGTTGCTTCAGTTTTGGTGAAGTTCGATGGCAGATCAAACATCAGGGTAATATCACCGATATTGCCATCCTGGTCATCGGCCTTCTTGACGTTGTTACAAGCGGTTACTGTGAGTACCATTATCAACATCATCCCGATAAAAGCTTCTACCCGGCGATTAAGAACACCTTCCAGCATGCGATTGTAATGCTTTTTGGTATAAGAAATCAGTTTGTTCTCTTCGTTAAACTTATCGCCGCCCAGGCGGGATGTCGCCAGGGGGATCAAGACCAGCGCGACAAAAAGCGATCCAAGGAGGGCGAAAACTACCGGTAGTCCGATCCGCTGCATATAGTAGTTAAAACCGGAGCCGCCGTCATTCATAAACAGGAAGGGTAAGAATACCGCCACGGTTGTTAAGGTCGCCATAATGATCGCCAGGTTTACTTCGCTGGCGCCGCGGATAGAGGCTTTTTTCAACCCCACACCTTCACTGCGTTTGTGATAGATATTTTCCAGCACCACTATGCCATTATCCACTACCATACCGATACTGATCATAATGCCCATCATAACGACGGAATTTAATGACCAGCCAATGAAATAGACCAGGATCAGGGAGATGAGAATAGAGAGGGGAATCGCAAACATCATGATCATGGTCATACGAATATTGCGCAAGAAAAAGAGGAGTATGAAAATTGCGAATATGCCACCCCAGAAGGCAGTATCTTTCAGGGTGTCGATTGAGCCGAGGATGATATCGCCTTCGACAAAAAGGATCTCCACATCGGCGTTGGCCAATGCCGGATGTTTGGAAATTTGGGTATTGATGATTTCTTTTAATTGCTGACTGAGTTCCACGGAGTTGGCAATCGACTCTTTCGAAATCTCGATAAGTGCGCCTTTTCCACCATTGATGCGTTGCGTCCAGTTTTGCTTCTGAATATCGTATTTGACGTCGGCAATGTCACCAACGGTCAGTCCGAATTGGTTGATTGGCAGGTTGCGGATATCATCCAGGTTCTCAAACCTGGCCAGTGAACGGACGATAAATTTTTTATCGCCTTCATAAACCCAGCCGGAAGATATGGCGAAATTCTCCTGCTCCATTTCCTGGATGACGGCATACATGTCAACCCCATGCGCCTTTACCTTATCCTGATCGATCATGATCTGGATGCTCTTCTCCTGGGCGCCCCAGATTTCAACTGTCGCAACCCCATCGAGGCGTTCCAGCGGCCGTTTCACGACATAATCGACGATGTGGTAAGGATCCTCGATATCATCCGGGAAAGCGATGGAAAGAAAACCGATTGGCACATTACTTTTCCCGAATTTTCGCAGGAAGTAGCGGTCGATATCATCGGGCAGCATCGCCCGGGCCCGTTCCATGCGGTCCCGTAGCTGATCATAGGCAACCTCCATATCGGTTTTCCCGGAGAATTCGAGCCATATCCAGCATCCGCTATTCTGGCTATAGGATTGAACGCTGGTAACGCCGCTGATAGTGCGTACCTGCTCTTCCACCGGACGAGCAATTTGTTCTTCTACTTCCCTCGGGTTAGCATTCTGGTAAGGCACCCAAACGCCGAGAAACGGCCGGGTAAATCCTTCCGGTACCAGTTCCAGGGGAATTTGAACATAAGCCAGGCCGCCGACAACCAAAATGGCCATCAGGCTAACGAGAATCGTTATCGGTCGGGTGACAGATAAATTGGGTAGAAACGATGGTCTTTCCATAGCGTCTTCCAGTTAAAGATTAAAGTTGCATGTAGCGTTAAAAAACACGCTGAATTCAGTTCTGTCTGTCATCGCGAGGAGTACAACGACGAAGCGATCCTTATGTAAAAACTAATGTTTAGATTGCTTCGGCAAAATACGCCTCGCAATGACTGCTACATACTTTCTGTTCCAAAAATTGAATATTCCTAAGCAGCTTCCGGACTTTCTTCCGCCCGGGTAAACAATGCATACACCGTCGGAATAACCACCAGCGTAAGAATCGTCGCACTAATCAATCCGGCAATAACGGTGATTGCCATCGGTGTGCGAATTTCCGCACCTTCCCCCAGACCGAGCGCCATCGGTAATAAACCGAGTACGGTGGTAAGTGTGGTCATCAGAATCGGGCGCAGACGCGCTTTACCGGCCTGTTCGATGGCATCTTTTAAGTCCAATCCTCTGCGGCGGAGTTGATTAATATAATCCACCAGAACAATCGCGTTGTTGACGACAATCCCCGCCAGCATTATTAATCCTAAAAATACCATGATGTTCATCGGTATCCCTCCCACCCAAAGCACTAATACAACACCAATCAGCGCGAATGGTACTGTAAAGAGAATTACCAGCGGATATACAAATGACTCAAACTGTGAAGCCATCACGATGTAAACCATAAAGATCGCCAACAGTAATGCTAGCTGCAGGCTGTTCAGAGAAACTTCCATCTCTTTATTCTGACCGGTAATTTCGAAAGTGAAATCACTGGGCATGGAGACTGCCTGCATTGCCTGATAAACGTCGCCACTGACGCCGGAAAGACTGCGGCCGGAAATATTGGCGAGGATAAGCGCTGAGCGCTCCTGGTCGATCCGGCGAATTTCACTCGGTCCCTCATTGATCTGAATATCGGCAACACTCTCCAGTAAAATCGGCACCTGCGATGTCGGGCTGATGTTTAAGCGCTTCAGGCGATCGATCGTAGATTTATCTTCGTCGCGAACCCGCACAAGAATATCGATGCGGCGATCTTCTTTTTTGAATTGTGTGGCCACATCACCGCGCACTTTATTCCGCACGATGTTCGCCACGTTCATGATGTTCAAACCATACTGATTCAGGCGCACCCGATCATAAACGATTTGCACTTCCGGATGCCCGCGCTGCAGATTCGATTTTACGTCAGTCAGGCCAGGTACCCGGGAAAGGGACTCGACCGCGTCGCGGCTAACTTTAGCGAGTTCTCCCAGGCTGTAACCTTTAATTTCTACTTCAATCGGGGTTTTAAAACTGAACAACACCGGTTTGGAAATTTTATAAGAGATGCCGCTAAATTCCTGCAGCTTGGCGCGCACCTCGTTTAACAAGCGAACTTCCGTAGCAATAGGATCATCCGAGGTTTCCATCACGACGGTAACCCGGGCAGTGTGTTCACCGGATTCAGTGTCACTTACCTTGGTCAAATCCACGCCGGCAACGGTCGATATCAGTTTTACTTCCGGGAAGGCAAGCAGTTCCTCTTCGATCGGTTGAATGATGTCCGTGGTAGATTCTACCGGAGTACCGATTGGCAGGGTTAGTTCGACATTAAATTCACTTTGATGCACTTCCGGAATCAATTCGCTACCAAGTTGCGGCAGCAGAATCATTACGCAGAAGATAAACGGTAAAACGCTGAGCGCGAGAACACCGATTTTGTTATCCAGCGCCCAACGGATAATCGAGGGATAAACGCCGGTAACTTTATCAAAGACCGTGTTAAAAACATTCACGATAAAACGGGCGATGCGTCCCAGGAATTTCTCCCAGAGGAACGTTTTCGTCAGCCAGATGAGGCCGCCGATCATCATCATAAAAATGGTAACACCCTTACCGATAATTTCCAGCATAATAAAGACAATCAAGACAAGCACGGTATAGAGGAACCAGAATGGTGTTCCCAGGGCGAGCAAAATTTTACTGCGGCCGGTTGTTTCCTTCCAGCGGACACCAAATCTTTTGAAACGGGCGATGAGGTCTTTAATGCTCTTAAAATCGAAGAAATAATCCAGCGGACTATCCTTCTTGATATTTTGGGTCAGTGAGGGAACATCAAAATGCCGCGATGCCAGCATGGGAATAAGGAACAGCGCGACCCCCAAAGAAGCCAGCAACGAAAAGACCACGGTTAAAGCGAGGTCGCCAAAAATTTGCCCGGCAATTCCCTGCACGAATACCATCGGGAAAAATACCGCGATTGTCGTCAGGGTCGATGCGGCGACCGCACTCCCGACTTCCCCGGTGCCGCGAATAACCGAGGTGACAAAATCGTCCCCTTCTTCCCGGCAGCGAAAGATACTTTCGATAACTACAATGGAGTTATCCACCAACATCCCAATTCCCAACGCCAGTCCACCGAGGGACATAATGTTCAGGGAGACGTCAAAAAGCTTCATTGGAGTAAAAGTGGCAATAATCGAAATCGGAATCGCGATACCAACAATGGCGGTAATAGAAAGGTCGCTCAAAAAGAGAAAGAGGACGATCACCGCTAAAATACCACCCATGATGGCTGTGTTCTTAACTTCATCAATAGAGTTGACAATAAAGCGGGATTGATCGGTGAGGAGGGTGATTTCCATGCCGTCGGGAAGTTTATTCGCGATGAAATTGGTCATCACCCGACGCAGCATTTCTTCCTGGAATTTCTGAGCTTTCTCAAAATCGCTGAGCTCTTTTTTCTCTTCTTTCTCTTCGTCTTCAGAAGCATCCGCAGTTTCATCCTTATTTTCCGCAGCTGCCTTTCGCGCTTCTCTTTCTTTTTGGGCTTTTTCAGCCATTTGCTGAACATAAGCCTGCTGGGCCAGAGAGCCCATCACTTTTTCCCGAACGTTTTTGGCGACTTCTACAATGTTTGCATCGCCTTCTTTGTAGACTTCCAGCTCCACACTTTCCTTGTTATCCAGGCTGGTGATCAGCTGTCGTTCCTTGTTGGTGCGAAATACCCGGCCGATATCGCTAAGGCGAATTTCCCGGCGATTTTGCATGCCGAGGCGGATGTCGGCAATTTCATCGATATTCCGGAACTCGTTCAGAGTACGGACGATGTATTCCGTCTGGCCTTCTTTCAGTTCACCGCCGGCCAGGTTGACATTCTCCTGCCCCAGGCGCTGGCGGATTTGCTGAATGTCCATGCCCATCAGGCTGATCTTCTTCTCGTTCAGCTCCACCCGAATCTCTTCTTCGTAGCCACCCTTTACTTTAACAGCAGCAACGCCTTCTACCGTTTCCAGCGCACGTTTGATCTCTTCTTCCGCGACATAGCGGGTGTAAAAAAGATCGCCGCCGCCGGTAAGGCCAAAGCGAATAATCGGATCGAGTGATGGATCATATTTCAGGATTAGCGGCTTCTCGGCATCCAACGGCAGAAATACCAGGTCGAGCTTTTCCCGAACTTCCGAGATCGCTTCATTCATATCCGCATCCCAATTATATTCCAGGATGACATCGGATTGACCTGCTTTCGAAATAGAGCTAATGGATACCAGATCTGCTACCACACCCAGGGCTTCTTCCACCGGGCGGGAAATGGCGCTTTCAACTTCTTCCGGTGCAGCGCCGGGGTATTCCGTCCGCACAGTAAGGGACGGATATGTAATGTCGGGCATTAAATCGAGGGAAAGCTGATTGTAAGAAAGCCATCCGAACACCAAAATGCCTAGAACAATCATCGTAATCGCAACCGGACGGGTCGTCGTAAACCGGAAAAAATTGTGTTCCGGCGTTTGCGCTTTCTCGTTCATATATAATTTTTCCTTGTGATTAACAGTTTCTCAGACTTCAGCAAATTTTCAACAGAACATCATCTGTAAAATCAGCAATTATTTTTGGGATAGTGCAGCGGAAATATCCTGCTTCTCTTTTCGCTGCCAGGTGTAGGTCTTTTCTTCGATCACCTTCACCTTGCTACCCTGCTTCAGTCCGTTTTGGCCGAGAACAACCACCTGCGAACCTGCGGTCAGGTCGTTGAGAACTTCGACTTTCTCAGCATCTTCGAAGCCTTTTTGCAACTCGATTTTAAGGGAACTGTCTGCATCGACAAGAAAGAAATATGTACGTTCGTTTTCATAAATCAGCGCGGCCTTCGGCAGTAGCAAAGCGTCATCATGCGTATCGACAATCAGTTCCGCATTAACAAACATACCGGGGCGCAGATGGTTCTTCGGATCACGCACGCCGATGGTCACCTTGAAGGTACCGCTTTGCGGATCAATGATCGGGCTGATGCGCTTCACATATCCTTTAAATTCAACATCCGGAACAATATCAGAACGGATATTTGCCGGCTGATTTTTATAACAATTGGTAAATTCACTTTGCGGTACATACGCACGGACGATTTTGTCATCCATGTTTGCCACCGTAAAGAGATTGGTTGTGGTGGTAATACGATCGCCCAGGTCCACCATCCGGTCGCCGATAACGCCGGATATTGGTGCTTTAACAGTGGTGTGCTGGAGATTCAGTTTCGCCTGCTCCCAGGAAATCTGCGCCTGCTTCATGCTGATTTCCGAATTAAGCATTTCTTCTTCGCTTAATAACTCTTCGGCTTGTAATGCTTTCAAACGATTGTAGTCGGCGAGCTTTTTCTCGTATTCCAGGCGGGCATTCTGTTCGATCAGTTCGTACTCATCTTTTTCGATTTGCATCAGGCGGTCGCCCTTGCGAACCCGGTCACTTTCTTCCACATATATACCTTCGACCAATCCGCCGATGCGGGAAAACACGTTAACGGTTTGTTCGGTTTCCAGCGTTGCACTGTACAACAGGAAGCTGGAAATGGAACCCTTGGTCAGGCGGGTGGTTTCTACGGGAATTGCGCTGGGGCCATCGTTTTCACCATTTTCGCCCCAATTACCTTTTTTCTCATCTTTTTTGTCGGAATCATTTTCAGCAACGGCGGTGCTGTCGGTTTGTGATGTATCGCTATCTGCTTTCGCATCATCGGAACTACAAGCACTGAGCATTACCATCAATGTCAGCAATACAGCTGTAATGAAATGTTTAGTCATGAATCTGTCTCCTCCGGGTGGTAACTTTTTCGGAATAATGTTTTTCTCTATCGTTAATAAAAAGTCTATGCCCCTAATACGGAAGGGCGTTCTATAAGTTTAAGTAAAAATTAATTCTTCGTGACACTTTACTGTCGTTTGTCGAGGTTAAACACCAAATTGCCTACATCTATATATTTGTGCACAATCTTAAGATTTTTTAATGTGAATAACTATAATTAAAAATTATCTGAATACCAGCGTTTTTCGGCCCTGCGTGCCTGGGGCATCAGACGGAGAAAACCTGGCAGATACGGACGAATGAATTTTAAAAATCTAACGGTGCGATCTACCCATGCCTTCCGGCGGCCATTCCAGGGATATCCGGTTTTATTACGCAGTGCAGCTGGTAAAAGTGCACAGGTAAATATCTGTACCGGATAGTATAACCAACGCGGCAGAAATGGGAACCGGGGAAAATAAACATGCTCAAGAACATCTTCGCCGCTTTTCCCGATCGCAATATCGCCGCTATTTAATGTTATATCTACATACTGTTGAAATGCCTGATAATCTACCGGCAAGATAGCCGCCGGTACGCCTAAAAGCGTTACCCAAAGCTTGCTCTCCTCGTAATAGGTCGCTTTCTCCTCGTTGCTTAACGGTTCAACCATGCATTCATACATGTATAGCGACGAATCAACCAGAGTGGCATAGACCCAAATCATCAATGCCGGATCGTTCGCCTGATATTTCGCTTGTGCTGGAAAATTTCCCACCGTTTCCGGCAATCTACCTTCGATGCTGCGATGCACCCGGCGAATTTGCTCCGCTGCAGCCAATGCTGCTTTCCGGCTGCCATAGCCGATTGTGAGCATCGTCTTTAATGTGCGCAACAGGCGTTTCAGGGGCTCATTGCGAAAATTACTGTGATCGTAAACGCCCTGTGCAACTTTTGGATGCGCTACCTGCATTGTTAACGCCCGCAGTCCGCCCAGCAAAAGAAACGTTTCCCGGTTTACCCGCCAGGTGATGCTGTCGGGGGGATAAAAACCTCGCGGATCTGCAGTTTGAAAATCGTTGATCTGCGCTGGCGGTGCCGCTGTTAAAGGTTGCCCTTTCATATAATACCCGCAAATATATCAGCTTATTCAAATAGACATCTTTAAAAGGCGATCAGTTGCCAAAAAGATGAAAATATTTTTCGCGCTATTGAAGCAGCTAAAAATAGCCATTGAATATGGATTTGGGAAGAAATCTTTTTGTTTGTAGAGAAAGGGTGGATTTTAGAAAAGTGTTATTTTTATGCATTTTAGGGCTTGATAAAAACCGATATTTAGTGTATTCTTTTATTAACCGCATAAGGGAAATCGATGAAAATTTTGCATACCGCGGATGTTCATATCCGGGAAATAAATGACGCTCGCTGGGAAGCGCTGGGAGAAATCGTTAATATCGGTAATCGGGAGCAGGTCGATGTGCTTACGATTTGCGGAGATTTATTCGATAACAGCGAAATTGGCCAGAAGCTTCGCCCGAAAATCCGGGAAGTTTTTACCGCTGCCAACTATCCAATCCTGATTATTCCCGGCAATCACGACATCGAGGCCTATCCCGATGGCGCTTTTTTAGGGGAAAAGGTAACGGTACTGCGGGATTTGCTGCAACCACTGATAATTGATGGTGTCGCTTTCTGGGGATTTCCCTTTACTTATCTGGATGAGGAGGCCGCCCTGGCGAAACTTCATCAGGCGGCGGACAAGGTGAACACAGATATGCCGAATATCCTCCTCTTTCACGGCGAATTGCTGGATAAAACCGGCGGTTGGGGTATTTATGGTGAGGAGGGACGGCAACGCTACCTGCCGGTAAAGTTGAGCTATTTCACCAGCCTGCCCTGGCAACATGTGCTTGCCGGGCATCTGCACTCCAATTATGACAGTCACGAATTTGCGCCGGGGCGCTATTTTGTATACCCGGGATCACCGGTTTCGATCACCCGGAAGGAATTGGGTATCCGCCATCTGAACCTGTTTCAGCTGGAGGGAATGCCGGAAAAGTATCCCCTGGACAGCGCTTATTATGAGAAGTTTCTGATACATCTGGATCCATTTCAGTCATTGAATCCGCTCTTGCCCTTAAAGGAACGAATTGAGAAAATCCCGCCGCGGGCGACCTTATTGCTGGAGGTTGCCGGCTATTACAATGGCGCTGCCCTGCAGATGACCGAAACAATGTTGCATGAGAAAATCATGAAGCTGGCGGATGAACGGGTAGAGATAACCGCACTGGAATTTCGAGATATTCGGGAAATTGTTGAAGATGATCTCTTTAAATCCTTCGCTGCCTGCCTGGATAAAAAAGGGTTTCCGGCAGCCGAACGCCGGGAAATTCTGGAAATTGCCTTGCAGGGAATGATGGAGAGATGATATGAAAATAACTTCTTTTGCCATCAACAAATACGGGCCGCTAATTGAAACCGGTTTAATTTCGTTAGGGAATTTCAATCTCTTCTGGGGGGAAAACGAAGATGGGAAGACCCTCACTCAGGAAGCAATTATCCGGATGCTCATTGGGAGCGAGCGCAAACTGTTTCCGGGCATCGACCGGGTTGCTGAAAGCCCTGATGGATACCTTATTCTGGAAAAACAGAATGGTGAAGAGATTAAAGTGCCGGAACAGGGACTGGTTACCGACATCCTCGGTGTTTCGGTGAAAGAATACCGAAATCTCTTTATCATTCGAAACAGCGATCTTTCGATTGCCCGGGAAACGGATTTCTATGGCGATATCACCGAACGACTGACCGGACTGCGAACCCGCCAGATTACCAAGATAAAATCCCGCTTACGTCAGCTCGGCTATTTCACTGAAAAGCTCGACGTTATAAATACTCGTGACAGCCATTACTTGAAGAATCGCCTGGAAGAAGCAAGCGCTTTAATCAAGCAATGTGATTCGCTGCTGGAGAAAGCCGAAACTAAAAAATACGATGATGCGGAAACGATGCTGGCCCGTTTGCAGAAACAATATCAGGGATTGGAGGCCGAATGCAACGCATTACAAGGCGCTCGCCTCCGGGAAAAGTTTGAAGCGGGACATACCCACCTGAGCGAGTTAACGAAGAGCCTGCAAAAAATTAAACCGCTCAAAGTGTATACCGATGAAGGATACAATGAGTGGCGCAATACCGCCGCCTTGATTGTTGAAAAGTCCGAGGAAAAGAAATCGCTGGAGCAGCAGGCGACTGCCGCCGAAAAAGATTTGACTGAGGCCGAAAATAATTTGCAGAATTTCCGTCATCGCTTTAGCGGTAGTGATGCAAAGAATAAAGATGTAGATACTTTCCTCAGTCCGTTGTTAAATAAATGGCAGGCGTTAAATGAATTGCTGGCGGCCAATTCAATCCAGAAAACGCTGATAACCGTAGCGCTTATCCTTTCTTTTGCCGTCGCTGCTGCTGCCTTTTCCGGTATGGCTTTTCGCCCGGCGTATCCACACTGGAACGATATTGCTGTTGGGGCAACAATGATGGCGGTCATTTTCTCTCTATTCTATTATTATAGCCAGCTGAAGCCCGGCAATGAAATGCGTCGCCTGGGAAAACAGATTCGCGAACGTGCAGAGAAAATGGGGTTTACCGGAAAAAAAACTGAGGACATTCTCGAACAAGTTGAACGCTTCGAAGAAACGCTGCAGCGGCAGAAGCAAAACGTCACCTCTGGCGGCGCTCAGGTCGCTTACCTACAAAAAAATCTCGACGAGCTCAAGGATAATCGATTGGTAGCCCTGGATCAGAAAATCACTGAAGCGAATAAGGTAATTGCAGGCTTAAAAACTGCTGCTGATGTAACGACTTTAGAAGACTACTACACTCGTTTGAAATTAAAAAAGCAATATGATCAGAAAATCAAAGATGCATTTGCTGTTTTACGCAGCTTGTTTAAGGCCCGGGGAAATACAATTCAGGAATGCATCCCCTTCTGGCAGGATGAGATTGACCAATTAGAGCGCTATCAGTCATCGGCCGCAACCGTGAAATTCGATGAAAAGCTACTGGCGCAAAAACGCGCTGAGCAAAATATACTGCAGGATGATATCAATCATCTTAGTGAGCAAGTGGTGATTTTTCATGAGCAGATGGGCGAACTGGAGAAACAGGCCGGAAAAGTATTACAGGATGTAAATGAGGATTTTACCTGTGGCACTATTCAGGAAGTGCAAAAGCTCCGGGAAAAGTTGCAGGAGTTTCAGGCGTCTGTTGCCCGTCGGCAGAAGAACGTGCGAATCGCCCTGGATATATTTCAGGAAATTGAGGATTCCGAGCGGGAGAAGGTCGGCGTTCTCTTTGGCGAAGATAGTAATATTTCCCGCTTTTACCGCAAGATCACCGATGGCTTATATGAAAACGTCTTGTTCGATAATAACACTGTCGGCTTAAAGGTTGGGCGAAGGGATGGGAAGTATCTCTCTCCCGAACTGCTTTCCAGTGGCGCGTATGATCAACTATATTTTTCAGTGCGCCTAACTTTAGGGGAAAAGCTGCTCCCGAAAGAAAAGGGATTCTTTATCCTGGATGACCCCTTTTTAAAATCCGATCGGGAACGATTGAAGCGGCAGTTGGCAGTGTTGGTCGATGTTGCGGAACGTGGGTGGCAGATTATCTATTTTAGCGCCAAAGATGAAGTAAAAGATGCTCTGCAGGAATATATCGATACCGGACGAGTGAGGCTCCACCGAATGACCGGTATTGAATTTAAATCGGATGTTTCCCCGCAAATTTAAAAATAAATTGATAAAAAATTTTAACGATAATTTATCAATCCTTTTATTCAAGCATTTCTGCTAAGTTATTAACAAGTTTGTTTTCTCTTCTCCCTTCCTCTCTTGCCCGTTTTTTGTAAAAAGTGAAATGTGTATAATGTTATTAATTATGCACTTACAGATTCTTGTGAAAAAAAGTTTTTTTTTTGTTGTGAGTGCCTACCCCTTGCTATATATTTAGCGCCGCTCTTGGAGATATGCTGTTGTAAATTTATACGAAAGCATATTTAAAAAATAAAAAAAGTATTTGACAAGGGCATAGTTGATAGTTACTTTTAAGGACGCTCTAAATATGGGGCGTATTGATCTTTGACAGCGAATTCACTAC